>NZ_JHVH01000015.1 GCF_000620045.1 Halomonas halodenitrificans DSM 735 | reverse complement strand
GCCCAGGCCGAGGGTCAGAATCTGGGTGCCGTCCATGCCATACCTCCTGTCGTCGTGGAGGTCATATCCTGACCCAGCTCAGGGGGCGAATTCCACACCCAGCGTCGAAGAGCCAATTTTCAGGGTGTGTATTGTGTCCTTATCACGAGTTAAAGCTAAGCAGCAACGGGTGAAAAAGCAAATAAGCGGCCACCGGAAGGTCCCGGCCGAGGCGGTGTCACTCCCCTAGATAGCGTCTCCCGTTGCGGATTTGCGCCGCCCTGGCCTCACCGCCTACGCCCTCCCCATCGAGTCGACGCCGAAGCTGCCGCCAGGCTTCTTCATCCAGCCAGCCACGCGCCTCGAGCCACGCCACCAGGCGTGCCGGCTCGAAGCCGCGGTCGAGTTCGTTACCCGCGGCATCGGCCAGTACCGGAATGCGCACCCCGTAGCGCGCCATCAGGGCGTCATCCTCGCTGATCTCGACCCGCGTCCACTCCACCGGTTCATGGCAAAGCGATACCAGCAGCCCCTCCAGCTGCTGGCAGAGATGACACCCCAGGGTGGTGTAGAGGGTCAGCCGGATCATGCCGATGCCCCCGTGTTGTCGCGGTGGCGAATCAGGAAGACATGGTGAAGGTCGGGGTTGCGCTTGAAATCCGGATCGAAGGTCTGGGCCGAGATATCCTTGACCGCATAATGCTCGGCGAGGTCCGCGTCCAGCGTGAAGCGGCGCTGGTTGTTGGAGAACACCAGGGTCCCGTCCGGCGCCAGGCGCGCCATGGCCAGGCGCAGCAGCCGGCCATGGTCGCGCTGGATATCCAGGGTATCGTCCATCTTCTTGGAGTTGGAGAAGGTGGGCGGGTCCATGAAGATCAGGTCGAACTCGGCGTTGGCCCTCTCCAGCCAGCGCAGGCAGTCGTCGCGCACGACACGATGGCGTCCCGGGTCGAGGCGATTGAGGGCGAAGTTATCCCGGGCCCACTGCAGGTAGGTATTGGAGAGGTCGACGCTGACACTCTCCGCGGCGCCGTCTCCCTGCCCGCTGCCCAGACCCGCCTGCACGGTGGCGGCTCCGGTATAGCAGAACAGGTTGAGGAAGCGCTTGCCGGCGGCCATCTCGCCGAGCATCCGGCGCACCGGGCGATGGTCGAGGAACAGCCCGGTATCCAGATAATCGCGCAGGTTGATCCACAGCCTGGCCGGCCCCTCGCGAACCTCGAAGCGCTCGCCGGTGGCGGCCTGCTTCTCGTACTGGGCACGCCCGCTCTGACGCTGGCGTCGCTTGACCACGACCCGCGCCGGATCGACCTCGAGCACCTCGGGGATCACGGCCAGCGCCTCGAAGAGCCGCTTCTGGGCCTGGCCGGCATCCACCGACTTCGGCGCGGCATACTCCTGCACATGCACCCGGCCGGCGTAGACATCCACCGCCACCGCATACTCCGGCATATCGGCATCATAGAGGCGGTAGCAGCTCTCGCCGGTCTTCTTCAGCCACTTCTTGAGCCGCTTCTGGTTCTTCTCCAGCCGATTGGCAAACATCTGCGCCCCCGCCGAGCGGGACGGCCGGGCGGCGGTTTCTTCCTCCTCCCGCTGGGGTACCGCCATCAGCAGCAGCTTCGTATCCAGTGGGCCGTTGCGCAGCGCGTACTGCTTGTGGGCGCGCAGGCCGATGCGATGGCCGAGGTCGGGGTTGCCGGTGAAGACCGCCAGGCGCCAGCCGGGGAAGGCGGCGCGCACACCGTCACCCAGCTGGGCGTAGAGCGTCACCAGCTCCGGCAACTCGCCCAGGCGTTCCCCATAGGGGGGGTTGGTGATGACCAGCCCCGCCGGCGCCCCCTCGAGCCCCTGGGGGCAGGCCAGCTCGGCAAGCCCCGCGCCCTGAAGCGCTATCAGCGCCGGGATACCGGCCCGCATGGCATTGGCCTTCGCCGCCGCCAGCGCCGCCGGGCTCTGGTCGAAGCCGTAAAGGCGCGAACGACAGCGCTTGCGGCCGATACTCGCTCGCGCTTCGGCCTCACGCTTGAGCTCTCGCCAGATCGTCTCGTCATGTCCCGTCCAGCCGTGAAAGCCGAAACGCTCACGAGCCAGATTCGGGGCCATATCCGCCGCCATCAACGCCGCCTCGATCAACAGGGTCCCGGCGCCGCACAGCGGGTCCACCAGCGGCGCCCCCTGGCGTGCCAGTTCGGGCCAACCGGCACGCACCAGCAATGCCGCCGCCAGATTCTCCTTGAGCGGCGCATGGCCGACATCACGACGATAGCCGCGACGGTGCAGGCTTTCCCCGGAAAAATCGATGCCCATCACCAGGCGACCGCGATGGAGACTGGCATAACAGCGCAGGTCGGGCTGCTTGAGATCCACCGAAGGGCGCGGCAAGCCCAGGGCCTGCAGGCGATCCACCACCCCATCCTTCACCGTCTGGGCGCCGAAGCGCGTATGGCGGATCGCCTCGCTGCGGCCGTGGAAGTCCACCGCCAGGCTGGCCGACGGGGGCAGATGCCGCTCCCAGGGCACAGCGGCCACGGCGTCACGTAGCTGCTCGGGAGTACTCACGCCCTCCTCCCGGGCCAGACACAGGACAACCCTGTTGGCCAGGCGTGACCACAGGCAGACCCGATAGGCACTCGCCAGGTCGGCACGGGCATTCACCCCCCCCACGGTGCTCTTGACGGGCTCGGCGCCGAGGGTCGACAGCTCTTCGGACAGCAGCTCCTCGAGGCCTCGGGGACAGGTCATCAGCAGATCTAGGGAAGGCTCGGATAGGATCGAATTCATCGGCAATCACCGCGAAGGGATAAGAGTAAGTGGATGCCACATCAGGCAGGGGAACGTGATGTTACAAATTGGCGGTCGACAACTCGGATCGAGTTGGGCTATCTATAGGACAGTAGCTACTAAGAACACGCATGCGTTTGTTGCCAATGGGGCCTGTTCATTCCGCATTCTGGCTCCTTGGCGTATTACGGCTCGGGCAAACTCGGTTTCTGAGCTGGTCAGGTACCTTATCAAGAGGTAGTCCAATGAAACGACAGAAACGTGATCGCTTCCAGCGTGCTTATACGCATGGCTACAAGGCAGGTGTCTCAGGTCGCTCCCGCGATGATTGTCCCAGTCAGGACGTTAATATTCGCGAATACTGGATGAGCGGTTGGCGTGAAGGTCGTGGGGATGATTGGGCCGGCATGACCGGTGTCTCCGGTATCCATAAGAACCCCATGGTGGTGTGAACCCGTCATTCGATACTAGAACCCCATGCTAGAGAGGTTCACCCTTTCCCAAGCCCGCGGCACGCCGCGGGCTTTATGCATGCGGCCAACCCGTGTCAAGTCACCTCGCTCAGGGCCCGGGCGCACTCCCCCACCAGCCCAGGACCGCGATAGATAAAGCCTGAATAGAGCTGGACCAGGTCGGCGCCGGCCTCACGCTTGGCCCGGGCGGTTTCGCCGCTGTCGATACCCCCGACCCCGATGATCGGCATCTCGGGAAGGCGGCGGCGGAGCTCTCGGATTACGCGATTGGACGGCTCGAATACCGGCCGGCCCGAGAGGCCACCCTGCTCATCGGCGTGTTCCAGCCCTGCCACGGCCTCCCTCGAGACGGTGGTGTTGGTCGCGATCACCGCATCGATATCATTCGCCGACAGGCACTGGGACACCAGTCCGACTTCTTCATCGTCCATATCCGGCGCGATCTTCACCGCCAGGGGAACCCGGCGACCGCTATCGCCATCGAGGCGCACGCCCCTCTCGCGTAGCGCCGACAGCAGGCCATCCAGGTGCTCACCGAACTGCAGGTTACGCAGGCCCGGTGTATTGGGCGAGGAGATATTCACGGTGATGTAGTGGGCATGGGCGTGTACCTTCTCGAGACAGGCCAGGTAGTCATCTACCGCCCGTTCGACCGGCGTCGTCAGGTTCTTGCCGATATTGATGCCGACCACTCCCTCGAAGCGGCTGGCCCTGACCCTGGCGACGAGATGGTCGACCCCGGCGTTATTGAACCCCATGCGATTGATGATGGCGCCCGCTTCCGGCAGGCGAAACAACCGCGGCGTCGGATTGCCGGACTGGGGCCTGGGCGTGACGGTGCCCACCTCCACGAAACCGAAGCCCAGTGCCCCCAGGGCGTCGAGGTGGTCGGCATTCTTGTCGAGCCCGGCGGCAAGCCCGACCCGGTTGGGGAAGCGCAGCCCCATCAGCTCGACGGGATCATCCACCGTCTCCCCGGCGATACGCGCCGCCAGGCCCATACGGCCGGCCAGATCGAGCCCCTTCAAGGCCACGCCATGGGCGGTTTCGGCGTCCAGGCGAAAGAGCAGCGAGCGGGCGAGGGAATACATGGCGTCTCCGAAGAATGGTGGTCGCGAGCGGGCATGAGTATAGCAGCGCCTCCTTCGGGAAACGACGCCATGGCCCACAGGCGACGCCAATTTTGTGATCTACTGTAGTCCGCCAAAAAACGCCGGGGGTGGGGCACTGCCGTCACACCGCCGAGGAGCCAGGGAGATTGAGATGGCCGACACCACCGAAACCCTCGAACACCGCCTGTCCCGAATCCATCGCGCGCTGGGGGAAAACCGTCTTGACGCCGTCGACGCCGTACTGGCCGACCTGGAGCCCGCCGAAATCGCCCTGTTGCTGGAATCCCTGCCTCCGGCGGCCCGTATCCAGCTATGGAAACGAGTCCCCGGGGAAGTCGACGGCGAGGTACTGCTTCACGTCCATGATGAAGTGCGTGGCACCCTGCTCGATGATATGGACCACGAGGAGATCGTGGCCGCGGCTGCCGGCATGGACACCACGGACCTGGCGGAGATCTTCGAGGACCTGCCTCAGCAGGTGGCCGAAGACATGCTGCGCTCCATGGACGCCCTGCAGCGCGAACGCCTGGAGGAGACCCTCTCCTTCGAGGAAGACAGCGTCGGGCGCCTGATGCGCACCGATACCATCACGGTACGCAGCGACGTCAGCCTGGAAACGGTATGCCGCTTCCTGCGCTGGAAGGAAGCGGTTCCCGACAACACTCACCTGCTGATGGTGGTCGATCGGGACGCCCGTTTCCAGGGTACCCTGCCGGTGGCACGACTGATCAGCCACCCCCCCGAGATGGCGGTGGCCGACCTGATGGACCACGAGGTCGACAGCATTCGGGTCGATATGAAGTCTCGGGATGTGGCCACCCTGTTCCAGACCCATGACCTGGTCTCGGCCCCCGTGGTGGACGAGACGGGCCTGCTGCTCGGGCGCATCGTCATCGACGATATCGTCGACGTGATACGCGAAGACTCCGAGCAGGCCTTGATGAACATGGCCGGCCTGGACGAGGAGGAGGACCTGTTCGCCCCCGTGCTTTCCAGCGCCAAGCGCCGGGCCGTCTGGCTGGGCATCAACCTGATCACCGCCTTCCTGGCCGCCTGGGTGATCGGCCGCTTCGAGGGGGCCCTGGACAAGATCGTCGCCCTGGCGGTTTTGATGCCCATCGTCGCCAGCATGGGCGGCATCGCCGGCAGCCAGACCCTGACCCTGGCGATACGCGGCATGGCCCTGGGCCAGATCAGCAGCACCAACAGCGGCTGGCTGCTGCGCAAGGAGGTCGGCATCGCCATCCTCAACGGCATGCTCTGGGCCTTGCTGGTGGCGATACTGGCGCTTGTCTGGTTCAAGAGCGTCGCCATCGGCGTGATCATCGCCGCCGCCCTGGTGATCAACATGCTGGCAGCGGGTGTCGCTGGCATCCTGGTGCCACTGCTGCTCAAGCGTGTCGGTATCGACCCGGCACTGTCGGGTTCGGTGATACTGACCACCGTCACCGATGTCGTCGGCTTCATGTCCTTCCTGGGCCTGGCCACCTACTTCCTTCTCTAGGCAGCTCCCGCCTCGACGCTCGACTGCCTTCAAGGCACCCGCCCATAACGCGACACCCCGCCAACGGGCGGGGTGTCCTTTCCTTGCGGTGAGTGAAACGACTCAGGGCTCGCGGCTGCTCTCGGCCAGGTCGACCAGTTCGCGAACCGCCACGGCAAACAGCGGGAACCCACCCTGGGCGCCGCTACCGACCTGCTCGAGCAGGCGGCGCCAACGTGCATGCATGTTGCCGTGTCGTTCGAGCCACTGCTCGACTCGCGCCGCCGAGTCACTGGCCCCTTCCTCCATCTGCAGCACGCTGACGGTCAATGCCAGCTGCTGGCGGTCGATGTCGTCACGGAAGGTCTCGCGGGCCTGAGCCTGCCAGCTGTCGCGCACCTCCAGTTCGGTGACCTGCCGGATCATCCACGGTAGCGCCAGACGGTTGCCGATCTCGTAGAAGACCTCGGCCACCTGCTCCGGCGCCACGTCGGCCTGGCGTGCGGCCTGGATAATACCCAGCCCGGCATAGAGGCTTCCGGCCGCTGCCACGTTAGCCGCCAGCGACTCCGGCACTCCTGCTTCCATCAGCTCATCACGACGCGCCTCCCAGGCGTCTCGCTCTTCGCCGCTGAGGCGCTCGCCGATGCCCTCGCGTATTGCCGACAGGCGCGGCGCAAAATACTCGATACACTGGCGGGTATCGAGGCCGAGGCGACCACGCAGGAACCAGCGGGTGGAACGACGGATCAGCCGCATCAGGTCGAGCATCATGGCATACTGCACGCCACTCGGCACCCGGTTATCCAGCGCCTCGATCTGCGTCCAGGTCTCGCTCAGCCCGAACACCTCGCGGGCAATGACATAGGCGCGTGCAATCTCGGCTCGGTCGGCCCCGGTAGAGTCGATCAGCCGGCGCACGAAGATGATCCCCATGTGATCGACCAGATCGTTGGCCACCTGAGTGGCCACAATCTCGCGCTTGAGGCGATGCTCGTACATCTCGTCGCGATAACGCTCCACCAGCACCCGCGGGAAGATACGCTCCACATGCCCCACGATGACCGGGTCATCGGGCACATCGGAGGCGATCAGGTCATCCTTGAGCACGCTCTTGGAATACGAGATCAATACCGCCAGCTCGGGCAACAGCATGCCCTGCCGATTGATGGCTCGCTCCTGGAGCTCCTCGTCCTCGGGCAGGAACTCCAGCTCCCGGTCGAGCTGTCCGGCGGCCTCCAGCTCGCCGATAAACCGCTGGTAGGGGCCAATCCCCTGCTGCGACAGCAGCTCGGCGAGATCCAGTGCCTGGGTCTGGCGATAGTTGTCGATCAGCACCAGATCACTCACCTCACCGGTCATGTCGGCCAGCAACTGGTTGCGCTGCTTGTCGGTCATATCGCCGCGCTTGACCACTTCATCGATGAGAATCTTGATATTGACCTCATGGTCCGAGCAGTTCACGCCGCCGGCGTTATCGATGAAGTCGGTATTGATACGTACGCCCCGGGCAGCGGCCTCCATGCGGCCCCGCTGGGTCATGCCAAGGTTGCCACCCTCGCCCACGACCCGGCAGTTGAGCTCACCACCGTCGATGCGCAAGCCGTCGTTGGCCTTGTCACCCACCTGGGCGTCGGTCTCGTCGCTGCCCTTGATGTAGGTACCGATACCGCCATTCCAGACCAGGTCCACCTCGGACTTGAGCATGGCGCTGATCAGCTCGTTGGGGGAAAGCTTGTCCTCGCGGATGCCGAAACGCGACTTCATCTGCCTGGTGAGGGGGATCGACTTGGCGCTGCGCTTGAACACCCCCCCGCCCTCGGAGATCAACGAGGCATCGAAGTCCGCCCAGCTGGAGCGCGGCATCTCGAACAGACGCTTGCGCTCGGCGAAGGTGGTGGCGGCATCCGGTTCGGGGTCAACGAAGATATGCAGGTGGTTGAAGGCCCCGACCAGGCGAATCTTGTCCGACAGCAGCATGCCGTTACCGAAGACATCACCGCCCATGTCACCGATGCCCACGACACTGAACTCATCCTCCTGGGTATTGATACCCAGGCCACGAAAGTGACGCTTGACCGATTCCCAGGCCCCGCTGGCGGTGATCCCCATCTTCTTGTGGTCGTAGCCGTTGGCCCCACCGGAGGCGAAGGCATCGCCCAACCAGTGGCCGTACTCGGCGGAAATTTCGTTGGCAATATCCGAGAAGGTGGCGGTTCCCTTGTCCGCGGCCACTACCATATAGGCGTCGTCGTCGTCATGGCGCACCACGTCGCGTGGCGGAACGACCTCGCCGGCCATCAGGTTATCGGTGACATCGAGCAGGGCCCGGATAAAGGTCTTGTAGCACTCGACTCCCTCGCGCTGGAAGGCCTCACGATCCCCCTCCGGCAGCTGCTTGCAGACGAAGCCGCCCTTGGCTCCCACCGGCACGATGACCGAGTTCTTGACCTGCTGGGCCTTGACCAGGCCCAGCACTTCCGTGCGGAAGTCCTCGTGGCGATCCGACCAGCGCAATCCACCACGCGCCACCTTGCCGCCACGCAGGTGCACGCCCTCGACCCTGGGCGAGCAGACGAAGATTTCGAAGGCAGGACGCGGCTTGGGCATGCCGGTGATTTTCGAGGGTTCCAGCTTGATGGCGATATAGTCCTTGACGTCACCATCCTCGCGTCGCTGGTAGTAGTTGGTACGCAGCGTCGCCAGCATCATCTCCATATAGCGGCGCAGCAGGTGATCGTCATTGAGGCTGTCCACATCGTCGAGCAACCGCTGGATGCGCTCCACACAGGCCTGCTCCTCGCCCTCTTCGGGACGATCGGCCGGGTCGAAGCGCAGCTCGAACAGCGTCACCAGCTCCCGGGTAATCTCCGGATAACTGGCCAGGGTATTGGCCATGTAATTCTGGGAGACACCGAAGCGAATCTGCTTGAGGTAGCGCGCATAGGCGCGCAGCATCGCCACCTCGCGCCAATCGAGGTTGGCGCCGATGATCAGGCGATTGAAGGCGTCATTATCCGCCTCACCGGCCCAGATGCGCAGGAAGGCCTCGGTAAAGGGCTCGCGCATCTCCTGGAGATTGACCTCGGTACTGGTGTGGTGTTCGAGGTTGAAGTCGTGAATCCAGTAGCTGGCATCCCGGGCGCCGATCTCGTAGGGACGCTCACCAATGACCCTGAGGCCCAGGTTCTCCATCATCGGCAGCACATCGGAGAGCGGAATCGGGGCGTCGCGGTGGAACAGCTTGAGGTTAACCCCGCTGCCTTCCTCTTCCACCAGCCGGTAGAGGGACAGTGCCAGCGGCTCACCGTCGTCGAGCTCTCCGATATGGTGCAGGTCATAGATGGCGGTACGGGCACTGAAGTCATCGCGATAGCTGGCCGGAAAGGCAGCACGGAAGCGATCCATCAGGCGGTTGGCCTGCTCCTCACCGAAGCCATCGATACAGGCGCTGTGAAGGTCGTCGCGCCAGTTGCGCGCCAGTTTGGCCAGCTTGTCCTCGAGGCGTCGGATCTCGTACTCGGTCGGCTCCTCGCCCTTGAAACGCAGGATAAACTGGATGCGCGCCAGCACCGACTCGGAGAGGTAGGTATTGAAGTCACCGAAGGTGGCGTCGAGTTCTTCGCACAGCATATCCTGGATGCGCAGGCGCAGTTCGGTGGAGAACACGTCCCGGGGCACGAAGGCCAGGCAGGAATAGAAGCGTCCGGGACGATCCTCGCGCACGAACAGTCGTACGCGGCGACGCTCGCGGATGCTGAGAATACCGAGTGCCGTCTGCGCCAGCTCCTGGGTATCGATCTGGAAGAGATCGTCGCGGGGATACACCTCGAGGATCTGCAAGAGCTGCTTGCCGTTATGTCCCTCCGGACTGAAGCCGGCGATTCTCATGACTGACTTGAGCTTACGGCGCAGGATCGGCACGTTACGCGGTGACTCGTTATAGACCGCGGCGGTAAACAGCCCCAGGAAACGATGCTCGCCAATCAGCCGCCCCTGCTCGTCGTAACGATCGATGGAGATGTAGTCAGGATAGGTAGGGCGATGAACCCGGGCATGATGGGCACTCTTGGAGAAGGTCAAAAGCTCCGGCACCAGCACATAATGGCCACCCTCGATGCCCAGTTCGGTGCGGATGCGCTCCCGGTAGCGTGGCTGATCGAGGCGGAACACCCCGAGCTCGCTGCCCTTTTCCTTGTCGAGCGTCTCCTTGCCTGCCTTCTCATTCACCGCATAGGCGTCGTAGCCCAGGAAGGTGAAGTTATCGCGAAGCAGCCACTCCATGAAGGTGATCGCCTCGGCATGATCATCCGGGTCCGTCTGGGGCGGGCAGCAGGCTCGCAGCTCCGACAGTGCCTCCTCGACCTTCGCTCGCATGGGGTCGAAATCGCTCACCGCCGTGCGCACGTCGACCAGCACTTCCTCGAGGCTGACATGCATCTCCTGCAATTCTTCGGCATCGGAGTGACGATCGATTTCGATGACGATCAGCGACTCACGCTGGCCTGGGGCGTCAGGGCTGCTCGGCGAAGCCGCCTGCAGCAGGCGATGGTCACGCCCGCGCTCCGTGGCCAGCACGGCATTGTGGATCGCGTGCACGGTAATGCCGCGACGATTGAGTTCAATGCGCACCGAGTCGACCAGGAAGGGCATGTCCGCGTGCAACACCGCCACGAAGGTGTGGGGCGACTGCCAGCCGTGCTCTTCGAAATCGGGGTTGAAGACCCGCACCTTGGGCTCGGTGGGTTCGAAGTGCTGCAGGAAATGCCATACCGAGAGGGTCGCGCCGTAGATATCGTCGAGCCGACGATCCTCCAGGTCATCCTGTGGTATGGCGGCATAGAAGTAATCGGCGAAGGCGCCGACGGCCTTCGCCTTGGCGGCGTCCAGCTTGGCGTTAAGGCGCTCATGAAGCTGCTCGAGCAGGTCCTGTCTGGCTTCATCATTCGCAACGTGCTGCATCCATCACCTCGGCTACCGGCGGCCGCTCCTGCGACCGGAAGTGTTCGACACGACCCTGGTAGGGCCCTGCCGCCAGCTTACGCGACTCCCGGAGAACGACCCAGCCCCTTGATGATCTATTCATGGAGCATGTCGGATATGCATCGCCTCGAAATGGTGCAACGGTATCAATCGCGTCGCTCGAGCAACACACCACACTCGCAGTGGTGGGTCCAGGGAAACTGGTCGAACAGCGCGAAACGCGTGATCCGGTGTGTCCGGGTCAGGTGCTCCAGGTTGTTCGCCAATGTCTCCGGGTTGCATGAAATATAGACGATACGCGAATAGTCGCTCAGTTGGTGGCAGCTGGCCGCATCGAGGCCGGCGCGCGGCGGATCGACCAGCACGGTGCTGAAGGCATAGTCATCGAGCCCCCATTCGGTCACCCGGCGCCCTCCCTTGTCGCCCTTCAGCGCCGCGGCGAACTCTTCGGCGGACATGCGCCCCACGGTGACATTATCAATGCCGTTGGCGGCCAGGTTCTGCCTGGCGCTGGCCACCGAGGTACGCGAGATCTCCGTGGCCAGCACTCGGCGGAAATTGTCTGCCAGTGCCACCGTGAAATTGCCGTTACCGCAATAGAGCTCCACCAGATCGCCTGCCTGGCTGTTCCGGGTCACGTCCCTCGCCCAGGCCAGCATGGCGCGACAGATCTGGGCGTTGGGCTGGGTAAAGCTGTTCTCCACCTGCTGATAGACGAATTCGCGCCCCTCCACCTCGAGGCGCTCCCAGACATGGTCGCGCTCGAGTACCCAGCGTTGCTTGCGGGCGCGACCGATGATCATCACTCCCAGCTGCTCCTGCAGAAGGCGGGCCTCGGCCTCCCAGGCCTCATCCAGCTGACGGTGATAGATCAGGGTAACCAGCGCCTCGCCGGAAAGAGTCGTCAGGAATTCGACCTGAAACAGCCGGCGACGCAAGGTGTCATTGTCGCGCAGGGCATCGAGCAGGCGCGGCATCAGGTCGTTGATCTTCCGGCTGGCGACCGGGTAGTCATCCAGGCGGATTACCGTCTTGCGCTTCGGGTCCTCCGGGTCCACTTCAAACATGGCATAGAAGAGGTCGTCCCCCTCGTGCCAGATGCGAAATTCGCAGCGCTGGCGATAGTGGCTCGACGGCGAGGGATAGACCTCGAGCGCCGGGGGCGCGAAGCGGGAAAAGTCTCGGACGATGCGCTCGCGCTTGGCCTCGAGCTGCGAGTCGTAGCGATCTGGGTCAACAACGGGAATGGCCAAGAAGCCTCCAGGAGCCTATGGGTGAACGAAAGGAAGAATGGGGGACATGGATGCTCAATCCAGCATCAAAAGGTCCGGGGCGGCGAAGCCGAAACGCGCCAGGACGGCGCCTAGTGCCATATCGGGGGCGGTAGCCAGGCTTGCCCCGGGGCCATTCGCCGGCGCCACATCCGCCGCTACCTGGGCGGTACGCCGGGCGATCGCGTCGCTGGAGTCGACCCAGGTCACCGCACGCGAGACACAGGCCGCCAGGGCATCACGCAATAGCGGAAAATGGGTGCAACCGAGCACCACGGTATCGAGATCGGGGTCATCCCACAGGGGAGCCAGAGCCGCCTCGATCACGCCGGCGTCGGGCCGCTCGCCGGCCAGGCGTCGTTCGGCTTCGCGCACCAGAGGATCCGCTGCGACCCGTCGAACGCTGCAGTCGGCGGCGAAGGCCTCGATCAGGCGTAGGGTATAGGGTCGTGCCACCGTGGCACTGGTGGCCAGCAGGCCGATATGGCGGCTGCGACTCGCCGCCGCCGCCGGTTTGATGGCGGGCACCGTCCCCACCACCGGCACCCCCAGGCGTTCACGTAACGCATCCAGTGCCAGCGTACTGGCGGTATTACAGGCAACGACCAGGGCCACACAGCCGCTGGCCGCCACGGCCGCCTCGCATACCGCCAGGATACGCCGCACCAGCCAGGCATCCTGACGGGGGCCGTAGGGTAGCATGGCGTTATCGCAGGCGTAGGCAAGGGCCGCCTGTGGCAAGCGCTCGCGCAAGGCGGCCACCACCGAGAGACCGCCTACTCCGGAGTCGAAAACCAGGATCGGCCCTGCCATCACTGCTCCTCTCGTCGCGTTACGCCTGAGCAAGGGGGACACAATGATGGCAGAGCCTTCGGTAACGGGTTGGGCATGGCGAGGAAGTGGCTGCTGGAAATGCCGGCCATTCTACCTCACTCTCGGCGGCGAGCCGAAACGATCTCGCCGCCGGGGCGACATCATCAGGTCATTGGCTCGGGGGCATCGCGCAGCTCGGCATACAGCTCGGGATAGGCTTCCTGAAGGCGCTCGAGCTGCGCCTGGGCACCCTCGGGCAGTGCCGCCGCCAGCGCCTTCAGGTCCTCTTCATCGAAGTTCTCGCGAATCAGGGGAAACAGCAGCTCGCGCTCATCGCGCAGGTAGGTGCGGTGGCTCTCCAGATAGGCCCTGAGATCCTCGGTAAAGTGTTCCATGGGCACCACGGCATCCATCAGGATCATGTCGAGGTCGTTGGACAGCCGCTTGAGGCGGGACTGCAACGCTCGATAGTCCTTGGCCAGGCGCTCGGTGACCTCGACGCTCGAGGGGACCAGCTCCATCAGCCGTTCGGTACAGACCTTCTCCAGAGGCTGGGTAAAGCCTTCCTGGTAATCGAGGATATAATCGACGACCTCCCGGACCAGCTGAAAATTGGGACGCTCGCCATCCGCCAGCATCTTTTGCTTGAGTTGTAGAACGTGCAACATGCGCGCCATGTTGGCATGATCCTGACGCAACTGGGGCAACATAGGCATGTCGGGCCCTCCTGTACGCTACATGAGAGAAGGCACTCTCCATTGGATGCGCCATCCGGAACAGGGTTCAACGTGGAGTCCTTTCGACCCCGCAACGCCTCCCCACTCTAGCAGGCCGGCCACTACCCTGCCGCATGCCGATCAAAGTAAAGGAGCCGACCATGGACCTCTTCACAAGCGACCATGATGATGACGCCCCACTCGCCTGGCGCATGCGTCCGCGCCGGCTCGACGACTACGTGGGCCAACAGGCGCTGGTCGGACCCGACAAGCCGCTGCGACGCATGGCCGAGAGCGGCCTGATACGCTCGATGATCCTGTGGGGCCCCCCGGGTACCGGCAAGACCACCCTGGCCGAGATCCTGGCCGCCGAGTCCGGCGCTCACCTGGAGCACCTCTCGGCGGTAATGGCCGGCGTCAAGGAGATCCGCGCCGCCGTGGAGCGAGCCCAGGCACGCCAGGCACAGGGGGCGACGACCCTGTTATTTCTCGACGAGATTCATCGCCTCAACAAGAGCCAGCAGGACGCCCTGCTCCCCCACGTGGAGTCCGGATTGCTGACGCTGATCGGCGCCACCACCGAGAACCCCTCCTTCGAGGTCAACTCGGCCCTGCTCTCCCGAGCCCGGGTGCATGTGCTGACATCGCTCTCCGAGGAGGAGCTGCTGGAGGTGCTGCAGCGGGCCCTGAGCGACCCCGAGAGGGGCCTGGGTGCACGCCATATCCGGCCAGAGGATGGGGTGCTCGGCGTGCTGGCCCGGGCCGCCGCCGGCGATGCGCGTCGCGCCCTGGGACTGCTGGAAAGCGCCTGTGACTTTACCGACGCCACGTCCGAAGGCAGCGAGACGCTGGGGCGAGACGCCCTGGAAGCGGCGCTGGGACACCAGACCAGCGCCTTCGACAAGCAGGGGGATCACTTCTATGACCTCCTGTCGGCCATCCACAAATCGGTGCGCTCGTCACGCCCGGACGCGGCGCTCTTGTACATGGCACGCTTTATCCAGGGCGGCGGCGACCCCCTGGATATCATTCGCCGCCTGGCGGCCATCGCCTCCGAGGACGTGGGCAACGCCGACCCCCGGGCCCTTCCACTGGTCATGTCCGCCTGGGACGCCTACCTGCGCCTGGGCGATCACGAGGGGCAGCGCGCCATCGCCCACGCCGCCATCCATCTCGCCGTGGCCCCCAAGAGCAACGCCATCGACCGGGCCTGGCATCAGGCCAAGGCCTTCGTGGCCGGCCAGCCTCAGCTCGAGGTGCCGAGTTATCTGCGCAATGCCCCCACCAAGCTGATGGAATCCCTGGGCCATGGGCAGGGCTATCGCTACGCCCACCACGAGCCCAACGGCTACCCGGCGGGCAGCAGCCACGACTGCTGGCCCGAATCGACCGCTCACGAACGCTTCTATCGCCCCACCGAATTCGGCCAGGAAAAGCGCTACGCCCAGTTGATGGCATGGCGAGGGCAGCTCGACGCCGAGGCGGACGACGCCGGCGCATAATCACCGGCGAAGCTCGGAGTCAGTGGGTATCGCGAATCACGTCGGTACCCTCGGGAGTCTCGAAGGCGAAGCGCTCATCGGCGATGGACTGATTCATGTCCACCTCACGGAAGGCAATGGCGGTGCGCTGCCCCGTGCTGTCGACCATTTCCAGGCCGACCAGGCGCTCGCCTCTAAAGGTCATCTCCAGCTCCTCGAAGAGGGTGTCGGGGTCCTTCGGCAGCAGGAGAAAGCGCTCGGCGCTGCCCTGCTGACTGCGCGTGACATCGAAGTTCTCGACCAGGTCATCACTGCTGCCGGAGAGCAGCAGGGCCGGCGTATGGGTCACGCGCTGGTCAAGCGCCTGAACGGTGGCCTGTTCCAGGTCAGGGTCGTAGAGCACGACCTCATCGCCGTCGGAGACCACCAGCTGCTGGTAGGGGGCGTCCACCTCCCAGCGGAACCTTCCCGGCCGAGACAGCCACATGTTCCCCTGGGCCTCCTGCAGCCGCTGGCCGCTGGCATCGATTATCTGCTGCTCGAAGGCGGCCGCGTACGTCTGCATGGGCTCCAGTATGTGGCTGAGGCGCTCCGCTCCTTCGCTGGCCAGAGCCGTCAACGGCATGGCGAGGCCGACGGCAAGAGTGGCGAGGGTCTTCTTTACTGTCATGTCTGTCTCCCTGAAGAGTGCCGGTAATAGCCTGACACTCGGACCGCAGGCGCGCCTCCGGGTTGCATCCCGAAGCGCGCCTTCACGGTAGCTGCATGGTCATGCCCCGCTGTCGCCATATGACGACAGGCCATCAACCGCCGGCCGGCGGCGGTGCCAGCACTTCGCGAGCACCGTTGGTGCCCATGGTGGAGACCACGCCGGCCACTTCCATTGCTTCCACCAGGCGCGCGGCACGGTTGTAGCCAATCTTGAAGCGCCGCTGTACCGCCGAGATCGAGGCGCGTCGCGACTCGGTGACGAAGGCCACCGCCTCGTCATAGAGCGCATCCTGCTCGGCATCGTCACCGTCGCCTCCCTCGGACTCCAGGCCGGTCAGGGCCTCCGCAGAGACGCCACCGGAGAGGATCTCCTCGATGTATTCGGGTTCGCCACGGCGCTTCCAGTCTTCCACCACTCGGTGCACCTCATCGTCATCGACGAAGGCGCCGTGGACCCGGGACGGCATGCCCGACCCCGACGGCAGATAGAGCATATCGCCGTGGCCCAGCAGGTTCTCGGCCCCACCCTGGTCGAGGATGGTGCGCGAATCGACCCGCGAGGAGACCTGAAAGGCCATACGGGTCGGCACGTTGGCCTTGATCAGGCCCGTCACCACGTCCACCGAGGGACGCTGGGTCGCGAGTATCAGGTGAATGCCGGCAGCACGTGCCTTCTGTGCCAGCCGCGCGATCAGCTCCTCGACCTTCTTGCCGACGATCATGAACATGTCGGCAAACTCGTCGATCACCACCACGATATAGGGCAGCTTCTCGAGAACCGGCGGACTCTGGTGCATTTCCCAGGGCTGTGGTTCCCACAGTGGGTCCGCCACCTGGGCGCCGGCTTGCTCCGCCTCGTCAAGCTTGGCATTGAAGCCTGCGATGTTACGCACCCCCATGGACGCCATCAGCTTGTAGCGCCGCTCCATCTCGGCCACGCACCAGCGCAAGGCATTGGCGGCCTCCTTCATGTCGGTGACCACCGGAGCGAGCAAGTGAGGAATGCCATCGTAGACCGAGAGTTCGAGCATCTTGGGGTCGACCATGATCAGCCGCAGCTCGTCAGGCGTGGCCTTGAGCAGCATGGAGATCAACATGGCGTTGACCCCTACCGACTTGCCCGAACCCGTGGTACCCGCCACCAGCAGGTGGGGCATCTTGCCGAGGTTGGCCACCACCGGTCCCCCGCCGATGTCCTGCCCCAGCGCCAGGGTCAATGCCGACTCGGGCTGCTGGTATTGATCGGAGTCGATCACTTCGCGCAAGCGGATCATCGCGCGATGGGGGTTGGGGATCTCGATGCCGACCGTGGGCCGCCCGGGAATCACCTCTACCACACGCACGCTCTTGACCATCAGCGAGCGCGCCAGGTCCTTGGCCAGGTTACTGATCTTGGAGACCTTCACACCCGCCGCCGGCTTGATCTCGAAACGAGTGATCACCGGCCCCGGCCAGGTCTCCACCACCTCGGCCTTGACGCCATACTCGCGCAGCCTTACCTCGAGGAGCTCCGCCATTTCCTCCAGCTGTTCACCGGTATAGTTCTGCTTCTGGGGGCCGGTAGGCGTCAGCAGACGCAGGCTGGGCAGATCACCATCGGGTTCGGGCAGGTCATCCAGAACCGGGCGCTGGTTCTGCAGATGCTCCACGGTCCAGAGCCGCATGCCCTCTTCATCGGCGGCCTCCCTGGCCTGCTCGGCAGTCGCCATCCGCGGCTCACCAGGCTCATCATCGCCGGTCGCCGACTCGGGCTCAGGTGGCCGCGCAGACGACTGGAATGACGCCATGGCCGCCGCGCCACTGACGGCGCCACTGACGGCGCCACTGGCTACGGCGGGCCCGGCGACACCGGTGGGTGTCTCGGCTTTCTCGACGCTCTCAACGCCTTCGGTTACTGCCGGCCCGCTAGCGGCTGCCGGCGTCTGGGTTGGCTCGACGTCCTCGGACACTGTCGGCCCGCTGGCGGCTGCCGGCGCCTCGACCCGTTCGGGCTCTTCGGCCACGGCCGGCTCATCCCAGGAGACTTTCGGTCCGTCATCATCCGTACCGTCATCATCGAGATGGCCCTCGCTGGGCGCCGAAGGCCACGGCGGTGCCGGCCTGTCATCGGCGACACTCGCCGGCGTCTCGACCGCTCGGCCCGACCCGGCCGGCGACGCTTCGTCGCCATGCTCGCGCCTCGGGGCCGGCTCATGCCAAGCCGCCAACGGCTCCTCATCGTCGGGCAACACGGGCTCGGGCACACTCTCCGGCACGCGCCTCGCCGGCTTGTCGTCGGGCCCGGACACTGGCGTCGCCGAGGCCTCAGGTGATGCACCGGCGCCACCGGGCTGTCTCGTCGACGGCGCGGCCTCGGGTTGTTTGACCGACGGCGCGGCCTCGGGTTGCCTGACCGACGGCGTGGCCTCGGGTGGCGTATCGGCGGCACTGGGCTGCCTGGCCGACGGCGCGGCATCGGGCGGTACACCGGCGGCACCGGGCTGTCTAACCGATGGCGCGGCCTTGGGCGCCACACCAGCGGCACCGGGCTGCTTGGCCGACGGCGTTCGCTCGGGCACTTCCCAGGGAATATCGGTATTGCCATTATCTCCAAGGCCGGGCTCAAGACGCGTCATGCTATCGCCGGCGGCTCTGGACGCCCCATTGCGACGCCCTGGCAGCACACGCTGCCACCAGCGCCTTCCCCGGGCGGCATCATCTGCCACCGCTCCAGGAGCCGCGGCCGTGGGTGCGTCGACCTTTCGGGATTTCTCCGTCGCCTCCTTCTGTGCCTTTCCCTGTTGCGCCTCGGGTTGCGCAGGTAACGGGGCTTCCCGGCGGGTAAAGGCAAAGCGTTCCGCCAGCCAGGTCCAGAAGCGCAGCGCACCGCGTCCGAGCTCATCCATCACACTGAACCAGGAAATCCCGCTGAACAGCGGAACGCCGCAGAGCAGGGCCACGAGTGCCAGCAGGCCACTGCCACCCACACCCACCATGGGCACAAGGGCACCCACCAGCCCTTCACCGAGAATGCCCCCCGTGGAGTAGGGCAAGGGGCCTTCCGGGCGGTAGAAGTACAAGGCACCCAGCGCAGTCGTTCCCAACAGCAACAGGATCAACCCGCCACCACGAACCGCCAGCGCCGTCGCATCCCAGGTAAGTCTCACCTGCCGTGAGCGCAACAGACGCCAGGCGGCGAAGCCGAGCATTCCCGGCCACCATAGGGCGCTTACACCAAACAGGGAGTAGGTCACATCGGCCAGCCAGGCGCCCACCGGACCCATCCAGTTGACCACATCGGTCTCGGGGCCACTGCGCGACCACCCGGGATCACTACCCTCGTAACTGAACAGCGCCAGCAGCAGAAACACGCAGACTGCCAACAGCACAATCACCACGCCCTCGCGTGCCGCCCCATGCAACTTCACTCCAAAGCGTTTTGCTGATTCTCTGGCATTGGTCACGCGGTCTTGCCGCGACCCGGTCTGCTTGTCGACACTCAACGGATCATCCCCCTTGCGCCACGCCTGGCGCCATGCGAATGCGTGACGCCAATCATACCGAGCGAAAGCGCCGCATCACAGTAGCCACGGCTTGAGTGGTATCGTTGCGGTCTTCACACTGCATATTCGAACGTTAGGATATCGACCCCATGCTGCCCTGGTTGCCGCCCTCCCCCGTCCAGTTCCCTCCCGTGAGCGAGGCCCTGTGTGACCCCGATGGCCTGTTGGCGGCGGGCGGCGCCCTGGCTCCCGAATGGCTGCTGGCGGCCTATCGACGCGGCATCTTTCCCTGGTTCAGCGACGGCCAGCCTATCCTGTGGTGGAGCCCGAACCCACGCATGGTGCTGTTTCCGAACGAGATCCGCATACGCCGCAGCCTGGCCAAGCGACTGCGCAACGGTGGCTTCACGGTAACCGCCAATCGTGCCTTTGACGCCGTGACTGCGGCCTGCGCGGCGCCTCGGGAAGCACAGCCAGGTACCTGGATCAATGACGACATGCGCCGCGCCTACGCCCGCCTGCACGCCATCGGGGCGGCTCATTCGGTGGAAGTGTGGCGTCACGATGCCCTGGTGGGCGGGCTCTACGGAGTCGCCCTTGGACCGGTATTCTTCGGTGAGTCGATGTTCTCGTGGGCGACCGACGCCTCCAAGGTCGCCCTGGTACGGCTGGCCGGCTCGATGGCAGCGGGAGGTGGACGGCTGATCGACTGCCAGATGCACACCCCGCATCTGGCCAGCCTGGGCGCGCGCGAGATCGCCCGGGCAGGGTTCATCGACTATCTTGAAGAGTGGCTGAGCCACCCCGACGACGCTGCCTCGCCAACAGGCCACTGGCCTCCCGCCTGCTGGTCCTTCGCGCCTCTCGCCGGGCCCAACAACGATTGTGTTTGACCCCCTGAGCCAGGGAGATCCACCGTGAGCAGCAACACCTCCTATCAGCCGGATCGAGACCTGCGATTCTTCCTTACCGTGCCCCACGCCTGCAGCTATCTGGAGGGGCGCGAGGCGACCACGCTATTTCTGGACCCTCAGGAGTCTCCCGGACAGGGCGTATACGACAGTCTGGCACTGCTCGGTTTCCGGCGCAGCGGACGCCACCTGTATCGCCCCCATTGCGAGGGCTGCAGTGCCTGCATCTCGGTGCGCATTCCGGTGGCGGAGTTCTCGCCCAACCGCACCCAGAGACGCCTCCTCCGGCGCAACGCCGACCTGACCCTGCAACTGCGGCCGGCTATCTACGATCCCGAGCACTACGCGCTCTATGCCCGCTATATCCGCACGCGGCATGCCGATGGCGACATGTATCCGCCGAGTCACGAGCAATACCGAACCTTCCTGACTCTCGACCAGCCCTACGCCAGGCTGCTGGAGTTCCGCCTGGCGGGGCGCCTGCTGGCGGTCACGGCCTTCGACCGGCTCGACCACGGACTCTCGGCGATCTACACCTTCTTCGACCCCGATCTGGAACGTCGCTCGCTGGGCACCTTTGCGGTCTTGAGCCTTATCGACCTGGCCCACCGTCGAGACCTCCCCCATGTCTATCTGGGTTACTGGATCCGCGAATGCCGCAAGATGGCCTACAAACAGTCCTTCCAGCCCCTGGAGCGCCTGGAGGGTCGGCGCTGGCAGCGGCTGATCCCCAGCTGAGGATCTACCACCCATTCTTTGCCTTGCCGGCCGGCATGCGGCACAATATCGCGCTATTCTTTTCTCATGGCCCCCTTTGAGGCCATGGGGCATGATCAACCAACAGCGAGGAATCGCCTATATGGCACGTGAAGACCATATCGAGATGGAAGGTGTCATCGTCGACACGCTTCCCAACACCACCTTTCGCGTCGAGCTCGAGAACGGACACGTGGTAACCGCACATATCTCCGGCAAGATGCGCAAGAACTATATCCGCATCCTCACCGGCGACAAGGTCAAGGTAGAGCTGACTCCCTACGACCTGACCAAGGGCCGTATCGTCTACCGCTCCCGCTGATCCCGGCGGTCGAGCCACTCGCCTCCTCCCTGCCGCCGCTGTAGCCGACATGACAACGCCCCGTCTCTCGACAGGGCGCTGCGTCGTGGGTGAATGGCGGGCTAACGCCCGCCTGTGTCAAGGGGCGTCGGCCATTTCCGACTCGGTCTCGAGGTGCAACTCCCCTCCCTCCACGGTGACGTGGACCAGCCCACCGTGCTCGGAGAGCTCACCGAACAGAATCATCTCTGCCAACGGTTTCTTTAGCTTCTCCTGAATCAGTCGGGCCATCGGGCGTGCGCCCATGTCCGGGTCATAGCCCCGCTCCGCCAGCCAGTCTCGCGCCGCTTCATCCACTTCGAGCTGGACTCGCTTCTCGTCGAGCTGGGCCTGGAGCTCCACCAGGAACTTGTCGACCACGCTGCGCACCACCGAGGTCGGCAACGCATGGAACTGGATAATGCCATCCAGGCGGTTGCGGAACTCCGGCGAGAACGTCTTGCGAATCACCTCCATGGCATCGGTGGAGTGGTCCTGGGTCTGGAAACCGATGGAACGCCGTGACGCCTGCTCGACCCCGGCATTGGAGGTCATGATCAGAATCACATGGCGGAAGTCGGCCTCACGACCATTGTTATCGGTCAGCCGGCCGTGGTCCATCACCTGCAGCAGCAGATTGAAGACCTCGGGATGCGCCTTCTCGACTTCATCGAGCAACAGCACACAGTGCGGCTGCTTGGTGATGGCCTCCGTCAACAAGCCGCCCTGATCGTAGCCGACATAGCCCGGAGGGGCACCGATCAGCCGTGACACCGTATGCCGCTCCATGTACTCCGACATGTCGAAGCGCACCAGCTCGATCCCCATGATATGGGAGAGCTGGCGAGCGACCTCGGTCTTGCCCACCCCGGTAGGGCCGGCGAACATGAAGCTCCCCACCGGCTTGTCGGG
Organism: Halomonas halodenitrificans DSM 735; assembly: GCF_000620045.1. Taxonomy (GTDB): domain Bacteria; phylum Pseudomonadota; class Gammaproteobacteria; order Pseudomonadales; family Halomonadaceae; genus Halomonas; species Halomonas halodenitrificans. The sequence continues at coordinate 86,080 of NZ_JHVH01000015.1, read as the reverse complement.
GGACTTGAGACCCGCCCGTGACAGCTTGATCGCCGCGGCGAGGCTATCGATCGCCTCATCCTGACCGAATACCAGCATCTTCAGATCACGGTCGATATTGGCCAGCAGCTTGCGATCGGAACTGGAGACACTCTTGGGTGGAATTCGCGCAATGGAGGCCACCACCGCCTCGACCTGGTCGGTGTCGATGGTGTCGATGCTCATTTCCGGCGGAAGCAGACGCTGGTGAGCCCCTGCCTCGTCGATGACGTCGATCGCCTTGTCGGGAAGGTAACGGTCATTGATATAGCGATCCGCCAGGCGCGCCGCACTCTCCAGGGCGCCGTCGGTATACTTGAGCTGATGATGTTCCTCGAAGCGCGAACGCAGCCCCTTGAGGATGCGGATGGTGTCTTCCACCGATGGTGCCGGAACATCCACCTTCTGGAAGCGACGGGCCAGGGCGCGGTCCTTCTCGAAGATGCCGCGATACTCCTGAAAGGTGGTAGAGCCGATACAGCGCAGCTCACCGGAGGAGAGCTTCGGCTTGAGCAGGTTGGAGGCATCCATCACCCCGCCCGAGGCGGCGCCGGCACCGATGACGGTGTGGATCTCGTCGATAAAGAGGATGGCATTGGGCTGCTTGCGCAATTCCGCCAGCAGCGCCTTCAAACGCTTCTCGAAATCACCGCGATACTTGGTGCCAGCCAGCAGCGCTCCCATGTCCAGGGAGTAGACCACGGCGTCACCGATGACCTCGGGCACGTCCTCCTCGACGATACGCTTGGCCAGCCCCTCGGCGATGGCGGTCTTGCCCACGCCGGCCTCACCCACCAGCAGGGGGTTGTTCTTGCGGCGCCGGGCGAGAATCTGCACTACCCGCTCCAGCTCGTGCTCGCGACCGATCAGTGGATCGATCTTGCCCATGCGGGCCTGTTCGTTGAGATTGGTGGCATAGCCGGTCAACGGGTTGGAAGCGGTCTCGCCACTTTCCTCGGCCTCATCCGATTCCGCCGAGGAAGACGAAGGCGCCTGGTCGTGGCCAGGGACCTTCGAGATGCCGTGGGCGATGTAGTTGACGGCATCGACGCGCGCCACATTCTGCTGTTTAAGGAAGTAGACAGCCTGACTCTCCTGCTCGGAGAAGATCGCCACCAGCACATTGGCCCCGGTGACCTCGTTCTTGCCGGATGACTGCACGTGAAATACCGCGCGCTGCAACACACGCTGGAAGCCCAGCGTCGGCTGTGTCTCGCGGTCGGCGTGATCCTCGGGGATCAGCGGCGTCGTGGAATTGATAAAGTCCTGCAGGTCGGACCGCAGCTTGTCGAGATTGGCCCCGCAGGCGCGTAGCACATCAGCCGCCGAGGCATTGTCGAGTAACGCCAGCAGCAGATGCTCAACGGTCATGAACTCGTGGCGCTTGGAGCGTGCCACGGTAAAGGCCGTGTTCAGGGTCAGTTCAAGTTCTTTGCTCAGCATGGCAGTCCCCTTCATTGCCGCCTAGGGCATTGCATCGGATCCTCGTCGATCCGGTATCATCAACATCGAGCACAAACGCCACCGTTGCAAGCCCACTCACCAACGGCAGCGAATCTTACGCCCATCGCCACCACTTCCGGGGGATCAGTCCGCCGCTTCGATATCCGACAGCAGCGGATGCTGACACTCTCTAGCGTATTGATTGACTTGATGACTTTTAGTTTCGGCGATATCACGGGTAAAGATGCCACAGGTCGCCTTGCCCCGGGTATGCACCGTCATCATCACCTGTACCGCGGCCTCACTATCCAGATGGAAAAACGTCTGCAACACCTCTACCACAAACTCCATGGGGGTAAAGTCATCGTTGTGCAACACCACCTTGTACATCGGTGGCGTTGCCAGTTGCGGGTCGGCGGTCTGCACCGCCAGATCATCATCCTCGACGGTGCCCGGCGGGCGTGTCATACCACCGTACACCGCTACTGCGGCGAACATCTGCGCTGACATAGGGAGCATCATTCGTCTCGACTGAGCCGGCCTGGACGTCCTGCCACTTGGACGCCCGAGATCCGGCGGGGTTCATCGAACTTCTTCGAACAGCCTGGCACAACGCAAAGGCCCCCGCCCGCCAGGCGGCGAACGGGGGCCAGCCATGCAGGATCGCCTTACATGTTATCGGCGACGGCCTGGCCGAACTCGGAGCATTTAAGAAGCGTGGCATTGTCCATCTGACGATGGAAATCGTAGGTGACCTCACCCTTGGAGATCGCCCTTTCCATGCCCTGAAGCACCAGGTCGGCGGCCTCGACCCACCCCATGTGCCGCAGCATCATTTCGGCGGAAAGGATCAGCGAGCCCGGATTGACCTTGTCCAGGCCGGCATACTTCGGGGCGGTGCCGTGGGTGGCCTCGAACATGGCGGTGGTGTCGGAAATGTTGGCGCCCGGCGCAATACCGATGCCACCCACCTCGGCGGCCAGGGCATCGGAGATATAGTCGCCGTTGAGATTCAGGGTCGCAATCACGTCATATTCCGCCGGACGCAGGAGGATCTGCTGAAGCATGGCGTCGGCGATCACGTCCTTGATAACGATTTCCTTGCCGGTCCTGGGGTTCTTCATGATCATCCAGGGCCCCCCGTCGAGGAGCTCGGCCCCGAATTCCTCCTTGGCCAGCTCATACCCCCAGTCCTTGAAGGCGCCTTCCGTGAATTTCATGATATTGCCCTTATGCACCAGGGTCAGCGATTCGCGATCGTTGTCGATGGTGTACTGCAGGGCCTGGCGCACCAGACGCTTGGTGCCCTCCACGGAGACCGGCTTGACGCCGATACCGCACTCCTCCGGGAACCGGATGTTGGTGACACCCATCTCCTCGCGGAGGAACTCGATTACCCTGTCGGCCTCCGGCGAACCGGCCTTCCACTCCACACCGGCATAGATATCCTCGGAATTCTCGCGAAAGATGACCATGTCGACGTCGCCGGGCGCCTTCACCGGGCTCGGCACCCCCTCGAACCAGCGTACCGGGCGCTGGCAGACATAGAGGTCGAGCTTCTGACGCAACGCCACGTTCAGCGAGCGAATACCACCACCCACCGGGGTGGTCAGCGGCCCCTTGATGGAGACGACGTAGTCCTTGACGGCTTCCAGCGTCTCTTCCGGTAGCCAGGTGTCGGCATCATAGACCTGGGTCGCCTTCTCGCCGGCATAGACTTCCATCCAGTGAATCCGGCGCTCGCCGCCGTAGGCCTTCTGCACGGCGGCGTCGATGGCGATCTTCATCGCCGGAGTGACGTCGGCACCGATGCCGTCACCCTCGATGAACGGAATGATCGGTTCGTTCGGGACATTGAGGCTATTGTCGGCATTGACGGCGATCTTCTGACCACCATTAGGCAAAACGATTTTTTGAAACCCCATTGAGAACTCCCCTTTCTGGTCGGTTCAGTGGACTGGCGAGTATAGCATTCGCCCCCCGCGACGGAGTAGGCTTGCCGGGACATTTGTCGACAATCGGGATATAATGACCGCCTCACTGGAGGGCGCCCTGTATGGCTCCCCCGTTTCCCGCCACCGCAGTGACCAGAGAGATCTACGCCCCATGTCCCAAACGCCCAAGATTATCTATACGTTCACCGATGAAGCGCCTGCGCTGGCGACCCACTCACTGCTGCCGATCATCGACGCCTACACCGATGCCGCCGGCATCGAAGTGGAAACCCGCGATATCTCCCTGGCGGCCCGTATCCTCTCCCAGTTCCCCGACTACCTGGCCGAAGGCCAGCAGGTGGAAGACCACCTGGCCGAACTGGGCGCCCTGGCCAAGACGCCAGAGGCCAACATCATCAAGCTGCCCAATATCAGCGCGTCCATGCCGCAGCTGAGAGCCGCCATCAAGGAGCTCCAGGGACAGGGCTACCCCCTGCCGGACTACCCGAACGACCCCGCCAGCGAGGAAGACAAGGATATCCAGGCGCGCTACGCCAAGGTCATGGGTAGCGCCGTCAACCCGGTGCTGCGCGAAGGCAACTCGGACCGCCGTGCGCCCAAGGCCGTCAAGCAATACGCCCGCAAGTATCCCCACCACATGGGGGAATGGAGCCAGGCCTCGCGCAGCCACGTCTCCCACATGCACAGTGGCGACTTCTACGACGGCGAAAAGTCGATGACCCTGGACCGTCCCCGCGACGTGAAAATGGAGCTGGTCACCCAGAACGGTGAGACCCTGGTGCTCAAGCCGCGCGTCTCGCTGCTCGAGGGCGAGGTCATCGACAGCATGTTCATGAGCAAGAAAGCGCTGCTGGACTTCTACGAACAGGAAATCGAGGACGCACGCAAGACCGGCGTCATGTTCTCGCTGCACGTCAAGGCGACGATGATGAAGGTCTCGCACCCCATCGTCTTCGGCCACTGCGTCAGGATCTTCTACCGGGAAGCCTTCGAGAAGCACGGTGCGCTGTTCGACGAGCTGGGCGTCGACGTCAACAACGGCATGGCGAACCTCTACGACCGGATCGACACCCTGCCCGAAAGCCAGCGTGACGAGATCATCCGCGACCTTCACGCCTGTCACGACCAGCGCCCGGAGCTGGCAATGGTGGATTCGGCGCGCGGCATCACCAACTTCCACTCGCCCAGTGACGTGATCGTGGACGCCTCCATGCCCGCCATGATCCGCGCCGGCGGCAAGATGTATGGCGCCGACGGCCGCCTCAAGGACGTCAAAGCGGTCATGCCGGAGTCCACCTTCGCCCGCATCTACCAGGAGATGATCAACTTCTGCAAATGGCATGGCGCCTTTGATCCCGCCACCATGGGCACCGTGCCCAACGTCGGCCTGATGGCGCAGAAGGCGGAGGAATACGGCTCCCACGACAAGACCTTCGAGGCCCCGGCGGCGGGCGTCGCCAACATTACCGACCTGGAAACCGGCGAGATTCTGCTCTCGCAGAACGTGGAAGAAGGCGACATCTGGCGGATGTGTCAGGTCAAGGACGCGCCGATCCGTGACTGGGTCAAGCTCGCCGTGGAGCGCTGCCGCGACTCCGGAATGCCGGCGGTCTTCTGGCTCGACCCCTACCGCCCCCACGAGAATGAGCTGATCAAGAAGGTCAAGGCCTATCTCGCGGAGCATGACACCGACGGCCTGGACATCCAGATCATGTCCCAGGTCCGCGCCATGCGTTACACCCTAGAGCGCCTCATTCGCGGCCTCGACACCATCTCGGTGACCGGGAACATCCTGCGCGACTACCTGACCGACCTGTTCCCGATCCTCGAACTCGGCACCAGCGCCAAGATGCTCTCCATCGTGCCGCTGATGGCCGGTGGCGGCATGTTCGAGACCGGTGCAGGCGGCTCCGCACCGAAGCACGTACAGCAGCTCCTCGAAGAGAACCACCTGCGCTGGGACAGCCTGGGCGAGTTCCTCGCCCTGTGCGCCTCCCTGGAGCACCTCGCCAAGCAGTTCGGCAACGAGCGGGCGACCCTGCTGGCCGATGCGCTGGACAAGGCCACCGGTGAATTCCTCGAGAGCAACAAGTCGCCCTCGCGCAAGGTAGGCGAGCTGGACAACCGCGGCAGCCACTTCTATCTGGCCCTCTACTGGGCCGAAGCCCTGGCCGCCCAGGACCAGGATGCCGGCCTCAAGGAGCTCTTCGGTCGCCTGGCGGAGACCCTCAAGTCCAACGAAGCGACGATCCTCGAGGAGCTCAACGGCGTACAGGGTCAGCCGGCCGACATCAAGGGCTACTTCCACGCCGATGCCGATGTGGCTCGCTCCGTCATGCGCCCCAGCAAGACGCTGAACGATGCACTGGCAATGGTCACCAAGGGCTGATCGTCCGCCCCACCGCGACTCGCCGCCTAATCCTGAACCACACGGAGCGGGCGGCCCTTCGGCTCCCTTTCGCCCTCGGCGAAGGGGAGCCTTCGCGTTATGATGCCGATCATTGACGCCCACCATTGGCGGCGACAGCCGCTCGGCACTTAACGGCAAAGGCGTTGCCATGAATCTCTATCTGCTCCATAAGCCTTACCGAATGCTTTCCCAGTTCACCGACCGGAAAGGCCCATCGGACGAGCGTCGCGCGACCCTGGCCGACGTGATCAAGGTGCCGGGCATCTACCCCGCCGGCCGCCTCGACCACGATTCGGAAGGACTGCTCCTGCTTAGTGACGATGGGGAACTGATCCACCGCATCAGCCATCCACGCCACAAGCAGCCCAAGACCTATCGAGTGCAGGTGGAAGGCAGGCCCGATGACATCGCCCTCCAGGCTCTGCGCCAGGGCATCCGCCTCAAGGATGGCATGACCCAACCGGCCAGGGTTCGCCGCCTGTCAGACAGCGAGCTTCTGGAGCGCGACCCGCCCCTGGACCCGAAGCGCCACCCCGTCACGACCTGGCTGGAGTTGACCATCTCGGAAGGGCGCAACCGACAGGTACGCCGCATGACGGCCCATGTGGGCCATCCGACTCTGCGCCTGGTGCGGGTGGCCATCGGCTCCTGGCGGCTCGACGGCCTGGCCCCGGGAGAGTGGCGTCGTGAGACACTGCATGCCCCGGTCGCGGCGCCCGGTCGCCGCGACCATGGACGAACGCGAGGCGGCCCAGCCGGGGCGCGCCCCACCCACAAGCGAGGAAGCCGACGATGAGCCGCTGGCACCCCTATGTCACCGTCGCCTGCGTGGTGGAACGCGCCGGCGCCTTTTTGATGGTGGAAGAAGACCGCGGCGGCCCGCGGACACTCTTCAACCAGCCCGCCGGACATCTGGAGCCCGGCGAGCGCATCCGCGATGGCGCACTGCGCGAGGTCGAGGAGGAGACGGCCTGGCGGGTCGGCATCAGCGACTACCTGGGAATGTATGTTCATGAGCCCCAGGATGGGCTCACCTTCCACAGTCATGCCTTCCTCGGCATGGCCCTGGCCTATATGGGACACGCGCCGGACCCCGACATTCACGCCGTGCACTGGCTGACCCTGGAACAGATCGAGGCACTGGATCGCGAGGGACGGCTGAGAAGCCCTCTGGTACTGCGCCGCATCCGCGACGCCCTGGCCAGACGCTTCTATCCGATGGACGTGATTCACGAGCGCTGACCCGCACGGTGCGCCGTTTTTCGAGCTTCCCGCTCGATTCAGGTATAATCTCGCCCCATTTATGTCACACCGATTTCGAGGGCGTCCATGACCGCCACCCCAGGCAAGGTGATCGTCGGCATGTCCGGCGGCGTCGATTCCTCCGTCTCCGCCCTGCTGCTGCTCGAGCAGGGCTATCGGGTCGAAGGCCTGTTCATGAAGAACTGGGACGAGGACGACGGCACCGAATACTGCACCGCCAAGGATGATCTGGCGGATGCCGAGGCCGTATGCGAGAAACTCGGCATTCGCCTGCACACCGCCAACTTCGCCGCCGAATACTGGGACAATGTCTTCGAGCACTTCCTGGCCGAGTACCAGGCCGGACGCACGCCGAATCCGGATATCCTCTGCAACCGCGAGATCAAGTTCAAGGTGTTCCTGGAGTACGCCGAGATGCTCGGCGCGGAGAAGATCGCCACCGGCCACTATGTTCGCGAAGGGCAGGTGCGCGGTCGCCTCGATGGCGACGACCGCCCTCGCCTGCTCAAGGGGCTCGATGCCAACAAGGATCAAAGCTACTTCCTGCATGCCGTCCCGGAAGCCGCCATCGCCAGGACCCTCTTCCCGGTGGGCGAACTGGAGAAGCCCGAGGTGCGCGCCATCGCCGAGCGCCATGATCTGATCACCGCGCGCAAGAAGGACTCGACCGGCATCTGCTTCATCGGCGAGCGTCGCTTCCGCGACTTCCTCCAGCAATATCTGCCGGCACAGCCGGGGGGGATCGAGACCCCCGAGGGTGAGGTGATCGGCAAGCACATGGGGCTGATGTACTACACCCTGGGACAGCGCCAGGGACTGGGCATCGGCGGGCTTCCCGACCACCCCGATGCCCCCTGGTATGTCGCGGGCAAGGACCTCGAGCGCAACGTGCTGGTGGCCGTTCAGGGCAAGCATCATCCGCTTCTCTACACCGACACCCTGGCCACCGAGCCCATGGAGTGGGTGGCGGGCCAAGCACCCGCCATCGAGGGCCGCCTCACCGCCAAGACCCGTTACCGCCAGGCCGATGTGCCCTGCACTTTCCGGACCCGGGAGGATGGCGGCGTGGAGGTGGTATTCGATGACCCACAGCGCGCGGTGACGCCGGGGCAGTCGCTGGTGCTCTACGACGGCGAGATCTGTCTGGGCGGCGGGGTCATCCGTGAGGCCTGGAACGCCGTGGAGGTGGCCCCATGAGTGCGTCCACCCCGATCCATCGCATACCGGATGATCCGACGACCCGCCAGGCCCTGGCCCTGGGCGGCGTCTTCCAGGCGGCCAGCCTGGTCGACGAACTGGCCCGCACCGGCCAGGTCGACCCCCGCGCCTGGGATACCCTGATCCGCGCCACCCTGGACACCAATCCCGAGAGCTTCGAGGCGATCTACGGTGGCCACCCCAACAACCTGCGGCGCGGCCTCGAGGCGCTCGAAGGCGTCGTCGGCCGCAAGACGGTGAACCCGGTGGTGCTGCGCTACGGCTTCACGCTACTGCTGCTGATGAACAAGCTGCGCCAGAATGACACGATGATGGATGCCCTGGGCGAGAAGTTGACCCGCATTCAAGGCCAGGCCGAACACTTCGGGGACACCCATGAGAACGTCATTGCCAGTCTCGGCGAGGCCTACCAGGAGACGCTCTCCACCTTCAAGACGCGCATCGTTGTCCAGGGCGACCCCTCCCTGCTGCAGACTCGCATGATGCCGGAGCGGGTACGTGCCTGCCTGCTGGCCGGCATCCGCTTCGCCCTGCTTTGGCACCAGCAGGGAGGCCGACGCTGGAAGCTTATCGTACAGCGCGGCGCCCTGAAGAAGTCCCTGGACCGGCTCGCCTGAGCCGTTCTCCCCCTACGCCGCTCAATGCCTTCACGAATCGGAACACACGCCCATGCAAGCCCTGCCCCTCTCTGCCCTGACCGCCCTTTCTCCCGTCGATGGCCGCTACGGCGCCAAGGCCGAACGCCTGCGCGAGCATTTCAGCGAGTTCGGCCTGATTCGCGCCCGGGTCATCGTCGAGGTCCGCTGGCTGCAACGCCTGGCCGAGCAGCCCGGCATCACCGAAGTGCCGCCGCTCTCGGCCCAGGCCACGGCCTTCCTCGAAGGGCTGATCCGCGACTTCTCGGTAGCGGACGCCGAGCGCATCAAGACCATCGAGCGCACCACCAATCATGACGTCAAGGCGGTCGAGTACTTCCTCAAGGAGCGCATCGCCGAGTCCCCCGAGCTGCACGCCGTCAGCGAGTTCGTGCACTTCGCGTGCACCAGCGAGGACATCAACAACCTCTCCCACGGCGTGATGCTCAGCGACGGCCTCAAGGCCCTGCTGCCGACCATGCATGAGGTGGCCGACCAGATCGCCCGCCTGGCCCAGGAGCATGCCGACCTGCCGATGCTCTCGCGCACCCACGGCCAGACGGCGAGCCCCACCACCCTGGGCAAGGAGATGGCCAACGTCGCCTATCGCCTGCGCCGCCAGCTGAAGCTGATCGAGGGCGTCGAAGTACTGGGCAAGATCAACGGCGCGGTGGGCAACTACAATGCTCACCTGACCACCTACCCGGAAGTGGACTGGCAGGCCAATGCGCGCACCTTCGTCGAGGGCCTGGGACTGACCTTCAACCCCTTCACGACCCAGATCGAGCCCCACGACTACATCGCCGAGCTGTTCGATGCGGTATGCCGCTTCAACACCATCCTCGTCGACTTCGACCGCGACGTATGGGGCTATATCTCCCTGGGCTACTTCAAGCAGAAGACCGTCGAGGGCGAGATAGGCTCCTCGACCATGCCCCACAAGGTCAACCCCATCGACTTCGAGAACTCCGAAGGCAATCTGGGGCTGGCCAACGCGATTCTCGGCCACCTGGCCCAGAAGCTGCCGGTGTCACGCTGGCAGCGTGACCTCACCGACTCCACCGTGCTGAGAAACCTCGGCGTTGGCCTGGCCTATGGCCTGGTCGCCTATGAGGCCGCCCTCAAGGGCATCGGCAAGCTCGAGGCCAATCCGGCACGCATCGCCGAGGACCTCGACGCCAGCTGGGAAGTACTGGCCGAGCCGATCCAGACGGTAATGCGCCGCTATGGCATCGAGAAGCCCTACGAGAAGCTCAAGGAGCTGACGCGGGGCAAGCGCATCGACCAGGCCGGCTTCGCCTCTTTTATCGACACCCTGGCGCTACCCGAGGCCGTCAAGGTCGAACTCAAGGCGCTGACCCCGGCCACCTATATCGGTAACGCCGCCGAGCAGGCGAGGAGCCTATGAGCATCGACGCCCCACTCGCCATGCTGGGCGGCCTCTCCGCCGCCGAGTTCCTGCGCGATTACTGGCAACAGAAGCCGGTACTGATCCGCGGCGCCTTCCCCGATTTTCAGTGCCCCCTGTCGCCTGACGAGCTGGCCGGACTGGCCTGTGAAGAGGGCATCGAAGCACGCCTGGTCGAGGAACATGGCCGCGATGAGCAGGGCCAGGCCCATCCCTGGCGGGTCAGTCATGGCCCCTTCGGTGATGCGACCTTCGCCGCCCTGCCCGACCGTGACTGGTCCCTGCTGGTCCAGGCCGTGGACCACTATGTTCCCGAGGTGGCCGAGCTGTTCGAGCACTTCACCTTCCTGCCTCGCTGGCGACTCGACGACATCATGATCAGCTATGCACCGCCCGGCGGCAGCGTGGGCCCCCATGTCGACCAGTACGACGTCTTCCTGCTCCAGGGCATGGGCCGTCGCCGCTGGCAGCTGGGCGGCCGAGTCGATGACGACGCCCCCATCATCCCCGGCATCGACCTGCGCATCCTCGAACACTTCGGGGTGGAGCCGGGTGACGACTGGGTGCTGGAACCCGGAGACATGCTGTATCTGCCACCGGGCTGGGCCCACCATGGAGTCAGCCAGTCCGACGACTGCCTGACCCTGTCGGTGGGCTTCCGCGCCCCCTCGGCCGATGAGTCCCTGGCCTCCTTCGCCGACTTCCTGGGCGACAAGCTGCCCGACTCGCTGCGCTATTCCGACGCCGGCATGGTCCCTCCCGCCGATACCGGTGAGCTGGATGACGCCGCCATCCAGCGCATGCGCCACCTGCTCCTGGATACCCTGGACGACCCGACTCGCCTCGCCCAATGGTTCGGGCGGGTCATGACCCAGCCCAAGTATGTCGATCAGCTGGTGCCCAACGAGGCGCCTACCGACCCGGCCGACCTTGTTGCGGCACTACAGCAAGGCGAGGAACTGCTGCGCACCCCCGGGTCGCGCCTGGCCTGGCATGATCTCGGCGAGGGTCGCGCCACCCTGTTTGCCGACGGCGACGGCGCCGAATGCGGGCTGGCACTGGCCCGGCATGTCGCCTCGGCGTCCGTGTTGGACGCGGAAGTGCTGGCCTATGCCGGTGCCGATGTCCTGCTCGCCGCCCTGCTCGATGCCGGCAGCCTGGCCTGGGCCAACGAGTTTGAAGACTAGCCGAGGGCGTGGCCCCAGGGAGCGATCGCAAGGAGTCCATCGTGACACAGGAAACACTAACGATTCGCGAAGGCGACTGGGGGCAACTGGGACCCGAGGCCACCGACATACGCCGCAGCGTCTTTATCGAGGAACAGGGCGTCTCACAGCAGGAAGAATGGGACGGTCGTGACGGCGAATGCCGTCATTTCCTGGCCCTGAAGGACGGCCTGCCCGTGGGCACGGCCCGCCTGCTGCCCGATGCCCATATCGGCCGGGTGGCGGTACTCGCCGAGGCTCGAGGCCTGGGCGCCGGGGTCGCCCTGATGCGCGCCGCCATCGATTCCGCTCGACGCCAGGGCCTGCCCGCGGTGGAACTGGCGGCCCAGACTCATGCCCTCGATTTCTACGCCCGCCTGGGCTTCGAGGCCTATGGGCCGGCGTTCCTCGATGCCGGCATACCGCACCGCAACATGCGCCTCTCCCTGGGCGGCCCCTGAGTCGCCCTTCCCTCTTTCAAACGAAAATTCACTACACGAGGCCCCATTATTGGGGTCTCGTGTAGTCGGGCTACAACCCTGTCTTACCCTAAGGGGCGATTGTCGTGCCCTGCAGTGATGGGTGATAGTGAGGGCCAAGACGAGTCGTCGAGTGAACATTTCAGTCGCTTTCAACGCTGGCACCATACACTCGTTTCAAACTCGCTATCCTTCGACTAAGGCAGGAGAGACAGGCCGCCTTCGATCGATGATTCTGACATCAGTTCGCAGATGCAGCATTAGCTGTTAAAGATGAACAACCCAACACCCAGAGCGATCACCCCTGAGAGAGGATGGCCCCATGTCATACCAGGAAGATATCAAGGCACTGTCCCAGCTTCGTGAAGCCATGCAGGGCAAGTGGGCAGACATCAGCCCCGAGAACGCCGCTCGCATGCGTGCCCAGAACCGCTTCAAGACCGGCCTGGACATCGCCGAGTACACCGCCAAGATCATGCGCGACGACATGGCGGCCTACGACGCCGACAGTGCCCGGTACACCCAGTCGCTGGGTTGCTGGCACGGCTTCATCGGCCAGCAGAAGATGATCTCCATCAAGAAGCACTTCGGCACCACCAAGAGCCGCTACCTTTACCTCTCCGGCTGGATGGTGGCCGCCCTGCGCTCCGAGTTCGGCCCGCTGCCCGACCAATCCATGCACGAGAAGACCTCCGTGTCGGGCCTGATCGAGGAGCTCTACACCTTCCTGCGCCAGGCCGATGCCTGGGAGCTCAACCATCTGTTCCGTGCCCTGGAAGAAGCCAGACAGGCCGGTGACAGTGCCCGGGTGAGCGAGCTCGAGGCGTCGATCGACAATCACGAGACCCACGTGGTGCCCATCATCGCCGATATCGACGCCGGCTTCGGCAATGCCGAGGCCACCTATCTGCTGGCCAAGCAGATGATCGAGGCGGGTGCCTGCTGCATCCAGATCGAGAACCAGGTCTCCGACGAGAAGCAGTGCGGCCACCAGGACGGCAAGGTCACCGTGCCCCACGAGGACTTCCTGGCCAAGATCAACGCGGTGCGCTATGCCTTCCTGGAGCTCGGCGTCGACGACGGCGTCATCGTTGCCCGCACCGACTCCCTGGGCGCCGGCCTGACCCAGAAGCTCGCCGTGACCAACGAGCCGGGCGATCTGGGCGACCAGTACAACAACTTCCTCGACGGCGACGTCATCGAGAAGGCCGAGGACATCAACAACGGCGACGTGGTCATCAAGCAGCAGGGGCAGCTGGTCAAGGTCAAGCGTCTGGCCTCGGGCCTCTACCAGTTCAAGCCGGGTACCGGCGAAGACCGCGTGGTGCTGGACTGCATCACCAGCCTGCAGAACGGCGCGGACCTGATCTGGATCGAGACCGAGAAGCCGCATGTCGGCCAGATTGCCGGCATGGTGAACCGCATTCGCGAAGCGGTGCCCGATGCCAAGCTCGTCTACAACAACAGCCCCTCCTTCAACTGGACGCTGAACTTCCGTCAGCAGGTATTCGATGCCTGGCAGGAAGAGGGCAAGGATGTCTCCAGCTACGATCGCGCCCAGCTGATGCGCCCGGAGTACGATGACACCGAACTCGCTCAGCTGGCCGACGAGTGGACACGCAACTTCCAGCGCGATGCCTCACGCGATGCCGGCATCTTCCACCACCTGATCACCCTGCCGACCTATCACACCGCGGCGCTGTCCACCGACAGCCTGGCCAAGGGTTACTTCGGTGACGAGGGCATGCTGGCCTACGTGGAGGGCGTGCAGCGCCGCGAGATCCGTGAAGGCATCGCCACCGTCAAGCACCAGGACATGGCCGGCTCCAACATCGGTGACGACCACAAGGAGTTCTTCCACGGCGACGCGGCCCTCAAGGCCGGTGGCGGGGACAACACCATGAATCAGTTCTAGGCGAGACGACACGCTGAAAGACCGCAGGACACGGGGAGGCTATGCCTCCCCGTTTTTTTGCCTTGGGCATCCTGTCGGCTACACTTCGAGCACCTTGTTGTTGGCTAAAGTAGGGATTCACTTTGCTTGGCGAGCCAACACGCTAGAATGAACGGCGATCAATGGCCCGGTGCTAGCCAAGCATGCCGGTACCGGGTAAACTCGAATTAGCGAACACCGTTCGCCAAATTAGCTGGGAGTCAGTGATGACACGGCTCTCGTTGAACGCCCCAGGAGGTCAAGCATGATTCCCATGAAACGTCTTCTCCCCGTGCTCGCCATCGGCGCCCTGACGCTTGCCGGCTGCGCCAATACCGCCTCCATGGGCGGCAATGTCTACAGCAGCAACCAGGCCGGCGCCGAGCAGACGGTTCGCCTAGGTACCATCCAGGCCCTGCGCCAGGTACAGGTACAGGCCGAGAGTCGCGCCGGCGGCATCATCGGCTCGGGTGGCGGTGCCGTGATCGGTGGCCTGCTGGGCAACCAGGTGGGTGGCGGCTCCGGTCGCACTCTGGCCACCGCCGCCGGTGCCATCGCCGGCACCGTGGCGGGCAGCAAGATCGAAGAGTCGGCCAACCGGGTCAACGCCTGGGAGATGGAAATCCGCCGCGACGACGGCATGAATGTCGTGGTCGTGCAGAAGTCCGACCAGGCCTTCCAGGTCGGCCAGCGTGTGCGCCTGATCGGCAGCGGCCGCAATATCAGCGTCGCTCCCTACTGATGGCGCTGCACCCACCGCACTGACCGTCATATCAGTCAGTCACGAGAAAGGCCCGTGGATCACTCCACGGGCCTTTCTCGTCGTGTGGCCAGGGGCCTGGTCAGCTAGCCAGGTCGGCGACTCAGTGGAAGTCCACCTTGTTCATGGCCCAACCGCCCAGCTTGACGGCCACCAGCGCCAGAATACACAGCACGATGACGGTCATCAGAACGTCCACGGGACGCACCAGGGTGGTGGCGCCGAGCACGGCAAGGGCCAGGCTCCAGATCACGCTGTTGTCACCGCCGGTCTTCATCGGCTGGGGCAGCATGCCGTCGAGTGATGCGCTCAGCGAGGACCAGCGCTTGAGGGAGAGAACGAGGATCGCGGCGAAGGCGACCAACCAGATCACGACTTGTGTCATGGAAGACTCCGGGTATCAATAGAACATCATTGGAAGAATCGAGAGGTCGCTAGGTTAGCCTCGCCACCGGGGGGACGCAACCATTCAAGGGCCACCGCCGACGCGGGTGAACACGACTCAGGATGACGGCATGACGCCTGAAAATGCTCCATTGCCACTGACAGCATCTACCTCCCGCGTTACCATGTCCCGACATGCACTCACCGAAAGGTTCTTCAATAATGCAAATTGCGCAGAATTCCGTTGTCGCATTCCACTACACCCTGACCAACGACGGAGGTGAGGTGCTGGATAGCTCGGAAGGCCGCGAGCCGCTGACATACCTCCACGGTGCCGGCAACATCATTCCGGGCCTGGAGAAGGAGCTTGAGGGCCGCGCTGCCGGTGACAAGCTCAACGCTACAATAGCCCCCGCCGAGGGGTATGGTGAGAAGCAGGATCAACTGGTGCAGGAAGTGCCGCGTGATGCCTTCCAGGGCGTCGAAAGTATCGAGCCGGGCATGCAGTTCCAGGCCCAGACCGAAGGCGGTCCGCTGATGGTCACCGTGACTCAGGTCGGCGGCGATACCGTCACCGTCGATGGCAATCACCCGCTGGCCGGCCAGACTCTGAACTTCGACGTCGAGATCGCCTCGGTTCGCGAAGCCAGCGATGAGGAAGCCGAGCACGGTCACGTGCACGGCGAGGGCGGCCAGGAGCACTAAGAGCTCACTGGTGACCGCGCATCACAGGGGCAGCCAACCGGCTGCCCCTTTTGCATGGAAGGCGGCGTCCTAGCGCCCGGCGTTTCCATCCGGCCGCCATCGCCG
The DNA here is from genome assembly GCF_000620045.1 of Halomonas halodenitrificans DSM 735. Lineage (GTDB taxonomy): Bacteria > Pseudomonadota > Gammaproteobacteria > Pseudomonadales > Halomonadaceae > Halomonas > Halomonas halodenitrificans. Next base: position 70,159 of record NZ_JHVH01000015.1, on the reverse strand, counting down.
GAGCCAGGCAGCGATCGACAGCGTGACGCCCAGTATCAGCCAGGAGCCCAGCGCCACCCCTCCCCAGCCACCCAGGCTCCAGAACGGCTCCAGCCAAAATACCCCGAGGCTGGCGCCACTGTAGTAGAACACCAGATAGAGTGCCGAGGCGCTCCCCCTCCCCTGGCGAGCATGGCGCCCCACCCAGCTGGAAGCCATGGAATGGGCTACAAAGAAGCCGAAGGCGTTGATGGTCAGGCCCAGCAGGATCAGCGGCAGGCTGTCGGCCAGAGTGACCAGGGTGCCAACCATGAAGATCACGATGCCCAGCATCATGCAGGCCGGCTGGGAAAGATGGCGTACCAGTCGACCGGAGAGTGAAGAGCCCAGGGTCCCCCCCAGGTAAGTCAGAAATACCAGTCCCAGCAGGGTGGATCCCAGGCTGAAGGGGGGTGCAGCCAGGCGGAAGGTAATGTAGCTGTACTGGTTGATGAAGATCAGAAAGTTGAGCCCGCCCAGCAGGTAGGCCGACAGCAGGAGAGGATTTAAAAGATGACCACGAAGATCCGCGAGGGCGGCGGACAGCTCGAAGCGACGCGGAGTGAAACCACGCGACGGCGGCAGAAGCTTCCAGAAGATCACGACCCCCACCAGGGTAATCAACCCCACTGTCAAGAAGCCGGCCGCGCTGCCTCCGAGCTCCCCCATGCCACCACCCACCAGGCGCCCGCTGATACCTCCCAATGTGTTGGCCCCGATATAGAGGCCCACGGCAGCCAGCATCGCATCTGGCTCGAACTCGTCGCCCATCCAGGCAATGGCCACGGCAGGCAGACCACCCAGTACAAAGCCCTGTAGCGCACGCACTAACAGCAGAGCCTCGAAGCTGGGCGCCAACGCCAGCGCCAGAGAAAGAAGACCCGCCGCCAGCAGACTGATACGCATGATGCCGTCACGACCGATAGCATCCGAGAGCGGACCGAATACCAGCAGCGAAACCGCCAGCGACAGCGTGGCCACTGACATCACCAGCCCTACCACCAGTGTCGAGACGCCATAGGCCTCGCGCAGGTCAGGCAGTAGCGGCTGAGGCGCATAAAGATTGATGAAAACCAGCAACGAGCCCAGACCCAGTGCTAGTGTGGCTCGCCACCAGGCAGCGCTACGCATATGAATCATGACGAGCCCTGTGTGCCGGAAACCAGAGGCGCTCAGGCGTCGACGTCGACCAGCAGACGCTGGGCCAGGTTGGTCGGCTCCAGGGCTCGCCGCGCCTGCCAGTAATAGCGACGCCAATAGCTGTTATCCAGCCTCGAGATCATCACGCCCCGGGACGAGGAGGCGTGCAGGAAGCGGCCGTCGCCAATGAAGATACCGACGTGACGATAGGCGCCGGGCGGCCGGAAGAACACCAGATCCCCCGGGGCCAGCTCATCGCGTGCGACGGGGCTCCCCTCTCGCACCTGCTCCCCTGTGGTCCTGGGCAGATTGAGCTGGAAAGTCTCCGCAAAGACATTCTGCACCAGCGCCGAACAATCGACACCATGCTGCGATGTGCCCCCCAGGCGATAGGGGGTTCCCACCCAGTCCTCATGCTGGGCCAACAGGGCCTGACGCACCAGGGCAGGCGGCGGGTTGCCGAGCCGGCGGGCCTCGAGAATCGGATTGTCCACCCGCGACATCATGGGATCCCAGCCGCCGGGTAGTCCCGGCATGTCGCGGGCAAAATAGGGCTCATCAACACCGTGAGAGGCATCATGGCGAGACCCCGAGGCGCAACCGGCCAGCATGGCCAACGACACGATCATCAACAGGGTACGGCTCGAACGGTTAACAATCATGCATCAAAAACCTTTTCCCTGAGCCGCCCCACCGACATCGGGGATCCGGGAACGGAGACCAACACCATGGCAGTGCCACCCATGCGTTTTCGGTAGCACTGCCATGACAGCCTGCCAGCGACTCGTTGTGATCAAGGGCTCCCGGCAGGTGGAGCCATTCATTCGATTGCCATTCATTCGATACTGCGACTATAAACCAGCCACTCGGGGATGGCGACCCTGGGCCGCGCCTCAGTGCAGCAGGCGGGCGTCCCCCGGCAGGGTGTCGACATGCATGGGCGCCCAGTGACGCGGTCGTGCACCGGGAAACTCCAGGCTGGCCCAGGGGCCGGCCAGGGGCGGTGCGGCACTCAACCAGGCGACCAGGGCCTGGCGCAGGCTTGCCAGAAAGCCCTCGCGCTCCGGGGTCTCACCCATGAAGAACGAGAAGCCCGTATAGAAACCACGGGCGTAGGCCTCCCAGCCGGAATAATGGCCCGCGGCCAGGCCATGGGCCCGTTCCAGCACTTTATTGAAGGCCTCCGCCTCCAGCCAGCCCAACTGGCGACCCGCAACGGCCAGATCCACCGCCTGAGCCAGGTCCCAGGCGATCAGGTCGGTGTCGTTGCAGCCATCCTCGTTATCACGAACCCGTTGGAGTCGCAGTAGATGGGTGCGCTCCTCGTCACTGCATTCGCCGCTCTCCAGGATCGCGATTTCCGAGGCGAGGCGCGCGGCGTTGAGCGTATAGGGGGCATAGTTGATCTGATATTCCTGGCGGTCACCGCTCTCCAGCAGGAAATCAACAAACTCGACGAGCTCCTCGGCGGAATGCAGGGCAAAGTGCCCATCGACCCACTCCCGAATGGCCATCGCCTCCCGCTCGCTCTCGCGGTGCGGCAGGCTCCAGGGCGGGCTGTTGAGAGGCCCCACCAACGACAGCGCGGTAAACTGTGAAAGCCTTGGACGGGGCCCCGGTTCGTGCCATTCGTCGACTCGCCAATCGAGCCAGTGGAAGAGGCTACCCGGGTCTTCCAGGTGCCAGCGGATTTCCGGGGCCAGCGCCGGCTGGTCCTCCTCCGGCAGTAGCGCGTCCCAGCATATCCAGGCCTCGAGCAGGCGTCGGGCATCCGGGTAGAAGCGGCACAGCGAGCCTCGCAGCGCCTCGGCCAGTGCCGCCAGCCCCTCGGCATCGAAGTCATGACTGTCGAAGGACATCTGCAGATAGAAGGCGTATTTCTCGGCCATATGGATGGTGGCCGCGTGACGGCTGGCCGTGCGCAAGTCATTGCGCTGGGCCAGCATGCCCGGGTCGGCCTTCCCGAAGGGCGTCTCGGCAGGCGGCAGTGCCCCGTGGGCCGCATCGGTGGCAAGCTGGTTCAAGTGATGCGCCTGGGCCGGCAGCCAGTAGCGTACCAGCGCCTCGACACCCTCCTCGGCGTACAGGTCGAGATGCTCGGCGAGATAGCGGCGCGCATCGGCTCGGCGCGCCGGTGGCACCGCCGCCGAGACTCCCTGGCGCGTGGCCAGTTCCGGCTCGCGCACCGACGCCAGCGCCAGCACCCAATGCCAGGGGTCGGCACGCCAGCCAAGCATCGCCTCCCGGGCAGGTACCAGCCAGGCTTCGTCCACCAACCCCTGTAGCGGCACCCGCCAGGGACTCAACGGCGAGTGCAACAGCAGTCGCCAGTCGGCGGCGAAGGTATCCAGCAGGTCGCGCCCCTCGAATAGACTGCGCCCACGCTGAAAGCCCCTGGCCAGGGCCGACCAGTCGCTGTAGCGATGCTGAATCAGATCGGCTGCGTGCAGGGCGAAGGCCTCGGCCTCTTCGGTCTGCAACCAGCCGAGACAGGCGCCCGCCCAAGCCAGATCCACCAGGCGCAACCAGTCCCAGGCCGCCCATTCCAACGGCTCCCCCTGCTCCAGCAGCGCCATCAGCGTTCGGCCATAGCGTTGCTCACCCGCTTCCAGGCCATCGCACCAGGCACGGCGGGCATCATGATCGAGCGACAGCAACCGGCTGGCATCGAGATCCCACCCCTGACGATCGCCCTGGGCCCCCAGCCACAGCAGGGCACGTATCAGGTCCTCTCGACCATGCACCTGCCAGTTCGCGGCGAGCCACTCGGCGACGCCCGCCCAGTCCTGATCGCCGGCGGGCAGCGCCAGTATCGGCGCAAAGCCGGCACGCAGCCGCCAGACGGCGGCGCTCTCGTTACCGGGCCAGAGAGCCTCGGGACGATCGTGCACCGCCAGCCACTCGCCCAGATGCTCCCAGGTAATGCCATCCCCCTCATGTTCGAGAACCGCCAGGGCCTCACAGGCTTCCGCGAAGTTATCATCGCCACGCACCCAGCCTTCGTCGCTGCGTGCGCGGCGCAGCGCCTCCAGCCAGGCATCCAGGTCGCGATGATGGGCCACGATCTCGCCGGTCAGCCAATGGGCCCAGGCGCGGGCCTGAGTCTCGGCCAGCCAACCCGCCGCGCCGGCCAGGGCGATCAGCTCCAACGCCGCCAGCAGCTTCGCCGGGTCGGCGTCGGCCCCGCCGGCATCCAGGGACTCAAGCAGCCGCCATCCAAGTTCACCACGGTCCGGCACTTCCAGGATCGACAGGCGCGCGCGGGCGTCTTCCGGGGCAATGCTGAATGGGTCGGGGTCGAAGACCCAATCACACAGCACCAGCTGCTGGGCCCACCAGGCGTTCAGGAGATCGATCAAGGCTCACCTCGATATCGCTTCGCAGGAGCCGCCCAGGGCGGCGAGGTATTCGGCGTGCAGACCGTTCGATGCGAGCATCGGTAGACGTCGCAATTTCAGGCGCCATAGTGTAACGGAAAATGCCGCCGACTGTCCCTCGGGATCAGACACGCCGAGATCATTCCAACCCGCCTGTCGGCATGGCAACCTGGCCATGGGATCACCTGAACCACGCCGAGGAGACCCGGCTGACCGACGGGGCTCACCAAGGCCCGAAAGCCTTCCTTGAACTAGAATAATCGAGTACCGGCGGCCGAAAGCGGATCGCCAACCCACCACCAGGAGGCCACATGACCAACGCAGAACTCAACGACCTCAAGAAGCGTTTTGTCGCCGATGGCGCCGCCAGTCCGGCGACCCAGTTTGCCGATCGCGCCGAAAATGCCCTGATCTGGGATGCCGATGGCAACCGCATCATCGACTTCGCCGGTGGTATCGGCGTACTCAACATCGGCCACCGCCATCCGAAGGTGGTCGAGGCAGTCAAGGCACAGCTCGATCGCGTGATGCACACCTGCCAGACCGTGATGCCCTACGAGGGCTATGTGAAGGTGGCCGAGCAGCTCAGCCGGATCACTCCGGTACGCGGCCACGCCAAGGTGATGCTGGCCAACTCCGGCGCCGAGGCACTGGAGAACGCGGTCAAGGTCGCCCGCGCCGCCACCGGCAAGAACAACGTGATCTGCTTCGACGGCGGCTACCATGGCCGCACCTTCATGACCATGGCCATGAACGGCAAGGTTGCCCCCTACGCCACCGACTTCGGCAGCATGCCGGGTAACGTCTTTCGCGCCCCCTACCCCGTTGACTATCACGGGGTCAGCGAGGAAGAGGCCCTGCGCGGGCTGAAGATGACGCTCAAGACCGACGCCAACCCGCGCGATACCGCGGCCATCGTGCTCGAACCGGTGCTCGGCGAGGGCGGCTTCTATCCGGCGCCGGCCGGCTTCCTCAAGGCGATCCGTGACCTCTGTGACGAGCACGGCATGCTGATGATCATCGACGAGGTACAGTCCGGCTTCGGCCGCACCGGCAAGATGTTCGCCATCGAGCACAGTGGCGTCGAGCCCGACTTGATCACCATGGCCAAGAGCATGGCAGACGGCATGCCGATCTCCGCCGTGGTGGGCACCGACGCTCATATGGATGCCTCCGGCGCCAACTCTCTGGGCGGCACCTATACCGGCAGCCCGGTCTCCTGCGCTGCCGTGCTGGCGGTTCTGGACGTCTTCAAGGAAGACAAGATTCTCGAGAAGAGTCAGGCCCTGGGGGAAAGGCTCGGCAAGCGATTCGAAAAGTGGCAACAACAGTTCGACTGCATCGACAACGGCCGCCACATGGGCGCCATGGCCGCGATCGATATCGTTTCCGACAAGGCCCACCACACCCCGGACGCCGACCTCGCGGCGGCGCTGTGCAAGCGTGCCCGCGAGAAGGGGCTGATCCTGCTCTCCTGTGGCCTCTACGGCAACACCCTGCGTTTTCTGATGCCGGTCACCATCGAGGACGAGATCCTGGAAGAGGGCCTGGCAATTATTGAAGCGTCCCTCGAGGAACTGGTGGGTCGGCCCGCCATCGCTTGATCCCGGCGCCCCACCCTGAGGCACCGCCCGGCGCCATGTCGGGTGGTGCTTTGCCGGGCACGGCAGATCCGCTCTCGCCACTCGAGGCGGGAGCGTCGCTTCTCCCCTGCGCCAACGCCCTTGCCAGGGCGTGACCCAAGCGGGAAGATGGCGACGTCAAACGTGAGGCCAGCCCGTGATTCTGCGAACCCTTTCCCTGTTGCGCTCCTTGCAGAGCGCCAGCCACACCGCCGACGAAGCCCGTGACACCATCCAGCAGGCCAGCGATTACGCCTGGCTGCGCCAAGAGCTTCGCCACGGCGCGATCACCCGCGACGATACACGCCTCTCCGACGGCACCCCGGCACGCATCATCGCCCTCGCCTGGCCTGCCACGGCTCGGCGCCTGGCCGGTGGTAACTGGCCTGAGGCGCCGGAGGCGCGAGAGCGCTGTCATGTCTCGGGCCAGCATGCCTGCCGTGCTGCCGGGGCCCCTGCCTACCGCACCCTGGAGAGCCTTTCCCGCGGCCTGGCTGAAGGTGGGATCGCGGTACTGCGTGATGCCTCTCGCTTCCAGTACCTGATCGACAACAATGCTCTGGAACTCACCTGGTGCCGCCCCCAGGGCTTGCCGGCGGGTCTGACACCGCGCCTGGTCGAGCCCGACAGTCGGGTCGGCTGGTTCCTCCTCGAGCTGCGCACTCCCGGCACCGCACCCCCGAGCCACCTCACCGGGGCATGGCTGGACGAGTGCCTCGACCGTTACCGACGCATCCTCCCCCGGCAGGGGTAGCCCTGCCGGGGTCGCACTATCACGCCTGACTCACGGCTGACCGATACGCCCCCCGTCCCGTGCCTGATGGCCCGGCCTGCCAGTACGCCGACATCGGGCAGCAACTCCTGGCAACCCTGCTAGGCTGGAAGAACACAGGACCCGAACACGGGCTGCCCAAGACATTACAACGACAACACGGCGCCGACGACAACGCGGCGCCTGAACCTGGCAGGAATAACCCTCATGACAAAGCTCCCCCCCGACTCCAAGACCCGTGGCCTCCATGAGCTCTACGCCGAGGATCCCGAGGCGGCAGACCGACTGGTATGGAACCGTGAGGTCGACCCGGTATCCCGCCGGGGTTTCCTCAAGCGCTCGAGCCTGCTGGCCATGGCGGCAGCAGTAGGTGGTTCCATCCCCTTTGCCGACAAGATGCCTGGCGGCCTGATCCCGGCGGCCCTGGCACAGAGCGACGAGCCCTTCACCCTGGAGGGCAAGGAGGGGTTGACCATCCTCAATGACCGGCCGATCAACGCCGAAACCCCGCCCCACCTGCTTGACGACGACATCACTCCTGCCAAGCACATGTTCGTGCGTAACAACGGCATTCCGCCTGCGGTGGAGGATATCGATGTCGATACCTGGCAGCTGGAGATCGGCGGTGAGTCCTGCGAGTCGCCACAGAGCTTCTCGATTGCCGACCTCAAGGAAAGATTCGAGCACCATACCTACCAGCTCCAGGTGGAGTGCGGTGGCAACGGCCGCAGCGAATACGTGCCCTCGGCCAGCGGCAACCAGTGGACCACCGGCGCGGTGGCCTGCCCCACTTTCACCGGCGTGCGCCTGCGTGATGTTCTCGAGTCCTGTGGTATCAAGGAAGACGCCGTCTACACCGGCTACTACGGCGCCGATGCCCACGCCAGCGGAGACCCCGACAAGGATCCCATCTCCCGTGGCGTGCCCATGGAAAAGGCCCTGGAGGATGAGTCACTGATCGCCTGGGCCATGAACGGCGAGGACATCCCCTACCTCAACGGCTATCCCCTGCGCGTGGTGTGTAGCGGTTGGCCGGGCTCGGTCTCCGGGAAGTGGCTCAAGCGTATCGTGATCCGCAATCAGAAACATGATGGCACCAAGATGGGCGCCCCTTCCTACAGTGTACCCAAACACCCGGTCGCACCCGGTAGCATGGTGCCCGAGGAGGACTTCGTCACCATCCAGTCGATGCCGGTAAAATCGCTTGTTACCTTCCCGAAGTCGGGGATCGACCACCCCTTGAGCGACGCCATGACCGTACGCGGCCACGCCTGGGCCGGCGACCTGTCCGTCAAGGCGGTGCATGTCTCCATCGACTTCGGCGCCACCTGGAAGAAGGCCGAGCTCAAGGCGGCGCCCAACCGCCTGGCCTGGCAACGCTGGACCACATCCATTGAATTCCCCGAACCCGGTTACTACGAGGTCTGGGCCAGAGCCACCGATGATGAAGGCCGTACGCAACCCATGGTCGTCCCGGGCTGGAACCCCAAGGGGTACCTGAACAACGCCTGCCATCGCGTCGCGATTCAGGTCGCCTAGGAGGTACCATGAAGCCTTTACGCGCACTCGCCGTGCCCACGCTGGGGGCAGCCCTGCTGGGCCTTCCCCTGGTGTCGATGGCCCAGGAAACGGATCCGGATAGCGGCCTGATCAAGGCCGAGGGCTGGCAGATGACCAAGGCCAACTGTACGGTCTGCCATTCTGCCAAACTGGTGACCCAGAACAGCGGCACTCGCAACCACTGGGAGTCGTTGATCCGCTGGATGCAGGAGACCCAGGGGCTCTGGGAGTTCCAGCCCGAAATGGAAAATGCGATCCTCGACTACCTGGCCGAGAACTATGGCCCCAAGGAGGATAGTCGTCGTCCGGCGCTGCCGCGCGCCCTGATGCCGGATAACCCCTACTCGACGGTCGCCGACTCCAGCTGAGACCCAGGGCTCCAGCACAACGGGCCCCTCACGAGGGGCCCGTCATCGTTCAAGGACCATTCCAGGACGTGGCGGAGTCCCCTCCCGGATCAGGCGATAACCTTGACCTCGTAGCCGGTGTACTTGCGCAGGTTGATCACCCCGCTGTCGAGGATCAGGTACTGGCCCTTGAGACCGAGCAGGGTACCCGATACGTCGGGCGTCTTGTCGAGGTTATGCGAGACCACCTTGGTGGGGTATTCCAGAACCGGATAATCAAGCGTCACCGGCGCCTCATCCAGCACCCGGATGGCGTCTGCGCCGAAGCGTTCACGCAGATTGGCGAGGCCACCCTCGAGGCGGGCCAGCAAACGGTCGCGCTCGGCGGGCATGTCGAGCATCGACGCGTTCCCCTTGAGCATGGCCCGCCAGTTGGTACGATCGGACACCTCTTCCTTGAACAGCATCTCCACAAGGCCGGACTGCTGGCGAGTCGCCACCGCCAGGATCGGCAGCGCCTGGACGGCGCCCTGATCGAGCCAGCGGGTCGGCACCTGAGTACCACGGGTGATGCCCACCTTCAGGCCCGAGGCATTGGCCAGATAGACGATATGCGGCTGGAAGCAGTGTCGCTCGGCCCACTCCGGTTCACGGCAGGTACCCGCGAAGAAATGACAGGTCTCCGGCTTGACGATGCAGGTATCACACCGGGCGAGGCGCTTGAAGCAGGGATAGCAGTAGCCCTGGGCGAAGCTCTTCTTGGTGGCGCGGCCGCAATGCGTACAGGCGATGGCACCGCTCCAGGCGAGCGTCAGCGGCCGCCCCAGGCGCTCATTGAGCGCCAGGCGCTGTTCACCGGCGCGCAGGGTATACCGGGCCGGTCCACCCTCCGCCCCCGGAATGACCGCCATTTTGGTCAGGCAGCCCTGCACCTCGCTGGCCACGCGCATCGGCTCAGTCACGACCGGCGTCCTTGGCCAAACCGGCCAGCGCCGGGTCGACGTTCGCCCCACTGCTGTCGCCGCCGCAGGTGCGCCGCTCGAGGTAACCGACGCGTTCGCTTTCGGGCACCTTGTTCTCCACCTCGTAACGCATCACCGCCTCGAGGCACAGCTCGGTCTGTTCACGGGACAACAACCGACCGTCGGGCCACTTGCGCAGGGATACCGCCTGCTTGAGGCTCTCATAGATGGTCGGCGTCATCTGCTGAATCATGCGCTCGAAGGTCATATCGCTCATCGTAAATATCTCCTGGAAGTCGAGGCGGTAGCGCTAACGGCGGGCACGTCGGGAATGGTACCAGCCCAGGGCCAGGCCCACGACCAGCCCGCCCAGGTGTGCCTCGTTGGCCACGTTACCGAAGCCAACCGCGGCGGCCATGTCGGTCATGGTAAAGAGCATCCAGCCGAGCATGAACACCACCAGCATCTGCGGCACGAAGAAGCCGCTACCCGGCGCTCGACGAGACATCAGCCAGACATAGCCGAGCAGCGCAAAGTCCACGCCGGACATGCCACCGAACAAGGCGGTACCGGCCGCATACTGGGCCAGATTGGCACCGATGCCGGCGGCAAGCACGATCACCAGCAGGCGTCGGCTACCCTGCAAGGCCTCCACCTGGCGGCCGAAGTACCACAGCCAGAGCATGTTGAAGACCAGGTGCATCCAGCCGAAATGCAGGAAAGCCGGCGACAGGAGGCGCCACACCTGGCCCGAGGCCAGTACATCCGGCAGGCTCCCCACCGATAGCGTGCCGGCCGAACTGATCCCCAGCGGCACGATGGCCAACAGCGCGATCACCATGTCGCCGAATACCGCCATGGCGGCAAATACCAGCAGGCAGAGACCCAGGGTCGCGGCGGTCAACGGCGCCTGGCGCAGCACCGACGGCAGTGCCCCGGCGCTCATGGAGTGCCGTCGAGGCGCATCGACCGGCAAGGGTTCGCCACGCTGCCAACGCCCTACAACGTCCAGCAACGCCTCGTGCTGAGCCGGGTCGGCCAGCCACAGCAGCTGGCCCTCCGACTCCTCGGTAATGCGATGACCGACACGCGCCGCCCAGAGGGCGCGGCGCAGCTCACGGGTATCGGCATCGGCGGGCAGCAGCATCACGCGATACATGGCATTACCTCGAGTGGGGAGGGACGTCGGCCGCGAACTTCCGGCGGACACGCATAAAAAATCCGGCGGAGGGGGCCGCCGGACAAGAGCAAGGGATCATTCAAGGGAACACCTACTCAGATGACGGATTGCGTCGGGAGTTCAACGCCCGACCCAGTAATTTTGTAACACTTTGTATCAATCTAGATCGATTTCCCATGGCTGGGGCCGGACCCGCTCTTCACGAGGCACCCGCAGCCAGACAAAATGGTCGGCATCGAGGCGTGATTCACCGCTCCAGCGATAGGCCACCAGGCGCCCGAACTTGACGGCACTGTAGTCCAGGCAGGCAATATTGGGCGCCGGCAACGCCGGGATGCCCTCACACCAGTAGTGCCCAATAAACAGAGGCGGCTCTTCGGGGCCATAGTGGCTGAGGCGCGCACGCTCCTCTTCCGCCAGGGATCGCTGTTCAAGATCGCCAGGCAGGTTGTCGGGCTGGAACACCACGTCTCCCCAGGTCTCGGGGGAGCGTGCCCAGAAGTGAGTGCGAAAGCTCCGCCGCGTGAAACCGTCGCCGGAATGCATTTCAACGCCCAGAGGCAGAGGAATCTGGGTGCCACGCGTCAGGCGATCGAGAATCTGGAAGGCACGGGTACCGGGGGCAGTGGATTCAATCAGGAAGGCATGATCCATGCGGGCATCGGGGCGACGCCGATACAGTTCGTCGATCAACGGCTGATCCCAGCAGGCGTGTACCACGCGCAGGCCATCGAGCTCCAGGCACAGTGGCATGTCCAGGAACCAGGCCAGGGTTTCTTCCCATTCCTGTGGATGGTCACGATACTGCTCGAGGGTCTCGCGAATGATGCGATTGTTGCGCGGCGTATGTCCACGCAGCCAGTCACGCCCCAGTCCGGAAGGAGCACGCTGGCAATAGGTCAGGGCGTTGTATTCATGATTGCCCATCACGATATGCGCCTCACCCTCCTCGACCATGCGATAGGCTATCTGCACTGCCAGCCGGACACGTGGCCCCCTGTCGACCAGATCGCCAAGGAAGATCACCTTGCGCCGTGGATGGCGGTAAACCCCACCACGCTGGTGATAACCCAGCTTCTCCAGCAGCGCGGCAAGGGTCGCCCCACAGCCATGTACGTCACCGATCAGGTCATAGCCCTCGAACCTCGCCCGCTTGTTCACGTCAATCTCCCAGGCGGTGGCTCCAGCCCAGCTTGCTGCGCAGGACCTCATAGAAGTTGTGCCCCACCGGATGCACCAGGTGCACCGTCTGGGGCTTGCGACGAATCACCAGCACGTCATCGGGCTTGGCGACGGCCCGAGTCTGGCCATCACAGCTGATATGGGGATAGGTCTGGTTGGTCTCGCCGATATGGATGCGAATTTCACTGGCCGCATCCACCACGATGGGGCGACTCGACAGGGTATGCGGGAACATCGGGACGAGGGTCAGCACATCGAGTCGCGGATGCATGATCGGTCCCCCACCGGAGAGCGAGTAGGCCGTCGAACCGGTGGGTGTCGCGATGATCAGGCCATCGCTGCGCTGGGTATAGACGAACTGCCCGTCGAGGAACAGCTCGAACTCGATCATGCGCACCGCCTTGCCGGGGTGCAGCACGACCTCGTTAAGCGCATCCCCGCTACCCACCAGGGTGTCGTCACGGAAGAGCTCGGCATCGAGCAGGAAGCGCTTCTCCACTTCGTAGTGCCCTTCGAGCACTTCACCGACTCGCTCCTCAAGCTCGTCGGGGGAGATATCGGTCAAGAACCCCAGCCGACCACGATTGACCCCCAGCACCAGGGTGCCGCTATGGCAGAGGGTACGCGCCGCACCGAGCAGGCTGCCGTCGCCGCCGACCACGATCACCAGGTCACATAGCTCACCGAGCATGCGCCGACTGGCCTCTGGGTGACCATGATCGAGCAGCACCGTGGCGGTGCGATCCTCGACGATCACGTGCAGGCCGCGCTCGTCGAGAAAGCGCATCAGGCGCTTGAGGGTTTCGACCACCCCGGCACTGCCCAGCCGGCCGATCAGGCCAATATTACGGAAGGGCAGTGTCTCGTGCCCCACCGGGGTTCTCTGTTGGGATGACATTCGAAGGCCTCTCGCATCTCAGCGACTCATTATGGCGAGCGACTCCTTCCCGAGCAAACGTGACCTTCAGGCCGGCGAGACCGAGCGCCGACGCCCCCACCACTCGTTGATCAGCAGGGCCGCCAGGATGATGGCACCGCCCGCCCCCAGTCGAATCAGGTCGGCATCACGATTCCAGATCGTTAGGTTGACCACCAGCCCCGCCGGTATCAGCACGTTATTCATGATCGCCAGCGCGCCGGCATCCACTCGCACGGCACCGAGATTCCACAGGAAATAGCCCAGGCCGGAGGCCGCCAGGCCCAGCCACAGCAACACTCCCCACTGAATGCCGGTCGTCGGGAGCGCGGCGGCATTGCCGAGCAGCACAAAGGCCGGCACGGCCACTATCAAGGCACCGAGATAGAACCAGGCAAAGACGCTGTAACGCGGCAACGCCTCAGGCAATTCGGCCGACAGTCGCCGGTAGCCCACCTGACCGAGGGCGAAACAGAGGTTGGCCCCCTGAACCACCAGAAAGCCCATCCAGAAGCCGCTGTCCACACCGTCGTAGCGGATCACCGCGGCTCCCAGTACCGCCAGCGTCGCGGTAACCAGATAAAAGGGGGTAAAACGCCCGAACAGCGCATCGTCGAGCAGGGTGATATAGATCGGCGTGAAGATGGTGAACAGCAGCACCTCCGGCACCGACAGCAGCAAGAATGATTGATAGAAGAACAGGTACATCGCGCCGAGCTGCACGGCACCGAGCCCCATCAATATCCAGCGCTGGCGTCCCTTCAGCAGCCGCGGGCGAAGGAAGGGCAAGAAGACCAGGGCCGCCAGCCCGACTCGCATCAGCACCGCAAAGTAGCTATCCACCTGCCCCGCCAGATAGACACCGATCAGCGAGAAGGAGAACGCCCAGAGAACGGTAACGCCGACCAGAAAACCCATGAGTAAACCCCGAAATATTATAAGGTTTACAAAGTTTACATGGACCGGGGCATCACTGCCAAGATACCCGTCTCAGGTGTTCGATAGGCCTCGCCAGGCGTATACCACGCCCGGCACCCAGCCCAGCAGTGTCAACGCCACGGCGACCAGCACCCGGCGTGTTGAGTGCCCGGCCAGGCCCACGGCCAATGGCGGCATCAATATTGCCAGTATCCTGAGCATCAGCCGCAACCAGGGTGGTTCCTCGGGCGTGTCACCGGGTGTTTCATCAGGGCTCACGTCGGGTGCCGCCTGGGAGTGACCGTCAGGCCCCTCACTGCCGGAGGGCGGCGTATAGCTACCGACGACGGCCTTTTCCCGAGAGGCGGATGACTCATGGTCCAGAGCACGCCGATGGGCGTCATGATCGATCTTCTGGTCGATGGCATCGGCGTCTTCGGCCAGGTCGCCATGGAAGCGCTCCCACTCTTCCCAGTCGTGGGGCGTGCCGGCTCGGGGACGATGGTCGCCCGCCCCCCGGGCGCGAGCCCAGGCCTTTTCCTCCAGGGTGTTGGGGCGCTCGCGGTCGCGCTCGCCGTCGACCCCCTTCCTGGCGAGATATTCGCGTGCATCCATGATCAACCTCCGGACGACAATAAGTGGTTATGGATTGGAAAGGATGACACCGCTCCGGGTTCCATTGGCGACACCCAACGTTGAAGGGCCTTCAGTCGGACGAGGCGAATAGCCGACATAGTCGACTATGCTATGGACAAACCGGCAAAAGGAGACTCGCCATGGCCGACAAGGCACCCACCATCATACGTGAGATCATGTCCCGAGACTGCTACCGAGTCACCGGCAACACCTCTGTCGCGACGCTGGCCGAGGGGTTGGCACTGCACCGCCTGCCCGGTGTACCGGTGGTCGACGGCAACGACTTCCTGATTGGCTTCATTTCCGAACAGGATGTGATGAGCAAGGTGCTGGAGAGCGCCTACCTCAACGACGAGCCACCGCTGGTCAATGACCTGATGCGCCATGAGGTACTTTCGGTATCCCCTACCAAGAGCATCACCGACCTGGCTCAGGAGATGTTCGGCAACAAGCCCAAGGTCTACCCGGTGGTGGAACAGAATCGACTGGTCGGCATCGTGACCCGCCGGGACGTGCTCAACGCCATTCTACGCATGCGTCACCGATGAACGGCACTCGCCCCTTCCCACTCCCTTGCCCCCTCTTGCCTCGCCCCGTCAATGACGGGGCGAACGCCTTGCCGGTGGACCATCGGTGCAGCCGCCTGCACGCCAGCCCGGGGAGAGCCAAAAGCCTGGGAAGAACCAAAAAGAAGGCCGCCTCGCATGGAGACGGCCAAGATACGATCGAAACGGCCAGCTAGGCGACAGAGTTAGCGACTGCTATCGCGACTGGCTGTACTGGATAGGACACCCCATGACGAGAAAGTTCGCGACAAGGCCAAATTTTCTGTTCCGGACAAGCAGAGGGGCTCGGGAAAACAGTTGTTTAACGCCACGGCCCGCCGTATCGGCAAAAACCACCACCCCGGACTTGCATCGCTAAACAGTTGGTTTTATTATCGAAACGAGCTCGCGGGTGTAGCTCAATGGTAGAGCAGAAGCTTCCCAAGCTTAAGACGAGGGTTCGATTCCCTTCACCCGCTCCAGTTTCTCTCGCCCTCCGTGGCCCTCCCTCCCCGATATACGGGGCCACAATGGATTCGCCATGGCCCTCTATCTGCTGGTCTTCGCCGTTTGTCTGCTGGTCTTCGGCGGCATGGTTGCCCTTCTGCTGCTTTCCGGTACGTCGCGTTTTCGCACCGACCCCGAACGCCTGTTGACGCTCTTCGATCAGGCGCTGGAAAACCGCGTCGATGAGACCGAATGGAATGCCGTCATGGGCTACCCGATTCGCCACGACGACTATCTGGACAGCACCCGCCGCCGGGCCCAGAGGCTGATGGACGAGCATGGCAGTCACGGCCGTGCCGCCCGGGGACGCCCCCTTCTGGACGAGACGGGGCATGCCGAACTCGAGGCACTGCGCACTCACCTGGCGGGCCGCCAGGCCCTGCGCGAGCGTCAACACAGCGTGAAATGAGACATTGTGCCTCACGGGGTAAGATGACTTGTCACCCGATGCTTGGAGGCAGGCCGCCATGCCCAGCGTGATCCGCCAGATTCCTCTCGACACCGCCACACGCCACCACGCACACGACTACCACCAGGTGGTGATCGGCCTGCATGGCCGCGCGGAGTTCGAGATCGAGGGGCTCGGCGGCGACATCTCGGCGCTCTCCGGCTGCATCGTGCCCGCCAACCATGTGCATTACTACGCCGGCACCGGTGACAACCGCCAGCTGATTCTCGATCTGCCGGCCCGCTCCCCTGCCCTGACCGGCCCGCAGCGTGGGCTCTCACGCCTCTTCGATGCGCCACGCTTCTTTACCCTGGACGACCCGCTCAAGCGCTACATGGAATTTCTGCTGGTGGAGCTCGACCACTCGGTGCCTGACGCCCAACAGGGCGACCGTCTCGCCGCCACCCTGCTGGGCTGTCTGCATGCCCGTCTGGCCAGTGGTACGTCAGCGGCCCCCGCCAGGCTCGACATGGCACGCCTGGACCGCTTTATCGAGGCACACCTGGCTGGCCCTCTCAGCGTCGCCGACCTCGCCCAGGAAGCCTGTCTCAGCGAGGCCCACTTCCGTCACTGCTTTCGCCACCAGACCGGGCTCTCGCCCTGGCAGTACGTACGCCGCCGGCGTCTCGAGGCCGCACGCAGCCTGCTCGATGATTCTCATCTATCGCTGGCGGAGATCGCCGCTCTTGCCGGTTTCAGCAGCCAGAGCGCTCTCTCGCGAGCCTGTCGCGAGGCCTATGGACAATCGCCGAGTCGGTTACGCCAACCGTGCGCCCTGCAGTAGCCAGGCGGCATACTCACTGACCCCGCCGCACACTACGACGAACGTCTATATAAAATCAGTAACTTCCCTACATTTCCGCGGAATCCGCAAGAACAGCCGCGGAATCGACAAGCATCATCATTCAATGACACCTAGAGTCAGAGGAAGCGCCAGTACTGGCCATCCATTTCCTTTTACGACTCAGCCTGACAATGCGACAGGGGATCCTCATGCTCGAAGCCAACTCCATGCTGGACGCCACTACCTGGCGACAGGACCTGGAAACCCTCTTTTCACGCATCAGCGAATACTATGTCGTGGATGAAGACGCCTTCGTCGGTGAACTCGTCCAGGTGCTGAGTGCCGATACCGACCAGGCGAGACGCATCGCCGACCAGACCGCCGAGCTGGTCCGCGAAGTCCGCGAGATGGATACGGCCGTCGACTCCATCGACGAGCTGCTCCAGCAGTACAGCCTCGATACCCACGAGGGCCTGATGCTGATGTGCCTGGCCGAAGCCATGCTGCGGATTCCCGACAAGGCCACCGCGGATGCGCTGATCGAGGACAAGCTGGGACCCGCCGACTGGAAGTCTCACCTGGGCCAGAGCGACTCCTGGTTCGTCAATGCCTCCACCTGGGGCCTGCTGATGACGGGCCGAGTGATCAATCTCGACCAGCCGACGGAGGGGCGCCCCGCCAGCTTTATCAACAGGCTGGTCAACCGGATGGGAGAACCGGTCATCCGCCGCGCCATGCGCGAGGCAATGAAGGTGATGGGCAAGCAGTTCGTGCTCGGCCGCGACATCGACGAGGCACTAAAACGCTCCCAGCCGCTGTTCGACAAGGGCTACACCTACTCTTACGACATGCTCGGCGAAGCCGCTCGCACCCACGATGATGCCGCCAAGTATTTCGAGGACTATGCCCTGGCCATCGAGCGGGTCGGCGAGACCAGTCAGTCGCTGCCGGACAAGACCCCGGCCCCCTCCGTCTCCATCAAGCTCTCGGCGCTGCACCCGCGCTACGAATTCGGCCGCCGTGAGCAGATCCTCGACGAGCTGGTGGCAAGCGTGACGAAGCTGGCCGCCATGGCCCGGGAACGCTCCGTGGCACTGACCATCGACGCCGAGGAAGTCGACCGCCTGGAGATATCTCTCGAGGTGTTTCGCGCGATCTACGAGAGCGACACGGTCAAGGGCTGGGGCCACTTCGGCCTGGTGGTACAGGCCTATTCCAAGCGCGCCCTGCCGGTACTGCACTATCTCAACCGCCTGGCCGACACCCAGGGCGACGAAATCCCGCTGCGCCTGGTCAAGGGCGCCTACTGGGACACCGAAATCAAGGAGTCTCAGCAGCTCGGGGTCGAGGGGTATCCGGTATTCACCCGCAAGGCGGCCACCGACGTCGCGTTCCTGGTCTGTGCACGCTTCCTGCTTTCCGACGAGACCCGCGGGCGGATCTTTCCCCAGTTCGCCACCCACAACGCCCACACCATCTGCGCCATCCTGGAGCAGGCCAACGAGGCGACTCGCCCGTTCGAGTTCCAGCGTCTGCACGGCATGGGCGAAGCCCTCTATGATGCCGCGCTCAAGCGCGCCCCCGCCGGCACCTACTGTCGTATCTATGCCCCGGTAGGTGCCCACAAGGACCTGCTGCCCTACCTGGTGCGGCGCCTGCTGGAAAACGGTGCCAACTCTTCCTTCGTGCACCAGCTGGTGGACCCCAAGGTACCGGTGGAGTCGCTTTGCGAGCATCCCGTGGAAACCCTGGGCCAACATGACCGCTACGCCAACCCGCGCATCCCGCTTCCCGCCGAGATCTACGGCGCGAATCGCCGCAACTCCCGAGGCGTCAACCTCAACGTGGGCAGCCACTATCGGCCACTGATGGATGCCATGGCCAAGCACATGGACAAGACCCATCGCGTCAAGCCGCTGCTGGCCTTCGAGGTCAGCGATGATCCGGCCAACACCCATGAGGTCACGTCACCCTTCGACCGCCGTCAGGTCGTGGGTAGCGTCCAGTGGACCAGCGCCGAGCAGGCCCAGCAGGCCCTGGATGCCGCCTGGAACGCCTTTCCGCGCTGGTCTGCTACCCCGGCAGCCGAGCGCGCCGCCATCCTGCGTCGTCTGGCCGACCTGATGGAAACGCACATGGCGGAGCTGATGACGCTCTGCTCCCGGGAGGGCGGCAAGCTGCTCACCGACGGCGTCGACGAGATCCGCGAGGCGGTAGACTTCTGTCGCTACTACGCCATGCGAGCCGAAACGCTGTTTGGCGAGCCAATCGTGCTACCCGGCCCCACCGGCGAGTCCAACCAGCTTGAGATGGGCGGACGCGGCGTGTTTGCGGCCATCAGCCCCTGGAACTTCCCGGTGGCCATCTTCTGCGGCCAGATGGTGGCCGCCGCGGTGGCCGGCAACAGCGTGCTGGCCAAGCCCGCCGAACAGACCTCGCTGGTCGCCCATCGCGTGGTGGAGTTGCTGCATGAGGCCGGCATGCCTCACGACGTTGTCCAGCTGCTGCCGGGCGACGGTCCCACCGTGGGCAGCGTGCTGACCGGCGATGCGCGCATCACCGGCGTGGCGTTTACCGGCGGCACCGATACCGCCCAGGTCATCAACCGCGCCCTGGCAAACCGCGACAATGCCGCCTTGCCGATCCTGATCGCCGAAACCGGCGGCCTGAATGCCATGATCGTCGACTCCACCGCCCTGCCCGAGCAGGTGGTGGTGGACGTTGTCCAGTCGGCCTTCCAGAGCGCCGGACAACGCTGCTCGGCGCTACGCGTGCTCTATCTCCAGGAGGAGGTCGCCGACAGGGTCATCCACATTCTCAAGGGCGCCATGGAGGAACTGCGCGTGGCCGACCCCCGCGAACTGGGCACCGACGTGGGCCCCGTGATCGACGACGATGCCCGCCGGAACCTGATGGCCCATGTAGAGAAGCTCAAGGCCGAGGGCCGGCTGGTGGCGGAGACACCGCTCGACCCGGCCGAGACCGAGCACGGCACCTTCGTCGCCCCGGCCGCCTTCGAGATCGACGGCATCGAAGCCCTGGAGCGAGAACAGTTCGGCCCGATACTGCATATCGTGCGCTACAAGGCCAGCGAGCTGGATAGCGTGATAGGGTCGATCAATGGTCGTGGTTACGGACTGACATTCGGCGTTCACAGCCGCAACGAGTCCTTTGCCGATGAAATAGCGCAGAAAATTCGTGCTGGCAACGTCTATATCAACCGCAATATCATCGGGGCCGTGGTCGGCGTACAACCTTTCGGCGGTCAGGGCCTCTCGGGCACCGGACCCAAGGCGGGAGGGCCGCACTATCTGCTGCGCTTCGCCACCGAAAAAGCGGTGACCGTCAATACCGCTGCCCTGGGCGGTAACGCCTCACTGCTTGCGCTGGGAGACGAGTGAACCCCACTCGATATCACAATAAAACGGAAGGAATCCCCATGACAGAAAACAACGCCATCATTGACGTCACATTCGCCCTCAACGGATCACGATACTCGCCATCGGTACTCTAACCTGCATGCGTAACAACAAACGGCCGGCGCGGCGGCTGGCCTAACAAGACAAACTGGAGATGCTTTTATGGCTACTGGCGTTTGGATCAGCCTTTTCATTTACTTCGCACTCATGATCGGCATCGGCATTTATGCGATGCGCAAATCCACGGCCACGTCCGAAGGTTACATACTGGGGGGCCGCTCTCTCAGTCCGCAGGTGGCGGCCCTGTCGGCCGGCGCCTCGGACATGAGCGGCTGGCTGCTGCTGGGCTTGCCCGGGGCGATGTTTGTCTCTGGTCTGGGCTCCGCCTGGATCGGCATCGGCCTGTTCACGGGGGCGCTGTTCAACTGGATCCTGATCGCGCCGCGTCTTCGCGAGCAGACGGTCCATTATGGTAATGCGATCACCATTCCCGAATTCCTGGCGAACCGATTCCCGACCCGGGCCATACCGCTGAGAACGGTATCCGCGGTCGTCATCGTCGTCTTCTTCGCGGTCTACACCGCCTCCGGCCTGGTGGCAGGCGGCAAGCTGTTCGAGAGCGCGTTTTCCGGCGTGATCAACATTGGCGGCATGAGCGACTACTTCGCCGGTGTCGTCATTACCCTGGTAGTGGTACTGATCTATTCGGTAATCGGTGGCTTCATGGCCGTCAGCATGACGGACTTCGTGCAGGGCTGCATCATGATGCTGGCGCTGGTGGTCATGCCGCTAGTGGTACTCTTCGGTGAAGGGGGCGGCGGCTTCGACCAGGCGTCACAGACTCTGACTCAAACCGATCCCACGCTTCTGTCCTGGACGGAAGGGCTGACCTTCATCGGCTGGCTGTCCGCCGTGACCTGGGGCTTTGGCTACTTCGGCCAGCCGCATATCATCGTGCGTTTCATGGCCATCCGGAGTCTCAAGGAAGTTCCCGTGGCCCGCAACATCGGCATGAGCTGGATGTTCATCTCGCTGGTCGGCGCGATCTCCCTGGGTCTGCTCGGCCGTGCCTATGCCGTCCGCAATGGCATGGATGTACAGGATCCGGAAACCATCTTCATTATCCTGGCCGACCTGCTCTTCCATCCGCTGGTCACCGGCTTCCTGTATGCCGCCCTGCTGGCCGCCGTCATGAGCACCATCTCCAGCCAGCTGCTGGTGGCCTCCTCCTCGCTGACCGAAGATTTCTATCGCCTGTTCCTGCGTAAAAATGCCTCGGAAAGGGAAATTGTCAACATGGGTCGAACCAGTGTCGTGCTGGTTGGCATGGTGGCAGCGGTGATCGCCTCCAACCCGAATTCCCAGGTGCTGGGGCTGGTCAGTAACGCCTGGGCGGGTTTCGGGGCGGCATTCGGCCCGCTGATGATCCTTTCGCTGATGTGGTCGCGCACCAACGGGGCCGGCGCCATCGCGGGCATGATCGTCGGCGCCGCCACCGTGGTCATCTGGATCTCAGCGGGCTGGAACGCTGAATTCATGGGTGGTCCCGGTGTATACGAGATCATTCCCGGCTTCATCGCTTCCTTCATCGCCATCATGGCGGTGAGCAGCATGACCGCCGACGCCGGCGAGTACCAGCATATCCAACGCTAGAGATACGGGAGTCACACACTCGCACAGGGGGCCGCCTTCGGGCGGCCTCCTTATTTTAATGCACTGCATATATGTCTTGCTCTGGATCAATTTTGATATCCAGCCGCACCGTTAAAATGGACTCGTCTTCCGATGCGGCGCCCCGCCGCCCAATACTCGCCACCAGGAGTCAGTCCATGCGCAAGAGTGCCCTCTCCACCCTGATCGCCGCGAGCGTTGCCGCCGCTGCTGTTACCGCCAGCACCCAGGCCTTCGCCGCCTATGGTGCCGGCGACTTCTTTACCCGCATCGGCGTGGCCAAGGTCGAGCCCAAGGGCGACAACGGTTCGCTCACTCCGGCTAACCTTAAGGCCGATGTCGCTGATGATAGCGCCTTCGCCTTTACCCTGGGTTACCGCTTCACCGACAAGCTGGGCGTGGAGCTGCTGGCCGCCGAGCCCTTCGACCATGACTTCACCCTCGGGGATGGCGCCGCCACTGGCTCTACTGACCATCTACCGCCGACCCTGACCCTACAGTACTACCCGCTGGGCGGCACCGATGCCCATGTGCAGCCCTATGTCGGGGTGGGCGTCAACTACACCCGCTTCTCCGATGAGAAGGCCACTGTGACAGGCGTTGGTGAAGTTGACGTCGAGTTTGATGATTCCTGGGGAGCGGCTGGCCAGCTGGGCGTCGATCTGCTGATCGACGATCACTGGGCACTCAACGGCGCGGTCTGGTATATGGATATCGACAGCGACGCGAAGGTCGGTGGCGACGACGCCGGCAAGGTGGAGATCGACCCGGTGGTGGTCATGGGCGGCATCAGCTACCGCTTCTGACCCCACTGCCCCCTCTCGCGCCAGACACAACGGGGCCCGCCAATGGCGGGCCCTGTTGTGTCTGGCGGTCGAACCCGGCAAGGTTCGTCGGCTCAGTTCTCGGTGACCAGGCGGTCGACCTCCTCCACCGCCTGACGCAGCAGCAGCCGATCACCGGCGCGCACACCCTCCTGAGTGAGATAGGCCTCCAGCGCCGGGGCCACATCACAGCGTGCCGGCAGAGGCGCGCGACGTTCCACCAGGGCATCCAGACGAGCAATGAATACGAAGCGCAGCCACTGCGGAAGCGTCATGGTATCGACGCAGAAGGGTTCCTGGCTGTCGAAGGCGCCGGGCTCCGGCGTGTCCATGCGCCACAGGTTGACGGCCTTCATGGTGGCCTCGAGCCGGCGCAGGGATGTGTCGAGTTCGTCGTGAACCGTCATCGGGGAAGCTCCCATTCGAGTGGGATGCCATTATCCCGCTCCTGTCGACCAGTGACCAGCCGTCGCCGCCGTGATCCACGTTTTATCCCCCGCTCAGGGTCATTCACAGTTTCCGTGAACGGGCCTGTGGATAACCACTGGAAAGAGTGCGCGAGCCCGGATGTCGTGGGCACTGACGAAGGCCGAACAATATTTGATCAACGTCGAGGCAACCTCGATGACACTGGCTGACAGCCCGGTAATGCCGCGGTAGAGTGCACGTTCTGACAAGCGGAGATGCCATGCAACCCATCCACACCCTTCACGACTTCTTCGTGCGCAGCGGTGCCGAGGTGCGACTCTATCACCTAGGCCGGCGCGTGGAGCCCTGCGAGATGGCGACCCTGGAGGCCCTGGAGGCCGAAGCGGCCCCTTGGCCGATGCCCTGGCAGGGCCAGGCTCGCCTGGGACTGGTCTTCCGCCTGGGCGACATGTCCGATCCGCTGATCTGGTTTCTGGCCTTGCCACTGGACGAAGAAGGCCGGCTCGACCCGGCCTCTCGTGACGCCTTCGTGCAACGGCTGCTCGAGACCCTGGGCCACAACGTGACCACTGTCGGCCGTGAGGATGGCCAGGCGGTGGATAACTTGATGAAGGACAATCCGCTGGCCTTCACCCCCTCACTCCCCTTCCAGGCCATGCTCCACGCCCGCGCCAGTCACGACCTGGGGCGACCGGCCAGCTCGCACCTGGAACCGGTGGAGGCCTATCTGAGCGGCCAGCAGACACTCGACTGGCAGGCTCTCGGTCTCCAGGGCCTGGCCGACTTCGCGGTACGCATGGACCACGAAGAACAACGCCGGCTCAGCCGAAGGCTGCCCGACCTGCCCACCGAGGTCTTGACCTCCCTGTGCTACTGTCTGGAACATGTGGCCATCGATGACGACCTGGCCGCGGCGCTGCGTGCCCGAGGCGAGGCAGCCGCCGAGGTCGGTGATATCGAGACCCTGTGCGCATGCGTGAGGGCCGCATCAGGCAGCGAGGCCGCCGGTGACTGGTTTGATGGCCTGCTCACCGATGCCAACGCCTGTGGCCCCGACCTGCTGGCGGCCATTGCCGCGCGGGGCTGGTCGCATCTCGAGGATGGCCAGCGTCTGCCGCGCTACCTCGAACGCCTGGCATGCTGCGAACAGGCAGACTTCATGAGAGTGGCCCGTGACCTGGCCCTGATTCCCAGGCTGAGGCTGCCGGTGCTGATGACCTTGCGCGAGGCGCCCGCCGACTCGCCCATCGGCAGGCGGCTTGTGGCCCTGACGCGCTAAAGGCGAAAACGACCCATGACAATGATGAAGGAACTGCCTTATACCCCCAAGGCGGTGATCGGCCGCCGCGAGATGGTCGAGCTACCGGAGATGCAGCTCGTGCTGTGTGCCAAGGCAGACACCGGGGCACGCACCTCGGCTCTGCATGCCGAGAATATCGAACAGTTCGAGGAACAGGGCCAGCCATGGGTGAGCTTCACCCTGCCCGGCAACGACTCCGACTCGCCGCCCAAGGCCTTCCGCATGCCGCTCCACGACCGTCGCAGGGTGCGTAGTTCCAATGGTCAGCAGGAGTGGCGCTACGTGATTCGCACGCCCATGCGTCTCGGCTCACTGGCCTATCCGATAGAACTCACCCTGACCGACAGGAGCAACATGCACCACCCCATGTTGCTGGGCCGACGGGCCCTGCGTCGCCTGTTGGTGGCGCCCGGCGCCGCCTTCCTGCACGGCAACCCCTGACGCCATGTGTCCCACTCGGCCGGAGCGAACCGATGCATATTGCGCTGCTGTCACGCAACCGTAACCTCTACTCCACGCGACGCCTGGTGGAAGCAGCCGAACAGCGCGGCCATACTGCCCGGGTGGTCGACACCCTGCGCTGCTACATGAGTATCGCCGCCCACCACCCCTCGATTCACTACAGGGGACAGGAGCTGGAGCCCTTCGATGCGGTCATCCCCCGGATCGGCGCCTCGGTGACCTTCTATGGCTGTGCGGTGCTGCGCCAGTTCGAGATGATGGGTACCTATGTGCTGAACGACAATGTCGCCATCACTCGTTCCCGTGACAAGCTGCGCTCCCTGCAGCTACTCTCACGCAAGGGACTGGGCCTGCCCATCACCGGCTTCGCCCACTCCCCTGACGATATTCCGGACCTGATTACCATGGTCAAGAATGCCCCGTTGGTCATCAAGCTTCTGGAGGGTACCCAGGGCATCGGCGTGGTACTGGCAGAAACCAACCAGGCCGCCGAGAGCGTGATCCAGGCCTTCATGGGTATGAAGGCCAACATCATGGTCCAGGAGTACATCAAGGAAGCCAAGGGGGCCGATATTCGCTGCCTGGTGATCGGCGACAAGGTGGTCGCCACCATGAAGCGCCAGGCCGCCGAGGGGGAGTTTCGCTCCAACCTGCACCGTGGCGGCACCGCCAGCGTGATTCGCATCACCCCCGAGGAGCGCTCGACGGCGATTCGTGCCGCCAAGGCCATGGGGCTGCGGGTCGCCGGGGTCGACCTGCTGCGTGCCAATCATGGTCCGGTCATCATGGAGGTCAATTCATCGCCGGGGCTGCAGGGCATCGAGAGCGCCACCGGCAAGGATATCGCCGGCCTGATCATCGAACATCTGGAAAAACATGCTGCCCCGGCCCGCAAGGCGCCGCCTAAACCCAAGGGGTAATTGCCAGTCATGCACAGGCCAGGCCCAATGGGCATCGAGGATTACACATTTATTCCATTCCGGGGGGTAGCAAAACAGTGTTTCCCCCGCCACAATCTGCGTCACCAAAGGGGGTGACCGCTCATGTTTCTCGACAATCGCCAAGTGGCGATGGACAGCGTACTAGAAGCGCTGGCCGACAGCATCGACTACTTTCAGGACAATCTGGAGCGCCTGCGACCATCGCTGCGCGACGCTCTCAAGCCCCATTACGAGGCTCGCAGTCGGTCGATGCGCGAGCTGCAGACACTCGCTCGATTGCATCTCAACATGCTACCGCGGGATGCCGACGTCGAACGGGACGACTACATGTGGTTATGGAGTCGTTTGAAGAGTTTCGTCGGTAACGAGCGCCAGGTGGTGATCGGTGAGCTGCTGGAACAGGAGCGAGTGCTGATGCAATCGCTCTCCAACCTGATGACCCATCCCCTGCCCGATGCCATGGAGCCCAAGGTAGAGGAGTGCTGGAAAGGGTGTCGAGCGTTGATCCGTGAGCTCTATGCCCTCCAGAAGACTCGCGACAAACGGCGCTGAGCCTCTTCAGCGCTCCTGGCCCAAGGATGTATGGGCCGACCAGCCTGGCTGCTCAGCCTCAAGTTCTTCCCGCGAGCGGATGTCGAGCGGCTCGCGGGGACCCAGGAAATGGGGCTTTCGTCCCCACAGGTAGAGATCACCCAGCGTCGCCAGGCGTGCCAGCCACTCTCGCGCCGCCAGACGCCACTGTCCCCCTGCCTTGTGCTCCACCACGGCACAGCCCTGGGCCTCGATGCCGAGCGACTCGGCGATAAACAGCGCCCGCGGAAGGTGCCACGCCTGGGTAATCAACAACGCCCGCTCGACGCCGAACACGTCGCGCGCCCGAGCCAGGGTATCGAAGGTGCTGAAACCGGCATAATCCAGCGTCATGGCCGCCTCGGGCACCTCTCGGCCCAGCAGGTCGCGCCACATGGTGATGGGTTCGTTGTAGGAGAGGGTGCGGTTGTCACCGGAGAGTAGCAGGTGGTCGACCCGCCCCAGGCGCAGCAAGTGCGCCGAGGCACTCATGCGCGCCTCGAAGTAAGGATTGCGGTGTCCGCTACGGGTCCAGTGCGATGTACCGAAGACGATGCCCACCCGTTCCACACGACACTGCGACAGGTCGTGCTCGATGCGCTCTCCAGTCTGCCCGAGCATCCAGAAGTTGGCGCCAAGCAAGATCACTATCGCCAGCAGCGCCACCGTGCCCAGCATCATCAGGATGGCCCGCAGGATTCGCCATGCCACCCGCCTCATCGGCATCTCCTGTTGCCTCTGTGCCTACGACGCCCTGCTCGATCACCGCATGGCACCGGGGCGCGGTACGCTAGAACATGCCGAGCTCGAGCTTGGCCTCGTCGCTCATCATCTCACGACTCCAGGGCGGATCGAAGACGATATCCGTATGAACCTTGCTGACCTGAGGGGCACCGAGAATCTTGTTGCGCGCATCGGCGGCAATCACATCCCCCATGCCGCAGCCGGGTGCGGTAAGTGTCATGCGAATGGTGACGATGCGCTCGCCGCTGATCAAGCGCTCGAGGCGGCAGCCATAGACCAGGCCCAGATCGACGATATTGACGGGTATCTCGGGATCGAAGCAGGTGCGTAGCTGGTCCCAGACGAACTGCTCTATCTCCTCATCGCCGGCCTCCTCGTGCAGGGTCGGCCGGGGCAGTGCCTCGAGGCCAACGGCATCGAGGTTGGCGCCCTCTATCAGGTAGAGGCGCCCCTCGAAGCCGACGCTGAGCATGCTGCCCTTGGCCTGCATGACGCTTACCAAGCTATCTTCGGCAAGCGTCACGGTCTTGCCGAAGGGGATGGAGATCGCCTCCACATCGCGCTGCAGGGGCAACTCCTGTCCCTTGTGAAGGCTGGATATCTGCTCGTTGTCGCTCATGGCGTTCCTTTTCTAGCGGTTCCTTGTCCGACCATCGTTTACCTGGGCATGGCCTACCTGACCATGCCGATCACGCGCTCCAGAGCCTCGGCGAAGACATCGACCTCCTCGAGGGTGTTATAGGCGGCAAACGACGCCCGGCAGGTGGCGTCAACGCCAAAGTGAGCGAGCAACGGCTGGGCACAGTGGTGGCCGGTACGGATCGCCACCCCGAGCTGATCGATAAGCAGGCCGATATCCTGGGAATGGGCCCCGTCGACCACGAAGGAAAGCACCCCGGCCTTGTCGGGCGCGGTACCCAGGATGCGCAGGCCATCGATTCTCAAAACCCGCTCGGTGGCATGGGCCAGTAGCCGCCCTTCCCAGTCACCGATGGCATCGACGCCGATACCATTTACCCACTTCAGCGCCTCCCCCAGGGCGATCACCTCCGCAATGGCCGGCGTGCCGGCCTCGAACTTGTGGGGAATCTCGGCGAAGGTGGTAGCGGTCTCGAAGGAAACGGTGGCGATCATCTCGCCACCGCCCTGCCAGGGCGGCATTGACTCGAGCAGTTCCGCCTTGCCGTAGAGCACGCCGACCCCGGTGGGGCCATAGACCTTGTGGCCGGAGAAGGCATAGAAATCGGCATCGAGATCCTGTACATCCACCCGCTGATGAGGCGCCGCCTGGGCACCATCGACGAGAATGCGCGCCCCCCGGGCGTGGGCAATGGCGGCCATCGCCTTGACCGGGTTGACGGTGCCGAAGGCATTGGAGACGTGATTCACCGCCACCAGCCGGGTGCGTTCGCTGAACAGTTCGCGGTAGGCGTCGAGATCCAGCACGCCCCGCTCATCCACCGGGATCACCTTGAGGGTGAAGCCGATCTCGGTGGCCAGCATCTGCCAGGGCACGATGTTGGAGTGATGTTCGAGTCGCGAGACGAGCACCTCGTCGCCGGGCTTGAGGTTGGCGCGCCCCCAGCTGTTGGCCACCAGGTTGATCGCCTCGGTGGTGCCACGAGTGAAGATGATCTCGCGGCTTTCCTTCGCGTTCAGGAAACCGCGAGCCACCTCCCGCGTGCCCTCGAAGGCGGCCGTGGCCTCATCCGCCAGGGTGTGCAGCCCCCGATGGATATTGGCATTGTAGCCGCCGTAATAGGCATCGAAGGCGGCGATTACCCGGCTCGGAGTCTGGCTCGTCGCCGCATTGTCGAGATAGACCAGCGGCCTGCCATGGATCCGGCGCGAGAGAATCGGAAAGTCAGCGCGAATTGCCGCGACATCGAGGGTCGGTGTCACGGGCGCGCGGGTGGCCAGGTCGGTCATGGCAGGAATCTCCTCAGGATATCGCGGTCATTCTCACTCATCGTCCTTACTCGTCATCCAGGGCTACGGCGACTTCCACCAGCCCGGCCAGATTGAAGCGCTCGGGGAGCTTGCCGGCGACGGCGAGTTCAACACGCTCCGAGATGGCATCCAGGCCCACCTCTTCCAGCACCTCGCCCGCGAAGGCCAGGGTCAGCAGACCACGCGCGGTCTGGCGATCGATGCCGCGGCTGCGCAAGGCGTAGATCGCCTCCTCGTCGAGCTGGCCGGTGGTGGTGCCATGGGAGCACTTGACGTCATCGGCGTAGATCTCGAGCTCGGGCTTGGCGTCGATCTCGGCGCGATCGGAGAGCAGCAGGTTGGCGTTGCTCTGGAAGCCTTCGATCTTCTGGCTGTCGCGCTTGACCACCACCTTGCCGTTGAACACGCCATGAGCCCGGTCGTCGAGGATGCCCTTGTAGTTCTCGTTGGAGAAGGTATGGGGCGCGTTATGATTGGCCAGGGTGTGGCTGTCCACATGCTGACGACCCTCGCCATAGAACAGGCCATAGAAGTCACAGGTGGCATTCTCGCCGTTCAGCTCGCTGATCAGGTCGGTACGCACCAGGGCGCCACCCAGGTTCAGGTTGAACGAGGTATACCGACTGTCACGGGCCTGCTCGACATGGATCGAGGCGATGTGCAGATCGGCAAGCGGTGCCTCCTGCAGCTTGTAATGGGTGAGGATGGCATTGCGCTCGAGAATCACCTCTTCCACCAGGTTGGTGAAGTTGGCGGCGCCCTCCTCGCCCACGTGATGCTCGATCAGGGTCGCCTGGCTGCGCCCGCCGGCCTGCACCAGGACACGCGGATGGCTCATCACCGGCGCCTCGCCACGGCGAGACAGGAACTGCAGGGTGATCGGCTTCTCGACCACGGTGCCCGGCGCCAGGCGCAGCACGGCCCCCTCTTCCATGAAGGCGGTGTTCAGCGCCGAGAAGGGCGAGAACTCGACACCGGTGAGCCGACCCAGGGGGCCGCCTACCGCCTCGTGGTTCTCGACCAGCGCCGCCGAGAGCGGCTGCAGGGAAACCCCTTCCGGCAAGCCATCGAGTGTCGACAGGGCCGGGGCGAAGACGCCATCGACAAAGGTCAGCCGATGAGTATCGATGGGCAGCGTCAGGGCCGCGGCGCTGGCCGGAGAAAACTCGGCGTCTCGCGCCAGGGCGAACTCCCCCCGGGCGATGGCACGCACATCGGTGTATTTCCAGGCTTCGTCGCGGCGCGTGGGGAAGCCCATTGCCTCGAAGCGCGCCGCCCCCGCCTGGCGTCGAGCGGCGATCCAGGTCGGCTCGGACTCACGACCGGCGCGAATGTCGGCCAGACGATCGAGAAAATGCTGTGTTTCTTCACTCATGCGGCAGACTCCTCCAGCACCCAGTCATAGCCACGGGATTCGAGTTCGCGCGCCAGGTCAGCATCACCACTCTTGACGATGCGGCCATCGACCAGAACATGCACGCGATCGGGCACGATGTAATCGAGCAGGCGCTGATAGTGGGTCACCAGCAAGATGGCATGCTCCTCGGAACGCAGCGAGTTCACCCCATCCGCCACGACTTTCATGGCATCGATGTCCAGCCCGGAGTCGATTTCGTCGAGCATGGCGAGCCGGGGTTGCAACACCAGCATCTGGAGAATCTCGTTGCGCTTCTTCTCGCCGCCGGAGAAGCCTTCATTGACGGAGCGCTGCAGGAAGCTGGCGTCCATCTTCATTTCGGCGATCTTCTCCTTGATCAGCTTCATGAACTCGGGTGCCGGGATCTCGCCCAGTCCTTCGGCCTCGCGCTTGGCATTGAGAGCCGCCTTGAGCAGGTAGATGTTCTTGACCCCCGGAATCTCTACCGGGTATTGAAAGCCCAGCAGCAGGCCGGCCTGAGCCCGCTCTTCAACGGCCATTTCCAGCACGTCGCGGCCCTCATACGTGATGCTGCCGCTGGTGACCTCATACTCTTCCTTGCCGGCGATGACCGCCGACAGCGTTGATTTTCCGGAGCCGTTGGGCCCCATGATGGCGTGCACCTCACCGGCGTTGATGGTCATGGAAAGGCCCTTGAGGATTTCATTACCCTCGACCGTGACGTGCAGATCCTTGACTTCGAGCATCGTGAATACCTTTTGATTCAAATAAGCGATTGGCAGCAGGGGGTGATCAGCCGACAGAGCCTTCGAGGGTGACGCTGAGCAGCGCCTCGGCCTCGACGGCAAACTCCATGGGCAGCTCCTGGAAGACATCCTTGCAGAAGCCGTTGACGATCATGCTCACCGCGTCTTCCTCGGAAATACCGCGGCTCTGGCAGTAGAAGAGCTGGTCCTCGCCGATCTTGGAGGTGGTCGCCTCGTGCTCCACGGTGGCCGTGCTGTTGCCGATCTCCTGATAGGGGAAGGTATGGGCACCGCACTGATCGCCGATCAGCAGGGAGTCACACTGGGTAAAGTTGCGCGCCCCCTTGGCCCGCGGGCCGACCTTCACCAGGCCACGATAGGACTGGTTGCTGCGCCCGGCGGAAATCCCCTTGGAAATGATGCTGGAGCGGGACCCTTCACCGATATGAACCATCTTGGTGCCGGTATCGGCCTGCTGGCGACCATTGGTTACCGCCACCGAATAGAACTCGCCCTTGCTGTCCTTGCCGCGCAGCATGCAGGAAGGATATTTCCAGGTGATGGCCGACCCGGTCTCTACCTGGGTCCAGCTGATCCGCGAACGATCGCCACGACAGTCGCCACGCTTGGTCACGAAGTTGTAGATGCCGCCCTTGCCGTCCTCGTCGCCGGGATACCAGTTCTGTACCGTGGAATACTTGATATAGGCGTCATCCAGCGCAACGAGCTCGACCACCGCGGCGTGCAGCTGGTTCTCGTCACGCATCGGTGCCGTGCAGCCCTCCAGGTAGGAAACCTGGGCGCCCTCTTCGCAGATGATCAGGGTGCGCTCGAACTGGCCGGTATTCTCGGCGTTGATGCGGAAATAGGTAGAGAGCTCCATGGGGCAGGTAAC
Organism: Halomonas halodenitrificans DSM 735; assembly: GCF_000620045.1. Classification (GTDB taxonomy): domain Bacteria; phylum Pseudomonadota; class Gammaproteobacteria; order Pseudomonadales; family Halomonadaceae; genus Halomonas; species Halomonas halodenitrificans. The sequence continues at coordinate 37,916 of NZ_JHVH01000015.1, read as the reverse complement.
GCCCTTGGGCACAAAGACGAAGGAGCCGTCGGTGAACACCGCCGAGTTGAGCGCCGCGAAGTAGTTGTCGGTCTGGGGCACCACGCTACCGAGGTACTGCTTGACCAGCTCAGGGTACTCCTGCACCGCCTCGGAGATGGAGCAGAAGATCACACCGGCCTCACCCAGCTTCTCCTTGAAGGTGGTGGTCACGGAGACGGAATCGAATACCGCATCCACCGCCACTCCGGCCAGGGCGGCTCGCTCATGCAGCGGAATGCCGAGCTTTTCGTAGGTTTCGAGAAGCTTGGGGTCCACCTCGTCGAGGCTCTGGGGGCGGTCCTCGGGGCGCTTCGGGGCACTGAAATAGGAGATCGACTGATAGTCGATGGGCGGATAGTCCAGATGCGCCCAGGAGGGCGTTGTCATCTTCAGCCAGGCGCGATAGGCCTTGAGTCGCCATTCGAGCATCCATTCCGGCTCGCCCTTCTTGTTCGAAATAAAGGCGATGACGTCTTCATCGAGGCCCGGCGGTAGCGTCTCACTCTCGATATCGGTCACGAAGCCTTCTTTATAGTCGCGACGGACCAGCTGTTCCATTTCCTGACTTGCCATGATCTCTCCCCTCCCGGGCGGTTGGGCCGGCGAGGCAGGCTCGCCGATTGAATCTGAAAACTTGGGTGCCTCAGGCCGTATCGACGGCCAGGCTCACGCTCTGGATGGGCAGCTGTACCGGCAGCTTGATCGGCGTGGAGCTGGCCAGCTGGGCCAGGGTCACGCTGCCGAGCAGGGTGCGCACGCCCAGCGATACTCGTTGCCAGTTGTCGGCCACGCCACAGGTAGCCACCAGCTCGCAGTCGCCCTCGGCGTGACTGCACTCGGTCATCGCCACCGGCCCTTCGATGGCGGTGATGATGTCGATCGCCGTGATCTCGGAGGCCGGCCGCGCCAGGGAGTAGCCTCCCTGGGCACCGCGGCGCGATTCCAGCATTCCCGCCTTGACCAGCATCTTCAGCGTCTTGCTGACGGTGGGGTGCGGAAGCTGGACGGCCTCGGCGAGCTCGGCTGCCGCCTGAGGCTGCTCGGGATGGCGAGCGATCTGCGCCATCACCACGGCGGCATAATCGGTCAGCCGCGAGAGCTTGAGCATGACGAGCCTCCTGTGGGCGAGCGGCCCGGCAGAATGCCGCGCCTCAATTGCGGACCATTTTAGTCCTGTATGATTTCGATGTGAAGCCCAGGGCGAGAATTCCCTCCTGCACTCGGCAGAATAGCGACACGTTCGACACCGATAGCATCAATAAACGCAATCGTTATCATTTGCAGGGACTATGACATCTTCCCGCTCACGCCTTCTTGACGAACTGAGACTTCAATTTCATGGGGCCGACACCCTCGACCTTGCAGTCGATATCGTGGTCGCCCTCCACCAGGCGAATATTCTTCACCTTGGTGCCCACCTTGACCACCTGGGAAGCGCCCTTGACCTTGAGATCCTTGATCACGGTCACGGTATCGCCATCGGCCAGCGGATTGCCGTTGGCATCACGTACCTGCGGACCATCGTCGACGCTATCGTCGCCGGCTTCCCCGGACCACTCGTGGCCACACTCGGGGCAGACATACTGGATGCCATCCTCATAGGCGTAGGGAGAGCTACATTCGGGACAGGCGGGAAATTCACTCATGACGGGCTCCAGGCGAGAAAAATGAAGGGCTGCCAAGACTACACCGCGGCGCCGCGGGTCTCCAGCCGACACATGACGACCGCGCCCCGGCCTGGCAGGATTGACGTTTCTCGTTGATAAGAAGGAAATCGCATGCAGGAGCGGCCGACCACGGTCTTCGGAGGCACGGGATTTCTCGGCCGCGCCATCGTGCGCGAGCTGGTGGAGGCCGGTCGATCGGTGCGTATCGCGGCGCGCCATCCGCAATTGCCCGAGTGGCGTGAGTCGGGTGATCGGATCGAGGCCGTGGCGTGCGATATTCGCGATGACGCCCAGGTCGCCGCTGCGCTGGAGGATAGCGAAGCCGCGATCAATGCGGTGAGCCTCTACGTGGAGCGGCGTCGAGCGGGCCTGACCTTTACCACGATCCATGTCGAGGGTGCCGGCCGCCTGGCGAGGCTGGCTCGGGAGGCCGGCACCTCACGGTTGGTACATGTCTCGGGCATCGGTGCCCACGCTGACTCTCCTTCAGCCTATGTGCGCGCCCGCGCCATGGGCGAACAGGCCGTGGTCGAGGCGATGCCCAAGGCGATCCTGGTTCGCCCCGGGGTACTGTTTGGCCCCGATGACGCTCTCGTAGGCAACCTGGCCCGCCTGACGCGCCTGCCGCTGGTGCCGCTATTCGGACGCGGCACGACTCGGCTGCAGCCGGTGCATGTGAATGATGTGGCACGCGCGGCCGTGAGACTCACCGCGTCACGCCCCATCCAGCGACGGCTCTTCGAACTCGCCGGCCCCGAGACATATACCTACCGAGAACTGGTCGAGCGCGTCGCGGCCCAGCTCGAACGTTACCCGCGCCTGTTGCCGATGCCTTTTATCGCCTGGCGCCTCGCTGCCGCCCTGCTCGCCCCGTTGCCCTCTCCCCCCCTGACCAAGGATCAGGTACTGCTGATGCAGAGTGACAACCTGGCCGACCCGGATACGGGCGGCTTCACCGACCTCGGCATCATGCCGCACACGCTGCACGACAGCCTGCCCCGCTGCCTGGCGCCCAAGGGATGACATTGCACTGTCTCGCCATTCGCCTCATCCCCCTGCCATCCGATCCGACCCACATTGAGAAGCATCAAGCATGCCTTGCGACTCACTGCCCATTCGGCAAATGAAATAACAGCCAAACGGCTCCTGCACAGAAAAAGTTGCCAACCGGCATGGAAGATGAAAAATGGTCGCCCGAACTCATCGCAACACAGGCGACTCCCATGGAATTCTTCAACCGGCTGGTAGACGGCGGCAATGGCCTGCTGTGGGGCAGCGTACTGATCTACCTGCTGATCGGTGCCGGCCTCTACTTTACCGTCATGACCCGCGGCATCCAGTTCCGTTACTTCGGCCATATGTTCAAGCTGTTGCGCCACTCACGCGAGGGTAATGGCGGCATTTCCTCCTTCCAGGCGCTGTCCACCAGCCTGGCGGCACGGGTGGGTACCGGCAACCTGGCCGGGGTGGCCGTGGCCATCTACTTCGGCGGCCCCGGCGCCATCTTCTGGATGTGGGTCACCGCCCTGGTCGGCATGGCCACCAGTTTCGTGGAGTCCACCCTGGCCCAGGCCTACAAGGTCGACCACGGAGACCAGACCTTCCGCGGCGGTCCGGCTCGCTACATCGAGCGTGGCCTCGGCCTGCGCTGGCTGGCAGTCGCCTTCTCGATCTGCCTGATCATTGCCTTCGGGCTGGCCTTCAACAGCGTACAGGCCAACTCCATCGCCCAGGCGATGCAGGAGGCCTTCGCCGTGCCCACCTGGATCATGGGCCTCGTGCTGATGGCAATCGTCGCACCGATCATCTTCGGCGGCCTCAAGTCCATCGCCCGAGTCGCCGAGCTGGTGGTGCCGCTAATGGCGCTGCTCTACCTGCTTCTGGCACTGACGGTGGTGGCCCTCAATATCGGTGACCTGCCCGCCGCGCTGGGCACCATCATCAAGAGCGCCTTCGGCCTCGAGCAGGCCGCCGGTGGTGCGGTGGGCTATGCGGTGGCGCAGGCCATCATGAACGGCATCAAGCGTGGCCTGTTCTCCAATGAGGCGGGCATGGGCTCGGCCCCCAACGCCGCAGCCACCGCCACCACTCACCCCGACCACCCCGCCGCCCAGGGATTCATCCAGATGCTCGGCGTCTTCCTCGACACCCTGGTGATCTGTACCGCCACCGCGGCCATCATCATCATGGCGGGCCCCGACCTTCTGGCCGGTGACGAGGTCAACGGGATCCAGCTCACCCAGCTCGCCCTCTCCCAGCATGTGGGCGAATGGGGCGGCCAGTTCATCGCCATCGCCATTCTGTTGTTCGCCTTCACCTCGGTGATCGCCAACTACTCCTACGGCGAAGCCAACGTAGAGTACCTGGCCGGCCACCGCCGAGCTCCCCTGGCCATTCTGGTCTACCGCCTGGCGGTACTGAGCATGGTCATGATCGGCTCCATGGCAAGCCTCGGGACGATCTGGAGCTTTGCTGACCTCTCCATGGGCATGATGGCACTGATCAACCTGGTCGCCATCCTGCTGCTCTCGCCGGTGGCATTTGCACTGTTCAAGGACTACGAGCGCCAGCTCAAGGCGGGACAGGACCCAGTCTTCGACCCCGGCCGCTTCCCCAAGCTGGTCGACAAGGTCGACCCCAAGGCCTGGCCCCGGCGCTGACCCCGAGGGGCCGCATCACGCGGCCGCTCGGCACTCACTACTCACTACTCTCTACTCACCTCTCGACAACGCCACGCCCCGACGTGGCGTTATTCTTTTCTCCCCACTGCTATGGACCAACCCCGAATAGCGCCTGGGCCAAGTGGCCCGTCAGAAAGGCCAGGCCTGCCGCCGCACCGCCCATGAGCAGAGTACGTGCACCGGACGCCAGCAGCGGCTGGTGATAGACGAAGCTCTTGCCCATGCCGATCAGGAAGAACATCAGCCCGGCCAGAGCCAGGCTCGTCAAAAACTGGATATTCGCGGCAAGGCCGGGGACGGCGTAGGGCACGAGCGGCACCGCCCCCACGGCCAGGAAGGCGCCAAAGGTGACCAGCCCCGACCGCAGGGGGCTCAATCCCTCGGTCTGCAGGCCGTGTTCCTCGCGCAGCATGGTCTCTACCCAGAGCTCGCGGTCGCTGCAGATGGTCTCCACCACTCGTTCCAGGGTCTCGCCCGCAAAGCCCTTGGCGACGAAGATCTGGCGGATTTCCTCACGCTCCCCCTCGGGAATCACCGCAATATGGTGATGTTCGTTACGACGGACACCATCGACATGTTCACGCTGCGCCTTGATCGCCTCATAGTTGCTGATCGCCATGCTGAAGCCATCGGCCAACAGGTTGGCGAATCCGAGCACCAGCGCCACGCTGGCCGAGAAGCCGGCCCCGAAGGCACCGGAGACCACGGCGAAGGTGGTCACACAGCCGTCGATGCCGCCGAGAATGGCATCCGGCAGACTCTGCCCGGCATTGCCGCTCTGCAACCGCCGGCGAATGGCTTCCGGGTGGTGCTCCTCCTCCAGGTCGCTACGCCTGACCCCTTTCATGCTGACTCCCTCCCGCCAGTTGATGACACCGTTTCCCCCTTAATGGGGCCAGTGATGCCATATCACCACTGTAGAGCATGGGCCCTGCAGGGCATGGCCCGCTCCATGGTAAACTTCCCCGATACGCTTCCGGTAGCCGCTCCCGGCACGCCTGGCTCAAGCCCCGAACTCATCACGATACGGGGGCAGCCATCCCCCCGCTTTGCAAGGAGACTCAACGAATGAGCGAAACACCCTGGACGTCCACCATGCCCGACGAGCAGTTCGATCTGATGCGCGAGATTCTCGCCGCCCCGAGCCCCGTCGGGCTCGAGGGCGCCATGACCTACGGCGTGCTCAAGCCCTATTTCGAGGGCTTCGCTCCCGAGGGCTGGCAGCTGCATCAGTTCAAGGGACACGCCGGCGTGGTGCTGGACACTCACCCCGGGCGTGATGATCTCTTCAAGGTGATGGTCATCGGCCATGCGGACAAGATTCGCATGCAGGTCCGCTCCATCGGCGAGGATGGCAAGATCTGGATCAACAGCGACTCCTTCCTGCCTAATGTGCTGATCGGCCACGAGGTGACCCTGTTCAGCGAGGACCCCGAGACACCGGGCAGCTATCGGCGCCTCCAGGGCGGCACCGTGGAGGCGCTGGGTGCCATCCACTTCTCGGATCCCGCCCAGCGCAACGGGGACAAGGGCATCAAGAAGGAGCAGCTCTATCTCGACCTGCAGATCCACGGCGACAACAAGAAGCAGCAGGTAGAGAACCTGGGCGTACGCCCCGGCGATGCCATTCTCCTCGAGCGTCCCATTCGCCAAGGCTTCAGCCCCGACACCTTCTACGGCGCCTATCTCGATAACGGCCTGGGCTGCTTCGTCACCGCCGAGGTGGCACGCCTGATCGCCGAGGCCGGGGGCACCGAGAAGGTCCGGGTGATGTTCGCCATCGCCAGCTACGAGGAAATCGGCCGCTTCGGCAGCCGGGTGCTGGCCGGCGAACTGGAGCCCGATGCCATCATCGCCGTGGACGTCAACCACGACTATGTGGCCGCCCCCGGCATCGGCGACCGCCGCATGCAGCCACTGGAAATGGGCAAGGGCTTCACCATGTCCGTGGGCTCCATCGCCAGCGAGCAACTCAACCGCATCATCGAGAGCACTGCCCGGGCGAACGACATCCCCATGCAGCGCGATATCGTCGGCGTCGACACCGGTACCGACGGCATGGCCGGCGTACTCGCCGCCGTGGACTGTGCGGCCACCTCCATCGGCTTCCCGATCCGCAACATGCATACCATCTCCGAGACCGGCAATACCCGGGATGTGACCGCGGCCATCCACGCCATCACCCGCAGCCTCCAGGCCCTGGACGCCCTGCCTGACCCCCACCGCGAGTTTCTCGACAACCATCCGCGCCTCGACGCGGCAAGCCCCCTCACCCACCGTGGCGGTGACAAGCCCGAGAGCCAGCAGAGCTGATCCCGGCGAACCACGCATGACGCCCCGAACGCGAGACGTTCGGGGCGTTATCGTTTATGGCATCGCCCATGCCGGCGAAGAATGATGCACTGGCGTTATGGGGGGTAACACAACGGAATCGCGTTTCGCTCTCTTTAGCCCCGGGCAAGGGTTATGATGCCCTCACAGTCAGCCATCAAATCAGTGAGAGTGTCATGCAAGCCTTCCTCGTCGATGTCTTTGCCATTCATCCCCGCGGTCAGGAACAGCACCTCGGTGGCGGCATTTTTCATGCGGCTAGCGCCGGCGAGGCCGAGACGCTGGCTACCCGCGAGTTCTGGCAGCCCAGCCTGGAAGACAAGGGCTTCGATATCGGTTTCCAGACCGACCAGCCCGATGCCGGCTGGAAGGTCATGAGCCTGGAAAGCCTGCGGGCCTTCATGCCTCGCCAAGCTTACGCCTGATCGACCCGGGCGCCGGCCCCTGAACCGCGCCCAAGCCTGCCCAATAACGCCGCCCTTCGGGGCGGCGTTTGCGTTGCCAGCGCATGCCCGAGAAGGCAGCACTTCATTGCCCGATAACCGCATGGCAGCGGCGGAGCGTGGCATTGCCTTACGGCAGGCGTCCCTGGCGAATCAGACGACGTCTTACCCAACCGTCATAGCACCAACGCAGTGTGGGCTTGATTACGGGCAGACCGATCAACCAGGCCAGCGGCCTGAGGCGCGGCACACGCCGCATCAGCAGGATATAGGCGTCGATCCCCTCCACGATGTCCTCGCCCTCCTCTTCCACATGCAGCGAGAGCAACGCCGCCTGGGGATCGATCCCCTTGTCGCGGAGCATCTGCTGATGCTCGGTCACATCGCACCATGCCACCCGATCGCCGGCCTCTCCCGCCCAGCGCTCATAGCGGGCACGATCTCGCCGACAGCGGGGGCAGACGCCATCGTAGTAAACTCGTAGAACGCCGTAACACGTCTTTGACATGACTCACACCTCCCGATACCGGCGGGCATAAGATTTCTGCACGCCGGCCATAGTCAAACTTCAATTCCCCCATGATCACTCATTGCTTCACACTGCTGGCCAACCCTTCAAAAGGCAATGCCACGAACAGGAGAGCTTCATGAGCCAACGCATTCTGATGGTCCTTACCTCACACGACCGCCTGGGTGACACCGGTCAACCCACCGGTTTCTGGCTGGAAGAGCTGGCAGCCCCCTACTATGCCTGCCTCGACGCCGGCAGCGAGGTGGTACTGGCCTCGCCCGCCGGCGGCCAGCCACCGCTGGACCCCAATAGCGACGCCGAGGAGAGCCAGACCGAAGCCACCCGACGCTTCAAGCAGGACCCGGAGGCCCAGCGTCAGCTGGCCACTACTCAGCGCCTGGCCGACGTCAGCGCCGATGACTTCGATGCCGTCTTCTATCCCGGCGGCCATGGCCCGCTCTGGGACCTGGTGGACAATCGCGACTCCATCCGCCTGATCGAGACCTTCTGGGCCCAGCAGAAGCCGGTGGCGACGGTGTGTCACGCCCCCATCGTGCTGCTCCATGCCCGGGACGCCGACGGTGAGCCTCTCGTCCGCGGACGCCGCGTCACCGGCTTCACCAACGGTGAAGAAGACGCCGTGGGCCTGACCGAAGTGGTGCCCCATCTGGTGGAGGACGCCCTCAAGGCCGCCGGGGCGGACTATTCCAAGGCCGATGATTTCGCCCCCTACACCTGCCGCGATGGTCGCCTCATCACCGGGCAGAACCCGCCCTCTTCCGAACCGGTCGCCAGGGTGCTGCTCGAGGCACTGAGCGAATAACCTCCGCTTTTTCAGTTTCCCGGCCTCATGGCAGAGCGCCCCGGCATCGCAGGATGCCGGGGCGCTCGTCTATCGGCTGGCAGGGTCGTGCTCAGCCGCGCCGATAGGTGCCCACCAGGCGATTCATGCCGAGCAGGTGCGGCTCGACCCTGACCAGCAGGTCACGCAGCGAGAGCCCCTCGGGCAGGTCGTCGGTGGGCTTGTCCAGCGCCATCACCCAGAAGTAATAGCGATGCACGCCGTGCCCTTCGGGTGGCATCGGGCCGCCATAGCCCAGCTTGCCCATATCATTCTTGCCGCGGGTACCAATGCTTGACGCTTCTTCGAGACTGGTGGTGGACGCCGGGATATTGTAGAGCACCCAGTGCACGAAACCATAGGTACCGTTCTGCACCAGGGGAGCGTCCGGGTCGTGACAGATCAGCGCGAACCCCTTGGTGCCGTCGGGGATATCCTGCCAGACCATCGCCGGCGAGAGGTCGTCCCCCTCACCGGTATGTCTGGCAGGAATGGCGCCCCCGTCATCGAAGGCGGGACTGGTGAGACGTAGGGTCGACAGGGCGAATGCCATTGTTGATCCTCCTGATAAAAGCAACGAGTACCGACGTAGACTGGGAAACAACCGAGTAGGTGTCAATCCAGCCCAGCATCGGGGACTTTCGTTTCCCGACCTGTCCTGGCCTTGAAATCATGAAGATCGACGATCCAATCTGACGAGACCGTCGAACATCTGAACCGGGATTGACGCCGACTCGGCAGGCGCCCGGGACAGGATGTTACTCACTCGTGCCCTTCCACACGCGTCCTTGCAAGCGACTGCCAGCCTCCGCCCAGCGCCTTGTAGAGCCGAATCAGGTCGGTGGTGATTTCGGCATTGCTGGCAGCCAGAGCATCCTGGGCGGCCAGGCGTTCGCGGTCGGCGTCGAGCACTTCGATGAAGTCGGCAATGCCGGCATCGTAGCGCGAACGGGCCAGCGTCGCCGCACGAGTCGCCGACTCGGCCGACTGCTCGAGCGAGGCATGACGCAGCTGCTCGTTGGCGTATGCCGTCACGGCATTATCGACGTCCTCGAGTGCGCCTAGCACGGCAGATTCCCAGCCAATATAGGCCTGCTGCTGAACCTCGGACTGCGCCTCGATGCGGTTGCGGATCTGACCACCGGAGAACAGCGGCCAATTGACAATCGAGCCGATGCCGAAGGTACGGCTGGCCGACTCGAACAGGCTGCCCCCGCTCAGTGCCTCAAGCCCTACCGAACCGTTGAGACGCAGCTTGGGGTAGAGCTCGGCGGTGGCCACACCCACCCGCGCGGTTTCGGCGGCCAGCACTCGCTCGGCCCGGCGAATATCGGGCCGGCGGCGCAACAGGTCAGCGGGCACGCCGATGGCCACCTCAACGTCCGGGCTTGGCACCGGAGCGGACTGAGTGAGCAGGTCGTCGAGGCCACCGGGCTGTTTGCCCAACAGCATGGCCAAGCGGTTGCGCGACCGCTCGAGCTGGGTAATCAGCTGCGGAATGCTGCTGCGTGTCTTCTCCAGATTACTGCGCGCACGCTCCAGATCGATATCCTGCACCAGCCCGGCGGCATGGCGCGACTCGATCAATTCGAAGGTGTCGCTCTGGCTTTCCAGGTTATCGCGGGCAATGCGCAGGCGCTCCTCGAAGCTGCGCGCCTCGACATAGTTCAACGCCACCTCGGCAAGCATCGACACCAGCACGTCGCGCCGCGACTCGACCGCGGCACCTACGTCGGCCTCGGCAGCCTCCACCGAACGCGCAATGCCGCCGAAAAGATCCAGTTCCCAGCCTGCATCGAAGCCGGCGGAATACAGTTCGGAAGTCGGGTCGCCACGGCCGGTAACGTTCTCGCTGGCGCGAGAGCGCTGGGCGCCAGCACTGGTGCCTAACGTGGGAAAGCGCTGCCCCTCCGCGCTGTTGCGCAGGGCACGCACCTGGCGCAGCCGTGAAGTGGCAGCGCGCAGATCCAGGTTGCGCGCCACTGCCTGATCGATGAGCCGCTCGAGGGTGGGATCGCCCAGCGTCGTCCACCAACGCGCCAGCTCGGTAGGCTGCTCTGTCGTCAGGCCGGCTTCGCTACGCAGCCGATTGAATTCGGCGTCGATGTCGGCCCGGGGCGCCGTATAATCCGGCCCTACCGCACAGCCACTCAGCACCGCCACGCTGGGAATCAGCGCCATCATCAAACGGCGAACCTTCATGAAGCCTCCGAATGGCGACCGCGTTCGCGCCCGCGTTGTATCAAGGTATAGAAACCCGGCACCAGCAGCGTACCGATAACGGTGGCCGCCGCCATGCCGAAGAACACCACCACGCCCACCGACAAACGCGAGCCGGCACCGGCGCCGGTGGCCACCAACAGCGGGAAGATGCCGAGCATGAACGACAGCGCCGTCATCATTACCGCCCGGAAGCGCAGCCGTGCCGCGGTCGCGGCAGCATCGACAATCGTCAGGCCTTCGTCTTCGCGCTGAGCACGGGCAAATTCGACGATGAGAATCGCCTGCTTGGTCGAGAGCCCGGCCAGCATGATCAGCCCGATCTGGGCATACAGCCCCAGGCTGGTACCGGCCATCAGAATGCCCAACAGCGCGCCAACCAGCGTGATCGGCACGATCAGCAACACCGCAATCGGAATCGCCCAGCTTTCATACTGAGCCACCAGGAACAGGAACACGAACAGTAGCGACAGGGCCAGTACCGGCGCCACGCTGCCGCTGGTCTTCTCCTGATAGGACGCCCCGGACCACTCGAAACCGTAGCCTTCCGGCAAATACTCCGCGGCCAGCTCTTCCATGGCTTCCAGCGCCTGGCCGGTACTGTAGCCCGGCGCCGGCGAACCGTTGAGGGTTGCCGACAGGAACTGATTGTAGCGATCCAGGCTTTCAGGGCCGAGCTCGGCCTCCACCTCGCCCAGCGCCGCTACCGGCACCATATCACCGCTACGGCTGCGTACATACAGGCGGCTGATATCGTGGGGCTCGGCGCGATGGCCCGCCTCGGCCTGCATGACGACCTTGTACAGCTGGCCGCCCAGGTTGAAGTCGTTGATGATCTGCGAGCCAAGCTGGGCCTGGAGCGTGGTGAAGATCTCGTTGACCGGCACGTCGAGCAGGTGCGCCTGGTCGCGATCGACGTTCAGCCGCACCTGCGGCACATCGGTCGAATAGGAGGTGAACACCCGCGTCAGGCGCGGGTCCTGATTGGCCCGCTGCAGCAGACCCCGCGCCGTCTGCGCCAACGCCGTGGGGCCGTTGCCGGCGTAGTCCTGTAGCGTGAACTCGAAGCCGCCACCAACGCCCAGCCCCGGAATGGCCGGCGGCGTAAACACGGTGACGGTCGCACCGGCAATATCGGCCAGACGCTGCGAGACCCGCTCGGTCAGCGCCGACGCCGACAGTCTTGGATCGCTGCGCTCATCCCAGGAATCAAGTTGCACGATGGCCATGGCGACGTTGGGACCATCGCTGCCCAGAAGCGAGGCGCCACGAATCGAGATCACATCGGCCACGCCCTCCAGCTCACCGACCCGTGAGTCGACCTCGCGCATGATGCGGTCGGTACGCTCCAGCGAGGCCGCATCGGGCAGCTGAATCTGCACGAACAGCGCACCCTGGTCTTCCTCCGGGAGAAAGCCGGTGGGCACGCTCATGAACAGCGCGGCCACCAGGCCGCCGGTGGCGACCAGCACGCCAAGCGTGATCCAGATGCGACGAGCAAAGAACCCTGCGCCACGCACATAGACATCGGTCAGCCGTTGGAAACCCGCGTTGAACCAACGAAACCCGCGGCTGGGGGAAGCTCCCTTCTGCCGCGGCCTGAGCAAGACCGCGCATAGCGCGGGGCTCAACGTCAGCGCGACCAGCGACGAGATCGCCACCGCGATCGAAATGGTCAGCGCGAACTGCTGGTAGAGCTGGCCGGCGATGCCCGGCATGAACGTTACCGGCACAAACACCGCCAGCAGCACCAGCGTGGAGGCCACCACCGCGCCGGTCACCTCGCGCATGGTCAGCAGTGCCGACTCGATCGGCGCCATGCCGTCTTCCATGTGCCGCTGGACGTTTTCCAGCACCAGAATGGCGTCGTCCACCACCACCCCGATGGCCAGTATCAAGGCAAACAGGGTAATCGTATTGATCGAGAAGCCGATCAGCAGCAGCACCGCGAAGCTGCCGATCAACGATACCGGAATCGCCAGCGCCGGGATCAGCGTGGCGCGCAGGTTCTGCAGGACCACGAACACCACCCCGATGACCAGCACCAGCGCCACGGCCAGGGTAACCACCAGCTCCTTGAGACTGACCTCGATGAAGTCGGTGGTATCGAAGGCCAGCTCATAACTCATGCCGTCGGGAAAGCGCTTGGCGACCTCGGCCATCTCGGCCTCGGCGCCCTGGCCGACATCCAGGGCGTTGGCTTCAGGCTGCTGAAAGACCGCCATCAGAATCGCCGGCTGGCCGGAGAAGCGGCCAAAGGAGCTGTAGGACTGAGCTCCCAGCTTCACATCGGCCACGTCGCTGATGCGCAGGATCCCGCCGTCGGTAGCCGTGCGCAGGGCAATGTTGCCGAATTCCTCGGGCTGGTCGAGGCGGCCCTGGGCACGCACCGTGTACTGATACTGCTGACTGTCCGCTGCCGGCGGCGCGCCGACCTGACCCGCCGCCGCCTGCACGTTCTGGGTGCGAATGGCGCCGGCAATGTCGTTGGGCATAACGCCTAGATCGGCCATGCGATCAGGCTGCATCCAGATGCGCATACCGTAGTCCTGGGCACCGAAGATGAACACATCTCCTACCCCCGGCACCCGCGACAGGCTGTCCACCACGTTGGTACTGGCATAGTTGGAGAGAAACAGCGCGTCGTGGGACTCGTCCGGCGAGTAGATCGCGTAGATCTGCAGGATCGACACCGATGCCTTGAATACCGACAGCCCCTGATCATTCACCGCCTGGGGCAGTTGAGCCTGAACCAGCGAAACGCGGTTTTGCACATCCACCGCGGCAATATCCGGGTCCGTACCCAGCTCGAAGGTGATGCTCAGCTCGTAGCGGCCGTTGCTGCTGGTCGACGACATGTAGCTCATGCCGTCGACACCGTTGACCACGTCCTCGATGACCGTGGCCACGGTGGATTCCACCACGTCCGCGCTGGCACCGGGGTAGGTGGCCATTACCCGAACCCCGGGCGGCGTGATCTGCGGATACTGCTTGACCGGCAGGCCGGTCAACGCCAGCAGGCCGGCCAGCACGATGACCAGGGAAACGACGATCGCAAAACGCGGCCGATGAATGAAGAAACGACTGAACACGGCTTAGCTCCCCGACTCGTCGATGAGCCCGGCGCGAGGGTCTCCCTGCTCGGTGTCCACCCTCATGCCTGGACGCACCTTCTGCAGACCCTGGAAGATCACGTTTTCTCCAGCGCGCAAGCCCGATTCGACGATCCACTCGACCTTGCGCCGCTCGCCAAGCTTGACCTCGCGGCGCGACACTTCGCCGTCGCCGTCAACCACGAACACGCTGTAGCCTTGCTTGTCCTGCTGCACTGCGGCCTGAGGAATTACCAGGCGCTTCTGGGGCTCGCTGTCCGAGATCAGTGCCGTCACGAACTGGCCGGGGCGCAGCACGCCATCCGGATTATCCACCACCGCACGCATGGCCAGCGTACCGGTCGAGCGATCCACTTCGCTGGCCACATAGTCCAGCCGGCCGGTCTGCTCAAAGAGGCTGTCATCGGAAAGGCGCAAGCGCAGCTGATAGTCATCGATGCCGGATTGGGCGTCATCTGCCTCGCGATGCTGTTGAATGAAACGCGTGGTTTCACGCTCACTGACGGTGAAGTCAACGTGGATGGGGTCCAGCTGCACGATAGTGACCAGCACACCGCTGTCGGGACCAATCAGGTTGCCGGTATCAACCTCGGCTTCACTGATGCGGCCGGAAATCGGCGCGTGAATCCGGGTATAGCTCAGCTGCAGATCAGCCGCCTGTTGGCGCGCACGCGCCTGCGCAAGCCTGGCTTCGGCGGTCTGAACATCATTGCGTGCCGTTTCCAGGTCGGACGCCGCCACCCCGCCGCGTGCCACCGACTGCAGGCGCCTTAGATACTGGCTGGCCTTGTCTCGACTGGCCTCGGCCTCGGCCACGGTGGCCGCCGCCGCTGCCGCATCGGCTTCGTACTGATCGGGCTCGATGGCGAACAGCAGCTGTCCTTTTTCCACCTGTGCACCGGCCTCGAAGTTACGTGTCACCAGCGGGCCAGACACTCGCGCGCGCAGTTCCACCCGGTGCACGGCGCGAGTGCGCGCCACCTTCGACTCGCCGGCGCTGATCGAACGTTCGACCACGGGTGCCACCAGCACGGCAGGCGGCTGCGCCTCGCCAACCTCGAAGGCCTGTTCGGAGTCGGAGCAGGCGGCGAGAGCCAGAGCCATCAGCACCAAGCCAGCCAGACATCGCAGCCCGGTGAAATATCCGGACGCAGACCCGGTTTTTATGCACATCGTCTATCGACTCCCAGGAAACGGCATGAAGGTGAGGCATGTCATTGGCGTGCCAGCCCCGCGTTTTACGGTGCTCATGCCTGCACAAAAAGACTTGTCAGTATAAGCTTGTTACAATTTTATATATAGTTATCCAGGCTAACTAAGCAACCAGCCCCACCCCACCTGCCTGCCTGACAACGCATCATTAGCTGCTGTATCGGCCAACGGAGCCCATCATCATGCAATCGCTCAAGCGGATGAGTCTGTTCATCATCTCGTCCACCATCATTGCACTGCTGCTGGCATTCGTAGGCCTTCGCGGTGAGACGGCGGCAGACCTGTTCTCGCGCCTGCAGGGCACACTGGCGAGCTCCACCGGCTGGCTACTCATCTTTATCATGAATGCCGTGCTGCTGTTTGCGCTTTACCTGCTATTTACACCACTGGCACGGATTCGTCTGGGCGGGCCGGATGCCCGTCCCGAATTCAGCCGGCTCGACTGGTTCGGCATGCTGTTTGCCGCCGGCATGGGCATTGGCCTGCTGTTCTACAGCGTTTCCGAACCGCTGCAGCACTTCGCCTCGTTCAGGCCCTATCTCGATACGGATGCCGAGGCCGCACAGATATCCATGGAAATGACCTTCCTGCACTGGGGGCTGCACCCCTGGGGCGTCTATGCGCTGGTTGGGCTGACGCTGGCCTTCTTTCACTATAATGCCGGCCATCGGCTCAGCTTCGAGGCACCGCTGCGCGAGCTGATGTCACCTGCCAGGGCACGGCGCCTGGGCTGGTTCGCCAATCTGGCCGCCGTCATTGGTACTATTTTTGGCATCACCACCTCCTTGGGTCTGGGGGCCAGTCAGGCCAGCGCCGGCATTGCCGAGCTCAGCGGCCTGGATGCCGACCTGAGACTCAACCTCATCGTTATCGGTGGCGTCTGCGCCCTGGCGCTGGTCAGTGTACTCAGCGGGCTGGGTAACGGGGTGCGTCTGCTCAGCAAGCTTAATCTGCTGATTGCGGCAGGCCTGATGCTTTTCGTGCTGTTCGCCGGCGAGCCGCTATTTATCTTCAAGGCCCTGGGTGAGCATCTAGGTACCTATATCAACGACCTGTCCAAGCTTTCGACCTGGAACGAGACGTATACCGGCACTAACTGGCAATCGAAGTGGACGATATTCTACTGGAGCTGGTGGATCTCCTGGTCACCGTTTGTCGGCATGTTCATCGCTCAGGTTTCGAAGGGCCGCACCATCCGCGAATACCTGCTGGGCGTGCTGCTGGTCCCCACGTCTTTCAATTTCCTGTGGATGACGGTGTTTGGCAGCAACGCCTTGTTTCTTGAGCTGTTTGCCGACGCCGGCTTTGCCGAGATCGTGGCCACCGCACCCGACGCCAGCCTGTACCGTCTGCTCGATTACCTGCCGTTGAGCACCCTGACCATGGGTGTGGCCGTACTGGTGGTGCTGGTGTTTTTTGTCACCTCGGCGGATTCCGGCGCGCTGGTGGTCGCGACACTAACGTCAAATGGCGAGGAACCCAGCTGGCGACAGCGGTTTTTCTGGGTCGCTTGCGTCGGCCTGGTGACCGCCTTCCTGCTACGCGCGGGCGGGCTGGGAGCACTGCAATCGGCGGCGGTCGCCAGTGGTCTTCCCTTTGGCCTGCTGCTGCTGGCGTTTATTCCTGCGCTTAGCATCGCCCTGCGACAGCCCTATACTCATCCGGAAACAACGCATCAGACCACTGACCTTCCGGAGTCCAGATGACGATGCTATCGACTCGATACGCCTTATGGTGGGCTCCGGTACCACAAACGCCCCATTTCCACCCGACCGACGGTATTCAGGCGCGATACGGCAATTCGTTCGGAGGCCTCCATGTCTGCCACAAAGAAACTTCTCGTCATTGCTCACGCCCCGTCCGAGAACACCAGGAAAATGTTAGAAGCCGTCATCAATGGCGCTTCTGATCCCGCAATAGAAAATGTGGAAGTACAGTCGCTAGCTCCCCTTGAAACGCAACCCGAGGATATCAAGTCGGCCGACGCCATCATTCTGGGAACGACGGAAAACCTGGGGTACATGGCAGGCTTGGTAAAGGACGTATTCGACAGGTGCTACTACCCCTGTCTGGACCAGACCCAGGGCATGCCATTTACCTTTTATATTCGTGCAGGTCACGATGGCACCGGCACTCGCCAGGCGATTGAATCCATCACCACAGGGCTGCGCTGGCGTTGGGTACAGGAGCCGCTGATACTGCGCGGTGAATGGCAGGAAGAGTTCCTTGACCAGGTAAAAGAGCTCGGCATGGCCATGGCCGCCGGGCTCGAGGCGGGCGTGCTGTAGTTCTCCTCGGCCTGAAACAGCGACGGCGCCCCCGAGGGCGCCGTCGCTGTGTCCTGCATCAAGTCGATGCTGACGTCACTTCAGGCGTTCGAACACCGTGGCCACGCCCTGACCCATGCCGATACACATGGTGGCCAGGCCCAGGGTGGTATCGCGCTCGCGCATCACGTTGAGCAGGGTGGTGCTGATGCGCGCACCGGAGCAGCCCAGCGGGTGGCCCAGGGCGATGGCGCCGCCGTGCAGGTTGACCTTCTCGTCCATCACATCGCGCAGGCCCAGATCCTTGAGCACCGGCAGCGACTGGGCGGCGAAGGCCTCGTTAAGCTCCACGGTGTCGATGTCATCGACACCGAGGCCGGCGGCCTTGAGCGCCTGCTTCGAGGCCGGCACCGGACCATAGCCCATGATGGAGGCATCGCAGCCGGCCACACCGGTGGAGAGCACCCGCGCGACAGGCTCGAGGCCCAGCGCCTGGGCGCGCTCGTAGCTCATCACCGCCATGCCCGAGGCCCCCACCGAGAGCGCCGAGGAGGTCCCCGCCGTGACGGTACCACCGCGCGGGTCGAAGGCCGGCTTGAGGGCGGCCATGCTCTCCAGGCTGGCATCGGCCCGTATCACTTCATCATGCTGGATCAGGGCCCGGAAGCCGTTGGCGTCATGCCCCTCCACGCCGATGATCTCGTTATCGAAGCCGCCCTTCTCCATGGCGGCCTGGGCGCGCTGGTGAGAGCGCACGCCGAAGGCATCCTGGTCTTCCCGTGAGACGCCATGCATCTTGCCCAGCAGCTCGGCGGTCAGACCCATCATCATCGCCGCCTTGGCGGCGTGCTTGCTGGCCGCCGGGTTGACGTCGACGCCGTGGGTCATGGGCACATGCTCCATGTGCTCCACGCCGCCGATCACGTAGAAATCCCCCATGCCGGCCTTGATGTTGGCCGCGGCGATATGCAGCGCGCTCATCGAGGAGCCACACAGACGATTGACCGTCTGGGCGGGGACGGTGCGCGGAATGCCGGTCATGATCGCCGCGTTCCGGGCGATATTCATGGCCTGCTCCAGGGTCTGATTGACGCAGCCCCAGATCACGTCATCCACTTCTGACGGGTCGAGGCCCGGATTGCGGTCGAACAGCGACTGCATGACGGCGGCGGACAGGTTCTCGGCACGCACGTTTCGAAACGCGCCGTTCTTGGCCTTGGCCATGGCGGTGCGCACACAGTCGACCACCACGATATCTCTCGGATTCAAACGCATCTTGCTACTCCTGTTGTGGTGGCGAATTCAGGCCTGGGCCGGTGTGGGATAGAAGCGCTCGCCGGCGGCGGCCATCTCGCGAAGCTTGTCGGTGGGTGCGTAGAGGGCACCCAGTTCCTCGGCCAGCTCATCGGCTTGAGCGACGAAGGCCTCGGCTCCCATGGCATCGATATAGCGCAGCGCCCCCCCGCGGAAGAGCGGGAAGCCGATGCCGTAGATCAGCGCCATATCGGCCTCGGCCGGGCTGCCGACGATGTCATCCTCCAGGCAGCGCACGGCTTCCAGGCACAGCGGCACCATCATCCGGGCGATGATGTCCTCGTCGCTGAACTCACGACTCTCCTTGGCCACGCCCTTGACCAGCTCGATGGCGGCCTCGTCACGCACCTTCCTGGGCTTGCCCTTGCGGTCTTCCTCGTAGGCGTAGAAACCCTTGGCGTTCTTCTGCCCCAGGCGCTGATTCTCGTACATCAGCTGAATGGCGCTCTTTTCGCCCTCGCCACCCAGGCTGCCCATGCGCTCGGGGAAGCCCCTGGCCATTACCTCGCCGGCGTGAACCGCGGTATCCATGCCCACCACGTCGAGCAGGTAGGCAGGTCCCATGGGCCAGCCGAACTTCTCCATGACCTTGTCGACCCGGTGGAAGTCGGCGCCCTGCTCCATCAGCAGGCTGAAGCCGCCGAAGTAGGGGAAGAGCACGCGGTTGACCAGAAAGCCCGGACAGTCGTTGACCACGATCGGCGTCTTGCCCATGGCCCGGGCATAGGCCACGGTCGCGGCCACGGCGGCGTCGCTGGTCTGCTCACCGCGAATCACCTCCACCAGCGGCATGCGATGCACCGGATTGAAGAAGTGCATCCCGCAGAAGTTCGCGGGGCGCTTGAGGTTGGCCGCCAGCTGGTTGATGGAGATCGTGGACGTATTGGAGGCCAGTACGGTCTCTTCGCTGACCTCGCCTTCCACCTCGGTCAACACCGCATCCTTGACCTTGGGGTTCTCGACGACCGCCTCGACCACCAGGTCGACATTGCCGAAGTCACCGTAGGAGAGGGTCGGCCGGATATTGCTGAGTCGCTCGGCCATCTTCGCGGAGGTGAGCTTGCCACGCTCGACCTGCTTGGTGAACAGCTTGCGCGCCTCCTTGAGGCCCAGCTCGATGGCGTCGTCCTTGATGTCCTTCATCAGGATGGGCGTGCCCTTGGAAGCGCTCTGGTAGGCGATGCCACCGCCCATGATGCCGGCACCCAGCACGGCGGCCTGGGTCACCGGA
Source organism: Halomonas halodenitrificans DSM 735 (assembly GCF_000620045.1). Classification (GTDB taxonomy): domain Bacteria; phylum Pseudomonadota; class Gammaproteobacteria; order Pseudomonadales; family Halomonadaceae; genus Halomonas; species Halomonas halodenitrificans. The sequence continues at coordinate 18,064 of NZ_JHVH01000015.1, read as the reverse complement.
GAGGCCTGCTTCTCGTAGTGACTGCCCTTCTTCTTGACGACCTGGTCGTTCATGAACAGGCCGACAAGGTTGAAGGCGACATCGGTCATCGCCAGCTTGACGAAGGCCTTGGCCTCGATGGCCTGAGCCCGGTCACGCGTCTCTCCGGCGCCCTTCTGGATCACCTTGATCGCTTCCACCGGCGCCGGATAATGCGGGCCCGCCTTGCCGGCCACGAATCCCTTGGCCGTCTCGAAGGCCATCATCTGCTCGATGGGGCCCAGCTTGAGAGGCTGGCGCTTCTCCTCACGGCGCGCGCGGTGGTCCAGCTCGCCGGCCATGGCTCGGGCCAGGATATCCCGGGCCGCGGCTTCCAACTGCTCGGCCGGCACGACGGCATCCACGGCGCCCATCTTCAGGGCGGCATCTGATCGATTCTGGGTGCCACCGGCGATCCATTCGATGGCATTGTCGGCACCGATCAGGCGCGGCAGCCGCACGCATCCCCCCCATCCCGGAAGGATACCCAGCTGGGTCTCCGGCAGGCCAATCTGAGCCGACTCACTCATTACCCGGAAGTCGGTGGTCAACAGCACCTCGCAGCCACCCCCCAGCGCCAGCCCGTTGATCGCGGTCACGGTGGGAAACGGCAGGTCCTCGATGGCATTGAAGATATCGTGAACCTGCATCAGCATCGATTCCAGGAAGTCGGCGCCCTTGCCGAACATCACCTGGAACTCGGTAATGTCGGCACCGACGATAAAGGCTTCCTTGGCGCTGGCCAGCAGCAGGCCCTCTACGCCGTTCTCGTTGCGGAGCGCCTCGATGGCCTCACCCAGCTCCGTGATCACTGCGCTGGAGAGCGTGTTGACCGACTCATCCTTCAGATCGAAGGTAAGCGTGGCGACATCATCATCGCCTCGCACTACCGTGATGGCATTGCCCTGATAGATCATTTCACGAATCTCCCGATTTCATACGGCCGTTTGAATGGCTAACAGCTTGGTTCAGCCTGGCCTTCGCGTCAAGTCTCTTGCCCGAAGTTCCGGGTTACCAGCGTGACAACATGACTCATGCCACTGCCGACGCTTTCCGCCATGGGTGGCATCGGGGTCGAACGCCGGCCAATACTGCTAGGATAACTGGCTTATCGAATCGGTCAGCCCAGCAGATACGCGAATGCCCTCTCCGAACAGTACGCCACCCCCCAGCCATATCACCCGCCTGCAGGCCCATGCCGAGGGGCTGGTGCGACGACTCCGCCCATGGAGCTGGCTATGGCCCCCCGCGGCTTTCGCCGCGGGACTCGGCAGTTTCTTCCTGGCGGAGCGCCAACAGTGGCTCGGCGCGCTGCTGGCGCTGGGGATGCTGGCCGCCTGGCTGTTGCTGCTCTTCGAGAGTGTGATCGGGCGACTCCTGGCACGGCGCCGCTACCCCACACTGGCACAGGGAGCCCCTCAGTTCATTGCCCAGATGATCCACCAGGAAACGCTGTTCTTCTGTCTTCCCTTCCTGCTGGCGACCACGGTCTGGAGCAGCGGACAGGCTCTGTTCACCCTGCTGGTGATCGGCATGGCGCTGTTCTCCATCATCGACCCGCTCTACTATCGAGTGGCCGAGCGCCTGCGCTGGCTCTACTTCGCCTTTCACGCCCAGTGCGTCTTCCTGGTCGTGCTGGTCACCCTGCCGACACTGCTCCATCTGACGACCTACCAGAGCCTCCTGCTGGCCATCACCGCCATGTTGTTGTTCAGTCTACCGAGCCTGCTCCACCTTACCGCCAATCAACGTGGGCGACGCTGGTTGATGGCGCTCACTCTGTTGCTGCCCCTGGCCGGCGCCGCCTGGCTGGGACGCATCTGGGTGCCACCGGCCAGTCTGTGGATCACCGCCACGGCGCTCTCGCCGAGCTTCGATGTGGCCGCACGGGAACCCAGAGGCGAACGGCGCCTCACGCCCGACGCACTGAATCACCAGGGGCTCTTCGCCTATACGGCGATTCATGCGCCACGCGGGCTGCGCGAAGAGGTCTACCATGTGTGGCGCCACGACGGTGAGGAGGTCGACCGCATCCCGCTGGTGATCGATGGGGGACGCGAGGCAGGCTATCGCGCCTGGAGCCATAAGCAGAACTTCCCCGATACGCCGGCAGGACGCTGGCGCATCGACGTGATGACCGAGGGCGGGCAGCGCATCGGGGTGATCCGCTTTCGCGTCGCCGAGGATGAGTCGGCGACCCTGGCCGATGGCAGCCCACAACGGCCGGCAGGCCTGCCGGGGCTGGCCTGGCGGTCCCTGATTCCCGACGACGGCAAACCAAACAGCAACATTATCTCGACCGACACACCAACATCATCAACTGTGCGGGAAAGCGAATGATAAGCCCGCTTGCAATCCACGCGGCGGGTTCCGACAATCCAGGCATGTTTCCTGAATCGAAGGCCATTGCCAATGCAAGAGAATATCGGGTTTCAGCTTAGCCGGTTACCTCGGCTGTGGCGCGCGATCATCGATGAGCGTCTCGCTCCCCTGGGCCTGACTCAGACCCGCTGGGTCACGCTCTATCACCTGTGGCGGCTGGGTGACGGCCAACCTCAGTGCGACCTGGCCCGGGCCATCGGCGTCGAGGCTCCCTCACTGGTACGCACCCTGGACCAGCTATCCGAGCAGGGGCTGGTAGAGCGCCGGCCCTGCGATCAGGACCGCCGCACCAAGCGCGTCTATCTCACCGCCGCCGCTACACCACTGCTCGAGCGTATCGATGATGTGGTGCAGGAGGCCCGCGACGAGATGTTCGCCGGCCTCGACGCGGACGAAATCGCCACCCTGGGCGAGCTGCTGTCACGCATCGAGGATAACGGCCTGGCACTGCAGGCCCGCGACGATACTGCCGTCGAGCCTTAAACCAGGGGTGGCGCTGGCGGCCCCGACATCTGCGGATGATCGGGTCGCCTCGCCAGGCCATCGCGCAGGGCCTGAAAATCCTCCAGGTAGGTCGAGAAGCGTTCGAACCCCTGGGACTCATGCCACCACAGGGTCAAGGCGGCGGTATCGGACTCCACTACCAGGGCATCCTGGGGCAATCGTTCCACCAGCCGCTTGAGCCTGGCCTCCAGCGCTTCGGGCAGGCCGCGCAGCGGTTCCTTGCGCCAGCGCCAGCCGTGGCCGAACGGCTTGAGGGCATCGGCCGCATAAGAGTCGCGTACCAGCATGAAGTCAGGCCCCGGCTGCTGCGGCGGATAGTGCCACCGATAGGCTGGCATCGGCACCGTATCGCCATGCAGCGGTGGCACCCGCAGCGCTACCTTGAGTCCGCGCTGCATGGCGGCATTGCGCAGGGTCGCCACGCGCTTCTGTCGCGGGCTAGGCTTGAGCCACATCACCGGCGAAGCCACCAGCAACATGACCAACAGGATGAACAGCCAGATCATCGGCGTCTCCCCTTCGAGTTAATGCGAAATAGTTGATATAGATCGTTGTCTTGACGAGCCAGCCGGCCTAGAGTGAAAGCATCCCCTTTAAGGAACGACACCCGTCGAGGAGCCCTCCCATGAGCAACGAATACCGTCACGTTCTGGTCGCCGTCGACCTGACCAAGGATTCCCACAGGGTGCTTGAACGTGCACACCAGATTGCCGATCGCAACCATGCCAAGCTTTCCATCATGCACACCCTGGAGCCGCTGGGGTTCGCCTATGGCGGTGACATCCCCATGGATCTGACCAGTATCCAGGACCAGCTCGATGAACATGCCAAGCAGCGCCTGGCCGAGATCGCCGACGGCGATGTGGCCAAGGAAGACCAGCACGTGGTGGTCGGCATGCCCGACACCGAGATCCATCGCTTCGCCGAGGAGCAGGACGTCGACCTGATCGTGGTCGGCTCGCATGGCCGCCACGGCTTCGCCCTGCTGCTGGGCTCCACCTCCACCGGCGTTCTTCACGGGGCCCAGTGCGATGTACTCGCCGTCCGCGTCGGCAAGAAAGGCGAAGAGAGCGCAGAATAATCACCCTCTTCCCGCCCTTTGGAAAGGCGCCTCGCGGGGCGCCTTTTTTATGCCTCTCCGGCGGCAAGCGCTTCCAGCTCCATCCACCGTTCCATGGCCGCATCGAGCTCGGCCTGACACGCGGCCAGGGCATCCAGGGTGGCCGTCACTTCGCTGGCCTCCTGTCGATAGAAGGCCGGATCCCCTGCCCTGGCCTCGAACGCGGCGACGTCTTCCTCCAGTCGCTCGATCCGGGCCGGAAGACCATCGAGTTCGCGCTGCAGCTTGTACGAAAGCTTGACCGGCTTCTTCGCCTCGCCGCTTCCCGGCGCCGACGGGCCTGGCGTCGAAGACGCCTGGCTCCCGGTATCCGTTGACGACACCTCCGCCACCGGTTCGACATGCTGACGCGCCGCCCCTTCCCAGGGGGCTGGTGGCAGGCTGCCACCCTGGCGCACCCAGTCGTTGTAGCCCCCCACATACTCTTGCACCCGGCCCTCGCCCTCGAAGGCCAGCACGCTGGTGACGACGTTATCCATGAAGGCCCGATCGTGGGAAACCAGCAACAAGGTGCCATCGAAGCCGAGCAGCAGTTCCTCGAGCAGCTCCAGGGTCTCCACGTCCAGGTCGTTGGTCGGTTCATCCAGTACCAGCACATTGGCGGGCTGCGTGAACAGCTTGGCCAGCAGCAGGCGATTGGACTCGCCACCCGAGAGCGCCTTGACCGGCTGGCGCACCCGTTCGGGCGTGAACAGGAAGTCCTGCAGGTAGCTCATTACATGGCGGTCGCGACCGCCCACGGTCACGCGGTCGCTGCCCTGGGCCACATTGTCATACACCGTCTTCTCCGGCTCCAGCCCGGCGCGCAGCTGGTCGAAGTAGGCCACCTGCAGCTTGGTCCCGAACTGTACCTTGCCTTCGCTCGGCTCGAGCTCCCCGAGCAGGATCTTGAGCAGCGTCGTCTTGCCGGCACCGTTGCGTCCGATGAAGCCGATGCGGTCGCCGCGCTGGACCTCCAGGGTAAGATCGCGAACCACCGTCTCATCGCCGAAGCGCTGGGTGACATGCTCGAGGCTCACCACCCGCTTGCCACTGCGTTCGCCGCTGTCCACGGAAAGCGAGGCCTTGCCCTGACGCTCGCGCCGCTCGCTACGCTCACGGCGCAGCTGTTCCAGCGCCCTGACGCGTCCCTCATTGCGGGTTCGCCGGGCCTTGATCCCCTGACGGATCCAGGCCTCCTCCTGGGCCAGCTTCTTGTCGAACTCGGCGTGCTCGCGAGCCTCCACTTCCAGCTCGTGGTTTTTCTGCGCCTGATAGGCGGCGTATTCCCCGGGGTAACGTCCCAGGCGGCCGCGGTCCAGCTCGAGAATCGTCGTGGCAAGCTTCGACAGGAAGGCACGGTCGTGGGTAATGAAGAGCACGGCCCCCCGAAAGTCCAGCAGCTGCTCCTCCAACCAGGCGATGGTGTCGAGGTCGAGATGGTTGGTGGGCTCGTCGAGCAGCAGCAGATCGGGCTCGGCCACCAGCGCCCGGGCCAGCGCCACGCGACGACGCCAGCCCCCCGAGAGCGAGGCCATCTCGGCCTCGGCGGGAAGCCCCAGGCGGGTCAGCACTACATCGATGCGCTGATGGAAGGACCAGCCATCGATGGCCTCGAGCCGCGTCTGCAGCTCGGACATGCGACGCATGTCGGGCTCGTCTTCATGAATCAGATGGTGATAATCGGAGAGCAGGTCACCGGCCTCCGGCAGGCCTCCGGCCACCATGTCGAAGATGGTCTGGCCCGAGGCCTCGGGAAGCTCCTGATCCAGCACACCGATCTTGAGCCCGGGGGCGCGCCAGATGTTGCCGCCATCGGGCAATATCTCGCCGGCCACCAGGCGCAACAGGGTCGACTTGCCGGTGCCGTTGCGCCCCACCAGGGCCAGGCGTTCGCCCTTCTCGAGCACCAGGTCGGCACTGTCGAGAAGCACATGGGTACCATAAGCCAGTTGCAGCTGTTCCAGACGTAGCAGGGTCACGCGCGAACCTCTCTTGATCGTGAAGGCCGCCAGTGTAACGCAAGCGCGCCCGAACGTGGCCGCGGCAAGCGCCCGACGGGTAGAATGGCCCCTTTGCCAACCCTCATGCACAGGAGCCAAGGCGTGGCCGACCCCTTCGACGACTTTCTCCCCGAGGCGCTGCGCTTCACCGCCCCCGGTCCATTGGTGGATATCGGCGCCAACCTGACCCATGACAGCTTTGCGCGGGACCTCCCGGCGGTGCTGAACCGCGCGCGGGCGGCCAATGTGACCACGCTGATTCTCACCGGTACCGACCGCGAACATGCCGAGCAGGCCGTCGCCCTGGCCCGCCGGCACGGGGGGGCGGGCCTGGCGCTGCATGCCACCGCCGGGGTGCACCCCCATGACGCCAGCCACTGGAACCCCCGCCTCGAAGCCGCCATGCGGGAACTGTACCGCCAGCCCGAGGTGGTGGCGGTGGGCGAATGCGGGCTCGACTTCAACCGCAATTTCTCCACCCCCGCCGAGCAGGAGCATGCCTTCGAGGCTCAGTTGGGGCTGGCCGCAGAGACGGGTAAGCCGCTGTTTATCCACGAGCGCGATGCCGGGCAGCGCATGCGCGAGATGCTGCATGCCTGGCGCGATGAGATCCAGGATGCCGTGGTGCACTGCTTTACCGCCGACCGCGCCACCCTGTTCGGCTATCTCGACCTGGACCTGCACATCGGCCTGACCGGCTGGCTGTGTGACGAACGCCGCGGCCATCACCTGCGTGAACGGGTCGCCGAAATTCCCGCCACGCGACTGATGATCGAAACCGACTGTCCCTACCTACTACCGCGCAACCTGCCTGCCAAGCTCAAGGGCAGGCGTCATGAACCGGCCCTGCTGCCCTGGATCCTGCGAGAGATCGCCTACTGGCGTGGCGACTCCGAGCTCGATCTGGCGGCGGCCACGACCACAACGGCCCGGCGCTTCTTCCGGCTGGAAGCGAATGCCACCCGCGAGGCGAGCCGCGATGAGACAACTCCATGAGGACTCCCGACATGCCATCTAACGGCGATGACACTTCGCTCCCCGGCTTTATCGCCGTGGAGACCGGCGATGCGGGCGGCTTGCCGCTGGCGATCGCCTGGACCCTGCCCGACGGGCGCATCAAGCACACCCTGATCCAGCCCGACGATGAGTGGCTGGAGGCCGAGCTGGTTTCCCTCGGCGGATACAGCCTCGAGGAACTGGGTAGCATGGGGGTCAGCCCGCTGGACGTGATCCGCGAGCTGGAGAACGATCATTTCAACGCCACGCTGTTCACGGCCGGCGTCGGCGACGACGAGGCGGCGCTTTCTCTTCTATTCGACACCTTTGGCCTCGACCCCTTCGTCGAGCTGGCCCCCGCGGACAGCCTGTATGACGGCCTCGCACCCGGCGACTGGGCGCGCGCCCGGGGAGAACTGTTTGGTGAAATGGGTCTCGAACCGCTGCGTCCCGAACACGAGGTCGAGGTGATGCTGCACCTCCATCAACGCCTCGACGACGGCCTCGACGACGGCTGACACCTTGGCAGCGCGTCAGGCCGGTTCCCTCAGCAGGCGGTGGCGTCCCGTCGCCACCGCTTCGGCAAGCGGTGCCCCATCACGGTAAAAGGCCTCCAGGGCGGCATGCAGCGCCTCGGCCCGGCGTGGCAAGCCCTCACGTTCGTAGCGCTGAGCCCGCGACTCGACCCTGGCCAGGAAGGCGTCGCGATCCACCTCGGCGTCGCCTTCGAGGTTGTCGACGCTGATATGGAAGCGCAGATCACAGGCGCGGGAGAAAAGCATTTCCAGCGCCTGGGGCGCCACCTCCACGGCCTCGAAGTCACGCTGCTGGGCGTCATCGCGCCCATCGGGCAGATACCAGTAGCCGTAATCCTCGAGCTGGCGACGCCGGGCGCCGGCGATGCACCAGTGGCTGACCTCGTGCAGCGCGCTGGTAAAGAACCCCCGCGCGAAAATGATCCGATGCCAGGGTGAATCGGCGTCGGCAGGCAGGTAGAGAGGCTCCTCCCCGCCGCGCACCAGGCGCGTCTGGTAAGTCGCCTGAAACAGCCCGTCGAACAGGGCGATGATGTCCTCGAGGCGGTGCTTCACGCGGCCTCCATGGTCGTGGGTGAAACACCAGTATACCCGCCGAGAGTCGGGCAAAAAACGTCAGGCCCTGCTAGCATAAGCGCCCTTACCGACTGCATGGAGTGCACGTCTTGAGCCGTCTTCTGGCCATCCTTCTCGATACCGCTCGCCAAGAGACTCGCCTGCTGCTGGCACTGGCCCTGCCGATCTGCGGCGCCCAGCTGGCCCAGGCGGGCATGAGCGTGGCCGACGTGATGATGACCGGCCGACTCAGCGCCACCGACCTGGCGGCCGTATCGGTGGGCTCCAGCCTATGGCTGCCGCTGATGCTGTTCATGACCGGCACCATGATGGGGCTTACCCCCGTCGTCGCCCAGCTGCTGGGCGGTCGGCGAATCGCCGAGATCACGCCCAATGTGCACCAGGGGCTATGGGTGGCACTGGCGCTGGGCGTGCTGGCCGCCGGACTGCTGTGGTTCGCGGTGGGGCCGATCTTCACCCTGATGGACGTCCCCGAGGCGGTCGCCGAACGCTCCCGCACCTATCTCTTCGCGGTGGCCTTCGGCATGCCCGGGGCCGCCCTCTTCCAGGCCCTGCGTGCCTTCTCCGACGGCATGAACCATACCCGCCCCTCGCTGTGGATCAGCCTGGCGGGGCTCGCCGTCAACGTGCCCAGCAATTTCGTGTTGATCTACGGCGGTGACGGAATGACCGCCCTGCTGGGCCCATGGTTACCGGACTGGATACAGGCACTGCCGGCGCTTGGGGCCCTGGGCTGCGGCATTGCCACCGCCCTTTCGCTATGGACCATGTGCCTGACCATGGCGCTCTATACTCGCCATTCGCGAGTCTATGGCAGGGTCGCCTTGTGGCAGGTTCCCCGCCTCCCCCACTGGCCGATGATCGGTGAGCTGCTTTACGTGGGACTCCCGATCGGGGTCTCGATCTTCGTCGAGGTCACGCTGTTCACGCTGATCGCCCTGTTTATCGCCAGCCTCGGGGAGGTCACCGTGGCCGCCCACCAGGTGGCACTCAACTACACGTCCATACTGTTCATGCTGCCACTGTCGCTGAGCATGGCGCTGACGGTCCGGGTCGGCAACGTCCTGGGTCAACAACGCTATCGCTATGCGCGTCGGGTCGCCTGGCACGGCATCGCCTTCTGCCTGGCCGTGGCCCTGATCAATAGCCTGCTGCTGCGCTTCACCGCGGAACCCGTGATCGGCCTCTATACTCGCAATGCGGAAGTGGCCGGACTGGCCCTGTCGCTGGTCCTGCTGGCCATGATCTATCAGGTCTCCGACTCGCTGCAGGTCAATCTGGCCGGCGCACTGCGTGGCTACAAGGACACGCGTATCATCATGGCGATCACCCTGGCCTCCTACTGGCTGGTGGGCATGGCCGGTGGCCACTGGCTGGGTACCCGCGGCGTTCCCGGCCTGACGGGGCCTCTCGGCGTTCATGGTTACTGGATCGGCCTGATTGCGGGGCTCACCGCCGCCGCGGTAATGCTCGGTGAGCGATTGAGACGAATCGGCAAGGCGGTGGCTCATGGCGAACGCGACCCGCTTCATTCCTGACTTCCTTTACCGCAGCGCCATGGGCATCGCCCTGACGCTGATGCTGTCGGGCTGCGACGGCGGAGGCGCCAGCGACCTTCTGCTGCGCGACTATCATGCGGCCCTCGCCGAGCGCCTCGGCGTGGCGCCGCCCGAGCACGCCCAGCCGCGCAATATCGGTGCCTTCCCCGAACTCCGCGAGCGTCGCCTGCCCGTGCCCGAAACGCGCGAGAGCCTGCTCAACGTCTACGCCCTGCGCGAATGCCATATCACCACGCTGGTGGCAGAGCACAACAGCACCCTGGGCCGCGTCGCCCCCGCCAGCCAGCGTTGGCAATATGAGCTCGCGTTATGGCAGCGCCTCACGGCATGCCGGAACAGCGAGGTAGCCGACCGCCTCGCCGCGGACGACCGCGCGCGCCTCGAACGGCTCACCACGACCAAGCGCCGCCAGCTGCCCCTCGCCACCTGGAACGGTCTCTTCGGTTCAGAAGAGTGGGCGAAGAACTTCTCCCGGGTCAGCTCGCCACTGGAGCCGGACACCCTGGCCCCCCCGGGTGAGCAACTGGCCGCCCTCGACTACCTTCACAGGCTCAGCCGCGCACCCTTCGAGACAAGCTTGTCGCTGCCTGACCCCGAGGCGTTGGAGGACCACCTTCAAGCCCTCAACGAGCGTTCCTACACGGCGCAACTGCTGCGCACCCTGGTACTCGGCGAACAGCGCCTCGAAGAAGCCAATGCCCTGCTCGACCAGGCACTCGTCGCCCCCGGGCACTGCCCGTCGGAAGGCCTTATCGCCAGGCCCCGGCAGATACCCGAGTTCGAGCGACTCGCCGGCTGGGTCGCGACACTGGATGATGCCGCCACGCGGTGGCTGGCAGGCCTCACCCCCCTCTTCGAAAGCGTGGAGAATCCACCGCAAGCCGTACAGGAATACCGCCGAGCCTGGCTCTCCCGACACGAGGCCGAGGCACCCTTCACGAGATTTCGTCGGGCCTGGCAGGGCCATCTGGAACGACGCGAGCGCCTCGCCTCACGCTGTTGAGTCTCGTGTCCCACGATGACTTCATGCGCCACGGGCTTAACCTGTGGGCGGGTCTATGCTATTGGTGGTTCTCGTATGACGCAGAGTGCTTCCGTGCCGGCCCGAGGCGCTTGCCGCCCGGCCCGGTTCCAAGATCAAGCAGCACCTGGAGGGACACCATGGGAACCCAGCTGTCACCCCGCTCGGCCCAGGTCATCGACCTGGACGCCAGGCGCCAGCGTCAGCAGGCCAGACGCCGCCTGGTCCGCTTGGCACCGGAACTCGACGGGCTCGAGATGGTGTATCGCCTCGACGCCAATCCCGACATCCTCTATGGCATGCCACTGCTGGCCTGGGGCCTTCGCGAAGATGGCGAGGTGGTGGGGTTGGTGCCGTGGATGGAGTCGCTGACGCCCTGTCAGCACCTCGACGACGACGACCATGGTCGCTTCGTCGGCTACCGCGACCCCGAGACCGAGGAGCTGTTTGACGTCGCCCCCGAGCACAAGCTGATGGAGCTGGAGTATGCTGCCGGCTACTTCGACTACGAGGAAACCGAGCAGGTTACCCTGATCCAGCAACTGCCCGAGATTCAGGGCACCTACGCCCTATGCATGGATGAGGGCGACAACCCCTGGCTGCTCAAGCAGGTATTCGGCTGGCGCCTATACAGCGATGGAAGCGTCGAGGCACTGCTCGCCGACGAACGCCGCGTGGAACAGACACCGATCCTGCTCGGCGATGCCTGCCTCTATCCCGGACACAGCCGACACCGTCTGGTCTACTTCTTCCAGCGACAGATCGCCAACCGCATTCGCCAGGAAGACCCGGCGACCCTGGAGGCACTGGCCCTGATGGTCGTGTCGGATGGCGATACCGCTACGTCGCCGACGACGCCGGGACAGGATTAGCCCAAACGGATAAAGTAGACGTAGCTGTCGCCGACCTGCTGCTGATAGGTCAGCTCATGGCCCAGGAACTGGCAGAACTTGGGTACGTCGCGGGTGGTCGCCGGGTCGCTGGCGACCACCTTGAGCACCTCCCCCGTCTGCATGTCGCGGACCCTGTTGTGCATCAGCATGATCGGCTCGGGGCAGTAGAGCCCGGTGGTATCGAGCTCGGCCTGAAAGTCGTGTATCTCCGCCATCGAAGACCTCGTGGTTGCTAAAAAAAATCAGTCGGAGCCTGCAAGATGATCAAGATCATTATCGAACGCCGCATCATGCCCGGACTCGAAGAAGAATACGAACAGGCGGCCCGCGAGGCCATGCGGCAGTCCCTGGGGGCCAGGGGGTTCGTGAGTGGCGAGAGCCTCGTGGAAATGGGTCACAGCGATCGGCGTCTGATGATAACCAAGTGGCGCGACCTGCGCGCCTGGAAGGAGTGGTACACCAGCGAAACCCGCTCTCAGGTGATGCAGGGCCTGCAGCCACTGCTCACCGAGGAGGAACGCATTCGCATCTACGAACCCACCTCGCACTGAGCGTCACATCTTGATCCGCACATGCACCGTCACCTCTTCACGATCATGATAGAGGTGACGGCAGGTGATTTCGGCCTCGACTCGCGAGGCTTCCAATGCCTTCTCAAGCCGCCGCAGGCAGGCCTCCACTTCCGGCCAGCGCCGCTTCATCGGCAGCTTGAGGTTGAAAACCGCCTCCCTGCACCAGCGCCTAACCAGCCAGCGTTCCACCATCGCCACGACCCGTGACGGCTTATCGACAATATCGCAGACCAGCCAGTCCAGGCGATACGGAGGCTCCCATGTAAAGCCATCTTCATGCAGGTGCTCGACCAGCCCACTCGCCATCAGCGCCTTGTCCATCGGGCCGTTGTCGATAGCGTAGACATGCATGCCGCGCTGTACCAGCTGCCAGGTCCAGCCACCGGGTGCCGCCCCCAGGTCCGCCGCCTGCATGCCCTCGCCGAGTCGCTCACCCCACTCCTCTCGCGGCACAAATTCGTGCCACGCCTCTTCCAGCTTGAGAGTGGAACGGCTGGGGGCCGATTTGGGAAAACGCAGACGGCGAATGCCGCCCGGCAACTCGCTGCGGTTACCCGGAAAACTCATGCCCAGCTGTACACGGTCACCGGCGCTCCACAATAGATGAAGGCGACGACCGCCGGCCTTGCGGCGCAGGGCCTTGCGCTTCTTGAGCAACGCAGTGAGCGGACGCTCCAGCGCCTTGGCCAGTCCGGCCAGCGCCTTGCCATCGTTGGTATCCGGTGTTTCCTGCCAGACGCTGTCGAAACTCCAGCCGCTGGCCATCACCTGGTCGATAATCGGGGTCAGACGATCATCCCGCGACAGCGTCAATGGCGGCAATGCCACCAGGCTCTGCCGGGCAAAGACCAGACCGCTCAGGGGCAGGTCACGATGCAGGCCATTCGCCGCCTCTCCCTCGGGCAGCAGGAATCGTACGAAGCCCGCCCCCTGGGCGTAGTCGGCGTGCCCCGCCCTGCCGAGCGAAGCAACCTTATCGACGAGTTCGGCGGCCAGGTCGGGCTCGAAACCGGGGCGGCAGTAACAGAGCAGCTCTACCGGGTAAGTCATCGTCTTCTCCATGCCCCACCTTCCTTAACAACACCTCGGGAACCAGGCTTTTTGCCGGAACACTCGGCGGCGGGGAACCTTAGCACCCCTCCCACCTCAGGGGAAGCCGCCGCCATCACCCTGACAAGCCCGTCGCAGCGGCGAACGGGGGTTCACCGGGAAGACGAATAGCGGCCTTCCCGGAGCCGAGCCATGGCCTGCCACCTCACTGCGCATAATGCACGCATGACCCATACAGTTGATGCATAATGGGGCATTGCTATATAGTCACTGTCCGTGGAAACCACTTTCAGATTGGCCCACTGCGGTCGGCACATTCTCCCTGTACAGGATACGACGATGCCTTACGTTCACGAGACCCTGGAAAACCTTCGCAAGAGCAGTCCCGCCCAGACCGAGTTCTACCAGGCGGCAGAAGAGGTGCTCGAGTGCCTGCGTCCGCTCTTCAAGCGCAGCCCCCACTACCATGAACACAGCATCATCGAGCGCATCGTCGAGCCGGAACGCCAGATAATGTTCCGTATCTGCTGGACCGACGACACCGGTCGCGTCCAGGTCAACAAGGGCTACCGGGTCCAGTTCAACTCGACACTCGGCCCCTACAAGGGCGGGTTGCGTTTCCACCCCAGCGTCACCTCCGGCACCATCAAGTTCCTGGGCTTCGAGCAGATCTTCAAGAACGCCCTCACGGGCCTGCCCATTGGTGGCGGCAAGGGCGGCTCGGACTTTGACCCCAAGGGCAGGTCCGATGGCGAGATCATGCGCTTCTGTCAGGCCTATATGTCCGAGCTGTACCGGCATATCGGCCCACATACCGATGTGCCCGCCGGCGACATCGGTGTCGGCGGCCGTGAAATCGGTTATCTCTACGGCCAGTACAAGCGCCTCACCGGCCGCTATGAAGGCGTGCTGACCGGCAAGGGCCTGGACTGGGGCGGCTCCATCGGCCGCAAGGAAGCCACCGGCTACGGCGCCGTCTACTTCGCCCAGAACATGCTGGAAGCTCTCGGCAAGACCCTGGAAGGCAAGACCTGCCTCGTCTCGGGAGCCGGCAACGTGGCGATCTATACCATCGAGAAGCTGTACGAGATGGGCGCCAAGCCCGTTACCTGCACCGACTCCCGCGGCACCCTGCATGACGCCAAGGGGGTCGACCTCGACCTGCTCAAGGAACTCAAGGAAGTCAATCGCGCGTCGCTGGAGGTCTATCTGGAGAAGCACCCCGAGGCCAGCTATACCCCAGTCGATGAGTACCCGGAAGATGGTCACGCCGTCTGGCGCTTCAAGGCCGATGCCGCCTTCCCCTGCGCCACCCAGAATGAGCTCACCGCCGCCGATGCAGAGGCCCTGCTTGCCAACGGCGTCTATTGCATCAGCGAAGGTGCCAACATGCCCTCCGCCGCAGACGCCGTGGACCGTTTCCTCGAGGCGAAGATCGCCTATGGGCCCGGCAAGGCCGCCAATGCCGGTGGCGTGGCGACCAGCCAGCTGGAGATGGCCCAGAACAACAGCATGGAGCAATGGCCGCTCGAAAAGGTCGACGAGAAGCTCAAGGAAATCATGGCCAATATCCATCGTCAGTGTGCCGACACCGCCGAGGAATTCGACGAGCCCACCAACCTGGTGCTGGGCGCCAACATTGCCGGCTTCCGCAAGGTCGCCGACGCCATGATCGATCACGGCGTCGTCTGAACCGCCAAGGCGACGAAAAAAAGCCCGGGCCTCAGGTCCGGGCTTTTTTTGGTGCTGAAGTGCCCCCCTCGGAGCTGCACAGGCTATAGTGCATCACAAAAGAAGCCCCGCTACTTCAACACTGTACGGGACTTCCGAAAGGTACGCTTCAAACAATCGCGCAGCTGCTAGCGGGTCAATGACTCGGCCTTCGATGAGGAGTCGAAGGCATGCAAACGCGCCTGGTGCTCTTGATTCACGTGCTCCACAAACTGATTCCCTTTCCCGACATGAGAAATGATCAGCTCGCTGGCCTTGGTATAACGATGCCCAACCTGCACAAAATAGGATCGACACGCCCAGCTGATAAACCCTTTGCGGAAAAGGGCACCATCCACGTCACGCCATTTCACACCAACAACCCCTTTCTGCCACGGGAATACCCCTTGATAGAGCCATACCCCACTATCGTCGGTATAAAGTCGCACGCTACGGATGTAGCAGACCTGATATACGAACCAAGCGATGGCCAGGATCCCTGCTGCGATCGCAATCCATGGCTTTTCCAAAGCGGTGGAAATCAGTAACCCCACGAATCCAGAAACCACAGCGACCACCAGCGGCCTCACGTAGGCAACCCAGGACAGCGTGTGTGTTGCCAATCTGTTATCCCCGCACTGCATGCATATTGCTCCCTTTTCAAGCCAAAAAGCGTTGGTATGAGTGCCTTCAAGCACGGTTGTTAATGGCCAAGTAAATTGACCCAGTACCGGCCAACGCTTCTGACCCACCCCCGAGGTGGCAGCGCTGCCACCATCCACCTACCGTGTCGGCTCAGCCAAGGGTCGGGACGGAGATGTGAAGGACTGGGGAATGATTCACAAGATCAAAGCGTTACACGATGACGGACAGGGCCTGTCGATCCGTGCCATCGGCCAGGAGTTGGGCATCTCCCGCAACACCGTCCGCAAGTACCTCCGCCAGGACGAGGCGACCATCGAGGCGGCGCAGTCGAACCGCGAGCGCGAGAAGAAACTCGACGCCCACCGCGACTACATCGTCTACCTGCTGCGCACCTTTCCCCGGCTGAGCAGCGTCAAGGTGGCCCGCAAGCTGCGCGAGAAGGTCGGCGAGCTGGCGGTCTCGGAACGTACCCTGCGTCGCTACGTGCAGCAGGTGAAGAGCACGGTGGCCAGCCGGCAGCGGCGCTACTACGAGCCAGTGCTCGACATGGTGCCCGGCGTCCAGTGCCAGGTGGATCCGGGTGAGCTGCGTGAGGTGATGATCGGCGGCGAGCCGCGCCCCCTGTACTTCGTGGTGTTCGTGCTCTCCTACTCGCGCCTGACCTATGTCGGCATCAGCCTGTCGCCGCTCGATACCACCACCTTCATTCGCCTGCACGACGAGGCCTTCCGCTACTTCGGCGGCCTGCCGGAGGAGTGCGTCTACGACCAGACCAAGATGGTGGTGATCAGCGAGCAGTTCCGTGAGCTGGAGGTGAACCAGCGCTTCCACGAGTACGCCACCACCGCCGGCTTCCGGATCCATGCCTGCTGCGGCTACGACCCGGAGAGCAAGGGCAAGGTCGAAGCCGGGGTGAAGTACGCCAAGCAGGATGCCTTCTATGGCGAGGTATTCCGCGACGAGGCCGACTTGCGCGCTTACGTGCGGCAGTGGCTCGACGAGGTCGCCAACGTGCGCACTCATGGCACCACCGGCCAACAGCCGAGGGCGCTGTGCGACGCCGAAGAACGGTGCCACCTGCGCCCCTACCTGACGCCGGCCTGCGTGGGCCGCGAGGCCGACGGCATGGCCCCGCGCCGGGTCGACAAGACCGGGCTGATCGCCTGGAAGGCCAACAAGTACTCGGTGCCGATGGCCTACCAGCAGGGCCGTGTCGGCGTCCGGGAAGCGGAAAACCGCCTGGCGATCCATGACCTGGAGAGCGGCGACGAGATCGCCACCCATGCCCTTCACCTAGGCAAGGGCCGCACGCTGCGCAACGAGAGCCATTACCGCGACCACCGCCAGCAGGAGGCGGAGCTTGAGACGGCCATCATCCGCTGCCTTGGCGCCTCGTTGGGGGAGCAGCTCTGTGCGCGCCTGCGTGCCGCCATGCCGCGCCACTACAAGGACCAGCTGCGCGCCGCCAAGCAGCTGCTGGAGGGCGAGGACATGCTGGACCTGGCGCTGATCGGCGACTGGGTCACCCGGGAGCGCCTCACCGCCGGCGGCCTCAAGGAGCGGCTGGCGGCGGCGCGGCTCGCCAAGGCGCGGGGCCGGGATCCAGAGGGCGACACCCCCAGCGGTCCATGCACGACACCGGTGGAGTTGGCTCAGTACGGCCGGCTTGGCCACTCCAGCGGCCAGCAGGAGGTGATCCATGGGGCAGCTTGAGCTGACCGCCGGGCGCTACCGCAGCCTGCGCCTGGGCGCCATCGCCGGCGACCTCACCGCGCTGCTGGCCCAGGCCGAGGCCAACGAGGTCTCCTACCTGGCCTTCGCCGACATGCTGGTCGAGCATGAGCGCCAGACCCGCGAGGCCAAGCGCATCGACCTCTACCAGCGCCAGGCCGGCTTCCCCAGCGACAAACGGTTGGAGGGGTTCGACTACCGCCACCAAACCACCATCACCAAGCGCCAGGTCAACGCCCTGCTGGACTTCGCCTTCCTCGACAACCGCGAGAACCTGGTGTTCATCGGTCCGCCGGGAGTGGGCAAGACCCACCTGGCGATCGGTATCGGGCAGAAGGCCATCGAGGCCGGATACCGGGTGCTGTTCCGCAACGCCCTGGATCTGGTCGAGGAGCTAGAGCTGGCGGAGATGAAGGGCGAGCTGAAGAAGACGCTGCACAAGCTCGCCAAGGTTGACGCCCTGGTGATCGATGAGCTGGGCTACCTGCCGATGAGCCGGCAGGCGCGCTACGCGCTGTTCCAACTGATCAATCGGTTCTACGAGCACCGGTCACTGATCATCACCACCAACAAAGACTTCACCAGCTGGGGGGAGTTCTTCCACGACGACAACGTGGCGGTGCCGATCGTCGACCGGATCATCCACCACTCGCACCTCTACCTGCTCGGGGGGGAGAGCTACCGGCTGAAGCAGAAGACGCTCAGCTGACGATCACGGGTGGGTCAATTTTGTTGGCCGCTGGTGGGTCAGTTCTGATGGCCATTGACA
>NZ_JHVH01000014.1 GCF_000620045.1 Halomonas halodenitrificans DSM 735 | reverse complement strand
TTGCGCCGGGTGTTGACGGCACCGATGCGGTGAATGTCAGCCAGCTGAATCAGCAGGACAGCGACCTGACCACCAAGGGGCTAGACTTTGCCGGCGACAGCGGCACTGACGTGCACCGTGACCTGGGTCAGACCCTGAATGTCACCGGCGGTGCGGATGCCAGCGGCAACACCAACATCACGACCGTCGCCGATGACGCTAATGGCGAGCTCTCGATCGTGATGAGCGATCAGCCGCAGTTCGGCAACGTGACTGTCAACACCGGCGGCGACGACACCATCGACGGGCTGGGCAACACCACATTCGATCCCGACAACGTGGTCGACGACCGTGCGGCGACCGAAGGCCAGCTGGATGAGGTCAATAAGGTGGCCAACGCTGGCTGGGGCGTCGCGACCAGCGACACCACTGCGACGGACACCAGCAACGTGGCCCCGGAAGCTGAAGTCGACTTTGTCAGCGACGACGCCAGCATCATGGTTGAGCACACTCGTGACGATGCGACTGGCAACACCTCGATCGACTTTGCGCTGGGCAGCGACCTTAGCGTTGGCGGCCCGGGGGAAGACGGTGCTGACGGCCAAGATGGCAAAATCGGTGTCAATGGTGCCGACGGCGTTTCTGGTGTAGGTATCGACGGTTCCGATGGCTCCATCGGCCTGACCGGCCCGGCGGGGGCAGACGGTACCAGCCCAGAGCTGACCATGCATCCGGGCATCGAGCCTGGCGATGTGGCGGCCGATGACACCGACGTGACACGCCTTCAGTACGAGGATGGCGACGGCAACCAGAAGAACATCGCGACGTTGGAAGACGACGGTCTGCGCTTCTCGGGTAACGAGAATCCTGCTGACGGCTATGTAACGCGCAATCTGAACAAAGAGATGCAGATTGTGGGTGGTGCCGAAGATGCCGACACAGCGTCCTATTCGTCAGGCAACGTTAATACGGTTGCAACCCAGGAGGGTGGCATTGAAATCCAGTTTGCTGACACCCCGAGTTTCCAGGGTGCCGACATGGGTGGCGAGCAGGTCACCAGCCTGGCAAAGGGTAAGGTCGGTGAAAATAGTACCGATGCGGTCAACGGCAGCCAGTTGTGGAAAATCAAGGACATTGCCAACGCCGGCTGGAACGTTGCAACTAGCAACACCACAGGCATCACGACCAGTAACGTGGCACCTGAAGCTACAGTCGATTTCGTCGGCTCCGATGGGAACGTGGTAGTTGAGCATACCCGTGACGAGAACACTGGCAACACCTCGATCGATTATACGCTGAATGACTCCATCACCCTGGGTGACGGCAATACCGCGGTCACCGTGGATGGTAAGAACGGCAAGGTCAGCGTCGGCGATACGATCATGGACGGCGAGGGCCTGAAGATCGCTAACGGCGGTCCGAGCGTGACGGTTAACGGCATCGATGCCGGTCGCATGCAGATCACCAACGTAGGTAGTGGTCTGGGTGGTCAAAAGCTGGATAAGATTTCCGGTGATGAGCTGATGAATGCCGTGAACGTGGGCGACCTCAAGCAGGTGGCGGGTGACATCGGAGACGATGTGGCCGCAGCGAAGACCGAAGTCACGGAAGGCAATAACATCTCCGTCACAGAGTCGACCGGGGGTGATGGTCAGACCATCTACACTGTGGCTACCGATCCTGAGGTAGAGTTCGACAGCATCGAGATCAGTGAAGGTGGCCCGACCATCAATAAAGATGGCATCGATATGGGTGAGAATAAGATCACCGGCCTGGCGCCGGGTGAGGTCACCGCGGATAGCACCGATGCGGTCAATGGTAGCCAGCTGCACGGGGTCAAGGAGGAGATTGGCGATATCAACTCCTCGCTGGATGGCGGCATGGACTTCGCTGCCGACGAGGGCGATGACGTGAACCGCGAGCTGGGCGATACCGTGGCCATTACCGGTGATGACAACATCACCACACGCACCAATGACGGCGGCGTGGAAGTGGGCCTGAATCGCGATCTGGATGTCGACAGCGTGACCACGGGTAAAACCACTGTCAGCAACGAGGGGGTAACCATCGAAGACGGCCCGAGCATGACCACCGACGGCATCGATGCCGGTGACATGCGGATCACCAATGTGGCACCCGGTGTCGATGCCACCGATGCGGTGAATGTTGGCCAGATGCAGGAGCTCAACCAGCGCTTTGCTCAAGAGATCAACAAGGTCCACGGGCGCATCAAAGATGTGGAAGATAACGCGAACGCGGGTACGGCGAGCGCCCTGGCTGCGGCTACCGTTCCTCAGGCCTGGATGCCCGGCAAGAGCATGGTGGGCGTGGGTGCCGGTACCTACGAAGGCGAGTCTGCCGTATCCGTAGGCGTATCGCGCCTCTCGGACAATGGTCGCTGGGTCATCCAGGGCAAGGTGACGGGTGATTCTCAGAGCAACTTCGGCGCTGGTGTCGGCGCTGGCTGGCACTGGTAAGGAGACGAACGTGAAAGTATTGAGCTCATCTACACTGCTCAAGGCGGCCCTCGGGGCCGCCGGTATCGCCAGCCTGGCAATGGTTGCGGGCTGTGCCAGCCCGCCGAACAACGACCGCACAGATATCCGCGAAGCGGGAGACGGTTTTCCGGCGCTGGAGGATAACTGGCATGACGGCGGTCGCTTTGTTGAACCTCAGAGTATCCTGCGCATTCGCGAGGGGCAGTCGAAGGATCAGGTGCGCCAACTGATCGGCGGCCCCCAGTTCAGTGAAGGGTTCTTCGGCGTTCGTGAGTGGAATTACGTCTTCAACCTGTATACGGGAAAGGCGGGTGGCGATTACATTACCTGTCAGTATCAGGTTGATTTTGATGATGATATGACGCTGGAAAACACGCACTGGCGAGATGCGCAGTGTCCGGAACTGCTGGTGCCAACGGAGGTGCCGGAAGACGAGACACTGGTGCTATCTGGGGATGTGCTGTTCGATTTTGATAGCGACCAGCTGACCCTGGAAGGGCGCCGCGCGCTGGAGCGCGTGGCTCAGTCTGCCAAGGGCGAGTTTACCTCTCCTGGAATGACGATTGTGGGCTATACCGACCGGTTCGGAAGCGTCGAGTACAACCTGGAGTTGTCCCAGTCGCGGGCCGGTGCCGTGGCCACGTATCTCGCTGGCCAGGGTATCAGCCGCAGCAATATTCGCACGGCGGGGCATGGTGAAGCTGACCCGGTGGTGGAGTGCCCCGGTGCCAGGGCGACGCCGAGCGTCACCGAATGCCTGCGGCCTAACCGTCGGGTAGAAATCACGATCAGTGAGCTGGCAGGCGGGTAGTGCCGGTAATCAGCTGATGGCGTAACGCTTTGCAGCATTTAGCGTTGTTTGTATAAGTACCCGGCATGTCTGACATGCCGGGTTTCTCCTTGGTATAGCTGATTCATGGTTGTGGGTTCATGAGAGCAAAGATTTGGCTGGGAATTGTGCTGCTGAGCAGCAGCACGCTGGTATATGCCGATTATGATGCTGGCCTGACAGAGTTCCGGCAGAGGAATTTCGCCTCGGCGGTGCACGAGTGGAGAGAAGGCGCGGAGCAGGGTGAGGGCCAGTCACAGTTTGCGCTGGGCAAGATGTTCGAGAACGGTACCGGCGTTCGAGAAAGCCTGGGCGAAGCCTACAAGTGGTATCGACTTGCCGCTGGCAATGATGTGCTCGAGGCCCAGGTCGGCTTGGCCGAGCTGTTCTTGAGTGAACGGATCGAGGGGCGCGGGCCGGCGGACGCCGTGGAGTGGCTGGAGCGTGCCGCAGAGTCCGGCCATGCCGGTGCCCAGTTCCAGTTGGGGCTGATGTATCTGGAAGGGTTTGGCGTCGAGGAAGACGCGGTAATGGCGGCGCGCTGGTTTGAACAGGCGGCAGACCAGGGGCATGCTCCTGCGCAGAACAATGTCGGCAGCCTCTACGAGAACGGACGCGGGGTCGACCAGGACTTCTCTCGAGCCTTCGACTACTTCAATCAGGCGGCACGGCAGGGTGACGCCATGGCGCAGAGTAACCTGGGCGCCCTCTATGCCCGAGGGCGTGGCGTGGAGGCCAATCACGCCTGGGCGGTTTTCTGGTTTGCCACTGCATCGCGCAATGGTAATGAAGTGGCCAAGGAGAATATTCAGGCTAGCCTGTCGAACCTCCAGAAAAGAGAGGTTACCGGCTCCCGTGTGAATATTCGTTCGGGCGCTGGAACGGAGAATGCGCGGGTAACTCAGCTGGCTCGGGGAGCAGAGGTGTACGTCCTGGGGGAAGGAGACGGCTGGAGTCAGATCTACTTCGAGATAAAGGGTGAGCCGGTTCTGGGGTGGGTGGCCACGCGATTGATTCAGTAATACCACGCCCGGTGACAGTCCCCCAACCCCCGGTGACAGTCCCCCAACCCCCGGTGACAGTCCCCCAACCCCCGGGGACAGTCCCCTTGCCTGCCTTGCCTGTCTCTTTGCCCACTGGCCTGATGCACGGCCGCGTGACAGAATCTGTGACTGGTCTGGACACCGAGCCGCCGGCACAGGCGGCCGTCGCTAGAAGACAAGAGAAGAAGAGGACAGCATGCCCGAGTATCGTTCCCGCACCACCACCGCCGGTCGTAACATGGCCGGCGCCCGCGCCCTGTGGCGTGCCACCGGCATGAAGGACGACGACTTCCACAAGCCGATCATCGCCGTGGCCAACTCCTTCACCCAGTTTGTGCCGGGGCATGTGCACTTGAAGGACATGGGGCAGCTGGTGGCCCGCGAGATCGAGAAGGCCGGCGGGGTGGCCAAGGAGTTCAATACCATCGCCGTGGACGACGGCATCGCCATGGGCCACGACGGCATGCTCTACTCGCTGCCCAGCCGTGACCTGATCGCCGACAGCGTCGAGTATATGGTGAACGCCCACTGCGCCGACGCCCTGGTGTGTATCTCCAACTGCGACAAGATCACCCCGGGAATGTTGATGGCCGCCATGCGCCTCAATGTGCCGGTGATCTTCGTTTCCGGTGGCCCCATGGAGGCGGGCAAGACCAAGCTGCTCGACCATGGCCTGGACCTGGTCGACGCCATGGTGATGGCCGCCGACGACAGCGTCGATGACGAGACGCTCGCCGAGGTGGAGCGTAGTGCCTGTCCGACCTGCGGCTCCTGTTCCGGGATGTTTACCGCCAACTCCATGAACTGCCTGATGGAGGCGTTGGGCCTGGCGCTACCGGGCAACGGTACCGTGGTGGCCACCCACGGCGATCGCCGCCGCCTGTTCGAGAGTGCCGGCCACCGCATCGTCGAGCTGGCCAAGCGCGTCTATGAGGGCGACGAGGCGCACCTGCTGCCGCGTGCCATCGGCTCCAAGGCGGCATTCAAGAATGCCATGACCCTGGATATCGCCATGGGGGGGTCCACCAATACCATCCTGCACCTGCTGGCCGCCGCCCAGGAGGCCGAGATCGATTTCGGAATGACCGATATTGACCGTCTCTCGCGGGAAGTGCCGCAGTTGTGCAAGGTGGCGCCCAATACCCAGAAGTATCATATCGAGGATGTGCACCGCGCCGGCGGGATCATGGCGATCCTCGGGGAGCTGGATCGCGCCGGGGTGCTGGATACCCGGGTATCCACCGTCTATGGCGACTCGCTGGCCGAGGCCCTGGAGGAGTGGGACATCATGCGCACGCCCTCCCCGGAGGTGATGGAGTTCTATCGCGCCGGCCCCGGAGGGGTGCCCACCCAGGTGGCCTTCTCCCAGAGCGCGCGCTGGCCTAGCCTCGATGGCGACCGCGCCACCGGTTGTATCCGCGACCTGGCCCATGCCTTCTCGAAGGAGGGAGGCCTGGCCGTGCTCAAGGGCAATATCGCCGTGGATGGCTGTGTGGTGAAGAGCGCCGGCGTGGATGAGTCGATTCTGGTGTTCGAGGGGCCGGCCCATGTGGTGGAGTCCCAGGACCAGGCGGTGGAGGATATTCTCGGCGGCAAGGTAGAGGAGGGTGACGTGATCATCATTCGCTACGAAGGCCCCAAGGGCGGGCCCGGCATGCAGGAGATGCTCTACCCGACCTCGTATCTCAAGTCCAAGGGGCTCGGCAAGGCCTGTGCCCTGCTGACCGACGGGCGCTTCTCCGGCGGCACCTCGGGGCTCTCCATCGGCCACGCCTCCCCGGAGGCCGCCGCCGGCGGTGCCATCGGCCTGGTCGAGCAGGGCGATATCATCCAGATCGATATTCCCAACCGCGCGATCAACGTCAAGCTCAGCGATGAGGCGCTGGCCGCGCGTCGCGAGGCCATGGAAGCCAAGGGGACTCAGGCCTGGAAGCCCGAAACCCCGCGCGATCGCAAGGTCTCGGCGGCGCTCAAGGCCTATGCGCTGCTGGCCACCTCGGCCGACAAGGGCGCGGTGCGCGACCTGTCCAAGCTGGATTGATCCATCCTATGACGCCCCGGCCCTGGCCGGGGCGTCGGCATGTCCAAGGAGAGCCTGATGAAAACCCATACGCTGAATGTCGGACTGGTCGGTTATGGCCTGGCGGGCCGGGTGTTTCATGCGCCCTTGATCCAGGCCGCCGACGGCATGGAACTGGTTGCCGTCGTGACTACGGATGCCGACAAGGTTCACGCCGACCTGCCGGAGGTCGAGGTGCTGCCCAAGGCCGCGACACTGTTCGAGCGTCGCGATATCGACCTGGTAGTCATTGCCACCCCCAACGATACCCATTTCTCCCTTTCCAAGGCGGCCCTCGCGGCGGGCAAGCACGTGGTGGTGGATAAGCCCTTTGCGGTAACGCTATCCGAGGCGCGGCTGTTGCGCACTCAGGCGGAGAGTGTCGAACGCAGCCTGTCCGTCTTTCATAACCGACGCTGGGACGGTGATTTCCTGACCCTCAAGGCGTTGCTCGAGGAGGAGCGCCTGGGCCGTGTGGTGTCCCTGGAATCACGCTTCGATCGCTTCCGGCCGACGGTGGTCGACCGCTGGCGCGAGAAGCCGCGCCCGGGCGGCGGGATCTGGTATGACCTGGGCCCGCACCTGCTTGATCAGGCGATACAGCTGTTCGGCATGCCCCGGGCGGTTCTGCTGGAGCTGGATACCCAGCGTGATGGCGCCGAAGTGGATGACGACTTCCTCTGCCTGCTGGAATACGACGGGCGACGGGTCAGCCTGAAGGCGAGCGCGCTGGTGGCCGACCCTACCCCGCGTTTCCGCGTGCATGGCACTCGCGGCAGCTACGTGACGTTTGGTCAGGACCCCCAGGAAGCCCGCCTCAAGGAAACGCTGGCGGTGACGCCGGAGATGGGCATGGGCGCCGAGCCGGGGCGGCTGACCCTGATGGCGGATGATGGCGAGGCACCGGAGGTACAGCCCCACCCCACCCTGCCCGGCGATTACCCGGCCTTCTACGCCGGCATGGCCGAGATGCTGCTTCAGGGTGGGCCGCCGCCGGTACCGCTGGAGGGTGCCATGCAGGTCATGGAGCTGCTGGAGGCGAGCCTGGACAGCTATCGCCAGGCGCGTTGGGTGCGGCTCAAGGAAGGTAACAGCGTGCTGCGTCAGCGACTGCATCGCCGTTGAACCACGCTGGTCGGCGGGCTACCAGAGCCCGCCGTCGTCGGCCTCGCTGCGTAGCCGTTCCCTGGCGATATACAGCGCGGCGATGGCCCGAGCCTCGTGGAAATCCTCCCTGGCCAGCAGCGCCGGTAGTTCATCGAGGGCGTGGGTCTCCACGATGAGTGGCTCGGGTTCGTCACCGGGCAGGCGCTTGGGATAGAGGTTCGTGGCCAGCAGCACCTGCATGCGATGGCGCATGTAGTTGGGCGCCAGGGAAAGCTCCACCAGTGGCTCGATGCGTTGTGCGCCGAAGCCGCACTCTTCCATCAGCTCGCGATTGGCGGCGCTGACGATATCCTCACCGGGGTCGACCAGGCCCTTGGGCAGGGTCAGCACATATTCCTCGAAGCCGGCGGCGTATTCGCGAATCAGCAGCACATGCTCGGGGTCGGGCATGGCCACGATCATCACGGCACCGCGGTCGGTGCCGGTCAGGCGCTCGAAGGTGCGTTCCTCGCCGTTGGAGAAACGCAGGTCGAGCGATTCGACATGAAAGAGGCGGCTCCTTGCCTCCGAGCGACGATCGAGAATGGCGGGTTTCTGAGGCCAGTCGGGCGAGGTCATGGCGGCTCCGGTTCTGGGGAAGGGGGCTTGGCTGTTACCATATCACCTCCTGCTAGCCACGACCCGGAATCCTCATGATCGACTGGCGCGCCATCGATACCGTCCTGCTGGACATGGACGGCACCCTGCTAGACCTCCACTTCGATAGCCACTTCTGGCTCGAGCATCTGCCGCGCCGCTATGTGGAGCTGCATCAGCTCGACGAGGCCACCCAGGAAATGGTCCGCGCCAAGGTGATCGGCGAGCAGGGCACCCTTGACTGGTACAGCCTCGACTACTGGAGCCGCGAACTCGACGTCGACGTGGTCGCCCTCAAGCGCGAGGTTCAACACCTGATCGGCCTGCGCGGCGATGCCCTGGACTTCCTGCAGTGGCTCAAGCTGGCCCATCCCCGTGTGGTATTGGCCACCAATGCCGACCGTGCCAGCCTCGAGCTCAAGTTGCCACTTACCGGCCTGGCGCCCTACCTGGATGCCATCGTTTCCTCGGCGGATCTCGGTGTGCCCAAGGAGGAGCAGGCGTTCTGGTCCGGCCTGCAGGAGGTCGAACCCTTCGTGCCGGCCCGCACCCTGTTTATCGACGATAATCCGCGGGTGCTGGAGAGCGCCCGACAGTTCGGCATTCAGCATCTGCTGGGCATCAAGCAACCCGACAGCCGCCAGCCCGAGCGTGAGCTGGAGGAATTCACTGCTCTGGATACCTTCGCGGCCATCTTGCCCGGTTATCAGGAGGCCCCCAATGGATAGTGTCAGGCTCGACAAGTGGCTGTGGGCGGCGCGTTTCTTCAAGACCCGCGGCCTGGCCAAGAAGGCCATCGAGGGAGGCAAGGTGCATTACAACGGTGGCCGAGCCAAGACCAGCAAGAACGTGGAGGCCGGCGCCATCATTCGCGTGCCTCAGGGCTGGGATATCTGGGAGGTGGAGGTAATGGCGCTGTCCGACCAGCGTCGCGGCGCCCCCGAGGCTCGCGCCCTCTATCGCGAGACCGAGGAAAGCGCCCGCCGCCGCGAACGTGAAGGTGAAGCGCGCCGACTCAACAACCAGGTCATGCAGCACCCGGTCAAGCGCCCGGACAAGAAGCAGCGTCGCGAGATCCAGCGCTTTCAGCGCAACCAGGGGGAGTAGGCGACGACCCGGCGCGATTGGTGCCGTCTGGCGACCGGGCGATGTTAACGCTGCTTCGCCAGCCAGCGATCCAGGGCATTGGCAAACTCCCGGCGGTCGGCATCGGAGTATCCCTTGGGGCCGCCGGTGTGCTCGCCGCTGGCGCGCAGGGTTTCCATGAAGTCTCTCATTTGCACCCGGGCGCGGATGTTGTTGGCGTCGAGCGCCTCGCCGCGTGTGGTCATGACCCTGGCGCCGCGCTCGATGGCCGTCATGGCCAGCGGCAGGTCCGAGGTGATGACCAGGTCACCGGCCGCCAGGCGCTCGATGATCTCGTCGTCGGCGGCATCGAAACCATGGCTGACGGCGAGTGACTTGACGGTTCGTGAGCGGGGCAGGGGGACCGTGTGGTTGGCCACGAACCAGGTCGGCGTGGCGGTGCGTTCGGCGGCGCGCACGATAATCTCGCGGGCCACCCTGGGGCAGGCATCGGCATCGACCCACAGGCTGGGCATGTCATCTCCTCGATTCAGCGGCAATATGAGACGGCAGCCGAAAAGGCTGGCCAGGTCATGTCGACGATGGTAGCATGCGCCTTCCTCGCATGTGCTGACCCCACCATCATGTACGACGCCACCGCCTTTCAGGCCGTGGGCGCCGCAACGCCAGGCCCAGCGTCACTGCTGATTGCCGCCAGCGTTCGAAGTGTGTAGATGGAGCGCCAACCGAGATCCCGCCATTCTGGGCGAGATCGGCGCAAACGGTCGCCACGGGGGTTCACTGCCATCGCCGATGGCGTGGACCCGATGCTAGGTGCGACCGGCGTCCCCGACTCCGATGTCCCGTGCTGCTTGCCACCATTGGCCGCAGCGCGCCTGACCGCTTTTGCTCGCGTCAGGGACGCCAATGAATTTACGCCGGTGATACCGGCTTACCAAGGTGTGATTAATGACCTCTTCTTCTGTCGCCTCGCCGAGCTTCGGTGATCTTGCCCTGCTGCCTGCCGTTCTCTCTGCCGTCGAGTCTCTGGGCTACCAGACCCCCTCGCCGATTCAGGCCGAGACCATTCCTGCGCTGCTGGAAGGACGCGACATGCTGGGCCAGGCCCAGACCGGCACCGGCAAGACCGCCGCCTTTGCTCTGCCGCTGCTCTCGCGTCTCGATCTGAGCCGCCGCGAGCCTCAGGTGCTGGTCATGGCGCCGACTCGCGAGCTGGCACAGCAGGTTGCCGTTTCCTTCAGCCGCTATGGTCAAAACCTCAAGGGGCTGGAAGTGGCTACCCTGTGCGGCGGCCAGGAGTATCGTGAGCAGCTGGGTGCACTGCGGCGTGGCGCCCAGGTCGTTGTCGGCACACCGGGTCGGATCATCGATCACCTGGATCGCGGCAGCCTCAAGCTCGACGGTCTCTCCGCCCTGGTGCTGGACGAAGCCGACGAGATGCTGCGCATGGGCTTCATCGATGACGTCAAGCGCGTGGTGGCCGACACGCCCAAGGAAGCACAGCGGGTCTTCTTCTCCGCGACGCTGCCTGCCGAGATCGAGCGCATCGTCAATCGCTACCTGGTTGACCCCGTGAAGGTGGCCATCGAGTCGCGCACCACCACCGGCGAGAATATCGAGCAGCGTCTGGTACGCGTCGATGGCGGCGCCAAGCTGGAGGCGTTGTCACGCATCCTCGAGGTGGAGCCGGTCGATGGCGCGATCGTCTTCGTGCGTACCCGTGCCGCCTGTACCACCCTGACCGAGCAGCTCACCGCCCGTGGCCTCAACGTCGCCAGCCTCTCCGGTGATCTGGATCAGAGCCTGCGCGAGCGCACCATTCAGCGCCTCAAGCGCGGCAAGGTCGACGTGCTGATCGCCACCGACGTGGCCGCCCGTGGCCTCGACGTGCCGCGTATCACTCACGTCTTCAACTACGACCTGCCCCAGGATTCCGAGGCCTACACCCACCGCATCGGGCGTACCGGCCGCGCTGGGCGTAACGGCACCTCCATCACCTTTGTCGGCTTCCGCGAAGGCCGCAAGGCGGGCTGGATCGAGCAGGCCACCGGTCAGAAGATGAGCGAGATGGCGGTGCCGGATGAGGCGGCTATCCGCGGTCATCGCGACGAGGCCTTCCACCAGAAGGTCATCGCCGCCCTGACCGCCGGTGCCGAGGAGCAGCAGGCGCTGGTCGAGCGCCTGGTCGCCGAGGGCTACGACGCCGTCGAGCTGGCCTGTGCCTTCGCTCGTCTGGCCCGTGCCGACGAGGCGCCCATCGGACGCCTGCAGGCGCCACGCAAGGAGCGTGCTCCGCGTGACGCCAAGCCCGGCCGCCAGGGTGGACCGCGTGATCGTGGGCCGCGCGAAGGCATGACCCGTTACCGTGTGGCCGTGGGTCACAAGGACGGCGTCAAGCCGGGTCAGCTGGTTGGCGCCCTGGCCAATGAAGGCGGCATCGAGGGCGCGCGTATCGGCCGCATCGATATCCGCAACGCCTTCTCCGTGGTCGAGCTGCCCAGCTCGCTGCCGGCCAGCATCCTGACCAAGATGGCACGCGCCCGCGTCGCCGGTCGTCCGCTGGAAATCAGCGAGGACAATGGGGCGCCCGAGCGTGCCCCGCGCCGTCGCAATGACGATGGCGATGCGCCGATTCGTCGCCAGTCGCGCGCTTAAGGCTTCGGTTGCCGCCTGACGGGCGGCACCCCAGTCTCACGACAGGCCGGAGCCCAGCTTCGGCCTGTTCTCGTTATTGAGCCCGGCAAGTCTTGGCATCGGGAGGATGCACCATGTGGAAGCGGCTGCCATTTCGCCTGCGCGGCTATCTGATCACCATGACCGGCGTGCTGTTGCTCTCGCCGGATGCGCTACTGGTCAAGGACACCACGGTGGACGTGGCCACCTTCATGTTCTGGCGCGGCCTGTTGCTGGGCCTGGTGCTGTTGCTGATCGCCGCCGCGCGCTATCGCGAACGCCTGGTGGGTGCGGTTCGCGCCTGCGGGCCGGCGGCGCTGTGGTGCCCCCTGGCCTTCGCCGCCAGCGCCTGGGCCTTCGTGGGGGCCACACGCTTGACCTCGGCGGGCAATGTGCTGGTCATGCTCAACCTGGCGCCATTGGTGGCCGGGCTGATCGGCATGCTGTTCTTCGGCCAGCGGCTGCGCCGCCAGACCTGGGTGGTCATCGTGGTATGCATTGCCGGGGCCTGCCTGATGGCCGCCGGCGAGGTGGGGCAGGGCAGCCTGCTGGGACTGGGGGTGGCGTTGATCATACCGGTCTCCATCGCGGTTAATACCAGCGTGGCCAGCTCGCGGCCGGGTACCGGCAAGCGGGGCCTGGATACGACCGTGGTGCTGCCGCTGGGCTGCCTGGCGATGCTGTTGCCCGCGGCATTGATGGGCGGCGCCCAGCTACCGGATGCCGATAATATGCAGCGCCTGATAATGATGGGGCTGCTGTTGCCATTGGCCTACTTCCTGATCCAGACCGGGGCCCGCTATTTGCCCGGCGCCGAGGTCAGTCTGGTGATGCTGCTCGAGACCCTGGTGGGCACCCTGCTGGTGTGGTGGTGGGTCGGCGAGGTGCCGGCACTGCTGGCCTTCGTGGGCGGCGGCATGATCGTCGCGGCCATGCTGATAAGTTCGTTGCGTGATCTCCACCGTCAGCGCCGCAAGGCCGCCGAGGGTGCCCCTGACGCCCGGCGCCTGCGTGACGAAGCGGCAGAAGAGAGCATCGAGCGCGGTGATGCGGCCCCGCCGGTGGGGGAGCGTCACTGACCCTCAAGAGGGCGTCGCCACTGCCTGGGCGAAGCGCGCCAGCAGTGAGCTCGCCTCCGGTGTGGGGGCGACGCGGCGCATCAGGCGGTTGGCGTCCTGGCCCTGGTCGCGGAGCTTGTCGACCTGGCGCGCCAGGTAGGCACGCATCGTGTCCGGGGTGAACTCGGGGTGGAACTGTACGCTCCATTGGCGGGGGCCGTAGCGCAGTGCCTGATGGGCGTCGTGGGCATTACGCGCCAGCACGACCGAGCCGCTGGGTGCCTTGAGCACCGATTGGGCGTGGGTCAGCTGAGCGGGAAAGTGTGTCGGCAGCGTGCCCAGCAGCGGATCCTCGTGGCCGGACTCGGTCAGCGTTACCTCGTGGGTACCGGACTCGCGTCCCGCCGGATGGTAGTCGCTTACCCCGCCGAAGGCGGCGGCCATCAACTGGTGTCCATAGCAGACGCCAAGCATCGCCAGGTTGCGTTCCCGGGCGGTGACCAGCCACGGCTTGAGCGCCTCGCTCCAGGGTTCGGCATCGCTGACCATGGCGTGGGAGCCGGTAATATAGAGGCCATCGATGCGGTTCAGGTCCGGCAACGGCTCGTGGCGGGCGTCGAATACCTCGGCCTCGAAGCCATCCCGGGCGAGTGCCTCCTGGAACAGTGCCTCGAAATCACCATGGTGTTCGACCACCTCCGGGAAGGCATCACCGGTCTTGACGATCAGCAGGCGGGGCGTGGCGTTTCCTCGGGGCATGGCGTTTCCTGATGTATAGGCGTGAGCATGTGGTCACAGGCTAGCTGCCATTCTACTTTTGTTGCAGGCGTGCGCCCAGTGCCGCCATGAAACGCGTCCCCGCCTGGAGCTGGTCATGTTCGATGTATTCGTCGGGCTGATGGGCCTGGGCGATGCTGCCGGGGCCACAGATTACCGTGGGCAACCCGTGGCGCTGGAACTGACCCGCCTCGGTCGCGTAGGCCACCGCACCGGCGGGGCGCTCGCCGAGCAGTGCATGGCACAGGGTCAGCACCTCGGCGTTGTTGTCATCGGCCAGGGCCGGCACCGTTTCGTTGAGTGTTTCGGTCACGATGGAGGTTTCCGGCGCGCGCCGTTGCATGTCGCCTTCGAGCTCGGTGGTATAGGCGTTGATGCGCGCGACCAGTGCCTCGAAGCGGTCCGATGGCAGATGGCGGATCTCCCAGTCGAAGGTACACTCCCGGGCCATGATGTTGATCGCGGTGCCGCCACTGATCTTGCCCACATGCAGGCTCGAGTGGACCACGTTGAAGGCTTCGTCCACGCGCCCCTCGGCCTTGAGGTCGGCCATCACGTCCTCGATAAAGGTCACCAGGCGCGCCGCCATATGAATCGCCGATACGCCCTGGTTGACCTGGCTGGAGTGGCTGGCGCGGCCGGTCACCGTGGTGCGCAGGTTGGTGGCGCCCTTGTGGGCGACTACCGGCTGCATCAGCGTCGGTTCGCCGACGATCACCGCCGCGGGCCGTGGATGCTCGGCCATCAGCCTCTCGATCATGCGCGGCGCGCCGATGCAGCCCACCTCCTCGTCGTAGGAGAACGCCAGCCAGATCGGCTTCTCCAGGTTCAGGCTCACCCAGCGCGGCACCTCGCTGAGCGCGCAGGCGATAAACCCCTTCATGTCGCAGGTACCCCGGGCATAGAGCCGGCCATCGCCCTTGTCGGTCAGCGTAAAGGGGTCGGTGGACCAGGGCTGGCCCTCCACCGGCACCACGTCGGTGTGGCCGGAAAGCACCACGCCACCGGCCACGTTCGGGCCGATACGCGCCAGCAGATTGGCCTTTCTTCCGTCGTCGCTTTCCACCCGCCAGTGGGGGACGTCGTGCGCGTCGAGCAGCGACTCGACGAAATCGATCAGGTCGAGGTTGGATTCCCGTGACACGGTAGGGAAGCCCACCAGGCGGTCGAGCATCTCGGCGGCAGTCATGGCGCACTCCAGGACCTAAGGGTAAGTGAGGGGAAATCCTCCAGAAAGGGCAGATTACCATGCCCCCAGGGTGGGTCGAAGGTCAGGTCGGGTCGAAGATGGAGCAGGGAACTGGTGTGATAGCTTCCTGCTATCCGGTCGATGGTTACACGCTTATGACAAGTATCGTTAACAGGCTTATTATATGGGCCATTGATTTCTTATCATGCAGTCACTCGATCAGGAGGCATGTCGATGCCCGATACATCACTCTTCACCCCGGTAACCCTTGGTAGCCTGACCCTGCCCAATCGCGTGGTCATGGCGCCGCTGACGCGTGCCCGCACACCGGACAGCGTGCCCGGCAAGCTACAGCAGGCCTACTACGGGCAGCGCGCCGGCGCCGGGCTGATCATCACCGAAGCCACCAATATCTCGCCCACCGCCCGGGGCTATGTCTACACGCCGGGAATCTGGACCGACGCCCAGGAGGCGGGCTGGAAAGGCGTGGTCGAGGCCGTACACGCCAAGGGTGGTAACATCGCCCTGCAGCTCTGGCACGTGGGCCGGGTCTCCCACGAGCTGGTGCAGCCCGACGGTCAGCCCCCCGTGGCCCCCAGTGCCCTGAAGGGTGAAGGCGCCAAGTGCTTCGTCGAGTTCGAGGACGGCAGCGCCGGCCAGCATCCCACCAGTACCCCGCGGGCGCTGGAGACCGACGAGATCCCGGGCATCGTCGAGGACTACCGCCAGGCCGCGGTGCGTGCCAGGCGGGCCGGCTTCGATATGGTCGAGGTCCATGCCGCCAACGCCTACCTGCTCAACCAGTTTCTGGCCACCGGCACCAACCAGCGTACCGACCGCTACGGCGGCTCCATCGAGAACCGCGCGCGCTTCCCACTGGAGGTGATCGACGCCGTGGCCGAGGTGGTCGGCCCCGATCGGGTGGGCGTCCGCCTGACACCCTTCATCGAGTTGTTCGGCCTTACCGATGAAGAGCCCGAGGCGATGGCCCTCTACCTGGCCGACGAGCTCAATCGCCGCGGCCTGGCCTACCTCCACTTCAACGAGCCCAACTGGGCGGGCGGCGACATCACCTTCCCCGATGGCTTCCGCGAGCAGATGCGCGAGCACTTCACTGGCGGGTTGATCTACTGCGGTAACTTCAACGCCGAGAGCGCTCAGGCGCGGCTCGACGAGAACAGCGCCGATGCCATCGCCTTCGGCCGGCCCTTTATCGCCAACCCCGACCTGCCCGAGCGCTTCCGCCTCGGCGCGGCGCTCAACGAGCCCGACCACGGCACCTTCTACGGCGGCGACGAGACGGGCTACACTGACTACCCCTTCCTCGATAACGGCCACGACCGCCTCGGCTGATATCGACCCAGGCCCCATGAATGCCACAAGCCCGGCCAGTGTGCCGGGCTTGTGGCGTTATGGGAGAGACGTCCAATGGTTATTTATCGCAAGGAACTGGGACCTTTCCATGTTCGAGAAGACCTTAAAGAACATCCGCGATATCTTGTGTATCGACACGAGGCTCTTTCCATGAGCATGGTGGCTTTCATGATCAGAAAAAGAAGGCTAAGCCTTATAAAGGAGAAATCTGTGAGTGAGCAGGCCGACGTTGCTTGCAAGCTTAATGTGACCTGGAAGGAAACGTAGCGTCTTGAGGTCGTCTCTCAACAGACACTCTACGCCCTCGCCGAGCCGAAGCAATCCTCGTTGCAGAAGGCTTTCGCCAGCGAATTAACGGCCGAAAAACCGAGACAACGGGGGAGGAGACGACGGAATGAACACAGAGAGTCAGGCGCCCATCGTCATCTATCAGGAGGCTGACCAGACAGTCGAGGTGCGGCTGGATGCTCAGCACGACACCGTCTGGCTACGTCAGGAGCAGATGCGTGAGCTATTCGGTCGCGAGCGTTCGGTGATTACCAAGCACCTCCGGAATATCTTCAAGGAAGGTGAGCTGGACGAGAGGGCAGTATGTGCAAATTTTGCACATACTGCCGAAGACGGTAAGACCTATCAGGTTCAGCACTACAATCTGGATGTCATCCTGTCAGTTGGTTATCGGGTGAAATCGCATCAGGCGACTCGTTTTCGCCAGTGGGCGACGCGCGTACTGCGCGAGCACCTTACCCAGGGCTGGACGCTGAATCGCCAGCGCTTCGAGGAGAACGCCCGCGAGCTTGAGGCTGCCATGGCCCTGGTGCGCAAGACGGCCGGCAGCCCGGCCCTGGATGCGGCCAGCGGCCGTGGCCTGGTAGATATCATCACCCGCTACGCCCAGACCTTCCTGCTGCTGCAGCGCTACGACGAGGGCCTTTTGACCGAGCCCCATGCCCAGGCCGGAGGCCGGCTGCCGACGCTGGAGAAAGCCCGGGCGGCGCTTGGCTCGCTCAAGGCCGAGCTGATCGCCAAGGGCGAGGCCACCGAGCTGTTCGCCCGGGAGCGCGGCGACGGCCTCGAGGCGCTGCTCGGCAACCTCGACCAGACGGTCTTCGGTGAGCCGGCCTATCCCTCGGTGGAGGCCAAGGCGGCACACCTCCTGTACTTCGTCGTCAAGAACCATCCCTTCGCCGATGGCAACAAGCGCAGCGCAGCCTATCTCTTCGTCGACTTCCTCTACCGTAACGATCGCCTGCTCGATGCCTACGGCGAGGTAGTGGTCAACGACGTGGGCCTCGCGGCCCTGACGCTGCTGATCGCCGAATCCGATCCCGCCAACAAGGAGACCATGGTCCGGCTGATCATGAACATGTTGGCAAGCCCAGCAGACGCTTGAATGACCTTGCCTTCAAGGAAGTCTCGGTTGATCGAGCGAAAATACCAGGAGCCACCGACGAAGCGAGGCTTAATGGCCCGGCCCCGTAATCTTCGATAGGCTCGCCCCTGGATTTCAAGAAAGGACTCTATACCAATGAAACCCTTCT
Organism: Halomonas halodenitrificans DSM 735; assembly: GCF_000620045.1. GTDB lineage: Bacteria > Pseudomonadota > Gammaproteobacteria > Pseudomonadales > Halomonadaceae > Halomonas > Halomonas halodenitrificans. The sequence continues at coordinate 90,543 of NZ_JHVH01000014.1, read as the reverse complement.
CCATTCTGTTGATCCGCCTGCTGGGCCTCTATCTCTTTCTGAAGACGCTGCTCGCTATTCTTCCAGCCCTGCTCGGCTCGAATGCCGCTGAGCTCTGGTCCGGGGAGCTGCTGCCGGTGCTTCTGGCAACGGTGGGCGTGCCGGCCGTGGGTGGCTTGCTGCTGTGGTGCTTCGCCGGCCGCCTGGCGAGTCGGTTGCATGGCGGTGGCGATGGAGATGGCGATGGAAATGACGGCGCCAAAGTAGACGCCCACATCAGGGACGATGATCTGGTGCGCGCCGGTACTTTCCTGATCGGGGTCTATCTCCTGGTGCGCCATACCGGGACCCTGGTCGGCATGTACGCCACGTCGGGTGGCGTGGCGTATGGTGACCTGATCGTCGTGGTGGCGAGCCTTGGCATGATTCTGGGGGGAAGGAAGCTCGCCGTGGTGTACCGCCGGATCAAGTACTGTCCTTAGCTCCCATGGGCCATCAGGCGTTTGAGGCCGTCGCGGATCTGCTGCTTGGCCGCTTGCCAGCGTGATGGCGCCGTTGGTGCCGAAGGCGCTTGGGGAAGCGCCGAGCCGGCACGTTGCAGCGCATCGATGATGGCGTCCAGCTGGCGATGACAACGGGTGGTGTCCAGGCCCCCGGGGCATAGGCCCAGCAGTTGCTCGCACTCCTCGCTGGCTTGCCCAAGGGCGCGGCGGGCGGTGTCGTTAACCTCCGGCAGCGCCTGGCACTCTTTCAGTTCACGCAAGAGCATCATCAGCATCTTGCTGTCGAGCCAGCAGGGAATGCTGTCGCTGGCCTTGCCGGCGAGGGAGTTCTTGATCGCCTGAAAGGAGACCTGCAGGAAGACCGTCGTGTAGTAGGCCTTGGGGCGGTGCGAGCTCATGGTATTCAGGCCCCTCGAGGAAACAAGAATTATTATCAATTGTGGTCTTTGTCGGGCCTGTCGTCAATGATGGCACTGCTATAGCATCTCTCGCGTTGCCTCCATTACCCGCCCGTCCACGGTGCGCTGGATCTTGTCCTCGATCTCGCTGAGCAGGGCCTCTACCTTCGGCAGGGGGTTGGCGGCCGCCACGAAGGTCCATTCGCTGATATCCAGGCGGTCGTGGTCGCCGCTTTCGCAAACCGCGATCGCCGGGTTGCGACCGAAGCGTTCGTGCAGGCCGCCCATTCTTTGGCGCTTCTCCTTCAGCGAGCGACAGCCCGGCAGCGAAATGTGCAGGGTAAGAATACCGATGAACATGGAGCCTCCATTCATGGGGAAAGAGTTGGCCATTACGCCGGCCGGGTGGCAATCACCGGCGCCGGCCGCCGAATGGCACCCAGGATGAACGAAAAGCCGCGTAATCCCTCGTTAGGGCGGGGAATAATCACTCGTATAAGACTAAAGTTGAGTCGAGGGGTGTTATTTCCTGGCGAGTGCTTTGCATTCCTTATAATAAACTAAGTTTCTTATCGTATACTCTTGCGCATCTGATCATTACGGCAACTCCAGTGTTCCCGAACCGGGTCCGTCCACGATGGACCCGGCGCAATGCCTGTATTGATTCCTGATAGGTCGGCCCGCGACAGGGACGGGCCAAAGAAGCCATTGGTATTTGAGGTGTCTTTTCATGAGCAAACAGCCTTTCCTGATCGCCATGACCTTCATGTCGATCATCATCGGTGGCGGCTTCGCCTCGGGACAGGAGGTGCTGCAGTTCTTTACCGGCTATGGAGTGATCGGTATCGCCGGCACTCTGGTTAGTGGCCTGCTGTTTGCGTTTCTCGGTATGCAGATCGCGCGGATGAGCTCCACCATGCAGGCGAGCTCCCACAAGGAGGTACTGGAAGCACTCTTCGGCAAGCGTGCCGGGTTGGTCATCGACCTGGTGCTTTCCTTCTTCCTGTTCGGTGTCGGGGTGGTGATGCTGGCCGGGAGTGGCTCCATCTTCGCCCAGCAGTACGGCCTTCCACCGCTGTTTGGCGGCGTGCTGCTCAGTGTACTGGTCATCCTGACGTTGTGCCTGCGAGTGCGGGGCATCATCAACTTGATCAGCATGATCATGCCGGTTCTGCTGCTGCTGGTGCTGACCATCACCATCTATTCCTTCTTCACCAGCAGCGCATCTCTGGACGCGCTGGAAACAGCGGCCGCCGAGGTGCCGACCATCAGTGATAGCTGGTCGTTCTCGCACTGGATTATCGGTGCACTACTCTATGCCTCCTTCAATATTGCCGTTGGCTTCCCCATGCTGTCGGTGATCGGTGGCCTGACCCGCAATACGCGAGAGGCATCCCTGGGGGGCATCCTCGGCGGCGTGGGGCTTGGCGTGCTGATCTTCCTGCTCAATATCGGGCTGTTCGCCAACCTCGAGCGCCTGGTCGACGTGGATATGCCCTCGTTGATGCTTGCCACGGCGGTCTCGCCGGTGGTGGCCGTGGTGATGTCCGTGGCACTGATCTGCATGATCTACAGCACCGCCGTCGGCATGTTCTTCGCCTTCAGCGCACGCTTTGCCACCCCGGAGTCCGGACGCTTCAAGGTGTTCAGCGTTATCTTCACCCTGGTGGGGCTGGTGTTGAGCCAGTTCGGATTCAGCGCCCTGATCGGTACCGTCTACCCCATGCTGGGCGTGGTGGGGTTGATTCTGATCGTTGCCCTGGGCATTCGCTGGAACAGCACGCGCAAGCAAGGCAAGGCCCAGTTGGCAAACGCCGCCAGCCGCTGATACCCCTCCAACCGCTGATAGCTCTGCCCGGTGTCCGCAGGGGCTGTGGTACCGTAAGCGGCGGGGAGCCGTTTTCCGATTGGGCCACTGCGCCCAGTGTGCCATTTCATTTAGAGCGCCAGGCCGGCCACGGTTGCCCGTGGCCGGCCTTTCTCATATCTTGAGGTTACGGGGTCGCGACGCTGCAGGCGGCGCAACCCGGTCTTTCCGCGTTGTGCTTTCAATGGCTAATGCACCGATATGGGGGGATTCATCATGGCTGGCGGTTGGACCCGAGACGGAGCCGTACAGGATCAGATTGATGCCACCGTGGAAGAGGCGGTCGATAGGGCGCGCACCAGCCTGCGCAGCGGAGAAAGCGCCGAGTTCTGCGTGGAGTGCGATGCGTCCATCCCGGAGGGAAGACGCAAGGCACTCCCGGGGGTGCAGCTTTGCGTCGCTTGCCAGTCGCGCCTGGAAGCCAAAGGCGTGGATGTCGCCGCCATCAATCGGCGGGGCAGCAAGGACAGCCAGCTCAGGTGACTCCCCTCGAGGCCCCACCAACTCACACGTTTAAGGCAGAACGAAGATGAGATCTACCGTATTGATCACCGGTGCCAATCGCGGTGTCGGGCTCGCCCTGGCGCGCCATTATCATGCTGCCGGCTGGGCGGTAATCGGCGTGTGCCGCAGTGGCGGCGAGGAGGCGGCCGAGCTGCGTGACGTCGCCGAGACGCTGATCGAAGGCATCGACGTGACCCGCGAAGGGGACGTGGCACGGCTGGCGCAAGAGCTGGCGGGCCGCCGCCTGGAGCTGCTGATCAACAACGCCGGCCTGCTGCAGGATGAGGTGCTCGGCGATATCGACTTCGACTCCCTTCGCACCCAGATGGAGATCAATGCCTATGCGCCGCTGCGCGTGACCGAGGCGCTGCTGGAGAATCTGGGAGAGGGCGCGAAGGTCGCCAATATCACCAGCCGCATGGGGTCCATCGCCGATAACGACTCCGGCGGGCGCTACGGCTATCGCGCCTCCAAGGCGGCGCTCAACGCCTTCGGCAAGTCGCTCGCCGTGGACCTCGAGCCCCGCGGTATCGCCGTGGCCCAGGTTCACCCGGGCTATGTGCAGACGCGCATGGTCAACTTCGGCGGCATGATCAGTACCGAGGAGGCCGCCACGGGCATCGCCCAGCGCATCGAGGCGCTGACGCTGGAGAACAGCGGCGGTTTCTGGCACAGCAACGGCGAGGCGCTGCCCTGGTAGGGTGAGACGCTGGCGTGGCCGTCGGCGCCGCGCCTTTCTCCTTTTCCTTGCGGCCCAGGCCGCGGAGGTTGCCCATGACGCTTGCCACGACCGCCGACAGGGCGCGGCCCGAGTCCAATCGCCTGGCGGGCATGAGCTGGGCACACTTCCTCAACGACGGTGCTGCCAACTATTTGCCGGGCGTTCTGCCGGCCATTCTGATATCGCTGAACCTGTCGGTGGCGCTGGCGGGCACCATCATGGCGGCCTTGCTGATAGGCCAGGCCCTGCAGCCGCTGGTCGGCCTGCTGGCGGATCGCCTGGGCGGTCGTCTCATGGTGGTGGCCGGTCTTGCCGGCTCATCGCTGGGCGGCGCGCTGGTCGGCTTCGTGTCGGGGCTGTGGTCGCTGCTGGGAGTGCTGGCCCTGATTGGCATCTCCAACTCGTTTTTCCATCCCCAGGCGCTGGCCGGTATTCGGCAGCTGGGCGGCAGTCGGCCGGGCATGGCCATGTCGATCTTCATGGTGGGGGGCGAAGTGGGGCGCGGCCTGTGGCCGGCGCTGGCCAGCTGGGTGGTGGTGCAGTGGGGCCTGGGTTATCTCTGGGTGCTCACCCTGCCGGCGCTGTTCTCCCTGCCGCTGCTGCTGCGCTGGGCACCCCGGCTGCCGGCTCGCACGGCGGAGGCAACGCCCATTGCCTGGCGCGATCATGCCGGGCCGGTGACGCGGCTGGTCGCCTTTTCGACGCTGCGCTCGCTGATGATCTTCACGGTGGTGACCTTCGTGCCGCTGGCCTGGACGCAGGCCGGGGGGGCGCTGACCACCGGTGCCAGCTTTATCACGGTGATGCTGCTGGTAGGGGTGATCGGCAACGTGGGGGGCGGACACCTATCCGACAAGATAGGGCGGCGGCCGCTGCTGATCGCGGCGATGGCCCTGGCAAGCGCCATGCTTGCCGCTTTCCTGCTGTCCAGCGGCGGCTGGTTGTGGGTGGTGCTGGGCGTGCTGGGGATCTGCCTGTTCGCCACGCTGCCGTTGGGTGTGCTGGTGGCCCAGGACATCCTGCCCGAGAATCGTTCGCTGGGCTCGGGACTCGCCCTGGGGCTCTCCAACGGCCTCGCGGCGCTGGGTATCATGGCGCTGGGGCCGGTAGCGGCCGCCTGGGGGCCGACGGTGCCGCTATGGATCGCCCTGGCCGGCGGGGTGATCAGCGTACCGCTGGCCATCGGCCTGCCGGAGCATGTGATGCCATCCCGGCAGGCGTAATGATCTCGCCGTACGACCGGGGCCCCAGGTTCTCAGGCGCTCAGGTTCTCAGGTTCTCAGGCGCTCGGCCAATTCGGCGATATGCGCCGGGCTGACTTCACAGCAGCCACCCACTATCGAGGCTCCCCGCGCGACCCAGCCACAGGCGTGCTCGGCATAGCCCGCGGGGTCAAGATCCTGGCGTGCCTCGAGGCCATCCACCGTGCCACCGGGCGCAAGGTCCGCGGCCGAGGTAAAGGCATTGGCGTAGCCGCCGAATGGCACGCCAAGGTCTTCGAGCGCGTCCATGGCGGTGGTGACCGCCTCGGGCACCGAGCAGTTGATCAGCACCGCCGAGGCGCCGGCGGCGACGACCGCCCGGGCCGCCTCGCCCAGCGATTCGCCGGAGCGCAGGCGCCTGCCGTCGGCGTCATCCACCGAGAAGGCGACCCACACCGGCAGGTTGTGGTCTACCGCGGCCTGGGTTGCCGCCAGGGCCTCGCGGGTCAGGGTCATGGTCTCGCAGATAAACAGGTCGACCCCCTCGGCCTGGACCTCTACCAGGCGACGGTAATCACGCCGGCAGGTGGCATCGTCCGGGACCACCTCGGCGTGATAGCTCGCCACCAGCGGAGGCAGGCAGCCGGCGATGCGCACCGCCTGGCCGCTCTCGTCCCGCGCCTGATGAGCGGCACCCAGCGCGGCGGCATGCAGGGCCTGGAACAGGGCGGGGTCGCTGTCGCGAGCCAGGCGCTGCGGTGTCACCGTATAGTTGTTGGTCGTGATGATGTGGGCCCCGGCGGCGATGAAGTCGCGATGCACCGCGGTGACCAGGTGGGGTTCATCCAGCATGACCTGGGCGGACCAGAGTGGCGTGGCGGGGCTCTCGCTGCGCCGCCTGAGTTCCTGCCCCATTCCTCCATCCAGCAGTGTCAGGTGATGTTGTATCGGGCTCATGGGGCTGTCCTTGTGATGAATGGTCGGGGGTACGGCTTCCAGGGGGCGGTGGCCGGCGGCTTCCGGGTGAGGCGCCGATTCTCTATTCGCGTTCGTCCCGAGTCGAGCGCAGCAGCACACGATCCATGCCTGCGGTGCTCAGCACGCGCCTGAGTGCCGCGAACAGATGGGTCGGCAGTGTGACCGCATAGCGCGGCCGTGGTCGCTTGCTCTCCAGGGCATGGATCAGCTTCTTGACCACCGTCTCGGGGCCCAGGGTGAAGGGGGCCTTGCCCTCCTGATTGGCCAGGCGCGCCTCCACCTGCCGATAGGTGGTGGCGTGGGCGCTATGGGTGGGGTCGATGTTGGCCTTGAAGGCGCGATAGGCGTTATCGCGAAAGCGGCTGGTGATCGGCCCCGGCTGGATCAAGCTGATATGCACGCCGCTGCCGGCAAGCTCCTGACGCAGGGTGTCGGTCAGGCCTTCGAGGGCGAACTTGGAACACACATAGGCGCCGCGATAGGGCAGGGCGGCGATGCCCAGCACCGAGCTGTTGTGCACGATGCGCCCGTGGCCCTGGGCGCGCATCATCGGCAGCACCCGCGTGGTGAGCTCGTGGGTGCCGAGCAGGTTGGTTTCCAGCTGGGCGCGCAGCACCTCCCGCGACAGGTCCTCCACCGCACCGGGCTGGCCATAGGCGCCGTTGTTGAACAGCGCCGTCAGGCGGTTTCCGGTGCGCGCCTCGACCGTCGCTACCGCGGCCTCGATGGAGGCGCTGCTGTCGAGGTCGAGCCTCAGGGCCTCGAGGCCTTCCTCCTCGAGCCTGGCCACGTCTGCTTCGGCGCGGGCCGTGGCGAACACCCGCCAACCCCGGGCCGCCAGGGCATGGGCCGCGGCATGGCCGATGCCACTTGAGCAGCCGGTGATCAGGATGCTGCGTGCGGGGATTTCCTGGGTAGGGGGCATGCGGCTCTCCTTGTCACGAGAGCCCCGAGGAGGTCGGCCCATATCACGCGTCCTTGAGCCCGAGGTCCGGTGCGTCGAAGTCGGCCGGCTCGTCGGTATAGACGCAGACATTGGCGTCTTCGATATCGCCGTCCTCGGCTTCCAGATGGGTGGCGAAGAACTCGCGGATCTCGCGGCGCTGGCAGTGGGCATCGAAGGCCGCCCGGTTCGCCCACACCTCATGGAAGACGATAGGGTAGCTGGTGCCCTGGGCGAAGGGGTTATCGATATGGCGGGTCACGGTGTAGCGCAGGCAGGCGTCTTCGCGATGGGCGTTGGGCTCCAGCCCCTGCAGGGCGCGAAACACGGCGTCTTCCCGCCCCGGCTTGGGCTTGAAGCTGGCGATGCAGTAGATCTTCTGTGACATCGAAGGTGTCCTGTGAGGAGGTGTGCGCAGACGATACCATTGCCCGCCCCGGCGGCATAATCGTGGGGGCCGCGCCATGGCTAGCGCGCCTCATGTTTACGGAATGTATTTTTTTCGACACATCACATGGATATGTCGATGTGATAAACATGTCGATCGGATAGGTTTAAAAAATCGGTTTTCAACGAGTGACAAGAAGCGAGAGTACGGCATGAGCGACACCACCCCAGCTCCCTCGGTTTTCCAGTGGCTGCGCTACTGGCGCAACTCCCTGGCGGATGCCGAGAGTGGCCGCGGCGTCCTCGACGAGAAGGAGCTCAAGGCGCTGAGTTCGGTGGATACGACCGTCTACAGGAAGGGGCGAATACCGTCGTCGGCCGCGCTGCTGGCCGAGCTGTTTGACGACGAACCGGAGGAGACACAGCTGGTTCGCGTCGTGCTTCGCCCCGCCGTCTATCGCTCTCTTCAGGAGCACGGCCAGCAGAAGCAGGCGCTCTATCCGGAGGTGGTGACGCCGCTGATCTGCGTGCTGTGGGTCTCCCGTCAGGGCGTCTTGATACCGGCCGAGCCGCCGGTGATTCCTCGGGATCTGCTGAGCCCACAGGCCGATGATCGTTTCACCCTGGGCGAGGTGGAAGCGCAGGATCGACTGCTGACCCGCGAGGCGGTGAGCGTCTGGTCGGAGCAGGAGGCGACGGCGCTGCTCCAAGGGGAAGGTGCCGAAGGCGAGGGTACCGAAGGGAAAGATGTCGAGACCCACGCGAAGCGCTGGCAGGCGTACTACGACGCCTCGCGCCGGCTGTTCGAGCAGCTGGTCGATCGCGAGCGCCTCAAGGCTGCTTTCGAAAGCCTGGGCGAGGCGCGCCTGCTCAAGGTGGAGCCGCAGGCCAAGGGAGCGGCCCGGCATATCCTCGGCTTCTATGACTGGCTCGGCGCCACGCCGCGGGCGTTGCCGCTGCTGGAGCGCTATGCGTTGTCACGCCCGGATGAGGGGTATCGACCCTGCGTCGAGGCGCTGGGCCGGCTGGATACCCGCCTGGGGCATGCCAACACCGCCTATCCCCTGGCTCCCGCGCAGCGTGATGCCCTGGCGCAGACCATGGCGATGGACGAGGGCGAGATCCTTGCCGTCAACGGGCCGCCGGGTACCGGCAAGACGACCTTCGTGCTCTCCGTCGTGGCCTCGCTGTGGGTCAGGGCGGCCCTCGATGAAGCCGAACCGCCGCTGATCGTGGCGGCCTCGACCAATAACCAGGCCGTCACGAACATCCTCGCGGCCTTCGCCAAGGACTTCGAGGAAGGCGATGGCCCCCTGGGCGGCCGCTGGCTGCCGGAGATCGACAGCTACGGCGGCTTCTATCCGGCCCGCAGCCGCGAAGACGAGGCCGCCAAGGAGTACCAGACGCCGGCCTTTTACCGCCATCTCGAGCGACCCGAGTCTCTCGAGGGAGCCGAGGGGGAGTTCCTGGCGCGGGCCAGGGCAGCATTCGATGACGAAGCCCTGAAGGACGTGCCGTCGGTGCGTCGGCACCTGCATGGCGAACTGCTAGCGACTCGAGACAGGCTGATTGATATCCAGCGCCGTTGGGCCACGCTGAGCGAGCTGGCGGAGCGCTTGGGCGAAGACGCCGAGGCCAGACAGCAGGAGGCGCGGCAGGCGCTCGAGGCGTTGGATGAAGAGCGAAGCACGATAGAGGAGGCGCTGCGGCAGTGGAAGCGTTTCTGCGCCGACGAGTCGCTGTGGCTGTCGGTACTCAGTATCCTGCCGCCGGTGGCAAGGCATCGCCGCCTGAAGCGTGAGCTGTTCATCTACGAGTCCCTCGACGATCGGGCCAGGGCGATCATCTACGCGGCAGCACAGCCGTCGCCGGAGGTGGCCTTACAGGCCTGGCTCGATGAGCGTCGGGCGCGTATCGAGCGGCTGAGTCAGGATATCGAGGCCCGCCGGGCGCTGCTGGAGGAACGAGACGCCGAGGCCGCTCGGCTGCGGGCTTTGCTGCCGGCGGGCGCCGAACTCGATTCGCTGGATGCCATCGACAAGTCGCTGGATACCTCGCTGCGCTTCGCGCTGTTTCGGCTAGCCGTCCACTACTGGGAGGCGCGCTGGCTGGAAGACTGTCGCACCCAGGCGCGGACGCTTGCCGAGGAGGCCAGGAAAGCCGAGAAGACCGGCCTCAAGGCGGTGCGCCCTCGCTGGCGTCGGCGCATGAAGCTGACTCCCTGCATCGTGTCGACGCTGCACTCGCTGCCGGGACACATGACGCATTCCGTGTACGAGGGGCCGGATCGGTATCGTCAGGAATATCTGGAGAACGAGATCGATCTGCTGATCATCGATGAGGCGGGCCAGGTCGCGCCGGAGGTGGCCGGGGCCTCCTTTGCGCTGGCCAAGCGTGCCCTGGTGATCGGCGACGTGCATCAGATCCAGCCGGTTTCCACCCAGGTCGAGGCGGTCGACGTGGGTAACCTTCGCCATCAGGGGGTGCTGGGCGCCGTCGAGGACTACAAGGAACTGCGCGAGACCGGGCGCAGCGTAGTCGACGGCAGCGTCATGCGCATCGCCCAGCGGGCGAGCCGCTATCGCTACCTCGAAGAGGCCGAACCAGGCATGTTCCTGCAGGAGCATCGGCGCTGCCTGAAGGCGATCATCGATTACTGCAATGATCTCTGCTATCGAGGCATGCTGCTGCCCAAGCGTGATACGCCTCCCAAGGATCCCGCCTGGCCGCCGTTTTCCTATGTGCATGTCGACGGTCGCGTCGAGTCGCCGCCGGCGGGTAGCCGCATCAACCGGCAGGAGGCCGAGACTCTCGCCGAGTGGCTGGCGACGCATCGCGGCTCCCTCGAGGAGCGGCATGGGACGTCGCTGGGTGAGATCGTGGGAGTGGTGACCCCCTTCAAGGCTCAGGCCCGGCTGATTCAGGAGGCGTGCCGCGCCCGCGATATTCCGGTCGCGGGAGACGAGAGCGCCGTGACCGTGGGCACGGTTCACGCTCTTCAGGGGGCCGAGCGCCCGGTGATTCTCTTCTCCGCGGTCTACTCGCGTCATGACGACGGTGGCTTTATCGACCGGGATCCGTCGATGCTCAACGTGGCAGTATCGCGCGCCAAGGACAGCTTCATGGTGTTCGGCGACATGGACGTCATCGCGGGGGCCGCGCCCGGCTCGCCGCGGCATTTGCTGGGCCGATACCTGTTTGCCGACGAGGACAACGCCCAGTCATTTACCATCGATCGCGCTCGCCCCGACCTCTTGGCATTATGCCGTTCTCCGCAAGTGATCAACGATGCGGAAGCGCACGATCGCTGTATCCGCCAGCTGCTGGAGAGTGTTCGGTTACGAGTTGCGCTCGTCTCGCCGTGGATCTCCCTCGATCGGCTGCGCGACACCGGGCTGCTCGAATACCTGTATCAGGCGGTGGAACATGGCGTCGAAGTCACCGTCTATGTGGACCACCACTTCAATACCACCAGTGCTAACCGGGCGGATGCTCAGAAGTCCGCCCGATTCGACCATTGCAGGGACGTCCTTCAAGAGGGTGGAGTAAGGGTGCGAATCGTGAAGGGGGTACATAGCAAGCTGATCATGGCGGATGATCGCTTCATGTGCGTGGGCTCCTACAACTGGGCCAGCGCCGCAAGGAGCGGGCCCTACAAGAACATGGAAACCTCCATGCTCTACAGCGGCGATCTTCGCGAGGAAATCCAGCTCCAGCTCGAGGCTCTGAATCACCGCGCCCTGCCGGACAAGTGCCAAGAGTCGTCCAGCGTCGTGGAAGAGGAAGTCGGCTAGGCCTGTTGCTGATTTTCCTGCGACTTTGGCATGGCTGGTTCTCAGGCTGCTTTGGTGGCAGCCTGTCCGGTAACCGTGTCGATATGCAGGGAAAGCCCATGATCCTCAAGGAAAGGGATGCCTACCCAAGCCGTAGAACCCATCAAGAGTGCCCTAGCCTGCTGGCAGGAAGAGCACTTGTGTGCCTAAAAGTGGGCAGTGCTTCGCAGATTTTCGCAGGATTAGGATCCCGGATGATCAAATCGCCTATAGGAGTTATTCTCTGCTAGCGGTCAGAAGGCGAGCGCGTTTTCATGGAACGGGCTACCGCCTTTTTGGAAAATGGCATGACAACAACAAGTCTCGCCGTGTAAAGCATTAAAGGGTGTCGTGAGATTGAAAGTCAGCCACTCAGAATAAACTACGTGAAAGGGATGTCGACCGATGAGATACATTGCGTTAGCAACGTTATTTATTATCACCCCTGTGTCTGCCGACATGGAGCTGAGTATCGGCGGGCTGTCAGGCTGGATTTTGAAAGAAGATGTGGTTGCCATCAAGGGCGAGCCTGACGAGAAAGAAGAATTCTTTGCCAGCATGTATACGGAAGCTTATCACTACCCCGGACTTGCGCTATATTTCATGGGCGATCATCTAGTGAGTATTGACGCAGATAGTGAGAACTACTGTACTGCACAGCATATATGTCCGGGCGACCATATTGACCAGGCCATTGCTGCTTATGGCGAACCGGACATAAAAGTCTACGACGCTGTTGATTATGACCAATACAATTTCTATGACGCCATGCACCACGGCTGCTGGTACATCTCTAGCGTTGATGGTCAAAACATCGAGGAAATTTCAATAGCCTGTCATTGATGCTGCCCCACCACTACCAAAGGGCTTGACGGCTCGCTGACGATGAACTTATCCCCGCCAGCGAGCCGTTCTCCTTCCCTTACTGGCTGATCAGCCTGGCCCGGCTGGTGCCGTTGCCCTGGGGCTCTACCTGGATCTGCACCGGGATGCGTTCGTGCATCTCCTGCACATGGGAGATCACACCGACGCGGCGGCCCAGGGCCTGGAGGCCGTCCAGGGCCTCCATGGCGAGCGCCAAAGACTGCGGGTCGAGGCTGCCGAAGCCTTCATCGATGAACAGCGATTCGATGGTGAGCTCTCCGGAGGCCATGGAGGCGAGCCCCAGGGCGAGGGCCAGTGAGACCAGGAAGGTCTCGCCGCCGGAGAGCGAGTGCACCGAGCGGCGCTCGTCGGCCATGTCCTGGTCCACCACCAGCAGGCCCAGCTCGCTGCCACCGCGTACCAGGCGGTAGCGTCGGCTGAGGCCCGCCAGATGAACGTTGGCGTGCTCGAGCAGCTGCTCCAGGTTGTAGGCCTGGGCGATACGCCGGAACACCTTGCCGTCGGCGGAGCCGATCAGCTCGTTGATTTGGCCCCAACGGCGGAACTCGGCCCGGGCGGCCTCCAGCTCGCTCTGCCCGGCCTGCTGGCGCTGGCGCCGGCGGTCATCGTCATTCAGGGCGAAGGTGGCCTCGTCGCGGACCCGCTGGGCCTCCTCGAGGCGCGGCGTCAGCTCGGCCTCGGTCTCCTCCAGTGCTTCCCGGCGGCGACGCAGCTCGTCGGCCACGGCGTCGCCGAGCAGGGCCGTCTCAGCCTCTTCAGCCTCCTCGGTCAGGTTCTGATCGTGGCGATGAGTGAGCAGGGCGGTGCGGCGCTCCGCCAGCGTGGCGGCGGCGTGCTGGCGCTTCGCTTCGGCCGCCTCGATCCGCCGTTCCTCCTCGCGTGCCACGGCGTCGGCCTGGTCGAGCAGTCGGGTGAGGGTGGCATCATGCAGCGCGGGATGCGCCGCCCGCCAGTCGGCCAGCTCACGGGTGAGGGTGTCGAGTTCCTGATGTAGCCGTTCGAGCCGCTCGGCTTCGTGCTCGGCCTGCTGGGCGAGCCGCTGCTGTTCATGCTGGGCCTCGTGGCGTCGCGTCACGGCGCCGTCATAGGCCCGGCGGGCGCTCTCCTGATGGGCGTCGAGGTGCTGCTGCCAGGCGTCGGGCGAGGCGTGTTCGCCGAGTCGCCCGACAAGCGCGCGGGCGAGCGTGTCGCGCTCCTCGCGCAGGGAAGGCGGCTGGGCGTCGAGCTCCAATAGCCGCTTGTCGGCGCCGGTCTTCTCGGCCTCCAGGCGGGTCAGCGCGAGCCGCCCCTCCTGAAGCGCCTTTTCCAGTGGGGCCAGCTCGGCCTCGGCCCGGGCCAACGCGTCCAGGTGTTCTCGCGCCTGCCGGCGCAGGGTCGCACTCGCCTCGTGCTCGGCCTCGAGCCATCCCTCGCGTTGGCTCGCCTCGATGGCGGCGAGCTCCTGTTGCAGGGGGTGGTTATCCAGGGCCTCGTGGGCGGCATGGCGCTGGCCCTCGGCCGTGTCGCGATCCTGCCGATGGCGGGTGAGGGCGGCCTCCACGGCGCGATACGCGCCGAAAAGCTCATCGCGTTGTCGCTGGGCCGCGTCGCGTGCCTCGCGGGCCTCGTCGAGCTGGCGGGTTTCCTCGTCTTCCTGGGCCTCGAGCTGGGCGGCCTCCGGCGTGGCCGGTGGATGCTGTCGCCAGGGATGATCGTGTCCGCCGCACACGGGGCAGGGCTCGCCCTCGACGAGGGCCTCGCGCAGTCGCGCCACGCTCTCGCTACGCACGGCGCGGCTGCGATCGATCAGCGCGCTAATGCTATCGAGATGTGCCTGGGCGCGGTCCAGGGCCTGGCGAGCGCTCTGGCCCTCGGTCAGCAAGTCGTGACTGCGGGTCTCGTCGTCGCCGAGTCGGCGAGCGAGCCGGCGCAGGACCTGGTCCGCGCGGGTGAACGCCTGCCAGCGGCTACTGAGTTCCTCCAGGGCGAGGTGGCGCTGGGCCGCCCGGTCATGGGCATGCTGGCCGGCCTGACGGGCGGCATCGAGGTCGGCATGAGTGCCCTGCAGCTCTTGCAGCGTTGCCTGCCAGTCGTCGCGCTGGCGTTGATGCGCATCCTGGGCGGCCCGGGCCTGGCGATACTGCGCCGCGAGGTCGTCGGCGATTCGCTGCTGCTTGCCGCGATCCGCCTCCAGCCTCTCGAGGCGCTGTTCCAGAGTGGCCAGGCCCTGCGCCTGTTCGCGGGCCTGGCGCAGTTCGGGCTCGGCCCGGCGGCGTGCCTCACCGGCCTCGTCCAGGGCCGCCTTGGCCCGGGTACCCGCGATGTTCGCGGTTTGCTGCTCGGCCGCGGCGGCGTCTCGGGTCTTCAGGGTCGCGGCATGGGTCGCCTCCAGGGTGGCGATGTCACCGGGCAGGGCGGCATGACGCGCGAGGGCATGGCGCTGGGGGGCGATCACCCGGCGCCAGTCACGGTCGGCCCGCGCCTCGGAAAGGGCCTGCCAGTCGGCTTCGGCGGCCTGCTGTTCGGCATGACCGTCCCGGTAGGCTTGGTGCAGCCGGGCATCGTCCTGATGCCAGCGCTGCTGGGCCTTGAGCGATTCCGCCTGTTTCTGCAGCTCATCCAGGGCCTGGCGGCCGGCCCGGGCGGCGCGCTCCAGCTCGGCGCGGGCCTCGGGCTCGGCGGGCCGGTCGTCGGCGAGTTTGGCCTCCTGTGCCTCTACGGCCTTCCGGGCGTCGTGGGCGCGCCGGTAGGCGGCCATGGAGATCTCGGAGTATTCGCGGGTGCCGGTCAGGCGTTCCAGCAGGTCGCTGCGGGCGTTGTCGTCGGCCTGGAGGAAGGCGGCGAACTCGCTCTGGGCGAGGAGTACGGCGCGGGTGAACTGCTCGAAGGTGAGCCCCAGGCGCTCCGGTAGCAGGCGGTCGAACTCGCGCTTCTGAGTGGTCAGCTGGCGGCCGTCGTCGAGGTCACGCAGCGACTGCTCGGCCTTCTGCAGCTTGCCGGTGACCTTCTCCCGGGCACGGCGCACCGACCAGCGGGCGCGGTAGCGGCGCCCGTCGCGGCCCACGAAGTCGACCTCGGCGTAGCCGCTCGCCGTGCCGCGGCGCAGCAGGGTCCGCGGGTCGCTGGTGGTCAGCGTGGAGTCCGCGGTGTCGTCGACCTGGCTGTCCCGGGCCGGCGCCTGGCGCAGCCGCGGCGTGCCGCCGTAGAGCGCCAGGCACAGCGCATCGAGCAGGGTGCTCTTGCCGGCCCCGGTGGGGCCGGTGATGGCGAACAAACCGGCGTCGCTGAGCGGGGCGGCGGTGAAGTCGAGCTCGAGGGGGCCGGGCAGCGAGGCCAGGTTCTCCAGGCGCAGGGCGAGGATCTTCATATGGGGTCTCCCTGGGTCGAGGCATCGTCGGCGTCGAGCACGTCCTGGCGCAGCCGGTCGAAGTCGGCGAGCACGTTCTCCGCCGGCGACTCGCCCCAGCGCTGCTCCCAGGTGCGCTCGAAGAGCCTGCGCGGCCCGAGGGTCTCCAGGTCGACCCGCGTCTTCTGGTCCCCGCCTTCGACCCGAGGCAGGCGGCGCTCGAGGCGTAGCAGGCGCAGGGCCTTGCCTTCGAGAGCGGTCTCCACCCGGGCCCGCAGGTCGGGAATCGGCGATTCGAGTTCGACACGTACCTCCAGCCAGGGCCAGTGCTCTTTTGAGCGCTCCCGCCCCCGAGCGTCGGAAAGCGCGGGGTCGTCCTCCAGGGCCGCGAGCTCGGCCAGCACCCGCTCCAGCGGGGCGGGCCCGACGCGGTGCATGGCCACCGGGCGGGGCACGGGAATCGCCTGGGTCTCGCCCAGGGCCTCGCCGTCGAGGCGGACCTCCACCACCTGATGGGGATAGCCGACCTCGCTGAAGTCCAGGGGCAGGGGGCTGCCGCTGTAGCGGATGCGGGCCTCGCCGACCTGCTGGGCGCGATGCAGGTGGCCCAGGGCCACATAGGCGATGTCCGCCGGGAAGAGGGCGGCGGAGATCGATTCCTCGCCGCCGATCACGATCGGGCGCTCGCTGGCCTCGGAGACGGCGGCGCCGTGCAGATGGGCGTGGCTCATGGCGACCAGGGCCTGGCCGGGTTCACGGCGCTTGCCGGCGGCATCGATCAGCTGGCGGTGCACGCGGGTGATGCCGGCGACGTAGTCGTTGGGTGCGTCGTCGTCCTCGTCCTGGTCGAGGCGCATGCCGGCGCCGGTGACCTCGGCGGGGCGCAGGAAGGGCAGGGCCAGGCACCAGGCGCGGGTCTCGCCCGAGGCATCGGTCAGCGGTACCAGCAGGCGTTCGGTGTCGAGGTTGCCGTCGTCCAGCCAGCTGACCCGACCCAGGGCGTGGGTGCGCAGGCGACGCATCAGCGGGGCGGGCAGTTCGATGCGATTGCCGCTGTCGTGGTTGCCGGCGATCAGCACGATCTCGAGATGGGGCAGGCGCTCGTGGGCGGAGACGATGAAGTGGAACAAGAGTTCCTGGGCCCGCAGCGACGGGTTGACCACATCGAAGATATCGCCGGCCACCAGCAGGGCGTCGGCCCGGCGTTCCACCAGGGTGTCGAGTAGCCAGGTCAGGAAGGCGCGATGTTCGGCGTGACGCTCCTGGCCATGAAAGCTCTGGCCCAAATGCCAGTCGGCGGTGTGAATCAGCTTCAAGGGGTCCCTCCCGGCGTGCCGTGCGAAGAGGAGAGTCTACGCCAGTCGGCGTGTCCCTTCAGCTCGAGGAGGGGGGCCGGCGGGGCCGGCCCCCTCGGTTCAGGCCGAGTAGGCGATGTGAAAGACCTCGGGCGGGCGTTCGGCATCGACGATGCCGGCACGCACCAGGAAGTCACCGAAGCCTTCACCGGCCTCGCGTTCGGCGGCGTAACGGCCGAGTAGCGGGTCGAGGATCGCCAGGATGGTGGCGGTGTCGATGTTCTCCCGGTAGAGGCGGTTCATGCGCTGGCCGCGTTCGTCGCCGCCGAGGTAGAGGTTGTACTTGTCGATGGCCTTGCCGCTCAGGCCGATCTCGGCCAGGTAGGGCCGTGCGCAGCCGTTGGGGCAGCCGGTGACCCGCACGTTGATGGGGGTTTCCGCCAGGCCGTGACCCGCCATCAAGGCGTCGAGTGCCTCAACCAGGCCGGGGAGGTAGCGCTCGGACTCGGCCATGGCCAGGCCACAGGTGGGGAAGGCCACACAGGACATGGCGTTGCGCGCAAGCGGTGTACTGTGGCTGCCGTCGTCGAGGCCGTGGCGGTCGATGATCGCCTGGATGCGGGCCTGCTGCTCGGGCGTGACGTTGGCGATCATCAGGTTCTGGTTGCAGGTGACCCGAAACTCGCCGCTATGCAGCTCGGCGATCTCGCGCAGCGCGGTGCGCAGTCGATAGCCCTGGGTATCGGCGATGCGACCGCTCTGGATCATCAGCGTCAGATGGCGGTTGCCGTTCTCGCCCTCCACCCAGCCGAAGCGGTCGCCGTTGTGGCTGAAGCGATACTCCCGGGCCGCCGCCATGGGCGTGCCGTGATACTCGGCGAAGCGCTCGAGAAACCAGTCCATGCCGTGGTCGTCCAGGGTATACTTGAAGCGGGCGTGGGAGCGGTCGGTACGGCAGCCGTGGTCGCGCTGGATGGCCGCGATGGCCACGCAGGCGTCGACGATCTGCTCGGCGGGCACGAAGCCTGCCTCCTCGGCCAGGCGCGGATAGGTGGCGGCGTTGCCATAGGTCAGGCCCATGCCGCCGCCCACGGCGACGTTGAAGCCGGCCAACCGGCCGTCCTCGACGATGGCGATCAGGCCGATATCGTTGGCCAGCACATCGCAGTCGTTCTCCGGAGGAATGGCCAGGGCGATCTTGAACTTCCGCGGCAGGTAGTAGTGGCGATAGAACGGCTCTTCCTCTTCATCGCCGCCCAGGCTGTGCACCCGCTCCTCGCCCAGCCAGATCTCGGCATAGGCGCCGGAGCGCCACATCAGCCGCTCGCTGATCTCGGTCGAGAGGCGGTGGATCTCGGCGTGCAGGTCCGAGTGGTGCGGATTGACGTTGGCGATCACGTTGCGGTTGTCGTCGCCGCAGGCGCCCTTGGTGTCCAGGCCCAGGGCATTGACCCGCTGCATGAAGGTGCGCATGCGCGGCTTGAAGACGCCGTGGAATTGAAAGGTCTGGCGCGTGGTGAGGCGCAGCGTGTGGTTGGCGCACTCGTCGGCGATGGCGTCGAGCCCCAGCCATTGCTGCGGGGTGAGCACACCGCCGGGCAGGCGTAGGCGCACCATGAACATGTAGAGCGGCTCGAGCTTCTGGCGGCGTCGCTCGTCGCGCAGATCGCGGTCGTCTTGCAGGTAGGTGCCGTGGAACTTGGTCAGCTTGGTGTCGTCGTCCGAGATGGCGCCGGTGGCCAGGTCGTCCAGGCCCTCGGCGACAGTGCCGCGCAGATAGTCGCTCTGGCGCTTGATGATCTCGGCGTCGGGGAACTTGTCGGTCATCAGTAGATATCCCGCTGGTAGCGTTTCTGGCGGGTCAATTCCCGCAGGTAGTCGGTGGCGTCCTCGCGGCTCTTGCCACCCGCCTCGACGATCACGTCAAGCAGCGCCGCATGCACGTCCGGGGCCATGGCCTCGGCGTCGCCGCACACGTAGAGGTGCGCGCCGCGCTCCAGCCAGCGCCATACCTCGGCGCCACGCTCGCGGATGCGGTGTTGAACGTAGACCTTTTCTTGCTGGTCGCGAGAGAAGGCCACGTCGAGGCGGTCGAGCAGCCCCTGGCGACGCCAGGCCAGCCATTCGGCCTGGTAGAGGAAATCGGTGTGGAAGTGCTGGTCGCCGAAGAATAGCCAGTTGGCGCCACCGGCCTCGCGCTCCTCGCGTTCCTGCATGAAGGCGCGGAAGGGCGCGATACCCGTGCCCGGGCCGATCATGATCACCGGGGTGTCATCGTCCTCGGGCAGCCGGAAGTGTTTGTTGCGCTCGATGTAGACCGGCACGCTCTCGTCCTCCGCGAGCCGGTCGGCCAGCCAGGTGGAGGCCACTCCCTCGCGGTGCCGGCCATGGGCCTCAAAGCGCACCGCGGCGACGGTGAGGTGCACCTCTTCCTCTACCGTCGCCTGACTGGAGGCGATCGAGTAGAGGCGCGGCGGCAGCTTGCGTAGCATCGCGACCAATGTGGCCGGGGAGCATTCCGGCACCGGGTGCGCCTCGATGAGATCGAGCAGGTCGCGTCCCGCCATCCAGGCGACGAGGTCGGCAGGGTCCTCGAGCCGGGCGTTGAGGGTCGCGTCGTTGCCCAGGGCCGCCCACTTCTCGACCACCGGCCGAGTCAGCGGGCTGATCTCGCGGTGATGGCCGAGGGCCTGGGCCAGGGTGGTGTCGGTATCGTCGAGACGCACCGGGGCCTGGGGATCCAGCGCCAGGCCCTCGATGATGGCGGCCACCAGGCGGGGATCGTTGCGGGGGTAGACGCCCAGGGCATCGCCGGGCTGATAGCTCAGCCCCGAGCCCTCCAGGGACAGCTCGATATGCCATGTTTCCTTGCCCGAGCCACGGCCGTTGAGCACCAGGTTCTCCAGCACGCTGGCCGGGAAGGGGTGGCGGCGATCGTGGTGCTGGCCGGCGTCGGCGCCGGTCGTCGTATCACCGCCGGCGGTGAGGATGCCGGCCGCTCCGACCTCGCCCTGCAGGGCCTCGAGCAGGGCGTTGCACCATGTCTCGGCGGCGTCATCGTAGTCTACGTCGCAGTCGACCCGGGCCACCAGGCGGCTGGCGCCGAGGCCCTCGAGTCGCTCGTCAAATTCGCGCCCGGTCTGGCAGAAGTGTTCATAGCTGGTGTCGCCCAGCGCCAGTACGCCGTATTGGAGGTGCTTGAGCGAGGGCGCCTTGCGGCCGTGAAGGAACTCATGGAGGTCCAGGGCGTTGTCGGGCGGTTCGCCCTCGCCATGGGTCGAGGTGATCACCACCACGAAGGCCTCGTTCTTCAGCTGGCGCGGCTTGTACTCGACCATGTCGACCACCCGGGCATCGATGCCATGGGCGCTGGCTCGTTCGCCGAGGGTCTCGGCCAGGTGCTCGGCGTTGCCGGTCTGGGAGCCGTAGAGCACCGTCAGTGAGGGGCGTTGCTCGGCACCGGCAGGGGGCGTGGCGGGGAGCGCGGCATCGGCGGGCCCGTCGCGCCGGGACGCCTGCCACCCGGCAATGAATCCGGCCAGCCAGTCGAACTGGTGTGGCTCGAACGAGTCGAGAAGACGGTTCAGGCCGCTCGCCTGCTCGGTTGTCAGGGGGGAGTTGCTGGGGTCAATCATCATCGGAGGTCCTGGCTTGCCAAGGCGCCGAGCTCAAGAAGCATTCGGCGGTGGGTCTCGACACCCGTTCTCTCCGGTCAACCTGGCTTGTCTGTTTCACAAGTCCGTCCTTTAGGATGGGGTCGTTAATAGAGCGATCAGGAGGTAGAAAAATCTTCCTGGCTAACCTACCACTGGCAGGACGATGTTTTGCGGAATCATTCATATCATTTTGTGATATTTTTCGAGCTGATCATCATATGAAGTGGCGATAAGGCGAGCAGGGTTTTCTCCGAAAAATGAGAAATATGGATTAAAATTAATGAATAGAATGTCATTTTTGTTTTATATCAATTTCACGAGATTGGCGTTTATATCATTGATTGTTTTGCATATTTCAATTGAGTATTAAGAGTTTCGTTTTTATTTTCTTCTCTTTGGGGTTGAATGAAAGCAGGAGAAATCGTCATTCCCATCCCTTTTTATCAGGAGATATTGATGAATTCGCAGAGCGAGACTCTACGCCATCAGGTGGTCATCGTCGGTGGTGGTACCGCCGGTATCACGGTGGCGGCGGCGCTGTTGAGGCGACAGCCGAGTCTGGACGTGGTCATTGTCGAGCCGGCCGAGCGCCACTACTACCAACCCGCCTTTACCCTGGTAGGCGGCGGCACCTATGACCTGTCGCGTACCAGCAAGCCGCTGCGCGAGGTGGTGCCCAAGGGCGCGACCTGGCTCCAGGCGTCGGTCGCGACCTTTGAGCCCGACGCCGATGCGGTGCGCCTGGAGGATGGTCGGCGCCTGCACTATGACGCCCTGGTGGTAGCGGTGGGCATCAAGCTCGACTGGGGGCGGGTCGAAGGGCTCGTCGAGGCGCTGGGCACCCAGGGCGTGTGCAGCAACTACAGCGCGGATAGCGTGGCCTACACCTGGGAGTGCCTGCAGGCATTTCGCGGTGGCAACGCCATCTTTACCCAGCCGCCCCCGCCCCTGAAGTGCGCCGGCGCCCCTCAGAAGATCGCCTATCTCGCCGCCGACCACCTGCGCCGACAGGGGCTCGAGGCTCAGAGCACGCTCAAGTTCTATTCCGGCGGCGGAGCGTTGTTCAGCGTGCCCGACTTTGTGCCACCCCTGGAGCGGGTCGCCCGGGACCATGGCGTTGAGGTGACCCTGTCCCACGACCTGGTGGCGGTAGACGGCGAGCGCCAGGTGGCGACCTTCGTCACCACGGGCGCCGACGGCGCGTCCCGACGCGTCGAACAACCCTTCGACCTGCTGCACGTCACGCCACACCAATGCGCGCCCGATGTGATCCGCGAGAGTCCGCTGGCCGATGCCGCCGGCTGGGTCGAGGTGGACAAGGCGACCACCCAGCATGTGCGCTATCCGAAGGTGTTCTCGCTGGGCGATGCCAGCTCGCTGCCGACCTCCAAGACCGCCGCGGCGGTGCGCAAGCAGGCGCCGGTCACGGTGAACAACCTGCTGGCCCAGATGGCGGGGCAGGAGCCGACGGCGAGCTACGACGGTTACACCTCCTGCCCGCTGGTGACCGCCTACGGCAAGGTGATGATCGCCGAGTTCGTCTACGGTGGCGTGGTCACTCCGACCCTGCCGCTTGACCCCTTCAAGGCGTCGCGCTTCTACTGGGTGGTCAAGAAGCACCTGCTGCCGAGTTTCTACTGGGGCACCATGCTCAAGGGCAAGGCACCGGATATCGCCCATAAACCGCTGAAGGCCTCCTGAACGTGACGCGGCTCCCCCTGCACGACTGGAACCTGGCGCCGAAAGACGCCATCGCCCTGCAGAAGGGCCTGGCCGGGCGCATCGAGCGAAAGGACCGCCTCGCCGAGGTGCGTCATCTCGCCGGCGTGGATATCGGCTTCGAGCAGGGCGGCGAGATAACGCGAGCCGCCGTGGTGGTGCTGGCCTGGCCGCCGGATGCCGACGGAGAGATCTCGGTGGTGGAGCGGGTGGTGCATCGCGAGCCAACGCGGATGCCCTATATTCCGGGGCTGTTGTCGTTTCGTGAGGTGCCGGCGGCGCTGGCGGCGTTCGAACGCTTGAGCGTGCGGCCCGATCTGGTGATGGTGGATGGCCAGGGCATCGCGCACCCACGGCGGCTCGGCGTCGCCAGCCACCTGGGGCTGTGGCTCGATGTGCCCACCATCGGTGTGGCCAAGTCGCGGCTGTGCGGGCGTCACGCCGAGCCGGGGCCCGCGCGAGGGGATTGGACTCCCCTGGCCGACGGCCCGGAGGATGAGGTGATCGCGGCGGTGCTGCGTTCGCGGGCCAGGGTGAAGCCGATCTTCGTTTCCACCGGCCACCGGGTCTCGCTGACTACCGCCCTCGAGTGGGTCGTTGCGTGCCTGCGGCGTACCAAGCTCCCTGAACCGACTCGGCTGGCGGACCGGCTGGCCTCGCGTCGCGATGGCCAGCAATAGCCGGCGACGCTATCGCCGTGTCACCGCCAGAGGGGCAACAGACCTCGGGGAGCGCCGCCGCTGCGCTATACTGGCGGCTCATTTCCGTGCCGAGCCGACCATGTCCCCAGCCGCTGATCCCCTTGCCGCGACCCGCCAGTGGGTCGAGACCTTCGTGGTTCCCCGCAATATCTGTCCCTTCGCCGGTCGTGAGGTGGCCCGTGACACCATTCGCTACGTGGCGGTCGATGCCGGCGACTGGGAGCGGGCCCTGCTGGCACTGGTGGCCGAGTGTGAACGCCTCGACGAGACGCCCGCCATCGAGACCACCCTGTTGGTGCTGGCGCCGGGACTCGAGGCCTTCGAGGACTACCTGGGTTTTCTCGAGGTGGCCGAGGCGCTGCTGGTGGATCAGGGCTATGAGGGGACCTATCAGCTGGCCAGCTTCCACCCGGACTACTGCTTCGCGGATGCCGAACCGGAGGACCCTGCCAACTTCACCAACCGCTCGCCCTCGCCGATGCTGCACCTGCTGCGGGAGGCGGGGCTGGAGCAGGCGTTGGCCCACTATCCCGATCCCGAGGCCATACCCGAGCGCAACATGGCGGCGCTGCGCGAGGAAGGCCATGACGCACTCGATACGGCCCTCGCCAGGTTGCGGGGCCAGGCGTAGAGCCCCTGGCCACCGGTAGGGCTAGACGATATCCAGCGGCACTCGGCGCGAGGGCGCCGGGAAGGCCGCTTCCAGCCGGGTGTAGGCCTCGTCGTCGAGGCGAACGTGCAGGGCGGCGGCGTTCTGCTCCACATGCTCGCGGCGGGCCGCCTTGGGAATGGCGATGACGTCGCGGGCGCCATCTACCGGGCGGGTGACCCAGGCCAGCAACACCTGGGCCGGAGTAACGCCGAGACGCGCGGCGATGGCCATCACCTCGGGGTGATCCAGCAGGTCGTCGCGCAGGCCGCCGGCCTGGGCCAGTGGGCAGTAGGCCATGGTGGGTATGCCGTGGCATCGTTGCCACGGCAGCAGGGAGTGCTCGATGCCTCGGGAGCCCAGGTGATAGAGCACCTGGTTGACCGCGCAGTCCGAACCGCCGGGCAGGGCGTGGAGTTTGGCCAGCTCCTCGACATCGACGTTGGAGACGCCGAAGCGGCGGATCTTGCCTGCTTCGCGCAGGCGCTCGAAGGCCTCGAGGGTCTCATCGAGGGGTATCCCGCCCGGCCAGTGGAGTAGATAGAGGTCGACATGGTCGGTGCCGAGCCGTTGCAGGCTGCGTTCGCAGGCGGTGATGGCCGAATCGCGCCCGGCGTTCCAGGGGTAGACCTTGGAGACCAGGAAGGCCTCGTCCCGGCGCCCCGTCAGGGCCTCTCCAACCACCTCTTCGGCACCGCCGTCGGCGTACATCTCGGCGGTGTCGATCAGGGTCAACCCCATGGCCAGGCCATGCTGCAGGGCGCGTATTTCTTCCCGGCGCGGGGCCAGCCCCTCGCCCATGTACCAGGAGCCCTGGCCGATGGTGGGTAGCATTACGGCGGGCTCATGGGCGGTGGCCGGCAGGGTGACGTGGGGGGCGGTAAGCATACGGTGGCTCCCTTTTTTTATGGAATTGTTTTTATGGAATTGCTTTTATGGAATTGCTTTTCATTTATTCTGGGTGCTGAGTGTCGAGGATGCAATGCGCCCTTGCCGTCGCGGCTCGCCATCTCCATAGTCTAAGGTATCAAGACACCCAGGCATGACCTGCGCACGCCTATCACCGGCGTGCCCATATGACCCACGATCGAGGAGACGTCGATGACTATTGAAAACTTTGCCAGCGCACAGTGGAAGGGCAGCCTGAAGGAGGGCGGCGGTACCCTCTCCACGCCGAGTGGTGTCCTCGCGGATACGCCCTATGACTTCCGTCGGCGCTTCGAGGGTGCCGAGGGCACCAATCCCGAGGAGATGATCGGCGCGGCTCATGCCGGCTGCTTCACCATGGCGCTGTCGCTGGTGCTCGGCGAGTCGGGCTACACCGCCGACAGCCTCGACACCCAGGCCAAGGTGACCCTGGATCCGGACTCCCTCTCGGTGACCGCCGTCCACCTGACCACCGTGGGCCGAGTGCCGGGTGCCGATCAGGCGGCCTTCGAGGAGGCGGCCAATGGGGCCAAGGAGAATTGCCCCATCTCCAAGCTGCTCAATGCCGAGATCACCCTCGACGCCAAGCTGGAGGGCTAACTGACGGGGACAGTCCCCCAGACCCCCGGGGACAGTCCCCCAGCCTCACGGGGACAGTCCCCCAGACCCCCGGGGACAGTCCCCGGGGGTGGGGTTGCGGGCGGCGCTTACCAGGGCGCTGATCAGGCGCTGTTGGGGGCGATTGAAGATCAGCCACTCGGGATGCCACTGGACGCCGATCAAGAAATCGTGCTCGCGGGACTCGATGCCTTGCACCAGGCCGTCGCGGTCACGGGCGACGATCTCGATGCCGCGTCCGGCTTGCTTGACGGCCTGGTGATGCAGGCTGTTGATGCGACACCAGGTGACCCGCAGGATGCGATGCAGCCGGCTGTCACCGACGATATCCACGGTCTTGCGCGGCAGCACGGTGCGTCGCCGCTTGAGTCCCTCGTGGCTGGTATAGATGTCCGGGTCCAGGGTGCCGCCCAGGTAGACGTTGATCAGCTGGGCGCCACGGCAGATGCCGAGCACCGGCGTGCCCCGGGGAATAAAGGTCTCGAGCAGCTCCAGCTCCAGCGCATCGCGCTGGGGGTCGACGCGTACGTCGATCTGCACCTCGGCGTCATAGAGCTGGGCCTGGATGTCGTCACCGCCGCCGATGATCAAACCATCGAGGTGGGGTGGCCAGGGGCGCGATGGCGATAGCCGCAGGGGCCGCCCACCGTGGCGCCATACCGCAAACCAGTCGAAGAGCCAGGCAATATGGCTCTTGCGATCCGAGGTGGTAATACCGATCAGGGGGCGCTGGCTCATGGCGTCTTCACCCAGCGCCGCAGGCTCAGCCACAGGCGGGTGAGCGGCGAGCGGGTATGCTTGGCCACGTAGCCCGCGGCACGGCGCCTGAGGGTCGCGGTGTCGGCGGCCAGTTTTTCCACCTCCAGCCAGCGATTCCATTCCACCGCCGAGCCCCACCCCGGCTGCGAGAGGCGCGCGTCGGGCAGCCGATAGTGGAAGGTGGGGCGGGCCTTGACCAGCTTGTTTTGGAAGAGCTCGTGAGGATAGTCCGGCCGTAGGTAGGCAAACAGCGGGGTCATGTCGAGCTCGCGGTTGCGGGTCGGGTTATCGGCCAGGTAGTCGCCGATCAGGGTGTCGATATCCGGGGCATAGTCCTCAGCCAGGATCTTGAGGGCATAGGCCTTGGGGAAGGGGTTGGCATGGGGCAGGACCTCGCGGGTGATGTCGACATCGATCTGTTCACGCAGCCACTCGGCGGTCAGCAGGTAGGCGCGTAGATGATCGAGCAGGCTCGCCGCCTCGAGGCTGGGCACCTCGGGATTGAGGTGCAGCCCGAATCCGTAGAGCAAGCTGGCGTCGGTACCCTTGGCGCCTTGCTCGCGCAGCGCCTCGAACAGCTTGTCGAGCCGTTCGAGCTCATTCCAGGGGATCGGCGGACAGACGATCTCGGTGGGCACCAGGCCGGTGACGACATCGCCGATCAGTTCTCGGGTTCGGCTGTGGAAGTCGACCCGCATCCGGTGACGGTGGCGCTCCCACTCGCTGTCGCCGCTGGGCATGGCATCGAGTATTTCCGCGTCGGGGTGGGCGTACTGGGTATCGAGCTCGATGGTAAAGTGACCCCAGCGAGTATCGTCGACCTTGAGGCGATGGGGGCTGAGCACCCGAACCTCGCCGCCGAACAGCGCGCAAACCACGGCGGCGGTATCCTGTGGCGGCAGACCCGCGAACTCGATCTCGACGCCCACACGGCGCGTCTCACCATCATGGGTGTGTGGTTCGGGTGGCGATAGCGGCGTCATGGCGGCATCCTGTACGTCACATATAAGCGTTTGCGAGCGTATCATATCGGTCTCGACCCACGACGCCTCGATTACCCGTCAACATGGAGATGTGATGTTCCCTTATCGTCGCCTCGGCCCCGGCCCTGCCGCCTGGGCCTCGCTGTTCGGGCTCCTGCTGGGGCTGGCCCTCTGGCTGCTGCCCGCCGCGGCCGTCCAGGCCCAGGCCGTCAACCTGCCGGGCCTGGTGACGTCCTCCGCGGATCAGCAGCGACATGATCCCGAGGCCTTTCAGGAGTCGCTGCAGCGCATCATCTCCACTCTCGAGGACGCCGAGCGGCGTGGCCAGTTGCTGCAGAGCCTGCAGGATCTGCAAGAGGTACACGGCGAGGCGACCGAGAGTAGCGGGATTACGCCGCGGGAGGGCCTGCTCGGCGCCCTGGCGGAGACCATCAACGACCTGGGCCAGCAGGCCGAGGGAGAGCGGTCGCCAGTGGCGCACTGGAAGGCTCAGCTCAATCAGGGCTGGCATGATCTGAGTGCCCTGGTGGCCGAGACCGGTAATGCCGACCTGATCCGCTTTGCGGTCGAGGCCACGGTGTTGCTGGTGATCTGGGGCGGGCTGTTGGTGATCCTGACGGCCCTGGGGCGCCTGTTCGCCAGGCGTCGCGGCTGGCCCCTGGACCTTCCGCGGGAGCCGCGCGCCTGGCTGCTCGGCGTACATTTCTTGCGCCGCATGCTGCCCTGGACGCTGGCCTTCGCACTGGTGCTGGGGATCGCCCAGCTGGTGCCGCCCAGCAGCGGGCGTGTGCTGACGCTGGTGGTGGCCTATGTCGCCCTGTGTGGTCGCACCCTGTCGGTGGTGCTGGAGACCTTCGTGTCCGAGTTTACCCGGGGGCACCGGTTCGTGGCGGTGCAGCTGGTGCAGAATCATGGCCTGCGTCCGTTGTTCGTGATCGGTGCCCTGGTGGCACTGGGAGATGCCTTCAACTCCGGGCGCCTCACTACGCTGCTCGGCAACGAGCTTGCCGGTCTGCTGTCCGTCCTGGCCAATATGCTGGCGGCCCTGCTCAGCGTGCGCTTCATTCTGCGATTCAAGCGACCCATCGAACATATCATCCGCAATCGCCCGTGGAGCGAGCGCCGTGACACCGGGGCCAGCGCCAGCATCGTGCAGGTGCTGGGACGCCTATGGCATGTCCCGGCGCTGCTGCTGGTGGGGGGCTCTCTGGTGGCGATCTTCGTCACCGGCGGCGATGTGGGCACCGCCCTGGCGCGCTCCATCATTTCGGCGGCGCTGCTGGTGCTGGTGCTGGTGGTGACCGGCCTGGTCCGGCGCCACGGCGAGCGGCGCAAGAGCCGCCAGCGCCGCCGCCGTACCAGCCAGTACCGTGTGCGACTCGAACGGTTCGGCTATGTGCTGGCCCATGTCGCCGCCTGGCTGACCTTCGGTGAGCTGTTTCTGCAGGTATGGAGTGGCTCGCTGCTGGGCATCGGCACCCAGGGGGTGGCCAGCGCGCGCATCGGCCAGGCCCTGCTGGCCATCGCCCTGACCCTGCTGCTGGCCTGGCTGGCGTGGATCTTCGCCGATACCGCCATCCAGCGTGCCCTGACCAGCTCGGCGCGCTCCCGCGGGCGGCGGGTCAACCAGGCCCGGGCCCAGACCATTACCCCGATGATCCGCAATGTCATGTTCACGACCATCGTGATCATCGCCAGCATCGTCGGGCTGGCCAACCTGGGGGTCAACGTGACGCCGCTGCTGGCCGGTGCCGGTGTCATCGGTCTGGCGATCGGTTTCGGCGCCCAGACCCTGGTGCAGGATTTGATCACCGGTATCTTCATCCTGATCGAGGACTCCCTCGCGGTGGATGATTTCGTCGAGATCAATGGGCATATGGGCTCGGTCGAGGGCCTGACCCTGCGCACCGTGCGCCTGCGTGACCTCGATGGCATCGTGCATATCATCACCTTCAGCCGCATCGAATCGATTCACAACATGTCGCGGCAGTTCGGCATTGCGCTGATGAAGATTCGCATTCCCTACGAGATGCGTATCGATGACGCCATCACATTGATGCAGGAGACCGCCCAGGCGCTGCGCCAGGATCCGATGATGCGCCACTACATCTGGTCGCCGCTGGAGATGCAGGGCATCCATGCCTTCGAAGACGGCTGCCCGATCCTGCGTATGCGCTTTCGTACCGCCCCCGAGATGCAATGGGACGTGGCCCGTGCCTTCAACCTGATGCTCAAGCAACGCATGGAGGCCCAGGACGTCGACCTTGGGGTGCCGCGGCTCAGCGTCAGCATGGAGGGTCATGGCGGCGGGCGCCTGGATGGTGCCAGCGAGCGTTGCGGTGATGGAGGCGGTTCTCGTGATGCGGCGGGCCGCGCGCCGGGTCGCGCCGGTGTCGCCGACCCCCATCATCAGACGAGCAGCAGTGGTGGCTCGCCTGACCCGGGCCAGTAGCCCTGCCTAACGTGAGCCGCCCATGATCAAGGTAGATCGTCAGGATAGCCTGCACTTCAAGGTTTCCCGCGTGTTGCAGGAGGAAACCTCGCACCGGCTCGACCTCTATCTCTTCGTACCGGGAGAGCTGGGGTTGACCGGTCAGGTGATCGCCGAGGAGGACTTCTATCACGGAGCCATCTATGTCAAGCGCACCTACTTCAGTGACCGCTATCGTCTGCCGCTGGTGCTTAGCCGACTGGCCGAGCGAGGGAAGCTCGATGCCGAACATTATCGCCTGAGTCTTAGCCTCTATGCCTATCAGTATGTGGTAGCCATGGAGGGGGCGATTCCGCCGCTGCTCGATGATGTGCGACGTGCCAGAAAGGCGGAAAAGGCGGAAAAGGCCGAGAAGGCCGAGAAGGCGGAAAGAACCGAGAAGGGTGAGCAGGGCGAGGCGCCGGCAAGGGCCAACGCCAGCGGCCGGTCGTCCGAGACAGGCGCCTCGTCCAGGAAAGCAACGGAAAAGGAACAGGCTCCGAGCCTGGAGCAGCGGCTGACCGAGCATGTCGATCTGGCGGTCCACATCCTGCGCCGCCTGCGGCGTCAGGAACCCAGTGAGGAAAGTCTGCATCGCTACTTCGCCACCATCGACAACTACCTCTCCTGGTTTACCGAGCAGCGGCTGCTGGCGCTGCTGGCCGGGTTACCGCGGGGTTCACGCTATCGCGCGCTGCGCACACGCCTGGTGGAGATCTGTCGAGCCGAAGACGACTATCGTCGCGAACGGGAATACAACTCCGACCGGGTGACCGGCGACTCCACGCGCATGTCCAACAAGATGCGCTTGTTGCGCCGATTGATCGAATACCCGGTGACGCTCAAGCAGAAGACCCAGGAGCTGGGCAACGCCGAACAGAAGGCGGTGAAGGCGCTGGCGACCGCGGTGGTCATGGTGTTTGTCTCGCTGGGGCTGCTCGAGATCCGCACCGTGCTGGCCGATATCACCGTGCTGTTTGTGCTGGCCATGGCCGGCATCTACGCCCTGCGCGAGGTGTTCAAGGATGATCTGCGCAACACCCTGTGGCGACTGCTGCGCCGTGGCCGTCCCAAGTGGCGCCGCCAGTACCTGGACCCGACGCATAGCCAGGTGGTGGGGCGTCAGCTCGAGTGGTTTGACTATAAGCGCTTCTCCAAGCTCGACGAGGAAATCCAGCGAGTACGCAAGCGCAGCGTGGCCCAGCGTGAAGAGGTGGTGTTGCACTACTGTTCAAGTTCGCGGATGTCGCCCACGCGATTTCTCAGCGGCTATGAGCACACCCGCGAGACGCTGACGGTCGATGTGTCGTCGATTGCCCGCCTGATGGACAAGGGCAATCGTCGCGTTTATCGGCTGGAGGAGGGTGACCAGGTGGTTCGCGAGGAGGTGGAGAAACGCCACCTCCTCAACCTGGTGATCCGCGAGACTCAAGGGAATGCGCCGCCCACCTTGCAGCGCTGGAAAATCGTAATGAGTCGCTCGCGGATCGTCGACGTGGAGCAGGTCCACGCCGAGGGACCGGGGCACGACCAGGGCTAGGCGCTGCCCAGCCCCGAGTTGGCCAGCAGGTCATCGAGCAGGTCGGAGGCGCCGAAGCGCATGTGCTGAGGCGTGATCCAGGCTCTGCCCATGACACGCTCGGCGAGCTGCAGATAGGCCAGGGCATCCTCGGTGGTGCGAATCCCGCCGGCGATCTTGAGGCCGACATCGCGCTGGCTCGCCTTGATGACGTCGAGCAAGAGCTCGGTGGTTGCCAGACTGGCATCCACGGCGTTCTTGCTGGTAGACGTCTTGAGGAAGGTGGCGCCGCCTTCGATGGCCAGTTCCGCCGCGCGACGGATCAGCGCCGGGTCCTTGAGTTCACCGGTCTCGAGAATCACCTTGAGAGTGGCGTCCCCGCAGCCCTGATCGCAGCAGGCCACCAGCTCACGGCCGGTTTCCTCGTCGCCGTCCAGCAGCGCGCGATATGGAAATACCACGTCTACCTCGTCGGCACCGGCGGCGGCTGCTTCCCGAGCTTCGCGGGCGGCGGCCATGATGTCATCTCCGCCGTCGGGGAAGTTGGTCACCGTGGCGACCTTGACCTTGCCCGCGAGGTCGAGGGCCTTGAGGGTTCGCTGGGCGGTCGTGACGAAGGCCGGGTAGACGCACACGGCTGCCGGATAGCCGACGGGGGTCCGGGTCCGGCGGCACAGCGATTCGATGCTGCGATCGCTGTCGTCGTCGTTGAGGCTCGTCAGGTCCAACAGGGAGAGCGCCAGGCGGGCGGCATGCTGGAGGTCATCGGTCATGGCAGTATCCGTAGTCGCGAGGAACAGAGGGCGCCCCGGGGTGATGGCCCGGGATTGGCGCTCAGCATACGGAACCGGGCCCGGCGCTGCCAGGGTTGAAGCGTTTGCCCAAAGCGAAGGGAGAGGGCACCATCGAGGATGAGCGTTGATGGTTCTTGGCCTGGATCAAGGCAGGAGGTTCCGCGCGTTGCTATGT
Source organism: Halomonas halodenitrificans DSM 735 (assembly GCF_000620045.1). Taxonomy (GTDB): domain Bacteria; phylum Pseudomonadota; class Gammaproteobacteria; order Pseudomonadales; family Halomonadaceae; genus Halomonas; species Halomonas halodenitrificans. Next base: position 58,774 of record NZ_JHVH01000014.1, on the reverse strand, counting down.
TAATTCTATACAAGTTCCTGAACCCGCTGGAGAACGTCGATGCAAGCTGCCGATATCATGACCCGTAACGTCATCACCGTAAGCCGTGACAGTGAGGTGCGCGAGATCGCCAGCTTGCTGGTGGAACACGGTATCAGTGCCGTGCCGGTGGTAAGTGACGCCGGCCAGGTGCTGGGTATCGTCAGCGAAGGCGACCTGATTCGACGCGTCGAAGATGACAAGCGCAGCAAATCCTGGTGGCTGCGGCTATTTGCGGTCAATGACCCCGCCGAGTACGTCAAGACTCATGGGCGACGCGCCTATGAGATCATGACGCCCGAACCGCTTACCATCGACGAGGACATGCCGCTGGCCCGGATCTCGCGCCTTCTCGAAAAGCATCACATCAAGCGGGTGCCTGTCGTCAGCAACGGCAAGCTGGTGGGTATCGTCAGTCGTGCCAATCTGCTCCAGGGGTTTGCCATGGCCGGTCAGGAGCCAGAGGTCAGCACGGATGATCGCAGGATTCGTGAGGCGATCCGCAAGGAGATCGACGTCAATACAGGCGTGCTGGTGGGTCGCATCAACGTCATCGTCAGCGAAGGCAAGGTGGAGCTTTGGGGCCTGGTAGAGAGCAACACGGAGAGCATGGCGGTGCAGGTAGCGGCGGAAAACACTGCCGGGGTCAAGGACGTCGAGAACAACCTGGGCTATGTGCCGCGCGGCTACGGTGCCGCCTGATTGTCTCGACGATAGATAACCATCAAAACGGGCGGCCCCAGGGCCGCCCGTTTTGATGGTGCGTATTATGGCCGGTGGGTGAACCGCTGGCCGTCCATGCCGCTCGATCGCGGGCTAGGACTCGTCGGCCTCGGGTTGGGTCGGCTCGGCGATTCTCTCCAGGGCCTGGCGCAGGTTGTCGATGGCCCGCTGGTGCTGGTGAAGCTTCTCCAGGCCGAACAGCCCGATGCGGAAGGTCTGGAACTGGTCACCTTCATCGCACATCAGCGGTACGCCTCCGGCAATCTGCAGCCCCTCTTCGGCGAAGCGGCCGACCAGGCCCGGGTCGTCGGTGTAGCAGACCACCACACCGGGCGCCTCGTAACCGGGGGCGGCCACGCTCTTGAAACCATGCTCGGCAAGCAGTTCGCGTACGCCGCTACCTAGTGCCTGCTGCTCTTCACGGAGCTTGTCGAGGCCATACTGGTCCATTTCGAGCATGACCTCGCGCAGCTTGACCAGGCCATCGGTGGGCAGGGTGGCGTGATAGGCATGCCCGCCGTTTTCGTAGGCTTCCATGACGGTAAGCCACTTCTTCAGGTCACAGGCGAAGCTGGTGCTGGTGGTTTCCTCGATGGTTTCGCGGGCCAGCCGTGACAGCATCACCATGGCGCAGCAGGGAGAGGAGCTCCACCCCTTCTGCGGGGCGCTGATCAGCACGTCGATGCCAAGGTCCTGCATGTCGACCCACATGGTGCCGGAGGCAATGCTGTCGAGCACGAGCAGGCCGCCTTCCTCGTGGATGGCATCGGCCACCTGACGGATATAGTCGTCGGGCAGCATCATGCCCGAGGCGGTTTCGACGTGGGGTGCGTAGACGATATCGGGCTGGGCGTCGTGAATCGCGTCGAGCACATCCTGCAGCGGTGCCGGCGCGAACGGGGACGTGGCGTCATTCTCGTCGAGCCGACGGGCCTTGCGCACGTTGACGTCGCCCGTGATCTGGCCCATCTCGAGGATCTGGTTCCAGCGGTAGCTGAACCAGCCGTTGCGCAGCACCAGAGTGCGCCGGTTCTTGGTGAACTGCCGAGCGACGGCCTCCATGCCGAAGGTGCCGCTGCCCGGCACGATCACCGCGCTATGGGCGTGGTAGACCTTCTTGAGGTGCGTGGAGATATCACGCATTACCTCCTGAAAGCGCGCCGACATATGGTTCAGCGAGCGGTCGGTATAGACCACCGAATACTCCAGCAGGCCATCGGGGTCGACATCGGGAAGCAAGCCGGGCATCTCTCTCTCCGTATTGGTTCTAGCCTTCGGGGGCGAAGGCTCTGGTACATCCAGCATATTCCCATTGGCGAGCCGCGGCCAGTCGCCGCGGCTGTCGAATGTCGTCGCGATGAATCAGCCGGCCTGAGCCGCCTGGATGGCGGTGAGGGCAATGGTGTAGACGATATCGTCGACCAGGGCGCCACGCGAGAGGTCGTTTACCGGCTTGTTGAGCCCCTGCAGCATGGGGCCGACGCTGACGACGTGGGCGCTGCGCTGTACCGCCTTGTAGGTGGTGTTGCCGGTGTTGAGGTCGGGAAACACGAATACCGTGGCGCGACCGGCAACCGGCGAATCGGGGGCCTTCTGGCGGCCCACGCTCTCGATGGCGGCGGCATCGTATTGCAGCGGGCCATCGATGCACAGCTCGGGCGATCGTTCACGGGCCAGGTGCGTGGCCTGACGAACCTTCTCGACGTCGGCGCCGGAACCGGAGGCGCCGGTGGAGTAGCTGATCATCGCCACCCGGGGCTCGATGCCGAAGGCCGCTGCCGAACGAGCGCTCTGAATGGCGATCTCGGCCAGGGCCGCGGCATCCGGGTCGGGATTGACCGCGCAGTCGCCATAGACCACGACCTGTTCGGGCAGCAGCATGAAGAAGATTGACGACACCTGGCGGTAATCCGGGGCGGTCTTGATCAGCTGGAAGGCGGGGCGCACGGTATTGGCGGTGGTATGCACCGCGCCGGAGACCAGGCCGTCGACCTCATCCTCGCTCAGCATCATGGTGCCGAGCACCACATTGTCCTGCAGCTGAGCCTCGGCGGTAAGCGCATTCACCTTGCCGGCCCGGCGTTCCACCATGGGGGCCACGTAGTGGGCACGGATGCTGTCGGGGTCGATGATCTCGAGTGTCTCGGGCAGCGTGATGCCGCGCTGGCGGGCGACATCCTCGATCTCTTCGCGCCTGCCGAGGAGGACGCAGCGGGCGATACCACGCTGTTGGCAGATCACGGCGGCCTCCACGGTGCGTGGTTCGCTGCCTTCGGGCAGCACGATACGCCGGTCGGCCTGCTGGGCCAGCAGGACCAGCTGGTGCCGGAAGGCGGCGGGTGAAAGCCGGCGTGGGTAGCCTCGACTCAGGGTTTCCTTGAGCCAGTGAAGATCCAGATGACTGGAGACGAAGCGAGTCACCTGCTCGGCGCGTTCGGCGTCATCGATGGGAATATCATTGGCCATGCGGTCGAGGCGCTTGGCGGTATCGAAGCTGTCCGAGTCGACCGACAGTACCGGCAGGCCGGTACGCAGGGCGGGACGACAGATATCCACCATCGACTCACTGGGCCGGTCGCCATGGGTCAGCAGTATCCCGGCCAGCGGTGTGCCGTTCATGGTGGAGAGTGCGGCGGCCAGCAGGATGTCGTCGCGATCGCCGGGAGAGACGACCAGACGTCCGGGCTTGAAGGCGTGCAGCGCACGGGAGGCACTGCGAGCGCACAGGCTGGTGCCCATGACGCGGCGGGTCGCGGCATCGCCTTCATGCAGGAACCGGGCATCCAGTGCACGGGCCACATCGAGGACGCGGGGAGCGGAGAGGGCGTCGTGCCAGGGGACGGCGCCGATCAGACGGAACTGCTGGCCGTCCAGGGCGGGAAGATACTCGCGCAGCGTATCGGCAAGCTCACCGTTGCAGTTTGCGGCCAGCTCCGGCGCGGCCAGCGAGGGACTGCTGGCCGCGGCAGGCAGAGGGCGAACGCGCATCAGGATGCACCCCAGGGTGCGGGCAGAGCGAACGCCATCGAAGGGCTGAGCATGAAGGTCGAGCTGTTCTGCCAGCTGGCGCGGATTCTCGAGGTCGCCATCGGCCACCAGGATCACGCGAGCGTCCAGGGCGCGCGCCAGCTCGGCATTTAGCTGGCCGGCATAGCTGCTCCGGGGGCTGGCGACCAGACCCTCGACGACGATCAGGTCCGGGTGGTCGTCGTTTTCGCTGTCGGCGGCCTGGGTGTGACGGGCGACGGCCTCCTCCATCAGGTCGGCGATGCGGGCGTCGCGCAGGAGTCGTTCCAGGTGTGCCTGAGACAGCGGTTCGGGCGGCGTGAGCCCCAGGGTCGTGCGGGCCAGTGCCGTGGAGCGGTCCGGGCCGGGTCCGTTGAACTCATCCTGACGGAAGGGGCGCAGGAAGCCGGCCTTGAGGCCCAGCGTATCCAGGGCGCGAATCAGGCCCAGGCAGGCCGAGGTGAGACCGACGCCGGTGCCGGTGGGTACCAGTAATAGGGTGCGGGGAGCGGGGCGTGTCGCACTGGCGTTCATGCAGGTGTCTCGTTGAGGAGTTGGCGGGTCTCGAAGGCGATCTGGCCCTCTTCATCGGTGGGAATCACCCACAGTTCGGGGCCAGGGGTGTTGGCATCGATGCGCCCTTCATGGCCGCCCACGGTAGCGGCGTTGGCGGTCGCCGAGAGACGCAGCCCGAAGTGGGGCAGGGCCTCCACCACTCGTGCACGCACGGCACTGGCGTTCTCGCCGATGCCGCCGGTGAAGACGATGCCATCGAGCCGGGGCAGGGCGCAGGAGAGAGCGGCCAGAGACTTGGCAAGGCGATAACAGAACACCTCGAGGGCGAGCTCGGCACCACTATGATGCTCGGCGGCGGCCTGCTCCAGGCGGCGCATGTCGTTGGAGAGCCCGGAGAGGCCGAGCAAACCGCTCTCCTTGTTGAGCAGGGTGTCAATACGCTCCAGCGACCAGCCGAGCTGGCGGCCCAGGTGAGCATGCAGGCCGGGGTCGACGTCGCCGCTGCGGGTGCCCATGACCAGGCCTTCCAGGGGCGTCAGCCCCATGCTGGTATCCTGGCTCTGACCCTGCCACACCGCACAGGTCGAGCAGCCGTTGCCCAGGTGGGCAATCAGCCAGCCGCCATGGGCGCGAGTGCTGAGGTGGTCGACACGGCCGCTGACATAGGCATGGCTGCTACCGTGAAAGCCGTAGCGTCGGATGCCGTGCCGGGCATAGAGGTGCTGAGGCAGGGCGTAGCGATAGGCCCGCGGTGGCAGGCTCTGGTGGAAGGCCGTATCGAAGACCGCGACCTGGGGCAGTTCGGGAAACAGGGCCAGGGTGGCGCGTACCCCTACCAGGTTGGCGGGGTTGTGCAACGGTGCCAGGTCGCCGGTGGTGTCGATGGCACGCAGTACGGCGGGGTCGATTCGGGTGGCAGCGGTAAATCGCTCGCCGCCGTGTACGATACGGTGGCCCACCGCTGCCGGTGCCGGGCCGTTCAGCACCTCCAGAATCACCGACATGGCCTCGTCATGATCGGCGCCGTGCAGGGGTTGAGAAAACTCGCGGCCGTCGGCATCCACGCCCTTGAGGCGGGCATCGGTGCCACCCAGTCGCTCGGCCAGGCCTGACTGGCGTGGGAGGGACGGATCATCCGGCACCAGGGCGTACTTGATGGAGGAGGAGCCACAGTTGATCACCAGGACCGGGTCGCGCATCGAAGAGCCTCGTGGAAAGGATGAGACGTTAGGCTAACATGGTGGTTTGCCACCGGCAGTGCCATGACTTGACGCGCGTCATATTCTGGATCGAAGAGCCTGCTGCCCTATTGTTCGTGCAAGGAAGCCCCATGTCGAAAGTCACCATGTTATCCCGTCCGCTGGCCATCATGCTGCTGTGCAGCGTGGCCACGCTGTTTGCCACCAATCATGTCGCCGCGCGCGTCGCCTTCGATGAAGGCACCGGGTTGCTGCTGGCGATTCTGGTGCGCTCCTTGGTGGCCGTGGTGGTGCTCGGAGCCCTGGTGCTACTGCAGCGCAAGTCACTGCGCCTGCCGGCTGGTACCGCGGGTTGGCAGCTACTGGTGGGACTGCTGGTCGTCGTGCAGAGCCTCTCGCTGTATTCGGCGGTGGCACGCATTCCAGTGGTGGTGGCGCTGCTGCTGATGAATACTCTGCCGATCCAGCTGGCCCTGATCAGCTGGGCGATGGGCGGCCCACGGCCAACGGCCCGGACGGCGCTGATCATGGGGGTGATTCTCGTCGGCCTGGTCGTGGTGCTCGATGTGCCGACCTGGATCGCCGACCCCGCTGCCATGGGGCCCGACTGGTTTCTAGGCCTGGGGCTGGGGCTTGCCGCCGCGTTTGTCTTTTCCTGGGCGTTATGGATTACCGAGCATCGCCTGGCCGGGGTAGGCAGCACCCTGCGCAGTCTGCTGACCATGCTCACGGTGCTGGTCAGCATGCTGGCGGCGGGCGCCGTTGGTTTGGTGCCGGGTGGCATGGATCTGCCGCAGAGCGCCACTGGCGCCTGGGGGCTTGCCGCGCTCGGACTGTTCTACGGCGTGGGCTTCTCCATCCTGTTTATCAGTGTGCCCCGCCTGAACATGGCGAGTAATGCGCCGGCGCTGAACATGGAGCCGGTGGCGGCATTGGTACTTGGCTACTTGATACTCGGCCAGACGCTATCCCCCGTGCAGCTGATGGGCGGCGGCATGGTCCTGGTGGGCATCGTGATACTGGGATTGTCGAACAAGGGGTAAGGGGCCTGTCAGCTGCCGGTAATCACCCGTAGGGCATCCTTGTCGATGCGGGCCTGTAGTTCGCTGACTTTCCCCAGCAGATCGCCGTCGGCGGTCACTCGGCGCCTGGACGTCATCTGGATTCGGCAGGCGGCTGTGTTGACCTGCAGCACGCTGTCGTCATCTGCTGGCGTCTTGCCGCTCAGGCGTGTGACCAGGAAGGTGCGCAGCAGCTGCCACCAGGGTCGGGGACGCACGGCGACGAGGGTCAGTTTGCCGTTGCGCGGCGAGGCGCCGGGTACCCGGGTTCCGCCGCCGAAGAAGGACCCCGAGGCAATGGCCAAGGATAGCCAGCGCTCTTCGCTGCGCTGGTTATCCGTCTCGATGCTGGCCGTGAAACCACGCATGAGCCCCAGGCGCCTCAGCTGCGGCAGCATGGCGGCATAGCTGAAGCGGCCGAGCCAGCGCTTGAGACGCGTGGAGGCCTGGGTGGTGGGCAGGGTGCCGAGACCGATATGCACCACGTTAAGAAACAGTTGGTCATCGAGCCAGCCGACATCGACTCGCTCTACCCGGGCTCTGGCCATCACCCGGCAGAGGGCGTCCGGGGCTTCCGGCAGGTTGAGGTTACGGGCGAAGTCGTTGGCGGTGCCGGAGGGCAGTATGCCGAGAATGGCGCCACGCTCGAGGCATGCCCGGGCGGCCCGGTTGACGCTGCCGTCGCCGCCGGCGACCAGCACGATATCGCCGGCCTCGAGGTCCTTGTCCCAGTTCTCCCCGGCCAGGTCGCGTACCCGCAGAGGCGTGATACCGGCACGCTCGAGGCGCGGCGCCCAGAAGTCGGCCCCGCGGTCGCCGCCGCCGGCTTTCGTGTTGGCAATCAACCAGTGGCGCATTCCTGAATCCTTTCCGGCGTCGAAGACCCTGAAAAATCAGTATAGCGGGGAGGTGCTGGCAACGGTATGTCGTCATTCGCCGACGTCGCGTAGTGGAACTTTGCACATTTGTCACTTGATACATCGTCGTAGAGCGAGCACACTTGTTGGTGTTAGGAAACAGTGTTCATTAATAAGGAGTGCGCCATGAAGACTCTTACCATCGCCGCTGTGACTTCCGTCTTTCTTGCCGCCGGTGCAACCGCCGCCCAGGCTCAGCAGCTCGTTTATCCCCAGGGCTATGTGGGCGGTGACGCCATGTTCTGGGAGCTCGAGCCCGATGGCCCTGCCGATAGCCGTGATAGCGTGGGCCTGCGGGTCAACGGCGGCCTGCAGTTCAATGATTACCTCGCCGTGGAAGGCCATCTGGGGGGTGGCGGCTCCGATGGCGCCGTCGAACTGGACTCCCTGGTGGGCCTCTATGCCAAGGGCATCCTGCCGGTCTCCCAGGAGTTCCGCCTCTATGGCCTGGCCGGCATGACCGAGGTGGACGGTGATGTCGATAGTGAATCCGGCTTCTCCTACGGCGCCGGTGCCGAATTCGATGTGGCGCCCAATGTGTCCCTGGGTGCCGACTACATTCGCTATCTGGACGAAGATCAATATACCTTCGACGCGGCCAGCGTAGGGGTGCGCTATCGTTTCTGAGCGTGACTGATACGAGCCGGATAAGGAGTGCCCCGCTGCCCAGGCAGCGGGGCACTCTGCATCATGGACGTGGAGGAAGGCGAAGGCCTTAGAGGCTCTGGTCGAGCCCCATCTGCCAGAAGTCGATCTCCAGGCGAGTGGCATCACGGAAGATGGTGGTCAGCTGGGCGAAACGCTCGGGCGTGACGTCGGCCAGGCGGGCATCGAGCCAGGCGATCTCGTCGTGCATGGCGGCCTGGAACTCGTCACTTGCATACATCTGCAGCCATTTTTCGAAGGGGTTGGCGTCTCCGCGTACGGTGAAGGGCTGCTTGGCCTGCCACCGGGAGATGGCGCCATAGCCCACCAGGCAGGGCGCCAGGGCCACGTGCATATCGAGCAGGTCGCCGCGGTTGCCGGTATCCAGTACATAGCGGGTATAGGCCATGGTCGCCCTGGCTTCCGGCAAGCCGGCCAGGTCGGCCTCCGAGATGCCCCATTCACGACAGTAGTCAATGTGCAGGCCAAGCTCGACATCGATGATGGTCTTGAGGCCCTCGAGGCCATGGCGCAGCTCGGTGATGTCGCGGCTCTTGTAGACGGCCAGGGCGTAGGCGCGCCCGAAATGGATCAGAAACAGATAGTCCTGCTTCAGGTAGTGACGAAACGCCTCATCCGGCAGGGTGCCGGCGGCCAGCTGACGCACGAAGTCGTGTTCGATATAGGCGCGCCAGTCGTCGTGGCAAGCCTGGGTCAGGTCGTCAAACTGGTAGCTCATCATGCCTCCGGTCAGGGAAGGTGATCCGGAGTGGGGCGCAGGGACGGGTAGGGGGCAGGAAGTGGCCATGCTACCGCTTGATCCCTACGCCGGTACTAGCCGGATCAGGTTCAACGGGCTTCGCCGTGATGACAATGATGGACTGTCATATGGCGATCTCAGCCGGCTCCACCGGCACCCCGTCAAGCGAGCCTTCTACTCTAGCACCCTAGCGTTTCCTTGCCACCTTTCGGCGGCGGGCCGGTGTGTTATGCCTCTCCGTGTATCGCGAGGCCTGGTGGTCGAACGCCGAGAAGGACTGTATCGGCATCTCGTCGGGAAGCTCTTCCGGTGGTGGCACAAGGGAGGCCTGACCGGTCGCGGCTGGTTGTCTCGCCAGCTCGCGAAGGACCACGGGAGGGTGCGTCTCGCTGGGCACCAGCAGCAGGCCGGCGCGGCGCAGTGCATGCCCCAGGGTCAGGCTGCTGCTCCAGCGCACCAGCGGCGCGGACAGCAGGAGTCCCAGCCATACCGGTGTCAGCCACCAGAAGAAGACGGGGGTGTACCACCAGGTAATGACGGCCCAGAGCAGCCCGACCAGGGTCGCCTGCCAGGTATGACGCCAGGCCTCTTGCCAGGGAACGGCGCGCCCCTCGCGCGACTGAGGATCCCAGGCCACGGTGCGTCCGCCGAGCACGCCGATGACGAATCGACTGTGAAATATCATCATCATGGGCGCGATCAGCATGGCGAAGAGGGCTTCCAACAGCACGCTGGCCGCGAGACGAGAGCGCCCGCCGAACTCCGCAGGACGTCGCCTCAGTGCCAGTATCAGCCCCAGCACCTTGGGCATCAGCAGCATGGCCAGGGTGCCGGCCAACAGAGGCATGATCAGGGGGGGAGGGGCGAGGGGCCAGTCGGGGAATAGTTGGGCACCGGAGGTAAAGAAGTTCGGCTCGGTGAGGGCGCGGGTCAGGGCGTCTGCCGTGCTGACCGCCAGGATCCCCAGCCAGATCAGCGAGGCGATGTAGGCCAGGGCGCCGAACAGGAAATGCAGGCGGCTCATGGCGTGCAGGCCTCGCCCGAAGAGCAGGCGCAGATGCTGGAGGTTACCCTGAACCCAGCGTCGGTCGCGCTTGGCGAAGTCGAGCAGGTGGCTGGGCATTTCCTCGTAGCTGCCGGCGAGGTCGGTCTGCATCTGGACCTGCCAGCCGGCCCGGCGCAGCAAGGCGGCTTCGACAAAGTCATGGCTAAGGATTTCGCCCCCCAGTGGCGGGTCGCCCGGCAAGTCGGGCAGCCCACAGCTTTCCATGAAGGCTCGGGTTCGCAGGATGGCGTTATGGCCAAAGTAGTTGGCGGCATCGGCGTGCCAGAAGCTTAATCCCGCCGCCAGCATGGGCGCATAAAGAGAGGCAGCCAGCTGGTTGGCGCGACCGAACAGGCTGTCCTGACGCACCGGGATCGGCACCGTTTGCAGCAGCCCCAGGCGTGGATTGGCCTGCATGGCATCGATCAACGAGACGATGCTGGCGCCGGTCATCAGGCTATCGGCATCCAATACCAGCATGAAATCGTAGCGGCGGCCCCAGCGTTGGCAGAACTCGGCCAGGTTGCCGGCCTTGCGGCCGACGTTGCTGTTGCGATGGCGATAATGCACGTCGCACTGCCTGGCCAGCCGTGCCTGGAGGGCGGCTACCTGGGCCGTCTCGTCGGCGATGATGGCGTCGTCGGTGCTGTCACTGAGTATAAAGGCCTCGATCTGCCGCTCGGGGGCGTCATTGGGCAGGTCGCGGCAGGTGGCCTCCAGGCCGGCGACCACCCGGGCCACGTCCTCATTGTGGATCGGCATGGCCAAGACGGTTCGCGACCGAGTGCCGGAGGGGGAAGCCACCGACCGGCGTCTCGACAGGGCTACCGGGTCGCGACGGGTTAGCGTCAGTATGAAGCCGATCACCGCACTCCAGAAGGCGATGGTGATCCAGCCAAAGGTGATCGTGAATAGCCCCAGGATGATGAGCTCCAGGGGAGACACACCCCCCACGATCAGGATCCGAAACATGGCCCAGACACCCAGGGCGACGGTCCCCGCGAAGAGCAGGGCAAAGAGCAGGCGGCGCGTCCCGCGCCAGGGCGGCGGTGTCGAGTCGGCCGGGGAGCAGGGATCAGCGGAGCGCATCGGGGTACCAGACATAGTTCCAGGTTTCCGTCAGGCGGTGTTGATTCAGGGTCAAAAACAGGCGCATGTCGGCCGGCTGGTCCTTATCGGGGGCCAGGCGAAAGGTGGCGCGCCATGCCTCGCCCCCCGGAAGACGCTCTACCCGAGGGTCGAGGATTTCGCCACTCGAGCTTTCCAGTGACAGCTCGACCGGTTGACTCGCAGCGAGGCTCGACAGCTCGCCGCCATGGAAGTCGACCACGAACTGTCGACGGCTGTGGGGCGGCGGGTTTTCCTGGCCGGGAACCGCCGCCCAGCCCTGACGAGTGCGCAGCACCCGCGCTACCTCTTGCCCGGGGGGCACGGCGGCGAAGGTGTGGGTCCGATAGCGATAGGTGCGAGCCTCGCCGGCGGCGAGCGACTGCTCGGGCACCCAGTAGGCGGTGATATTGTCGTTGGTTTCGCTTTGACTGGGGATCTCGACCAGTTCCACGCTCCCCGGCCCCCATGCTTCCAGTGGCTGTACCCACTGGCTGGGGCGGCGTTCATAATGCGCTTCGGTATCCAGGAAGGCCTGAAAGTCACGTTGGCGCTGGATCAGCCCGAAGCCTCCAGGGGCCTGGTCCTGGAGGCGAGAAAGCCTGAGGTTCTCCGGGTTGTTCAGCGGCCGCCAGATCCATTCACCTTCGCCGGTCTGCATGGCCAGGCCACTGGAGTCGTGGACCCTGGGGCGAAAGTCGTCGTCGGGGTGGCGGCCGACCTCACCATGCAGGTACATGCTGGTGAGTGGCGCAATGCCGAGTTTCTCGATTGTCTCGCGGGCGAACAGTCGCGCCTCGGTATCGACTATGGTGTCCTCCCCGGGACGGATATCAAAGCGGTAGGCGCCGGCCACCGAGGGGCTGTCGAGCAAGGCAAGGATGGTCATCCGGGTATCGTCCGGGCCGGGCTTCACCAGCCAGAACTCACGAAACGCCGGGAATTCCTCGCCATGGGGGGTGGCGGTGTCGATGGCGAGTCCGCGTGTCGAGAGCCCGTAGCCTTGCTCTCGCCCTGTCAGGCGGAAGTAACTGGCGCCGAGGAATACCGCAAATTCGTCGCGGTATTCACCACTGTTTAGCGGATAGTGCAGGCGAAAACCGGCATGGCCGATGTCGTCGAGGGGAAGCTCGGCAAGCGGGGAAGCGTCGCCGTCATAACGGAACCGTTCCTGGCGAAAAGGCAGGGGGGACACCTCTCCCTGGTCATCGACCAGGTTCAGGCGTACGGGCTCGGTATAGAGGAAGCCGGGATGAAACAGCTGTACCTCGAAGAGCCCCTCGTCCTTCCAGATAGCCTGGTCCGGGCGAAAGCGGATCTCCCGATATTGGTCGTATCCCATCTCTACCAGCTCGGTGGGCAGTGACGGCTCGGGCTCCTGATAGGGCTCGGCGGCGAGCTGTCGAGCCCGGTCGGTGATCTGGTCGAATAACTCGCCTTGCGTTGCTGCCGAGGCATTCTTTGTCAGGGCCAAGGCCAGGGCCAGCGGCAATGCAAGGCTTAAGCGTTGCAGTGTCGTCTTCACCTGCAGCTCTCTCTCTGTTATCCCGCCGGCATTCCCTGCGCAGGCCGGGCCAGGAGAAGAATGTGATGCCCCAGGGTGGATCGTTGTTATATGAATTCGCTATATGGCTTCGTTATATGACCCTGGTGCCTGCAGATTAGGCTCACATCCTCGGCAAGAGTTCCGCTACGTTTCGTGAGGTGCCAGGCGCTAGGCGGGCTCAGACCGTGGCATCAGCCGGTTCGGCCTGAGTCGATCCGGCGTCAGTAGATCCGGAAGCGACGGTGGTCGGGATGCCCTTCCTGCTCCTGGATTACCTTGCGATAACGCTTGTACTCCCACTGGTACTGGGCGGGGTCCAGGGCGATGGCTGCCTCGACACAGGCATTGACGCCGGTGGCGGACGTCACTTCGTCGGCGGAATAGACGCGCTCATCGGCCGCCAGGAAGTGAATCTCGAAGCCCCGGCCGGGTAGGCGTCGCGCCACCCCGGTGACCACGCGGGCCTCGGTGCGGGCGACGAGCTTGGGCAGCAGAGTTGCGGTATAGGCGGGGCGTCCGAAGAAGGGAGCGAAGACGCCGCTGCCCCAGCTCGGCTCCTGGTCGGGCAGGATACCGATCGCCTCGCTGCGCTTCAGCGCCTTGAGCAGGGCCGCCACACCGCGGGGGTTGGTCGGGACCAGGCTCGCCCCCATGCGCTCGCGGCCGGCGCGGGTCACGGCGTCGAGCTCGCCGATCTTGGGCGGTTCGTACATGGCGGTAAAGGGGAAGTGGCTGGAGAGCCAGAAGTTGAGGATCTCCCAATTGCCGAAGTGAGGCGCCAGCACGATGACACCGCGACCCTCGGCGCGCGCCTCGTCGAGCAGCTCGCGGCCATGGATGGCCAGCAGGGAGGATTCGACGCGCTCGGGCTCGCCCATCCAGGCGAAGCCGATCTCGAGCATGGTGGCGGCGGAGTGGGTCAAGCTGTCACCGGCGAGCCGGCGTCGCTCGGCAGCGCCCATGTCCGGATAGACCTGGACCAGGTTGGTCTCGGTCACCTCGCGCTCGCGGCGGCTGAAGCGGTGCACCAGCGGGCCGATCAGGCGGGCGAGTCGCCACAGGGTGCCAGGGCCTCGGCCGGCCAGGGAACGCCACAGCATCTTGATGGCGCGAGCCTGGATAGTGCTCGTACGGGAAGGCGGTGTGGCCATGGCGTTAGACCAGCCAGGTGTCCACGTTTTCGGGAGAACGCTTCTCCTGGAGCCCCTTGAAGCCCTTGACGCAGCGGATCACCAGCCACACGACGGCCACCAGCCATAACGCGAAGCCGATCAGCACGAACATCAGCACGGCGGCCAGGCCGAAATAGAGCATGCCGATCCAGAAGGTACGAATCTGATAGCGGTAATGCTGGTCGAGCCATTCCGGGCCCTTGCCACGGTAGACATAGGCAATGACCACGCCCACTAGAGCGGTCAGTCCACCGGTGATGATGCTTGCCAGATAGAGGGCATAGATGACCATGGGCAGCGTCGTGTCGACCGGCTCGGGGCTCTCGATGATTATGTTTTCACGATGCGGGTCGTCGTTGTGCAGGTTGTCGCTCATGCGTAGACCAAGGTCCTGGTTCGGTTTGGGAAAGTAGACAGTTACATGATACCCGGCGAGGGCGACAATGCCACCGTCGAGACCATCAAGGGGTCTCGTCGGCCTCGGAGGCAGGACGCAGCGGCCGGCTGATCTCCAGCAGGTTGCCGTCCGGGTCGCGCAGGTAGAGGGATTCGAGCTTGCCATTGGCGCCCTGGCACTCTACCGGCCCCAGCTCGATCTCCACGTCCAGTGCTTGCAAGTGACGCGCCACCTCGTCCAGGGGGAGCAGGCTGCGCAGGCAGAGGTCGAGGCTGCCGGGTGTGGGGGTGCCGGCGCGGGGCTCGATATCGGTAGCGGTCCAGTGCAGGCGTAGGGCCAGGTCGCCGAGGATCAGATCGACGCGTTCGCGGTCGCGGTAGCGCACCTCGAGCCCCAGCACGCGAGAGTAGAAGTCGACCGCACGGGAAATATCGGTCACGGTGATGACCAGATGATCCAGACCTGACAGCATTCGTCTCTCCTTGGAGAATGGGGATGTTGCCCCAGAGGATACGATGGATGCCGACCTGCCCGCTATGCACATCCGTGGATACCGCCTTCTACCACCGGGATACGCGGCGCGAGTATCATTGCTGCAGGCGTTGCGCGCTGGTGTTCGTACCGCCGGCCTTCCGGCTTGCCCCCGAGGCGGAGCGGGCGGTGTATGACCAGCACGAGAACACGCCGGACGACCCCGGCTATCGCCGCTTCCTGTCGCGGCTGTTCGAGCCGCTACGCGAGCGCCTTTCCGACGGGACCTGTGGACTCGACTTCGGGGCCGGACCGGGGCCGACGCTGTCGGTGATGTTCGAGGAGGCTGGCCATTCCATGGCCATCTACGATCCCTTCTATGCGCCCGACTCGTCGGTACTCGAGCATACCTATGATTTCATCACCGCCACCGAGGTGGTCGAGCACCTCTTTTCTCCCGGCAGGGAGCTGGCGCGACTCGCCGCTCGGCTACGGCCCGGCGGCTGGTTAGGGTTGATGACCAAGCGGTTCACCGACCACGCCGCCTTCACACAATGGCATTACATTCTCGACCCGACCCATGTGAGCTTCTTCAGCGAGGCCAGCTTTCGCTGGCTGGCCGATGAACTCGAGCTTGGCATCGAGTTTCCCGCCGCCGACGTGGTGCTGTTGCATAAGCCCCTTGACTAGTGACGCACTCGAACAACGTCTTCGGGGGTGACGTCTGACTCTAGCTGGTTGCCGAAGCTTGTACGCAGGTAATTGACCACATCGGCAATCTGCTGGTCGGATAGCTGGTCGCGGAATCCCGGCATCCCACGAAAGCCGTTGAGCACGACATCAATGGGGTAGAAGGGGGAGCGTAGCCGTTCATCACCGACAAACGAGGGGTAGTCACCGGCCTCGCTTGCGCCCTGACCGTCCTCCATGTGGCAAGCCTGGCACATGGTATGATACAGCTCTTCACCGCTCTCGGTGGAGAAGCGGCTGTGATCCGCGAAGAGCTTGTCCCACTCGGGCTTCACCTCGAAGTCTTGCGCCGTGTAGGGCTCCGGCAGGTTTTTGTCAGGCGGCGTCCGGGGCTGCTGCAGATTGATGTTGGCGCTATCGTTCGTCCAGGGAGGAGTGCCTCGTTCGCCGGCGTCCTTGGCTAGCCCTGAGCTTGTTTCCTTTCCTTGCGTTTCTGCCCTTTCAGCACCGTTGTTGTTCGGGGATGAACTCACGACAGCTGTTTTATTGTGATCAGCGGGAACGGCTGTATCGGCATTTGTCGTGATGGGGAACGTGCCAATGCCGAGAAAAATCACCGCAAGCGTAATGTTCTTCATTGCTACCTCAAATTCTGGCTTCAGCAGTAGCCTTTTCATGGAGGCGTTTACTGGCATCCATGCCGGAGAGAATCGCCCCTTCCAGCCAGGCAGGAATGTATGAACAGTGCTCGCCCGCGAGCACCAGACGGTTGTCGATCTCGCATAACGTGTCGTAATGAGCTTCACGAAGCTCGTCCGTCCAGAGACCGTAGCATCCCAACGACCAGGGAGAGAGGTGCCACGACCAGGAAACACCGGAAATAAACTCATCTTCATACTGAGGGTGTATCTGCTTCCCATAAGCCACGGCAAGTGCAACACGTTCCCGTGCGCTCATGGACGACATGGTAAAGCTGGTTGCATCGTCAATGGTGTAGGCGCCCAGCAGCACCGCTGGACCATCGCTGAAGTAATCATACATCGGGTATGATATGGCCTTTATCGGCAAGTCCGTATAGGTGACCCCGCCAAAAATACTTTCATCCTGCTCCCAGAAGCGTCGTTTGAACTCGAGACCGGTTTTCACAGAGCTGGCGTAGGGCACGGCCGCTATTGCTTCACGCAAGGCAGGTGATGCATCCACTGGAGTCTGGCTGAGAATGGAAAGGGGGATCGTGCATATGCACCAGTCGGCAGTACGCGTCATGACATCGTCCGGTCGGTCCGGGTCGATATAATGTACAGTTACCTCGTTGTCAGACTGGTTTATCCGTACTACCTTTCGGCCGTACTCGATCAGATCGCCTACCTCGCCCGCAAAGCCGCGGGCAATTTCCTCCATGCCGCCGACAGGCTCGAACATCATGTGCTGGTATGAGGTGTTGAAATAGTCAAGCAGCATTCCCCACAGGCCCGAGTGCAAAAGTTCTTTAAAGTCCAACGGTTCGCTGGGTGAAGGCTTGGGCATCAACCCGCCTGCAGGCCAATCCTTGTAGCCTCGATAGGCACTCGCTTTCAGGCTTTTTTTATACTTATGATCCTCGCTCAGGTGGCCCCATTCACCAAGCTGGGAAAGCAGAGACTCACAGTCTTCCTTGGTAAGGACATCGTCGAGGGCATGTTGGTTGGTTGCTTTTGCAAGCAGCTCCGATGTATAGCCATGTATATCGGTAAGAACCTCTCTAATGCGCTGCGGTTTTCCTCCGAAAGCTTCGGATGAATGTACGTAGGCGTTGTAGTTAAGCTGTATGAAAGGTTCCAGCTTGACGCCGAATTTCTTGCAGTAATGAAGTACTCCGTAGTGATGGTAAGGGATGCGCCATGGGCCGGGATTTATATAGTTGCCAGGTGCGAAATTACAGTGCTGTGTTTCACCGGATAGGTCGGTGACGGTATCGCCGCTGTGAATCGTGTAGCACCGTCCACCGGGGCGCTGGTTATACTCCAGAATACTGACATCATAACCCGCCTTTCGCATTTCATAAGCGGCGGTCATGCCGGCCAGGCCGGCGCCCAGTATCAAGATGCTCTCTCCTGATGGCGCATCGGAGAGGTCCAGCTCGCGGGTAAACGTTGAGCCTTTGGCAAAGCCCATAGACGTCATTGCCGAATACATAGCGGTTGCGCCGGCTGTCTTGCCAATCATCGCCAGCAGATCGCGCCGCGTCAAAAAGGGGCTAGTAGTCATTTGACGAACCTTATCCTTTAAGAGTGAGCCTCGGGGCGGCTTTCAGTATGGGAACGCTGATGACGCCGACGGCGCCATGTCCAGATTCCGCCTACTATCAGCAATAAAATAATTAGCACGCCAGCCCAGGCCAGCACTGGTGCAAAGCGAATTAAAGTGGAGGTGGGTTGTTTGCCGGAAGCGATATATGCCACGTCATCTTCTTCGATATTGCTGGACGAGTGCTCGCCGAATTCCGTACGCACAAAGTTGGCGATATCGGCGACTTCCTGGTCGTCTAGCTTGCCCTCAAAGCCCGGCATAAGCGGTCTGGGGGTCGCACCGTTATAGCTAATGCCCTCCAGGACGACGGCTATCAGGTTTCTCGGGTTGGCACTACGAACTGTTGTATTACCTTTCAAGCTTGCGTAGTGAGAGTCTGGTTGACCCATACCATCATC
Source organism: Halomonas halodenitrificans DSM 735 (assembly GCF_000620045.1). Classification (GTDB taxonomy): domain Bacteria; phylum Pseudomonadota; class Gammaproteobacteria; order Pseudomonadales; family Halomonadaceae; genus Halomonas; species Halomonas halodenitrificans. The sequence goes on along the minus strand of NZ_JHVH01000014.1, from coordinate 40,814 downwards.
TCGGTGACAGGCTGCACAGTGCTGCGCATAAAGGCCCTCCGGTGAGCTCGGCTCCTCAATGTCGTTGGATTTCAAGCCGTTCTCTTCGAGTTCATCGCTTCGATAATCCGTGGCCTTGATGACTACCGGCTCAAGCTGCGCCAGCGGAACGCCGAGCTCAGGATCGAAAACGGCATGCTGCTGTTTTTCATCGCTGATGGCCGGCACTGCTTTTAAATACGCGGCTATCGCCATGCGATCATCTTCGGTGAGGTACTGCAGGCTATGGTGAACGGCCTCACCCATTGGACCTGCGGCCTGGGCAAGATAACCTGCCTGACCATGTTTGAGGTAGTCCGCCAATTGTTGGTGGCTCCAGGCGCCAATGCCCGATGTGTCATCGCTGGTGATGTTCGGTGCATACCAGCGGCCTAGCTGGGCGCCACCCAGATACTGGTCGTAATCGCTGCCCATCATGTCGTCACGTGGCGTATGACAGGTGCCACAGTGGGCCATATGGTCGACAATATACTGACCGCGTGCCTCGCGGTCATCAAGCCCTTCAGGCGGGGCGTATTCGCCAAGATTAATGGCATTCCACACGGTCATCGAAAGACGAACGTTGAAGGGAAAGCTCAGGTCGGTTTCAGCCTCAGGCGCACGGTCTACCGCTGGAACACTTTGCAGGTAGGCGTACAGGGCCTCTATATCCTCATCCATCATGCCCTGATAGGAAGGGTAGGGCATTGCCGGATAGAGGTGTTTTCCGCCGGGGGCCTTTCCCTCACGCAGCACGCGGGTCAGATCACTCAGAGAGTAGCTGCCAATTCCATACTCTTCGGAGGAGGATATATTGGGTGCGACGATATCGCCCAGCGGCGTGCGATTGGCTTGCCCACCTGCATAGGGCGTTCCATCCGGGCCAATATGGCAGGCAATGCAGTCTGTCGCCTGAGCAATATACCTGCCCCGCTCCACAAGCTGTTCCTGCGGCTCGTCAGATAAAGCCGTCGTGGAGCTGGCCAGGCCTCCTATCAATAGGCAGGCTGCCGCCGAAAAATATTGAAGCCGCATATTACTACCCTGTTATATTAATGAGACCATGCAGTGAACGTAAAAGCCAGCTACCCAAGTCCTGTCTATTCAATCATGTTAATAAGGCGTAAGCCTGAGTGTTGGGCACCCAATGCCGAAAAGGTAAAGCATACAACGTCTGGTGAGGTAAAAAGCTGGATCCCTATGAGCACGAATTTTTGATAATCCCATGGCATCCAGCCTAGTAGAGGAGCGCTCCAAAAATCAAAGAATTATGGGCGAGCCGCGGAGACCTCGATCTCAATCAGCCATCCAGGGTTTGCCAGGGCGGCGACCTCCACGGCAGAGCGAACTGGAAGATTAGGCTGGTCTTCGGTTCCAAAAAACTGCTTGTATGCCCTCATGAAGCCCGAAAAGTCTACTTCCCCGTCTTCTGCGACAAGAAATACCTGCATTCGGTAAATGTCAGCCATGGTGAGCTCAAGGGACGCAAGGCTTTTCTGAATGGACTTCAACGCAGAAGTGGCCTGCTCCTCCATGGAGCCGTATGCCTCAATGCTCTCCCTTGTGGCGTCTTCGTTGATTTGCGTAGGCACCTGGCCGCTTAAATGTACCAGGGTCTTGTCAGCCGGGACTTCGACGGCCAAGGAGATAGGGAAGTCAGTGTCAGGCAGGTCATGACGAATCACGCCACCTTCCTCCGCTAGTACAGGCGTCATGAACCCCGCCAAAAGCGTAGCCATTGCTGCCTTCGAAAGTAACTTTTTCATTACTAGCTCCTTTGCAACTATCTCAAGGAAATCGATCTTTTCTGGAAAGATTTTTAAGAATGGTTTATCTGCATTTGCGTGTATTTATATGAGAAAAGCGAGAGAGATATCGGTTTTTCTTGATCTTGTGGCACACCCATTCTTGCTGTACGCAACTTAAAGCAGCATAGCAGGTACTGTGTTGACCATCGAAGTCGCTGACCCTGAATTTTTCATCATTAAGCGGCCCGTGGCGTTCAGCGTCCAGGAGGTGGCGACACTCGCCCCTGTGCGGGGCGCTCGATATTTAAGACCTTGGGCTAATGGTCGGCAGAAAGTAGTGAATCTACTATCGCCGTTATCATTTTCCCCGAGGTGCTTCGATGATTCCCTTTGCCGCTCCCGTTCGCGATTTCCGCTTCGTGCTGGAAGAACTGCTCGAACATGGCTCGTTGTCACTGCCCGGCTTCGAGGAAGCCAGTCCCGACCTGGTCGAGGCGGTGCTGGAGGAAGCCGCCAAGCTGGCCGGTGAGGTCTGGGCGCCACTCAATGCCAGCGGCGACCAGCAGGGTTGCACCCGCCGTGACGATGGTGGCGTGGACGTGCCGGAAGGCTTTGTCGAGGCCTACCAGGCCTACGCCGAAGGCGGCTGGAATGGCATCGGCGTCTCCGAGTCGCTGGGCGGTCAGGGGCTGCCCGAGGTGGTGGCGAGCGCGGTGCAGGAAATGCTTCAAGGCGCCAACATGGCGCTGGGCCTGTGTCCCATGCTGACGGCCGGTGCCATCGAGGCGCTGGCCCACCATGGTAACGAAGCGCTGCGCTCTACCTACCTGCCCAAACTCGTCGAGGGACGCTGGACGGGGACCATGAACCTGACTGAGCCCCAGGCCGGCTCCGACCTCTCCAAGGTGCGGACCCGTGCCGTGCCCCAGGAGGACGGCAGCTATCGACTCTTCGGCCAGAAGATCTTTATCACCTGGGGCGAGCATGATGCCGCCGAGAACATCATTCACCTGGTGCTGGCGCGCAAGCCGGATGCCCCCGAGGGCAACAAGGGGATCTCGCTGTTCGTGGTGCCCAAGTACTTAGTCCATGAACCCCAGGTCCATGAACCCCAGGTCAATGAACCCGGGGCCAGCGCCGATGTCACCCTGGGTGAGCGTAACGATGTCGTCTGTGCCGCCCTCGAGCACAAGCTGGGCATCCACGGCTCGCCTACCTGCACCCTGAGTTTCGGCGAGAAGGACGGTGCCATCGGTTACCTGGTCGGTGAAGAGGGACGCGGCCTCAACCATATGTTCACCATGATGAACGAGGCGCGCCACAAGGTCGGCATCCAGGGCGTCGGCGTGGCCGAGCGCGCCTGCCAGCACGCCGCCGCCTACGCCCTGGATCGCACCCAGGGCCGCAGCCCGCGCTCGGGGCGCCAGGACTGCACGATCAGCGATCACCTGGATGTGCGGCGCATGCTGCTCTCGATGCGTGCCCGTACCGATGCCCTGCGTGCCCTGGCGCTCTACTGCGCCGCCCAGCTCGACGTGGCGCGCCATGCAGCAAACGATGCCGAGCGGGTTGCCGCCCAGGCCCGAGTCGACGTCCTGATTCCGGTGGTCAAGGCGTTCTCTACCGACCAGGCCGTCGAGATCGCGTCGCTGGGGATTCAGGTCCATGGAGGCATGGGCTTTATCGAGGAGACCGGTGCCGCCCAGCTGCTGCGCGATGCGCGCATTGCGCCCATCTATGAAGGCACCAACGGCATTCAGGCCCTGGATCTCGCCGGGCGCAAGCTGCAGCGCGACGGCGGTGCCGCCCTGGCGGGATTGATCGAGCAGGTAGAGGCCACTGCCGAGGCGCTGGCGGCGAGCGCCGATCATGCCGGCCTCGGCGAGAGCCTGTCGGGCGGCGCCGCCGATCTGCGTGCCGCCATGGCCACGGTGCTGGAAGCGGGCGCCGACCCGGAGAGTGGCGCCGATGCCGTCCAGGCCTATGCCACTCCCTTCCTGAGTCTCGTCGGGCATGTGTTGTGCGCCTGGCAGATGGGTCAGGCGGCGCTCAAGGCCAGCGCCGCCCAGGCCAACGGCAGCGCAGACTCGTTCTATGCCGCCAAGCGCCTGAGCGCCGACTATGCGATTCGCCAATGGCTCCCGGTGGGGAGGGCACAGCGCGCTGTGATCGAGGCCGGGATGGCCAGCCTGGCCGCCTTCGAAGTCGCTCACTAGTCTCAACACCAGGCGTTCGCCGCCGGCTCCGTGCCGGCGGTCACACCACCAACCTTCCATGGCCATGTGCCAGTTCACGGAGCCACCCATGAGTCAGAGCATCTTCGAGCAGGGTCTGCCCAAGACCGCCGCCAACCATGTGCCGTTGTCACCGCTGACCTTTATCGAGCGAACCGCCTCGGTCTATCCAGACTACCCGGCGGTGGTCTACGGCGAGCTACGCCGCGACTGGGGCACCACCTGGGAGCGCTGCCGCCGTCTTGCCTCGGCGATCGAGAAGCGTGGCATCCGGCCCGGTGAAACCGTGGCCGCCATGCTGCCCAACGTGCCGGCGATGTTCGAGGCCCACTTCGGTGTGCCGCTGGCAGGCTGCGTGCTCAACACCCTGAATATCCGCCTGGATGCCGAGGCGATCGCCTATATGCTGGAGCATGGCGAAGCCAAGGCGATCCTGGTCGACCCCGAGTTCGCGGATGTGATCGAGGAGGCGGTCGGCAGGCTCGAGAGCAAGCCGTTGATCATCGATGTGGCGGATCCCGAGTTCATGCCCGAGGGGCGCGTTATCGGGGAACTGGAGTATGAGGCGCTGCTGGCCGAGGGCTCCCCGGACTACGCCTATCGGCTGCCCGAGGACGAGTGGCAGGCCATCTCGCTCAACTACACCTCCGGTACCACCGGCAAGCCCAAGGGCGTGGTCTATCACCACCGTGGGGCCTACCTGAATGCCACCAGCAACATCCTGGTGTGGGCGATGCCGCATCACCCGGTGTATCTGTGGACCCTGCCGATGTTTCACTGCAACGGCTGGTGCTTCCCCTGGACCATCGCCGCCACCGCCGGCACCAACGTCTGCCTGCGCAAGGTCGAGGCGAAGAAGGTGATGGACCTGATCGCCGACGAGGCGGTGAGCCACTTCAGCGGTGCTCCCATCGTGCTCAATGGCCTGGTCAACCTGCCGGAGGAGCAGAAGCGCGACTTCGAGCATCCGGTGAAGGTCACCACGGCCGGCGCGGCGCCGCCCGCCTCGGTTATCGCCGGGGTCGAGACGCTGGGCATCGACGTCACCCATGTCTACGGGCTCACCGAAGTGTATGGCCCGGTGACCTCCTGCGCCTGGCGTGCGGCGTGGGACGAGCTGCCCATGGAGGAGCGGGCCAGGCTCAAGTCACGCCAGGGGGTGCGCTATCACATGCTGGAGGCGCTGTGTGTGGCCGACCCCAACACCCTGGAACCGGTCCCCAAGGATGGCCAGACCATCGGCGAGATCCTGATGCGTGGCAACAACGTGATGAAGGGCTACCTGAAGAACCAGGCGGCCACGGAACAGGCCCTGGAAGGCGGTTGGTACCATACCGGCGACCTCGCCGTGTGGCATGCGGATGGCTACATCGAGATCAAGGACCGCTCCAAGGACATCATCATCTCCGGTGGCGAGAACATCTCCACCATCGAGGTCGAGGATTGCATCTACTCGCACCCGGCGGTCGAGGAGGCGGCAGTGGTAGCCAAGCCCGACGAGAAGTGGGGCGAAACGCCCTGCGCCTTCGTCACGCTCAAGATGGGCTATGGCGAGGTCACCGAACAGGACATTATCGATCACTGCCGCAAGCAACTGGCGACCTTCAAGGCACCCAGGACCGTGATCTTTACCGAACTGCCCAAGACCTCCACCGGCAAGATCCAGAAGTTCGTGCTGCGCGACGAAGCGCGCAAGCAGTAACTGTCGACCGCCAGCGAGAAGAGCGAGAAGGGACTGTCTCCGGCAGTGGCGCCGATGCTGGCGAAGAGCATAAATATTGACCTGATGGCTCGGTCGGGGACAGTCCCTGACGGTTGACAAGAAACAGATCACAGGAGAGTGCAGATGAGTGAGCAAGCGATCGGTGTGGTAGGCGCCGGCACCATGGGGCAGGGCATCGCCCAGGTGCTGGCACAGAGCGGCTTTTCGGTCCGGCTCTATGACGTGGCCGAGGAGCAGCTCCAGCGCGCTCGCGGCGCCATCGACAAGGGGCTGGGCAAGCTGGTCGCCAAGGAGAAACTCGCCGCGGCCGACCAGCAGGAGACCATGGCACGCCTGGACACCACCACCGCACTGGATGCCCTGCGCGACTGCGAGGTGATCATCGAGGCTGCCCCCGAGCAGCCGGCCCTCAAGGAAAAGCTGTTTCGCGATCTGAGCCGCCTGAGCCATGAGGCGATCCTGGCGTCCAATACTTCCTCGCTGTCGCTGACCCGGCTCGCCGCCGTGTGCGAGCGGCCCGAGCGTGTGGTGGGCATGCACTTCTTCAATCCGGTGCCGGTGCTCAAGCTGGTCGAGGTGATCCGTGCCGAGCAGACGTCCGACGCCACCGTGGCGCGCATCGAGGCGCTGACCCAGGCGCTGGGCAAGACCGCCGTGGCGATCGGTGACTCCCCGGGCTTTGCGGTCAACCGCCTGCTGGTACCGATGATCAACGAGGCCGCCTTCCTGCTCCAGGAGGGCGTGGCCAGCGCGGCGGACATCGATGCTTCCATGAAGCTGGGCGCCGCCCATCCCATGGGGCCGTTGGCCCTGGCCGACCTGATCGGCCTGGATGTCTGTCTCTCGATCATGGAGGTGCTGCAGGAGGGCTTCGGCGACCCCAAGTATCGTCCTTGCCCGCTGCTCAAGCGCATGGTCGCCGCCGGCTATCTGGGGCGGAAGAGTGGCCGCGGCTTCCACGTCTATTAAAACGACGCTTCCTTATCCCGGATACTGCCAAGGGGGGATTGCCGCCCAACCTAGCGTTCGCTAGGGTTGGGCGGTATCGTCTCAATCGTCTCTCAACAACAACCCGAGGAGTCCTACCATGAGCGAGAAGCTGATCGATGTGGTCGACAACGCCGGTATCGTGCGCCTGACCATTAACCGCCCCAAGGCACTCAACGCCCTGAACAGCGGTGTGCTGGCAGAGCTGGAGCGAGTGCTGGTCGATCTGGAGGGCCACTCCGACCTGCGTGCCGTGATCATCACCGGTGCCGGGGAGAAGTCCTTCGTGGCCGGCGCCGACATCGCCGAAATGCGCGACAAGACCCCCATGCAGGCCCGGGAGTTCGCCCGCCAGGCGCTGGATACCGTCAAGCGCCTGGAGGCCTTGCCGGTGCCCACCGTGGCACTGGTTAACGGCTTCTGTCTGGGCGGTGGCTGCGAGCTGGCCCTGGCCTGTGACTGGGCGGTGGCCAGCGATAACGCCATCTTCGGTCAGCCCGAGGTGTTGCTCGGCGTGATTCCCGGCTTCGGTGGCACCCAGCGCCTGCCGCGGCGCGTCGGCCCGGCCATGGCCATCGACCTGTGCACCACCGGTCGCAAGATTGACGCCCAGGAAGCGCTGCGCATCGGCCTGGTCAATCGGGTCATGCCCCAGGCGGAGCTCGAAGACTATGTCGAGGAGCTGAGTCAGCAGCTGGGTAGCAATGGGCCGCAGTCGGTGCGCGCCGCCAAGCAGGCGATCCACGACGGCATGGACCAGGATCTGGACAGCGCCCTGGCGCTTGAGAATGCCCTGTTTGCCCTCTGTTTCGCCGGCGACGAGCAGCCCGAGGGCATGAGCGCCTTCGTCGAGAAGCGCAAGCCGAACTTCTAGACCGAGCCGTCCGTGATACAGCGCGGCCGTGGCAAGAATGCCACGGCCGCGTTGCGTTTCAGGGCCGCCAGGCGATGATACGCTGACCGGAGGCCGGTCCGAGGCCCTGCCAGCTCCGTTATCAGGTCGATGTATGAGAGCCGCACCAGGCGTTCGATGTGGAGCATCTTGCACTCGGCAAGTGGCGGGCTATGGTGATAGCTGGCACTGTCGACATGAATTCTTGTAGGGGGGAAAGTCGCCATGAAAGTACTGTTAGTATCCGCGCTGCTACTGGCCACGCCGGCCTGGGCCCAGGCCGCCTGGCAGCTGGACGAGGAGCGCTCCTCGGTGCATTACGTTTCCGTGAAGGATGCTTCCACCGGTGAGATCAATTCCTTTGGCACCCTCTCCGGCACCATCGACGCACAAGAGAGTCGGGTGGTGATCGACCTGGCTAGCGTCGAAACCGGCATCGATATTCGCAACGAACGCATGCAGGAAATGCTGTTCGAGACCGGCGAGTTTGGCGAGGCCGAGGTGAGTGTGGCAATGGGCGAGGAAACCCTGTCGGACATGCAGGCAGGCGAGCATCGTCAGGCGACCCAGACCCTGAGCCTGACACTGCACGGTGAGACGCTGGAGCTGGAGGCCGAGATGCAGGCACTACGCCTCGACGATTCGAGCCTGGTGATTAGCTCGGTGCATCCCGTGATCATCTCCGCCGAGGATTTCGGGCTGGGCGAGGGCGTCGAGGCCCTGCGCGAGGTTGCCGGTCTTTCCTCCATCAGCACATCGGTACCGGTAAGCTTCAACCTGATGTTCACAAAGTGAACGCCGTCCTGGGGCGGTCGATGATCGCCCCTGCAAAGGGGCCCGCCGCCGGCGTCTCCTGCCGGTAGGTCGCTTCATCGGCCAGCAGAATGGACATGGGTAACGGAGATGGTGTCTCCTGTGCGCGTAGTGAACCCCAGTTCCAACGCCTGGGCCATCCTTACCTGTGAATGGTATCTCACGAGTGATCGACTTTCTTGTTCAGCTAGACCCTGTTCTGCAAGCGCTTCTCGCCACCCTCTTTACCTGGGGCGTCACGGCCGCTGGCGCGTCGATGGTGTTCTTTACCAACCGGCTCGACGCCCGCCTCATGGACTCGATGCTTGGCTTTGCGGCTGGCGTCATGATCGCGGCGAGCTTCTGGTCGCTGTTGTCTCCGGGCATCGAGATGGCCGAGCAACTGGGGCATATCCCCTGGCTGACCGCGGTGATCGGTTTCATGAGCGGGGGGATTTTCATGCGGCTGGCCGACCGCTTGCTGCCCCACCTGCATCCCGGACTCGGGATGGACAAGAGCGAAGGCGTCAAGACGACCTGGCAACGCAGCACCCTTCTGGTGCTGGCGATCACGCTGCACAATGTCCCCGAGGGACTCGCCGTCGGCGTGGCTTTCGGCGCGGTGGCTGCCGATCTGCCTTCCGCCACCATAGGCGGTGCCTTCGCTCTGGCCGTAGGCATCGGCATCCAGAACTTCCCGGAAGGCACGGTGGTCGCCATGCCCCTGAGACGTGAGGGAATGAGTAAGCGGAAGAGCTTCTTCATGGGGCAGGCGTCGGGCATCGTCGAGCCGATCGCCGGCGTCATCGGCGCGATCTTCGTCATGAAGATGCAGGGTATTCTGCCCTATGCGCTCTGCTTCGCCGCCGGTGCCATGATCTTTGTCGTGGTGGAGGAGCTGATTCCCGAATCCCAGCGGAAGTACGAGAATATCGACCTGGTGACCCTGGCCACGATGACCGGTTTCGCGGTCATGATGGTGCTGGATGTGTCCCTGGGCTGATTCGCGGGCGTTGCAATAATCCAACACGGCCGCGGTAGATCTGCCACGGCCGTGTTGGATTTCGGATTTCGCTGGCGAAGCTCGGAAGCTACCTGGCGAACAGCTGATTCATATCCTTGAACGCCTTGAACTCCAGGGCATTGCCGCAGGGGTCGAGCAGGAACATGGTAGCCTGCTCACCCACCTGACCCGGGAAGCGCACATGAGGCTCGATCACGAACGTCGTATCGCGAGCCTGCAGGCGCTCGGCTAGCGCCTCCCACTCATCCCAGCCCAGCACCACGCCAAAGTGGGGCACCGGTACGTCGTGGCCGTCCACCGGGTTGGTATGGGCCTGCTCCTGGGTGGGCGTCTGCGGGTGTTCGTGGATCACCAACTGGTGCCCGAAGAAGTTGAAGTCGACCCACTGCTCACTCGAGCGTCCTTCCTCCAGGTCGAATACCTCGCCGTAGAAGGCGCGGGCCGCGGGCAGATCATGGACCGGGATCGCCAGATGAAACGGGGACAGGCTCATATCACTCTCCTGAAGCACGCAAGCGCTTATAGCTGGGCCAGAACCGTGTCGGCGCTGCTCTTGTCGACGCCCTTGTCGTCGACACCCAGATACTCGACCACCCCGTCATTGACGATGGCGGCGAAGCGCTTGCAGCGAGTCCCCATGCCGCCACCGCTGGCGTCCATGTCGAGTCCCAGCGCGCGGGTCAGGTCGGCATTGCCGTCAGCCAGCATGGTGATGGCCTGGGCGTTCTGGTCCTGCTGCCAGGCACCCATCACGAAGGCGTCGTTTACCGCGAGGCAGGCGATGGCATCGATCCCCTTGGCCTTCAGCTTGTCGGCGTTGACCACGAAGCCTGGCATATGAGTGTTGGAGCAGCCGGGGGTAAAGGCGCCGGGTACCGCGAACAGCACGACTTTCTTGCCGCTGAAGAACTCGCTGGTGTGAATGTCCTCGGGGCCTTCCGCGCCGTTGGTCTTGATCGTCACGTCGGGAATGCGTTCGCCGGTCGTTATCGTCATGGGGGAGATCTCCATTATTCGGGTGGGGAAATGCATCGCCAGTCTGCCCCGGGAAAGGGGCATTCGACAAACCCGGGGCGATCTCACGGGGTGGTAATCGCTCGAGTTCTGGTATAGTCCTACCATGATTGAAGCAGACGGAGACATGATGGAAACGGAACTTAGCGAGTTCGAGCGGCAAATGCGCCGTGATATCGACAGTTTCATGGATAAGGCACAGGAAACCCGCAGGCAGGCGGCCACTTCTCCTCCGGAATGGCCGACCGACTCCGATGAGGAAACCAGGGTAAAGGCACCCCGTAGCAAGCCCGAGGGAGCGCCGAAGACCGGACATCGGGTCAAGCTGGCCGTACGCACCAAGCAGCTCGAGATGGACACCGAGTTCGAGCATGTCTCGTCGAGCATCTCCAAGATAGAGGCACAGCTGGAAGCCGAGAAGGCGGCCCGCAAGGCCGGCTATCCCATCATCGGCTATGTCATCGAGACCAGCCGGCTGTAACCCATCCTCGGCTGGGTTAGGCTTGGGGTATTCCCTGCCCCGGAGCCGTCGAATGAAGATCACTCAGCTCAATATCTATCCGGTCAAGTCCCTGGGCGCCATCGCACTGAACGAGGTCGAGCTTACCCCCGAAGGGCTCGCCTGGGATCGCCGCTGGATGGTGGTCGACGACGTGGGGCGCTTCGTGACCCAGCGCCAGTTGCCGGCCATGGCGGCCATCCGCGTCAGCCTCGAGGCCGATGCCCTGGTGTTGCGCCACCCCGATGCCGAGGCATTACGCGTGCCCCTGAAGGGAGAGGGGCAGCAACGGCTGTGGGTCCATGTCTGGGACGATCGCTGTGCCGCCCTGGATGAGGGGGACGAGGCCAGGGAATGGCTGAGAGCGGTGCTGGGCGATATCCGAGGCAGCGGCCTGCGCCTGGTACGCTTCGCGCCCGATCACCGGCGCCGCGTCGAGCCGCATTTCCTCGCTTCCGGGGAGCAGGCGCATACCGGCTTCGCCGATGGCTACCCCTTCCTGGTAGTGGGTGAGGCATCGCTTGACGCGCTGAATCGCCAGTTGGCGGCCAAGGAGCTCGAGTCGGTACCCATGAGCCGCTTTCGCCCCAGCATCGTGGTGGATCACGCGGCGCCCTTCGCCGAGGATGGCTGGCACGAGCTGGCGGCCGCCGACGGTGGCTGGCGGCTGGGGCTGCGCAAGCCCTGCCAGCGCTGCAAGATTACCACCGTGGACCAGCGTAGCGGCGAGATTGCCGTGCCGGGCGAGCCACTGCGCACCCTGGTGGAGATGAATACCCGCCTGGCCCCGGGGGGGTACTTCGGCCAGAACGCTATCCTGCTGCTTGGCGACGGCGCGAGGCTGGTCGTCGGCGACTCGGTGGTCGCGAGTTCCCGGTGAGCGGCGCGGGTCGTGGCGGCCTTCGGTGGCCGGCAGGGCGATCCAGCGTCGCCTTTCGATTAATTGGAATGCTTTTCCAATAATGCCTTTCTAGGCTATGATGCCTGACCACTCTGTTACTTGTGCAAGGAGCCTGTCATGAGCTTTCACGTCTATCTTTCCGGCGAGATTCACACCGATTGGCGCGACGAGATCCAGCACGGCGCCGAGGCGGCCGGCCTCGACGTGGTGTTCAGCGCACCGGTGACCGATCATGACGCCAGCGATGCCGCCGGCGACCACCTGGGCGAGACGCCGAGCCAGTTCTGGCGCGACCACCAGTCCTCCAAGGTCAACGCCATCCGCACGCGGACCCTGATCGAGCAGAGCGACCTGGTGGTGGTGCGCTTCGGCGACAAGTACAAGCAGTGGAATGCCGCCTTCGATGCCGGCTACTGCGCCGCCCTGGGCAAGCCCTATGTGACCCTCCATGGCGAAGAGATCGTACATCCGCTCAAGGAAGTCGATGCCGAGGCCCAGGCATGGTGCACCACCACCGACCAGGTGGTCGAGGTGCTGCGCTACGTGCTCAAGGCCTGAGTTCAAAACCGCGGTGTCGATTGGCTACACTGGGGGCAACATTCTCCACGGAGGTGACCCTCATGAGCCTGGAGTTGAAGCGTGCCTTCGACGCCGCGCATCGTGACGACGGCTATCGCGTGCTGGTGGACCGTCTCTGGCCCCGGGGAGTATCCAAGGATGACGCGAGCATCGACGAGTGGCCGAAGGAAGCCGCCCCCAGCGATACGCTGCGCAAGGCCTTCCATGCCGGCGATTATGGCTGGGGCGAATTCCGCCGCCGCTACCTGGGCGAGCTCAAGGCGCATCGCGAGCGCCTCAGGCCACTGGCGCGGCGTGCCTTGAAGGAGAGGGTGACCCTGGTGTTTGCCGCCAAGGATGAACGCCACAACAACGCCCGGGTGCTCGCCGAATACTTGGCCATGCTCGAGCCGCACCTGCGCGCCGAGACGGGTTAATGGGGCGGCCCAACGGATAACTTTCTGTCACAAGCTGCTAACTTCAAGGTAGGGCGGTGATCTTGCCGCCTTACTGCGAGGTGGCCGCCATGCTGTTTATTACCAACCGCTTTCCTACCCAGAGTATCCGTACCCGGGTCGACCGGAACTTCACCTTCGACCTCAACAATAACGCCGCCAGCAACTCGGTGTTCTACTGCGAGCGCCAGGGGGAGGAGGCCTACCGGGAAATCGGCAGCTCGGCCTTCCTCCGGCGGCTCAAGGAAGCCGGTGTCGACCAGGTGCTGATCTATATTCACGGCTTCTCCAACCTGCCCGAGGATGTGTTCACCGCGGTTCGCGAGTTCCAGGGACTCTGCGATGCCACCGAGCCCGGCGAGGTGCTGGTGGTGCCTCTGGTATGGCCCTGTGACAACGACCTGGGGGTGGTGAAGGACTACTGGGACGACCAGGAGTCCGCCGACTTGAGCGGCTTCTCCTTCGCCCGGGTGCTGCAGCGTTTCCTGGACTGGCGCGAGAACGAGCAGTTCACGCATGACCCGACCCCCTGCCTCAAGCGCATCAACGTGCTGGCTCACTCCATGGGCAACCGTGTGCTACGCGAGACCCTTCGCGTCTGGCGCAAGTACTCGCTGCCGGGCGGCGTGCCGCTGCTGTTTCGCAATACCTTCCTCATCGCCGCCGATATCGTCAACGAGTCCCTCGAGGCGGGACACAGCGGTGAGCCGATCGTGCATAGCTCGCGCAATGTGACCGTCTACTTCGCCTCGGATGACCTGGCGCTGCGTGCCAGCAAGGCCTCCAACCTGAAGAACCGCATCGCCTCCCGGCGGCTCGGCCACAGCGGCCCGGAGGACATGACCCGGGTGGCACGCAATGTGTTTGCGGTCGACTGCGACGACGTCAACACCCGCTACGATTTCCCCAAGGGGCATTCCTACTTTCGGTCGGGCATCGTGCCCGGCGAGCCCGGCGTGGTATTTCAACACCTGTTTGTTGCCCTGCAGAGCGGTCGGGTCTTTCCCGAAGACGAATCGCGTCGCATGACCATCCTGCGCGACTGAGGGGGCGTCAGGGCTTGACCGCCTGCACGTGCATCCAGTCGAAGTTGCGTGTGCGCCCCAGGCTGACCCAGCCTTCCTCCTCCCAGAGCCGCCACCAGGTGTCATACGCCGGCCGGGCCAGGCGTGCCCGGTCGCGCCCCCATTTCAGCTTGTTGTGGCTCGGGTCCCAGTCGATGGCCAGGCCCCAGGCATGGGTCGACCAGCGGGTGCCGCCGCGCTTGCGGCGCTTGTTGTAGCAGCCGCCGTAGCGATGCAGGCCCAGTTCCTTGAGGCGCTGGGGCCCGTAGTGGTCATGCACCCGTTCCAGGATGCGCGCCAGGCTGTCGGCGACCCGCTCATGGCAACCGATGCCACTCGGGTGGGTGCTCGGGTCCCAGGCCAGCGCAAGTGTCCAGGGGCAGGAGACCACCGTCAGTGGCGGCCGGCGTGTCGGGGAGCCCAGCACCGACTCCAGCTCACTCTCCCTGTGCCAGCCGTTGGGGTTGGTATCCATCGGCGGCTGGTCGCGCCAGGGGGCCGGCTTGCTGCCGGTGGCCTGGAGGGTGTGGAGCACGTCCACCGCATGCTCGGTCTGGGGCCCCCATAATCCATCGATGGGACCGGCCTCGATCTGCTGCTGCCGGCAGGCGATCTGCAGGCAGGCGACGGCCCGGCGGCGATCGCTCCAGCCGTCGGCCCCGTCGGGCAGTTGGCCGGTGTGCCCCTGCAGGGCGGCATTCACGGCCGCCAGGGTCCGGGGGCCGTGAATACCGTCGATACTGCCGTGATAGGCGTCCTGGTCGGATAGATACTGCTGGAGGGTACGCACGGCCGTCTTGTTCATGGCGCTGTCTCCTCCTCGTTGGGGTCGGGATGCCACGGCCGCCATGGCCGGGCTTACGCCCTCAGTGTAGGCGGTACCCACCATCTCGCCGACCACGGCCCTGGGATGACCGAGGCGGCGAGATGGTGGGGGAGAGAGCCTTATGGACCGCCGTCGGCGTTGTCTGGCTCCGGCAGGGTATCCACCAGACCCAGCGCCACGCACAGGCGCACCAGCTCGGCCAGATTGGCGGCGCCCAGCGCCTTCATGGCGCGCAGCCGGTAGATCTCCACGGTCTTGGGACTGATCCCGAGGTGGTCGGCCACCTCGCGGCTGGTCAGGCCACGGGCCACATGCACCAGGATCTGGCGCTCCTTGGGGCGCAGCGCCGCATAACGCTCGCGCAGTGCCTCCCGGCGGAGGCTGGCCCGGCGGGCCTGCCGATGGGCGTGAAGCGCCTGCTGCACGATGTCGATCAGCTGCTGGTGGTTGAAGGGCTTCTCGAGAAAGTCGTGGGCGCCGGCCTTGAGGGCGGAGACGGCCATGGGCACGTCGCCGTGACCGGTCATGAAGATCACCGGTGGCGCCTTGTCCCGTTCACCGAGGCGTTGCTGTACCTGCAGGCCGGAGAGGCCGGGCATGCGCACATCCAGCAGCACCGTATCGAAGCCGTCGGGGTCGGCGGCCAGGAAGGCCTCGCCATCGGCGAAGAGGCGGCTGGCGATGCCCACGGAGTCCAGCAACCAGGCCAGGGAGTCGCGCAGGGCCTGGTCATCATCGACGATGGCGATGCAGGGTGAAGTGATATCGGTCATGGACGCTGTATGGCGGCGGTGTGGTCGGGTTCGGCGAGCAGTGT
This sequence comes from Halomonas halodenitrificans DSM 735, assembly GCF_000620045.1. Classification (GTDB taxonomy): domain Bacteria; phylum Pseudomonadota; class Gammaproteobacteria; order Pseudomonadales; family Halomonadaceae; genus Halomonas; species Halomonas halodenitrificans. The sequence continues at coordinate 25,262 of NZ_JHVH01000014.1, read as the reverse complement.
AGCGGTAAAGGTGGCGCCGCCGGAACCGCCCGGTGGCAGCAGGCGCAAGTTGCCGCCCATGGCTTCCATCAGCGAATGGCTGATGGCCAGGCCCATGCCCAGCCCCTCGGCGCGGCCCGAGTGGAAGGGGGCGAAGATGCGTTCCGCCTGGTCGGGGGTAATGCCCGGGCCCTGGTCGGCCACCGTCAGGGCCACTTCGCGGCGCCCGCTGCGTCGGGCCTGAATCTGGACCCGCTCGGCGCCGGGATGGTCGCGACTCGCCTCCAGGGCGTTGAGCAGCAGATTGACCAGCACCTGCTCCAGTGCGACGGGGTCGGCGATCACCCGCGGTAGTGACGACTCGAGAGGCGGCTCGAGGTCGACCCCGGCCTGCTGGTATTGCCATTCACACAGGCGGCAGGCGGCCTCCACCACGTCTGACATGGCCACCGGCCGCGGGCGAGTCTGGCCCTTGCGCACGAAGCTTCGAATATGGCGCAGCCGCTCTCCCAGGCGCTCTACCTGTTGCTGGATCTGTTCGAGGGGCAGGCGCAGCGCCTCGGCCGGCGGGTCGGCGTCGAGCTTGAGCAGGGCACCGCTGGCGTAATTGCCAATGGTGCCCAGGGGCTGATTGAGTTCATGGGCGATGTTGGAGGCCAGCTCGCCGGTAGTGGCCAGCCGGTTGGCATGGGCGATCTGGGCCTGATGCCGGCGGGCCTGCTCCTCGGCGGCCTGACGCAGCCGAATATCGCGGTTGAGCAACGACACATGCCCCGGTTCCGTGCCGGGCCCCGAGTGCGCCATCACCACGCTGAGCACCGGCACCGGCCCATCGGGGCCGCGCATGGCGAGCTCGCCGCTCCAGGAGCCGTAGCGGGTTACCGCAGGCAGCACGATATCGCGCAGATCGCTCAGCGAGGCGTCGACGTAGGCATCTGACAGGCGGGTAGCACCATCGGGAAGGGAGAGCTGCAGGAGGTGGCGGGCGGCCTGGTTGGCGTAGAAGAGCCGCTCTTCGTCATCCATGAACAGCACGAATTCGGTGGTGGATTCCACCACGCGCGCCAGCCGTTCGCGATTCGCCTCGGCACGCAGGCGACGGCTCACGTCCCGGGAGACGCAGAGGATGTCGATCAATTCGCCGCTGGCCGGGTCGCGCCGGGTACGGCTGGTGGTCTCGAACCACACGTAGTGGCCATCCTTGGCGCGGAAGCGATAGGTCTGCTGGTAGAAGCCGTCGTGATAGTAGATTCGCGGCGACTTGTTGAGCAGGTCGGCCAGGTCGGATGGATGGAAGAGGTCATAGGCGGAGACACCGATCAGTTCTTCGGGCGCAAAGCCGAGCAGATCGCGCGCCGCCCCGGAGGCGTAGAGGAAGGTGCCGTCCCGGGCGTGGCGGGAGATCAGATCGGTGCTGCTCTCGGCCAGCCAATGGTAGTGGTCGCGTTCCGCCCTGAGGGCGCGATTCTGTTCCTCGAGCCGGGCACAGCGCTCGCCAAGGGCGGCATGCTCCTCGACCAGGCGGCCCAGGGCTTCGGGAGACGGGGCCTCGGAAGACAGGGCAGGGGAGGCGTTCCGCGAACGGTTGGGCATAGCGGCGTCGGGTCCGTGGGTCAGCCGGTGGCGTGCTGCTGAATACGCAGCAGCCGCTCGGGAAAGTAGCACAGCGGCCCCGGGGGCTCGTGATGCAGGCTTAGCGGCTGTCCGAAGCCCTCGGCCAGCAGCTCTACCAGCATCATCGCCGAGAGCCCCCAGATCACCTGGCCATCGACATGAAAGTTGGGCACATACCAGGGACGGCCATCTACCGGGATCACGTCGGTATGGTGGCGGCGATCCTCCAGGAACAGCGACAGCGGCACCTCGAAGATCAGGTCCAGCTCGGTAGGGTCGGCAACCAGCGGCAGGTCGGGCGGAATCAGGCCCACATAGGGAGTGACTCGCATGCCATGCAGCGAGGCCACTTCCGAGAGCCGCCCGAGCAGCTTGACGCGCTGCGGTGATAGCGCGATTTCCTCCTCGGATTCACGCAGCGCGGTGCTCAGCAGGTCGGGGTCGTGGGCTTCGCGCTTGCCCCCGGGAAAAGCCACCTGGCCGCTGTGGGTGTTGAGGTGGGCGGCTCGTCGGGTAAACAGCAGAGTCGGCTCGGGACGGTCGACGATGGGCATCAGCACCGCCGCCTCGGGCAGGCGCAATGACAGGCGGTGGGGTCGGTGAGCTTGCAGGCGTTCGTGTAGTTTTTCTAACATGGCGTTTCCGTCGGGTTTGGTATCTTCTTCCCGGCTGCCTTCTGCGGCGTCAAGCCCGCCAGCCTGCCAGGGAGCCCCATGAACTTCTGTAGCCACTGCGGCCATGCCGTACGTCTCGCCATCCCCGAGGGGGATGATCGCCCGCGTTACCTATGCGATGAGTGCGAGACCATACACTACCAGAACCCGCGTATTGTGGCGGGAACGCTAACGGTCAGCGGCAGCCGGGTGCTGCTGTGTCGCCGGGCCATCGCGCCTCGCAAGGGATACTGGACGCTGCCGGCGGGCTTCATGGAAAACGGTGAAACCACGCCCCAGGCCGCCGCCCGGGAGACGCTCGAGGAGGCCTGTGCCGAGACTCGGTTGCATGGCCTGTATACGCTGATCAACCTGCCGCATATCAATCAGGTATTCATGATCTTTCGCGCCGACCTCGAGGGTAGTTTCGCTCCCGGGCCGGAAAGCCTGGAGGTGGGGCTCTTCGAGGAACACGAGATCCCCTGGGAAGAGCTGGCCTTTCCGACCATCGAGCGCACGCTGTGGCACTTCTATGCCGATCGCACCCAGGGCGAGTTCCCGCTCCATGTGAGCGACATCGTGCCCGACCGCGAGCGCCAGTCCGGCGCCGGCTAGGCATCAAAGGTCTTCGAGGCGCCATGCATCGAAGGCCGGTTCCTCATAGGGGTGGGCCCGGCGAAGTGCCGCCACCGCCTCGCGAATCAGCGTGTCCTCGCAGACTAGCTCTACCTTGAGCTCCTCCACTCGCTCCAGGTCACCCACCCTGCCGATATGCGGGGTGGCGCCGTCGAGCGGGCGAAACTGCCCGGTGCCCGGCGTCTGGAAGCAGCACGCTTCGTAGTCACCGATACGCCCGGCGCCGGTGGCGAATACCGCTTCCTTGACGGCTTCGGCGTCCGCCACGGGTACGAAAAAAGCCAGCTTATACATGAATGCGCCTCCTTTTTGATGGGGTGGCCGAGCCTGTCGTTGTGCCATATTCGGGCATCAGCGTCAGCCATCGTGGCGCTTTCGGCCTACCGTGTCAGGAGGGTGGCGAAGAAAACTTGTTTATTTTTTAAATGTAGTATAGATTTTGTATAGATTTTTATGGATGTTCTGCCTTGATGCATGTGCTGTCCCTGTTTGCCGCCCCGCCCCGGGCGGCTTTTTTTGCGTGCCTTTCTCCTTGACGACTCGTCCTGTGGCGGCAAGCCTGGGGGAATTGCGCTAATGCAGGAGCCGTCATGGATGCAGGGTTGAAGAGGTGTCTGGCTGCGGCCGGATTGACGCCAAAAGGGAAGCTTGTACCGCTGTCGGGCGGTGATATCGCCGCGGTTTATCACCTGACCACCGACCGAGGCGATGTGGTGGTCAAGCATGACGCCGCCGAGCGCCTGGCCGGTGAGGCGGAGGGGCTGGCGACCCTGGCAGCGGCCGAATCGGGGCTGGTGGTTCCCGAAGTGCTGGCCCAGAGCGAGGATTGGCTGGTAATGGAGGCGCTGGAGGTAGCGTCTCGACGGCGTGATCCGGCGGCTCTGGGGGAGGGCCTACGCAGGCTGCATCGGGTGACCGGCGAGGCTCACGGCTGGCATCGCGAAAACGCCTGCGGACGCACGCCTCAGCCCAATGCACCGCTCGCCGACGGCCGTGCCTTTCAGCGCGAGCGGCGCCTGCTGCCGCTGGCCGAGGCGTGTCAGGCGCGAGGCCTGCTCGATGCCACGCTGCGTGGCCGAATCGAGGCACTTGCTCACGGCCTGGAGGCCTGGCTGCCGAATGCCCCCGCGAGCCTGATACACGGTGATCTGTGGTCGGGCAATGTGCTCTTCACGTCGAGAGGTCCCGCCCTGATCGACCCGGCGGTCTATCGTCACTATCCGGAGGTGGACCTGGCCATGCTGACCCTGTTTGGCTCGCCGGGCGCGGCCTTCTTCGAGGCCTATCGGGATGGAGCGCCTCCCGATGACTGGCCGCGCCGCGAGACGCTCTTTCAACTCTATCCGCTGCTCAACCACCTGCTGCTGTTCGGGGGCGCCTACCGCGACGCCGTGGAACGTGCGGTCTCGCGGCTGGAGATTGACACTCCCTGAACTCTCCGTGGCGCGAACTTACTGCAGCGAGCGGCGCAGCCGCGAGAGGGCGATCAGGAAGAAGGCGCTACCGATAACGGCCAGGGCCAGCAGCTGGGGCCAGATGACCGTGAGGCCGGCGCCCCGGAAGAGTACGGCCTGGGCTAGCTGGATAAAGTGAGTGGTGGGAGCGGCCAGCATGATCTGCTGGACCAGTTCGGGCATGCTCTCGCGGGGTGTCATGCCCCCGGAGAGGATCTGCATGGGCAACAGCACCAGGATGATCAGCAGCCCCAGCTGGGGCATCGAGCGGGCGATGGTGCCGAACAGGATGCCCATGGACGTGGTAGCGAAGAGGTGCAGGGCGGCACCCAGCAGGAACACTTCCACCGAACCGAGTATGGGCACCGCCAGCCAGCCCTGAACCACCAGGCGCAGTGCCAGTGCCGAGGCGGTCAGTACCACGATTGCCATGGAGCCTACCTTGGCCAACATGATCTCCAGTGGCGTTATCGGCATGACCAGGAGGTGCTCGATGGTGCCGTGTTCGCGCTCGCGGATCAGCGCGGCCCCGGTAAGAATGATCGAGAGCATGGTGATCTGATCGACCACCGCGTTGATTGCCCCGAACCAGGCACGATCCAGGTTGGGGTTGTAGGCGGTGCGAACGACGGCGTCCACGGGCAGGGTTGGCTCCGCACGATGCCGGTTCAGGAATTCGGATACTTCGCTGGCCATTATCTGCTGGATATGGCCGGCGCCGGTAAAGGCCTGGGATACCTGGGTGGCATCCACGTTGAGCTGGAGCTCGGCGCCATGTCCGCCGACCAGGTCGCGCTGAAAGTCGGGGGGAATGTCCAGGGTGAAGGTGAAGCGTCCGCTGTCCATGCCGGCGTCCATCTGCTCACGGGTAATGGGCTCGGGAGGCAGGAAGTAGGGCATCTGCAGGGCGTCGATCATTCGCCAGGAGAGTGCAGAGGCGTCTTCATTCACCACCCCGACCGTGGCACGGTGTGGCGACTCGGGTACCGCGGTGGCGCTGGTATGGATGCTCAGGCTGAAGGCATAGAGGATCAGCAGTACCATGGCCGGGTCCCGGGCCAGGCTGCGCAGTTCCTTGATCCCTAGCTGCAGAATATTCCCCAGTGATGGCATCCTATTTCTCCTGGTCGCGCAGGCCGGCCACACTGGCCAGCAGCAGCAGCGGAATTGCCACCAGAAGCGGCACGAAGTAGGGCCACAGCTCGCTGAATCCCAATGCCTTGGAGAACACCCCCCGCGTGATGATCAAGAAGTGCGTGGTGGGATAAACCTGACCGACCAGGGCGCTGATGCCTTCCATGGCCGAGACCGGGTGCAGCATCCCCGAGAACTGCACCGCCGGGATCAGGGTGATCACTGCGGTGCCGAAGATGGCGGCGATCTGGCTGCGCAGCAGGGAGGAGATCAGCAGCCCCATGCCGGTAGAACACAGCAGATAGAGCAGGGCGGCCAGGCTCAGGGTCGCCAGACTACCGCTCACCGGCACCCGGAAGACCCAAATCGAGAGCGCGACCAGGGTAGCGAAGTTGACCATGCCCATGGCCACATAGGGCAACTGCTTGCCAAGCAGGAACTCACTGCGGGTCACCGGCGTGACATAGAAGTTGGTGATCGATCCCATCTCCTTCTCGCGCACGACACCCAGTGCGGTGAGCATGGCCGGAATCATCATCAGCAACAGCGGAATGACCGCCGGCACCATGGCGGGCAGGCTCTCGACGTCGGGGTTGTAGCGGTAGCGCAGGGCGATCTCCAGACCGCTGTCGCGGGTGGCGGCGCCGGACTCCCGGGCCAGGGTCGCCAGGAAGTCACCATGAATTCCCTGGGCATAGCCGCGAATGGTATCGGCTCGGGTGGGCATGGCGCCGTCGATCCAGAAGGCCACCTCGGGAATGGCGCCGCGCTTGAGGTCGCGACCGAAGCCTGGCGGGATCTCTATTGCAAGACCGATATCGCCGCGGCGCATCCGCGCCTCCATCTCGTCCTGGCTGGTCAGGGGCGTGCGTTCGGTAAAGTAGCGCGACCCTGTCAGGTTCAGGGCGTAGGCCTGACTGGTGGTGGTCTGGTCGTGGTCCAGGATCGCGTAGTCGAGGTTCTCGACGTCGAGGCTGATGCCGTAGCCGATGATGAACATCAGCAGCATGCTGCCCAGCAGGGCCAGGGTGCCCCGCAGTGGATCGCGGCGCAGCTCCATGCTCTCCCGTCGGGTATAGCTCATCAGGCGCTTGAGGCTGAAAGCCGGCGGGTCGCGATGGGGGTTGGCCGTTTCGGTCGCCCGGGTCGTTGCCTCCGGATCCCCGGGCGGGTCGTCGGCGGCTTCCGCCAGCCAGGTGATAAAGGCCTCCTCGAGGGTCTCGGTGCCGCGCTCCTGGCGCAGTGCCTCGGGAGTGCCGCAGGCCAGTACCCGTCCGGCGTGCATCAGCGAGATTCGATCGCAGCGCAGGGCCTCGTTCATGAAGTGGGTGGAGATAAAGATGGTCACGCCCTCTTCCCGGGACAGCCTGACCAGCTCGCGCCAGAAGGCGTCCCGGGCTATCGGGTCGACCCCCGAGGTGGGCTCATCGAGAATCAGTATCTCGGGGCGGTGCAGGATCGCCACGGCCAGGGAGAGTCGCTGGCGGATCCCCAGCGGCAGGCCACCCGAGAGGCTGTCGGCGACGGCTGTCAGCGCGAAGCGTTCGAGCAACTCCTCGATACGGGCCTGACGCCGGGCCTGGGGCAATTGGAAGAGACGCGCATGCAGGGAGAGGTTCTGGCGCACGCTGAGTTCGCCATACAGAGAGAAGGCCTGGGACATGTAGCCCACGCGACGGCGTGTCGAAAGGTCCTGGGCGTCGACCCGCTGGCCGAACAGTTCGGCCTCGCCTTCGCTAGCCGGCAGCAGGCCGGTCAGGATCTTCATGGTGGTGCTCTTGCCGCAGCCGTTGGAGCCCAGAAACCCGAAGATTTCACCACGGGGGATGCGAAAGTCCACTCGGTCGACTGCGGTAAAGTCTCCGAAGCGCTTGGTCAGCCCCCGCGCCTCGATGGCAATGGTATCGCTGGCGGGGCGAGGCGGGATATTGACGGCGCGGTGCTGGCGGCGTCTCTTCTCGGGCAAGAGGTTGATAAAGGCGCTTTCGAGGTCTTGCGTTGCGGTCTGTGCCAGCAGTTCCGCGGGCGTACCGCTTGCCAGCGTGTGGCCGGCATCCATCGCGACCAGGTAGTCGAAGCTCTGGGCCTCGTCCATGTAGGCGGTGGCGACGATCACGCTCATTTCCGGGCGTGCGCTACGGATGCTTTCAATCAGCGCCCAGAACTGACTGCGCGAGAGCGGGTCGACGCCGGTAGTGGGTTCGTCGAGGATCAGCAGGTCGGGGTCGTGGATCAGCGCACAGCATAGCCCCAGCTTCTGCTTCATGCCGCCGGAGAGCTTGGCCGCAGGGCGGTCGGTAAAGGGAGCCAGGCCGGTGGCGCGGGTCAGCGCCGCGATACGCTGTTCCCGCTCGGCTCCATCCTGCCCGAACAGGCGTCCGAAGAACGCCAGGTTCTCGCGTACCGACAGGGTGGGGTAGAGGTTTCGGCCGAGCCCCTGGGGCATATAGGCGATGCGCGGGCAGGCGAGCCGACGGTGACGAATATCGCGCATATCGCCATCGAGAACCTCGATGCGCCCCTGCTGCAGGCGCCGGGCCCCGGCGAGAAGTGCCAGCAGGCTCGACTTGCCCACGCCATCGGGGCCGATCAGGCCAACCATTCGGCCGGCCGGCAGCTCCAGGCTGATATCGTCCAGGGCCAGGGTGTCACCGTAGCGCAGGGTCACGGCCTCTACGCTGGCGACCCGGCCTGCCCGGCCCCGAGTCATGGTGTCACTCGAATATCGAGGTTGTCCGGCCACTCGGCCGCGTCATCGAGCCTCAAGTAGGCCAGGCCGGGTAGCCCGGTCTTGACCTGTTCGACATGGCGACGCAGCAGCTCGGGCTCGACCCTGGCGCGAATACGGAACATCAGTTTCTCGCGCTCGCTGGCGGTCTCCACGCTCTTGGGAGTGAACTGGGCGACGCTGGCCACATAGCTGACCCGGGCGGGAATCACGTACTCCGGAGCGGCATCAAGCACCAGGCGGACCTCGTCGCCGATGGCCACTCGGCCCGCTTCGCGTGTGGGCAAGAAGAAGGTCATGTAGACATTGGTGAGGTCGACCAGGTTGAGCACCTTGCCCCCGGCTCCCAGCACCTCACCGGGCTCGGTGATGCGGTACTGAACCCGGGCCAGGCGGTCCGTGGTCAGCTCGCTATCGTCCAGGTCGGCCTGGATGCGCGTCAGGGTAGCCTCGCTGGCCTCGACCTGGGACTGGGCCTCGATCACCTGAGACTCGGAGGCGCGGATGGCCGCCTGGGCAGAGAGTACCTGGGCATTGGCCGAGGCCAGTGCCGCCTGCTGGCTCTGCCAGGCGGCGAGAGCGTCATCGAACTGCTGTTGAGAGATGGCATTGCGCTCTACCAGGCTGGCCGCGCGTTCATAGCGCTTGCGTGCCGCGGAGAGCTCGGCGCGGCGCTGGCTGACGATTGCCTGGGCAGCGGTCAGCTCGCTTTCACGCAGCGCTACCATGGCCCGGGCCGTCTCGAGCGCATTCTCGGCGCGTCGCTGCTGGGCCCGTGCCTGGGCGAGCTCGGCCTCCAGGGTCGCGGTATCCATGCGGGCGACCGCCCGGCCTGGCTCCAGGATCTCGCCCTCTTCGACCAGCACCTCGGCCAGGCGGCCGGGAAGGCGCGTGGCAACATCGATCTCGGTGGCCTCGATGCGTCCGTTACCCGTTGTCAGGCCCGGGTTCTCGGCCTCCGGCCGGAGGCTCCACCAGGCCACGCCCGCCAGCAATGCGACGGCGGCTGCAACAAGGATGATGTTTAGCCAACGGTTGACGACGCGCTTGCCCATGCAGAATCACCTCCTTCCCGGAATGCCTTTCATGATGCCAGGGTGGAGCTCAGGTTGGTCTGCTCTATATCAATATATGGGCTTATTCTGTTGATGGGGACGCCTATAGTGTGTCGATCGTCCAGCCTATCAGTGCTTCGGCAAGGGCGTCGGATGCCCGTCCCAAGGCCTGCACCGCCGCTTCGGGGGTGGCATCACCGACCGTGGATGTCATCTCGAAGCGCTGGCTGGACAGCAGTTCGCGGCTGGACTCGTCAATCAGCTGGGCGTCGAGGCCTACCATGGCGCGGTGGACATTGCCATCGAGGCGCAGGTGGAAGGCAGTGAGGTGGCCGGTCAGGGTGATATCGCTGCGTGCGTGACTCGCGTCGTCGAGCACACCCTTCAGGCGTCCAGTGTGGCGATACGCCTCGAGGAGCCGCTCCTGCAGCAAGCGTGGGGCATCGTCTCGCCAGCGCACACCGGTCCAGACCGCGTACTCGTCTGGGGACGGCATTACCAGCAGCCGGTTGCCGCCGTGAGGCGCGCTGGCGGTAAGGGTATCGATACGCAGGGTGGCCTCGGTGGCGGGACCGGAGGCATCGAGGTACGCGCTTGCCGGCAGGGCGAACTGGCGCTGTGGCTCCCGGTCCGGGAGGATTGTGCAGCCGGCGGTCAACAGCAGCAGGCCGAGCAGTATCGAGACAAGGTAGTGGGGATGAATCTTCATGGTAGTCAAGCTCAAGGAGTGTACTCAGGCAGCGGGTCGCGTCCCAGCAAGGTGTCGGTGGGGCTCTCTTCGAGGCCCCGTAATAAACGGTTGAGGGTGCGAAGTGCTGCGTGCAGCTCTTGTATGGCGGGGTCCAGTTCGCTCATCCCCTGAAGGCCGCGGGCGATGTCCTGCTGATGGTCGGCGGTCAGGCGGTTCAGGCGACCGGCACCCTCCTCGAGAACAGTCATGGCGCCCTCGGCACGCGCCAGGGTGCGGCGGCCCTCTTCGTCCAGCAGCCGGTCGGCCCGTTCACCCAGCCGGGAGTATGTCATCAGGGTGGCATCGGCCCGGGCCAGGGTGGTGCCCAGCTGCTCGCCAAGCGCTGCCAGATCAATATCCTTGCCGGCGAGTGTTGCGGTGGCCCGCTCCAGGTTGGCCAGGCTGCGTGACAGGTGCTCGACGTTATCGTCTGAGAGCAGCCGGTCGGCGCCGTCGAGAAGGCGGTTGAAGCGAATCATCAGCTGCTCGCTATTGCTCAGCAGCGAGCTGAGCGGTGAGGGGTGGGCGCGGATCACCGGTGGATTGTCACGGCTGCCCGCGAGGCGGTCACTCTCCGGGGTGCCTCCGTAGAGCTGGATGTTCATGCTGCCGGTGATATTGGCCAAGGCGAGACTGGCGCGGGTATCGGCCTTGATCGGTACGCTGGCGTCGATACGGACCAGGGCGTGTACCCGGCGCGGATCCGTAGGGTCCAGGTGCAGTTCGGCCACATTACCCACCTCTATGCCACTGTATTGAACGGCATTGCCCTCGGCCAGGCCACTGACGGCGCGATCGAAGACTATCTCGTACCAGGCGTCATCACGGTCGAGGCTCGACTTGCCCAGCCACAGCGCAAATAGAAGAGCGCCACCCAGGGCGAGCACGGTGAACAGGCCGATCAGCACATGGTGAGCACGAGGTTCCATGATCAACTCTCCTTGGCGGTGCGAGCCGCGTTTTCAGCCGAGCGGCCACGCGGGCCGTGAAAGTAATCGTGAACCCAGGCGTCATCGGTGGCTGCCACTCCCTGGAGACTACCGGCTACCAGTACTCGGCGCTGGGCCAGCACCGCTACCCGATCACAGGTTGTATAGAGCGTATCCAGATCGTGGGTGATCAGAAAAACACTGAGGCCCAGGGCGTCCCTCAGGGTCAGCAACAGCCGATCGAAGGCGGCTGCCCCGATGGGATCCAGCCCGGCGGTAGGCTCATCCAGGAACAATACTTCGGGGTCCAGTGCCAGGGCACGGGCCAGGGCGGCACGCTTGACCATGCCACCGGAGAGCTCGGATGGATACTGAGTCGCCGCCTTGCCCGGTAGTCCAGCGAGGGCCAGCTTGAGGCACGCCAGCTTCTCGGCTTCGCTGCGGGGCAGGCGGGCATGCTCGATCAGCGGCAGGGCGATATTCTCGGCCAGGGTCAATGAGGTAAAGAGGGCGCCGCGTTGGAACAGCACCCCGAAGCGGCGCTCAATCCGTGAGCGAGCCGGGGCGGAAAGCTGCTGAAGATTCTCGCCAAATACCTCGATGCGCCCGGCGCTGGGGCGTAGCAGGCCGACGATGCTGCGCATCAATACCGACTTGCCCGAGCCCGAGCCGCCCACCACGCCGAGAATTTCTCCGTGTTGCAGGTCCAGGTCGAGTCCCTGGTGCACTACATGGTTGCCGAAGCGATTTTCCAGCTCGCGCACGCGAATTAATGGTTCTGACATGTCGCTCACCAGCCCATTTCCATGCAGAACAGTGCAGCCAGGGCATCGAGAAGGATCACCATGAAGATCGATTGCACCACACTTGAGGTGGTGTGCTCGCCGACCGATTGGGCGCTGCCACTGACCTTGAAGCCTTCCAGGCAGCCGATCACCGCGACCACAAAGGCGAATATCGGTGCCTTGCCCAGGCCCACCAGGAAATGCTGGATGGCGATGTCGCGCTCGAGGATGGCCAGGAACTGTGTCGCCGAGATATCCAGGGCGATCAGGGAAACCATGGCGCCGCCCAGGATGCCGCTGAGCATCCCCGCAAAGGTGAGAATAGGAAGACTGACCATCAGGGCGAGCACGCGAGGCAATACCAGCAGTTCTACCGGGTCGAGACCCAGGGTGCGCAGGGCGTCGAGCTCTTCATTGGCCTTCATGGCCCCCAGCTGGGCGGTAAAGGCACTGGCGGTGCGGCCGGCGAGCAGGATGGCGGCCAGAATCACGCCGAATTCGCGCAAGAAGGCATAGGCTACCAGGTGCACCGTATAGAGGGTGGCACCGAAGTCGCTTAGTACCGTGGCACCGAGAAATGCTACTACCGCCCCCACCAGGAAGGTGAGCAGGGCGACGATGGGCAGGGCATCGAGGCCGGTCTGGTGAATCTGGGCGATCACCGGCGTAAGGCGCCAACGCCTGGGATGGGCGATGCTAGTGGCCAGGGCGGCAAGGACTCGGCCAATAAAGCCGAGCAGGTGTTTTTGCTGGCGGCCGACGCTTTCCATGCGGCGGCCGATATCGGCCAGCGGACCCCGGAGAGGGTGAGGCGTCGCCGGTGCCGGGGATTCGCAGCGTAGCAGCGCCTCGCCCACAGATCGCAGCAGGGCGCGCCGTTCGGCAGGCAGCTGTGGCGCCCAGTCGTCGATGTCGGCGAGGCGTTGGGCACCGGTGAGTTCGGCGAGCAGGGCGGCACCCGCGGTATCGAGGGTCGCGATCTCGGCAAGCGATTGGGGAGCACCGGTTGTCGTCTGTCGCGCCTGTGCAATGCGGCGGCGAAGCATGGTGTGGTGCTCGAGGGTCCAGTCCCCACGCGGTCGTGGCGACCCCCGGTCGATCAGTAATTCGCCCGGTATGGATGTCACTTCAGCGCTCCCCTGCATCGAGGAAGCGGCGAATCGGCTCGACCTGGCTGGCGCGGTCGAGATAGGGGGCGTGGCCGCAGCCGGCCGCCTCCAGTGTGACCAGGTGTGGCCGTGTCTCGGCCATGCGCTCCAGGGTGGAAGCGGCGAGCAGGGGAGAGCTGGCGCCGCGGATTACCATCACGGGGCTCGCCAGGGCGGCCCAGTCGGCCCACAGGTCCCTGGGCGTGTCGTGGACAAACTGCGCGACGATCCGAGGGTCGTAGTGAAAGCTCCAGCGTCCATCGGGAAGGCGGCGCGCGCTTTCCAGTGCCAGGCGCCGCCAGCTGTCGTTGTCCTCGATGCCAAACCCCGCATAGTGATGACGCAGCTCTTCCTCGAGGTCGCGGAAGCTCGAGAACTCATGGGGACGCGAGAAGTAATCGCCTAGCTCGGCGAGGCCGTCCGGGGCGAGTTCGGGGCCGATATCGTTGAGCACCAGGCGTTCGATGCGATCGGCCGTGGCGGGCTCGGCTGCCAGGCGCAGGCCCAGGAGCCCGCCCATGGAGGTGCCCAGCCAGGACACCCGGCCGAGGGCGAAATGGTCAAGCAGGGCCCTGGCGACCCTGGCATAGGCGGCGTAGGTATAATCCTGCTCGGGGCGGGATGACCACGTCGACAGGCCACGCCCCGGGGTGTCCGGGGCCAGTACTCGCCACTTCGGTCCCAGGCGATGGGCCAGTTCGGCGAAGTCGCCACCATGACGGGCTAGACCGTGCCAGGCGACCAGGGTGCGCGGGGCATCGGGGTGCCATATCCGCACCGCCACTTCGAGATCGTCTACGCTGATCCAGTCAAGGTGCTCCATCCTGCGCCTCCGCCATTAGGGGATACAACGATATGTCATATTCTTCCTCGATGATAAGGTGGAATCGAAGTGTGAGCATGCGACAATGTATGTAAATATCCCATTGATCGAGGATGAGCCGATGACGTCCCCCTGTCCGTCGCATTGTTCCCGCCCGTCGCGCGTCCTGCGCCGTGCCCTGTTGCCGATGATGGTGGCCTCTACCCTGGCGGCTCCCGCTCAGGCAGCGGACCTGCTGACCATCGCGCAGGATGCCCTGCAGAACAACGCCCAGCTGGCATCGGCTCGCTCTCGGACGGGCAGCGTCGAGGCGGGGCGTGACGTCGAACAGGCCGACCTGCTGCCTCAGGTCAGCGCGTCCGGCAACCTGTCCCATAATCGTCAATACGAGGCTCAGTCGGTCCCCGGTCAGCCGCAGGGTGATGACAACGTCAACCAGTTCGGTATTACCCTCGAGGCCACCCAGGCGCTCTTCAATGCCATCGATAGCCGGCAGGTCGAGCGCACCGAGCGCCAGATCGATCAGCAGTTATATAGCCTGGCGGCCACCGAGCAGGGCGTGCTGATCAATGTGTCCACCGCCTACTTCGAGATTCTGCGTGCCCATGAGGTGCTGGAGGCTCGTCGTGCGCAGGAGCGTGCCATCAACCGTCAGCTCGAACAGGCCCGAGAGCAGTTCGATGTGGGCCTGATCGCGATTACCGAAGTGGAAGAGGCCAAGGCGGCCTTCGATCAGGCCAGGGCGATCCGTATCGCCGCCGAGAGCGACCTGCAGGTGCGCTTCGAGGCCCTGGAGCGGCTCACCGGTCAACGCTACGCGAGCATCGATGCCCTTGGCGAGGAACTTGCCATCGCCGCTCCCGTGCCGGCTGACCGCAGTGCCTGGGTGGAACGGGCCATGCAGAACAATCCTCAGGTACTGGCCAGTCAGGCCGGCATCGAGGTGTCGCGTAGCGCGGTGGAGATCGCTCGTGCCGGGCATTTGCCTCAGGTCAATGCCTTCGCCAACTACAATTACGCAGACAATGATGCCGATGGCATCGAGGGTCACGACTCCAGTAGCCAGGTCGGCGTGGGCGTCAGCATGCCTCTTTACACCGGTGGTCGCACCAGTGCCACGGTTCGCCAGAACACCTATCTGCTGGAATCCTCCCAGTATGACTTCGAGGATCAGCGGCGCAGCACGATCCAGAAGGTGCGCTCCAGCTATACCCGGGTGACCAATGATGTTTCCACGGTGGAGGCGCGAGCCCAGGCGGTGGTTTCCAACCAGAGCGCCCTGGATGCCACACGAGCCGGCTATGAGGTGGGAACCCGCAACATCGTCGATGTGCTCAACGCCGAGCAGAATCTCTACAACGCCGTTGCCGATCTGGCCAGCGCCCGCTATGACTACGTGATCGACCTGCTGACCCTGCGCCAGCAGGCCGGCACCCTCGATGAAGAGGCCCTTGCCGAGGTCAATGCCTGGCTCGGCGCCGAGAGCATCGACTTTCAGCTGCCCGGCGCGGGCGAGCTCGATGCGGTGATGAATATTGGCGAGCGGCCCACGCCCTAGTCCATAACCATACTAGTCGGATGTGAATAGCCTCCTGAGCTTTGCTTAGGCGGCTAATGTTTACTTCCATACAGGTGTGAATGTAAAATTCATTCATCTGACGTCTTCAACGGGAATTCCTCATACATGAAAACCCCATATCGCCTCGGCCAGAAGAGCCTTCTCGTTCTGGCCGTCAGCTTATTGCTGGCCGCCTGTGGGCAGGACGAGGCCCCTCAGCAGGCGTCGTCGAACGCCCAGGAGAAGCCCCCGCATCCGGTGGAGGTGGCCGAGCTGACCCGCCAGGATCTTGACCTGGACCGTTCCTACCCGTCACTGCTGCGCAGCGACGACGAAGTGACCCTGGTGGCCCGCGTCACCGGTACCCTCGAGCAGCGCCACTTCGAGCCCGGCGAAATGGTGGAGAAGGGGGAGGTGCTCTACTCCATCGAGCCGGATGTCTACCAGGCGGCGGTCAAGCAGCGTGAAGCCGACCTGCAGAGTGCCCGGGCCGAGCTGGAGCGAGCCCAGCGTGATGCCAACCGTTTCGAACGCCTGTTGAGCCAGAACTCGGTAAGTCGCCAGCAGGTCGATCAGGCACGCTCCGAGCTTAGCGTGGCACGGGCGTCGGTGGTCCAGGCCGAGGCGGCGTTAGTGACGGCCCGGATCGATCTCGACTATGCCGAAGTCACCGCGCCGGTATCGGGCATGATCAGTCTCGGTCGGATCAACGTCGGCAACCTGGTGAGCAACGCCACCGAGCTTGCCACCATCACGCCTCTCGATCCGCTCGAGGTGCGCTTCCAGTTACCCCAGCGTGATGCCTTCGAGCTGCGCCGTCAGCGGGGTGAGATGGATGCCGAAGGGACAATTCGGGCAGTGCTGGAAGTGTCGGGCCTCGAGGGGGATCGTCTGGAAGGGCGCCTGGATTTTCTGGGGTCTCGCGTGGAGGAAGGCACCAGCACGGTGCAGGCCAGCGCTACCTTTGAGAATCCCGGGCACCGTGTGCTGCCCGGACAATTCGTGCGGGTCAGCCTGGAAGGACTCAAGCGCTTCGACGTCCTGGCGGTACCCGAGATCGCGGTTGGCCAGGGCTTGATGGGACCCCAGGTGTTCGTGCTCGACGAGGACAATGTGGCCCGTGCCCGCCCGGTTGGCCTGGGCGATGTGGCGGGGTCCTGGCATATCCTGCGTGATGGCGTCGAGCCGGGCGAACGAGTGGTGATGGGTGACCTGGCCGGTATCGAGCCAGGCGTGACCATCGAGCCGCTGCCCTTCGATGGTGATGCTCAGGCACTTGTCGAACGCACCATGCAGGCCGACGACTCGAAGCAGGGCGCGAAGGAGGCGAGTGGTTCGCCCACCGAGGCGACCCAGGCGGATGCCGATAGCGAGACCCAGGCGGATGCCGATAGCGAGACCCAGGCGGATGCCGATAGCGAGACAGAGCAGGCTGGTACGGAGCCGCTCGAGTCTGGCGAGGACGACGCCTGATGAACTTCTCCAACTTCTTTATCAAGCGCCCGATCTTCGCCACGGTGCTGGCGATCATCCTGACGCTGGTCGGGGTGGTCAGCCTGCGCGTGCTGCCGATCGAGCAGTACCCCAGTGTGGTGCCGCCCACCGTCTCGGTGAGTGCCCAGTTCCCCGGTGCCGATGCCGAAACGGTGGCGCAGACGGTGGCGGCCCCCCTGGCCGAGTCGATCAACGGCGTCGAGGACATGCTCTACATGACCTCGACCAGCGGTGACAATGGCTCCATGAGCCTCAATGTGGCCTTCGATATCGGCACCGAAGGCGATATCAATACCATCAACGTCAATAATCGGGTGCAGGGGGCCCTCTCCCAGCTGCCCGAGGCGGTGCAGGCCCAGGGCGTGACCGTGGAGCTGAGCTCCAGTTCGATCCTGATGCTGGTGTCGCTGATCTCGCCGGAAGGCGACTACGACAACGTCTTCATGCAGAACTATGCCACCCTCAACATTCTCGACGAGCTTCGCCAGCTACCCGGGGTAGGGGAGGCCTCGGTGCTGGGGGGTGGCGAGTTTGCCATGCGTATCTGGATGGATCCGGACAAGCTGGCACAATACGATCTGACGCCGACCGAAGTCGCCTCGGCAATTCGCAGCCAGAACACCGAGGTTCCGGCAGGCAGCCTGGCCAGCACGCCCCAGAGCGAGCCGCGTGCCTTTACCTACACGATCACCGCCGGTGGTCGTCTCAACGACGTCAACGACTTCCGCGAGATTCGGTTGCGCACCAACCCCGATGGTTCGTCGCTGCAGCTGAGCGACGTGGCACGCATCGAGCTGGGGGCTTCCTATTACGGCGTCAGTGCCAAGCTGAATGGCAGCGCCATGACGCCGATCATCATCAACCAGCAGCCTGGTGCCAACGCGCTCGAGACGGCTCGATTGGTCAACGAGACCATGGCCGACCTGGAGGCGCGCTTTCCGCCGGGTCTCGAGCAGGTCGTGCCCTACGACACCACGCTGTTTATCGGCGCCTCCGTCGATACCGTGACCCATGTGTTTGTCGAGGCGTTTCTCATCGTCGGGGTGATCCTGTTCGTCTTCCTGCAGAACTGGCGCTTCACCTTGATCGCCATGTCGGTGGTGCCGGTATCGGTACTGGCGACCTTCGCCGGCTTCTACCTGTTCGGCTTCTCGATCAACCTGCTGACGTTGTTTGCCCTGGTGCTCTCCATCGGCATCGTGGTGGATGACGCCATTCTGGTGGTGGAAAACGTCGAACGGGTGCTGAGCCATGACGATGATATCAGCGTGCCTCAGGCAACCATCCGTGCCATGAAGGAAGTGGGCGGGCCCGTGATCGCGACGACCCTGATCATGGCTGCGGTGTTCGTGCCGGTGGCCTTCCTGGGCGGTTTCACCGGTCAGATCTATCAGCAGTTTGCGCTGACGGTGGCGATTTCGGTGGCCTTCTCGGCGCTGATGGCACTGACCCTGACGCCGGCGTTATCGGCCGTGTTTATCAAGCACAAGAGCGAGATGGGGCAGTCGAAGCTGTCGCGTGCCATCCATACGCCGCTGCGCCTTTTCGACAGCCTGTTCGCCGGTATCACGGCCGCCTACATGTGGGTGGTCAAGGCGCTGGTCCGCTTCTGGGGATTGGCGCTGCTGCTTACCGGCCTGGTAATTGGTGGCTCCTGGTGGCTCTACCAGACTACCCCCTCGACCCTGGTACCCGAGACCGACCAGGGTATTGTGCTGACGGCGGTACAGCTCCCGGACTCCTCCTCTCTGGACCGTACCCGGGCCTATATGGATGAGCTGAGTGCACGTATCGAGGCAATCGAGGGCGTCGAGTACAGTGCCGCGGTGGCGGGCTATGACATACTCGCCAGCTCGGTCAACTCGGCCCGCGGCATCATGTTCATCAACATGGTGCCCTGGGAAGAGCGGACGCTGACGGCGGATCAGCTGGTCGGCAAGATCATGCAGCTGGGCGCTCAGGTCTCCGGCGGCTCGGCGATGGCCTTCAACGTGCCGCCGATCATGGGGCTTTCCACTACCGGTGGCTTCACGGGGTATCTGCAGTCCTTCGAGGGGGCCACGCCTCAGGAGCTGTTCCAGGCCTCGCTCAAGGTGATGCAGGCGGCGAATGAGCACCCGGCGCTGCAGCGTGTCTTTACCACCTTCAACGTCAATGTGCCGGGCTATCGTGCCGAAATCGATCAGCAGAAGGCGTTGAGCTATGGCGTCTCGCTATCACAGCTCAATGCGACGCTGGCCAATACCTTCGGCACAGGCTTCGTCAACTACTTCAACTACCAGAACCGTAACTTCCAGGTCTATCTGCAGAACGAGGACGAGTTCCGCAAGACGCCGGATGATATCGGCAGCGTCTACGTGCGTGGTGGCAGCGGTGAGCGAATCCCGCTCTCGGAGTTCGTGACCCTGGAGCGCCAGGCCAAGCCTACGGTAGTGTCGCGTTTCGGCGTCTACCTCGGCGCCCAGTTCCAGGGCGGCCCGGCGCCGGGGTACAGCTCGACCCAGGCGATCACCGTCATGGAGGAGATCGTTGCCGAGACCCTGGGCAACAACTGGGGCATGGGCTGGACCGGTACGGCCTATCAGGAAAGTCAGATGGGCAGTGCCGCCAGCCTGGCGATCATCTTCGGCCTGTTGATGGTATTCCTGATCCTGGCGGCCCAGTACGAGAGCTGGTCGCTGCCGCTGGCCGTGCTGACCGCTACACCCTTTGCCTTCCTGGGCGGGATCGGCGGTATCGCGCTGCGTGGGCTGGATACCAGTGTCTACGTGCAGATCGGCATGTTGGTGGTGGTAGGCCTGGCGGCCAAGAACGCCATCCTGATCGTCGAGTTCGCCGAGTTGCAGCGCAAGGAGCTGGGACAGACGATTCGTGAGGCGGCCGTCAGCGCGGCGGAGCTACGCTTCCGGCCGATCGTGATGACCTCGCTGGCCTTCATCTTCGGCACCCTGCCGCTGGCTCTGGCCACCGGGGCGAGTGACGTCAGCAGCCACCATATCGGCACCACCGTGGCGATGGGCATGGCCTCGGTAGCGGTATTGGGGAGCTTCTTCATCCCCAGCTTCTACGCCATGATCGCCTCGATCTCCGACTGGCTGAGACGCAGGTTGCGCGGCAAGGAAGCGCCGCGTCAGGCGGCAGGCACCGAAGAAGGCTAGACGGTGCTGCGTTGCCAGCGTAAGAAGGGGCGCCTCGCGGGAGGCGCCCCTTCTTCTTGCGCAGGACATTTTCGCCGGGGTTATGAAGGTGCTTGGCCTTCGGCCAGGCGGGTCGACTATAGTGATCGAAAAGGTCTCATTCGTTGGTGAGTATGATCGGGGAGGTGGGCATGCCGTTGGTCATGGAGATTGCGCTGAGTTTTCCCCTGGTGGTCTTCAGCGGGTTGATCCTGCTGGTAGTGATCTACTGGGTGCTGGTGGCGCTTCGCCTGGCGCCGCTGGAGCTGTTCGAGCACGACAGTCTGAAGGGGGATTACCTGTCCAGCTCGCTGGTAGCGCTGGGGTTTGCCGGCGTGCCGGCCACCTTCTCGCTGTCGGTGTTGGTGCTGATCGCCGGGGGCATTACGCTGCTGGTGGAGCTGCTCGTCCTGCGCTGGCTGGAGCTGGGCCTGTTCCGGGTGCCGCTGGGGGTGGTCGTGCTATGGGCGGCCTTCGCCATCGCCTCACCGCTGGCCGCGGTGCTCTGTGGCGCGATGCGCCGCTGGTTTCAGCGCCAGCTCCCGGGCCGCCGGCGTTGCCTGCTGGGGGAGCATGTGGAGGTGCTGGCCGAGCCCGATGCCGAGGGTTGGACCCGGGCCTCTCTGCTCGATGCCCCCCGCCAGGAGATACGCCTGCACGGCAAGGAGGGCAGCATGCCCCGTGTAGGAGAGCACCGGGTGCTGGTGAAGTACGTGGCGCAGGAGAACGCCTATCGTAGCGTTCAGGCTCAGGAGTTTCGTGAGGCTCGGGCCCATCTCAACCGACTGCGGCTCGGTGCAGGGCGCTCGGCCACGACTTCCTAGGCGTGGCGCATCAGGGCGAGCTGGGCATCGACCAGCTTGCCACCCTCGGTCACCAGTGAAAACTGCTCGTGGTTACGTAGCCAGTCGTGAAATAGCCCCCCGAGCAGGGCCTGCATCAGTTCAGCGGCAGTCTGTGGCGAGAGGTCTTCGCGCAGCTGGCCATGGAGTGCAGCGCAGGTAAAGTAATCGATCAGAGCACCGCAGGCCTCGTCCGACATCTCGTTCTGCATGGTCAACGGGTCGATATCGCCGAACACCTCGCAGTGGTGGATCAGGATGGCGTGAACCCGCCGGTAACGGGGTTGCTCCAGTCGCTCGAAGCCCTTCAGGATGGCCAGCCGAATGGCCTCCAGAGGACGCTCCACCAGGCTCGGATCCGCAATCTCGACGATCAGCTCCTGGAAGGGCATGCGAACCCGGCCAAGCATGGCCTGGAAGAGGTCTGCCTTGTTCCTGAAATGCCAGTAGACGGCACCGCGCGTCATGCCGGCGTGACGAGCGATCTGCTCAAGAGACGTACGGGCGACCCCCTTGGCGAGGAAGATCTCTTCGGCGGCGTCCAGCAGGGCCTCCCGAGTCGCGGCGGCTTCGGCCTTGGTGCGTCGGGCCATGGATAGGATCTCGTAGGAAGTTGATATTTCCATTCTACCCGATGCACCAGGCCTTTACATACATGAATGTATGCCAAGCCGCTGTGTCTTTAACTTTTATCAGGAGTACTGCATGCCCCGAGCCCCCTTCGATCTTGCCGGCATAACAATCGCGCCAGGGAGTCGTGCCCAGATCGATGTTCCGGTCGCACGCCTCTATACCCATGCGCCGCTGTCGATTCCCGTGGAGGTGGTCCATGGTCGCCAGGCAGGACCGACGCTGCTGGTCTGCGGTGGGATCCACGGTGATGAGATCAACGGGGTGGAAATCGTGCGTCGCCTGTTGCGTACGAAGCAGCTGCAGGGGCTCCGGGGGACGCTGATTGCCGCACCGATCGTCAATGTCTTCGGTTTCATGCAGCACAGCCGCTATCTGCCCGATCGGCGTGACCTGAATCGCTGCTTTCCGGGGAGTGAAACAGGCTCACTGGGAGGGCGCGTGGCGGCGCTGTTTCGCCAGACGATCGTCGATCAGGCAACGCACATCATCGACCTGCATACCGGGGCCATTCATCGTACCAACCTGCCTCAGATCCGGGCCCAGCTGGAGGCGGGCGGAGAAACCGAGCGCATGGCGAATGCCTTCGGGGCGCCGGTGATTCTCAACGCCGAACTGCGCGAGGGAAGCCTGCGCCATTACGCCCAGAATCGCGGGATACCGGTGCTGACCTATGAGGCCGGCGAGGCACTGCGATTCGATGAGTGGGCGATTACCTCCGGTGTTCGGGGTGTGCTCAGAGTCATGCGGCGTCTCGGCATGCTGGCCGGCGAGCACCGACGCCGAGAACCGCCGGCCGCCGAGGTGGCCAATGGCTCCAGCTGGGCGAGGGCGCCCATCGACGGTATTCTGCGCCCCGGGGTGCGCCTGGGCGTGCGGGTGGCCAAGGGCGATGTGCTGGGTCGGGTGGCCGATCCCTTCGGCAATGCGGAAGGGGAGGTGAGGGCCATGGCGGATGGCATCGTGATCGGCATGAGCCGCCTGCCGCTGGCCAACGAGGGCGAGGCGTTGTTTCATATCGCTCGCTTCGATGCCCTCGAAGAGGCGCAGAGTGCGATCGAGGACTTTCACTCCAGCCTGGAGCCACCGCCCGACCCGCTGTACTGAAGAGTGTGCCGAGCGGCCTCAGGCCGCGGCGCTCGCATCGTGTTCGGCGACCAGTCCCAGGGCGTCATCGAATACCGCCAGGCTTGCCCCCCCGAGGTGGGCATTTTCGGACAGATGACGGCGGAACTTGCGCCCGCCCGGCTGACCCTGGAAGAGCCCCAGCAGGTGGCGCGTCAGGTGGTTGAGCCTGGCGCCCTGGTCGAGGCGGCGGGCGATATAGGGGCGCAGGGCACGGGCCGCCGCATGGCGGCTCGGGGCCGGCCCCGGCTCACCGTAGAGCGCCTCATCGACGCCGGCCAGCATCCAGGGATTCTGGTAGGCCTCCCGGCCGATCATCACGCTATCCACCGAGGCGAGCTGCTCGCGGCAGGCGTCGAGGGTCTTGAGGCCGCCGTTGATGCCGATATGCAGGTCGGGCCGGCTCGCCTTCAGGCGATGCACGCGGGGATAGTTGAGCGGTGGCACGTCGCGGTTCTCCTTGGGGGAGAGACCCTCGAGCCAGGCCTTGCGTGCATGCACGATAAAGGTGTCACAGCCGGCGTCGGCGACGATATCGATAAAGCGTGAGAGGTCGGCATCCTCGTCCTGGTCGTCGATGCCGATGCGGCACTTGACGGTGACCGGGATGGACACCGCCTCGCGCATGGCCTTGACCGCCGCGGCGACCTTCTGTGGATGCCCCATCAGGCAGGCGCCGATCAGGTTGTTCTGGACCCGGTCACTGGGACAGCCGACGTTGAGGTTGACCTCGTCATAGCCCCATGCCTCGGCGATGGCCGCGCATTCGGCGAGCTCGAAGGCGTCGCTGCCGCCCAGTTGCAGGGCAAGCGGATGCTCGACCTCATCAAAGCCCAGGAAGCGCTCCCGGGGACTACCGTGGAGGATGGCGCCGGTCGTGACCATCTCGGTGTAGAGCAGGGCGTGGCGGGTGAGGGTTCGGGCGAACGCGCGGTAATCGCGGGTCGTCCAGTCCATCATGGGGGCCACGGAGAACGTCCTGTCCAGCGCAGGGCGCGCGGTGCCAGTATTCATGCAGGTTGTGGCGTTTGCCATATCAGTCATTTCTGTTCATGTTTACAGTGGTTTTTCCCTGTTTTTCCCTGTTTTTCACCACGTGCTGGTACAAATTTGGCACACGAAGCGTTGGCAATTTGGTACATCAGGGAGGTTCGCGTGGCGACGATCAGGAAGCGTGAAAGCGTCGGCGAAAGTACGGCAGTTTCTCATACCTGGCTCAGATCCGCATCGCTCGCCGTGGGCAAGGAGACCACTCCGAGTCGCGGACGATCCCCAGGAAGGCGATAGCCGAGGAGTAGGTCAAGCGCCGCGAGCTCGAGCTGAATAGTCCCGGCTGCATGCTCTCGGCGAAGTGGAAGGGCGTGACCCTGGATGACGCCATCGAGCTCCACCTCCACGAGTTTGCTCTGGATGCCGGCCGCTCGAAGCGGGCCACTATCCAGCAGCTGCAGCGCTTCCCAATCGCCCGGGTGCAGATCACCGAGCAGGTGATCGGCCACGCCGTCATGCGCCGGAACAGCGGCATCAAGCCCTCGACGATCAACCAGGACATCACCTGGCTCGGAATCATCCTCAAGATGGCCGCGGCCGCTCGGTTTCCGTGAGGTGGGTCACCACCGGGCGATTACAGCCTTTCGGCGCCCGGCTCACGGTGGGGGGAACGATGGTTTCGGAGTGGCTCATCGGTTAGGCTTCCTTAATGGAGTGAAAGACAGTTCTGCGCTGTTTCTGGACGCGGCATCAGCACTCATAGAGCGCGGCGTACTTGCGCTGGTGAAGTGCTCTTCCAAGTGGCCGCGCAGGTTGGCGAGTGCGTCCTCGATGGCATCGTCGTCCCGGCGGGCGGCGATCAGCCCGCAGGACAGCCGGGCCGATGGTGGCAGGGTGCTGGTGGATCGCAGCAGCCGCGACCCGCACCCTGAAGGCATGTTCCTGCTGCTCGTACACGGCAAGCGGCGCATCAAGCGCGTGCAGCGGGTCGCCGGCGACGCTTGGCTGCTGATCAGCGACAATCCGCGCTACGAGAAGGAATTGATCAAGCCGCAGGACATGAGGGACATGGAGATCCTGGGGCGGTGTGAGATTCGGATTGGGCGGGTTTTGTGAGTCTACAAAAACATTTCTTGGGGTGAGTTAATTAAGGATAAACATGAAGGTAAAGTACGTAGGGGTAAAGTTATTAAGCCAATCGATTGGCATTGATACATCAAGTTTTTATAGTGAGCTTGAAGCAGCCTCTGGTATGGTTGTGAAAGGCGAATCTATGGAGCGGCATTTCTTTTTTGATAACTCTGCTAAAGAAGGCTATTTTATTGGTCTGGTTGTTACCTTGAAAGACCAGAAACGTTTTTGCAAAGCTGAGGTTAAAGATCAGGAGGTTAGGCTAAAAACAGAGGATCTTCTTGGGGATGATAAGCTTGTAGATGTCGGGTCCCGTGTGATTGACCACCCGCTTGGTAAATAACTCAGGACGTTTGATCTGCCATTCCTTCATCACTGCAATCGGCGACTGATGGTGCAGCGCCTTCTGCGGGATATGGTGATTGTACAGCCAAGCGTAGCGTTTGAGTGTCTGTTCCAGATCCTCGCCTGAAACATAGCGCCGGGTCGAAAGCACGTCGCTGATCCGGCCGTTGAAGCGCTCTACCATGCCATTCGTCTGCGGCCGTCCCGGCTTGATTAGCCGGTGCTCGATACCATGGGCCTGGCACTCCTGATCGAAGAGATGGTGACCGCTGGGCTTGCGCTCGCCTGCCCGCGTGAAGCGAT
>NZ_JHVH01000013.1 GCF_000620045.1 Halomonas halodenitrificans DSM 735 | reverse complement strand
ACGGCAGATCATCCTCGACTTCGGGCAGGATATCGGGCGCATGACGGTGCTCAAGACGCTGCGGAGCCGACTGCGTTATCCACGAGGAACGCCATGCTGACCGTCAATCGGCGACACTCTATCCACAAGCAGTTCCAAGCGACACGCGATCGCCAGATATGTCGTGCCTGGCGGGTGGAAAGGCATGACAAAACGGGCCGTCAGCACCGATCAGCACGGTGGGTTTTGGCAATAATGGGCTTGCGAAAGCCAACTTGCACGGGGCGAATGGTCAAAAAATGCTCGCTGGCGGTGATAGGGGGAGTGTCGGCGCCGGCTTCACGGATTCAGGTGATTGATATAAGGTTAAGTGTCGATTAGGCACATCTTGAATCACCGCAGAGTGAGTCAACGACGCCGGGTCATCAAGAAAAGGGAAACTGCCATGTTCATCAAGCGCCACCTGGTCACCGCCATCGCTATCGGTTCCACCATCGCTCTCGCGGCACCGGCCATGGCCGATGACGGCCTGAGCGACTATCGCGACCGTTTCGAACCACTGCCGCATCTGCCGTCCATCCCGGCGGACAATTCGCTTACCGCCGAAAAGGTCGAGCTTGGCAATATGCTGTTCTTCGAGCCGCGTATCTCCTCCAGCGGCGTGATCAGCTGTGCCACCTGCCATAACCCCGCCCTGGGCTGGGTTGACCGCATTCCCCGCGCCACCGGTCACGACGGCCAGATCGGCGAGCGCAATACGCCCACCGTGCTGAACTCAGGCTTTCTCGGCTCCCAGTTCTGGGATGGTCGCGAGCCCGACCTCGAGGGTCAGGCCGTGGGTCCCATCGAGGCCGACGTGGAGATGGCCATGGACCTGAATCAGGCCCTGGAGCGCCTGGAGGGCTTCGAGGTGTATCAGCAGAAGTTCGCGGCGACCTTCCCCGACGACGAGAACCCGATCAGCGCCGACAACCTGGCCGACGCCATCGCCAGCTTCGAGCGTACGCTCAACACTCCTGACTCGCCCTTCGACCGCTATCTGCGCGGCGACCTGGACGCACTGAGCGACCAGCAGAAGGACGGCATGGTGGCCTTCGTGGACAACGGCTGCATCGCCTGCCACCGCGGACCGGCCTTGACCGATAGTCAGTTCCACCGCATTCAGGTGCCCGGCTCCACCGACGTCGGTCGCTTCGACGTCACCGGAGAGGAGAGCGACCGCCACCGTTTCCGTACCCCGACCCTGCGCAACGTCGCCGTCACCTACCCCTACATGAACAACGGCGCCACCGAGACCCTCGAGGAAGCCGTCGCCATCATGGGCAAGGAAATGCTGGGTCGCGAGTTCGAGGAACAGACCATCGCCGATATCACGCGCTTCCTGCATGGCCTGACCGGCAAGCAGCCGGATTATGAGGTGCCGGCCCTGCCGTGACCGTTATGCCAGGGCCTTCTAGATCACGGTAATGCCCAGGCCACGATAGAAAAGCACGGCCCCGGGAGTGACTCCCGGGGCCGTGCTGTATGGCCTTGCAGAAACTGCACGTCGAAAAGGATGTGGCGCCAGCCAGGCGGCCTCAGGCCTCGGCCAGCCGTCGACGCCATTCGTCGCGCCGCGATTCGTCGACGAAGGCGGCCTCGATGGCGTTGCCGGCCAGGCGGCGGAAGACGGCCTCGTCCCAGCCGAAGGCCCGGTGGCAGGCCAGGAAGTTGTCGACCATGCCGCCCCCGAAATAGGCCGGATCGTCCGAGTTGAGCGTGACATTGAGGCCCTCGTCCAGCAGCCGGGGTAGCGGATGGTCCTCGAGACGCTCGACCATCCTGAGGCGCACATTGGACAACGGACAGACCGTGAGCACCGTCTGCTCGTCGCGCAGGCGGGCCACCAATGACGGGTCTTCCAGGCAGCGCACCCCATGATCGATGCGGCAGACGTCGAGCCTGTCCAGCGCGCCGAGAATATACGCCGCCGGCCCCTCCTCACCGGCATGGGCCACCCGCGGAATACCCAGCCGGCGGGCCCGCTCGAACACCTCCACAAACTTCTCAGGCGGGTTGCCCTGCTCGGCACTGTCCAGCCCCACGGCATCGAGCATTTCCCAATAGGGGGCCGCCTGCTCAAGCACCCACATCGCCTCTTCGGCATCGCGGTCACGGAGAAAGGCCATGATCAGGGCCGTGGAGAGCCCCAGCTCCCTGTCGGCTTCACGCCGCGCCAGGGATAGCCCTTCCATGACGACCGCCAGGTCGATACCCCGCACCAGATGCGCCTGGGGGTCGAAGTGCATCTCCACGTGCACCACGCCCTCGGCATGGGCCCGCCGGAAATAGGCCATGGCCAGGTCATGGAAGTCCCGCGCGGTCTGCAACACGCTCATGCCCTGGTAATAGAGGTCGAGGAAGGACTGCAGGTCACTGAAGTCATAGGCGCCATGCACCTCTTCGACCGAGGCATAGGGCAGCGTGACGCCGTTGCGCTCGGCCAGGGCCAACATCAGCTCGGGCTCCAGGGAGCCCTCGATATGCAGGTGAAGTTCGACCTTGGGCAGGCGAGCCAGGAAATCACGCATGTCTCGTCTCACTCTCCACTGGGCTTATCACTCCATCCTGATGGAAAGGGAGCCAACACGCAAAACCGCGTCGATCAACGTTTCTACGGCAATTGACGCAGTGTTTCGGCCAGGGCCTCACGGCGAGATTCGAGCTCGGCCTCGACGGCCTCGCGCCGCTCCTCCAGCGTCGCGATCGCCTCCTCTTCGCTCTCGAGGTCGCCGAGGTAGCGCTGGCCCAGGTCGTTGTCGGTGCCCACCGCCGCCAGATTGTCGCGAATGCGCGCCTGGCGTTCGACGGCTCGTGCGATCCCCTCCTCGATGCCCTCGAGCTCGCGCTCCACCTCGGCCAGCGCACGGCGACGCTCCACCAGCGCTTCCAGCTGCCCGGCGGTGTCGTCATCGGCGGCCTCCCGCCAGTCGATAAGCTGATTCATGCCGGCATCCGCCAGGGCGACGCTCTGGCGGCGGGTCCGGGTCTCACGGGCCACGACCTCGCCGCTCTCGCCCGGTGCCAGGGTCAGCTCCAGGCGGTGATGGCCAGCCGTGCTCTCCACCAGCGCCTCGGAGGCGAACTCCCAGCCGTCGCGGCGTGGATGCTCGACCAGGACGTCGCGGGCCTCCCGGGCATCGTTCTCCACCGCATAGCGCGTCACCCGACGCGACCGGTGAGTGATACGCAGGACCCCGTCGACGATCACCATGCGCTCGACTCGCTCCTCGGGGTGTGAGCTCTCGGCGACCCGCACCTTGCGGTCGGCGGCGAAGCTGGCCAGGCGCGACTCCCCGGCGGGAATGCCTGGCAGGTTGACGTCGCCCACATGACCCACGTCGGCGTCATAGACGGTCACCAGGCCCGGGGGCAGCCAGGCCTCGGTATCATTCTCCAGGCGCACCGCCGCCACCGGGTGACGCTCACCGCGCTCGGGCTGGTACAGGGATACGCGCCGCGCCGGCACGGACGCATCGATATAGGGCAGCGAGAGGGTGCGCCCCGCGGCGAGGTCCACCGGGTCAGGGAGCTGCCAGGTGGCCGCGGTGGCGCTCTCGACCACCTCGGGACGCGCGGCGGGGGCAGACGCCGCCGCCATGCCCTGGCTCCGGCTCCGCGCGGCATCGCCATAGGCCACCATGGATTCGGCCTTGAGGCCGCGCAGCTCCATGCTGCCGCCATCCTGCCGTACCGGTGCGGTGCTGTCGGCACTCACCGGTACCTCGGGGCGCGTAGGCCAGTAACGCTCCAGCAGACGCTGGGTCAGGGTGACCGGCGCCCCGCTGGAGAGGGTCAGCGCCACGTCGCTCCAGTCGCTGCCGCTGGCATTTTCCACCACCGACCAGGCCTGCAGGCGGGCCTCGCCATCGGCCTCGAGCATCAGTCGATAGGCGCTCTTCCAGACCGGTGCCGCCACCACATAGGTGAGCGATACGTCACGCTCGCCTTCGCCATCGAGCGCGATGGCGATGCGACGCATCTCGTCGGTGCGGGCGCGACCGCTGACCTCGGCGGCCTCGGCCAGGCGTTCACGCAGGGCGGGGTCCAGCACCTCGAGGCGCGCATCATCGCCCAGGCGCAGGGTGGCCACGCCCCCTTCTTCATCGAGCAATGACAGGGTTGGTGCGCCATTCTCCTCCGGGGCGGCGTCGTGTTCCGCGACACCCAGCAGCAGCCCTTCGAGGCGCTGACCGCCGGAGCTGACCCTGACCTTCACACCCTGCAGGGTATCGGCCAGGCGGGCCACCGACCCCAGGTCCTCGGGGCCAAAGGGCAGCCGACGGTAGGTCTCCTCCAGCGTCGCCAGGCCATCCAGGCTGAGCCCCTGGATGCGCCCCGAGGGGTCACGCACCACCAGGCTCTTGAGCACGTCATTGACCTGCTCCAGAGGCACTTCCAGATAGAGGGTGCCATCGCCGTCGAGGGAGGCGCTGCGCTGCACTTCGGCCAGCCCCCCGGAGGAGAGCGTGACGGCGTCGACCGGCAGCTCGGCGGCCAGCGCCGACCCCATGGGCCACGCCACGGCGAGTGCGATGGCGATACGACCCCGGCCATGGCGGCGGCTGCGCTGAGGTATTGCGTCCCTGACTGACATGATGGCTCCTTGAGAAGAGTGAAAGCGGGCCTAGGTATAGCCTCCCAACCGGCCTTCGACCAGCGTCAGGCGATAATCGATCCCTGGCGGGTCGAAATTTCCGCCGTCCAGCTGGTGTACCAGGAAGAGCGTGGAGCGTCCCTTTAGCCAGGCATCCAGGCGCGGTCGCAGCTTCGCCACGGTGGCGGCGTCGAGGCCCGCGAAGGGTTCGTCGAGCAGCACCAGGTCGGGGTCCAGCAGGTGGAGTCGCGCCAGCGCCAGGCGCCGGGCTTGCCCGCCCGAGAGCCGTCGACCGCCCTCGCCGACTCGCGTCGCGAGGCCCCCGGGCAATGCCCGGGCCCAATCGGCGAGTTCCACCCAGGCCAACGCCGCCCATAGCGCGTCCTCCTCCGCCTCGGGACGGGCCAGGCGCAGGTTGGCGGCCAGGCTGTCGTCGAGAAGATCGATATGCTGGGTCAGCGCCGCCACGCGCCGGCGAAGCGATGCCTCGGGCCAGTCAGCCAGGGCAATCCCCCCCAGCAATATCTCGCCGCGGCCAGGCGCAAGCTGGCGCAACAACAGCCCCGCCACGCTGGACTTCCCCGCCCCCGAGGCGCCGGCGAGCGCCAGGCGCTCGCCGGCGGCGAGCCGCAGCGAGAGCCCATCCAGGGCCGCCATCGGCGCCTGGGGATAGTGCAACGAGACATTCTCGAGGCGCACCGCAAGCGCTCCGGGAGCCGCCGCGCCGGGAGCCGCGGCCCGGTCCTGGGCCGCCGGCGCGTCCTGGCGCACGCCCTCACGCAGCCCGTTGAGTCGCTGCGCCGCCCCCCGGGTGGCGCCCAGCCAGGTGAAGGCCGCGGGCAGGCCGACCAGCGCCTCGTTCATGGCCAGCACCGCCAGGGGCATCATCACCACCAGGGGGCCGGAGAGCAGGCCGGCCTGCCAGGCCGAGGCGGCGAGCCAGAGCGCCGTGAGGGCCGTGGCCCCCACCAGCAGCGTGACCGCGGCATTGCCCAGCGCCACCCAGGTGCCGAGCCGTCGCTGGTCCCGATAGAGCTCCGCCTCGAGTGCCTCGATGCCCCGGCGATGGTGCTCGAGCGCCCCGTATGCCTCCAGCTCCGCCATGCCCTGCAGCTGTTCTACCACGCGTCCCCGCAGGGCCTCGCGGAGGCCGACCTGGCGGCGGCTGACGGCCATTCCCAGGCACGCCTGGCCGACCACCAGCCATCCCCAGCCGGCCAGCAGCAGTCCGCCCACGGCGAGCCCCGCCACCGGCGCCCACAGAGCGAGGAAGCCGGCGAGCCCGATGATCGCCAGCAGCGCCACGCCGGCCGGGGCCAGCAGCCGCAGGAAAAGGCTGTCCAGGGTATCGATATCGGCGGTCAGGCGATTGAGCCAGTCGCTGGCTCGCCGGGCCCTCAGGGTGTGGGCGTCGAGGCCGGCGATGACCCCGAACAGCCGTCCGCGCAGGTCGGCGAGCAGGCGCAGGACGGTGTCGTGATTGTAGAGGCGCTCCAGGTATCGAGCCACGGTCCGCGTTACCGCAAAGGCGCGGATGCCGCCCCCCGGCAGGTAGATCCCCAACCGCGCCGACACGCCGGCGGCCAGGAGGATGCCGGTGAGGCCCGTGGCGGTAATGAACCACCCGGACAGCGCCAGCAGGCCGATGGCCGACACCAGCGTCAGTGCCATCAACCCGACACCGCCGGCCAGGCGGCCCCGGCGTCGGGCCAGCAGGCTCAGCCAGGGGGCCAGCTCGCCCCACAGGCCACGGGATCGTTGCACGGGGTCGTTCATGGGAGCGGCTCTCCTCGGGGGTCGAGCCTCAGACGCCGGTTGGCCAACGCCATCAGCGCCGGATGATGGGTCGCGATCACCAGGCAGCGCCCTTCCCGGGCCAGCCCGCCTAGTCGGTCGATGATATCCGCCTCCGTCTCGGCATCCAGGCTCGCCGTGGGTTCGTCCAGCAGCACCAGCGGCGCCGGCGACAGGAAGACGCGCGCGAGGGCCAGGCGCTGGGCCTGGCCCCCGGAGAGCCCGCCGCCGCGCTCGCCCAGGGGCGTATCGAGGCCCCGGGGCAAGCGTGACAGCAGCGTCCCCAGGCCGGCACGCTCGAGGGCTCGAGTCATGGCGTCTCTGTCTGCCTCGGGAGCGGCCAGGTGCAGGTTATCCGCCAGGCTGCCCTGCACCAGCAGCGGTCGCTGATCCATCCAGGCCACGCGCAGCCCGGGGGCCGTGCGCCGCCGCCCCTGACCGGGCCCCAGGAACCCCGCCAGCAGCTGCAGCAGTGTGGACTTCCCCCCGCCCGAAGGCGCGGTCACCGCCACCACCTCGCCGGGCATCAGGGCCAGGTCGAGGGGGCCCAGCACCCGGCCGCGCTCCGGATAGCTCACCGTGGCGGCCTCGAGCCTGACCAGCTCGCCCGCGGCACAGGCCGGCCCCGCCCGCTCGGCGCCGCTACCGCGCAGATCCTCGGCGTTTTCCGCGAGCAACACGACCAGCCCGTCCGCCGCCCCCAGGGCCGCGGCCCGGTCATGATAATGCTGGGAGAGAACGCGCAGCGGCTGGAAGAACTCCGGGGCCAGCAGCAGCACCAGCAGGCCGCTGAACAGGGTCAGCGCCGGCGAGGGGCCGAAGGTGATATAGCCGAGCAGGCCGAAACCGACATAGATCGCCACCACGGCGATGGCCACCGAGGCGAAGAATTCCAGCACCGCCGAAGACAGGAAGGCCACCCGCAGGGTACGCAGGCTACGCCGACGGTAGTCATCGGCGGCGGCGTGCACGTCGGCCGTCGCCTCCCGGGTGCGACCGAAGAGCTGGAGGGTGGAGACCGCCCTGACCCGATCGATGAAATGCCCCGATAGCCGTGACACCGCCTCGAACTGCTCGCGATTCAGGCGCTCGGCTCCCATGCCCACCAGGGCCATGAACAGGGGAATCAACGGCGCCGAGAGCAACAGGAAGAGTGCCGCCAGCCAGTCGAGCCAGGCCGCCATGGCGAGCACCAGCAGCGGCTGTATCACCGCCAGCACCCGCTGGGGGCGATAGCGCGCCACATAGCCATCCAGGGCCTCCACCTGCTCGACCAGCTGGCTGGCGAGCGACCCCGAATGGTGACCGGCAAGCCCCGCCGGACCCAGCCGTGCCAGATGATCGAGCAACTCGCCGCGTACCCGCCGGCGCAGGGCCAGGCTGGCGGCGAGCCCCAGGCGCTCCTGGGCGAACTGCGCCAGGCTGCGTACCACCAGCAACGCCAGCATGCCCAGCACGAGGGGAGCCAGCCTGCCGAGGGGTGCCTGCTCCACCAGCAGGACACTGATGAAGCGCGCCAGCAGCGCCAGCTGGCCCAGTGTCGCCAGGGTGGTCAGCACCCCGGCGGCGACGGCCAGCCCCAGGCGCCTGCGTTCGACGGCGACATGCGCGAGAAGCCAGCGGGAGGCCTCCCCGGCGCCGCTGCGGCGACCGGACACCGGCCTAGTGATAGCCGTCGCCGGGACGCACCTTGCCGCGGAACACCCAGTAGGTCCAGGCGGTATAGGCCAGCACGATGGGGATCACCAGAAGCACTCCGATCAGCAGGAAGAGCTGTGATTCGGGGGCCGAGGCGGCGTCCCAGATCGTGTAGTTCGGCGGCACGATCACCGGCCACTTGCTGGCGACCAGGCCCAGATAGGTGAAGATGAAAAGCCCCAGGGTAGCAATGAACGGCTGGCCTTCCTGGCGCCGGTAGACCGCCATCAGCAGCCAGGCGGCGCAGGCCAGCGCCAGCACCGGCAGCACCCAGATCAGATGGATATGGTCGAACCAGCGCTGGAACACCGCCGGGTCCACCAGCGGGGTCCAGAAACTGATCATGACGAAGGCCGAGAGCACCGCCAGCAGCAGGGTCGGCGTGATGCGGTAGGCCCAGCGCTGGACCTCGCCTTCCGACTTGAGAATCAGCCAGGTGGCGCCCAACAACGCATAGCCGACCATCAGGCTGATGCCGGTGAGCGCCGCAAAGGGCGTCAGCCAGTCCAGGGGCCCTCCGACGAACACGAAGTCCTCGACCGGAAAGCCCTCGATGTAGGCCCCCACCACGGCCCCCTGGGCGAAGGCTGCCACCGCGGAGCCCCAGCAGAAGGCACGATTCCACCACACTCGATTGCGCCGCGACTTGAAGCGAAACTCGAAGGCGATGCCACGGAAGATCAGCCCGGCAAGCATCAGGAAGACCCCGATATAGAGCGCCGGCAGATAAACCGAATAGACCAGCGGGAAGGCCCCCAGCAGGCCGGCCCCGCCCAGCACCAGCCAGGTCTCGTTGCCGTCCCATACCGGGGCCACGGAGTTCATCATCACATCCCGGGCTTCCTCGTTCGGTGCGAAGGGATAGAGGATGCCGAGCCCCAGGTCGAAGCCGTCCATGAGCACATACATGATCACGCCGAAGCCGATGATCATCGCCCAGATCATGGAGAGATCGAAGGATTCCATATCATTGCCTCCAGGTGGGGGCCGCATCGTCATCGAGGCGGGCGTTGGCTGCCGAGAAGGGCCGTTTGGCGTGGGGAGAGGCGTCGAGGTCGTCGCCCGTTTCGGGCAGCATCCCCTGGCGCACCACGCGGGTGAGGTAGTAGAGGCCGCAGGCGAATACCACGGCATAGACCGCCATGTAGCCGACCAGGGTAAACAGCGCCATGCCGCCGGTCAGCGACGGGGTGACCCCCTCGGCGTGGGTCATGACACCATAGACCAGCCAGGGCGCCCGCCCCGTCTCGGTCACGAACCAGCCGGCCAGCACCGCGATAAAGGGTGTCACGCTCATCAGGCGCAGTACCTGCAGGAAGCCGCGCTGACGATAGACGCGGCCGCCGCGACGCAGCCATAGCCCGACCAGGGCGACGCCGATCATCAGGAAGCCCAGCCCGACCATCACGCGAAACGACCAGAACACCAGCCACACCGCAGGCTGCTCATCCCGGGCCGACTCGCTGATGCCCGGTACCACGCCATCGGCGTGGTGGGTCAGGATCAGGCTGGCCAGCTTGGGGATGCCGATCTCGAAGCGATTGTCCTGGGCCTCCTTGTCGGGCCAGGCCGCCAGCAGCAGCGGGACACCGGACTGGGTTTCCCAGTTGCCCTCCATGGCGGCCACCTTGGTGGGCTGATGCTCCAGGGTGTTGAGACCATGGAAATCGCCGATCACCGCCTGGGCCGGGGTCAGCACGAGCAGCAGCCACAGGCACATGGAGAGCGCGCGGCGGTTGGCATCCACATCGCGACCGATCAGCAGGTACCAGGCGCTGACGCCCGCTACCACGAAGCCGCCGGTGACAAACGAGGCCATCACCTTGTGCGAGAAACGCCAGGGAAACGACGGATTGAAGATCGCCGCCGACCAGTCGGTGATATGGAAGCGACCATCGATCAGTTCCGCACCGGCCGGGGTCTGCATCCAGCTGTTGGCGGAGAGAATCCAGAAGGAGGAGATAAAGGTGCCCAGCGCCACCATGATCGCGGCGAACAGATGCACCCCCTGGGGTACCTTGCCACGCCCGAACAGCAGCACCCCGAGGAAGGCAGCCTCCAGGAAGAAGGCCGTGACCACCTCATAGCTGAGCATCGGCCCCATGAAGTTGGCGGTGGCGTAGGAGAAGTTGCTCCAGTTGGTACCGAACTGGAACGACATGACGATGCCCGATACCACCCCCATGCCGAACACCACGGCGAACACCCGGGTCCAGAACAGCGCAAGGCGATCCCAGGCCGCATTGGCGGTCTTGTAGAAGAGGCCGTTCAGCAGGGCGATATAGGACGCCAGACCGATGGTAAACACCGGAAAGATGGCGTGGAAGGAGACCACGAAGGCGAATTGCAATCGCGATAGCAGGAGAGGATCCAGTTCCATGACGCTTTCCTCGTTACGCTGGCAACTAGAGAAGGTCGCAAGGGGTACGCATGAACGCCGTGGGGCGCATTATGCCTCGGGAACCGGCAGGCAGCCGGCCCGTGACGTACTCCTCCTGGACACCAAGGGACAGGCAAAGCCTAGCAGGCCTGGGGGTAAGCAGGTGGACCCCACAAGGGCCGGCTAGCAAACACCCGGGCGAGCTAAGCTTATGCCTGTCCCTGGATCAGCATACGCCGGCTAGCCACTGACCCCAAAGCGCTTTCGGGGGTGTCTCGTTGTCGCAGCCTGCCTCGACGGCCGGGCATTGCCGCCATGCCATCGACGATACGCTCGGCGTGCCATGCCCGCAGCGCCCCGCCGCTATCGTTACCGATACTGCCATCGCCATCGCTATCGCTATCGCGGGCAGGACCCTCGCCCCGCCCATTACATACATTCTTGCATGTTTAAGTGTGGTAGTAGGCGTGATGACGTGTCACACTTTCCTCCCATCCACGGCCCGACACAGCATACGCCTGTGCCGGGCACCGTATGACGCCGAATCCCAGGAGACACGACAGCCCTTGGCCATGCCCCCCTTGCGCTTTCAGCAGCTTGCGCAGCTTCCTCGCCGTCTGCCGACCCCGCCGCTGCTGCAGGGCGAGGCACCCCGGGTCGAGCGTACTCCGCCGGAGAGCCGCGCGCGCCGGCGGCTGCGTGCCTGCCAGGAATGTGACTGGCTGGTCGCCCTGCCGCCGCTGCACCCCGGGGAGGCGGCCGACTGCCCCCGTTGCGGGCACACCCTGGTCCGCCGCCACTTTCGCCCGGCCCAGCGCAGCATGGCCCTGGCCCTGGCGGCCCTTATCGCGCTGGGCATGGCACTCGCCTTTCCTTTCCTCAGCTTCAGCGTGAGTGGCGTCGGCAATCGCATCGAGCTGACCCAGACCGCCACGACCCTGATCGGCTTCCACCAGCCGGTGGTGGGCGGCGCGGTGATCATGACCATTGTCGTGCTCCCGGCGGTCTATCTGGCCGGCGTGATCTGGCTGCAACTGGGGCTGCTGCGAAATGCGCCGCTGCCGGCCAGCCGCACCATCGCCCGGTCACTGGCGCACCTCGCGCCCTGGATGATGGCCGACGTCTTCATCATCGGCGCCCTGGTCAGCCTGATCAAGATCGCCGGCATGGCAGAGATCGGCCTCGGGATGTCGTTCTGGTCATTCTGTGGCTTCGCCGTCCTGCTGCTGCTGACCACCCAGTCGCTGGACAGCGACTGGATGTGGTTCTCCCTGGCCGGCGAGCCCCGAGCCCCCGCCGGTACGCGTACCGGCGAGACCGCGGCGCCCCAGGGCCTCACCGGCTGTCACACCTGTGGGCTGGTAGGCCGCCTCGATGCCGAGGGCCATGGCCGCTGTGAACGCTGTAGCGAGCCACTCCATGCCCGTCGTCCCTACAGCGTACAGCGCACCTGGGCCCTGCTGGCCGGCGCGGCGATCATGTATATTCCCGCCAATGTCTATCCCATCATGACCACCACCAGCCTGGGGCATAGCTCCCCCTCCACGATTATCGGCGGGGTCGTGGGGCTGATCGGCATGGGTTCCTGGCCGGTCGCCGTCATTATCTTCATCGCCAGCATTATCGTGCCGGTGGGCAAGCTGGTGGCCCTGGCCTGGCTCTGCCTGGTGGTCAAGCGCAGCGACGAACTCAATGCGGCCACCCGCACCCGACTCTATCGAATCACCGAATTCATCGGTCGCTGGTCCATGATCGACGTCTTCGTGGTGGCCATTCTGGTGGCACTGATCCGCGCCGGCTCGCTGATGTCCATCGAGCCGGGGCCCGCCGCCCTGGCCTTCGGCTCCGTGGTGGTCATCACCATGCTGGCCGCCATGTCCTTCGACCCGCGCCTGATCTGGGATGCGCCGCTTCCCCGCACCGCCAAAGATACCCACCTGCCACGTCCCCATGGACGACACCCCGAAGGACACGCTGGATGAGCGAAGATACACCCCGTCACGACGCCGCTTCCGATACGCCCCACCGCGCCCGGACCACGCCCCAGGCACGCTTCTCGCCCATCTGGATCGTGCCCATCGTGGCACTGCTTATCGGCGCCTGGCTGGTCTATGACAATTATCGCAGTCGCGGCCCCCAGATCACCCTGACCATCGGCAACGCCGAAGGCATCGAGGCCGGCAGCACCCTGATCAAGACCCGCAATGTGGAGGTGGGCCGCGTCGAACAGGTGCACCTCTCAGAGGACCTCTCCACCGCGGTGATCAGCGCGCGAATGAGTCCGGGCAACGACGCGATGCTGGTCGAGGACAGCCAGTTCTGGGTGGTCAAGCCGCGCGTGGGCCGCGAGGGAATCAGCGGCCTGAACACCGTGCTGTCCGGCGCCTACATTCAGCTGCAACCCGGCGAGAGCGACATCGAGTCCCGCGATTTCGAGGTCAGCGACCAGCCTCCGGTGGCGCCTGCCGGCGCGGCGGGTCTGCGTATCAATCTGACCAGCCAGCTGGGCAATTCGCTTCGCGTCGGCGACCCGGTCACCTATCAGGGCTATACCGTGGGCCGTGTCGAGGAGGCCAACTTCGATGCCACCACCCGGCGCATGCAGCATCGCGTCTTTATCGAGGCCCCCTACGCCAGCCTGGTCACCGACAGCACCCGCTTCTGGTCGGCCACCGGCATCGACCTGCGCCTGGACTCCGAGGGCTTTCGCGTCAACGTCGAGTCCTTCGAGGCCCTGCTCGGCGGCGGCGTCACCTTCGGCGTCCCCGAGGACCTGCCGCTCGGTGGCACGGTGGAGCCGGACACCACCTTCAACCTCTATGCCGACGAGGACTCCGCGCGCCAGGGTACCTTCAACCGCTATCTCGAGTTCGTCCTGCTGGTCGATGACTCGGTCCGCGGCCTCACCAAGGGCGCTCCGGTGGAGTTTCGCGGGGTGCGCGTGGGCACCGTGGCCGCCCTACCCTGGAAATTCACTGCCGACCAACCCACGGAGCGCGGCGGCTTTGCCATTCCGGTACTCATCCGCATCGAGCCTCAGCGCCTGGGCATCGAGAACCGGGAGGTCGACATCGATGAATGGCGAAACCGCTATGAACGCTTCTTCGAGCTGGGCCTGCGTGCCACCCTCAAGAGTGGCAACCTGCTGACCGGCGCACTGTTCGTGGATCTCAACTTCCATCGCGACCTTGACGACGACTACGCCCCGATGACCTTTGCCGAGCAGCGCGTCTTCCCCACCACGTCCGGCGGCTTCGCGCTGATCGAGTCCCAGATCACCAGCCTGCTGGCCAAGCTCAACGACCTGGAGGTAGAGCCCCTGCTCGAGGGCCTCGACCGCAACCTCGATGCTTCCCAGACGATGCTCGAGGAGGTGCGGGCGCTATCCGCCTCGCTGAGAGAGCTGGTGGATGACCCCGGTACCCGCGAGGTACCGACCAATCTCAACGAGACCCTGGAAGGATTACGCTCCACCCTGGAGGGCCTCTCGCCGGAATCATCCGCCTATCAGGAACTGGTGGGCGCCACCCAGCGCCTGGAGCGACTGATGCGAGACCTGCAGCCGGTCGCCCGGAAGCTGTCCGACAACCCTCGAGCCCTGCTGTTCGACAGCCTGGAGGCCGAGGACCCCGTGCCGCGGGCGCCGCGAGACTGACCCAGATGCTTGAATATCCGGAGACGCCACGATGAAGGCAAGAAGATGGATCGGCGCCACCCTGGCGCCACTGCTGCTGGTCGGGGCGCTGGCGGGATGTGCCAGCAACACGCCGGCACCCCAGCGCTACACGCTGCCTGCCGTCGACACCCAGGACGCCGCCGGCGCCGAGGCATCACATCAGCTGCTGCTGCCCACGCCGCGGCTCGCCGACTACCTCGATGTCGATGGCATCGTCATGCAGACCGACGATATCACCCTGGTGGAGGCCCAGAGTCATCAATGGGCCGAGGCCCTGGGCCGGCAACTGCAGCGCGGCCTGCGCGACCGCCTGGCGAATCGCCTGCCAAGGACTCGGGTGCTTCTCGAGGATACCGACACCCGCCGGGCAGAGGCGTTGCGCCTGGAGCTGGAGATCGACCGCTTCCACGGTCACCATGACGGCCGCGCGGTGATCGGTGGCCAGTGGCGGCTCTATGCTGCGAACGGAGACCTGGTGGCGATGCGAGGCCTGAACCTCGACAGCACCCTGGATGCCGACGGTTACCCCGCCCTGGTGCGCTCCCTGGGTCGGGGCTGGGACAGCGCGGCAGACGAGCTCGCCGCGGCCATTCGCCGGGTCCGCCGGTCAGGGGTCGCGCAGTGACCAGAACCCAGGGACGCTGGTGGCAAGCCGAAGAGGAGGTCCTACACCAGGGAAGGTGTCGGTAGCGTACAGGGAGGTATTCACAGCGCCTCCTCGTAGGCTTGTCGCCAGATCAGTCCCGGGCTACAGGGCTACCAGGCTATCTGCAATAGCTCTAGTGCATCGGCAAGAGTAGCTGCGTCGGGGCATGGGATCTGGCATAATGGCGCTCGCGGCACTATAGCGAGTCCCTCCTGCTGCGACCTGACCCCCGATTTCTTCACGCCCCGGCCCGGGACTGGCTACGCGCGACAGCGTGGCACGGCCGTGGCGTTCTGCGGAGACCGCATGACCTTTTCCGAACTCGGCCTGCGCGCCGAACTGCTGAGTGCCGTCGAGGCGCAAGGCTACACGACCCCGACACCGATCCAGCAACAGGCGATCCCTGCCGTGCTCAACGGTGGTGACCTGCTGGCCAGCGCCCAGACCGGCACCGGCAAGACCGCCGGCTTTACCCTGCCGATGCTGCAGCGCCTCGCAGGCGGCCCGCGTCCCGGCAAGCGCCAGGTGCGTGCCCTGGTGCTGACGCCGACCCGGGAGCTGGCCGCTCAGGTAGGCGAGAGCGTGGCCGACTACGGCCGCCACCTGACTCTGAAGAGCCACGTGATCTTCGGTGGCGTCGGCCAGCAGCCCCAGGTGGATGCCATCCGCCCGGGTCTGGATGTGCTCGTTGCCACCCCGGGCCGGCTGCTCGACCTGCAGCAGCAGAAACATGTCGACCTTTCCCGGGTCGAGATCCTGGTGCTGGACGAAGCCGACCGCATGCTGGACATGGGCTTTATCCACGACATCAAGAAGGTCCTGCGGGTGCTGCCCGAGAAGCGCCAGAACCTGCTGTTCTCGGCGACCTTCTCCAACGAGATTCAGGCCCTGGCCAACAAGCTGCTCGACGACCCCAAGATGATCGAGGTCGCGCGGCGCAACACCACCGCCGAGCTCGTCGACCAGGCGATCTATCGCGTCGACCGCGAGAAGAAGCGCGAGCTTCTGGCCCATTTGATCAGCGAGCATGACTGGCACCAGGTCCTGGTCTTTACCCGTACCAAGCACGGCGCCAACCGCCTGGCCGAGCAGCTCTCCAAGCAGGAGATTCCGGCCATGGCGATCCATGGCAACAAGAGCCAGTCCGCCCGAACCAAGGCCCTGGCCGCCTTCAAGACCGGCGAGCTGCAAGTGCTGGTGGCTACCGATATCGCCGCCCGCGGCCTGGATATCGAAGAGCTGCCCCATGTCGTCAACTTCGAACTGCCCAACGTCGCCGAGGACTATGTGCACCGCATAGGCCGTACCGGCCGTGCCGGCAGCGAAGGCCAGGCGGTCTCGCTGGTCTGCGTCGACGAGCACGGGCTGCTCAAGGGTATCGAGCGCCTGATCAAGCGCGACCTCGAGAAGCGCATCGAGCCCGGCTTCGAGCCCGACCCCAATGCCAAGCCCGAACCCATCGAAAACGGCCGCAACCGTCGCGGCGGTGGTGGACGAGGTGGCAATGGTCAGAAACGCGGTGGCGGCGGCGGCCAGAACCGCGGGCAGGGGCAGGGCCGTGGCGGCGAGCAGCCGACGGGTACGCGTCGGCGGCGGCGCGGCGGCAACGGTAATGGCGGTGGACGCCAACAGGCATAACGGCTAGCCAAGCCCAGGGAGGAAACGGCAGTGACGGGAACGACTCCGGCGAACCAGACGCGAAGCAAGGCCATGCTGGCGACCTTCATTGCCCTGATGGTGCTGGTGGGCCTCAACCTGCGCCCGGCCCTTTCTTCCCTGGCACCGGTACTCACGCGCGTCCAGCAGGATACCGGGCTCTCGCCGCTCGCCATTGGCGCCCTCACGACGCTCCCCGTGCTCTGCCTGGGGCTGTTCGCGCCCATGGCGCCCTGGCTGGCCAAGCGCCTGGGCCCCGAGCGGGCCCTGGCGGCCGGCCTGGTGCTGTTGGCGGCGGGCCTGTTGCTGCGCGGCATACCCCTGGTCGCCCCCCTCTTTATCGGCACCCTGATGGCGGGTGCCGCCATCGGCGTGGCCGGCACCCTGCTGCCGGCCCTGGTCAAGCGCGAACTTCCCGCCGGCGCCGACCTGATGACCGGCGTCTATACGATGGCGCTGTGTCTGGGGGGTGCCCTGGGGGCGGGACTGAGCATTCCCCTATCGGACTGGCTCGGCGCCTGGCACCTGGGGCTGGCCAGCTGGTCGGTGCTGGCGGTCATTGCCCTGGCGGCCTGGCTGGCCCTGGCCCCCCGTCGCGACGAGACGGCGCTGCCCGGAGGCGGCGGTTCGATGCGTTCGGTGCTGAGCCAACCCCTGGCGTGGCAAGTCATGTTGATGATGGGGCTGCAATCCTCCCTGGCCTATATCGTCTTCGGCTGGCTTCCCACCCTGCTGGTGGCAAGAGGCTACGGAGAAGCCGAGGCCGGCTGGATGATGGGCGCCTCGGTGATGGTGCAATTGCCCGCGGCCCTGGCCGCCCCCTGGTTGGCACGCCTGGGTCGGGATCAGCGCCCCGCCCTGCTCCTGGTGCTCACCCTGGTCGCCTCGGGGTTCTGGCTGCTCCTTCAGGCCCCGCCTTCCCTGCGCTGGATCGGCGTGATCCTGCTCGGCCTGGGCCAGGGGGGCAGCTTCAGCCTCGCCCTCACACTGATCGTACTGCGCAGCGGCAATTCACGGCTGGCCGGCAAGCTCTCCGGCCTGGCCCAGGGCGGTGGCTACACGCTGGCCTCCATGGGCCCGCTGGGCGTGGGCGTCATGCTTCAGCTCGACCTGGGGCTTGGCATCATCACCGCCGTATTGATCGCCATCTGTGCACTCTCGGCCACCTTCGCCCTCTTTGCCGGCCGCAACCGTCGCCTGGAGACCGGCGACGACGGCCAGGTCATAACGCGTTAGCGAGAGCGCAGGCATCCTTGCCCGGCGCCATCCAAATACGCCTGATTCATCGCTTCGGAGCCGCCCATGACCGCCCGCGTTTCTCATCCCCACTCCGTGCTGGTGATCTATACCGGCGGCACCCTGGGCATGCAAGAGACGCCCAGGGGACTGGCGCCGGGTGGCGATATCGAGACTCGCCTGGCACGCGCCCTGGAGGGTCTGCCGGCGAATCTCGTCGCCGGCCTGCCGGCCTATCGGCTGCTCGCCTTCGACGCCCCCATCGACTCCAGCGCCGCGACGCCCGCCGACTGGTCTCGCCTCGCCGGCGACATCGCCGCACGCTATCGCGATTACACCGGCGTCGTGGTCTTGCACGGGACCGACACCCTGGCCTGGAGCGCCGCGAGCCTCGCCTACCAGCTGCAAGGCATCGACCGCCCCGTGGTGTTGACCGGTGCCATGCAGCCCCTGGAGGCCAAGGGCAGCGATGCCGCCGACAACGTGGCGCTGGCCCTGCAATTCGCGGCGAATCCTGCCCTGCGGG
Source organism: Halomonas halodenitrificans DSM 735 (assembly GCF_000620045.1). Lineage (GTDB taxonomy): Bacteria > Pseudomonadota > Gammaproteobacteria > Pseudomonadales > Halomonadaceae > Halomonas > Halomonas halodenitrificans. Next base: position 93,017 of record NZ_JHVH01000013.1, on the reverse strand, counting down.
AGGTGGTCATCGCCTTCGGCGGGAGGCTGATACGCGGCACACGGGCTCGCAAGTGGCATACCCAGGCGGGGCTGGCCTTCGAGAGTCCCAACCATCCGCTCCTGGGCGAGCGGGTCGACGGCGATGCCGTTCCTTATCTCGATAATGGACTGGTGCATCACCGGGATGACGCGCCACGCTTCGAACTGCCCGATTATGAACCGCTTGGCGACGGCGGCGTGGCGCGCATCGCCCTGTGGCCCGGCATCACCGCCCGCCAGCTATCCGCCTGGCTCGACGATTCTCGGCTCAAGGGGGCCCTGCTCGAGGTATGGGGGGGCGGCAATCTGCCCGAGGACCCCGCCTTGCTCGAGGTGCTGGCCAGGGCCAACGATGACGGCAAGCTGCTGGCCGCCATCAGCCAATGCCCGCATGGCGCCATCAACCCGGGGGACTACGCCGCCGGCCAGGGGCTCAAGGCGGCCGGGGTGCTCTCGGGTGGCGCCATGACCCCCGAGGCGGCCTTGACCAAGCTGGTTCATCTTCTCGCCCTGCCGCTGGATGACATCGAACGTCGGCGACGCTTCCTCACCGCCCTGGTCGGCGAGCGCTAGCCCCCCAGCGAAGAGCGTTGACGCTGATCAGGCAGAGGAGTCGACAAATGGCTATGGTGGGAGTGACATCCCCTGTGGCCACCGCCCGGTGGTCGCTCCCCTTGACCCATGCAAGGAGCGCCGTCATGGAGCATCCCGACCATCCCTTCACCGAGTTGTTCGAGCAGCTCGGACTCGCCTCCGAGCCCGCCTCGATCAAACGCTTCATCGATCGCCATGCCCCCATCCCCGAGGATATCGCCCTGCCGGATGCCGCCTGCTGGAACGAGGGGCAAGCGGAGTTCCTGCGCGAAGCGATCGAGGAGGACGCGGACTGGGCCGAGGTGGTCGACCACCTCAACACCTCGCTGCGCAAGAGCTGAAGCCTCGCCCGAGTCGCCGTACTAGCGGCGACGAGCCCGCTCCTCGACGAGGAGCGGGCTCGTGTTTTCCCTGCCTTCATGGCTAGCCGGTCCAAGGCAGAGCGCCTCCCGGCAGGCTATCGCTAGCCGAGATCCCGCATCAGCAGCGCATACTCGATACGCTCCGGGGCGATCGCCTCGCCGGGCACGGGAATGCGCACTACATGGCCCGAGCCGGGGGCGGCGCCCACGGATTCGCCGCGCTTGTTCTCGATATGCTCGAGCACGAAGCGGCGGTTGCCCCCCGGCAGCATCAGCTCCATGCCGTCCCCCACCTCGAAGCGGTTCTTGACGTTGATCTCGAGCACGCCGCGATCCGGGTCGTAGGCGGTCACCTCACCGACGAACTGCTGATGCACGCCCACCGAGTTGCCCTGCTCGTAGTTCTGGTACTGGTCGTGGACGTGGCGGCGATAGAAGCCCTCCGTGTAGCCGCGGTTGGCGAGGTTGTCGAGCTCGTCCATCAGGCGCATGTCGAAGGGCCTGCCCGCCACGGCATCATCGATGGCGCGACGATAGACCTGGGCGGTACGCGCCACATAGTAGGGCGACTTGGTACGACCCTCGATCTTCAGCGAGGAGACCCCCATCTCGGCCAGGCGCGGCACGTGCTGCACCGCACGCAGGTCCTTGGAGTTCATGATGTAGGTGCCGTGCTCGTCCTCGTGCACCGGCATCAGCTCGCCGGGCCGGCTGCGATCCTCGATCAGCGCCGAGAGTTCGTCCTGGCCCTCGGTGCCACCGGCGGTGGCGGTGCTCATCGACTCGAGCGTCTCGGCACTGCCGCCGCCCGAGGCGATCAGCCCGCCACCCTGTCCTCCATTCTGCTGGGGAGTCCAGATACCGCTAGCGGCGTGGGCGCGGGACGAGTTGGCCGGCACCAGATCGCCGGTCTCGTCCTCGGCGGCCGCCACGGTGTTGTACTTCCAGCGGCAGGCATTGGTGCAGGTGCCCTGGTTGGGGTCGCGGTGATTGAAGTAGCCCGAGAGCAGGCAGCGCCCGGAGTAGGCGATGCACAGCGCGCCATGGACGAAGGTCTCGATCTCGAGGTCGGGGCACTCGGCACGGATCTGGGCGATCTCCTCGAGCGACAGCTCACGAGACAGAATGATGCGGCTGATGCCCTGCTGCTGCCAGAACTTCGCGGCCGCATAGTTGACCACGTTGGACTGCACCGAGAGGTGAATAACCTGCTCGGGCCAGCGTTCGCGGATCATCATGATCAGCCCCGGGTCGGACATGATCAGCGCATCGGGACCGGCCTCGATCACCGGCTCCATGTCGCGCAGATAGGTCTTCAGCTTGCTGTTATGCGGCGCGATATTCGAGGCCACATAGAACTGCTTGCCCCGTTCGTGGGCGTAGGCGATGCCCTTGTGCAGATTTTCCAACTTGAAGTCGTTGTTGCGCACGCGCAGTGAATAACGCGGCTGGCCGGCATAGACCGCATCCGCACCATAGGCGAAGGCGTAACGCATGTTCTTGAACGTTCCCGCCGGGGAAAGCAGTTCGGGAGCTTGCATGAAGAGTCACCGTTGTCAGGACGATGGCGCCGGAAAGGCGCTGTAAATGAGAGGGCGCAGCAGTATAACAGGCCGAGCAGCGAGCGCCGAGAGACGCGATGGGGTGTTCCCCATGGACAGGCATGTCGAGTAGACTACCGCCGCTTCCGGACCGGATCCCGGACTAGCGGCATCAGCCAACAAATTCTCCGACCCGAGTCTTCGCCATGAACGATACCCCCTCTCCTGCCACCGTGGTGATCTACTCCGGCGGCATGGACTCCTATACCGTGCTGCACCGTGCCCTTCGCGAGGGCCGTGACGTCCACGCCCTATCCTTCGACTACGGCCAGCGCCATGCCCGCGAGCTCGACCAGGCGGCCAAGGTGTGTCGCCAGCTGGACATTCCGCATCAAGTCGTGGACATCCGGGCCATCCACGGACTGATCGACAATTCGGCGCTCACCGACGCCAACCGCGATATGCCGGAGGGCGACTACGCCGAGGACAACCTCGCCGCTACCGTGGTCCCCAATCGCAACATGATCCTCCTTTCGCTGGCCATCGCCAAGGCGGTCAATATCGGCGCCGGGCGGGTCGACTACGGCGCCCATGGCGGCGACCATGTCCTCTATCCCGACTGCCGCCCCGCCTTTGTCGACGCGATGAACGCCGTGGCCGGCATCGCCAACTTCGAGGCCGTCGACATCCATACGCCCTACCTGCGTGCCAGCAAGGCGGAGATCCTCGCCGACGGCCTGGCCATGGGACTCGATTATGCCGACACCTGGACCTGCTACCGCGGCGAGGCGCTGGCCTGCGGACGCTGCGGCAGCTGCCTCGAGCGCCTGGCCGCCTTCGCCGCCAACCAGGCGACCGACCCCCTGGCCTACGCGGGGAGGGACGCCTGATGTATCACGTCAAGGAGGCCTTCTACACCCTGCAGGGGGAAGGCGGCCAGGCGGGCCGGGCCAGCGTGTTTTGCCGCTTCTCGGGCTGCAACCTCTGGTCGGGTAACGAGAGGGACCGCGCCAGCGCGGCCTGCCGCTTCTGCGATACCGACTTCGTGGGGACCGACGGCCAGAACGGCGGGCGCTTCAACGGCGCACAGGCCCTGGCCGACCACTTGACCGGGCTCTGGCCCACATCCGGCGAAATGGCCACCCCCTATCTGGTCTTCACCGGCGGGGAGCCGCTACTGCAGCTCGACGAGGCGCTGATTACCGCCCTTCAGGCGCGTGGTTTCGAGGTCGCCGTGGAAACCAACGGCACCCTACGGGCGCCGGCCGGCATCGACTGGCTCTGTGTCAGCCCCAAGGGCAACAATCCCCTGGCGGTCACCACAGGCAACGAGCTGAAGCTGGTCTACCCGCAGACCGACGCGCCCCCGGAGCGCTTCACGGGGCTCGCCTTCGACCACTTCTTCCTGCAACCCAGGGATACCGGCCCCGCGAGCCTCGCGGACGATACGACTACCGACACCCTGGCGGCCAGCGTGGCCTATTGCCTGGCGCACCCACAGTGGCGCCTGTCGCTGCAGACCCACAAGATCACGGGGATCGACTGATGACACTCTTCATCAACCGCCTGACTCAGCTCGATGTCTCCTGGTGGTGCCCGAACCGGGGACTGGTCGGAGCCAGCTGGCACGTGGACGCGGAGCTCGACGGGGAGCTCGGCGACGACGGCATGCTGTTCGACTTCGGCGAGGTCAAGCCGTGGATCAAGCAGCGACTGGATGCCGGTCCCGACCACACCCTGCTGGTGCCCACCCTCGCACCGGGACTGGAACTCCATGATTGCCGCGAGGGCCTCTGCATGCGCGCCACCCGGCCCTGGGCCATGGAGCTACGCGCACCACGCCAGGCGCTGACACTGCTGCCCTGGCGCGAGATCGACGTCGACACCCTCGCCAACCACCTGGCGGCGGAGCTGATGCACCGCCCCCCGCCCCGCGTCAGCGACATTCGCCTGCGCTTGTACGAGGAAGACATCCAGGGGGCCAGCTACACCTATAGCCACGGGCTGAAGCGCCATGCCGGCAACTGCCAGCGCATCGCCCACGGCCACCGCTCGCGACTGCAGATCTGGCAGCAGGGACAGCGAGCGGTGGCCCTGGAACGCCAGTGGGCCGACTGGCTGGCAGATCGCTACCTGATCGACGAGGCCGACATCGTCGTCGACAACGGGCCTGCCGGGCCGCAAACGCTGACGACTCGCTATCGAGCGGCGCAGGGAGACTTTTTCCTGCGCCTCCCCGAAGAGCGCTGTGCCGTACTGCCGACACCCACGACGGTGGAGTGGATCGCCGACTGGCTGGCCCGGCGCATCGCCCGTGATACCGGGCGCGACACCCGCGTGCATGCCTTCGAAGGCATCGACAAGGGCGCCATCGCCCAGGCGTCGCCAGCATGACCCGAGTCATCGCCTCGGCCGGCAGGATAGAAGACGAAGGCGAGTGCCGCCCCGGCTGCGGCGCCTGCTGCATCGCCCCGTCGATCACCTCGCCGATTCCCGGCATGCCGAACGGCAAGCCCGCGGGCGTACGCTGCGTACAACTCGACGAGGCCAACCTCTGCAGGCTGTTCGGCGATCCGAGCCGCCCGGCCGTGTGCAGCCGGTTCGACTACGACAGTGAACTCTGCGGTGGCCATCGTGACCAGGCACTCACGCTTATCACGGCACTGGAACGAGCCACCGAAGACCCGCGATGTTAAGTACCAGGGATCAGGCTAGTCAGGCGCTCTTGCGAAAGTGCTGCAATGTCTCGAGCAGTTCCCTGACATCCTGATTAGAGAACTCATACTCCGCCATCAGCGTCTCGAGTCGCTGCCCGAAGTCGTCTTTCGGCTCGGCCACGGAGTCGTTACTCGGAGCGGCACTCCGGGGCGACTCCACTTCCGATCGAGTCTTCACTTCCGGGGTTTCGGTATCTGGAGACGCGACTTCCTGAGACTCAGCATTTTGAGACTCAACGTCACCGGTCGGCTCCAGTTCTCGCAGTGCCGCCGCGAAGGCGTCATCGAGCTCTCGAAACTGACGAAGTTTATCGCGCTCACCCATGGCTTTACGTGATGTATGCTGTTTCATGCCTGATCGTCTTTAAGCGGGCAAAAGGAAACGCAAACGGCGCCTCATGGCGCCGTTTGTGCTAGCCAGACTCGAATAGGCGGCCCGAGGATTACTCTTCGACACGAACCAGCCAGGATTCGACGGTCTCGGAACCAAACTCATCCTTCCATGCCTTCAGCGTCTTCTGGTTACCACCGCGAGTTTCAACCACTTCGCCCGTATTCGGGTTCTTGTAGATCTTCAGCTTACGCTTGCGGCGCGTACCAGTGGAGCCGGCAGAAGCCGCCTTCGGCGAAGAGGCCATGGGCGCGGGATCCAGCAGTGCGATGACGTCGGCGGCACTCTTGTCATAGTCCTTCATCAGAGACTCGAGCTTCTCCTTGAACTCCAGCTCACTCTGAAGGCGCTTGTCGTTCTGCAGCTTGTCCAGATTGGACTGGAGTTCCTTCAGCTGCTGTTCCATCTGCATGTATTCGTTAAGAAGCGACATGGGAAATTTCCTTGGGGACGTTCGACAAAATACTTTGAGAAAGTACAAAGGGGGCGCACATTATGCGCGCTTTATTCAACCCTTGGCAATAGTCTGGCCGTATTGATTACATTGCGCAAATTTTAACGACGCCCAGGATACCGATCTCATGTATTGTCTTGTGAAAAGATTAAGTAAGTCGCACTTCTGGATATCGTACTGCTCTCGAGCGAGAGCACATGCTGCACGCGAGTGCGATATAAATAAAAAAAATGAGAAATAAAGAAGTGTGAAAAAAACCGCCGCCCCGAGGGGCGGCGGTTCCTGGAGCCTGTCGGAAGTTGCTATCCGATCAGTCCTGACCCATCTGCTGCTTGATAAGGTCGCCGATGGTGGTCGCGCCACCGCTCTCGGTAGATTCCTCACGCAGCTTCTTCAGGTTCTGACGCGTGTCGTCCTGATCCTTGGCCTTGACGGAGAGGTTGATCTGGCGGTTCTTGCGATCCACACCGATGATGCGAGCCTCGACGCTGTCGCCCTCGTTGAGGACATTGCGAGCATCCTCGATGCGGTCGGCACTGATCTCGGAGGCCTTGAGAACGGCGATGACATCGGTAGCCAGCTCGACCTGGGCCTGCTTGGCATCGACCTCGATCACGCGACCGGTCACGATGGCACCCTTGTCGTTCACGGCCATGAACTCCGCGACCGGATCGGTATCCAGCTGCTTGACGCCCAGGGAGATGCGCTCACGCTCCGGATCGATGGAGAGGATCACGGCCTCGGCCTCGTCGCCCTTCTTGAACTGACGAACCGCTTCTTCGCCGGTATCGGTCCAAGAGATGTCGGAGAGGTGAACCAGACCGTCGATGCCGCCTTCCAGGCCGATGAAGATGCCGAAGTCGGTGATCGACTTGATGGTACCGGCAACACGATCGCCCTTGTTATACGTCGCGCTGAAGGTTTCCCAGGGATTCGCGGTGCACTGCTTGATACCCAGGGAGATACGACGACGCTCCTCGTCGATGTCCAGAATCATGACATCCACATCATCGCCGACCTGAACCACCTTGGACGGATGGATGTTCTTGTTGGTCCAGTCCATTTCGGAGACGTGGACCAGACCCTCGACACCCTCTTCCAGCTCGGCGAAGCAGCCGTAATCGGTGAGGTTGGTGACGGTGGCGTGCACCTTGGTGCCTTCCGGGTAGCGATCCTTGATGTTGACCCACGGATCCTCGCCCAGCTGCTTCAGGCCCAGGGAAACGCGATTGCGCTCGCGATCGAACTTGAGCACCTTGACGCTGATCTCGTCGCCCACGGCCACGATCTCGCTCGGATGCTTGATGCGCTTCCAGGCCATGTCGGTGATGTGCAGCAGGCCGTCGACGCCACCGAGGTCGACGAAGGCGCCGTAGTCGGTGAGGTTCTTGACGATACCCAGGATCTGCTGACCTTCCTGCAGCGTGGCCAGCAGGGCCTCACGCTCGGCGCTGTTCTCGGCTTCAAGCACGGCACGACGAGAAACGACAACGTTGTTGCGCTTCGGATCGAGCTTGATGACCTTGAAGTCGAGCTCCTTGTTCTCGAGGTGCGTGGTGTCGCGGACCGGACGCACGTCGACCAGAGAACCCGGCAGGAAGGCACGAATGGAGTCGACATCGACGGTGAAGCCACCCTTGACCTTGCCGTTGATCACGCCCTTGACGATCTCGTCCTTCTCGAAGGCGGCTTCCAGAACCTTCCATGCTTCGGCACGCTTGGCCTTCTCGCGGGACAGGCGGGTCTCGCCGAAACCATCCTCGACGGCTTCCAGGGCGACGTGGACCTCGTCACCCACGGCGATGGCCAGCTCGCCGTTCTCGTCACGGAACTGGGCCGAGGGAATCTGACCTTCGGACTTCAGGCCGGCATTGACAGTAACCCAGTCACCTTCGATGTCGACGACGGTCGCCACGACAATGGCGCCCGGCTCCATGTTGATGTCCTGGAGAGACTGTTCAAAAAGTTCAGCAAAGCTTTCGCTCATGATGTTCCTACGTGATCAACGTTAAAGTGCGGCAGAACCGCTTCCTCCGCACCACCAGCGAGTGCGGGCCTTATTTACCAAGCCTTCGGAGATGTTGGCGCTGGTTCGACCTGGCTCGGCTCTCGGCTAACGGTGCCAAGCCACGTCATCACATGCTGCCGAAGGCGCCGCAAGGGAGTTTCAGGCGTTGTGGAGCAGACCCCGCTGGGTCAGAAGCTCCGTCAGCCGATCCACCACTTCCGGTATCGTCAGGCGCGTGGTATCAAGCGTGATGGCATCGTCTGCCGGCTTGAGTGGCGCCACGCTGCGCTGCATATCGCGGGCGTCGCGCGCCTGTATCTCCTTTAAAAGACTCGATAGACTAGCATCCACACCCACTTCTCGCAACTGGCCCTGGCGGCGATGGGCACGCTCGGAGGCCGAAGCGGTAAGAAATATCTTTAGCGGCGCGGCGGTAAAGACCACGGTCCCCATGTCACGACCATCGGCCACCAGGCCGGGGGCCTGGCAGAAGTCGCGCTGACGGCTCAGCAGCGCCTCGCGCACCGTCGGGAGTGCGGCGACACGCGAGGCGGCATCGCCGACCTGCTCGGTACGGATGGCGGTCGTGGCATCGTCTCCCTCCAGCATCACGCGAGTCGACTCGCCTTCGGCGATGAAGACCACGTCGAGGCGGCGAGCCACCTCGGCGAGGCCCGCCTCATCCTCCAGAGAGATGTCATGCTTGCCGGCGGCGAGCGCCGTGAGTCGATAGAGGGCACCGCTGTCGAGCAGGTGCCAACCCAGCCGCGCGGCGACCAGGCGGCTGATGGTGCCCTTGCCGGCCCCGCCGGGCCCGTCGATGGTCAGTACCGGTATCCGGGTGTCGCTCATGCGCCCTCCTCGGCCGATTCCTCATTGAGTGTCAGCCCCACCTTGCGTGCCAGGTCGACAAATCCCGGGAAGGAAGTGGCGACGTTGGCGCAGTCGTCGATCACGATCTCCTCGCTCGCCCGCAATGCGGCGACGGCGAATGACATGGCGATGCGGTGGTCTTCGAGGCTGTCGATGCGCCCGCCGCTGTAGTTGGGGCCCTCGGCATTCCCGCCACCGACGATGTCGATGCCATCGGGATAGAGATGGTGTTCGACACCGATGGCCGCCAGCCCGTTCGCCATGGCCTGCAGTCGGTCGGATTCCTTGACCCGGAGCTCTTCCGCCCCGCGCAGACGCGAGGTGCCTCGGGCATTGGCCGCGGCGATAAACAGCGCCGGCAATTCGTCGATGGCCAGGGGCACCTGCTCCACCGGGATATCGATACCCTGGAGTGGCACATGGCGAATATGCAGGTCGGCGACCGGCTCGCCGCCCACCTCACGCTCGTTCTCCAGGCGCAGGTCGGCACCCATCAACTGGAGAATATTGATCACGCCGATGCGGGTCGGGTTGATGCCGACGTGCTCCAGCACCAGGTCGGCACCCGGAGTGATGGCCGCGGCCACCAGGAAGAAGGTCGCCGAGGAGATATCGCCGGGCACATCAATGGGCGCCGCGGACAGGGTGCCGCCCCCCGTGAGCCAGCAGGTATCGCCTTCCCGCTGCACCGCATAGCCGAACCCGGCCAGCATGCGCTCGGTGTGGTCCCGGGTCGGGGCCGGTTCACGCACCCGGGTCTCCCCTTCGGCGTAGAGGCCGGCGAGCAGCAGACAGGACTTCACCTGGGCACTGGCCATGGGCATGTCATAGGTAATGCCCTTCAGCGCACGGCCACCGTGAAGCTGCAGTGGCGGACGCCCACCCTCGGCGGTGTCGATCCTGGCCCCCATCAGGCGCAGCGGATCGGCCACTCGATTCATGGGCCGCTTGGTCAAGGAGGTGTCACCGGCAAGCTCGGTGTCGAAGGCCTGACCGGCCAGCAGACCGGCAAACAGCCGCATGGCGGTGCCGGCATTGCCCACATAAAGGGGGCCGGAAGGCGCCTTGAGGCCATGCATGCCGACACCATGGACGGTCACACGCCCCTGGTGGGGGCCCTCGATGGCCACCCCCATCTCGCGAAATGCCTGCAGGGTCGCCAGGCTGTCCTCGCCCTCCAGGAAGCCCTGGATCTCGGTGACGCCGTCGGCCAGGGCGCCGAACATGATGGAACGATGGGAAATGGACTTGTCGCCGGGCACGCGAATGCGGCCGGCCACGGCGCCACCGGGGCTCATCCGGTAGCGCAACTTGCCTTGCTGTTGCATCTGATATTCCGCCTGATAGCTGCGCTTGTTAAGCAGGGATTCGAAATAGTGCCGCGCGTGCCTGGCGCGATCGAAGGTCGCCAGCATGGCGTCGCCGTCGCCCCGCTCCACGGCGTCACGCAATCGCGCCACGCCGGCCTCGAAGTCATCCAGGGACGCGAGCACGGCATCGCGATTGGCGGTGAAGATATCGCGCCACATCACGGGGTCGCTGCCGGCGATACGGGTAAAGTCGCGAAAGCCGCCGGCGGCATACCGAAAGATCTCCAGGCGTTCATCCTGGCGCGCCAGGGTGTCCACCAGAGAAAAGGCCAGCAAGTGCGGCAGATGACTGGTGCGGGCCAGCACCTGGTCGTGGCGGGCCACCTCCATCTCCAGCACCTCGGCGCCGCAGGCGCCCCACAGCGCCCGTACGCGGCCCAGCGCCTCGGGGTCGGTATCCGGCTCGGGCGTCAGGATCACCTTGTGGCCGACATAGAGCTCGGGGTCGGCGGCCGCCACGCCGCTCTTCTCGGAGCCGGCGATGGGATGACCCAGCACCAGGTTCTCCGGCACCCCGCCGAAGGCCTGCCGGGCGCAGTCGCGAATCGCGGCCTTGGTGCTGCCCACGTCGGTGATCACCACCTCCCGCGCGGCGCGCGGCAGCAGGCCGGCCACCCTGGTCATCACGCCCTGCATGGCCAGCACCGGCACCGCCAGCACCACCAGCGAGGCACCGTCGATCACCTCCTCGAGCCGCGTATCCCCGCGGTCGATCAGCCCCATCTCGAGGCCGCGACGGATCTCTTCGGGGTCCGGATCGCAAGCGACTATTTGCCTGGCCGGCCCGAAGCCGCCGGTTTGCCTGGCCGGCCCGAAGCCGCCGGCTTGCCTAACCGGCCCGACGCCGCCGGCATCGTCGCTGTCGCGACGAGCGTAGCCTCTCGCCCGCAGGGCCGCGGCCAGCGAGCCGCCGATCAGGCCGAGCCCGACAATCAGGATGCGGGGTTCATCGAGCGTTCGATTCACGGTCGGTGCCATGCCCTAGAGCACGCCGACGGGATAGGAACCCAGCACCTTGACCTCGGCGGCACGCAATCGCACCTCCTCCAGCACCGCCGCCACACGCGGCTCGTCATGATGGCCCTTGAAGTCGATGAAGAAGACATAGTTCCACACGCCGCTACGCGACGGCCGGGTCTCCAGGCGAGTCATGTCGATCCGGTGGCGATGGAAGGGCTCGAGCAGATCGTGGAGCGCGCCGGGCTGGTTACGCATGGCCACGACGATGGAGGTCTTGTCATCGCTGGACAGGGGCACGGCCTGATTGCCGATGATCAGGAAGCGCGTGGAGTTGTCCGGACGGTCCTCGATCTTCTCGGCGAGCCGGGTGAGGTCATAGAGCTTGGCCGACATGTCGCCGGCGATGGCGGCGCTGTGCCATTCGGTCTTGACCAGGCGGGCCGCCTCGGCATTGGACGAGACCGGCACCCGCTCGGCCTGGGGGTAATGAGCATCCAGCCACTTGCGACACTGGGCAAACGACTGCGGATGCGAGTAGATACGCGACACCTTGTCGTGCCGGGTAGTCTCTCCCACCAGGAGGTGATGGTGAATACGCAGCACCACCTCTCCACAGATGCGCAGCCCCGAGTCCATGAAGGAGTCCAGGGTGTGGTTGATCACGCCTTCGGTGGAATTCTCCACCGGCACCACCCCATAGTTGACCGCACCGGCCTCGACCTCGCGGAACACCTCGTCGATGGCGGCCATGGGCAGGCTGACCGCGCTTTCGCCGAAATGCTTGAGGGTCGCTTGCTGGGTAAAGGTGCCCTCCGGCCCCAGATAGGCCACCTTGATGGGCTGCTCCAGCGCCAGGCAGGCCGACATGATCTCGCGGAACAGCCTGGCCACCTCCTCGCTATCCAGCGGCCCCTTGTTGAGCGCCATGATCCGCCGCAGCACCTGGGCCTCGCGCTCGGGGCGATAGAATACCGCCCCGGCATCGGCGGTGGTCTTGACCTGGGCGACCCGCTGGGCACACTCGGCGCGCTCGTTCATCAGCGTCAGCAGCTGGCTGTCCAGGTCGTCGATACGATCGCGCAACGCATCGAGGTCGATGGGGGTATCGCTCATGATGTTGTCAGCCCTTTCTGTTTTCGAAATCGGCCATGAAGTCGATCAGTGCATCCACGGCGGCCTCGGGTACGGCGTTATACAGACTGGCGCGCATGCCGCCCACGCTGCGGTGACCCTTGAGGTTGAGCAGCCCCGCCTGCTCGGCCTCGGCGAGAAACCCCTTGTCCAGACGCGGGTCGGCAAGCACGAAGGGCACGTTCATGCGTGAACGGTTGGCCGGCGCGATGGAATTGGAGTAGAGGCCGCTGGCGTCGATGGCGGCATACAGCTTGCCGGCCTTGCGCGCATTGATGGCATCCATGGCCGCGAGGCCACCGATATCCTGCTTGAGCCACTCGAAGACCAGCCCCGCCAGATACCAGCTGTAGGTCGCGGGAGTATTGACCATCGAGCCGCCCTCGGCGAGGGCCTTGTAGCCAAACAGCGAGGGCATGTCGGCACGCGCCCGGTCGAGCAGGTCGTCACGCACGATGACCACCACCAGCCCGGCGGGACCGATATTCTTCTGGGCCCCCGCGTAGATCACGCCGAACCGCGAGACATCCAGCGGCCCCGAGAGGATCGACGATGACATGTCGCAGACCAGCGGCACCTCGACCCCATCGGGGCGCACGCCCCGCGGGATATAGTCGAAGGCCAGCCCGCCGATGGTCTCGTTGGCGGTATAGTGCAGGTAGGCGGCATCGCGGGAGAGCTCGATCTCCTCCTGGGCCGGTACCCGCGCATTGCTGCTGGCCTCGCTTGACGCCGCCACCCGAGCGTCACCGAACAGATGGCGCGCCTCGGCGATGGCCTTGCGGCTCCAGATGCCGGTATCCACGAAGTTGGCGGTGCCGCCGGCGCCAAGCAGGTTATAGGGCACCGCGGCAAACTGCTGGGTCGCGCCGCCCTGGGTGAAGAGCACCCGGTAGTTGGCGGGAATCGCGAGCAGCTCGCGCAGGTCGGCCTCCGCCTTCTCGGCGATGGCGACGTACTCCGCCGAGCGGTGGCTCATCTCCATCACCGACAGGCCGTGGCCCCGGTAATCGAGCATCTCGTCGCGGGCCCGCTCCAGCACCGCGGCAGGCAGCGCCGCGGGACCGGCGCAGAAGTTGAAATGGCGTGTCATGCGTCCTGACTCTCCCTGGGGGGACGACCCCCTCAATCCTGTTCGGGGTCTGATCCCGTGTCTGCGCTGCCTTCCTCGATGCCGGCGGTTTCTGCATCTTCGGGCTCTTCCGACTCTTCCGGTTCATCCGGCTCATCGACACGCACCGTCTTGACCAGCGCCTCGTCGTTGCCCAGGCGAATGAGCATCACGCCCTGGGTGTTGCGCGAGGTAATCGAGACCTCATCGACCCGGGTGCGCACCAGGGTTCCACGGTCGGTGATCAGCATCATCTCGTCGGAGGGATACACCTGCATGGCTGCCACCAGCGACCCGTTACGTTCGCTGGTCTGCATGGCGATGACGCCCTGGCCGCCGCGACCTCGCAGCGGGAACTCCTCGAGGCGGCTGCGCTTGCCGTAGCCGTTCTCGGAGGCGGTCAGGATAGTAATCTGACCGCCGTTGGCCGGCTCGGCGTCGACGCCTTCGTCCTCGTCTCCGCCCTCGGCATCGATCAGCTGACTCTGAGGAATGATCAGGCTGATCACCTCGGCATCATCGAGAAGGCGCATGCCGCGCACACCGCGGGCGGTACGCCCCATGGCCCGCACATTGTTCTCCTCGAAGCGTATCGCCTTGCCGTTGGAGGAGAGCAGCATGGCGTGGTCGGACCCCGAGGTGATGGCGGCCCCCACCAGGCGATCGCCTTCCTCGAGGTCGATCGCGATCAGGCCGACGCTACGCGGCCGCGAGAACTGCTCGAGGCTGGTACGCTTCACCGTGCCCCTGGCCGTGGCGAAGAAGATATAGCTCTCCGGGTCATAGTCACGGACCGGCAGGATGGCGTTTATCGCCTCATCCTCATCCAGCGGCAGCATATTGACCAGCGGCTTGCCTCGAGATCCGCGACTGGCCACCGGCATCTCGTAGACCTTGAGCCAGTAGACCTTGCCGCGATTGGAGAACAGCAGCACGGTGTCATGGGTAGAGGCCACCAGCAGGTGTTCGATGACGTCCTCGTCCTTCATGGCGGTGGCCGACTTGCCTCGGCCGCCGCGGCGCTGGGCATGGTAGTCGGAAAGTGGCTGGGTCTTGGTATAGCCGGAGCGGGATACGGTGACCACCATGTCCTCTTCGGCGATGAGATCCTCCATGGAGAGGTCGAGGTGACTGGCCTGGATCTCGGTCTTGCGCGGGTTGCTGAACTGGTCACGCACCGCGGTCAGTTCCTCGCGGATCACCTCGAGCAGCCGCTCGGCGGATGCCAGGATGGCCATCAGCTCGGCGATCTTCTCGAGGATGCCGAGATACTCGTCGAGCAGCTTTTCGGTCTCGAGCCCCGTCAACCGGTGCAGGCGCAGCTCGAGAACGGCCTGCGCCTGGGCCGGCGACAGCCGATACTCGCTGCCGGCCGTGTTCAGGCCGAAGCCTTCCTCGAGATCCTCGGGCTTGCAGGAAGTGGCACCGGCGCGCTCGAGCATGCCGGTCACCTGGCCCGGCGACCAGTCGCGGGCCAGCAGCTTCTCCTTGGCCTCGGCCGCATTGGGCGAGGCCTTGATCAGCTCGATGACCTCATCGATGTTGGAAATGGCAACGGTCAGGCCTTCGAGGATATGGCCGCGCTCCCGGGCCTTGCGCAGCTCATAGAGCGTGCGCCGCGTCACCACTTCACGGCGGTGACGAATAAATGCCTCGAGGACCTCCTTGAGGTTCAGGATCTTCGGCTGACCACTCTCGATGGCCACCATATTGATGCCGAAGACGGTCTGCAGCTGGGTCTGGGCGAAGAGGTTATTGACCACCACATCGCCGGACTCGCCGCGTTTGACCTCGATCACCACCCGCAGGCCATCCTTGTCGGACTCGTCGCGCAGCTCGGCGATCCCCTCGATGCGCTTGTCCTTGACCAGCTCGGCGATCTTCTCGATCAGACGCGCCTTGTTCACCTGGTAGGGCAGCTCGTCGATGATGATGTGGTCACGGCCGGTCTTGTCATCATGCTCGATGGTATGACAGGCGCGAACATAGATGCGCCCGCGGCCGGTACGGTAGGCCTCGAGAATGCCGGCACGACCGTTGATGATGCCGCCGGTAGGAAAATCGGGCCCGGGGACATACTCCATCAGTTGGTCGATGGAGAGGGTGTAGTCGTCGATCAATGCCATGCAGGCATTGATGATCTCGCCCATATTGTGGGGCGGGATATTGGTCGCCATGCCGACGGCGATGCCCGATGAGCCGTTGACCAGGAGATTGGGCACCTTGGTGGGCAGCACATCGGGGATGCGCTCGGTACCGTCGTAGTTATCGACCCAGTCGACGGTTTCCTTCTCGAGATCGGCCAGCAGCTCGTGGGACAGGCGCGACATGCGCACCTCGGTGTAACGCATGGCCGCGGCATTGTCACCGTCGATGGAACCGAAGTTGCCCTGGCCGTCGACCAGCACATGGCGCATGGAGAAATCCTGAGCCATGCGCACGATGGTGTCGTAGACGGCACTATCACCATGAGGGTGATACTTACCGATGACATCGCCCACCACACGGGCGGACTTCTTGTAAGGCTTGTTCCAGTCATTATTGAGCTCGTGCATGGCAAACAGCACGCGCCGGTGCACGGGCTTGAGGCCATCGCGCACGTCCGGCAGCGCCCGGCCGATGATCACGCTCATCGCGTAATCGAGGTAAGACTGCTTGAGCTCGTCCTCGATATTGACTGGCAGAATTTCTCTGGCGATGTCACCCATGGGTCGTCGAATCCTTTGCACTGCAGGAGGTTGGCCGCCCGCCGTGGCGTTGCCCGGGGCGCCATAACAGCCTCACATCATATCACCCCGGCACCGGCAAAGGGAGCTTGGCTGTTCCAGTTCAGGCCTCGCGATGTGACACCAGCACGAGCGGAGCGAGCAGGTCGCGCAACTCGCCCTCGATGGGAATGGCACGATTGGCGGCAACGTCGAGCAGCACGAAGGTAATGGTGGCGCGACTCACCAGGGCGTCATCGCCCTGTCGGCGAATCTCCTGCGCCATGCGCGCGCTGCGCGTACCCAGCTCGCTGACCCAGCAGGTGAGCTCCAGATCATCGCCGGCCACTGCCGCGGCGCAATAGTCGATATTGACGTTCACCGCCACGAAGGCCAGGCCACCACGTTGCAGGCGGCGAAACAGGTCGGGGCGTTCGTCGAAATAGGCCCAACGTCCCTCTTCCATGAATTCGAGGTAACGGGCGTTATTGACGTGACCATAGCCATCGAGATGATAGCCACGCACGCGCAGCGAGGTAGAGGAAATCCGGCTATCCATTGGGCACACTCCGTGCTGGGGAAAATATCGATTCTAGGCATTTACGCCCACCGAGTTCAAACACTTGTTTTATCATTGAGCCAGGATCGACGCTGGCACCCTCGCGCCCCTTCGGTGATAATGGCAGCCCTTTTTCTCGGGATAAAATGCTTCATGTGGTTCAAGCACTTACACCTTTATCGGCTGCACGACGCTCCTGAGCTGGATGCCGCGACCCTGGAAGAGGCCCTGACCGAACAGGCGGCTCGACCGCTGGGTGGCCAGGACCCCCGTCGCCTGGGCTGGACCTTTCCGGGCGGCCGTGCCGATACCGCTCGTCTTCATGAGCTACAGGGCCAGCGCCTGCTGAGTGCCCTGCGCCAGGAGCGCCTGCTGCCCGCCAGCGTGGTCAAGGAAGAGGTCGACGAACGCGCCGCCGACGTGGAGGCCCGCGAGGGTCGCAAGCTGCGCCGCCAGGAGAAGATCACCCTCAAGGAGCAGGTCGTCGAGGAGCTACTGCCCCGCGCCTTCGTGCGCAGCCAGAAGATCGACCTGTGGTGGGACACAAGGCGCCGGCTGATCGGTATCAACGCCAGTTCGCGCAGCCGCGCCGAGGAGCTCCTCGACCTGCTGCGCGAGACCCTGGGAACCCTCAAGGTCACGCCGCTGGCGACCCAGGTCATGCCCATGCGCGCCATGACCCAATGGCTCGTCGATCCCGCCTCCCGTCCCGCCGACCTGGTGATGGGCGACCAGGTGGAACTCAAGGCCAAGGGGGACGACGGTGTCCTGCGCGCCCGCCAGGTCGACCTGGACAGCGACGAGATCCAGCAGCTGCTGGAGAGCGGCCGGCAGGCCAGCAAGCTGGCCGTTGAGGTCGAGGGCCGGCTAAGCTTCGTGCTGCATGATGATCTGGCGCTGAAGTCACTGCGCTTCGGCGACGCCCTGATCGACGAGGCCAATGCCAGCGACGATGGCGACGACGCCCTGCTGCGCCTGGATACCGACTTCGTGCTGATGGCCCAGGCCCTGGGCGAAAATACCGAGCGCCTCGTAGCCTGGCTAGGCGGCGAGGCCGGCACCGCAAGCGACAGCTAAGCCCCATGACCGAGACCCGATCCGACAGCAGCGCTCAGGACCCCTGGGCCGGCATCCGCCCCTACCACGACGATGAAGTCGAGGGGGTACTCGCGCGCCTGACCCATGAGCCGGAACTGCTCGATGCCCTGACCCGCTACCGCCTGCCGCGACTCTCGCGCCTGATGCCGGGCCTGTCGCGCACCCTGGCCAGCCTGGCACTGCGCCGCCAGGTTCGCGGCGTGCAGAGCGTCCGGGATTTCCAGCAGCGCATCGCCAGCTACATGGAGCGGATGATTCGCACCTCCACCGACGAGTTCACGACCGCCGGGCTCGATACTCTGGATCCGAATACGGCGTATCTGTTTATCGGCAATCATCGCGATATTTCGCTGGACCCCGCCTTCGTCAACTATGCCCTCTATCTGGCGGGTCGCAACACGGTGAGGATCGCCATCGGCGACAACCTGCTCAAGAAGCCCTATGTCACCGACCTGATGCGCCTCAACAAGAGCTTTATCGTGCCCCGCAGCGCCCGGGGCAAGCGCGCCATGCTCGCCGCCTACCAGAAGCTCTCCGGCTATATCCGCCACTCCATCACCGCGGACAATCACTCCATCTGGATGGCCCAGCGAGAGGGCCGCGCCAAGGACGGCATCGACGGCACCGACCCCGCCATCATCAAGATGATGACCATGTCGCGGCGTGCCGAGGACCGCCAGGCCAGCCTGGGCGCGGCGATCGAGGAGCTGCGCCTGGTGCCGGTCTCGATCAGCTACGAGTACGACCCCTGCGATGTCCAGAAGGCCCGCGAACTGCATGCGATGCACAGCCTGGGCAACTACGAGAAGAGTCAGTACGAGGACATCCAGTCCATTGTGGCGGGCATCACCGGCGACAAGGGACGCGTGAAACTCACCTTCGGCACCCCGCTCTCCGCCGATTTCACCACGCCGGACGAGGTGGCCGCCGAGATCGACCGACAGGTACTGGAAGGCTACCACCTCTTCCCCAGCCACTACCTGGCGCTGGAAACGCTGGGCACCGCCCCGGAGCTGGTCGAGCTCGGCAGGATAAGCGACGCCGATCGGGCACGCTTCCAGGCACGGCTGGCACAGGTTCCCGCGGAGCTTCGCGACTGGTGGCTGGCCCAGTATGCCAACCCGGTTCTTAACCAGGCGGGGCAGGCGCCCATCGAGCTCCCCTAGCCGCCCGCGGTTCTCACCCCACAGGGGCAAACATGCTATCGTCTTGGCATCGACACGGCCGGTCACTATAAGGAGAACGTCATGGCTTCATCGGAAATTCAGAAAACTCGCGTTATCAATGAGTTGCAGGGTTTTATCAGGAAGCTGCTGCAGGATCCTCGAGTGCTGGACCAATCGTTGGAAATCGCTCGCCGCCACCTGCCCGAGGATAGTTCCCAGGACGTCATGGCACGGATTGCCAACGAGATCTCGGACACCACCAGCGTGCATATACCCGAAGATCCCGCCGAACACACCGAAGCCGACAGGCTATTCCTGGAACTGCTGCGTGAGGTGGTCAACGAGGAACAGGCACTCTACTGATCGTGAAGCCCTTGCGCCGCAACCGGCAGGGCTAGCGCAAGTAGCTGAGCAGCTCGGGGTGAAACTGGATTCGAGTAACGGAACAGCCCGGCCTCGGCCGGGCGTTTTCGTACCCGAGGACGCGGCTCTGGTAGAATACAAACCATTGTCTTCACCAGAGCCATACAGCCCTCGTCATCATGTACTACCTACTCAAGCTCTCCCCCGAGATCACCATCAAGTCACGCTCCGTGCGGCGGCATATGACACGCTGCCTCGCCGCCAATGTGCGTAATACCCTGAAGCCTCTGGGTCAGAAGATCGGGGTACGCGACGGCTGGGATCTGCTTTGGGTCTCGCTGTCCGACGCCGCCGATGGCGCGCTGATCACAGAGGTGGAGGCACGCCTGGGCCGGATTCCGGGTGTTCAGGAGATCCAGGATGTCCGGGAAGTCGCTTTCACCGACCTCGACGATATCGCCGCCCGGGTGGTATCACTCTGGACGCCTCGCATTGCCGGGCGCCCCTTCCGTGTCTCGGCCAAGCGCCGCGGCCGGCACGATTTCTCCTCCTCCGACATGGAGCGCCACCTCGGCGCGGCGCTGCTTGCGGCGGCCCCCGACGCCCACGTCAACCTGAAACAGCCCGACGTCAACGTCACGGTTGAAGTCGTGGAGCAACGGCTACGCCTGATACAGCGTCGCCTGCCGGGCCTGGGGGGCTACCCCCTCGGGCTTCAGGGGCAGGCCATGGCGCTGATGTCCGGCGGCTACGACTCCCCGGTCGCCGCCTGGCGGATGATCCGCCGCGGCATCAAGACGCACTTCCTGTTCTTCAATCTGGGGGGGCCCGAGCATGAGCGCGGCGTGCGTGACGTCACCCACCACCTCTGGCGGCGCTACAGCCTGTCGCATCGGGTCAACTTCATCTCGGTGCCCTTCGAACCGGTAGTCGGCGAGATCCTGCGCAAGGTGCCCGACGGCATGATGGGTGTCGTGCTCAAGCGCATGATGGCCCGGGCCGCCTCACGACTCGCCCAACGCAGCCGAGTGCCCGCACTGGTGACCGGCGACGCCATCGCCCAGGTATCCAGCCAGACCCTCACCAACCTGGCGCTGATCGATGATGCCAGCGAACTGCCGATCCTGCGCCCGGTACTCACCGAGGACAAGGAGACGATCATCGCCCAGGCCCGCGAGATCGACACCGCACGCTTCGCCGAGGTCATGCCGGAGTATTGCGGCGTTATCTCACGCCGCCCCAACACCCGGGCCCGCCGGGACCAGATCGCCGAGGCCGAGGCCGAGTTCGACTTCGCCGTGCTGGACGCCGCCGTCGACGCCACCGAGGTCACCCGTATCGACCGGCTCCTGGAATCGCCTGGCCACCGGCCGCCATCCCCGGCGGGGGAAGCGGTGCCCGAAGCCCATGACGGCGAGGACGTCAGCGTCATCGACATTCGTTCGCCGGCGGAGCGCGAAGCGACGCCCCTGGCCCTGAAAGCGGGCCGGTGTCTGGAAATTCCCTTCTACGAACTTCAGCAGCGTGCCCCGGAACTGCCCGATGACCGCCGCTACTTCCTGTATTGCGAGCAGGGCGTGATGAGCCGAATGCAGGCCCTGCATCTCCATGATCGAGGTCTCACGCACTTCGGTATCTATCGCGCCCCCGGGCGCTGAGGCCGCATCGTCGGGGGCAGCGCCCATCCCGTGCCGCCAGGTGCAGCGAGGCGCCATCCCGGCTACAATCGGGCATCTGATTTTTTAGGTATTCAAGAGCCGATATGTCGACGAACGCTACGCGCAAGATCCTGGTCACCAGCGCCCTCCCCTACGCCAACGGCGCCATCCACCTCGGCCACCTTCTCGAATACATCCAGACCGATATCTGGGTGCGCTTCCAGAAGAGCCGCGGCCAGCAATGCCACTATGTGTGCGCCGATGACGCCCATGGCACCGCCATCATGCTGCGCGCCGAACAGGAGGGCATCACGCCCGAGGCGCTCATCGACCGCGTGAGCCGCGACCACCAGGCTGACTTCGCCACCTTCGGCGTAGCCTTCGACAACTATCACTCGACCCACTCGGAAGAGAATCGCCACTTCAGCGAACTGATCTACACGCGCCTGCGCGACAAGGGCCATATCGCCACCCGCGATATCGAGCAGATGTACGATCCGGTGAAAGGACTCTTCCTGGCCGACCGCTTTATCAAGGGCACCTGCCCGTCGTGCAAGACCGATGACCAGTACGGCGACAACTGCGAGGCCTGCGGGGCCACCTATACGCCGGCCGAGCTGATCGACCCGGTATCGGCCGTTTCCGGTGCCAAGCCCGAGGTGCGCAGCTCCACCCACTATTTCTTCAAGCTGCCCGACTTCGCCGACTTCATGCATCGCTGGATCAACGACGGCCACGTCCAGCCCCAGATCCGCAACAAGCTGATGGAATGGTTCGAGGCCGGCTTCAACGAATGGGACATCTCCCGGGATGCCCCCTACTTCGGTTTCGAGATCCCCGACGCCCCGGGCAAGTACTTCTACGTCTGGCTCGATGCCCCCATCGGCTACCTGGCCAGCTTCCAGAACCTCTGCGAACGCGAGGGCATCGACTTCGACAGCTACTGGCAGAAGGACAGCGACGCCGAGATCTACCACTTTATCGGCAAGGACATCGTCTACTTCCACGCCCTGTTCTGGCCGGCCATGCTGCATGGCGCCGACTTCCGCACCCCCACGGCGGTGAACTGCCATGGCTTCGTGACCGTCAACGGCGCCAAGATGTCCAAGTCTCGTGGCACCTTTATCAAGGCCGCCACCTACGCGGACCATCTCAATCCCGAGTATCTGCGCTACTACTTTGCGGCCAAGCTCACCTCGCGGGTCGACGATCTGGACCTCAACCTCGAGGACTTCGCCGCCCGGGTCAACAGCGATCTGGTGGGCAAGGTGGTCAACATCGCCAGCCGCTGCGCCGGCTTTATCAAGAAGCTCGGTGGTGGCAGGCTCTCCGCCCACTGCGCCGAACCGGAACGGGTCGCCCGCTTTATCAGTGCCGGTGACGAGATCGCCGAACAGTTCGAAACGCGTGAGTTCGGACGCGCCATGCGCCTGGTGATGGAACTGGCCGACGAGGCCAACACCTATATCGCCGAGGCGGAGCCCTGGGTGCTGGCCAAGCAGGAGGGACGCGAGCAGGAGGTACTGGATATCTGCTCGGTGGGCATCAATCTGTTCCGGCAGCTGATGGTCTATCTGGCACCGGTCGTGCCGGCCATGGCCGAGGACGCCCGCTGCTTCCTCCGGCTCGAGACGCTGGACTGGCACAGCCGCCACGAGGTCTTGCTGAATCACGAGATCGCCAAGTTCAAGCCGCTGATGACCCGCGTGGAACGCGACAGGATCGACGCCATGATCACGGCGTCCAAGGAGGACCTGGTGGAAGAACAGAAACTCAAGGAGGCGCCCAGGGGCCCCCTGAGCGACGAACCGATCGCCGAGGAGATCGGCTTCGATGACTTCATGAAGGTCGACCTGCGTATCGCACGCATCGCCAAGGCCGACTATGTAGACGGCGCCGACAAGCTGCTCAGGCTGACTTTGGACCTGGGCGGCGAAAGCCGCACGGTGTTCTCCGGCATTCGCGCCGCCTACGCCCCCGAAGCACTGGAGGGCCGACTCACGGTGATGGTCGCCAACCTGGCGCCGCGCAAGATGCGCTTCGGCCTCTCCGAAGGCATGGTACTGGCCTCGGCCAATGACGAGGGCATCTACTTGCTTTCGCCGGATACCGGCGCCGAACCCGGTCAGCGGGTGACCTGAGCCATCGTGAGCCGCCGTGACCTGATAGACGCCATCGATGCCCTGCTGCCCCAGACCCAGTGCGGCAAGTGCGGCTTCGATGGTTGTCTGCCCTACGCCGAGGCGATCGCCGAGGGCGAGCCCGTCAATCGCTGCCCGCCGGGCGGTGACAGCACTCTCGCCCAACTGGCGGAGCTGACCGGCCAGCCCGAACACCCCCTGATCGAACCGGCCCAGCGGCCCCTGGCCGCGGTGATTCGCGAGGACGAATGCATCGGCTGCACCAAGTGCATTCAGGCCTGTCCGGTGGATGCCATCCTGGGCGCGGCCAAGCGCATGCATACGGTCATCACCGACGAGTGCACCGGCTGCGAGCTGTGCGTGGCGCCCTGCCCGGTGGACTGCATCGACCTCGTGGCCCACCCCACCTGGGACGCCGCCGAAAGCGATGCGGAGCGCGACGCCTACCTGGCGCGCCGCGCCGAGCTGGGGCGCCGACGCCACCGCGCCAGGCAACAGCGCCAGGCCCGGGAGGCGCGCGACAAGCGCCTGGAGCGCCAGAAGCGTCTGATGCAGCAGCGCCGCCGGACGCCCCACCAGGGTGCCGCCGCCTCATCGGGCGATGCGGTCGTCCAGCGCCAGCGTCGGATGGCCCTCAAGGCCGCCGAGCAGGCACTGAAGCGCGTGCAGCAGCAGCTGGAAAGCGCCTGTCGCCGCGGCGACGACAAGGCCGAGGCCACCGCCCTGGCCCAGCTGCCCGAAGCCGAGCGACTGCTCGCAGATGCCAGAAGCGCACTGGACAAGAGCGAGTAAAGCTAGTCCCTGTCCGAAACCTCGAGCCAAAGCCAATCAAACCCAAGCCGGACCCGCGGCTTTACTGCCAAGGGTAGGGGCGCCGGGGACAGGTCGAAGAGGAGGAAGGTGACCTGTCGCCGGGTAAGCCCCGGATAGTGCTGCAACGCCGCCTTTCCATCGCCACGGACTGCCATGAACGCCAAGAAACGCTTTGATATCTTCGCGCGACTGCGCGAGCACAACCCCCACCCCACCACCGAGCTCAACTGGGAGACCCCCTTCGAGCTGCTGGCCGCGGTGCTGCTCTCCGCCCAGGCGACCGATGTGGGCGTCAACAAGGCCACGGCGCGTCTCTTCCCGGTGGCCAATACCCCCCAGGCGATCATCGACCTGGGTCTCGATGGCCTCAAGGAGCACATCAAGACCATCGGCCTGTACAACACCAAGGCCGTGAACCTGATGAAGACCTGCCACCTGCTGGTGGATAAACACGCCGGCGAGGTACCCAAGTCGCGCGCCGCCCTCGAGGCGCTGCCCGGCGTCGGGCGCAAGACCGCCAACGTGATCCTCAACACCGCCTTCGGCCAGCCCACCATCGCCGTGGATACCCATATCTTCCGGGTCTCGAACCGCACGGGCATCGCCCGGGGCAAGGACGTGGTCGAGGTGGAGAAGAAGCTGCTGCGCCACGTGCCCCGGGAGTTTCGCCAGGATGCCCACCACTGGCTGATACTTCACGGTCGCTATACCTGTATCGCTCGCAAGCCGCGCTGCGGCAGCTGCGTGATCGAGGACCTGTGTGAATACAAGGAGAAGACCGAGCTCTAGCCCGGCCCGGGGTTATGGCGTCCCGACGGCCTAGAAGCCTTCCGCCTCCAGGCGCTCGGCCAGCTGCTCCAGGATCTCGATGCCCTGCACATCGGTGGGTAGCCACGGCAGCCGCGGGCGCGGCAGATGGCCCAGCACCTCGTCGATACGCTCGAGGTAGGTAGCCTCCTGCTCGCGGCGAGCATTGAGGAAGTCGCCATCGGCCTCCGGCGGAATCACCCGGTTGACGAGGGTGCCCGCCACCGGTACATGAGCCTCCTCCAGGGTCGCCACGGCGCGCGCCGTCTCGAGGATCGGCAGCCGCTCCGGGGTCAGCACGAACATGAAGCCGGTCTCTTCCGCGTTTTCGATGCGCCGGCGTGCCTGATGAAACAGGCGCCGTCGATCCCTCAGCGTCCTGGCCACGTCACGAGTCTTGTCATCGAGGTCCGCCAGGCCATCCTCGTGGGGATCATCGAACGGGGTCGCGACATCCTGGCCTCGCTTGGGGGTCAGGTGGGACAGCACCTTGCCCAGCTCCTCGGACTTGCGGTTATGGGCCAGCAGCCCATCGGTCCAGGCCGCCATGGCCTCGGGCAACGTCAGCAGGCGCAGGGTATGACCGGTGGGGGCCGTATCGAAGATGATCAGGTCCCACTCCCCGGCATCATCGGTGATCAGGCGTGACAACCGTTCCAGCAGGGCCGCTTCCTGGGTGCCCGGCGACTGTCGCGTCAGGCGCATCTGGCGCTCCAGCTCCGTCATCATCTCCGGTGCCGCATA
The DNA here is from genome assembly GCF_000620045.1 of Halomonas halodenitrificans DSM 735. Classification (GTDB taxonomy): domain Bacteria; phylum Pseudomonadota; class Gammaproteobacteria; order Pseudomonadales; family Halomonadaceae; genus Halomonas; species Halomonas halodenitrificans. The sequence continues at coordinate 67,431 of NZ_JHVH01000013.1, read as the reverse complement.
GCGGCGCATCTGGGCGGTGACGCGGGCCAGGTGGGCCTCCACCTCGGCGTCGGGGTCGATCTCCATGGCGTCGAGGTTGGGCAGCAGCCGCCGCGACTCATCCCCCAGCTCACGGTCGAAAACATCGCCCAAGCTGTGTGCCGGATCGGTGGAGACCACCAACACCCGGCGCCCGCGGCGGGCAGCGAGTACCGCCAGGGCCGCGGCGACGGTCGTCTTGCCGACCCCGCCCTTGCCGCCCACCCAGAGCAGACGTTTTTCCAGAAGTTCTTTCATTGAACCCTCAACAACATTTGAAGTGGTCGAGTGGCGAGCGCTCCATGCCCATGCGCTGGTGCCAGTCGTGGAAGCGTTCCAGCAACAGGGGCTGTAGCTCCAGGGTGTAGTAGGCCGCCGGATTGGGAACTCCCATCATTTCGGAGAACACCAGCAGCATGAAGAGGTCGTCCTCGTCTCGACGGGCGCGGGCTATCGCGCCCCGATAGGGGGAGGAGTAAACCTCCTCCGCGAAGAAACGGGCCTGGCTTAGCCAGGCCCGAATCCGTTCGAGACGAGCCTGGCGACCCTTTTCGTGGTCGTTGCTCATCCTGTGACTCCTGAGGATGGGGGATTCACTCCTGCTCGGCAGGCGCCTCGTTCCTGATTCGCTTGAGGGCCGACACACACTCCAGCGACACCAGGATAGCGGCCACCAGCACCACGATATCCAGTACAAGCAGGAAGTAGTTGCCCTGGTCGAAGAAGCTTCTCAACTGCAGCAGCAACGCGATGATGGTGACCACCAGCAGGAAGGCCAGCGGTGCCAGGGTGTACCACATGGGCCGACCCAGGCGCACCAGCATCACGGTGACCACCAGCAGCGACAGGCCGGCCAGCAGCTGGTTGGTGGTGCCGAACAGCGGCCAGATGATCAGCCCGCCGGAGCCATCCGCCCCGCCGGCCCCGAAGGCCAGCAGCAGGCAGCTACCCACGGCCAGCAGGGTCGCGATCGCCGGCTTTTGCATCCAGCGCTGCTGATAGATCTCGCCCCACTCCTGGAAGATATAGCGCTGCAGGCGCAGGCCGGTATCCATGGTGGTACCGGCGAACAGCGCCGCCATCACGGTGAGCAGGGTTGCCGCCGTGGCTTCGGGCAGGCCCAGGCCGTTGGAGATGATAAAGGCGCCCCCCTCGACGAAGGCGTTGACGCCGCCCTGACCGAAGGCCGTATACATCGCCTCCCAGTCGCCGAGGGTCGCGAAGCCCGCGGCCGCGGCGAGGATGGCGGCCAGCGCCAGCATGCCCTCACCCACGGCACCGAAGTAGCCGACGAAGCGGGCGTCGGTCTCCTTGTTGAGCTGCTTGGAGGTGGTGCCGGACGACACCAGGCCGTGGAAGCCCGAGATGGCGCCACAGGCGATGGTCACGAACAACAGCGGAATCAGCGAGGGCGTGCCGGTCGGGACGTTATCGTTGAACGCCGGGGCCACCATGGTCGGGTTGAGCAGCATGATCGCGCCATACAGCACGATCAGACCCACGAACAGCTGCAGGCCATTGATGTAGTCCCGCGGCTGCAGCAGCACCCAGACCGGCAACAGCGACGCAATGGCGGCATACCCGAACAACAGCACGATCCAGATGGCGTTCCCCGAGACACCCGCGACTTCCGTCGGCATCTGCAGAGGCACCGAGGGCCCGATACCGATCAGGGCATAGAGCGCGATCACGCCCACGATGGAGACCATCGGCAGGCTTATCATGCGCCGATAGATCAACTGGCCGATCACCAGCGCGACCAGGATGGCCCCCCACACCGGGACCACGGCGCTGGAGAACTTCATCATCAGGCCGGCGATCACCACGGCAAACACCGCGTTGACCATCAACAACACCAGGAAGATGACGATCATGAAGATGCTGCGGGCGCGCTTGCCTACCACGTCGCCGGTCAGGGCACCGACCGATCTGGCCCGGTTGCGCACGCTGGCCCAGATTGCCCCGGCATCGTGGACACCGGCAAAGAAGATGGTCCCCAACACGACCCAGAGGAAGGCGGGGAGCCAGCCCCAGATCACGGCGATAGCAGGCCCCACGATGGGGGCCGCGCCGGCCACGGAGGTGAAGTGATGCCCCCACAGCACATAGCGATTGGTAGGCACGAAGTCGACGCCGTCTTCGTACTCGTGGGCGGGCGTCTTGAAGTCGGGATCCAGTCGGTAGATCTTCTCGGCGATAAACTTCGAATACACGAAGTATCCGGCAGCCATCGCGGCAAGACCCAGGACCATGACGAGGATGGCACTCATGGCGCACTCCTAGCAGTAGACGTGGCAAGTGGTTACAGGTTTTTCAGTTGCTGAATAATCTTCGTCTGTTATGGGTGCGACGTCTATCTCGTTGATAGCCGAGGTCACCCGGGCACGACGAAAGTTGCACTCAACTTCGGCTACTGCTCGCGTCCTGCCGACTTTGTTCCTGGTCGGCCTCACTCCAGGCCAAATTCGCCAATACGCGCCACGGCTTCTTCGCCGAGGCGCATGCCCTGCCGGCCTCACTCCAGGCCAACCTTACTCCAGACCGAATTCGCCGATACGCGCCACGGTGCGTCGGTAGGCCTCACGCTGGCGACAGGCCGCGAGGAAGTCGGCCAGCCGTGGAGCCTCGGCCAGCCCCCCGCGACACTCCAGCGCCAGCAGGGGGAAACTCATCTGAATATCCGCGGCGCTGAAGGCCTCGCCGGCGAACCATGGCCCCCGGGAGGCGAGCTCACCCTCCCAGAACCCCACGAGGCGCCGGGTCTCCGGCCCCAGGTACTGCCGTTCGACGCCCCGGGCAAACAGCCGGCCCAGCGGACGCATCACAGCCGGAACCGGCGGCTGGCCCAGCCGCGAGAACACCAGGCGCATCACCAGCGGCGGCATCGCCGAGCCTTCGGCATGGTGCATCCAGAAACGGTAGCGTTCATGAGCCTCAGTGCCCCTCGCCGGCGCCAGGCATCCCCGGGAGTCGTAGTGCTCCACCAGATAGTCGAGAATCGCCCCGGACTCGGCGAGCACTCGCTCGCTCCGGGCAAGGTCGCGAATCAGCGGCGACTTGCCCAGCGGGTGCAGCTCGCGCAGCGAGGCCGGCGCCAGCTGGGTCTCGGGGTCCCGGGGATAGGTGTCGACCCGAAAGTCGACGCCCAGCTCCTCGAGCAGCCATATGACCCGCTGCGAGCGAGAGTTTTCCAGGTGGTGGACTTCGATCATGTCGACGGCTCCGGCAATCGGTAAAACGCCAGCCTAGCACGTCGACGGCGCCCGCCTTGTGCCAAGGTCGTCTTTGCCCGGCCCTCAACGGCCACTTAGACTGACCTCAACAACGATGATAATGATCAGGAGTGCGTCATGGCCAAGGTGCTGGTGGTAGACGATGAGCCCAATATCGTCCTGTCGCTTGAGTTTCTGATGCAGCAGGCCGGCTTCGAGGTGGTCACCGCCGAGGACGGCGAAAGCGCCCTGTCGCGTGTCCAGGAGGGGGCGCCGGATCTGGTGCTGCTGGACATCAGCCTACCCGGCATCAGTGGCTTCGATGTGCTCGAACGCCTGCGTGGCGATACAACCCATGCCCGCCTGCCCATCATCATGCTGACCGCCCATGGCCGCGAAGTGGAACGCGAGAAGGGCCTGGCCCTGGGCGCCGACGACTATGTCACCAAGCCCTTCTCCACCCAGGCCCTGGTGGAGAAGGTCAAGTCCCTGCTCAGCGAGGTGTCCTGATGGCGCGTCGCTCCTCCGGCCTGCCCCGCCGCCAGCGCCTGATCGGCCTGTGGTTGCTGCTCAGCGGTATCAGTGTCTTCGGCGGCGCCACCTTCGCGTTATGGCTCGACACCCTCTTCCAGCCCCAGGGAGTCGCCCGCCTCGTGCTATGGGCGGGCTGTTTCTCCGGTGGTGGCACCATCTTCCTGGTGGGGCTGCTTCTCGAACGTCAGCTCTTCACGCCGCTGCGCCACCTTCAGGTGCAGCTGGCGCGGCTGGTGGCCAATCCCGACGCCAGTGACGACTACCCGCCAGAGGGCTGGTTACGGGCCCTGGGGCCCGACCTGGTGCGAGTTCGCGAGGCCTGGCGCAGTGACCGTTCCCGCCTGGCCACCGCCCATGCCGAAGGCGCCAGAAGCGCCGCACGCATTCGCCAGGAACTCGAGACGCTGCTTCAGGTGCTCGACACGCCGCTGCTGCTGTGCGACCACCATCGCCGCATCCTGTTGTTCAACCAGGCCGCCGAGACACTGTTCGACGATCACGCCGGCCTGGGGTTGGGCAAGCGCCTGGAGGCCCTGCTGCCGGCCTCGAGCCTGCAGGATGCCCTGAGCCAGCTGCCCGCCAGTGGGGCACCCCGCGAGGTACTGGTCCCCAGCGGCGAGCGTTGGCTGCGCGCCACGCTGCGCCGGGTGCCCGGCAGCCATGGCGAGACCCTGCTGACCCTGACCGACACCACCGCCGCCTGGACCAGCGAGATGGGCGCGCGGGCCGAGTTGCTCGATGGCCTGCCGCGACTGCGCCGCCATGGCGCCAGCCTGACCAGCGCCGCCGACGCGCTGTCCGCCCTTCCCGAGGGCGCCGGCGAGATGCGCCGGCGGCTGGAGCGGGTGGTCGAGGAGGAGAGCCAGGCGCTGGGCGTGGATATCGAGGCCCTGGCGTCCCTGGTCGAGCGCATGCAGCAGGAGGGGGAGCGCCTGGTGCCGCTGTGGTCCAATGATCTCTGGGACGGCCTCAATGAGCGCCTTCCGCCCACGCGTCAGTTGACGGCGGTGGGCATGCCGGCCTGGCTGAAGGGCGACGCCAGCGCCCTGCTGGTATTGCTGGACTCGCTCCTCGACGTCCTGAAGGCCACGCTCGGCGAGACGCCCCTAGAGGGCGAGGTATGCCTGGGCAACCGGCGGGTCTACCTGGACCTGATCTGGGAAGGCGCCCCGCTTGCCGAGGGCCGGCTCGGCGACTGGCAGCAACAGCGCCTGGCGTCCCTGCCCCTCAACCCAAGAGTCGTCGACGTGCTGCACCAGCACGCCAGCGATATCTGGAGCCTGGCCGATGACGATGGCCGGCATGCCCGGCTGCGCCTGCCCCTCCACGCCGCCGAGCGCGTCGGGGCCCCCCGCCCGGCCGCCCCGCCCCGCCCCGAATTCCACGACTTCGGCATCGCCGAGCTGCCGGCTCCCGACGCGGCGCTGGCCGCCCGGCCGCTGCGCGCCCTGGAAGTGGTCGCCTTCGATACCGAGACCACCGGCCTGGAGCTGCGCCGCGGCGACACCGTGATCAGCATCGGCGCCTGCCGGGTCGTCAACGCGCGACTCCTGGCCAGTGAAACCTTCGATCTCTACGTCGACCCGGGCAAGCCGATACCCCCGGCCAGCACCGCCATCCACGGCATCACCGACGACGCCGTGGCCGGCGCTCCACCGCTCTCGGTGGCCTTGCCCCGCTTTCGCGACTACGTGGGCGAGGCGGTGATCCTGGCCCATAACGCCGCCTTCGACCTGCTGGCCCTGCAACCCCCGGGCGCCGGCATCGACCTGGACATGCCGGTACTCGATACCCTGCTGATCTCGAGGGCCCTCGATGCGAGCCTCGATGGTCACGACCTGGACAGCCTGGCCCAACGCTATGACCTCGCCTTCCCGCCGGGCACCCGCCATACCGCCCTGGGCGACGCCCGGGTCACCGCCGAACTTTGGCTGTCGCTGCTGCCTCGCCTGGAGGCCCGGGGCATCGACACCCTGGAACAGGCCCTGGCCCTGCAGAACAGCGCCCTGAGCAAGGAGGATGCCTGCGCCTCATGACCACTCCCGCCGACCACCAGGCACGACCGTGCTGAGCGCCCCGCGCCGCCGCGAACGACTGCTGGCACTGATCGTGCTGGCCGCGCTGCTGTTCACGCCGCCACTGGTGCTGGTGTCGGACCGCGCCCTGGCGATCTCGTGGCTGCCGCTCTACCTGTTTATCGCCTGGGGCCTGGTGATCGGGCTCGCCGCCTGGCTGATGGAGAGCCCGACAATACGCAAGCCTCCGGAGGAGTGAGCCATGCGCAGCGAGGTCGTGGTCCTGAGCGTCGCCTTCGGCTACCTGGCGCTGCTGTTCCTGATCGCCGCCTGGGGTGACCGCCGCGCCGAACAGGGGCGTTCGCTGATCGGCTCACCCAACGTCTATGCGCTCTCCATCGCCGTCTACTGCACCGCCTGGACCTTCTACGGCAGCGTGGGCCGCGCCGCCCAGTTCGGCCCCAGCTTCCTGCTGATCTACCTGGGACCGACCCTGGCGATGCTGATGGCCCCCTTCCTGATTCGCAAGATGGTGCGTATCGCCAGTGCCCAGCGCATCACCTCGATTGCCGACTTTATCAGCGCCCGCTACGGCAAGAGCTCGAGCCTGGGCGCCCTGGTGGCGTTGATTGCATTGATTGGCATCACGCCCTATATCGCCCTGCAGCTCAAGGCCATCACCGTCACCCATGCGGTGCTGGTCAACTATCCCGATGCCGGCGACCTGCGCCTGGCCAACGAGCCCTTCTGGCTGGACAAGTCCTTCTGGGTGGCCCTGGTGCTGGCGGTATTCATCATCCTGTTCGGTACCCGTCACCTGGACGCCAGCGAGCGCCATGAAGGCATGGTGGCGGCCATCGCCTTCGAGTCGCTGGTCAAGCTGGTGGCCTTCCTGTCGGTGGGTATCTTCACCGTCTTCGTGCTCTTCCAGGGCCCCGGCGACCTCTTCGCCCGGGTCGCGGCCACCCCGGCGCTTGCCAGCCGCCTGGGACTGGATGCCGTGCCCGGCGGCACCACCGGCTGGGTCGGCATGCTGGTGCTGGCCCTGCTGGCCTTCTTCTCCCTGCCCCGCCAGTTTCAGGTACTGGTCGTGGAAAACGTCGATGAGCGTCATATGGCCCGCGCCAGCTGGCTCTTCCCGCTCTATCTGCTGGCCATCAACCTGTTCGTGATTCCCATCGCCATGGCCGGGCTCTTGCTGATGGGAGACGCCGACCCCGATCGCTTCGTGCTTACCCTGCCGCTCTCGGCGAGCCTCGAGGGCCTGCCGTTGCTGGTCTTCATCGGCGGCCTGTCCGCGGCAACCAGCATGGTCATCGTCGAGACCATCGCGCTCTCCACCATGGTCAGCAACCAGCTGATCATGCCGCTGCTGCTGCGCACCCGTCGCCTGCACCGTAGCGCCAGCGGCGAACTGGCCGGCTGGCTGCTCGGCATCCGCCGGGTCGCGATCGTGCTGATCCTGCTGATGGGGTATCTCTACCATGCCCTGGTGGGCGATGCGTACAGCCTGGTGACCATCGGGCTGGTGTCCTTCGCCGCGGCCTGCCAATTCGCCCCGGCCATGCTGCTGGGCATGTACTGGCGCGGCGCGCACCGCCGTGGCGCCACCCTGGGTCTGATCGCCGGCACCCTCGTCTGGGCATGGACGCTGCTGATCCCCGGCTTCGCCCAATCCGGCTGGCTGGATGATGCCTTCCTCGAGCTGGGCCCCTTCGGCATCGACTGGCTACGTCCCTATGCGCTCTTCGGCCTGGAGGACTGGGATATCTATACCCACTCGTTGCTGTGGAGCCTGTCCGCCAATCTCGGCCTGCTGGTCGGGGTCTCGCTGTTCAGCCGCCAATCGCCGCTCGAACAGACCCAGGCGGCCCTGTTTACCGAGGCGCTGCATCCGAACCTGCTGGAGACCTCGCTCTGGCACGGCCAGACCACCCGCGGCGAGCTGCGCAGCCTGCTCGACCGCTACCTGGGAACGGGAACCACGGCACGCGTCTTCGCCGACATCGAACCCCGGGAGAGAGACGCCGAACAACCGGCGACCCCCGCCCAGATCGCCCGCGCCGAACAGGCCCTCTCCGGGGCCCTGGGCAACGCCTCGGCGCGGGTCCTGATCAACTCGGTGGTACGCGGCGAAGCCCTGGACCTGGAATCGATCCTCAGCATCCTGGACACCACCTCCGAGACCCTGGAGATCAACCGGCGACTCGAGCAGAAATCCAGCGAACTGGCTCAGGCCAGCGAGGAGCTGCGCGCCGCCAATGAACGCCTGCGCGAACTCGACCGGCTCAAGGATGAGTTCGTGGCCATGGTCAGTCACGAGCTTCGCACCCCGCTCACCTCGATCCGCGCCTTCGCGGAGATCCTGCGCGACAGCAGCGATCTGCCCGACGAGAAACGCGTGCACTTCCTCGATGTGGTGGTCAAGGAGAGCCAGCGTCTCTCGCGGTTGATCGAGGAGATCCTCGACCTGGCGCGCCTGGAAAGCGGGCGCCTGACCCTGAACCCCCAGCACCTGGACCTGGTCGCCCTGGCCCGTCACAGCATCGACGCCGTGCACCATATGCAGGCCGATCGCGGCGTGACGCTGGAGGTGGCGATAGAACTGGAAAAGGCACCGGTCGTCGGCGACCCGGACCGCCTGGAGCAGGTGATCATCAACCTGCTCGACAACGCCGGCAAGTTCGCGTCAGGGGACGACGCCAAGGTGCGCCTGAGCCTGCTGCCGCACAAGCGCCACTACCAGCTGATGGTGGAGGATAACGGCCCCGGCATCGGCGAGGAGGAGCGCGAGCGGGTCTTCGAAAAGTTTCACCAGATCCAGGACCCCGAGCAAGCCCCCGACAAGCGCCACGGGCGCCCCCGTGGTAGTGGCCTGGGCCTGCCCATCAGCCGCGGGATCGTCGCCCATCTGGGCGGCCGACTCTGGGCAGAGAAGGCTCCCAACCTGGGGGGCGCCTGCCTGATCATGGAGCTTCCCGAGGCACCCCCGGATACGGCGGAGCCGGGCTAGGCCTGGCGCTGCAGCGCCCGTATCCGCTGTAGGTCGTGGCGCAGCAGCAGGCGTTGGTCCTCGCCCAGGCGGGTCAGGTCCACCCAGCCATCGGCGGCACGGCCGGCCGCCAGATTATGGCGCTGCTCGGACAGCAACAGGGCCTGCAGCCGGTCATGGGCGGCGATAAGCCCACGGCAGGTCTCGGCGTCGATCGCGTCGCAGGCGACCAGGGCGGCGAGCCGCCGCCGGGTATCGGTCTCGCGCACCGCGTGGCGCAGCGACAACAGGCGTACGGCGGCCACCAGCGGCAGCACGGCCTGATGCTTGAGGTTGAGCGCCCGCTCGTGGGGCGCGCCTTCCAGCGAACCGGCCAGCCTGCCGAAACGGTCCAGGGCCACCGGCTGTTCATCGAACAGCGCCCCCATCTCGTCGAGGAACAGCCCCGCCCCGGGAAGCCGCTGCGCCACCCAGTCACGCAGCGCATCGGACAGCGCCTCGTCACCGCAGACCGGCGTGAAGTCGAGCAGGATATTGGCTTGCTGCACCCGCTTGGTTCGACGCTCGGCACTCCATATCTCGAGCTGGCGCTGCCATTCCGAGAGGCGCTTTCGCCACATCGGCCACCGCGCCATGACATGGCCGCTGCACAGGGGGATCCCGGCGGCATCGAGGCGTGCCGTAAAGCGCTCCCCCAGCGACTGGAAGTAACCGTCGATCTCGACATGCCGAGCATCCGGATACTCCTCGATAATCATGGCATTATCCTGATCCGGACCCAGCAGGCTCTCGTGGCGGCCGCCGGAACCCAGCACCAGCACACAGTAGCCCACCGGCGCAGGCCCCCATCCCTGGCTACACATCTCGGCCTCGGCGAGGCGAATGGCACGGCGGTAGAGCGTGGCGTTGTGGTCGCTGATCAACTGGGCGATGCGCCAGGCAGGCAGGTCGAGACGCACCAACGCCTCCACCAGGGTGGATTGCCAGGCGTAGGTGTCGGCAAGGTCGGGATGGGGCCCCAGGATGGCCAGGGCCTCGCGTAAGGGCGCGAGCAGGTCAGGCAGGCTGTCGGGTGCCGGCAGGGATTCTCCGGCAAACAGCACCCGCCACGGTGAGGCACGATGCAGGAAGCGCACGGCCGGCGGCACTAGCGGGCGAACATGTCGTCGCCCGTCTCGTCGATAAAGCGCCGGGCCTTGCGGATCATCAGCTCATCGCAGGCTTCGCGGTCGGGCACCATGTCCGAACGCTCGAAGCGATGCTCGAACACCTCGTCCGCCTCTTCCTCGCCGTCGCCGGTCAGCGGGCGGCGGATCCAGCCACTGACCCGATACTGGCCACTCTGTTGCGCTGGCTCGGAGATGATCAGAAAACCGTTGTGCTCCACCGGCTCGGCGGCCGGCGCATTATTCGAGGTAGCGTCGTTACCGCCGGCCCCGAACAGCCCCGAGAGAAGCTTCTTGAACATGATGCGGCTCCTTGTGTATCCGCCCGGCGTACCTGCCGTCGCACCCGCGAGGATGACAGCGGGGCGCACGGGGCGCCCCGCGGCATCAATCCTGCTGACGACCCTTGCCGGCGGCGATACGCAGGCGCAGGGCGTTGAGCTTGATAAAGCCTTCGGCATCCTTCTGGTCATAGGCGCCGGCGTCGTCCTCGAAGGTCGCGATGGACTCGTCGAACAGCGACTGCTTCGACTGGCGACCGGCGACGATGACGTTGCCCTTGTAGAGCTTGAGGCGCACCGCGCCTGAAACGTTGTGCTGGGTCTCGTCGATGGCGGCCTGCAGCATGCGCCGCTCCGGGCTCCACCAGTAGCCGTTGTAGATCACCTCGGCGTACTTGGGCATCAGCTCATCCTTGAGGTGCGCCTCTTCACGGTCCAGGGTCAGCGACTCGATGGCGCGGTGCGCCTTGAGCATGATGGTGCCCCCGGGGGTCTCGTAGCAGCCGCGAGACTTCATGCCCACATAGCGGTTCTCGACGATATCCAGGCGGCCGATACCGTTGTCGCCCCCCAGCTTGTTGAGGGTCTCGAGCACCTCGTGGGGGCGCAGCGGCTGGCCGTCGATGGCCACGATGTCGCCTTTCTCGTAGGTCAGCTCGATATAGGTCGGCTCGTCCGGTGCGGCTTCCGGCGAGACGCTCCAGCGCCACATGTCCTCTTCGGCTTCGGCCCAGGGGTCCTCGAGTATGCCGCCCTCGTAGGAGATATGCAGCAGGTTGGCATCCATGGAGTAGGGGGACTTCTTCTTTTGACCGGCGAAATCCACCGCAATATCGTGCTGCTGGCAGTAGGCCATCAGCTTCTCGCGGGAGTTCAGGTCCCACTCGCGCCAGGGGGCGATCACCTGGACACCGGGCTTCAGGGCATAGGCACCGAGCTCGAAACGCACCTGGTCATTGCCCTTGCCGGTAGCGCCGTGGGAGATGGCATCGGCACCCGTCTGGTTGGCAATCTCGATCAGGCGCCGGGCGATCAGCGGGCGTGCGATGGAGGTACCGAGCAGGTACTCGCCCTCGTAGATGGTGTTGGCACGGAACATCGGATAAACGTAGTCACGCACGAACTCCTCGCGCAGGTCCTCGATGTAGATCTCGTTGACACCCAGGGCCTGCGCCTTGGCGCGAGCCGGCTCCACCTCCTCGCCCTGACCGATGTCAGCGGTGAAGGTCACCACCTCGCAGTTGTAGGTTTCCTGCAACCACTTGACGATTACTGAGGTGTCCAGGCCGCCGGAATAGGCCAGCACAACCTTCTTGACATCGGACATTCGAGGAGCTCCTTTCTATTGAACACGAGAGACTTGCCAGTATAGCGCGCCAACCTGGCCTCGAATACCGCTCGTCCACGGGACCTAGCGGGAGCGAGCTGCTAGACTGCGCGAATTCGAGCCGGGCCGCGGCCGACCTGCCCGTGACATGAAGGCCAAACACAAAGGAGGGGTGCATGAGCGAGGCGATCGCCTGCGACCTGATGGCACAGCGATTTCGCAGCTACCTGCCGGTAGTGGTCGACCTGGAAACCGGCGGTTTCGACTCCCAGCGCAATGCGATACTCGAGATCGCCGCGGTGACGTTGACCATGAATGCCGAGGGCAACCTGGTTCCCGATGCGACCCATTCATTTCACGTCGAGCCCTTCCCGGGCGCCAGCGTCGAACAGGCAGCGCTTGATTTTACCGGCATCAATCTCGATGACCCCCTGCGCCAGCAGGTGGCCGTCTCGGAAGCCGAGGCGCTCGGCGAGATCTTTCGCCCCGTGCGCAAGTCCATCAAGGCCCATGGCTGCACCCGCGCCATCCTGGTCGGCCACAACGCTGCCTTCGACCATGGCTTTCTCAATGCCGCGGCGACGCGCTGCGGCATCAAGCGCAATCCCTTTCACCCCTTCTCCAGCTTCGATACCGCCTCGCTGGCCGGCCTGATGTACGGCCAGACCGTGCTCGCCAGGGCCTGTCGCGCCGCCGGCATCGCCTTCAGCAACAGCGAGGCACACTCGGCCCGCTATGACACCGAGCGCACCGCCGAACTGTTCTGCGCCATGGTCAATCGTTACAAGGAGATCGGCGGCTGGGCTCAGACCCAGCGCGAACAGGGGATGGAAGAGCCGACGTAAGCCGTAAGCCGTAAGCCGTAAGCCGTAAGCCAACTGATCATACTGATCCAGATAACAAGCCCCCCCGATGAGTCTCTCATCGGGGGGGCTTACAGCGTAAAGCTTACAGCTCCGAACGAAGCCCGATCAGCCTTCCGGCGAAGCCGAATCTTGCTTGGCCGCGGTTTCCTTGATCAGCGTCTCGAGCTCACCGTTCTGGTGCATCTCCATCACGATATCGCAGCCGCCGACCAGCTCACCCTCGACCCATAGCTGGGGGAAGGTGGGCCAGCTAGCATACTTGGGCAGCTCGGCACGGATGTCCGGGTTATCCAGAATGTTGACGAAGGCGAAACGTTCGCCACAGGCCATCAACGCCTGGACGGTCTGAGCGGAAAAGCCACACTGGGGCAACTGGGGCGTGCCCTTCATGTAGATCAGAATCGAGTTTTCGCCGATCTGGCGCTGAATGTTCTCGAGGGTGGTGCTCATGGCGTCTCCCTATGGATGTCACGGATGTCAAAGGTCTCGAATGCCGGCTCGGATAATACCCGACCCCGACGGTAGGTCTTGGTGAAAGCCATTCTACTCATCCATGGCGCGTTGCGCATCCCCCGACGGCTGGCTAGGATGTGCGTTTTTACGAGGAGCACCCCATGGCCACTCGGCACTTCCTGACCCTGATGGATGCCAGCCCCGAAGAGCTGAGCAACCTGATTCAGCGCGCCATCACCATCAAGCATGCGCTCAAGCTGGAGGGGCCTACCTATACCCCCTTCCCGAATCACACCATGGCGATGATTTTCGAGAAATCTTCGACCCGCACCCGAGTCTCCTTCGAGACCGCCATGGCCCACTTCGGCGGTCATGCGCTGTTCCTCTCCTCCCGGGATACCCAGCTCGGCCGCGGCGAACCCATCGGCGATACTGCCCGGGTGCTCTCCGAGATGGTCGATATCGTGATGATCCGTACCTTCTCCCACGCCGGGCTCGAGTCATTTGCCGCGGCCAGCAGCGTTCCCGTGATCAATGCGCTGACCGATGATTACCACCCGTGCCAGCTGCTTGCCGACGTCATGACCTGGACCGAGCTGCGCGGCAGCGTCAAGGACAAGACCGCGGTCTGGATCGGCGATGGCAACAACATGTGCCACTCCTGGATCAATGCCGCTCGCCAGTTCGGGTTCCGGCTTCGCATCTGCTGCCCCGAGGGCTATGAACCGCGCCAGGACATCCTCGCCGCCGCCGGCGACAGCGTCACGCTGCTGCATGATCCCGTCGAGGCGGTCACCGACGCCGACCTCGTAACCACCGATGTCTGGGCCTCCATGGGACAGGAGGAGGAACAGGCCAAGCGTGCGACGGCTTTCGCCGACTTCCAGGTCAACGAGGCCCTGCTCGACCGTGCTCATGACGACGTACTCTTCCTGCACTGCCTGCCGGCCCACCGCGGCGAGGAGATCAGCGACACCCTGCTCGACGATCCACGAGCCGTGGTCTGGCAGGAGGCCGGCAACCGCCTGCATGCCCAGAAGGCACTGATCGAGTTTCTGCTGCTCGGCAACGTCGAAGAGGGCCAGTAGCGCCACCCCATATAGACCTTTGTCTTATTCTACCAAGGTTGTATAATGCGCCGCAGCACATTCCCACAGGAAGGACGCGGCGCATGACTAACCCTTCGATCAACACCTTCGGCATGCAGCGCAGCCTGCGCCAGTGCCTCTCCAACATGGCCGCCCTGCTCTACCGCCAGGGCCATGTCCTCGAAAGCGTCACCGTTCCCCATCGCGGCCTCGACAACGATGCCCTGCAGACGCTGGAAAGCGACCACCATGGATGGTCGGCCTGTCAGCGCATCCTCGAGTCCAGCCAGGCGGCGACCTGGAACGACCAGCGACGCTTCGTATTGACCGGCATGGGCCGCGAGCTGCTGTTCGACATGTTTGGCGAGGGCGCCGCCGACTGCGCCTGAAGTACGCCCCGGTATCACCATCGCGGCTCGCGATGATTGAGGCCCGCCGACGCTCGATTGCGTCGGCGGGCCTCTTTGGTTATGTTGAACAGACTTGTCGGGGAGCCCTGACCATTGCCAAGCGATGTGCACAAGGGCTGAGATCGGTACGGCCGAACCCGTTGAACCTGATCAGGTTGATGCCTGCGGAGGGAACAAGATCGTGCCACACCGCCCCCCTTGCAGCATCCGGCCTGATCATCACCGCCAACCGCTGGATGCCGCATCCATGAACGCTTCACCCCAACGCCGCCTTGCCGTCGCCGGCGCGGGCCTGCTCGGCCGCCTCGTCGCCTGGCAGTTGCTACGCGATGGCCACGCCGTGACCCTGTATGATGCCGGCGACCTCGACGCCCCGGCGGCCGCCGCCTGGACCGCCGCCGGCATGGTCGCTCCGCTGGCCGAGACCGTCGTCGGCGAACCCTGCATCTTCGAGATGGGCCGAGTCGCCTTGCAGCGCTGGCCCGCCTGGCTCGCCGAGCTCGAGACGCCCGAACTGTGGCATCCTCACGGCAGTCTCATCGTGGCTCACCCCCAGGACGAAAATGAACTGAGCCAGTTCCGTCGCGACCTGTCCGGTGCCGTGGGCGACGAAGCCAACGCCCAGGCACTGGACAGCACCGCCATCCGCTCGCTGGAACCGGATCTCGCCGACTTTCGCCGCGGCCTCTTCCTCGCCGACGAGGCCCATCTGGACAATCGCGAATTGCTGGTGCGACTCCTGGCGGCGATTCGCGGACTGGGCGGCGAATGCCATGCCCACACCCCGGTCGAGCCCTACCCCGGTGAGGTTGTCACGCCGGTCGGCAGGCGCGCCTTCGACCTGGTCCTGGATTGCCGGGGCCACGGCGCCAAGCCCCGGCACCCCACCCTGCGCGGGGTACGCGGCGAGACCCTGCATGTGCAGACGCACGAGGTGCGCCTATCGCGCCCGGTGCGATTGATGCACCCGCGATACCAGCTCTACGTGGTCCCCAAGCCCGGGAAACGCTTCGTGATCGGCGCTACCTCCATCGAGAGCGAGGACCGCTCCCCGATGTCGCTGCAGTCCTCCCTGGAACTGGGGAGCGCCCTCTACACCCTGTCTCCCGCCTTCGCCGAGGCGCGTATTCTCGAGCAGGGCGTCAATCTGCGCCCGGCCTTTCGCGACAACCTGCCCCACGTCATCTGCGACGACGGCCTGATCAGCGCCAATGGCCTGTTCCGCCACGGCTACCTGCTCGCCCCCGCGGTAGCCGACCATCTGCTGGCCGCGGTCCGTGGCCACGGCGAACAGCCCTTTGCCGACGTTCTGGCCGGCACCGCACCCCGGATGGCCCTATCCTGATAACGAGATTCCCATGCAAGAGATCACCCTGAGCCTCAATGGCGAACCCGCCCGACTGCCCCGGGGCTGTGCCCTGACATATGCGCTGGAACGCTGGGGATATGCCGACCGTCGCATCGCCGTCGCCATCAACGATGCCTTCGCACCGCGCTCCACCTGGCCCGAACGCACCCTGGACGATGGCGACCGCATCGATATCGTCGCCCCGGTAGGGGGTGGCTGATGCGTCACGACACTTTCCACGACGACACTTCCCATGACGACGCCCTGGTGCTCTATGACGAGCCGTTTACCAGCCGCTTCCTGCTGGGCACCGCCCTGTACTCGTCTCCCGCGGTCATGCAGGCGTCGGTCGAGGCCGCCGGGTGCGACATGATCACCCTGGGGCTGCGTCGACAGAACCCCGGCGGCGGCGACGGCGATGCCTTCTGGCAGATCCTGCGCGAGAGCGGCTGCCGCCTGCTGCCCAATACTGCCGGCTGTCGCTCCGCCCGAGAGGCGATCACCCTGGCGGAGATGTCCCGTGAGCTGTTCGACACGCCATGGATCAAGCTCGAGGTGATCGGCGACGACTACAACCTTCAGCCTGACCCCTTTGGCCTGCTGGAGGCCGCCCGGGAACTGATCGCCCAGGGCTTCAAGGTACTGCCCTACTGCACAGACGACCTGGTGCTCTGCCAGCGGCTTCATGAAGCGGGCTGCCAGGCGCTGATGCCCTGGGGAGCGCCGATCGGCACCGGGCGCGGCCTGATGAACCGCTACGCCCTGCGCACCCTGCGCGAGCGTATCGCGGCACCCTTGATCATCGATGCCGGCCTGGGCGCTCCTTCCCAGGCGGCAGAGGCCATGGAGATGGGCTTTGACGGCGTGCTGCTCAACACCGCCGTGGCCAGGGCGCGTCGTCCGGCCCGGATGGCGTCTGCCTTCGCCCGGGCCATCGAGGCGGGCCGTGCGGCCTACCTTGCCGGGCCGATGGAGCAGCGGCAGACGGCAAGCCCCAGCACGCCCACGCTGGGTCAGCCTTTCTGGCACGCGACGACCTGAGCCTTTCACGGCCCAACGTCATCACCCCCTTGACATCGGGCCGTGATAAAACCACGAAAAAAGCCGCCTGATGCAGGGCACCAGGCGGCTTTTTCACTAAACTTGTTGGTGGAGCCTAGCGGGATCGAACCGCTGACCTCAACACTGCCAGTGTTGCGCTCTCCCAGCTGAGCTAAGGCCCCACACCGTCTCGCCGTTGCGAGAACGAGGCACATAATATGGCCATACCGACTTACCGTCAAGCCCTTTTTTCGGGCCCTTTTCCCCGCCTCCCCGAAAGACGGCATGGCCATCTATCGTCGTCTATCTTTCCGGATCGCGGTTGTGACACCCTTTCCGCTATTGATGCCTTCTTATTTCCTTTTGCCAATACGCTATCTCGCCGCTGACGAGCCGCTCAGGAGCCATTCACGTTGATCAAGGTACTCATCGCCGATGACCACCACCTGATAAGGACCAGCCTCGCCCACCTGCTGAATGCCGAGAAGGACCTGCGGGTCATTGGCGAGGCGTCGAGCGGCGAAGAGGCCATCGCCGAGACCCGCCGCCTGAGGCCGGATATCGTCTTGATGGATATTCGCATGCCGGGTATCGGCGGCCTCGAGGCCACGCGCAAGATCACCCAGACCCTGCCGGATGCCCGCGTTCTGGTCCTGACCGCCTGGCTGGAGGATAGCTTCGCCCAGCGCCTGCTGGATGCCGGCGCCTGGGGACTCGTCAGCAAGGGTTCCCGACACGACGAGATGATCGTCGCCATCCACGAGGTCTTCCAGGGACATCGATATGTGAGCCCCGATGTCGCGCAGCGCCTGATACTCTCGCGCATCGATTCACCGGAAAATCCCTTCGAGGAGCTCTCCTCCCGGGAGATGCAGGTAGCGATGATGATCATAAACTGCCAGAAGGTGGCGACTATCGCCGAGCGCCTGTTCCTCAGCCCCAAGACGGTCAACACCTACCGCTATCGCATCTTCGAGAAACTCGGCGTCAGCTCGGACGTGGAACTCACCCACCTGGGGCTGCGCCACGGGCTGGTGGAAGGCTTCTCCAACATGCAGTAGTCTCGCGCCATGAACTTCGACCATCGCCGCTTCCTGGCCACCGTCAGCGAGGCCCCCGGGGTCTACCGCATGTTCGACGAAGGCGGTAACACCCTGTATATCGGCAAGGCCCGCCGCCTCAAGGCGCGCCTGGCCAGCTATTTTCGCGGCGCGCTCAACGCCAAGACCCAGGCGCTGGTGGTGCGTATCGCCGACATCCAGGTCACGGTCACCAATAGCGAGACCGAGGCATTGCTGCTCGAACAGACGCTGATCAAGGAACTGCGTCCCCCGTACAATATCCTGTTGCGAGACGACAAGTCCTACCCCTTCGTCTTCGTGACCGACCGTCACCCCTTTCCGGCCCTGGAGTACAAGCGCGCTCGCCAGCGCCACGATGACGGCCGCTACCTGGGTCCCTACCCCAGCAGCCACGCGGTACGCGACAGCCTCTCGCTCATGCAGAAGGTCTTTCGTATCCGCAACTGCGAGGACAGCGTCTTCTCACACCGCACGCGTCCCTGCCTGCAGTATCAAATCAATCGCTGCAGCGCCCCCTGCGTGGGCTATATCTCCGGGGCCGACTACCGGCGCGACCTGGAACACGCCGTTCAATGCCTGGAAGGCAAGAGCGAACAGGTGACCCACGAGCTCACCGCCGCAATGGAGGCCGCCAGCCAGGCCCTGGACTTCGAGGAAGCCGCGCGGCTGCGCGACCAGGTCCAGCAACTACGACAGCTTCAGCAGCGCCAGTTCGTCGATACCGGTGACGGCGACGCCGATGCCTTCGCCCTGGCCAGTCGCCCCGGCGCGCTCTGCATCTCGGTGCTGGCCATTCGCCAGGGCCGCCTGCTGGGGGCCCGACACCACGCGCCCACCAATGGCCTCGACCTGTCGGAAGAAGCCCTGCTGGGCGACTTCATCAGTCAGTACTACCTGGGCCAGGCCCGCGAGATCCCCCGCGAGGTGATCATCAGCCATGCCGTTCCCGATGCCGATCTGATCGCCAGGGCACTGAGCGAGAAGGCCGGCCGCCGAACGCGGCTCACCGACCAGGTCCGCGGCCATCGTGCCCAATGGAAGGAGCTGGCGCGCACCAACGCCGAGCAGCAGCTGGCCGGCCAGCTGGCCAGCCAGAACCAGCTGACGCGTCGCTTCGAGGCGCTACGCGACGCCCTGGGCATGGCGGCACCGCCCAAAAGGCTGGAGTGCTTCGACATCAGCCACAGTCACGGCGAGGCCACCGTCGCCTCCTGCGTGGTCTTCGATGAGAATGGTCCACGCAAGTCGGATTACCGCCGCTTCAATATCGAGGGCGTCGCGCCAGGCGATGACTATGCGGCCATGCAGCAGGCGCTTACCCGCCGCTTTCGGCGCGCGAAGGAGGGTGAGGGCCAGGCGCCGGATGTGCTGGTCGTGGACGGGGGCAAGGGACAGCTCAACATGGCGCGGGACGTGCTGACGTCCCTGGGCGTCAGCGGCGTGGCCCTGCTCGGCGTGGCCAAGGGCACCACCCGCAAGGCGGGCCTCGAGACGCTGTTCCTGGAGACCGTGGATCAGACCCTGAACCTGGAGGCCTCTTCCCCGGCACTGCACCTGATCCAGCATATCCGCGATGAATCGCATCGCTTCGCCATCACCGGGCACCGCACCCGACGCGACAAGCAGCGACGCACCTCCACCCTGGAGGGCATCGCCGGCGTGGGGCCCAAGCGGCGACGCGAGCTCTTGCGCTTCTTCGGGGGGCTTCAGGGCGTCAAGCAGGCGACTCGCGACGAGCTCGCACGGGTCCCCGGCATCAGCGCCACCCTGGCCGAGACAATCCATCGCGCCCTGCATGGATGATGTCCGCCAAGGGGGATAGAATACGCCAACGCTCAACGCTCCCCACCGGCAAGGACAGCTCCGCGATATGAACATTCCCAACATCCTGACCCTGGCCCGTATCGCCTTCATCCCGCTGCTGGTGGTGCTGTTCTATTTGCCATTTTCCTGGAGCATGCCCCTGGCAGCGGCCTTCTTCGCCCTGGCCTCGGTGACCGACTGGCTGGATGGCTACCTGGCCAGGCGTTGGAACCAGTCCACGCCGTTCGGCGCCTTCCTCGACCCCGTGGCCGACAAGCTGATGGTGGCAGTGGCCCTGGCATTGCTTATCGAACGTTATGACGCGATCTGGCTGACCCTGCCCGCGCTGGTAATCATCGGCCGCGAGATCGTGATCTCGGCGCTACGCGAGTGGATGGCCGAGATGGGAAAACGTGGCAGCGTGGCGGTATCCTGGATCGGCAAGCTGAAGACCACACTGCAGATGGTCGCCATCTTCCTGCTGCTCGCCTTCGCCCCCGGCACCCCTATTGCCATGCTTGCCGTCGTCACGCTCTTCGCGGCCGCCGTGCTGACACTCTGGTCCATGATTCTCTATTTGCGCGCTGCCTGGCCTCATCTTCGGCACTCGATGTAGGTCATTACAAAAACGCTTGACAGTCACCTGCTTATCCGTATAATTCGCACTCGAGTCAGGCGGGAATAGCTCAGTGGTAGAGCATCGCCTTGCCAAGGCGAGGGTCGGGAGTTCGAATCTCCTTTCCCGCTCCATTCACTAGAATGGTTCGACTCAATGAGGCTGGATGGCAGAGTGGTCATGCAGCGGACTGCAACTCCGCGTACGCCGGTTCGATTCCGACTCCAGCCTCCACTCCCCGATTTCTGTACTGCCCGACACCGTGCCGCCCGGATGGCGAAATAGGTAGACGCAAGGGACTTAAAATCCCTCGGTGGCGACACCGTGCCGGTTCGAGCCCGGCTCCGGGCACCAGCCAGACATCATTGGTCAGGCCGAACCTCTGCGGGGCAATCGCTCGATGAACCTGCCCACCCTGCGCGACCCCTTCTTCACGTATCGATATCGTCGCCGACTGCATGTCCTGCGCGTGCTGCTGGCACTGCTGATCACCTTTGTCATCACCCGTTTTTTCGCACTCCCTCACTCGGGATGGGCGCTGGTCAGCACCGTGATGGTGATGGGCAACCTGCCGCATATCGGGGGCGTCCTCGACAAGGGGCGTCAACGGCTGCTGGGCACCGTCCTCGGCGCCGGCTCCGGCCTCCTGTTGATTCTGCCGCCCCTCGAGCAGCCACTGCTTATTCCCGCCGGTAGCCTGATCGCCATCGGCCTCGCCACCTGGCTGACCTTCGGCAGTCGCTACGGTTATAGCAGATTGATGTTCGCCATCAGCCTTTTGCTGGTGGCCGGTGACGGCAGCCACGCCCTGGATGTCGGCCTATGGCGCGCCTTCAATGTGCTGCTGGGCACCCTGGTCGGCATCACCATTACGGTACTGATCCTGCCCCAAAAGGCCACGGATATGCTGCGCTTCATCCTGGCGGAAAACCTCGACCGCATGGCGCGTCTGTTTCATGCACACACCACCGCCACGGCGGCCCTGGATATCGACACCCACGCCCTGCTCAAGGCCACCAGCTCGGCGCTGGTCAAGCAGCGCGGCCTGGTCGACGCCATCCATCGCGAACGCCGCCTCAGTCGCGATGAGCAGGATGGCATCATTTCCCTGCAGCGGCGCATGCTCTCGACCATCGAACTGCTGCTCGAAAGCCACTGGAACACCCGCGCCGGCCACGACCGCATCGAGGCGATGGACGGACTTCGCGATGAGCAACATCGCCTCTCCCGAGAGCTCGGCACCCTGGCCTACCAGGTACGCACCGGCCAGGCCATCACGGTTGAAATCAACCCCTTCGACCTCCAGCGTCACGCCCCGCTGGCTGTCACCGCGACCAGCGCGGAGGGACGCGCACTGCTCAGCCCCAGCGGCTACCTATGGCTCAATCGCGAGCTGGCGCGCCTGACAGAGGTCCTGGCCACCCGGCTGGGCGATCTCACTCGCCTGCCCAGCCGGCGCCTGCGCCGCGCATCGAGCCGCAAGTGGGCTCGCCGTCACACCACCCCGCCCCCTGGAGAAACGCAAGATGCCCCACGGTAACCATGACGTGCTGATCATCGGCGGCGGCGTTGCCGGCCTGGTACTTGCCCTGGAAGTGGCCGACCGACGCCCGGTCACCCTGCTGCGCCCCGCCAGCGATGACCTCGGCGCGAGTCGCTGGGCCCAGGGCGGCATCGCCGCGGTGCTCTCACCCAGCGACGATATCGACGCCCACACCCAGGACACGCTGGTGGCTGGCGACGGCCTGTGCGACGAAGCCGCGGTACGCTTCACCGTGGAGCAGGGCCCGGCGGCCATCGAATGGCTGCTCGGCCTCGGCGTCCCCTTCACGCGAGATACCAACCCCACGGCCGACTACCCCTATCACCTGACCCGTGAAGGCGGACACGGCGCGCGCCGCATCATCCATGCCGACGACGCCACCGGCCGCGCAGTAATGGACACGCTCAAGGCCCGGGTCGCGGCGCATCCCATGATACGGGTCCGCGACGACCTCACCGCCATCGGCCTGCTCCAGGATGACGACGGCCGCTGTCGCGGCGCGCGCTGCCTGGAAAGTACCGGCGCGCGAGCCGATCTGCCGGCCCATGACACCGTACTGGCCACCGGCGGCGCCAGCGGCCTGTATCGCCACACCACCAGCCCCCAGCCGGCCAGCGGCGAGGGCATGCTGATGGCCGCCGAGCTCGGCGCCACCCTGATGAACCTGGAGTTCCAGCAGTTCCACCCTACCTGCCTGCATGATCCGGAAGGCGCCCCCTTCCTGATCAGCGAGGCGGTACGCGGCGAGGGGGGGCAGCTGCTCAATGTCCACGGGGAGCGCTTCATGCCGGCCATCGATACCCGCGCCGAACTGGCGCCGCGAGACGTGGTGGCCCGAGCCATCGATGCCGAGATGCAGCGTACCGTCAGCGAACACGTCTTCCTCGATATGCGCCACCTGGGCGAGGCCGCGATCCTGGAACACTTCCCCACCATTCACCGCCACTGCGCCACGCGCGGCATCGATATCGCCAGGACGCCGATCCCGGTCGTGCCAGCGGCCCACTACAGCTGCGGCGGGGTGGCCACCGACCGGCACGGCGCCACCGACATCGATCATCTGTATGCCGTGGGGGAAGTGGCCTGCACCGGCCTGCACGGCGCCAACCGCATGGCCAGCAACTCATTGCTGGAATGCCTCGTCTTTGCGCGCAGCTGCGCCGCCGCCTTGCGCGATGCGACCCATGCGCCACTTGCCATTCGCTCCACCGTTCCGGCAGTGGCCGAAGCGCCACCGGCGGCCCTCGAAGGGTGGCGTGAACGGATGCGCGCCCTGATGAGCGCCCGGGTCGCCATTGTCAGGTCCGACGAAGGGCTGAATAAGGCGGCCGAAGAGCTGGCCGAGCTGTATCAGGAAGTCCGTGAGGCCGTTGAGCATGGACAGCCGGGTACCAGGCTGACGAGCCTCTGGCAGGCGCTGCGCCTGGCCCGGCTCACCGTGGCCAGCGCCAGGGCGCGCCGTGAATCCCGCGGCCTGCACTACAACCCGGACTGCCAACACCATGCGAACCACCACCCCGAGCCCTCCAGGATTCACCTGGGCGAACTCGACTGAGCCTTGTCGAGCAGACAGACCCCGGCTTGTCTCGTCAGGCCTGGCGGCCACCCCTGGCTTCGCCCTGATGGCGAATCAGATAGCGGCGCAATTCCCGATGAGTGGACGCCGAACAGCTGTCCGGCCATAGCCACAGGCGGCGACCATCCAGGCGCAGCCCGATCAGCCAGGGCCCCAGATAGTCACAGCGCAGAGAGACCGGCCGCGGCGCCGGCTCCTGTGTTTTTCGCCATCGCCACTGTAGCGTCCCGTCGGGGAGGGGATCGGCACTCAGCTCGCCCGCCGGCTGACGACGGGCACACCAGACGGCCATAAGCATCAGGCAGAACGTGACCGGCAACCACAACCCGGAAGGCAACACCCTGCCCAGCAGGCCGGCCACCGCGGCGATCGGCAGGAAATGGACGAGAAACGCCAGCCTAGACCGGCCGATGCGACAGGCTACCGGCGCTCTCGGCATGATCGATAATCAGCTGGACGATGCGCCGGCGCACCGGCTCTTCGGGGAGCTCACGACGCATCAGCCACAGGAAGAGGTCCTGGTCCTCCTCGTCGATCAGGTCGCGGAAGGCGGCCTGATCAGCGGCCTCCAGGGTGTCGTAGCGCTGTTCGAGGAAAGGCACCAGCAGTAAATCCAGCTCCCACATGCCGCGGCGTGAGTGCCAGTAGAGCCGCTTGCGCTGTATCGCCTCCGGACTTGATGATTCGTTCAAGGTCGACCTCGACTTGCCTTGGGGGTGTCGCGACAGTATACCCGAGGCCGGACATCGACACAGCCGACACCGATCAGGAATCGCGGTTTCTTCCCGAGGTCGTAGTGCGTTGTTTTGTCTCGCTTTGCCGAGTATGCTTGGAAGAAAACAACAGCACTGCCGCCAATGGAGACCCCAGATGACCAAGTCCGAGCTGATCGACCAGATCGCCATGCGACAGCCCGAGCTGTCGCTCAAGGAAGTGGAATCGGCGGTTCGACTGATTCTCGATGACATCACCGAGACCCTGGCCGCCGGAGGCCGTGTCGAGATACGTGGCTTCGGCAGCTTCTCGTTGCATTATCGCGAACCCCGCACCGGCCGTAATCCCAAGACCGGCGAACCGGTCGCGCTGGACGGCAAGTTCGTGCCACACTTCAAGCCCGGCAAGGAACTACGCGAGCAGGTAGACGATAGCCGCGTGCAGGGCTACTGAACTCGACTCTCCACCTTTCCGGCCCAACTCTTACTTCTACAGGGGACACTACGCATGCGTTGGCTCAAAGGCCTGATCCTGGCCATCATCCTGCTGGCGGTTCTACTGGTCGGCATCCTGTTCGCGGTCAACAACCGTGAAGCCCTGCCGCTCGACCTGATCTGGATCGAGCTGCCCTCCGCCTCGCTGTCGGTATGGCTGCTGGCATCCCTCGCGATTGGCGTACTGCTGGGCATGCTGGCGATGAGTGGCGTTTACCTGCGCCTGCGCACCCTGCTGACACGCGCCCAGCGCCATAATCAGCAGCAGCGCAAGGAACTCGACAAGCTACGCGTCCAGGAGCTGAAGGACACCCGGGAGTTGAAGGAAATCGCCTGATATGCCCGACGCCCTGCTGCTGACCACGCTGTTGGCAGCCGTCGCCATTGGCTGGTTGCTGGGCCGACGCGAACGCGGCAAGCCAGACGATCCCGCGCCTCCCCAGGGACTGCCGCGGGATTATTTCGTGGGCCTCAACTATCTGCTCAATGATCAGCAGGACCGCGCCATCGAGACCTTCGTGGACGCCCTGGAGGTCAACAGCGAGACCATCGATACCCATATCACCCTGGGTAACCTGTTTCGCAGCCGAGGCGAAGCCGATCGGGCCATGAAGATCCACCAGAACCTTCTGGCCCGCCCCAGCCTCACACCCCAGCAGAGCGAGCGCGTGCAGCTGGAGCTGGCGCGGGACTTTCTTTCCCTGGGGGTGCTGGATCGCGCCGAACGCCTGCTCAAGGGGCTGCTGCGCGACTCACAGGATACCGAGCGCCGGCGTTCGACCCGTCGACTGCTGGCCGACCTCTTCGAGCGCGGAGGCGAATGGTCCGAGGCCTTCGCCGTGGTCACGCCCCAGCTGATCCGTGACAATCGAGAACTTCAGCGTGCCGCGTCCCACTGGCTCTGCCAGCTGGCCGAGGAGGAATACGCCAATGCCAGCCCGGCCCTGGCGCGGCGTCACCTGAAGCAGGCCCTCGGCGTCGACCCCCGGTGCGTGAGGGCCAACCTGCTGCTGGCCACCCTGGAGCACGATACCGGGCACTATCGTCAGGAGATCGCCTTGCTGTCGCGGATTCCCGACCAGGATCCGACCTACACCTCGATCCTGCTGGAGCCTCTGGCCAACGCCTATCGATTGCTCGACGATACGGACGGCCTGATCCAGCACCTCCACAGCCTGGTCGAGCGAACCCCCTACACCAGCGTGATCATCCTGATGGCCGACACCATTCGGCACCAACAGGGGGTCGAGGCCGCCATCGACCTGGTCAGCGAGCAGCTCAATCGTGAAACGAGCCTGGGCGCACTCGACTATCTCATCGGCCTCTACCGCCAGCACGGCCACGGCACCGCACTGGACCAGCTTTCCCTTCTCCAGCAGCACACCGCCACCTTGCTGGGCAAACTGCCCCGCCATCGCTGTCGACGCTGCGGCTTCACCGGTGATCGGCTGCACTGGCAATGCCCCCGCTGCCGAAGCTGGGGCAGCACCCGGCCGATCACCGGCATCGAAGGCGAATAGCGCAGGGAGTCAGGTCAATTCAGCCTCGATGGCGGCAAGAGCCGCCATGGGTTCCTCGGCCTGAGTGATCGGGCGCCCCACGACCAGATGGGTACTGCCCGCGGCCATGGCGTCCCCGGGCGTCATTACGCGCCGCTGGTCTCCAGCCTGGGCGAAGGCGGGGCGAATTCCCGGCGTCACCTTGAGAAAATCGGCGCCGCACAGCTCATGCAGGCGTGCCGATTCCCGGGCCGAGCAGACCACGCCATGCATGCCACTATCGTGGGCCAGCACCGCCAGGCGCTCGACCTGAGACGCGGGGGACGCTGCCACGCCGGTTTCGGCCAGGTCGTCGGCCATCATGCTCGTCAGCACGGTTACCGCGATCAGTCGAGTGGACAGGCCTTGACGATCCAGGCGTTCACGGGCCGTCTCCATCATGCGGCGCCCGCCGGCCGCATGCACGTTAACCATCCACACACCCTGCTCTGCCGCGGCTTCAACGGCGCCGGCCACGGTGTTGGGAATGTCGTGAAACTTGAGGTCGAGAAACACCTCGAAACCGCGCCCATGCAGCGCTTCCACCACATCGGGACCGCTGCGGGTAAACAGTTCCTTGCCCACCTTGAGGCGACAGCGCGCCGGATCGAGGCTATCGGCCATGCATAGGGCCGCATCCAGGGAAGGATAATCGAGGGCAATAATCAGTGGGGAATCGGTAGACACGAACCGGGCTCCTGGCAAGAGGTCATCGTCGTCAGAGTATACCAGCCATACCGAACATGAACCGTGCGAGTTGGCCGGGCCGACTCCGACGACGTCTCCCGGCCCTGGAGGTCACGACGTCAGGCTTAATAACGTCTTGTCCTACGCGCGAGTGAGCAAAAGACCCCAGGGAATCTCTTACCATCGAGACTAGCTTTAAACAGGCACCCGCGAAGGATGCGACTCCAACAAGGGGGAAATGCCATGAAGATCCGGTTTAACACCCTGTTCAGGGCCTGCCTCGTCGCACTGATGTTGGGCGTCATGTCGCCCGGCGCCGTGGCGCAGGAGGTCGAGCCCATCAACGTCAATACAGCCAGCGCCGACCTGCTGACCGAACTACCGGGTATCGGGCCGAGCAAGGCGGCGGCCATCGTCGAAGACCGTGAGGCCAATGGCCCTTACGAGAGCGCCCAGGACCTGACCCGGGTCAGTGGCATCGGTGACGGCACGGTAAGCAACCTGGAAGACCAGGTGAGCTTCTGATACCAGGGTAGCTTCTGGTCCAGGCTAGCAGGCAACCACCGGGCGACCAGCGGACGGCCGCCATCTAGCCCCTTCTCACCGACTCTCGCCCTCATCCCTCGCCCTCGCCCTCGCCCTCGCCCTCGCCCTCGCCCTCGCCCTCGCTCCTCGCCCTCGCTCCTCCTGACGTCGTGGCCGCCGGTACGCCTTACAGGCGCAGGCCACCGTCACATTCGATCACGCGGCCGGTAAAGTAGTCATTCTCGAAGATGAACAACGCGCTCCGGGCGATATTGTCCGGCTCACCCAGGCGCTTTAGCGGGACTCCGGCGGTCAGCTTGTCGAGCATGTCCTGACGCATCGAGGCGGTCATTTCGGTCTCGATGAAGCCGGGTGCCACCGCCCCCACGCGAATGCCATTACGGGCCAGTTCCTGGGCCCAGGTGGTGGTCAAGGCCACCACGCCCGCCTTGCATGCCGCATAGTTGCTCTGCCCCATGTTGCCGGCCCGCGAGATACTGGAGATATTGACGATGACCCCGCCATTGCCCGCCTCGACCATCTGGGTCGCCGCCTCGCGACCGCACAGGAAGACCCCGGTGAGATTGACGTCGACGACCGATTGCCACTGTTCCAGCGACATGGTCTTCTCGACCCTGCCGTCTCTGGCCTTGACCAGCAGGGCGTCCCTGAGGATGCCGGCATTGTTGATCAGGCCGCTTACCGGCCCCATGGACGCCGCGATATCGGCAAAGGCCTGCTTGACGGAGGCCTCGTCGGCCACATTGGTCACGAAGGCACGCGCCTCGATGCCGGCTCGATGAAGCCCCGAGACCGCTTCGTCCAGGCTGGCGGCATCGGTGTCGAGCAGTGCCAGGCGTGCACCGCGGCTGCCCAGCATCGATGCCATGGCGAGGCCGAGGCCGCGAGCGCCACCGGTAATGGCGATAACGGAATTTTCCAGGTGCATCCGGTTTCCTCTCGGGGTGGTTGATCAAAAGCACTCTATCAGACCCGCTACAGCGCATCAGGTTCGCCGCCCGGGGCCAACCGGCCGACACCCGCGGACAACGCTTGATTTTCCTGCTCTCGCCCCCATCTTCTCGACAATGTCACCACGGGAGGCCACATGCCTTTTCTCCTGATCTTCACGCTTTTCGCCCTGCTCGACTTCGTGGTCCTGTTTTCAGTAGGCAGCGAGGTCGGCCTGCTGACTACCGTCCTGCTGGTACTGGCCACCGGCTTCATTGGCCTGCACCTGGTACGCCGCGAGGGTTCCGCCACCTTCGCCCGGGCCCGCGAGCGCCTGGGACGCGGCGAGGTGCCCTCCGGGGAACTATTGACCGGCGCCGCCCTGATCTTCGGTGGCGCCCTGCTGATGGCACCGGGCTTCGTCTCCGACGCCCTGGGTTTCATGTGCCTGATTCCCGATGCTCGCCGCCTGATGGGCAAGCTGCTCGCCCGGCTGGGCATGCGGGTACAAGGGGTGCATGTCCATGGCGAGAACGTGCATGGCGAGAGCCACAGAGCCTCGACCGGCCAGGCATCGGGTCGCCCTGGCAGCGGGCCACGGGATGACTGGTCCCAGGCCGATGAGGGCCGCCAGCGTCGCGGTGCCGACAAGGCGTCGCCACATACAGACGACAACGTCATCGAGGGCGACTTCATCTCGCGTGACGATCGCCGCGGCTGAGTTTGGCCGAGTCGGCAAAAAAAATGCTCGGCGGCCCTTGAAAGGCCATTGGCGAGCCCCACTTATCTGGTCAGCAACAGGTTTCGGCGCGATATCGCGCCATTGACACGGAAGGCGCCTGACGCCTCCCCTCGCTGCTTCGGTGGCGAGGTCACGATGCAAACCGCCGGATCACCGGCATACAAACCATCAGGAGAACGTGAGCAATGAACATCCGTCCCTTGCACGATCGCGTCATCATTCGTCGCGTCGAAGAAGAGCAGAAAACGGCCGGCGGCATCGTGCTCCCGGGCAGTGCCCAGGAAAAACCGACACGTGGCGAAGTGCTCGCCGCCGGTAACGGCCGGATCCTCGACAACGGCGATGTCCGCGCACTCGACGTCAAGGTTGGCGACACCGTGATCTTCAAGGATGGCTTCGGCGTCGAGAAGCAGAAAGTCGACGGCGAGGAAGTCCTGATCATGAGCGAGTCCGACATCCTGGCCGTGGTCGAAGGCTAAGGCACGACCGCGACACCTCTCGATACTGACTGACGTTCACGAACTCACAGGAAGCATACGAAAATGGCAGCGAAACAAGTCAAGTTCTCCAGCGATGCCCGCACCCGCATGGCCAAGGGTGTCGATACCCTGGCCAACGCCGTCAAGGCCACGCTGGGCCCGAAGGGCCGCAACGTGGTCCTCGAGAAGTCCTTCGGCGCTCCGACCGTCACCAAGGACGGCGTCTCCGTCGCCAAGGAAATCGAGCTCAAGGACAAGTTCGAGAACATGGGCGCCCAGATGGTCAAGGAGGTCGCTTCCAAGACCTCCGACGTCGCCGGTGACGGCACCACCACCGCCACCGTGCTGGCCCAGTCCATCGTGACCGAAGGCCTGAAGGGCGTTATCGCCGGCATGAACCCGATGGACCTCAAGCGCGGCATCGACCAGGCCGTCACCGCCGCCGTCAAGGAAATCGGCGAGCTGGCCGTGCCCTGCACCGATACCAACGCCATCGCCCAGGTCGGCACCATCTCCGCCAACGGCGACAAGCGCATCGGTGAGATCATCGCCGAGGCCATGGAGAAGGTCGGCAAGGAAGGCGTCATCACCGTCGATGAAGGCCGTGGCTTCGAGGACGAGCTGGATGTCGTGGAAGGCATGCAGTTCGACCGCGGCTACCTGTCGCCCTACTTCGTTACCAATCAGGACACCATGGCGGTCGAGCTGGAAGACCCCTTCATCCTGATGGTGGACAAGAAGATCTCCAACATCCGCGAGCTGCTGCCGACCCTCGAGGCCGTGGCCAAGGCCGGCAAGCCGCTGGTGATCATCGCCGAAGATATCGAAGGCGAGGCGCTGGCCACCCTGGTGGTCAACACCATGCGCGGCATCGTCAAGGTCGCCGCCGCCAAGGCGCCGGGCTTCGGTGATCGTCGCAAGGCCATGCTGCAGGACATCGCCATCCTCACCGGTGGCACCGTGATCTCCGAGGAAGTGGGTCTGGACCTCGAGCAGGCTACCCTGGACCACCTGGGCACCGCCAAGCGCGTGACCATGTCCAAGGAAAACACCACCATCATCGATGGCGCAGGCTCGGATGGTGACATCGAGGCTCGCGTCAACCAGATCCGCACCCAGATCGAGGATACCTCCTCCGATTACGATCGCGAGAAGCTCCAGGAGCGCGTTGCCAAGCTGGCCGGCGGTGTCGCCGTCATCCGCGTCGGTGCCGCCACCGAAGTGGAGATGAAGGAGAAGAAGGCTCGCGTCGAGGACGCCCTGCACTCCACTCGCGCCGCCGTCGAGGAAGGCGTGGTACCCGGGGGCGGTACCGCCCTGGTGCGCGTGCTGGCCAAGGTCGCCGGTCTCAAGGGCGACAACGAGGACCAGACCCACGGTATCGCCATCGCCGTGCGCGCCATGGAGGCTCCGCTGCGCCAGATCGTCACCAACGCCGGTCAGGAGGCTTCCGTCATCCTGAACCGCGTCAAGGACGGTGAAGGCAACTTCGGCTACAACGCCCAGACCGGCGAGTTCGGCGACCTGTTCGACATGGGCGTGCTGGACCCGGCCAAGGTCAGCCGCTCTGCCCTGCAGTCCGCGGGCTCCGTGGCCGGCCTGATGATCACCACCGAGTGCATGATCGCCGACGATCCGGACGAGCAGGACGCTGCTCCGGACATGGGCGGCATGGGTGGTATGGGCGGCATGGGCGGCATGATGTAAGCCAGCCCCGCCCTGCTCCAGGCACTGCCCTTCCGGGCAAGCCCTGAGACAGACCCCGTCGGTGAAAGCCGGCGGGGTCTTTTTCGCTGTAAGCCGTAAGCTATAAGCTGTAAGACCCCCACGGGTTCGCGTCATTCGCCCGGGCCGTGGTCTACCAAGACTGGTGACTGCCAGGGCTTACAGCTTTCCGTCCAATGCGTAAACTACCCGCTCCTCTCGCATCGAGCCGATTTATGCTGTCCAATATTCGTATCGTCCTCGTCCAGACCTTTCACCCCGGCAATATCGGCGCCGCCGTGCGGGCCATGAAGACCATGGGCCTGAGCGATCTCGTCCTGGTCAATCCGCGCCAGTTTCCGGATCCCGAGGCCACGCGCCTGGCCGCCGGGGCCGAGGATCTGGTGGAAGGCGCTCGCGTCGTCGACTCGCTGGCGGCGGCCGTCGGCGACTGCGTGCAGGTGGTGGGGGCCAGCGCACGACTCCGGAGCCTGCCACTGCCCCACTTCGATGAACCCGATGCCATGGCCCGCGAGCTGGTGGAGCATGCCGCCCATGACCCGGTGGCGCTGGTATTCGGCCGCGAACGCTTCGGGCTCACCAACGACGAGATCGCCCTGTGCAGCCACCAGGTCAGCATTCCCGCCAATCCCGACTACGGCATCCTCAACCTCTCCCAGGCCGTGCAGGTACTCGCCTACGAGGTCTTCTCGGCGTGGCGCCGGCGGCCGGATAACGGCTATTGTCCGACACGCCCTGCCCAGGAGCGCCAGCCGAGTCGCGAGCAGCTCGCGCATTTCCACGACCACCTGAGCCAGGTCATGCAGCGCAGCGGCTTTATCACCCAGCCCCATGCTCGCACCGAGGCGCACCTGCATACGCTGTTCGCCCGGGCCCAGCCGTCGCGGCGCGAACTCTCGCTGCTCCGCGGCCTGCTGGCCTCGTTCGAGTCGCATCTATCCCAGGACTAATCGCCATGAAGCACAACGGCGGCCCGTGGGCCGCCGCTGCATGACGCTGAATATCTTGATGATCGGAACGATAGCCTAGAGGACCATGGCCCCCAGCCAGCCAAAGCCGATCAGCGGGATATTGTAGTGGAGAAAGGTCGGCACCACGCTGTCCCAGATATGGTCGTGCTGACGGTCGACGTTGAGGCCGGAGGTGGGCCCCAGGGTGGAGTCGGAGGCCGGTGAACCGGCATCGCCCAGCGCCGCCGCCGTGCCGACCAGCACCACCGTGGCCAGGGGCGAGAAGCCAAACTGCACCGCCAGGGGCACGAAGATGGCGGCGATGATCGGGATGGTGGAGAACGACGAGCCGATCCCCAGGGTAATGAACAGCCCGACCAGCAGCATCAGCAGCGCGGCCAGCCCGCGATTGTCGCCGATCACCTCGACACTGGAATGCACCAGGGTCTCGATGTGCCCGGTCGCATTCATGACCGAGGCGAACCCCGATGCCGAGATCATGATGAAACCGATCAACGCCATCATGCGCATGCCGCTGGTGAAGAGGTCATCGGCCTCGCGCCACTTGAAGATCCCGCCCACCGACAGCAACGCGAAGCCTACCAGGCCGCCGAGGATCATGGAGCCGGTCCACAGCTGGATGCCCAGGGCGGCCATGATGGCCAGGACCGACATCGCCAGGCCCAGGGTATGCGGCTCGTGGGTCTCGGGCTCATGGTGCGGCACATTGGTCGTCGCCACTTCCGCATTGTCATAGTCCCGCGGGCGACGATAGCTGATAAACACCGCGACCAGCAGGCCCAGCGCCATGCCGCCCACCGGCACTCCCATGGCCAGGGGCAACATGCCGCGAGTGACCTCCAGCCCCAGCGCCTCCCCGGCCTGGTTGATATTGGCCAGCAGAATATCGTTGAGGAAGATTGCCCCGAACCCCACCGGAAGCAGCATATAGGGGGCGGTAAGGCCGAAGGTCAGCGTACAGGCCACCGCGCGACGATCGAGGCGCAGCTGGTTCATGACCTTGAGCAGCGGCGGAATCAGGATCGGAATAAAGGCGATATGTACCGGAATCAGGTTCTGCGAAGAGATGGCCACCAGCAGGACCGACCCGAGCATCAGGTACTTGACCACCGCCTGTTGGTTGGCCGTGGCCTCCTGACCGAGCAGTGAGATGAGCCGCCTGGCCAGCAGGTCGGGCAGGCCCGAGCGAGAGATCGCGACCGCAAAGGCGCCCAGGGTGGCATAGGCCAGGGCCACCTTGGCCCCGCCACCGACCCCGTCGTTGAAGGCGCCGAGGGTCTGCTCGACGGAGAGCCCGCCGACCAGGCCGCCCACCAGTGCCCCGACCACCAGCGCGAAGACGACCGAGACGCGTGCCAGCGACAGTCCGACCATCACCAGCACCGCAATGATTACCGCGTTCATGGCTGATTTTCCCGAAGAAGGAGTTGAATTGAGACGAAACGGCGCAGAATTCTACCAGAAGACGACCAGGGCTGCCCCTGTGAAACACCCTCGATCGGGGCTATCGCCTCTTCAGTTCCCGGTCCACCCCGGCACGCCAACGCGGATCCGTCGCGAGAAGTCGGGATCGTCATGGGCCGCCAGGGCACGCCCGGTGATATCACCGCGGCGCCTCAATTCGCTCAGCGAGACGCCGGGTACCAGCCCCCCGCGGTCATGGACATAACCGGGCAGAAACCCGGTCAGCAGCAGTCGATGGTCCAGCGGCAACCCCTCCACGATCCGGCGCATCAGGGCATACACCAGGGTCGTGCAGTTGGCGGTGATGGTGTGGTAGAAGCGCGGGGTGCGCTCCAGTTCGTTGGCCTGTTCCACCAGGGCCAGCAACAGCTCGCGACGCTCGCGCTCGCCGAGCAGCACCCGGTACAGGGTGACCGACTCCCGTCGCACATTGCTGCGCAGGAGAACCGCATCACGCTCATCGGCGGCGACGATTGCCAGTTCATACTGCTTGAAGAAGCCACCGATCTCCGAGAAGGGCTCATGATGCCTGCGACGCACCTCCACCGAGAAGGCCACGAAGTCACCGACGCCGCCCTGACCATCCTCGAAGCCGAAAGACAGCAGCACATGGGCGATGCCCGGCCGCCCCCAGGTCGACACGAACAGATCGAGGGACGCCAGTCGCTGGAGGTCATATTCACGCCGCCCCCAGGCCACCGACGCTTCGTCTCGGTTGCGCCAGTCGAAGCCGCGCACATGATCGAGCGTTAGCCGTTGGCCATGCAGGCTACCCGTGGCCAGGAAGCGTACGTCGTCCGCCCAGTCGCCGTCGCTTGCCGGCGCCAGCCGCCGCCACCAGCACAGCAGCGGCAGCTGGCTTGCCGCCATCCCCAGCAGCGGGCCCAGGCGCGCTCCCTGCTGCCATTGCCATCCCAGCCACAGCCCACCGAGCAGCAACCATCCTAGCGCGGCGAGGCGCCGCCGGGTGAGGCCCGCCGGAAAGCGATACAGCAACGCCAGGGCGCCCCATAGCGAACAGGCCACCAGCACCAGGCCCAGGGTGATATCGATCAACAGCGACATGCGAGCTCCCTTCGACGTGTCGCCAGGCTACCACGCCCTGCCCTTTCCGGCTGACCGCTTCATACAGGCGTCAGCCACTCGCCGAAGGCCTCCGTGGCGGGCCCCGGCTGGCCACGGGTCACATCATGGTAGAGACGCTGGAGACGTGCGGTCAGCGAGTCCTGGGCGATCGGCCTGTCCACGGCCGGTGCCCCGGCCCGGGCGCCGATATGGCGACCATCCAGTTCGCGCAACGGCAGGATCTCGGCCGCGGTGCCGGTCACGAAGGCCTCGTCGGCGATATACAGCTCGTCCCGGGTAATGCGGCGCTCCTGCACCTCGATGCCCAGCACCTCCCGGGTCAGGCGGATCACGCTATCGCGGGTGATGCCCTGGAGGCAGGAGGTCACCTCCGGGGTATGCAGGACGCCGTCGCGCAACAGGAAGACGTTGGCGGCCGACGCCTCGGCAACATGGCCCTCGGGATCCAGCATGATGGTCTCGTCGAAGCCCGCCTTCACGGCGGCGTTGAGCGCCAACATTGAGTTCACGTAATGGCCATTGGTCTTGGCTCGACACATGCTGATATTCACATGATGGCGCGCCCACGAGGAGGTCAGCGCACGCAGCCCGACCGAGGCCGCCTCGGGGGAGATATAATCCCCCAGGTCCCAGGCGGGAATCATGATATGGGTGGTGAGCCCCCTGGCCCGCAACCCCAGGCCCTCGGCGCCGAGATAGACCGTCGGCTTGAGGTAGGCATTGGCCAGGTCGTTGCGCACCAGGCACTGACGCTGGGCCTGGATCAGGGTGTCGTCACTGTAAGATAACGGTATATCCAGGATATGGGCGCTATCCAGCAGCCGTCGCGTATGCTCGGCCACCCGAAACAGCTGGGTTCCCCTGGGTCCCGCATAGGCACGCACGCCCTCGAAGCAGCCCATGCCATAGTGCAGGCTATGGGTCAGCAGATGGGTGCGGGCATCGCGCCAGGCCAGCCATTCGCCGTCATGCCATAGCCAGCCATCGCGTTGGTAGAGAGGCGTCATGGCTTCCACTCCTTAGCAGTCGCGTTCAAGGGCGGGCGTGTGTCGACCAGGCGGCGCGCCAGCCGTCGATCAGCTCGCGCTGATGAGGTTGCAACGCCTGATAGGCCCAGGCGGCGATCTCCTCGGCCTGGGGGTCGTGCACGCTGATATTGCTATCGGTCAGTGCCTGGATGACCGCATGGCCGCAGAACGGCACATACCCCTCGGAATAGCCGCCCTCGTGGATCATCACCAGCCGCCCATGGCAGCAGCGCCCGGCCAGCTCGCGAAGCCGGCGGGTCATGCTGGCGAAGGCCGTGCTGTTGAGCAACATCTTGCCGAGCGGGTCCTTGGCGCCGGCATCATAGCCACAGGCCACCACGATCATCTCGGGCGCGAAGGCCTCGATCGCCGGCAACACCAGCTCGCTCATGGCATGGGCGTAGGCCCCGAGGCCGCAGCCTGGCGGCAGCGGCAGATTGAGACAGGCGCCCCGCCCGGCGCCCTCGCCCTGCTCCTCGAAGGTGCCGGTATCCAGCGGGTAGTTGCCCGCCTGATGAATCGAGATCGTGAAGACGTCGGGGTCGTCATAGAACGCCGCCTGCTGACCGTTGCCGTGATGCACGTCCCAGTCGAGAATCGCCACCCGCCCGACCTGGCCCAGGGCACGCGCACGCGTCACCGCCACCGGGATATTGCCCAGCAGGCAGAAGCCCCGGCCGCGATCGGCCTCGGCATGGTGCCCGGGAGGCCGACACAGCGCATAGACCTGTTCGAGCTCGCCGGTGGCCACCGCTTCGACCGCCGCCACGGCGAGCCCCGCCGACTGACGCGCGGCGGCCAGGCTACCCGGCGTATAGGGGGCACAGTCGCCGGCGTCGCCGCCACGACCGGCATCGCCGTCCTCCAGCGCTTCGAGATAGCGCCGCGTATGGAAACGCTCCAGGTCCTCGCGCCTGGCCGGGCTGGGCTTGCGCACCGCCAGTTCATCGATCAGCCCCGAGACCTCGAGCAGGTTCTTCAGGCGTCGCTTGCTCTCCGGGCTTTCCGAGGCCGGCTGCGGCTGCAGGTATTCATCATGGCCCGAGAAGACACCGATGGCGCCCGGGTCGTGCCAGAAGCAGCGCTCATGCCAGAAGAAGCCGGTAGTCGGTGCGCTATCCTGCGTCTCCATCGGGTTATCTCCTCCTTGTGTTTCAACGCATCACGATGCTCGCGGCCTACCCCAGCAGCGACGGTATCCAGGTGGACAGGGAAGGAAAGATGACCAACAGCAGGATCACCGCGATAAAGGCCACATAAAACGGCAGCGAGGCGATGATGGCCCGCTCGAAGGGCACATCGGCGATGCGTGCCGCCGTCATCAGCGTCATCCCCACCGGCGGGGTGACGTTGGAGATATTGAGCACCACGATCATCAGGATGGCAAAATGCAGCGGGTCCACGCCGAGCTGGACCATCGCCGGCACCAGCACCGGCGCCACCACCACCAGCGCCGGCAGCACATCCATGACGGTGCCGATCAGGATCAGCAAGGCACACACCAGCAGCAGTTGCAGGAAGGTCGAATCGCTGAAGCTGGTGATCAGGCCCGCCGCATCCCGGGCGATACCCGAGCGGGTAACGAACCAGCCGAGCACCGCCGAGGTCGCCAGCAGGAAGAACACCACCCCCGAGAAGCGCACCGTCACCACCAATGCGTGCCACACCTTCTTCCAGTTGAGATTGCGATAGAACACCACGCCGATGATCAGGGCATAGATGGCGGCGAAGCCCGAGGCCTCGGTGATGGTGGTCAGCCCCGAGAGGATGCCCCCCAGGATGATCAGCGGCACGATCATCGCCGGCAGCGCCAGGAAGAACGCCATGATCGCCACCTTGAAAGGCGTCGGGGCCTGCTTGGGGTAGCCGCGCTTCCAGGCCAGGAAGAAACTGACGGCAAGCAGCGCCAGGGCCATCAGCAGCCCGGGGACGATGCCGCCGGCGAACAGATCGATCACCGAGATATCGCGCAGCAGCGTCGCATAAACCACCATCACCACGCTGGGTGGAATGATCGGCCCGATGATCGACGAGCAGGCCGTGATGGCCGCCGCATACTCGGCGTCATAGCCCTGCTTCTTCATCTCCGGGATCATGATCTTGCCGATGGCCACGGTATCGGTGATCGCCGCCCCGGTCAGGCCCGCGAAGAACACCGACACCGAGATATTGACGTGGGAGAGCGCCCCCCGCACCCGACCGAAGAGCGCGTTGTTGAAGCTGATCAGCTTCTGGGTCAAGCCGCCCTGGTTCATGAGCTCGGCGGTGAAGATAAAGTACGGCACCGCGATCAACAGAAACCCCGATACCCCGGAAAACATGCGATTGGCGATGATGCCGAGCATGCGCTCGCCGCCCATGGCGAAGCCCCCCGCGAGCCCCGAGAGGGCCATGACCACCGCCACGGGCGTACCCAGCAGCAGCAGGACGAGGAAAACCAGAATGGCAGGCGTCATGGGCGCTCCTCCGCATGATGGGTGTCGGCCTCGATCAGCTCGTTGATGGTGCTGTCGTCATCGATGAAGTGTTCCAGCAGGTCGAATCCCTGGACCAGGTGCAGCAGGATGATGGCCCCGCTCACCGGCACGACGATGGCGGTAAACTTGGCGTGCACCTGGAGCTGGTCGGACACCATGTAGACCTGGTTGGCGCCCAGGAAATAGTCCCAGCCGTACCACAGCAGCAGCGCCCCGAAGACACCCACCACCGTCAGGCTGAGGGCGGCCGCCAGCGTCAGCAGCCACCGCGGCAGGCTGCGCACCAGCAGCGTCATGGCCACATGCTCGCCGTAGCGCAGCGAGATGGTCATGGAGAGAAAACCGATCCAGGGCAGAAACAGCCGCGCCAGGGAGTAGGTCCAGCTCAGGCTGCTGCCGGTGACCAGCTTGTAGATGAAGGCCGTGAAGGAAATGCCGAGCATCACCAGCACACAGGCCACGCAGGTCACGATCGACGCCTGGTTGACCCAGTCGCTCAGGCGGCGCAGAGGCTGAAGAAAACGCATCGGCGAACCTCACAGGTATCTCGGGCCGGCCGGAGCGCCCGGCCGGACCAGGTAGGGAGAGCGTTATTCGCCGTAGTGGGCCATATCCGACTCCTTGACCTCCTTCCCGACGCGCTCGACTTCCGCGAGGAAGGCATCGACCTTCTCGGCGTCGATGCCGAAGTCGTTGACGATCCACTCCTTCCATGCCGGGCGCGCGATGTCGGCCATGCGCGCACGCTCCTCGGCGGGCATGATGTAGCACTCCTTGAACGTCTCGCAGGATTCCTGCCAGCTCGCCGTGGCCAGTGCCCCGGACATGCCGTGACCGATCTCGATCGCCTCGCGTGCCGAGGTCACGATGGCCTCCTGCTGCTGCTCGGTCAGGGCCTGGTACCAGTCCTCGCTGATCAGCCAGGCGGCGCTGTTGTAGACGTGGCCGGTCAGGGTGGTGTAATCGGTGACCTCGTGGAAGTTGAAGGTGGTGTTGAGCACCGGGGCGTTGAACTGGCCATCGGCCAGACCGGTCTCCAGCGCCGTGATCACCTCGCCCCAGGGCAGCGGCGTGGCCGAGGCACCCAGCGCCTTCATGATGGCCACGTGGCCGGGGTTCTCCTCGGTGCGGATATTGAGCCCCTCGAGGTCCTCGACGGTCTTGATCGGCCGCTCGTTGTTGGTGAAGGCCACGAAGCCGCCGCCGTCGTCGAAGGTGCCCAGGTAGCGCATGCCGGTCTCTTCGACGGTGCCGGACATCATCTCGGCGAACCAGTCGCCGTCGAGGAAGGCCCAGGCCTGGCGCCAGTCGTTGAACACGAAGGGCGCGGTCATCAGCTGATAATCGTCATAGAAGGACGACATGGCGCCGGTGGTGATGATGGTCGACTGCAGCGTCAGCCCGTCCTGCACCTCCTGGGCGGTCTCCACCTCGGAGCCCAGCTGGCTGTTGCCGAAGATCGAGACCGTCACCTCGCCATCGGTGCGCGTCTCGACGAGGTCCTTGAAGCGCACCAGCGCCGGATAGATCGAGTTGTTGCTCATGTTCTCGGGGAGGATGGTGGCGATGGCCATCTCCTCGGCCTGGGCATGGGTGGCTGCCATGGCCAGCGGAAGCGCCGCCAGGGCAGTCACGAGGGGGAGCATCTTGTTGTGCATGGGCTTGCCTCTCGGTCTTGTCATTATCGGATGGGGCAACGGCAGCGCCTGAGACGCTTGCCTGCTCACTATCCTAGAACGCCCATCTCGATACTGCTCGCCCGGGGAGACTTCACCTTTCAACGCCCCGGGGCGTGATACCGACCCCGCCGCCGCGACAGCGTTGAAGTCGCCGCCTGCCCACTGCTCGGCGCCCTCTATAGTGTGACTAAGGTCCATCGTCGGACAGGGAGGCGTCGCCTATGCCGCTTGTGCTGATCATCCTGCTGCCGCTCACGGGCGCCTGCCTGCCCGCCCTGCTGCAGGGGCGATCCTCACGCCTGCTGGCCTCGGTCTCCGCCCTGCCCACCCTCTTCTGCCTGTTGCTGCTGCTTAGCTGGCTCCCCCATGTGATGCGGGGCGGTGACGCCGTGGTCCAGACGCTCGCCTGGCTGCCGTCCCTGGGTCTGGCCGTGGGCTTTCGCCTCGACGGCCTGGGGCTGCTGTTCGCCCTGCTGATCACCGGCATCGGCGGCTTGATCCTGCTCTACGCGCGCTACTACTTCGCCGGCAGCACCACCTCGGCACGCTTCTTCACCCTGATCCAGCTGTTCATGGCGGCCATGCTGGGCATCGTGCTTAGCGAGAACCTGTTGTTCATGCTGGTGTTCTGGGAGCTGACCAGCCTCGTCTCCTTCCTGCTGATCGGCTACCACACCCACGACCACGCGGCCCGGCTCGGCGCCCGCATGTCCCTGGTGATTACCGGTGGCGGCGGCCTGGCACTGCTCGCGGGCATCGTGATGCTGGGGCAGGCCGCCGGCGGCTATGAGCTTTCCGTGGTGCTCGAGGCCGGCGAGCGCATTCGCGGCAATGAACGCTACGGCCTGATGCTCAACCTGATTCTGCTCGGCGCCTTCACCAAGTCGGCCCAGTTCCCCTTCCACCTCTGGCTGCCCCATGCCATGACCGCTCCGACCCCGGTATCCGCCTATCTGCACAGCGCCACCATGGTCAAGGCGGGGCTCTTCCTCCTCGCCCGGCTGCACCCGGCACTGGCCGACACCGCGCTCTGGTTCCACCTGGTCACCCTGACCGGCATGCTGACGCTGATGGTGGGCGCCTTCGTGGCCATGTTCATGCACGACATGAAGGGGCTTCTGGCCTATTCCACGGTCTCTCACCTGGGGTTGATCATGCTGCTGCTGGGGCTGGGCACCCCCATGGCGCTGGCCGCGGCCCTCTTCCACCTGGTGTGTCATGCGCTTTTCAAGGCGCCGCTGTTCATGATGGCGGGCTACGTGGAGCACGCCACCGGCACCCGCGACATGCGCAACATCAACGGCATGTGGCGCTTCATGCCGGCGCTGATGGTGCTGTCGAGCATCTCGGCCGCCGCCATGGCGGGCCTGCCGCTCATGAGTGGCTACATCAGCAAGAAGATGCTGTTCAATGAAAGCCTGCTGCTCGCAACGCCGGACTGGGCGGCGGTGATCATTCCCGCCTGGGTGGCCCTGGCCGCGCTCTTCTCGGTGGCCTACTCGATCCGGATCTTCCATAACGTCTTCTTCAATGGCCGACCCATCGACCTGCCTGTCTGGCCGCCCCGCGCCCCGCGCCGGCTGGCCCTGGCCCCCATCGCGCTGCTGTCGCTGGCCACGCTGCTGCTGGGGCTCGCCCCCGAGCGGGCCTATACGGCGCTGGTCCAGCCCGCCTTCGCCGCCGCCCGTCAGGCGGCCGTCGCCCCCTACGACTTCGCCGCGCTGGGCACCGGCGTCACCCTGCTGATGAGCCTGTTCGCCCTGGCCGGGGGCGCACTCTTCTATCACCTGCGAACCCCGCTGTTTCGTCTGCATGCCCGCCTGCCGGCGGTGGATGCCAAGGAGATATTCGACTGGCTCATGCGCCGCGCGACGACTCTGGCTCAACAGCGGGTCTTCCAGCTGGAGAATGGTTCACTCCAACGCTACCTGGCCTTCATCATGGCCACCCTGGTGGTGCTGGTCGGCCTGCAGCTGCACGATGTGCCCCGCTGGGACGGCGGCGTGGCGCTCACCCCGCTCGACCCGCTGACCCTGCTGGCCGCCATCCTGCTTTGCCTGGCGGCGATCGGCGTGGTGGTCTATCACCATCATCGC
The DNA here is from genome assembly GCF_000620045.1 of Halomonas halodenitrificans DSM 735. GTDB lineage: Bacteria > Pseudomonadota > Gammaproteobacteria > Pseudomonadales > Halomonadaceae > Halomonas > Halomonas halodenitrificans. The sequence goes on along the minus strand of NZ_JHVH01000013.1, from coordinate 25,404 downwards.
CTTCCGGCGCTGCTGCTGCTCGGCGTCACCGGCCTGGTCGTCACCGTGACCTTCGCCCGCTTCTCGGCACCGGACCTGGCCCTCACCCAACTGATGGTGGAGGTCATGGCGGTGGTGATCATGATGCTGGCCCTCTCCTTTCTCCCCCAGACCTCACCGCGCGGCTCGACCCGACTGCGCATGGGCCGCGATCTGACCATCGCCGGCCTGGTGGGCCTCGGCGTCGCCGCCTTCAGCTTCGCCATCCTCACCCGCCCCCAACAGACGATCTCCGACTTCTTCATGGCCAATAGCATGCCGGGCGGCGGCGGCAGCAACGTGGTCAATGTCATCCTGGTGGACTTCCGCGGCTTCGATACCCTGGGCGAGATCACCGTGCTGGGCATCGCCGCCGTGGCGGTATTCGCCTTTACCCGTGACCTGCACCTCAAGGAGCGGGTGGTCGAAACCAACCCCGCCCACTGGGTGGCCGAACCGCATCCGATCATGCTCGGCAGCGTGGCCCGACTGGTGCTGCCCATCGCCCTGCTGGTCTCGGCCTATATCTTCCTGCGTGGCCACAACCAGCCCGGCGGCGGCTTTATCGCCGGGCTGATCACCGCGGTGGCGCTGACCCTGCAGTACATGGCCGGCGGGCTGGTCTGGGCCCAGGCCCGCATGCGGACCGCCTTCCGGCCGCTGATCGGTGCCGGAATACTGATCGCCGCCGTCACCGGCCTGGGCAGCTGGCTGTTCGGCTTTCCCTTCCTCACCTCGGCCCATGGCCACCTGCATCTGCCGCTGATCGGCGACATCGCGTTGGCCACCGCCATGCTCTTCGACCTGGGCGTCTACGCCAACGTGGTCGGCGCCACGCTGCTGATACTGGCCAACCTCGGCAAGCTGATGACGGTGACCGGCCCCGGCAAGGAGATCGGCTGATGGAACTCCTCTACGCCATCACCCTGGGCATACTCACCACCTGCGGGGTCTACCTGCTGCTGCGCGCCCGCACGTTCACGGTCATCCTGGGGCTGACGCTGTTCTCCCATGCCGTCAATCTCTACCTGTTCGCCTCGGGACGCCTGGTGACAGGCGCACCGGCCATCGTCGGCCTCGCCGAGCACTCCGCCGACCCGCTGCCCCAGGCCCTGGTGCTTACCGCCATCGTCATCGGCTTCGCCATGACCGCCTTCGTGGTCGTGTTGGCCCTCAAGGCCGCCGTGGAACTGCGTAACGACCACGTCGACGGCGAGAACCCCGACGAGGACCGCACATGAACCACGTTCTGATCCTCCCCATCTTGCTGCCGCTGCTCACCGGCGCGGGCCAGCTGCTGTTCTACCGGGCGCCCTTCGCCCTGCAGCGGCTGCTGGGATTTGCCAGCACCGCCTGGCTGGTGCTGCTGGGAATCTGGGCCGTCACGGCGGCCGGCGCCGGCGACTATCTGATCTATCAGGCCGGTGACTGGCCGGCACCGTTCGGCATCGTGCTGGTCCTCGACCGCCTCGCCGCCATCATGCTGAGCCTCACCGCGGTGCTGGGGCTCTGCTGCCTGCTCTACGCCAGCGGCGGCACCGACCGGCGCGGCGCCCACTTCCACGCCCTCTTCCAGTTCCAGCTGGCGGGCCTCAACGGCGCCTTCCTCACCGGCGACCTGTTCAATCTCTTCGTGTTCTTCGAGATCCTGCTGATCGCCTCCTACGCCCTGCTGTTGCACGGCGGCGGCCGCGCCCGCAGCCGCGCGGGCCTGCACTATGTGATCATCAATCTCGCGGGCTCGGCGCTGTTTCTCATCGCCCTGGGCACCCTCTACGGCCTCGCCGGCACCCTCAACATGGCCGACCTGGCGCTGCGTATCGCCGCGGCGCCGGCCGAAGACGCACCGCTGCTGGCCGCCGCCAGCCTGATCCTGCTGGTGGTGTTCGGCATCAAGGCCGCGATCCTGCCGCTGCTGTTCTGGCTGCCACGAGCCTACTCGGCGGCCAGCGCGCCGGTGGCCGCGCTCTTCGCCATCATGACCAAGGTCGGGATCTACGCCATCCTGCGAGTCTTCCTGCTGGTCTTCGCGCTGGGCGAGACGCCGGTCAACGCGGTCGCCTGGAACTGGCTATGGCCACTGGCCCTGCTGACCCTGGCGCTGGGCGGCATCGGGGTGCTGGGCTCCGACAGCCTGCGCACCCTCACCGCCTACCTGGTGATCCTCTCAGTGGGCACGCTGCTCGCGACCATCAGCCTGATCACTCCCGCCGCCCTGGGTGCCGCCCTCTTCTACCTGATCCACAGTACCCTGATGGCCGCCATCTTCTTCCTGCTCGCCGACCTGCTGGGCCGCCAACGCGAGGAAGGCTATGACCGCTTCTCCGCGGTGGGCCCCATCGGCCACCGCGGGGTGCTCGGCAGCCTGTTCTTTATCGCCGGGATCGCCATGGCGGGGCTACCGCCGTTCAGCGGCTTCGTCAGCAAGGTATGGATCCTCCAGGCCAGCGCCACCGAGCCAGGCGGGCTGTGGCTATGGGGAATCCTGCTGGCGTCGACCCTGCTGGTGATCATCGCCATCAGCCGCACCGGCAGTAGCTGGTTCTGGCGACCGGGCGCGGCCACCACCCCCTACCCCCTCAGCCGCGGCCTGCTGACACTGGTCTGCAGCATGGTCGGCCTGAACGCCTTGCTGGCCATGCTCGGCGACCCGGTGATGGACTACCTTGCGCTCACCGCCGAACAACTGCTCGCGCCGCACGGCTATATTGCCGCTGTGCTGCCCGAGGCACTGGCGTCCGGCCAGGAGGTCATTCCATGACACCATCGTGGCGCTCCCGGCAGTTCTGGCTGCCCCACCCGCTGTTTTCGCTGTTCCTGGCACTGCTCTGGCTGCTGATGGTAAACGACTTCAGTATGGCCCACGCCCTGCTGGGACTGACCCTGGGCGTAACCATCCCGCTGGTGACCCACGGTTTCTGGGCCGAACAGGCCAGGATCCGGCGGCCATTACCGCTGCTGCGCTATGTGCTGGTGCTGCTGCTGGATATCCTGCGTTCCAACCTGGTGGTGGCGCTGCGCATCCTGCGCCCCGCCCGGCAGCTCGAACCCGGCTTCTTCACCTATCCGCTGGCCCTGGATGACGACTTCGCCATCACCATCCTGGCCAGCACCATCTCGCTGACCCCCGGCACCGTCTCGATCCACCATGACGCCGAGGCCAACACCCTGCTGGTGCACGCCCTGCACCTGGAAAACGAGGCCGAGACCATCGACGAGATACACCGCCGCTACGAGCGCCCGCTGCAGGAGATCTTCCAATGATTGCCCTGGTAATTCCCATCGCGATGACGCTGTTCGCCATCGCCGCGCTGCTCAATCTCTACCGCCTGGCCGCGGGCCCAGATATCGTCGACCGCATCCTGGCGCTGGACACCCTGATGATCAACAGCATCGCCCTGATCGTGCTGGCCGACATCCGCACGGGGCTCGACGTGCTGTTCGAACTGGCCCTGCTGATCGCACTGATGGGCTTCGTCGGCACCGTGGCCATGAGCAAGTACCTGCTACGGGGGGACGTCATCGAATGAACAGCCTCGATATGCCCTGGCTCATGCAGCTGGTCATCGCCTTCTTCCTGCTGGGCGGCGCGGTGGTGGCGCTGATCGGTTCCTGGGGACTGGCCAAGCTGCCCGACTTCTACACCCGCCTGCACGGCCCCACCAAGGCCAGCACCCTGGGCGTGGGCTGTACGCTGATCGGCTCGCTGCTCTTCTTCAGCCACCAGCAGGATGGCGTCTCGGTTCAGGAGGCCCTGGTGACCATCTTCCTGTTCGCCACCGCCCCGGTCAGCGCCCATATGATGGGCAAGGCCGCCCTGCGCCGGCGCCTCCGGGGCGTGGCACGCACCCGCCACATGCCCGAGGAGTAGGCCACCGGCGGGCCACCTTATCGCCAAACCCTGATAGGGTGGACAATAGCTGGCATCAACGACTGGAGGCCGACATGCCCCGCTTCCCCGACCACCTGACCGGCGACGGTCCCCACAACCCCTTCCCCGGCGTGCGCGTGCTGGAACGCCGCCTGGGCCGCGAGATCCCCCATCAGCTGGGCTCCAACGAGGGGCTCGACATGCCCCACCGCGCCCTGCGCGAACGCTTCGGCGACGCCCTGGCCGAACACGTCTACAGCTACGGCGATGCCGAGGCGCTGGGCATCCGTCAACGCCTGGCAGAGCAGAAGGGTATCCCGCTGGAAGCGATGCTGGTGGACGCCGGGGCCGACAGCTTGATCGCCCTGACGCTGCGCGCCGTTACCTCACCCGGCGAGACAGTCGTCGCCACCCGGGGCACTTACCCTACCTTCGCCTATTTCGCCCGGGGCGAGGGGGCTCGCCTGGTGGAGGTGCCCTACAACGAGGGGCCGGGTCGCCTGGCGCCAGACCTCGAGGCCCTGGCCGGAGCCGCCCACGAGGAGCGCGCACGGCTGGTCTATCTGGCCAACCCCGACAACCCCGGCGGCCATCTCCACCGCGACGAGGACGTGCTGGCCCTGCGCGAGCGCCTGCCGGACGACTGCTGGCTGCTGCTCGACGAGGCCTACCATGATTTTCGTGACGACGCCGACGGCGAGTTCGGCCGTCGGGTGCTACCCGGGGTGGTGCGCCTGCGCACCCTCTCCAAGGCCCATGGCCTCGCCGGGCTGCGCGTCGGCTACGCCATCGCGGAGCCGGAGACCCTGGCGGTGATGATGAAGGTACGCATCCACTATGCGGTGTCGACACTCAGTCAGGCCGCCGCCGAGACGGTGCTGGACGCCCCCGGCGAGGTTGCTGCCCACGTGGCCGCAGTAAGGAAGCGCCGTGAGCGGCTGGCCACTCACCTGCGCGAACTGGGCGCCGATGTGCTGCCCAGCGCCACCAACTTCGTCGGGGTGCGCCTGCCAACTGCCGAGCTGGCCGCCGAGGTGCACAAGACGCTGCTCGACGAGGGCAAGCTGATCGCCCGCCCCGCCGATCCCGCCCTGGGCCATGTGCTGCGCATCACCGCCGTGGAGGATGCCTTGGCACCGGGACGGCTGGCGACGCTGGAGCAGGCACTACGACGCGGCTAGCATCTCAGGCCGAGCGCGGCTCTAGCCGCGCCGATTAGGAGGCACCAGCCCCTGGCGCCGCATGCGACGATAGACCGTCGGTCGCGACACGCCAAGCTCACGCGCCGCCTGGCTGATGTTCCAGCTCAGGCGCTGCAGTAGCTCCTGAAGCTCTGTCGAATCATCGACAGGCGCATCGGCGCCGGCGTGCACGCTGTCGTACAGCCGCGGCGACGTGCCTAGCACGCCCTGACATTCCTCGGGTAGGTCGTGCACGGTGATCTCTTCCCCTTCTATCGTGGCCAGCGCAAAGTCCAGGGCATTGCGCAGCTGGCGAATATTGCCCGGCCAGGGATAGGCAAGCAGCGCACTCATGGCGTCGGCGCGTAGATGCACCGCGCCACCGCGCTCCTCGAGTAGCGCCTGATAGACGCTTCGAATCACGAAATGGCGGTCGGCCCTGTCACGCAGGGCCGGCAGTCGCAGCGGCGCACCGTTGAGCCGATAGTACAGATCCTCCCGGAAGCGGCCCTCGGCGATTAACTGTGCCATGTCATGATAAGTCGCGGTAATGACGCGAATATCCACCGCTACCGATTTGTCTGCCCCCAGCGGCATCACTTCGCGTTCCGCCAGCACTCGCAGCAGACGGGTCTGCAGCGAAAGCGGCATATCGCCTATCTCATCCAGGAACAAGGTGCCACTGCTGGCCTGCTGGATCAGCCCACGCATTCCCTGACGGCGCCCACCAGTGAAGGCGCCAGGCAGGTAGCCAAACAGCTCACTCTCGATCAGCGATTCGGGAATGGCCGCGCAGTTGACGGCTACGAAGGGGCCGTCGCCCCGCGTACCGCTGTCATGCAGGGCCCTCGCCAGCACCTCCTTGCCGGTTCCGGTCTCGCCGGTAATCAGTACGCCGACGGTCTCGTTGCGCAACCGTCGGCTCAGTTTGAGCAGTCGGCGCATGGCAGGATCATCGCCTCCCAGCTGATCCAGAGCCGGCACCGGGGCCGACGCCGCCACATGTTGTTCGGCGAGGCGCCGCCGCGGCGGCTCGATCAGCGTGGCGAAACAGATGGTATCGCTGGCTCGGATGCGGAAGGCATAAATCTGGTCGTCACCTCGGCGCGACAGGGTCAGCAGATCGCCCAGCTCGGCGTCAAGCAACTGAGTGGCCTTGATCCTGGACGTGGATGACCAGGCGGGCCAGCGACGCAAATGCGCCGCGATCAGCTCTCGCCCGTTACCATTGGCGGCGATGATACTGCCATCCTCTTCCATGGCGATCAGTCCACGGCCGTTGAGATGCACAAACGGGCGCGCCGAGTCATAGCGCAGTACCAGGCAGTCGCGATAGCGGTGCAGGAAGTAGGCATCTTCAATCATGCGCGCATGCAGGCTGACCAACGAAAGACCGAAGTTCTGGCTCTCCAAGGAGCGAGGCGATTGCAGAGCCGAGATATCGAGCACCGCCATGACGCGCCCCTGGGGGTCGCTGATGGGAGCGGCCGAACAGGTCAGGGCGATATGTGTAGCATCGAAATGTTCGTTTTGATGGCAGGTAATCGCCTGCCCCTCATGCAGACAAGTGCCAACGGCGCAGGTGCCGGCAAATCGCTCGTCCCAGTCGGCACCGAGATAGAGCCCGGCACGACGAAGCGACAGGTCATTGCCGGGGTCACCGCGGAAGTCCACGGTGACCCCCTGGCGGTCGGTCAGCAGCAGCACATAGCCCAGCGGTGCAGCATGGGTGAAGAGCTGATCAAGGCCGGCCCGCGCCATGTGCAGCAGCTCATCCACGGGATCCTGATGCTCACGAAGCGCCTGCTGGCTCAGCACGCGCACCGGCCGTGGCCGCGCAGGATCGAGCCGATACTCTCCTACGCAGCGTTCCCAGGAACGACGAATCACCTCGCGACACGGTGACACCTCGCTACCGCGCCACTCCCCCAGCCTCATCAGCGTTTCGATATGCGTACGCTGGTCGGTTCTCAGCCTCATCGCTGCCTCCACGGCCTGCCGACATCGCCGCACCCGCCCTGCGGATGTTGCTCCATCATCAGCCTATGCCAACCAGGGTCGGTGTCAATCGCCCCAAGCGACCACCTGACCCGCGGCGCTACAGGTGTAACACCGCGCTACACCTGCGCCGTAACAGCTGTCACGCGCTGTGCGAGCTGCCATTCTCTTGTGATCAAGATTCGTCTCACACATGGGCTGTAAAACTTTCGTTTTTTCAATTGAATAGAGAAAGCAGCGCCAGGCTCATCAAAACTGGCACGCATGCTGCATAGTGCAGAGGGCAACATCTAACCCCGAGCGGAGAACAACGATGACAACAGCAACCCCCGCACAGACCCTGCAGCAGTGGCTGAACGATTTCGGCAACGCTCTTAAGCAGGACGATATTCAACAGATCCTTTCCCTGTTCGACGATGAGTGCTTTTGGCGCGACTTGGTCGCCTTTACCTGGAATCTCAAGACACTCGAGGGAAAAGACGCCATCCAGTCCATGCTCGATGCCACCCTGGACACGACTCGACCAGACCTCTGGCGACTCGACGGCGACGTCAGCGAGGCCGACGGCGTGATCGAAGGCAGTATCACCTTCGAGACAGCTGTTGCACATTGCAAGGGCTATCTGCGCCTGAGAAACGGTAGATGCTGGACCCTGCTGACCACCATGCAAGAGCTCAAGGATCACCCCGAGCCGCGCGGCATCCACCGCCCCAAGGGGGCCGAGCATGGCGCCAACAAGCAGCGCGAAACGTGGCAGGAGGCCCGACTGCGTGAAGAACAGGAGCTTGGCTATAGCCGCCAGCCCTACTGTGTGATCATCGGTGGTGGTCAGGGTGGCATCGCGCTTGGCGCGCGGCTCAAGCAGCTAGGCGTGCCGACCCTGATCATCGAGCGCAACCCCCGACCCGGCGACTCCTGGCGCAGCCGCTACAAGTCGTTGTGCCTCCACGATCCGGTCTGGTATGACCACCTGCCTTATATCCCCTTCCCCGAGAACTGGCCGGTCTTCGCTCCTAAGGACAAGATCGGCGACTGGCTGGAGATGTACACGAAGGTAATGGAGCTCAACTACTGGAGTTCGACGGAGTGTGCAGGCGCCCACTACGACGAAGCCAGCGGTCGCTGGCAGGTCGAGGTGAACCGTAACAGTGAACGCATCACGCTGAGGCCTCAGCAGCTGATCCTGGCCACCGGGATGTCGGGTCTCCCCAACATACCGCAGTTTCCAGGTGCCGAGACATTCGAAGGCGAGCAGCAGCACTCCAGCCAACATCCCGGCCCCGACCGCTATCGCGGCAAGAAGGTCGTCGTCGTGGGTGCCAACAACTCCGCGCACGATATCTGTGCCGCGCTATGGGAGCACGACGCCGACGTCACCATGCTGCAGCGCTCATCGACCCATGTGGTCAAGTCAGACTCGCTTATGGAAGAGGTGCTAGGACCACTCTACTCGGAAGAAGCAGTAAGGCGCGGCATCGATCACGATACCGCCGACCTGCTGTTCGCCTCGATTCCCTACCGAGTACTGCCCGACTTCCAACGGGTCGCTTTCGATGCAGTACGCCGACGGGATGCCGACTTCTATTGCCGACTCGAGGAAGCAGGATTCCTGCTCGACTTCGGCGACGACGATTCCGGCCTATTCCTCAAGTATCTGCGCCGTGGATCTGGCTACTATATCGACGTTGGTGCCTGCGACCTGGTGGCCAACGGTGACATCAAGCTACGCAGCGGCGTCGGCATCGAGCGAATCAACCCGCGTTCGGTGAGCCTTAGCGACGGTTCGGAACTCGCTGCGGATCTGATCGTTTATGCCACCGGTTACGGGTCAATGAATGGCTGGGCCGCGCGGCTGATTTCCCAGGAGGTGGCCGACAAGGTGGGCAAGTGCTGGGGGCTGGGCTCCGATACCACCAAGGACCCAGGACCCTGGGAAGGCGAACTGCGTAACATGTGGAAGCCTACCCAGCAGGAGGCACTGTGGTTTCACGGCGGCAACCTGCATCAGTCACGCCACTATTCGCGTTACCTGGCGCTGCAGCTCAAGGCGCGCATGGAGGGGATATCCACTCCAGTCTATGGCCTGCAGGAAGCTCACCACCTGTCGTGAACCGATGACAGCGAGAGGTGATGCCAAATAAGAGAAATGACGCCAAACGAATGCGCCGCATCGATAAGGGCACGACACGTCCATCAACGAATACGTTCGTCCACGAATCAAGGAAACAACATGTCCCACACCATGAAAGCCGTGGTCTGGTACCAGGCTAGGGATCTGCGCGTCGAATCGGTCGAGGTGCCACATCTGGAAGACCCTCACCAGGTCAAGGTGAAGGTCGCCGCCTGCGGCATCTGCGGTAGCGACCTGCACGAATACAGCGCCGGCCCAATTTTCATCCCGGTCGACACGCCGCACCCCATCAGCGGACAGCGCGCGCCCATCATCATGGGCCATGAGTTCGCCGGCAAGGTGGTCGAAGTTGGCGAGCATGTGACTCGAATTAAGCCTGGCGACCGGGTCGCCATCGAGCCGATTCTGTCGCCTCACCAAGATGGCCGTTATCTGATGGAGCGTTATAACCTGACGCCGCTGCTGGGCTTCCATGGTCTTTCGGGCGGCGGCGGCGGATTCTCCGAATACACCGTGGTCGGCGAGCATATGGTCCACCCGCTGCCCGACAGCCTATCCTTTGAGCAGGGCGCACTGGTAGAGCCCGCAGCGGTGGGCCTGCATGCCGTGCGCCAGAGCTCATTCAAGGCGGGGGACAGCGCTGTGGTGTTCGGCGCAGGCCCGATCGGGCTGGTAGTGATCGAAGCGCTCAAGGCCGCCGGCGCCTCGACGATCGTGGCGGTAGAACCCTCGACGGCGCGTCGGCACAAGGCCGAGGAACTTGGCGCCAAGACCTTGTTTCCAGACTTCGACGACGTGGTGGGCCGCATTCACGAGCTGACTCAAGGCGGCGCCGACTTCGCCTTCGAAGTGACCGGCATTCCCGCCGTGCTGAGCCAAGCTATCAACGCCACCCACGAGGGCGGAGAGACCGTCATCGTCAGCATCTGGGAAAGCGAAGCCAACTTCCAGCCCAACGACTTAGTGATCAAGGAGCGCACGCTGAAGGGCATCATTGCCTACCGTCATATCTACCCCGCGGTGATGGCGCTGATGGAACAGGGCTACTTCCGCGCCGAGAACCTGGTGACGGCACGCATCGCTTTGGAGGATGTGGTCGAACAGGGCTTCGAAGCACTGCTCGGCGACAAGTCGCAGGTCAAGATCATCGTCGAGCCCGGACGTTAGCGCTTGCCGCTGCCGTATCAGGCGCCGTAGAACCCTCCCCAGCTCGCCGAGGTCGCCGTCGCAAAGCACCTCGGCGTGTCCGATAAGGCGGGATTCTCGGGCACGGCGCATCAGGCACTGCTCGCTAAGCGCTAATCGAGACGCTCCGCCTGACGAGGCCGTGCCATCCCAGGTTCAGCAGCGCCCCTTCTTGGCCTGACCCGGCGGGCAGAAGTGTCCGCCGCGGTCATCGTCGATGACGATCAGTGGCCCTGGGCCATGTGCTGCGCATCACCGCCGTGGCGGATGCCCTGGTGCCGGGCCGGCTGGCGACGCTGGAGCGCGCCCTGGCGTCGGGGTGAAAGCGACCCATCAGGCCTCTGAGACGAATCGAAGAGACACCGGCAAACCGGCTATCTCCGAAATATGGCTATACCTGAGGGGAATAGCCAGCCGGCTGGTGACGTGTGATAGTGGCGGCCATTAGCCCGAAAACTAGCCTCCACATCAATCGATTCTCCACACCAACGGGATGCCGATGGACTCTCTACGCCGCCACTCCCTGATGATCCTCGTGCTCGGCAGCCTGGTGGTGACCCTGGCCATGGGCCTGCGACACGGCTTCGGGCTGTTTCTCGAACCGATGAGCGCGGAGCTGGGCTGGGGCCGTGGCGTCTTCGCCTTCGCCCTGGCCATCCAGAACCTGCTGTGGGGCCTCTCGCAACCCCTGGCCGGTGCCCTGGCCGACCGCTATGGTGCCGCACGAGTGGTCGTGGCCGGCGGTGCCCTCTACGCCCTGGGGCTGCTCTTCATGGGGCTCTCCGACTCCGCATGGGGCATGACCCTCTCGGCCGGCGTGCTGATCGGGCTCGGGCTCTCGGGCACCACCTTCTCGGTGGTGCTGGGCGCGGTGGGACGCGCCGTGGCACCGGAGAAGCGCAGCATGGCCATGGGCATCGTCAGTGCCGCGGGCTCCTTCGGTCAGTTCGCCATGCTGCCGGGAACGCTGGGGCTTCTCGAATGGCTGGGCTGGTCGGCGGCGCTGCTTGTCATGGCCGCCATCGGTGTCCTGCTGCTACCGCTGGGTGCCCTGCTGCGTGACCGCCCCGCCCCCGCCGCTGCAGACGACCTGCCGCTGCGCGAGGCACTCGACGAAGCCGCCAATCATCGCGGCTTCTGGCTGCTCTGCTTGGGCTTCTTCGTGTGTGGGTTCCAGGTCGTGTTCATCGGGGTGCATCTGCCCGGCTATCTCTACGACAACGGTATCGCCGTCCAGGTGGGCAGCACCGTGCTGGCGCTGATCGGCCTGTTCAATATCTTCGGCACCTACCTTACCGGCTGGCTGGGCGGACGGTTCTGCAAGCCGCATCTGCTCAGCGGGATCTACCTGGCCCGAGCGGCCATCATCACCCTCTTCCTGGTAGCGCCCCTGAGTCCCACCACCACCTACCTGTTCGGTATCGCCATGGGCCTGTTGTGGCTCTCCACAGTGCCCTTGACCAACGGTATCGTCGCCTCGGTATTCGGCGTTCGGCACCTCTCGATGCTCGGCGGGATCGTCTTCCTCTTTCACCAGCTCGGCTCCTTCATGGGCGTCTGGCTGGGAGGCTTTCTCTACGACCTTCAGGGCGACTACGAGGTGGTCTGGAAGCTGGCCATCCTGCTCGGCGTCATGGCCGCCGCCCTGCACTGGTGGATCAGCGAGGCACCGATGCAGCGCGAACCGCGCCCGGAGGTTGAAGCATGAGTCGTCGCCTGACGCTACGCATCGCCGCTGCCGTCATTACCGCCGCTACCCTGGCCCTGGTTTGGTGGGGCTGGCACCAGCTGGACGGTGCCCTGCTGCTGCTGGGCAGCCGGCTGTGTTGAGAGCCGCCGCCTCTCAAGGATTCTGCTCATTACCCAGCGGTGCAACGCCACGGTGCAACTGGTACCAATAATCGCGGCGGCCGGGGAGTGTCAGTCGAACCACCCCGTCATCCAACTGGGAGTACGTCGATAACGACGCCGGCCATTCGGACCGACCGGATGGCCGAAGGCATCACAGGATCGTCCGGTCGCGTCAAACCTTCTACGCTGCAGGAAGTCATGTCGGTCCAATACGCCGCCCCCGCCAACCAACCGAGTGCGCCGGGCCGATGCGACGCCGCCTTTCCTTCAAGAAGAATAGCGAGGCCACCATGCAGAAACCTTCCTCTATGCCCTTCCTCATCGGCCTGGCGATGCTGCTGCTCGTTCCCGCCACCGTCGCCGCACAGGATGTCGTCTCCGCTGCCCGCCATATCACCCTGGGCCCTCGCCCACTCTTCCTGGTCCAGGACATGGACGAGGAGACCCGGCGTTCACGCGAGCTGAAGACCGAGCTTATGCATTGTGCCGCGAGCACCAGCGACTGGCAGCGCAGTGACTTCAGCATCGCTCACCGCGGTGCGCCCATGCAGTTCCCCGAACACACTCGCGAAGCCTATCTGGCCGGTGCCCAGATGGGTGCCGGCATCCTCGAGTGCGATGTCACCTTCACCGCGGACCAAGAGCTCGTCTGCCGTCACTCCCAGTGTGACCTCCACTCCACTACCAACATCGTGGCGACCGACCTGGCGCAGAAGTGCAGCGTTCCGCCATCCTTCAATGAGGCGGGTGAGCTGACCAATGCCGCGGACATTCAATGCTGCACCAGCGACATCAGTCTGGCGGAGTACCGCACGCTCCAGGGCAAGATGGAGGGTGCCAACACCGAGGCCAGCAGCGTCGAAGCCTACCTTTCCGCCACCCCCGCCTGGCGCACGGACCGCTACAGCTCGCGTGGCACCCTGATGACCCATACCGAAAGCATCGAGCTGTTCAAGGCCCTGGGCGTGAAGATGACGCCGGAGCTCAAGGCGCCGAGCGTCGAAATGCCCTTCGACGGCATGAGCCAGGTGGATTACGCCCAGAAGATGATCGACGAGTACAAGGCGGCCGATGTGCCGGCAAGCGACGTCTGGGCGCAATCATTCAATCTCGACGACGTCCGCTACTGGATCGAGAATGAGCCGACATTCGGCCGTCAGGCGGTCTATCTCGACGATCGCTACGGCCTCGACGACTTTGATCACAGCGACCCCGCCAGCTGGTCACCGAACATGGAGGAGCTGGCCGAGATGAACGTGCCCATCCTCGCCCCACCACTGTGGATGCTGCTGGCTTCCAACTCGGAGGCCGGTGACGACCAGAGCCGCATCGTTCCCTCCGTTTATGCCGAACGCGCCAAGGCAGCCGGCCTCGACCTTATCGCCTGGAGTTTCGAGCGCTCCGGCCCGCTGTCCAACGACGGCGAGTGGTACCACCGCACGACGGATGACGTGATCGACAGCGATGGCGACAAGCTGCTCAGCCTCGATGTGCTCGCTCGAGACGTCGGCATCATCGGCATGTTCAGCGACTGGCCCGCTATCGTTACGTTCTACGACAACTGCACCAGCACCCAGGGATGAATTCAGGCGTTATGGACCACTCGGCCCAGCTCGCCGAGGTCATAGCCGCCCATGGCCTCGGCGCGTTCGAGGAAACGCGACTCCCGGGCGAAGGCCAGTAGCCGCTGAACCGGCGGTTCGAAGTAGCTGCGCCGCCGCAGCGCCAGGTCGAAGTGCTCTCGGTGCAAGGGCACAAAGGCAAGCCCCTGGCGCCTCGCCGCCGCCTCCACCCCCAGCCCCGCATCGGCCTCGTCCTGGCGCACCGCCAGGGCGAGGTCATCCTCCGAGAGCGAGGGGTGCTCGGTAAACTGCAGTCGCGCGGCCTCCACACCCGCCTGTCCCAGCAACCAGGTCAGCAGGCGTCCTGCCCCGGCGTCCGGCTGGCGGTGGGCGACCCGCACCTCGGGACGCGCCAGATCAGCCATTCGCCGGATGCCCAACGGATTGCCCGGCGCCAGCAGCAAGCCCTGCCGGCGAGTCGCCCAACGCACCATCACCAGGTCACGCATGCCGCCCATCCCCAGAGCCTCGGGGCGGTTGTAATCGCCGCTCGCCGCATCCAGCAGATGCAGCCCGGCAAGCATGACGCGCCCCTCCATCAGACGCCGGACCCCATCCCCGCTGCCCTGGCACAGCAGCGCCAGCTGGGAGCCACTCTCCCGCACGGCCCACTCCAGCAGCGGGTCCTGGCTGCCGGCCAATACGACCGGTACCGGCCGGGCCGTGGCCTGGTCGCCTTCCAGATGGTTCATCAGCCACAGGTCGATGCTATGGCGAGGGAACAATAGCTTTCCCGTCACCCGAACGCTGGGAATGGCCCCCTGGCGCACCAGGTCGTAGACCTTGCGCTCCTTGAGCCGCAGATAGTCCGCCACCTCGACCGTCGTCAGATAGGTATGCATACCAGCCTCTCCACACTCACCTCCACGGATACTGCATATTACTGTTTATGGATGTTTTGATTACCTTAGTGCATGCATATTGAAACCTGAACACACAAGATGCCAATGAGACATCGGAGAACTGCATGCCCAGCGACACCAGCGCCCTGAACACTGCCCTGAGCCTGATTCTCGGCTTCGACCCCGCGCTAATGGAAATCGTGGCCCTGTCGCTGCGGGTATCGCTTGCCGCCGTGCTGATGGCCGCCGTGATCGGGCTACCGTTGGGTGCCGCCCTGGCGCTATGGCGCTTTCCGGGTCGCAGCGTCCTGGTGGTGGCATTGAACGCCCTGATGGGGTTGCCACCGGTGGTGGCAGGGCTGTGCGTCTACCTGTTGCTGTCACGCGCCGGGCCGCTGGGGGAGCTGGGGCTGCTGTTCACGCCTACCGCCATGATGGTGGCCCAGCTGGTACTGGTGCTGCCCATCATCGCCGCCCTGGCCCGCCAGCAGGTGGAGGAACTTCACCAGGAATATCGCGAGCAGCTCACCTCCCTGGGACTGTCGCGGTTGCGCATGATCCCCACCTTGCTGTGGGACGCCCGCCTGGGGCTGGTCACGGTGATCCTCGCGGGCTTCGGCCGCGCCAGCGCCGAGGTCGGCGCGGTGATGATCGTGGGGGGCAATATCGACGGCGTCACCCGGATGATGACCACCGCCATCGTGCTGGAGACCAGCAAGGGCAACCTGGCGCTGGCACTGGGCCTGGGCATCGTGCTGCTGGGGCTGGTGGCACTGGTCAACGCCGCCGCCTATGTGGTGGGCGAAACGGCCAGGAGGCGGCTGGGATGAACGACATGACAACGCACATCATGACCGACACCCCGCCCCTGAGCCTCGAGGGCGTGACCTTCACGCATCGTGGCCAGCGCCTGCTGGGCCCCGTGGATCTGCGCCTGACGGGGTGCAGGCGCACCCTGGTGATGGGCCCCAACGGCTCCGGCAAGAGCCTGATGATGCGCCTGGCCCACGGGCTGCTCGCGCCCACCCGAGGAGAAGTGTGCTGGGAGGGACGCACCCCGCGCCAGGCCATGGTGTTCCAGCGCCCGGTACTGTTGAAGCGCTCGGCCCTGGCCAACCTGGTCTACGCCCTGGCGGTGAACGGCACGCCGCGCCGGCGGCGCAAGGCGCATGCCCGCGAGGCCCTGGAGCGCTTCGGCCTGGGGCCACTGGAGCGTCGACCGGCACGCGTACTGTCCGGCGGCGAGCAGCAACGCCTGGCCCTGGCCCGCGCCTGGCTGCTCGAGCCCGAGGTGCTGTTCCTGGACGAGCCGACCTCCGCCCTGGATCCCGCCGCCATTTTGGCAGTCGAGCGCTCGGTTCAGGAGTTTCACGCTGGCGGCACCCGCATCCTGATGAGCAGCCACGACCTTAACCAGGCGCGTCGCCTGGCCGACGAGGTGCTGTTCCTCAACGCCGGGCGGCTGATCGAACACACCGACGCCGCCACCTTTTTCACGGCCCCCGCCTCGCGCGAGGCGCGGGCCTTTATCCGCGGAGAGCTGGTGCTCTAGGTCAGCCTCTTCGCACCATCCCTGAAAAACTCGACCTTTCTTAAAATAAGGAAACGACCATGCAACACAAGGCACGCATTGCACTGACCGCCGCCGGCCTGATGGGCCTCTCGATGGCCGCCCAGGCCCAGGACGGCGAGAGTTATATCACCCTGGCTTCCACCACCTCCACCGAGAACTCGGGGCTGTTCGGCGCCATCATTCCACAGTTCACCGACAAGACCGGCATCGAGGTACGCGTGGTGGCCGTGGGCACCGGCCAGGCCTTCGAGATCGCCCGCCGCGGCGATGCCGACAGCCTGCTGGTGCACGACACCGCCGGTGAAGAGACGTTTGTCGAAGAGGGCTACGGCACCGAGCGCGCCAACGTCATGTACAACGACTTCGTGCTGATCGGCCCCGACGGCGACCCGGCGGGCATCGCCGATGCCGACACCGTGGCCGAGGCGATGCAGCTGATCGCCGAGTCCGGGGCGCCCTTCGCCTCGCGCGGCGATGACAGCGGCACCAACCGCGCCGAGCTGCGTCTGTGGGACGCCGCCAACGTCGAAGCAGAGGGTGACTGGTACCGTGAGCTGGGCAGCGGCATGGGGCCGACCCTCAACACCGCCGCCGGCATGGACGCCTACGTGATGAGCGACCGCGCCACCTGGGTCGCCTTCGACAACCCGCAGAACCTCGAGCTGCTGTTCGAGGGCGATGACGCCCTCTTCAATCAATATGGCAGCATCCTGATCTCCGAAGAAGAACACCCCCACCTCAAGCACGACCTGGCCGAGCAGTGGCACCAGTGGCTGCTCTCCGACGAAGGCCAGCAGGCCATCGGCGAATTCGAGGTCAAGGGCCAGCAGCTGTTCTTCCCCAACGCCGATTAAGTGACCGGGGATTGGACATTCGTCGTACAAGCCACCGGTCGCACTTTACGTTAACGTAAACCTGTCCTAGTCTTGGGCCATACGGAATCACCATCCGCTATGGCCCCTTTGTGGCGGCCCTGACAAGAACGGGAGCTCCCCATGCACACGCCCTTCAAGCCGCTCGACTTCGGTCATGACGAAGAACTCAACATGCTGCGCGAACAGGTCAACGCCTTCGCGCGCGACGAAATCGCCCCCCGCGCCACCGAGATCGACGAGAACAACGAGTTTCCCAACGACCTCTGGCAGAAGTTCGGCGACATGGGCCTGCTGGGCATCACCGTCTCCGAAGAGGATGGCGGCACCGGCATGGGGTATCTGGCCCACTGCATCGCCCTGGAGGAGATCTCCCGGGCCAGCGCCTCGGTCGGCCTCTCCTATGGCGCCCACTCCAACCTCTGCGTCAACCAGCTCAAGATCAACGCCAACGCGGAACAGAAGGCCAGGTACCTGCCCAAGCTGATGAGCGGCGAACATGTTGGTGCGCTGGCCATGTCCGAGCCGGGCGCCGGGTCCGACGTCGTCTCCATGAAGCTGCGCGCCCGCAAGGATGGCGACAAGTACATCCTCAACGGCAACAAGATGTGGATCACCAACGGCCCCGACGCCGACACCCTGGTGGTCTACGCCAAGACCGACCCGGAGGCCGGCTCCAAGGGCATCACCGCCTTTATCATCGAGAAGGGTATGCCCGGCTTCTCCACCGCCCAGAAGCTCGACAAGCTCGGCATGCGCGGCTCCAACACCTGTGAGCTCGTATTCCAGGATTGCGAGGTGCCAGCAGAGAACATCCTCGGCGACGAAGGCAAGGGTGTACGCGTGCTGATGAGCGGCCTCGACTACGAGCGCACCGTGCTCGCCGCCGGCCCCATCGGCATCATGCAGGCCGCCCTGGATATCGTGGTGCCCTATGTCCACGAGCGTAAGCAGTTCGGCCAGTCCATCGGCGAATTTCAGCTGGTGCAGGGCAAGGTGGCCGACATGTACACCACCCTGAATGCCTGCCGCGCCTACCTCTACGCCGTGGCGGCCGGCTGCGACCGCGGCCAGACCTCGCGCAAGGACGCCGCCGGCGTCATCCTCTACTGCGCCGAGAAGGCCACCCAGGTGGCACTGGACGCCATCCAGCTGCTGGGCGGCAACGGTTATATCAACGAGTACCCCACCGGCCGCCTGCTGCGCGACGCCAAGCTCTACGAGATCGGCGCCGGCACCAGCGAGATCCGCCGCATGCTGATCGGCCGCGAGCTGTTCAACGAATCCGTTTAACCTAAGCCGTAAGCTATAAGCTTTAAGCTGTAAGTGACTGCCAAACCGGGTTTTCTTACAGCTTCAGGCTTACCGCTTACAGCTCCCCGGAGGGGTACATGGCAATCCTGAACACCCAGATCAATCCGCGCAGCGACGGCTTCCAGGCCAACGAGGCGGCGATGCGCGACGAGGTGATGAAGCTGCGTGAGCTCACCGCCGCCATCGCCCAAGGCGGCGGTGAGAAGGCCCGTGCCCGCCACGAGAGCCGCGGCAAGCTGTTCGTGCGCGACCGCATCGATCACTTGGTCGACGAGGGCTCCCCCTTCCTGGAATTCTCGGCCCTGGCCGCCCATGAGGTCTACGACTCCGCGATACCCGCCGCCGGCATCGTCACCGGCATCGGCCGCGTCTCGGGCGTGGAATGCGTGATCGTCGCCAACGATGCCACCGTCAAGGGCGGTACCTATTTCCCGCTGACCGTCAAGAAGCACCTGCGCGCCCAGGAGATCGCCCGCAAGCACCGCCTGCCTTGCATCTACCTGGTCGACTCCGGCGGCGCCTTCCTGCCCCGCCAGGACGAGGTCTTCCCGGATCGCGACCACTTCGGCCGCATCTTCTTCAACCAGGCCACCCTCTCCGCCGAGGGCATCCCCCAGATCGCCGTGGTCATGGGCTCATGCACCGCCGGCGGCGCCTATGTGCCGGCCATGGCCGATGAATCGATCATCGTGCGCGAGCAGGGCACCATCTTCCTGGGCGGCCCACCGTTGGTGAAGGCCGCCACCGGCGAGAACATCAGCGCCGAGGACCTCGGCGGTGCCGACGTTCACACCAAGAAGAGCGGCGTGGCCGACCACTACGCCGAGAACGACGCCCACGCCCTGCAGCTGGCGCGAGCCAGCGTGTCGCGGCTCAACTGGCAGAAGCGCGGCCAGCTGAAGATGCAGGAGCCCAGGGCCCCGCGCCTGGACCCCAGCGAGCTCTACGGCATCGTCGGCACCGATCTCAAGAAGCCGTATGACGTGCGTGAGGTGATCGCGCGCATCGTTGACGGCTCCGACTTCGACGAGTTCAAACGCTACTACGGCGACACCCTGGTCACCGGCTTCGCGCATATCCACGGCTACCCGGTGGGCATCGTCGCCAACAACGGCGTCTTGTTCTCGGAATCCGCCGTGAAGGGCGCGCACTTTATCGAGCTGTGTGCCCAGCGCAAGATTCCGCTGATCTTCCTGCAGAACATCACCGGTTTCATGGTGGGCTCGAAGTACGAGCACGAGGGCATCGCCAAGCACGGCGCCAAGCTGGTGACCGCCGTGGCCTGTGCCAAGGTACCCAAGTTCACCGTGCTGATCGGCGGCAGCTTCGGCGCCGGCAACTACGGCATGTGCGGCCGCGCCTTCGAGCCCAACCTGCTGTTCATGTGGCCCAACGCCCGCATCTCGGTGATGGGGGGCGAACAGGCCGCCGGCGTGCTGGCCCAGGTCAAGCGCGAGCAGATCGAGCGCGAGGGCAAGGCGTGGTCCCCGGAAGAGGAAGAGGCCTTCAAGCGGCCCACCCGCGACCAGTACGAGCACCAGGGCCACCCCAACTACGCCAGCGCACGACTCTGGGACGACGGTGTCATCGACCCGGCCCAGACCCGCGATGTGCTCGGCCTGTCGCTCGCCGCCGCCATGAATGCCGAGGTGGAAGAGACCCGGTTCGGCGTGTTTCGGATGTAATCCCACCTTGCTACGCAAGGGAGGCTGTAGGAGCGCGATTTATCGCGCGAATCGCCGCTCAGCAGCGGATACGGAAGCCAAGCGTCATTCGCCCGACAAGTCGAACTCCTACGAGCCCAACGCAGAGACGATTGCTATGTCAGCTACCCCCTCCTACTCACAACTGGAAGTCGATCAGCGCGGCATCGCCTGGCTGACGCTGGACCGCCCCGAGATCCACAACGCCTTCGATGACAGCCTGATCGCCGAGCTCAACACCCATCTTGAGCACCTTCACGCGGCCGCCCAACGGGGCGAGGTACGCGTGGTCGTACTGGGCTCCGAGGGCAAGAGCTTCTCCGCCGGGGCCGACCTGGGCTGGATGAAACGCATGGTCGAGTACGATTTCGAGGGCAACCTCGCCGATTCGCGCAAGCTCTCGGCCCTGATGCACGGCCTGGACACCTTGCCCTGCCCCACGCTCTGCCGCATGCAGGGAGCCGCCTTCGGTGGCGCCGTGGGTCTAGCCGCCTGCTGTGACCTGGTCGTCGCCTCCGAGAAGGCCAGGTTCTGCCTCTCCGAGGTCAAGATCGGCCTCTCGCCGGCGGTAATCAGCCCCTATGTGCAGCGCGCCATCGGCGAGCGCCAGATGCGCCGCTACGCGCTGACCGCCGAAGTCATCGATGCACCCAGCGCCCAGGACCTGGGCTTGGCCCACCGCGTCGTCCCCCATGACGAACTCGACGACGCCGTGGCGGCGATGCTCGACACCCTGCTGGCCGGCTCACCCCAGGCCCAGCGCGCCACCAAGGCGCTGCTCGCCGAGGTGGCCCGCGACCCCGACAGCGACGCCACCCGCGAGCATACCTGCCGAGTGATCGGCGAGCTGCGCGTCAGCGAAGAGGGACAGGAAGGCCTGACCAGCTTCTTCGAGAAGCGTCGCCCCGCCTGGACCCAACCCTCTGTTTCTGAAGACCCTGTTTCCAAGGAACAGAACCCCCGTGCCGCGGAGCCCCGCTCATGACCACTGCAATGAAGAAGTTCGATACGGTGCTGATCGCCAACCGCGGCGAGATCGCCTGCCGGGTGATGCGCACCGCGCGCGCCATGGGCCTGCGCACCGTGGCCGTCTACTCCGATGCCGATGCCAACGCCCGCCATGTGCGCGAGGCCGACGAGGCCGTGCGCCTGGGCCCCGCCGCCGCCCGGGAAAGCTACCTCAGGGTCGAGGCGGTGGTCGAGGCGGCCAGGCGCACCGGCGCCGGCGCCATCCACCCGGGCTATGGCTTCCTTTCCGAGAACGGTCAGTTCGTGGAGGCCCTCGATCAGGCCGGTATCACTTTCGTCGGCCCGCCCGCTTCCGCCATCGCCGCCATGGGCGACAAGTCCGCCGCCAAGGCACGCATGCATGACGCCGGCGTACCGCTGGTACCGGGCTACCATGGCGACGACCAGGACGATGCCCTGCTCAAGGCCGAAGCCGACAAGATCGGCTATCCGGTACTGCTCAAGGCCAGCGCCGGCGGCGGCGGCAAGGGCATGCGCGTGGTGGAATCCGGCGACGGCTTCCAGGCCGCCCTGGACGGCTGCCGCCGTGAATCCCAGGCCGCCTTCGGCGACCAGCGCATGCTGATCGAGAAGTACCTGACCCAGCCCCGCCACGTCGAGGTACAGGTGTTCTGCGACCGCCACGGCAACGGCGTCTACCTGTTCGAGCGCGACTGCTCCGTGCAGCGCCGCCACCAGAAGGTGCTCGAGGAGGCGCCCGCGCCGGGCATGAGCGCCGAACTGCGCCGCGAGATGGGCGAGGCCGCCGTGCGCGCCGCCAAGGAGATCGGCTACGTGGGCGCCGGCACCGTGGAGTTTCTCCTGGATGCCGACGAGTCGTTCTACTTCATGGAGATGAACACCCGCCTGCAGGTGGAACACCCGGTCACCGAGATGATCACCGGCCAAGACCTGGTCGAGTGGCAGCTGCGCGTGGCCATGGGCGAGTGCCTCCCTCTCGCTCAGGATGAGTTGACGATTACCGGCCATAGCTTCGAGGCACGCCTCTACGCCGAGGACCCGGAGCAGGACTTCCTGCCCGCCACCGGCACCCTGACCCGCTTCGCCCTGGATCTCGAAGGCGCCGGCCTTGGCTCTTCACAAAAGGGCTCCGAGAAGGTGCGCCTGGACAGCGGCGTGGAGAGCGGCGACGCCGTCTCCATGCACTACGACCCCATGCTCGCCAAGCTGATCGTTCACGGCGCCGACCGCGACCAGGCCCTCGCCACCCTTAACCGCGCCCTGGCCGCGCTGGATGTGCAAGGGGTCGTCACCAACCGCGCCTTCCTGCAGCGCCTGGCCACCCACCCGGCCTTCAAGGGCTGCGAGCTGGATACCCGCTTCATCGAGAAGCACGAGGAGAGCCTGTTCTCGCCGCGGGAGATCACCACCGAGGCCTACGCCTCGGCGGCCCTGATCGGTCTCAAGCAGCTCGCCCGGGAGTGCGAGAGCGACTCCCCCTGGGATCGCCACGACGGCTTTCGGCTCAACGCGCCCAACACCATTCGAATTTCCCTGTGCGCCACCGGTCACGACCTGGCCCGCGCCAAGGCACCGGACGCCGAGGATGTCGTGGTGGTCGAGGGCCGCCGCGAGACTGCCGCCGGCCCCTGGCAGCTGGTGATCGGCGAGCGCACGCTCACCGCACGCATCCAGCACCTGGAAGGCGACGCCGTGGCGGTCACCCTGGACGGCCATCGCCGTCGTCTGCAGGCCCGCCTGGCCGATAACGGCGTGGTGGTAATGGCCGACAGAAGCGGCGAGACCCGCCTGTTCTGGCGGCGTATCGATGCCATCGACCACGGCCAGCACGAGGCCGAATCCACTCTCACCGCCCCCATGCACGGCACCGTGGTGGCGCTGCTGGTGGAGCCGGGTCAGAAGGTGGAGAAAGGCATGCCGCTGATGGTGATGGAAGCCATGAAGATGGAGCACACCATGGCCGCCCCCGCCGATGGCCACGTGGAGAGCTTCCACTTCGCCGCCGGCGACACCGTCGGTCAGGGCGACGTGCTGCTCGAGTTCGCACCGGAGGAGTAACCCATGGCATTTCCCAAGCAGGTACGCCTGGTCGAGGTCGGCCCCCGCGACGGGCTGCAGAACGAGCCCGAGCCGATCGCGACCCACACCAAGCTCGAACTGATCGACCGCCTCGGCGCGGCTGGCATCCGCTATATCGAGGCGGCCAGCTTCGTCTCCCCCAAGTGGGTACCGCAGATGGCCGATCACCGCGAGGTGATGACCGGCCTTACCCGCCGTGACGGCGTCACCTACGCGGCGCTCACCCCCAACCTCAAGGGGCTGGAAGCCGCACTCGAGTGTGGCGTCGAGGAGGTTGCCGTATTCGGCGCCGCCTCCGAGGCGTTCTCCCAGAAGAACATCAACTGCTCGGTGGCCGAGTCCCTGACCCGCTTCGAGCCGGTGCTCGAGCGCGCCCGGCAGGCCAACGTGCGGGTCCGTGGCTACGTCTCCTGCGTGTTGGGCTGCCCCTACGAGGGCGAGATCGCCCCCGCCAAGGTGGCCGAAGTGAGCAAGGCACTCTTTGAGATGGGCTGCTACGAGGTCTCGCTGGGTGACACCATCGGTACCGGC
Organism: Halomonas halodenitrificans DSM 735; assembly: GCF_000620045.1. Taxonomy (GTDB): domain Bacteria; phylum Pseudomonadota; class Gammaproteobacteria; order Pseudomonadales; family Halomonadaceae; genus Halomonas; species Halomonas halodenitrificans. Next base: position 1,643 of record NZ_JHVH01000013.1, on the reverse strand, counting down.
ACCCCGCTCACCGCCAAGCGCATGCTCGAGGCGGTCAGCCGCGACGTACCCATGGAGAAGCTCGCCGCCCATTTCCACGACACCTACGGCCAGGCGATCGCCAATCTCTACGCCGTGCTCGAGGAAGGCATCGCGGTTATCGACAGCTCCGTGGCCGGCCTCGGCGGTTGCCCCTACGCCAAGGGCGCCTCCGGCAATGTGGCCAGCGAGGATGTGGTCTACCTGCTCAATGGCCTCGGCATCGAGACCGGCATCGACCTCGACGTCCTCGCCGCTACCGGCACCTGGATCACCCAGACCATCGGACGGCCCAACCGCTCCAAGGTCGGCGTGGCGCTCGCCGCCAGGTAATCGCAACGCCAGAACGAGAAAGCCCCTGAGCCAGGATATCGGTTCAGGGGCTTCTTATTGTAGCGATCAGTTACTTTTGCTGGAGTTTAACGCCTTGGTTTTGCGGCGAGCCGGAGCGCTAGCCCATGCGCGTCCATCAACAGTCGCTGGCTTAATGCTTGAATGCGCATTGAGACGCGCATAGACTGAAGTCATGCATTAAACAGACACTTGGAGGCTCCGGTGACCGAACTCTACAACGCAGCCGCACCCAAAAAAGCAGCTAACCTCTCAATTAATAGCGATTTGCTGCGTAAGACTCGGGAACTGAACATTAACTTGTCCGCTACCCTGGAGCGAGCCCTGAAAGAAGAACTTTCCAAACGCGAGGCAGCCCAATGGGTCGAAGAAAATCGTGCTGCGATAAAAATTTACAATGATTTCGTCGAACAAAACGGATGCTTCGGCGACGAATTCAGGGAGTTTTGATGGCACAGTTTGATGTGTATCTCAACCCAAACAAAACCAGCAAAGCGCACTATCCTTACCTCGTCGATATTCAAAGCAGCCTGCTGAGCGAACTAGCAACTCGAATCGTCATCCCTTTGGGGAAACGGTCCGCCTTTGGTAGCGAGGCCATGCAAGGCCTCACACCGGAAGTCAGCTTTTTCGAGCAGGAACTTCTATTGTTAACCCCACAAGTTTCTTCAGTTCAAAAAAAGCATCTCAAAAATTCGGTTGGTTCTCTATCGCATTTCAGAGACCAGATTGTTGGGGCTCTGGATCTGGCCATCACTGGCATTTAACACTTTTATTTAGCGGCGCCCCGACAGGAGGAGGAGCCGGTGCAGACCGAAGGCCGGAATGAACTACAACAGCTTGTTAGGCCGGTGACGTATCGACTGCAGCCAGAACAACCACAACCCAAATTCCAAGCACAGCAAGAAAATTGACGGTGAACACGATCCCCTGAATCCGTGAAGCCGGCGCCGACACTCCCCCTATCACCGCCAGCGAGCATTTTTTGACCATTCGCCCCGTGCAAGTTGGCTTTCGCAAGCCCATTATTGCCAAAACCCACCGTGCTGATCGGTGCTGACGGCCCGTTTTGTCATGCCTTTCCACCCGCCAGGCACGACATATCTGGCGATCGCGTGTCGCTTGGAACTGCTTGTGGATAGAGTGTCGCCGATTGACGGTCAGCATGGCGTTCCTCGTGGATAACGCAGTCGGCTCCGCAGCGTCTTGAGCACCGTCATGCGCCCGATATCCTGCCCGAAGTCGAGGATGATCTGCCGTGCCTTGTGAATCAC
>NZ_JHVH01000012.1 GCF_000620045.1 Halomonas halodenitrificans DSM 735 | reverse complement strand
TGATTCACAAGGCACGGCAGATCATCCTCGACTTCGGGCAGGATATCGGGCGCATGACGGTGCTCAAGACGCTGCGGAGCCGACTGCGTTATCCACGAGGAACGCCATGCTGACCGTCAATCGGCGACACTCTATCCACAAGCAGTTCCAAGCGACACGCGATCGCCAGATATGTCGTGCCTGGCGGGTGGAAAGGCATGACAAAACGGGCCGTCAGCACCGATCAGCACGGTGGGTTTTGGCAATAATGGGCTTGCGAAAGCCAACTTGCACGGGGCGAATGGTCAAAAAATGCTCGCTGGCGGTGATAGGGGGAGTGTCGGCGCCGGCTTCACGGATTCAGGTATCAGGCTCTCGAGCAGTTGCGCCTCGGCGAGGGGGGCGTCCACTTCCATGAAGGGTTCGTTTTCGAATACCGGCGTTCCCTCCGGCAACGTCCAGATATCCCCCGTAAAGCGCCACTGCCCGAGCCAGGCCAGGAAGTCATCACGGAACTGTCCGGTATCGGCGAGGCTGGCGAGCTGGGCATCATTGAAGCCCAGTCGTGTGAACAGTTCGGCGGCGTGCTGTTGGCCACAGGCGAGCATGAAGCGGCGCGTGGCGGGTAGGCGGCGATAGTATAGGCTGAACGTGGCGCGCTCCTGCATGCCCTCGGCCCAGTATGCCTGGAGCATGGTGAGCTGATAGAGATCGGTAAGCAGCGACAGGTCGGTTTCGGCGACGGCGTAGGGGGGCTGCGTCATGCGGACTCCACGCCCTGTACCTGGACGCCGGCGTCTCGTAACTCACCTCGCATCCCGGTTACCGAATCGGGAGCCACCGCGGCGCTCAGATGCTCGAGCAGCAGGGTGGTGAAGCCCTGGCGGACAGCTTCCAGGGCAGTGGCCCGAACACAGACGTCCAGCGCCAGGCCACAGACGATTACCCGCTTGATGCCGCGCTCACGAAGATAGTCGCCGAGCCCCGTACCCTCGAAGGCCGAGTAGGCGTCGGCATCGAAGGCACAGGCCTTGCTGATGCGGATGGCGTCACCGGAAAGCTCAAGCTCGGGGTGGAAGGCCGCGCCCCAGGTGTCCTGTACGCAGTGCTCCGGCCAGGGGCCACCGCGATGCTGGAAGCTTGCATGGTCCACCGGGTGCCAGTCCCGCGAGGCGACGACCAGGGCACCCGCCGCGCGGGCCGCCGCAATCTCGGTATTGATGGCCGGGACCAGGGCACTGCCTCCGGTGACGGCCAGGGCGCCACCCTCGCAGAAGTCGTTCTGCATGTCGACGACCAGCAGGGCGTCACTGGGGGCGTAGTCGAGGGGCCTTGTCATGGTGTTCCTCCGGACAGCCGGTGTGGGCTTTCTTGCAGCGTACTCACTGAACTGGGGCTCGTGTAACCAAAGCACAACCCCAACAGGGGAGAGCGGCCTGGTGGGTACCTCAATAACCGGCCGTGGGGTCCACCGTATCCAGTGACTCGCCGGCTTCGAGGGTCCGCAGCGCCGAGGCCACCTGATCCAGCGCCTCCCCCAGCGGTGTCGGCCCGGCCATATGGGGCGTCACCCGGATTCGCGGATGGCTCCATAGCGGGCTCGCCTCGGGCAGGGGTTCCTCGGGAAAGGCATCGAGGATGGCACCACGCAGTCGGCCTTCGGTCTCACCGTCGCCCAGGGCATCGAGCAGGGCCGCCTCGTTGATCAGGCTGCCGCGCCCCGGATTGATGAGGCTGGCGCCCTCGGGCAGCCGTGAGAGGGTCTCGTCGTTGATGATGTGTCGGGTGGCCGGAGTATCGGGTAACAGGAGTACCAGGCTCTTCACCCGGCCCAGCAGGGTGGCCAGGCCGTTATCGCCGTGGTGGCAGGTAACGCCGTCGATGTGCTTGGGAGATCGGCTCCAGCCGTGTGTCGGGAAGCCGTCGGCGGCGATCATCGTCGCCACCCTTGCCCCGATGGCGCCCAGGCCCAGCACGCCCACCGGCCAGTCATCCTTGTCTGTCATGGCGTGTTCACGCCACTCTCGCCTACGCTGCTGACGCCGATAGCGGTCGAAGTCTCGCTGGAAGTGCAGCAGCCCATAGCGCACGTAGTCGCCGATTGGCTCGGCCATGCCGGCGTCGCGCAGCTTGACGATGGGCACGTCTGCAGGCAGCCCGGGGTTGTTCAACAGGGCATCGACGCCGGCGCCCAGGTTGATGATGCCCTTGAGTGCCTCGGGCTCTCTCAGCAGTGACTCCGGGGGTTTCCACACGGCCAGATAGTCGGCCTGGCGACGCTTGTCTGTCGGCGCCGCGCTGGTAAGGATCTCGGCCTCGGGGAGGCGCGAGGCGAGGGCTTTCTGCCAGCGTTCGGCATCGTCGTGATGGACCAGTACCTTCATCTTGATCTTGGCTCCCGGGCGTCGTGACAGGGGCGTCGTGATTGGAACGTCATGGTGGTTTCATCATCCCGCCCCAGGGACTTTTGGACAAGTCCATGGGCAAGCTCGTGAGTGGGAGAGTTATTTCCATCATGAAATGCTTGACCAGCTACCGTGGGTAGGAAGTAACCTCCATGTTATGGGGGGCTCCTCCACTGCCTGGTGCAGCTGAGCGGCCTTGGTTCCGTTCAGGCATATGGTCAGTGATCGTGACCCTGGCCCGGCCTTCTCGCGTCGAGTGGGCCGATTTTCTTGATGTTGCTTTGGCGAGTGGCCCAATGACCCAGGTAAACCTCCCCTTCACTCGTGAGGAATATGCCACCCGGCTGTGGAAGGTGCGCGCCGAGATGGCCAGTCGGGGCATCGACGTGGTGATCGTCAGTGACCCTTCCAACATGGCCTGGCTGACCGGCTATGACGGTTGGTCGTTCTATGTGCATCAGTGCGTGCTGGTCGGCCTGGAGGGCGAGCCGGTGTGGTATGGCCGCCGCATGGATGCCAATGGTGCATTGCGCACCTGCTGGATCGATCCGGATAACATTACCTACTACCCGGACTACTATGTCCAGAACCCCGACATGCATCCCATGGAATACCTGGCCCAGTCGATCATGCCCGACCGCGGCTGGCACCAGGGGGTGGTGGGCATGGAGATGGATAACTACTACTTCTCCGCCAAGGCCTACCAGAGCCTGCTCCGCGAGCTGCCCCACGCCCGCTTCATGGACGCCAACGGCCTGGTCAACTGGTGCCGTGCCATCAAGTCGCATCAGGAGATCGAATACATGCGGGTGGCGGCGAAGATCGTCGAGGGCATGCATTCGCGTATCCTCGAGGTGATCGAGCCCGGATTGCCCAAGAGCAAGCTGGTCTCGGAGATCTATCGCGTCGCCATCGAGGGCTGGAGCGACGAGAAGGGCCGGGTGTTCGGCGGCGATTACCCCGCCATCGTGCCGATGCTGCCGACCGGTCAGGATGCCGCCGCGCCTCATCTGACCTGGGACGATACGCCGTTTCGCAAGGGCGAGGGCACCTTCTTCGAGATCGCGGGTGTCTACAAGCGCTACCATGCCCCGATGTCGCGTACCGTCTTCCTCGGCACGCCGCCTCGGGAGTTCGTGCGCGCCGAGTCGGCGCTGCTGGAAGGCATCGAGGGCGGCCTCGAGGTGGCCAGGCCCGGTAATCGTACCGCGGATATCGCCATGGCATTGGGCGCGGCCATGGACAAGTATGGTTTCGACCGTGGCGGGGCGCGGTGCGGCTATCCCATCGGCATCAGCTACCCGCCGGACTGGGGCGAGCGTACCATGAGTCTGCGCCCCTCCGACGAGACCATCCTGCAACCGGGCATGACCTTCCACTTCATGCCCGGTCTCTGGGAGGACGACTGGGGCCTGGAGATCACCGAGAGTATCCTGATCACCGAGACCGGCTGCGAGCCCCTGGCCAATTTCCCGCGCCAATTATTTGTACGCTGAGTGAGTACGAGCCGAGCAACCCCTAACGATTAGCGAGGGGCGCCGGGAGCAAGCCGTAGAGGAGGTCCTGCGCCAGGGGTGAGGAGCACTGCTCCGAACGGGCTGGCCAAGGATGGCCAGCACCGGCCCTGTAAGCGGCGCAGGATGCGGGAGCAGCGCCCAGGTATGGGTTTACGGCGCCTCCTCGTAGGCTTGCTGCCGGATCAGCCCCGAGCGGCGCAGCGGCAGTGGTGTCGCCTGCCGTGAGAAAGCAAGGAGTCTCAGATAATGACCAAGCGTCCCAGCCCCATCAGCGCCACCGTCGACTTCGATGCCGACGGCGTCCAGCACGGCTTCCTCAAGCTGCCCATCTCGGTGGATGACTCCGCCTGGGGGGCGGTGATGATCCCGATTACCGTGGTCAGCAATGGCGAGGGCCCCACGGCGCTGATTACCGGCGGCAACCACGGCGATGAATACGAGGGCATCACCTCGCTGCTCAAGCTGTCGAGTGAGCTCAAGGCCGAGGACGTCCGCGGTCGCGTGATCATCGTGCCGTGCATGAATCAGCCGGCGGTGATGGCCGGCAAGCGTACCTCCGGCCTCGACGGCGGCAACCTCAACCGCAGCTTCCCCGGCGACCCCGACGGCAGCGTGACCGAAAAGATTGCCGACTACTTCACCCGGGTGATGGTGCCGATGTGTGATGTGGTGCTGGACCTGCACTCCGGCGGGCGGACCCTGGACATCATTCCCTTCGGTGCCTCCCACGTGCTCGATGACCCCGAGCAGCAGCGCCAGGCGCTGGAGGGTGCCAAGGCCTTCGGTGCGCCGTATGCCATGATCATGTTCGAGCTCGATGCCGCCGCATTGTTCGATACCGCGGTGGAGAGTCAGGGCAAGATCTTCGTGGCCACCGAGCTGGGCGGTGGTGGCACCTCCACTCCCGAGAGCATGGCGATCACCGAGCGTGGCGTGCGCAACTTCCTGATCCACTATGGCCTGATGGAGGGAGAGGTGGAAATGCCCGCCGAGCCCCAGGTCTATCTCGATATGCCCGATGCCAGCTGCTATGTGCAGAGCGAGCACAGCGGGGTGCTGGAGCTGTGTTTCGCCCTGGGCGAGGAGGTCGAGGAGGGTGACGTGGTGGCCCGGGTCTACGATATGACGCGCACAGGCGCCGCGCCGGTGGCATATCGTGCCGAGCGTAGCGGGGTGCTGGCGGCGCGGCGCCACCCGGCACTGGTCAACATGGGCGACACCATTGCGGTCATCGCCGATATCGTCGACTCCTTGAAGTGAGGCGGCGGACATCGCGATGAGACTCGACCGCTACGACCTGAAGATTCTCGAGATCCTTTCCCAGGATGGGCGCATCACCAAGTCCCGGCTGGCCGAGGCGATCAATCTCTCGGTCAGCCCCTGCTGGGAGCGCGTCCGGCGCCTGGAGAAGGCCGGTATCATCACGGGCTATGGCGCCCGCCTGTCCCCCTCTGTGCTGGTGAAGCGCACCCCGGTGTGGGTGCAGATCGAGCTAAAGGCCCACAACGCCGAGAGCTTCGCCCGCTTCGAGGCCCTGGTGCATGCCACGCCGGAGGTGACCGAGTGCGTGGCGGTGGGGGGAGGCGTCGACTACCTGATCAAGGTCGAGGCCGACTCCATCGATGCCTATCAGCGCCTGATCGATGCCTGGCTGACCTCGGATGTCGGCATCGAACGCTACTTCACCTACATCGTCACCAAGACGGTCAAGCATCCGAAGGGCGGCTTCTCACGCGACGATTTCGTCGACTGAGGGCAGGCAGAAAAAACCGCACTTTTCCCGCTCGAGACAAAAAAAGCCGCACCTTCCCCGGCGGCTAACAAAAACTCTCGACCGGGCTTCTCCCCTACCATAAGCCTATCGAGCCGCACCGGACATCAACGGGCGGCTCGGCCGTTTCGATGCTTTCTCGGCGCCCGAAGCCGCGCCTGTTTTCACTCAGGCGCCCGGAATCACGCCGGCATTTGAGTTAGCTATCGCCGGCGCCGACATACACCGGGGCATCAGGGGAGGTGCCGCATGAATATGAAGCTGTCCAGGACACTGTCCACCATGCTCGATGATCCGCGTCTGTTCCGGCAGTACGCCTATGTCGATGGCAAGTGGACCCACGGCGATGGCGGTCGTGAAGAGGCCGTTCAGGACCCCGCCACCGGCGAGGTGATCGGTCATATTCCCTGGCTCGAGGCCGAGCAGGTCAGCGCGACCGTGGACGCCGCGGAAGCCGCCTTTGTGCACTGGCGTGCGCTGCGCGCCGACGAGCGCTGCGAGCGCCTGCTGGCCTGGTATGACCTGCTGCAGGCCAATCGCGAAGATCTGGCGATCCTCATGACCCTGGAGCAGGGCAAGCCCTTGCCCGACGCCCGCGGCGAGGTGGAATACGGGGCCAGCTTCGTGCGCTGGTTCGCAGAGGAGGGCAAGCGCACCTTCGGCGATACCATTCCAAGCCCCATTCCCAATGCGACCCTGGGGACCCTCAAGGAGCCGGTGGGGATTGCCGCTCTGATCACGCCCTGGAACTTTCCACTGGCGATGATCACCCGCAAGGCCGCTGCCGCCATGGCCGCCGGCTGCACGGTGATCGTCAAACCCGCCGGCGAGACGCCGTTCTCGGCGCTGGCGCTGGCGGAACTCGCCGAGCGCGCGGGTATCCCGGCCGGTGTGTTCAACGTGGTGCTGGGCGAGCCCGCCGAGGTCTCGAAGGTCCTGTGCGCCGAGGAGCGGGTCAAGGCGGTCTCCTTTACCGGCTCCACCCGGGTCGGTCGCCTGCTCCTGGAGCAGAGCGCCAATACCGTCAAGCGAGTGTCGCTGGAGCTGGGGGGCAATGCGCCCTTTATCGTCGGCCCCGATATGGACCCGCGTGAGGCGGCGCTCGCCGCGGTGGCGGCCAAGTTCCAGACCGCCGGCCAGGACTGCCTTGCCGCCGACCGCATCCTGGTACACGAGTCGATTCATGATGAATTCGTCGAGCACTTCGCCGAGCGCATGGCGGCATTGACCGTGGGCAACGGCCTGGAGAGCGAGGTGGACCTGGGGCCGCTGATCCATCGTCAGGCCGTCGAGAAGGCCGCCGTCATCGTCGACGACGCCGTGGCCAAGGGCGCCACCCTGGTGGCCGGTGACCAGCGCGAGGCGCCGGGCGAAAACTTCTTCATGCCGGTACTGCTCACCGGGGTGACCCGTGACATGAAGGTCTGGAACGAAGAGACCTTCGCGCCGGTGGCCGGGATAACGGCCTATGCCGATGACGATCAGGTGATCGGGATGGCCAACGACACCGAGTACGGCCTGGCGGCCTATATCTATACCCACGATATTCGCCGCATCTGGAAGCTGATGCGTGCCCTGGAGTACGGCATGGTGTCGGTGAACTCGGTGAAGATGACCGGCCCGCCGGTGCCCTTCGGTGGCGTCAAGCAATCGGGGCTGGGCCGCGAGGGTGGCGTAACCGGCATCGATGAATATCTCGATACCAAGTATTACTGCCTCGGCGCCCTGGGCTCCGTGTCCGGCAGCTAGCTTCCGAGGTGGCGCCGGGATAGCACCGGGATAGCATTGGGATAGCGCCGGGATGCACCAGCGAGCGATATCTACCCGAGGGCGCTGAGGCAAGCGCCGCGGCGCGCGGCGATCGACAGGGATGTCGATCGAGGGTCGGCAAGAGGGACCTTGATCCGACCCGACGCGCTGGCCGCAAGCGAAGCCTCAGGGTTTCGTCCTCGGGCATCGCGAGATGGTGCATGACGGGGTGATTCCCCCTGTATTTGAGACCGATAAACATCCTCCCCGGCGGGACGCCGGGGAGCCTGATACAAGAGAGAACATGATGAACCAGCAGCACCAGGACCTGATCGACCGCGACCGCAAGGTGACCTTCCACGCCTCTTCCCACCTGCGCGACTTCGCCAATGGCGATGCCCCGGGCCGGGTGATCACCGGCGGGCAGGGCATCACCATCCGGGACAAGGACGGGCGCGAGTTTATCGATGGCTTCGCCGGGCTCTACTGCGTCAATATCGGCTATGGACGCACCGAGGTGGCCGAGGCGATCTACCAGCAGGCCCTGGAGCTCTCCTACTACCACACCTATGTGGGGCACTCCAACGAGCCGCAGATCGCCCTCTCCGAGAAGATCATCGAGCTCGCCGGACCCGGCATGTCCAAGGTCTATTATGGCCTGGGCGGCAGTGATGCCAACGAGACCCAGCTCAAGATCGTGCGTTACTACAACAACGTGCTGGGGCGCCCCCACAAGAAGAAGGTGATCTCGCGCCAGCGTGGCTATCACGGTTCGGGCCTGGCCACCGGGTCGCTGACCGGCCTCAAGGCGTTCCACGACCAGTTCGACCTGCCGCTCGAGGGTATCCTGCATACCGAGGCGCCTTACTACTATCATCGCGGCGCCGAGCAGCAGGGCATGAGCGAGCGGGAATTTTCGGCCCACTGCGCGGAGAAGCTCGAGGCGATGATCCTGGCCGAGGGCCCCGATACCGTGGCGGCCTTTATCGGCGAGCCGGTGCTCGGTACCGGTGGCATCGTGCCGCCGCCGGCGGGCTACTGGGAGGCGATCCAGGCGGTGCTGACCCGCTACGATGTGCTGCTGATCGCCGACGAGGTCGTGTGTGGCTTCGGGCGCATCGGCGCCGACTTCGGCAGCCATCACTACGGGATCAAGCCCGATCTGATGACCGTGGCCAAGGGCCTGACCAGCGCCTACCAGCCGCTCTCCGGGGTGATCGTCGGGGATCGCGTGTGGCGGGTGCTCGAGCAGGGCACCGGTGAATACGGCCCCATCGGTCACGGCTGGACCTACTCCGGTCATGCCCTGGGCTGTGCCGCGGCGCTGGCCAACCTCGAGATCATTGCCCGCGAGAAGCTGGCCGAGAATGCCGCCGAGACCGGCGCCTATCTGCAGCAGGCCATGGCGGATGCCTTCGCCGACCACCCCATCGTGGGCGATGTGCGTGGCGTGGGCATGCTGGCGGCACTGGAGTTCTCTGCCGACCCGGAGACGCGCCAGCACTTCGACCCGGCGCTCAAGGTGGGCCCACGCATTTCCGCGGCGGCGCTCGACGAAAACCTGATCGCCCGCGCCATGCCCCAGGGCGATATCCTGGGCTTTGCACCGCCGCTGATCGTCAATCGTGAGCAGGTCGACGAGATCGTTGCCCGCGCGCGTCGTGCGGTGGACCGGGTCACCGATGAGCTGGTGCGCGAGGGGGCGCTCAAGACAGTGGCGGCACCGGTTGCCTGACGCCACCTTTGATATCTGAGCTCACTAGAGCCATCTCATCGCCGCGGGCCTGTCCCGCGGCGATGTCGTTGATGGCATGGCCGAAGCCGGGGCTTGCCTTGTGGGCCGAGCAGGCACACCCTCGGGGCATCGTCCCGCAGTGAAGGAATGCTTCTTATGACACAGGTCCTGGCCTTCGACGTCTACGGCACCCTGATTGACACCCTGGGAGTGCTCACCGAGCTGGAGCAGCGTCTCGATGCCCTGGGCAAGATGGCGCTGGCGCCGGAATTTTCACGTCGCTGGCGTGACAAGCAGCTGGAGTACAGCTTCCGGCGAGGGCTGATGGGAGGCTATGTCCCCTTCAGTCAGTGTACCGAAGAGGCCCTGGTATTTACCGACCGAGCCCTGCAGGTCGGGTTATCCGAGACGGACCGTGCCCACCTGATGCAGGCCTACGCCAGGCTCCCGGCCTTTGCCGATGTCGCCGGAGCCCTGCGCCGACTCAGCGAGGCCGGCGTCACCTGTGTGGCCTTCTCCAATGGTACCGGGCAGGCGGTGGAGGGGCTGCTGGAGCAGGCCGGTATTCGCGACCATTTCGAGACGGTGATCAGCGCCGATGAGGTCAAACGCTTCAAGCCGGACCCTGCCGTCTACGCCCATCTCCGCTATCGGCTCGAGAGTGAGCCGGGTGACACCTGGCTGGTCTCCAGCAATCCCTTCGACGTGATCGGCGCTCGTCATGCCGGCCTGCATGCGGCCTGGGTGCGGCGTAGCGCCGAGGCCCCGTTCGATCCCTGGGGCATCGACCCCGACCTCACCGTCGGCGACCTTGCGACCCTGGCCGAACGCCTCGGCTAAGCGGCGGGCGCCGAGGCCCCGTGGCCGGTACACGCCTCGGGGCCTCAGGGCCTCGGAGGAGGGACCTCCGGGGGTGTCACTCGACCGCTTCGCCAACGGTGACAATGCCGCGTTCGGCCAGCTGCAGCGGACGGGCGTCGTCCTGTGTCCACTCGGCCATGGAACCGTCGTACATGGCGGCGTTGTCGAAGCCGCCAATCTCGCTGAGCTGGAACCAGCCGCTGGCGGCCCAGTGGCCGGTATTGCAGAAGGCCACGGTGGGGGCCTCGGGGTCCAGGTCGAGTGCCTCGATATTGGCCTTGAGCCGCTCGGGTTCGAGGTAGTAGGCGCCGTCGCGCTCGACCAGGGCGTCGTGATGGGGCAGGTTGACGGCCCCGGGAATCGTGCCGGGGGCACGCGCCGCCGACGATTGGGTCTTGCCGGTGTAGAAGTCCACCGGGCGGGCATCCACCAGCGTCTCGCCGGTTTCGATGGCCGCTTCCACCTCCTCGGTGGTCGCCAGTAGCTCTTCCTCACGGTTGGCCTCGAAGGTAGCTGCCTCGGGGGCGTCATAGGCGCCGCTGGCGACCTCGAAGTCCTGGGCCTGCCAGCCGGCGAAGCCGCCGTTGAGTACCGCTACCTCGTCATGGCCCAGAGCCTTGAAGGTCCAGTAGATACGTGCGGCACTGCCGAAATCGGTGGCGCCGGTGCCGGCCGACACCACCACCACGGTGTCGTCATTGTCGATACCCAGCTCACCGATCAGGGTCTCGAGCGCCTCGATGTCGGGCATCAGGCCGGCGACGCCGTCGCGATTCTCGCGCCAGCCGGCGTCGGTATAGCTGGAGTAGCGGCTGCCCGGAATGCGGGCCTTCTCGAAGGAGGCACGGTCGCCGCCGTTGTCGATGCTGGAGCGAACGTCCAGTACCACCAGGTCATCGTGACCCAGCTGGTCGCTCAGCCACTCGGCATCGACCAGAGGGGAGGGGGGCTGGGCATGGGCGTGCCCGGCCAGGACCAGCGCGCCGGCAGCGATCAGGAATCGAGTCCGCATGGCGAGTACCTCGTCGTCGGGAAGGAAGATGCCTTCATGCTGCAACGATCTGTCACCCTCTCGCCAAGAATGCTTGTCGACACTTTTATTCGAAAAAGGAATATCAGCCGGGCTATCGTCCTCGTTTTACGCATGTCGCTGACCCGAGCATGGAGCGCCTCAAGCCTTCACCAACGCACCACTGATGAATGCGACAGGCGACGAATGAGTTGCTATTCCTGTAAGGAGTCGCCATTCGCCACGACCCAGTCACCAGCTATCCAGGATTCCCGACTGGTGCAGAGGAGATTCGAGCATGCCCCAGGATTCCACGACTCGGTACTTCTGGCTGAGTGGCCAGCGGGCCGCCGCGCAAGACCGCTTCTTTCGCGAAGCCCTGGAGGCCCAGGGATGGGTGGAGGGAGACGAGGCCCACTGGGATGCCGCCTGGGTTACCGGCATGCCGGCGCCGGGTCAGTTTCGCCGCGTATCGCCGCGCCGCAAGCTCAATCACTTTCCCGGCAATGCCGCGCTGACGATCAAGAGTCGTCTGCATGAGAGCCTTTCCCGCATGAAGGCGAGAGTCGGTGAGGGCGTGGGCGAGGAGGGCGAGGGGCATCCTCTGCTGTCACGCCTGACCTTCTTCCCTCCTGCCTGGGTGATGCCCCATGACTACCATGCCCTGCAGCGGGCGGCCCTGGCGGCGCCGGAAAGGCGCTGGATTCTCAAGCCCACCAACGCCTCCAAGGGCAAGGGGATAAGGGTGCTGCGTGACGCCGCCGAGGCACCCGTCAGCCCGAACTGGTTGGTCCAGGCGTATCTGGATCGCCCTCATACCCTTCGTGGCCACAAGTATGTGCTGCGGCTCTATGTGTTGATCAGCTCGCTGACCCCACTGAGGCTCTATCTCTACCACCAGGGCTTTACCAAGCTGGCCTCCGAGCCATGGGATCCCGATGACGCCGATAACCCCTACAGCCAGCTCACCAACCCCGATATCAACGCCCTGAACACTCGTGTCGAGGTGCCGGTGGAGTTTATCGATCTCGAGCGTTATCGCGCCTGGTTGCGTGACCAGGGCCACGACGACGATGCCCTCTTCGCGAGGATCGAGGACCTGGTGGCGCTGACGGTGATCTCCGGCGTGGATGCCCTGCGCGCTCGCACCGCCGAGGTGGGTGCCGATCCGCGCGGCGGCTACGAGCTGCTGGGTATCGACTGCATGATCGATGACGACCTCAAGCCGTGGATACTGGAGTGCAATCTCAGCCCGTCGCTGGACACCTGCGCGGCGCCGGAGGATGGCGGCATCGTCGAGGAGCGTATCAAGGGGGAACTGGTGCGCGACATGTTGCGGTTGGTGGATATTACCGGTGAGTCTGCGCCGGAGCCGGGAGACGACTCGCCAACGGCGCTGCTTGCCGAGGCCCGTGCCGAAGAATCACGGGCCGGTGGTTTCAAGCGCCTGCTGCCCTCGGTGAGCCCCGAACGTTATTTGCCCTTCTTTTCGCTGCCTTCGCTGGCGGACATGACGCTGGCCGAGGCGCTGGCCGGGTACGCTCTACCTCGCCCGCGCCTGGCGCGACGCCGGGTCACCGAACTGCATGAGGCCGATAGCCTGGCACTTTATGCCGCCGACACCGGAAGGCTCTATCGTCCCAATGATGCCGCGGCGTTGATCTGGCTGCTGGCGACCGAAGGGCTCGACCCCGATGCCATCGCCGAGGCCTTGTGGGCGGCCAGTACCGAGCCGCTCGCGCCCGGGGTGCTGCGCCGCCAGGTGTGGGAAACCCTGGGGGAGTGGTGTCGTGATGGACTGCTCTGCCAGACAGAAGCGGCTGTGCAGGACGCCTCTGATCGGGGCGAGCCGGTACGGGCAGACGTGATCGCCGATGCCGAGCCGGCCACATGGAAGCTTCGCCATGCTGGCCGAGCCTGGGCACTGCGAGTCGCCGATGCCGCGGCCGAGAAGCGCCTGGTCGAGGCGTTCGACAGCGGGCTGGAGCCCTTGCTGCCGGAGGAGGCGGGGCAGCTACCTCCACTATCGCTGCTTGCGGCCCCCGCCGGTTACACGCTGGCCGAGGGCCGCCGTGTGGTGGCAAGCCGCCTGACGCTGGCGGAGGTGGTGCCGGCGCTTTCCACCCTGCTGTTGCGACTGGCGGCGCGTTCCGGTGAGCCGGTGCTGGACGTGGTCTGTTGGCAGCCAGGGCCCGGGGACATGATGTTGCTGGCCGTCGATGATCAGGCCTGTCGCGAGACCCTGGCGTCTTCGCTCGGCGAAGGGCTGAGCCGTGGTGCCAGGCTGGCGTTGCAGGATGGCATCATGCATGTCGAGCCCCTGGGGCTGCCTTTCACCGGGCACGGCCATATGGCGGATGGCGGCAGCACGGAACGCGGCGCGACGTCGTTTCGCCTGGTGACGCTGGAGGCACGCCAGGATGCCGTATCCGTGGGTCTCTCACCGCAGACTCGGCTCGATGCCCTGGCGGCGTTGCTGCCGCGTTGTCACACCGGCGAAGGCGGCGTGCCCTCGGCCGACCTGATGACGCGCCTCGATGCGTGGCTGGAGGGAATACCGCGCCATACCCTGCACCTTGCCGCAGATGATCCTGGTCTCTTCGCCGAGCTTGCTCGGTTGAATGCCACCCCGGCCGGCGAGGTGGCGGCCGAGGTATGAGCCGCTGGATCGCCTGGCGGCCATGCATGACGAGGCGCCACCAGGACGCTTCGTCACCCGGTGGCAGGCACGATGCTGGCCTGCTGCTGTCATCACGATGGAGGTCATGTCATGACTGAGATAGAAGAGCAACGCCGGACCCTGATCGCACGGCTTGGCCGTCGCTTGGGCCATGCGGCACCCGCCCTGGCGCTGGTGGCCAGTGGTGCCGCCATGCAGGCGGTCGCCGCCGAGCCCGACGAAGGCGTCTATACCAGTGGCCAGGAGGCACCGTTGATGCTCGCCGAAGGCGGTGCAGAAGGCGGTGCAGAAGGCGGGGCGGAAGATGCTGCCGAGGCCGGCACACAAGAGATGGACAAGGCGCAGGCCGAAGCCGAAGGGGAAGGAGAGGCCGAAGCAGAAGCAGAGGGAAAGGCAGAAGCGGAAGGAGAGGCAGAAGCCGAGGGGGAAGGCGCCTATTGATGTCGAGCAATCGCCACGCCGGCCTTCCTGGCCGGCGTGGTATCGATATCTCCGGGCAGCCATGAGGAGGACACATGGAAGAGACCGACCTGCCAGCGTGTGTCGACACCCTGGTCGAGGAGAATCGCTGTAGCCTGTATCAGCTGGAGTCGCTGCTGGTGGCGGTCTCCCCGACAGCGTATCGCCACGGCTTCGATGCCGAGGCTCGCCAGACCCTGGGGCGTCATGTGCGCCATATCCTGGATCACTATCAGGCGCTGCTGAATGGCGTCGGTGTCGCCTGCATCGACTACGAGGCGCGTGTCCGGGAGCCTGATCTGGAGCAGGATCCGGCCGTGGCCCGAGAGCGGCTGGGCCAGATCCGTGAGGGGCTGACCCGGCTGGGCGAGTACGCCACCGCGTCACTTCAAGTGAGATACCCGGTCGATGAAGCGGGAGACAGTCTCTCGTTGACCACCAGCCTGGCCCGTGAACTGGCCTTCTTGACCAGCCATACCGTGCACCATATGGCGTTGCTTCAGGTGCTGGCGCGGCCGCTCGGGGTGAAGCTGCCCGCCGATTTCGGTGTGCACCCCTCCACGCTGCGCCACTGGCGGCGTCAGGCCAGGGAGATGGAAGACGCTGGCTGTCTTGTCGGTCACCAGCTTTCATGCCGTGTTGATGATGGTGGGGGGCACGGTAATATACTGGAATCGAGTCATGGGCCTTTTCCATATTTGTGAAATTTGATCAACCTGAAACAGCATTCGCGGAGTGAGACATATCATGAGGAAGTTACTGATCGGGGCGGCGATGACCATGCTGGTGGCCATGCCCCTGATGGCGCAGGCGGAAGAGCATGGAGTCATGCACCTGCAGTCGAGCGATGATATTGAACGTGTCGACCAGCGGCTACGCGGCGCCCTCGAGGAGAAGGGGCTGACGCTGATGACGGTGGTCGACCACGCCGCCAATGCCGAAGGGGCCGAGCTGACACTGCCGGCGACCCGGACCTTCATCTTCGGTAATCCGAAGGTGGGAACGCCGATGATGCAGTGTCAGGGAAGCATGGCGCTGGATCTGCCCCAGAAGATGGTAATCCGCGAGATCGACGAGGGTGTCAGGCTGGAATGGAACTCGCCCCATTACCTGGCCGAGCGTCATTCCCTGGAGGAGTGCGACCTGCCGCTGGACAAGGTCGCGGGCGTGCTGGAAAGCGTGGCGAGCGCTGCCGCCGGCGAGTGATATCAGGGCAGTTGATATCAGGAAAGTCGATATCAAAGGCAGTACCGACGGGCCTTCAGCGCCCGTCGTCTTCTTGACCGGACTCGTGTTGATCGGCCTCGTGGTCGGGGCCGTATTGTCTGGCGGCCTCGCCAAGCAGCGAAAACTGCCTGTCACACTGCCGGCAGGCACCGCACATCGACAGGTGAAACCGTAGCGAAACCCTTTCCTGAAGGGTGAGTTCGCGTTCGTGTTTGAGTGACATCAACCGTGTGGCTTCTTTGCACATCATCATGAGGTTTCTCCTTCCAACCAGCCCTTCTCGATGCATTGGCGTAGACGAAGACGCGCACGGTGCAGGATTACCCAGCAGTTGTTTTCCCGAATCTCGAGCAGCCGGCAGATCTCCTCGGTAGAGAGCCCCATCAACTCTCGCAGCGAGAAGACCCGGGCGGCGTTCTCCGGCAGGGCGATCATGCAGGCGTCGAACACCCTCCAGAAGTGCTGGCTTTCGACGACGGCGTCTGGGTCTCCCCAGTTTGCCGGGCGTGAATGGGCTTCCCAGCGTCCGTTTTTCCGAAACTGTCGATCGATGACCTCATCATCCCCCTCTTCGTCGAGAGGCTGGAGGTGTCCCTGGCGTTTCTGATAACGCATGATATCGAGAATCTTGTACTTCAGTATTCCAAACACCCAGGTGTCGTAACCGGAACGCCCCGCGAAGGTAGCATCCTTCTCGATCGCCGCCATCAGCGCCTCCTGAACGGCATCTTCTGCCATCGTATTGTTTCGCAGATGCATCCTGGCGAAAGAGACCAGTCTTGGCCTGATCGCTGAAAGGCGCTCCAGGCGTGTCGATCGATGATTGGCAAACCTGTCACCCGTGCTTGGGGCCGGGCCTTCCATAAGAATTGTCTCCAATATCTCGGGTGTGGCAGGCGCTGGAATTTCCAGTGCCCGCCTTTCGTCGCCGTGCCGTGGGTATCATTACACTGTCATCGGCGGCACTGGACTTTGCTTCAACTATCCCATTCTCCCCTTCGAGGAGTGGCTGCGGGAGGCGTGCCGCCAGCGCCTCAGATCCTCTGGGCGATCGACGTCCCATACCGTGGCCGGGCAGGCCAGGCGCCAGTCCAGGGCATCCAGGCGTTGACGTGTCTGGGCCATGACGCGTTCGCTGCCCCAGTCGATACCGGTGAAAAGGCTGGAGTGGGTCTCGTTGAGGCCGAGCAGCGCATAGCCACCATCTTCTGCCGGCAGACAGACGGCGTCGTGATGGTTCAGTGCCTCGGCACAGGTGTTCAGCAACTCGGGAGTCAGTACCGGGCAGTCACTGCCGATGACCATCGCCGGCCCCGGCGTCAGCGCGAATCGCATGCGCTCTCCCAGGTCGCCCTCGGTCTGTGCATGCCGGGCGATGCCGTATTGCGTCGCCAGCTCGCGAAACAGCGGGTGTTCATGCTCGAGGGCCGTCCATAGCGCGATCTGCTTCGTCGGCAGCGCCATGCAGGCCACGGCCAGGGTATGGCGTAGCAGGTCCGCATGAACGCGAGCGGCCTCTTCGGCACCGCAGCCTGGAATCAGGCGCGTCTTGACGCTTCCGGGCACCGGGGCCTTGGCCAGGATGGCGAGCCTGACCCCGCCGGCGATACGTTCAGCGCACATGTCGATACTCCCTGGCCAATGTCTCGGGTGACACTCCCCGCCAGTATCGCCAGCGCAGTTGCCACATCAGCCAGATGGTACGCCAGGCGCCCTGACTGTCCCAGCGGCGCCCGGAGCTGGTCACCCTTGAGCACAGACAGGCCGGTGGAGAGAGTCGCCGGAGGCGACGACTGATGGCGATATCCTCCATCAATGGCTGGTCGGGGAAGCCCCCTGCGGCATCGAAGGCGGCGCGCGTCATGAACAGGGCCTGATCGCCGGTAGCGATGCCGGTCAGTCGTGAGCGCAGGTTCATGGATCGGGCTACCACCGGCAGCAGTCGGCTATCGCCCTCGAGGTGGATGTCGAACCTTCCCCAGCAGCGCTCCCGCGAGAGTGCCTTGCCGATATGGTTGTCGGCATTGTCGGGCAGGTGTGTGTCCGCATGTAGAAAGAGCAGCACCCGACCACTGGCCATCTCTGCCCCGCGGTTCATCTGTCGCGCCCGCCCGCTGGGTGCGTCAATCACCTTTTGGCAGTGAGGCCGGGCCAGTTCAGGGGTACCATCCCGGCTGCCGCCATCGATCACGATCACCTCCGTGCCACGTTGGCGCAGTGGTTCAAGCCTGTTCAGGGTGGTCGTGATCGTTGCCGCTTCATTCAACACGGGAATGATCAAGCTGAGGGGGGGAGTAGGCATCGTCGCCATGGCCATCATGATATGGAAGCGTAAGGATACCGCACGAACGACGACTCAGACCCACTATGTTTGCTGCTCTTTCCTTTTCAGGCCCGAGGAGGCCCAATGCGTTCACGTCGATTGATATTGCTGGTGCTGGTTGTCACCCTGGTGGTGGCGTTCTTTCTATCCGGTGCCAATGATTACCTGACCCTTGAGGTCCTGCAGGCCGAGCAGGCGCGCTTTCATGCCTGGATGATGCGCGAGCCGGTGACGGTCGTCGGGGGCTTCTTTTTGATCTATGTCGCGATGGCGGCACTGTCCCTGCCGGGGGCGACCCTGATGACCCTGCTCAGTGGCGCCCTGTTCGGTCTTGGCTGGGGACTTCTACTGGTTTCCTTCGCCAGCACCCTGGGAGCAACCCTGGCGGCCCTGATCGCGCGTACCCTGCTGCGTACGCCGCTGGAGCGGCGCTATGCCCGCCAGCTGGAGCGCATCAACGCCGGTATTCTTCGCGAGGGGGCCCTGTACCTCTTTACCCTGCGCCTGATCCCGCTGTTCCCCTTCTTCGTGATCAATCTGGTGGTGGGGCTGACGCGCATGCGGCTGACCACCTTCTACTGGGTCAGTCAGCTGGGCATGCTGCCGGGTACCGTCGTGTTCGTGAATGCCGGTAGCGAGCTGGCCGCGCTGGAGTCGCTGGGCGATATCCTGTCGCCCTCGTTGCTGCTCTCCTTCGCGTTGATCGGCCTCTTTCCCTGGCTGGCCAAGGGGGTGGTCGCGCTGGTTCGTCGCCGCTCCCTGGCTCGCCAGTATGGGCGTCCGACGCAGTTCGACCGTGACATCGTGGTGATCGGCGCGGGATCGGCGGGGCTGGTGGCCAGCTATATCGGCGCCGCCGTACGCTCCCGGGTCACCCTGGTAGAGCGAGAACGCCTGGGGGGAGACTGTCTCAATACCGGCTGCGTGCCCTCCAAGGCACTGATTCGTGCGGCGCGCTCGGTCAGGGAAATCAGGCAGGCATCGCGCTATGGGGTCCAGGTGGCGGAGCCCGAAGTGGACTTTGCGGCGGTGATGGCCCATGTGCAGGGTGCCATCCAGAGTATCGAGCCCCACGACAGCCCCGAGCGTTATCGAGGCCTGGGCGTGGATGTCCTCGAAGGGGAGGCGCAGTTGACGACCCCCTGGGAGGTCAAGGTAGCGACGCCGGAGGGGGAGCGTACCCTGACCACGCGACATGTCATCATCGCCAGTGGCGCGCGGCCTCGGGTGCCCGAGCTGCCCGGCATCGAGGCGGTGACGGTGCTCACTTCCGATAACCTCTGGCAGCTCGACAGCCTGCCCGAGCGTTTGATGGTGCTTGGCGGTGGCCCGATTGGCTGTGAGCTGGGGCAGAGCCTTGCCATGCTGGGCAGCCGGGTGACGCTGGTGGAATCCGCCGCCCAGCTGGTGCCACGCGAGGATGCCGAGGTGGCCAGGGAGCTCGAGGTCGCCATGCAGGAAGAGGGGGTGCAGCTGCTGCTGGGCCACCGCGCGCTGGGGGTCGTCGCCGACGGCGAGGGCCATGCCCTGGAGGTGGCCGATGCGGATGGCAATACCTCGCGCCAACCCTTCACGCACCTGCTCGTGGCCGTGGGACGAGAAGCCAACGTGGCCGGCATGGGTCTCGAGGCACTGGGGGGCGACACCCGGCAGAACGGCACCCTGGAGGTGGATGAGACGCTGCGTAGCGTGCTGCCTAACGTCTGGGCCTGCGGCGATGTAGCCGGGCCCTACCAGCTGACCCATGCCGCCGCCCATCAGGCCTGGCACGCCACGGTCAATGCCCTGTTCGGTGAGGTCAAGCGCTTCCCGGTCAGTTATCGGGCGCTGCCGGCGGTGACCTTTACCACGCCGGAAATCGCGCGGGTCGGCCTCAATGAGCGTGAGGCTCGAGAGAAGGGTATCGATGTCGAGGTAACCCGCTATTCGCTGGGTGAGCTGGATCGTGCCCTGGCCGAGGACGAGTCACGGGGCTTCGTCAAGGTGCTCACTCGCCCGGGGGGCGATCGTATCCTGGGGGCCGTCATCGTTGGCGCCGAGGCGGGGGAAATGCTGGCGACCTTTACCCTGGCGATGACACGCGGGATCGGCCTCAACCGCCTGCTCTCCACCATTCATCCTTACCCCACTCGCAGCGAGGCGGTAAAGGCTACCGCCGGTGTGTGGAAGAATGCGCACAAGCCCGAGCGGCTGCTCGGATGGCTGGCGCGCTACTTTGCCTGGCGGCGCGGCGAGGGGAGGGCCCCCGAGAGTATCGGAGAGAGGGATCACCAGGCCGAATCGTTCAAGCGAGGGTGACCAGCGGCCCGCCAGCGTCCTCGGCATCTTCATGGTCGTGGGTCACCAGCAGGCTGGGCAGGCCGGCGTGACGCAGCCGATCGAAGACCAGCTGGCGCATCTCGTGGCGCAGCTGACGGTCGAGCCTCGAGAAGGGCTCGTCGAGCAGTACGGCGGCAGGCTCGGACAGCAGCAGGCGTATCAGCGCGACGCGCGCCTGTTGGCCGCCGGAGAGGGTGGTCGGGTCGCGGGGGCCGAAGCCGGCGAGGCCCACGTCATGAAGCGCCTGTTCGATGCGGGCGTTCTTGTCCTTCATGTGTCGGGACATGCCGAAGCGCAGGTTGCCGGCCACCGAGAGGTGAGGGAACAGCAGGGGATCCTGAAACAGCAGGCCGACGCCTCGCGCCTCGGCGGGCAGGGCGGTGATATCGCGCCCCCGCAGCCACACCTGCCCCCGAGCCTCGAAGGCGGGGTCGAGGAAGCCGGCTATCATGGCCAGCAGGGTCGACTTGCCGGCGCCCGAAGGGCCCATCACGGTCAGTACTTCGCCGGGGCCGATGAGGGTATCGATCTCCACCAGCGTTCGCCCTCCCAGGGCGAGCCGGACCTCTTCAAGAGCCAGGGTATGTGATGTTGTCGTCATTGCGCTCCTTGCATGCCGCGACGGTTTGACCACAGCAGCCGGGGTAGGCCCATGGCGATGATAAACCCCAGCAGCGGCAGGGTGGCCTGAACCAGCGCCCAGACGCCGGTCACGCGACGATTGCCGCCGCTGGCCAGGGATACCGCCTCGGTGGTGACGGTGGAAATGCGCCCGGCGCCCAGCAGCTGGGTGGGCAGATACTGCCCGATACTGACCGCCATGCCTACGGCGGCGGCGGTCAGCAGCGGTGCCAGCAGCATGGGCAGGCGTACCCGCCAGAAGGCGCCGTTGGGGGAGTGACCCAGGGTCAGGGCGAGCCGCGTCCAGCGTGGGTCGAAGCGTCGGTAGCTTTCGGCCATCGACAGGAAGACATAGGGCAGCACGAACAGCAGGTGCGCAAAGATTACCAGGGCCAGCCGGGCACGGATTTCCAGGCTCTCCAGCAGCACCACCAGGCCAAACAGGAAGGCGATCTGGGGCACGATCAGCGGCAGGTAGAGTAGTGTCATGGCGGTGACACGCCGGTTGGGTGCAGTGGCCGCTCCGTTCTTGCCAGCGCGCCGGCCGTGACGCTGCTCATTCTCCAGTGCCGCCAGGGTCAGCAGCATGGCGAGCAGGGTGGCGCTTGCCGCGATGATCAGGGAGGTGGTCACGGGGCTGCTCAGGGCAGGGAGCGCCGACTGCCAGTGCCCCAGGGTCAGAGTGGTCGGCAGCGCCTCGGGAAAACGCCAGAAGCCGGCGACGGAGTAGAGGGCCAGGCCACCGAGCCCCAGCCCGGCGGTGAGCGTGGTGGTGATCAGAAAACTGCGGCCGGTGAGGCGCAGCCAGCGCTCGCCGCCGCGTCGCTGGCCGTTCACTACCCAGCGTCGGCCCAGTCGTCTTGCCAGGCATTCCAGCCACCACCAAATGAGCAGGGCCGCGAGGGTGACGCCCAGTTGCAGCACGGCACCGGCCGAGGCCAGAAAGCGTTTTCCAAGATCGGGGTCATGGAACCATTCAAGAATCGAGACGGCCAGTGTCGGTGGCAGTGTCGGCCCCAGGATCATCGCGACATCCACCACCGAAGTGGCGAAGGCGATCACCGCGTAGATCGGCAGGCGAATCAACGGATAGAGTGCCGGAGCCACTCCCTTGAGCCAGGCGATGGTGGGTCGATAGCCCAGCGAGCGGGCCAGGGCCACGCGTCTTGGGGCATCAAGCTGGGGGAGGGCCGCCAGGCTCATCAGCAGCAGGAAGGGGAGCTCCTTGATGATCAGGCCGGCCATCAGGCTGAGACCCCAGGAATCCTGGACGATCAGCAGATCCGGCGGTCTTTCCCAGCCGGTCATCCACGGCGAGAACAGCCGTGCCAGCAACCCCGAAGGGGCGATCAGAAAGGCCAGACCGAAGGCTGCCGCGGCGTGAGGCAGCGCCAGCAACGGCGACACCGCCCGGCGCAGCCAGTGGTCGAGTCGGGTGTCGGCGGCCGCGGCCAGGAACAGCAGCACCACGACCAGTGACACGGCGGTGGTAAGCAGTCCACTGGCCAGGCTGATACCCACCGAGCGTGCCAGCCCCGGCTGGGCCAGTAACTCGCGCCATGGGGCCAGGCTGAATGTCTCGCCGCCCAGTGTGGGTAGATAACCGAAGGCCGGTAGCAGCACCATCGCCACGCCGGCCAGGATGGGCCCGACCAGTACAGCGACAATCACGAACGGCGTCAGGCGCAGCCACATGGCGTCCGGTGCCTCCTGTGTTCCTGCACTGCTTGCCTCACCGGGCGACGTAACGTGATTGCCACGCTTCCTGCAGGGCCGTCATCCAGCTGGGGTGAGGTTCAGGCAGGGTCCTCGACAAGGCCTCGGGGGCAAGCATGGCGGCATTATTCGCATCGACGGTGAACAGTCGGCGGGTGGCGTCGTCCAGGTGCGCCACGTCGAGTACCGTGCGGTCGCCCCAGACGGCGAGATCCTGTTTGTGGGCCTGGGCCACGGGAGAGAGCAGGAAGTCGGCTAACACCAGGGCACCTGCCTTGTGCGGCGAGTTGAAGGGAATCGCCACGAAGTGGACGTTCCCCAGGGTGCCATCGTCAAGCACATAGCTGCGGGTGCTGGCGGGCAGCTCGAAGTCGGCTACCGCCGCAGCCGGCTCGGAGGGGTAGAAGGTAAAGGCCAGGGAGAGTTCGCCGGCCCCCATCAGGCTGCGCAGCGCCGGCCCCGAGTCCGGGAACTGCCGCCCGCCACGCCACAGGTGCGGGTGCAGGGCATCCAGGTAGTCCCACAGCGGGGCGGTAACCTTGGCAAAATCGCTCTCTTCCACTGGTGCATAGAGGGGCTGGCGATCGTCGACCAGGGCGATCAGTGCCTGTTTGAGAAAGGTGCTGCCGGTGAAGTCGGGAATACGCGGATAGCTGAAGCGCCCGGGGTTGGCGCGGCTCCAGTCGAGCAGTGCCTCGATGCTGTCGGGAGGACTCTTCACCTCCTGACTGTCCCCGCGGAGCTCGTCGCTATCATAGTAAAAGGTGATCTGCGCCTTGCCCCAGGGCGACTCGAAGCCTTCGGTGGGCAGGGTGAAGTCGGTGACCATCTCGGGGTTGTTCGCGGGGCGCGTCAGGGCGAAGTTGGGCAGCGTCTCGGCGAAAGGACCATAGAGCAGGTCATGCTCACGCATGGCGGCGAAGTTCTCGCCGTTGAGCCAGATCAGGTCGATGCTGCCATCATCCAGGTTGTCCGCCGCCTTCTCCGCGATGACCCGTGAGACCGCGGTGCTGGTGTCATCCAATTTGACGTGCACGACCTCGACACCGTGGGTCTCGGCCATCTGCTCGGCCACCCAGGCGATGTAGCCATTGGTGCGTGTATCACCGGCCCAGGCGTTCCAGTAGACCGTCTGGCCACGAGCCTGCTCGCGTACGGCCTGCCAGTCATCGGGGACGGGGCCGGCCGCCAGCGACGTGGCCGACGCCAGGCCGAGAAAGACACAGACCAGCGCGGTGGCCAGGTGGGCAGGGCGGTATCGAGACATTGTCAGGCATCCTGTTCCAGGGCGTTCGATAGGGTAATGGCCAGCGCGTCGAACTCGCGTCGGACATGGTCGATGGCGGCGGGGGAGAGGTAGTGGTCGACCCTGTCGCGCACATGAGCGATCAGTGCGTCATCGCTGAGCTCGGCAGACCAGTCTTCACCGCGTGCTCGGGTGTCCCGGGTGCGATCATGGCTGGCACGCCATTTGGCGCACCAGGTCAGTGACCACAGCCACATGGCGCGGCGGCAGGCGATCAGGGTGTCGAGCTCGCCGATGCCGGTGCGGGTCATCCAGCGGTGGTGGAAATCGGCCAGTTCGCTGATGCCGAGCACGGCATGACTGCTCGGGTCCCAGGTGGTGGAGGTGTAGAGGCTGGCGTGGGCCAGATCGAAGCCCGGCAATCCGTAGCGGCACTTCTCCAGATCGACCAGCATGGCACGACCCTCGGCATCGATCAGGAAGTTCCCCGGGTGCGCGTCGAAGCTGATCAGCCGTGGCCTCGCCGCCTCGCCGTGATCAAGCTGGTTCGGCAGGGATGCCAGCTCCTCTCTAACCGTCGTCACCACCTCGGCGGACAGTCCGGCCTGGTCGAGAAACTCGGCCTGGGTTGTCACCTCTGCGCGCATGGCGGCCCAGGGGTCGGCTGGTGCCAGCAGCGGGGCGCGTGCTTCGGCGGGAGGCAGCGCCAGCCCATGCAGGGCGGCGAGTGCCTCGGCGATCGCTGGCAGGTCGTCGGGCAGCCGGGCCGGTCGCCCTTTTACGGCATCCACCAGCAGGCCGCCTCGAGGCAGCGTTGTCGATGGGGGAAGCACGCCCTGCAGGGATGGGGTGTGTCCGGAGGGGCCGGCGCGTTCGAAGCAGGTGGCCTGGTAGTCCAGATTGGCGCCTGCCTCCAGGCCCAGCTGGCTCTGCTTGGGGAGTCGTGCCACCCAGTCATCGCCGTCACGGACGAGCCAGACATGATGATGGGCCAGCCCGGTGTCGGCCATCGGTCGCAGCTCACGTATCGCTTTCCGGTAGCCCTGCCGGGTCAGCGTCTCGGCCAGGCGCTCTCTCTGTGAGCCCCATGTCTCGGAGGGGCTCGCTTCGCTCGTGGTGCCTGTCATGGGCCTCCTCGATGGAATGACATCAATTTGCAAGAAGTGTCGTGGCGAAGCAGGGATCCTTACAGCCTCCGGCCGAGAGTTTCGCCCGGTCGCGGCTCCTGCCAAGACATATCGGCGAAGGTTAGCGGTCACGATGGCGTAGAATGTCGTCGGGAGAATAGCAATATCCCTTGGCCCTGTGGGCAATCATCGAGGAGAAGCACCGTGTCACATGATAACGACAAGAGACGTCGGCTGTTGGTTCGGTTGAGTCGGCGGGTGGCCATGACTGCTAACCAGTTCGACATGCCCGAGACCCGGCACCGGCTAGCCGGTGCCGGACTGGTGGGGCTCGTCCTCGTCGGTAATGACTCGATTGCGTCCGCCCTGCTTGGCGCGATAGCTGGCGGCATCGGCGCGGGCCAGGACGCCGTCAATGCCCTTGTCACCCGGTTGAAAGTGGTCGACGCCGATACTGGCGGTGACATGCCAGTGTTGTCCCTGGTATTCCAGCGAGTGGGTAGCGATACGCTTACGCAGCACCTCGGCGAGGGTCAGCGCCTGATCGACGCTGCAGCCGGTCAGCAGGACGGCGAACTCATCGCCACCCTGGCGTGCCGCATGATCATTGCTGCGTATCACGCATCGCATCGCTTCGGCGACCCGCTGCAGCATTTTGTCGCCCAGGGCATGACCGCCCCGGTCGTTGATCGGTTTGAAATGGTCCAGGTCGAGAAACAGTATCGCCGTCTGCACGCCGGTTTTCTGCCACTCCACCAGTGCCTCTTCCAACCGGCGTGTCAGGCCACGCCGGTTGAGCAGTCCCGTCAGGGGGTCGTGTTCCGCTTCCCAGCGGCGGAGCGCGTCGTCGTGACGGTGCTGGGTAATGTCGCGCACTGTTCCGACCACGCCGATGAACTCACCTTCCAGGTGTATCGCACGGGTATGAACATCCAGCCAGCGCTGACCGCCATCTGAATCCATGAAGCGGAACTGGCGCATGAAATCATGTTGTTGAGCAAGGCTCTGACGCCAGACCTCCCTGACTGGTTCGCGCTCGTCGGGATGAACTCTATTGGCCCAGCCAGCAAGCGTTTGATTGACGGATGAGCCGAGGATCTCGTGTAATGCTTCATTGAGAAAGGTGAGCCGACCCTGGGTGTCGGCAACGAACATGCCCTGGGGAGAAGCCGCCAGTGTCGCATTAAGCAAGGCCTTGCGGCGCGAGAGGTCATGCCGGCTGATCATGCGAGCCTCTTCGGTTTCGTTGATAATGTCGATGACCCGACGCAACTCCGGCATCCGAGTGGGGATCTCGAGGGTGTGGCGCTGTTCATCTCGAAGCTCCATGACCTGCCTGGCCAGCCTGGTCAGCGGACGCAGTGCCAGCCAGATCAGAAAACCGACTATCGGCAGCACCACACCCAGAACCCACAAGGCAGGACGCGTTATTCGCTGCATGCCGGCGATCAATGGTGCTTCGGCCTGATCCTTGGGCAGGTGCACGCCGACGATCCAGTCGGCCGGCCAGACCTGACGGTAAGCCACCAGCGCAGGCTGTCCGCTGATAGTGGTTTCCTCGGCCTCGCCTTGCCAGCCGTAGAGTGCCCGCTCCAATGCCGGGGGAGGGGTCTCGGGCAGCTCGGCGATTGCCTGACGCTGACCGGGTTGGTAAAGGCGCTGACCCGCCGCGGTAGTAATGGTGACATGGCCGCCTTCGCCCAGGCGCTTGAAACCCTTGAAAAGCTGGCTTTGGTTGATATTGACCAGCCCGCCCAGGAAGCCGGTGTAGTGCCCCTCCGCGTCATGCAGCGGCACCAGCATTACCACCAGGGGCTCACCGCTGAATCGGCCCAGGAAAGGGTCGCTTACGTGGGGATGCTGGAAGGCATGCATGAAACGCGCATAGTTTCGGTCGGGGAACCTGGCGCCTACTCGGTCGTTGCGGGTGGGCCACGCATCCATGATTCGGCTTTCGGTGTCGAACAGCACCAGGCCTTCGAAAAACGACGTCAAGGTGTGTGACTGCCCGGGATCGAGGGCGCCAGCAACCGGCTCGGGAATGTCCTGTGCGAGACGCTCCAGTTCCTGCAGGTGCTCGTTGACCTGATGCGTGATGGAGTTGCGGATCAGATCGGCTTCATAGCGCAGATGCTGACGGTTGGTGTCGCTGACCAACTGAGAACCAGCCTGCCAGCCGAATGCCAGCAGTGTTATGCAAAGCACCACCCACAATAATCCCGCGCCAGCCAGCAAGCGGCTGCGCAGGGTCAGCAACGGGAGTGTCAGTGGGTGCAGCCAACCCTGGAGCCGCGTCCTGACTCCTGGGCCGCCTTGTCCTGGGCGTTCTGTCATGGGCGAATATGCTGCCAGCGAGCGGCACCGAGCACCAGTCGCCATTGTGATAAGGCTTGCCGAATCCTGGGTGGCGCGTTATGTCGGGGTGTGTCGTGGGCAGTGAGGCGGCCTGCTACCCTGACTACTATGCAGACTGAATTATTCCGACGTGGTGCACGCTTCCGGATCTGTGCAACGTTCAGGAGGCAGGTATGAAGCCGTTGCGTACTCCGTGCTCACGGCGCATGGGGATGCTGATTAGCCTGGTCTGCCTGATGCTGGGAGCGTTTCTGCTGGTGCTCCAGGCTCAGGGTCAGCCCCGGGATGATGATCGCAGTGTGCAGGTGATGAGCGTGCAGGGCGCGATCGGCCCGGCCACCAGCGACTACTTTCAGCGTGGCCTGGAGCGTGCCGCCGAGGCGGATGTCGAGCTGGTGGTGGTGGAGATGAATACACCCGGGGGGCTCGATGCCGCCATGCGTGACATGATCCAGGCCATGCTTGCCTCGGAGGTGCCGGTAGCCTTCTTCGTGACCCCGGCGGGGGCCCGAGCGGCCAGCGCGGGTACGTATCTGCTCTATGCCAGCCACGTGGCTGCCATGGCGCCGTCGACCCATCTCGGTTCGGCAACGCCGGTGCAGCTGGGCGGGGGAGGGCTGCCGGGCCTGGGTGACGACGGGTCGCAACAGGAGGAAAATGGCAAGGGCGAATCCTCCGAGACGCAGGGCGCCCCGGATGAGGCGGGTGCCGCCGAGGAGGATGACGAAAAGGCCCCGCGGCGTGGCGAGACCGCCATGGAGCGCAAGGTGCTCGAGGATGCCGTGGCCTATATTCGTAGCCTGGCCGAGCGACATGGGCGCAATGCCGACTGGGCCGAGGCCGCGGTGCGCGAGGCGGTCAATCTTACCGCCGAGGCGGCACTCGAGAAGAATGTCATCGATGTGGTGGCCCGCGACATCGACGACCTGCTGGCACGGCTCGACGGCCTCACCGTGGTGATGGAAGATGGTGAGCGTTCCCTGGCCACGGCAAGCCTTGCCATTCAGCGCTTCGACCCCGACTGGCGCACCCGGCTGCTGTCCGTGATCACCGACCCCAACGTCGCCTACTTCCTGATGATCATCGGCTTCTACGGCCTGATCTTCGAGCTCGCTAACCCGGGCAGCCTGGTGCCGGGCACCATTGGCATCATCTGCCTGCTGCTTGCACTTTACGCCTTTCAGGTGTTGTCGGTGAACTACGCCGGCCTGGCGTTGATTCTGGTGGGGCTGGCATTGATCGTGGGCGAGGCGCTGATGCCCAGCTTCGGCATCCTCGGATTCGGCGGCATCGCCGCCTTCGTGATCGGTTCGGTGATTCTCATGGACGCGGAAAATCTGAGGCTCTCGCTGCCGCTGATCGGTGGCGTGGCACTGATCGCCTCGGCGCTGATGCTATGGGTGCTGCTGCGCTTCGCCGGCCTGCGCCGACGGCGTGTCCGCACCGGCCAGGAGGGGCTCGTGGGCAGCGAGGCCGTCGCGCTGGAGGATTTTACCGGGCCTGGCCACGTGCGCCTGATGGGCGAGCGTTGGAGTGCCCACAGCGTCGAGCCGTTGGTCCGGGGCCAGGCGGTGCGGGTTACCGCACTGGATGGCCTGACCCTGGAGGTCGTGCCGCTGGCGTCATCCGCATAAGGCAAGACCAAGGCAAGCCGGGAGGCGGTAATCCGCCGTCGCCCAATCGTTCAAGGAGTGGCAACCATGCTGATTTCCTATCTCGTGCCCGTCGTGCTGGTGGTGATACTGCTCGCCGCCTCGATCCGGATCCTGCCGGAGTACAAGCGTGGCGTGGTGTTCTTTCTGGGACGCTTCCAGTCGGTCAAGGGGCCGGGGTTGATCATCATCATCCCGGCGATTCAGAAGATGCAGGTGGTGGATCTGCGGGTGGTCACCATGGATGTGCCCGAACAGGACGTTATCTCCCAGGACAACGTCACCGTGAAGGTCAACGCCGTGCTCTATTTCCGCGTGGTGGACCCCGAAAAGGCGATCATCCAGGTGGAGAACTTCACCATGGCCACCAGCCAGCTGGCCCAGACCACCCTGCGCTCGGTGCTCGGCAAGCACGATCTCGATGAAATGCTCTCCGAGCGTGACAAGCTCAACGACGATATCCAGGAGATCATCGACAGCTCCGCCGAGGGCTGGGGCATCAAGGTGGCCAACGTGGAAATCAAGCATGTCGACCTCGACGAGAGCATGATCCGCGCCATCGCCCGCCAGGCCGAAGCCGAACGCGAACGTCGCGCCAAGGTGATCCACGCCGAGGGCGAGCTGCAGGCCTCGCGCAAGCTGGTAGAGGCCGCCAACGTCATGGCCGAGAACTCTGCCTCGTTGCAGCTGCGCTATCTGCAGACCATGAGCGACATGAGCAACAAGAATGCCTCCACCATCGTCTTCCCGCTGCCCATGGATATCATGGAGGCCTTCAAGCATATGCAGCAGTCAATGTCGGCCCGTGACCATCAGGCATCCGGCGGCAGCGATGATGCGGTCTGACTGCGTGCCACGGCCGGCGAGCCGTGGCACTCTGGGGTGCCCAGGTTGATCATGAGGTTGCCTTGGCACTTTCTCATCTGACTCGTCGCCAGCAGGGGCTGTTGCTGACCGGCACCGGTGTGCTGCTGATTTCTCCCGATGCGCTGCTGATCAAGGTGATCGGCCTTCCCGACGCCGAAATTCTGGTGTGGCGTGGGTTGCTTACCGCCCTGGGCTTCCTCGCGATTGTCGTCGCCCGCCATGGCCGCGGTGCGGCAACAGCCTATCGCCGCTGCGGCTGGACCGGCATAGGGGTGGCATTGCTGTTCAGCTTCTCGACCCTCGGTTTCGTGCTCGGCAACCAGTACACCCGGGGGGGGAATGTGTTGATGATCCTGGCCGGGGCGCCGTTGATCGCCGCGCTGCTGTCACGGGTTTTCCTCCAGGAGCGCTTGCCTCGGCGCACCTGGCTGGCCATTCTGGCCTGTCTGGTGGGGATTGTGCTGATTGCCCTGGATGACGTGGGAGTCGGTTCCTGGCGGGGTAACGCCTTTGCCCTGCTGGCCGCCACGGCGATGGCGGCCAACTTTACCCTCTGCCGGACGCGCCAGGGTGTCGACATGAGCCCCATGCTCACCCTGGCGGGGGTCATCGTGGCGGCCGCGGCGGCGCTCTACGGCCTGGCGGGCCCCGGCATGACGCTACCATCCGGCCACACCCTTATGTGGCTGTTGGTGCTCTGCCTGGGGCTGCTGCCGCTGGGGTTCACGCTGCTGCAGCGTGGGCCGCTCTATCTGCCCGCCGCCGAGGTGGGGCTGCTGATGCTGCTGGAAGTCGTGGTGGGCACGCTCTGGATCTGGTGGTTGCTCGGCGAGCGCCCGTCGCCGGCGGCCTTTGCCGGTGGCGCCCTGGTGTTGGGTAGCCTGCTGCTCAAGGGGCTGGTTGACCGCCGGGTCGAACGGGCCCGGCGTCCGGGGTGCAGTGCAGCATAGGCTCTGCTAGAATCCCGCGCTCACAAAGCACCTGTCTCCTCATGTTCTTCGTCGATGTCGTCGTCTTCGCGGCGACATCGCTCGATGTCGACGTATCTTCCTGCTCGTGATTGTTGTCCTCTCTGCAGTCATCCGTCGACGACAGCCCCTATTCACTCCTCCCTGACTGGACCGCAGCATGTACGCAACGATGAAACAGAGCTGGTTCTCCAATCTCAAGGGCGACACCCTGGCGGGTATCGTCGTCGCCCTGGCGCTGATTCCCGAGGCGATTGCCTTCTCGATCATCGCCGGGGTCGACCCCAAGATTGGGCTCTATGCGTCTTTCTCCATGGCGGTGATCATTGCCTTCGCCGGCGGCCGGCCGGGCATGATCTCGGCGGCCACCGGGGCCATGGCGCTGTTGATGGTGACCCTGGTCAAGGAACATGGCCTGCAATACCTGCTGGCCGCCACCCTGCTGACCGGTGTCTTGCAGGTCCTCGCCGGTTATCTGCGCCTGGCCGATCTGATGCGTTTCGTCTCGCGTTCGGTGGTCACCGGCTTCGTCAACGCCCTGGCGATCCTGATCTTCATGGCCCAGCTGCCCGAACTCACCGGCGTCACCTGGCATGTGTATGCCATGACGGCCGCGGGGCTGGCGATCATCTATGGATTCCCCTATCTGCCGAAAATCGGCAAGTCGATTCCGTCTCCGCTGGTGTGCATTCTGGTCCTCACCGCGGTCTATCTGCTCACTGGCATGGAGATCCGCACCGTGGGTGACATGGGCGAGCTGCCCGATACCCTGCCGGTCTTCCTGTGGCCCCAGGTGCCGCTCACCCTCGAGACGCTGATGATCATCCTGCCGTACTCGATCATGCTCACCGTGGTGGGCCTGCTCGAGTCGATGATGACCGCCACCATCGTCGATGACCTGACCGATACCCCCAGCGACAAGAACCGCGAATGCAAGGGCCAGGGCCTGGCCAATATCGGCACCGGCCTGCTCGGCGGCATGGCGGGGTGCGCGATGATTGGCCAGTCGGTGATCAATATCAAGTCGGGAGGGCGGACGCGCCTCTCCACCCTGATCGCCGGCGTGGTGCTGCTGCTGATGGTGGTGTTTCTGGCCGACTGGGTATCGCAGATTCCCATGGCGGCCCTGGTGGCGGTCATGATAATGGTATCCATCGGTACCTTCAGCTGGAGCTCCATCAAGGACCTCAAGAAGCACCCCATGAGTACCAATATGGTCATGCTGGCGACCGTGGCGGTGACTGTCGGGACCCACAACCTGGCGATCGGCGTCTTCGTCGGCGTCTTGCTTGCCGCCATGAACTTCGCCAACAAGGTGGGCAATATCCTCTACGTCGGCGTCGAGACGCCGCAGGAGGGCCAGCGGACCTATCGGGTCGTCGGTCAGGTGTTCTTCGCCTCCTCCGAACGCTTCGCCAAGGCCTTCGACTTCAAGGAAGCCGTGGAGCGAGTCACCATCGACCTGTCTCGCGCCCACTTCTGGGACATCACCGCCGTACAGGCCCTGGACCGCATTGTGATCAAGTTCCGCCGCGAGGGCTCCGAGGTGGAATTGCTCGGCCTCAACGAGGCGAGCGCCACCATTGTCGACCGCTATGCGATGCATGATGACCCCGAGGCCGTCGAGAAATTAATGGGAGGACACTGATATGACCGAACAGGTAATGGCCG
The DNA here is from genome assembly GCF_000620045.1 of Halomonas halodenitrificans DSM 735. Classification (GTDB taxonomy): domain Bacteria; phylum Pseudomonadota; class Gammaproteobacteria; order Pseudomonadales; family Halomonadaceae; genus Halomonas; species Halomonas halodenitrificans. The sequence goes on along the minus strand of NZ_JHVH01000012.1, from coordinate 79,190 downwards.
CCATCGACGGCTCGAAGTTCTCGGAAGGAGTGTGTGACTATGCCGCCTGGGCAAGCCTGGCGCTGGGAGCGCCGCTGACCTTCCTGCATGTCAACGACAACCATCCCCAGGTCGCCGAGACCGACCTCTCCGGCAACATTGGCCTGGGCTCCCGCGAACACCTGTTGGAGGAGCTGGCCCAGCTGGAGGAAAAGCGTGCCAAGGTGACCCAGGAGCGGGGCCGGCTGATGCTCAAGGCGGCCCGGGAGCGAGCCGTCGAAGGCGGTGTTGACGAGCCCGCCGGCCGTCATCGCAACGGCACTCTGGTCGAGACCCTGGAGGAGCTGCAGGACGAAATCCGCCTGCTGGTGGTGGGGAAGCGTGGCGAGACCGCGCACCAGGACAGCGGCCACCTGGGCTCCAACCTGGAGCGGGTGGTGCGCGGTTTTCACCGACCGATCCTGATGGTGCCCCATGTCTTCAGCCGGCCCGAGAAGGCGCTGATCGCCTTCGATGGCAGCAAGACCACCCGCAAGGGAGTGGAGGTCCTGGCCAAGAGCCCGCTGTTCGAGGGCGTGCCGGTGCATGTGGTGATTGTCGGCGCCGAGACCGGCGACAATCGCTCCCAGCTCGACTGGGCGCTCAAGACGCTGACGGATGCCGGTCATGCGGCCGAAGGCGCCATTCTCGCCGGTGAGGTGGAGGCGACGCTGCGTGCCTATCAGGAAGAGCAGGGGATCGACCTGCTGGTGATGGGGGCTTACGGTCACTCGCGTATTCGTCACCTGCTGGTGGGCAGCACCACCACCGCCATGCTGCGCAAGGCCAGGGGGCCGGTGCTGCTGCTGCGCTGAGGTTGCCGAACCGATCCGCCTTTCCGGCGCGACAACGACGCCCCGGAGCCGCATGGCCCGGGGCGTCGTGCCTTGCGGCCTAGGGGCAGCTCTCGCCGACGATCAGCTCGGTGGCCAGCAGGCTGGGCTCGGCGGGGACGAGGCCGAGGATCATGCGTGCGGCGATGCGCCCCTTCTCGGTGCTGTCCTGGCGCACCGTGGTCAGGCGCGGCGAGCGATACTGCCCTTCGGCGATGCCGTCGAAACCGGTCAGGCGCAGATCTTCGGGCACGCGCAGGCCACGCTGCTCGGCCAGGGTCAGGGCGGTGAGGGCAATGCGGTCGGACATGCACAGCAGCAGATCCGGCCGTTCGTCGTCGGGCAGGTCGAGAATGGAGGCGATCACCGGAGCGCAGATGTCATGGGTATTCTCCTCGATATTCCACACTGGCACCGACGCCGGGTCGATGCCGTGTTCCTCGAAGGCGCGATGGAAGCCATCGAGACGGGCGCGGGTAATGGTGCGTTCGGCGGTCAACCAGGGTTGTTCCTCGGTCACCCGCCCGTTGCAGGGCGTCTCGGTGAGTCGCAGGGTGAGCACGCCGATGCGCCGTGGCGGTGTCGCCAGGGCATAGCAGGCGATAGCATGACTGGCGGGCTCATTGTCGATGTGCACCATCGGCTGGCCGTCGATGTTGAAATCCACGGCGACCAGGGGGCGCTGGGCGGGCAGTTCGTTGAGCAGCATCGCGCTCGGCATCAGGCCATAAACGATGAAGCCGTCGGCCATGCTGGCCGTGCCGGAGGTCTGCCGCGAACCGGGTTGCCGACCCGATAGCAACAGCAGGGTATGGCCATGATCGTCGAGCACTTCGGCGATCCCGGTCAGCAGCTCGCTGGATACCGCGTCGTTCAGGCTGTAGGTCAGGGTCTCGGCGAGGACTACCGCGATGATCCGCGAGCGGCCGGTGCGCAGGGTGCGGGCGCGGGCATCCGGTCCTTGATAGCCCAGGCGCTGGGCCTCGCTGAGGATACGCTCGCGCAGGCGCGGCGAGAGCTGGTCCGGTCGGTTGAAGGCGTTGGAAACGCTGGCGGTCGAGACGCCGAGTTCGCGGGCCAAGTCCTTGAGTGTGATATGCCGAGAGGGAGGTGTCACAGCGGAGTTCCATGCCGAATGCGTTGGGTGCCCAGCATACCGGCACGGCCGGGACTGGCCCAGTCCCGGCCGTGCCGGATCCTCCGACCCGCCCTTCGGAGCTCGGCCATATTCGGTACCGAGCGCCCGGGTCGAGCGATGTCAGCGATCCGGCCAGCCATCGGTGGTCGAAGTGATGGCGATGCCTCGTGCCGGCAGCGTCACGCTGCCCGCTTCCCATCGGCCGTTGACGCATGACGGCGCGTCGTCCAGCGGCGTGATGGTCGTCGGGGCGGGCAGGGTGCGGGGCTCGTCGGTGAAGTTGAGGGCCACCAGGAGGCGTTCGTCGTCGTGCCGACGCTCCAGGCGCATGACGCCGTCGCGTACCGGGTGATGAACGACCTCGCCCTCGACCAGAGCGGGATGGTGACGGCGGAAGGCGAGGAAGGCGCGATAGGCGTTGAGCAGTGAAGCCGGATCGTCTTCCTGGCGGTCCACGGCCAGAGCCAGGTGCTCGGTGGCGACCGGCAGCCAGGGGGCGGTCGTCGAGAAGCCGCCATGAGCGGCGTCGTGTCGCCAGGGATGCGGGGTGCGGCAGCCGTCGCGTCCCTTGTAGGCGGGCCAGAAGGCGATGCCGGCGGGGTCGACCAGGGAGTCGAAGTCCAGCGTCACGTCGCCCAATCCCAACTCCTCGCCCTGATACAGGCAGATACTGCCGCGCTGGGTGAGCAGGAAGGCCATGTAGAGGCGCAGGGCCGCCGCGTCTTGCTCGGCATTCCAGCGCGTGGCCAGCCGTGTCACGTCATGGTTGCCGAGTGCCCAGCAGGGCCAGCCGTCGTCGAGACGGGCTTCCATGGTGGCCAGGGTGTGATGCAGGTAGTCGGGGTCGTGCCGTTCGCCCAGCAGGTCGAAGGAATAGCACATGTGCAGCCGCTTGCCGCCCCGGGTGTAGTCGGCCATCACCGTCAGCGAATCGTCGTCGCCGACCTCGCCCACCGAAGTGGTGCCGGGGTATTCGTCCAGCAGGGCGCGCAGGCGCTCGAGAAAGGCCAGGTTCTCGGGCTGGGTCTTGTCGTGCAGGTGGTGCTGGGAGGCATAGGGATTGTCCGGGCGGACGCCCATGAAGCCTTCCTCGAGCGCCTCCCGTGGCGGGTTGTCGCGCAGCTCCCCGTGGGTGCAGAAATTGATGGCGTCGAGACGGAAGCCGTCCACGCCTCGATCCAGCCAGAAACGCACTTCGCCGAGGACGGCCTCGACGACCTCGGGATGGCGGAAGTTGAGATCGGGCTGCTCGGCCAGGAAATTGTGCAGGTAGTACTGGCGGCGCCGGGTATCCCATTGCCAGGCCGCACCGCCGAAGATCGATTGCCAGTTGGTGGGCGGCGTGCCATCGGGGCGCGGGTCGGCCCAGACATACCAGTCGGCGCGTGGATTGTCGTGATCCTGACGGCTCTCGACGAACCAGGGATGCTGGTCGGAAGTGTGCGACAGCACCTGGTCGATGATGACCTTGAGCCCCCTGGCATGGGCGGCCTCTACCAGGCGGTCGAAGTCCTCGAGAGTGCCGAACAGCGGGTCGACGTCCCGATAGTCGCTGATGTCGTAGCCGAAGTCCTTCATCGGCGAGGTGAAGAAGGGCGATAGCCAGATGGCGTCGACGTGCAGCGAGGCGATGTAGTCCATCCGCTCGGTCACGCCGCGCAGGTCTCCCACGCCATTGTCGCCGGTGTCCTGAAAGCTGCGTGGGTAGACCTGGTAGATCACCGCGCCACGCCACCACTCCGGTCCATGCTTGTCGATTCGCGTCGTCCGGGTCATGCCTGAGTCCTCCTGTTCGATGACGCGAAGCCCGGATCGGGTACGACGGGCTCCGCCTGACAAGAAGCATGGTGACGGTCAGGGACGCGCTCGACCTCCTCCCCGTCAGGCGTAGCTCGGGGGAGGAGGCGGGGTGGAGGCGATGGCGGGAGCCGGTGCCTCGCCCTGGATGCGTTCGAGCAACTGGCCCGCCAGGGCGATGGCTTCGTCGCGGTGACGAATGTTCTGCTTCTGATACAGGCTGCGAATGTGGGTCTTGATGGTCGTGGGGGCCACGCTCAGGCGTTCGGCGATCCGCTCGTTGGAGAGTCCGGCGTGGATGAGGCCGAGAATCTGCCACTCGCGACGCGTCAGCGGCGATGTGCGGATCAACTCGGGCACATCGGGGCGCGCGACCAGACCATCGATCACGTCATCGTCGAACATCAGACGGACCGCGCGTCCGTAGTCGTGACGCCGCCGAATCAGGTCGAGCAGGCGTTCGGCACGCTGGCGCGTCAGGTCGTTCAGGGCGTCATTTTCCAGCAGGAGATCGAGCATGGGCGACAGATCATCCTCAAGGCGCAGGAAGCTGCCGACCAGGGCGGTGCGCGAGGCCAGCTCGAGTGCCTGAGCGAGGTGCGAAAGGGCGGCCTGTCGATTGCTGGCCAGCCACTCGAGCCGGGCCAGGCAAAGCCGATTGCGATTGGCGTCGGTCACCAGCCCCAGGCGTTGCGTCTGCGTTTCCAGGGCCTCGAGCAGCTCGCGCGCCGGCTCGAAGCGTCCCAGATGCATGAGGGCTCGTGCGTGATTGCGCGCATTGCACTGGGTGAAGTGGTTGGTGGCGCCGGCCGGATTCGCCGCCGGGGCTTCCTGACGCCAGCGTTCGATGGCCTCCAGGTCGCGCTGGCCCGCCCACCAGGCGAGCAGGGTGGCGTGGGCATTGGCCCGCCAGTCGATATGGTAGTCGCCTTCGGCCAGGACCTTGCGGATACGGCGGATATGGTCGCCGCACTGGGTATGGTCGCCTTTCGCCAGGGCTGTCTTGGCCAGGCTGACATGGCACTGCAGGGTCCAGTGTTCGCCCTGGCTGTCGAGTACGGCGATACCGTCGAGCGCGGCCTGTTCGGCCTCGTCGAGCCGGTGCCACTCCCACAGCAGCTGGCTGCGGATGCGATGCACGAATTCGACGATGGGCAGGTGCTGCAGCCGATGGTGCTCGATATGCGCCACGGCACGCTGCTGGATGTCGTGAGCGGCCTGCAGCCGGCCCATGGCGACCAGGGTTTCCGATTCATGGCAGTGGGCCCAGAGCAGGCGCTGATCGTCGCCGCGTCGTCGAGCCTCGGCCGCGACATCGCGAACGCGACGCAGCGACTCCTCCAGGTATCCCTGCACGAAACGCGATTCGCAGAGAATGGCGGCGGCGGCCAAGGGGGTGCCGGGCAGGTAGGTGGCGGGGAGGTTCAGGGCGCGTTCGGCCAGCGGTGCGGCATGCTGGGCCTCGCCACGGTTGATGGCGAGCTGGGCGCGCAGGGTGGCGAACTCGGCGGTCAGTTCCTGCCATTCGTCCTGGTCGTGTCGCGCCTCGATCCAGCCGATGACGCGCTCGGTGTGAGAGAACTGGTACTGGGCGTGGGTGACCCAGCCCCACAACAACGTCAGGCGGGGAGACGCCGACAGGCGAGCGTCGCCCAGGGCGTCCAGGGCGCGTGCCAGAGGAGCGCACTGTCCGCGATCGAGCAGTCCCGGCCCCTCGGCTTCGACCAGGGCGGCCAGTGTCTCGGGGTCATGCGCCGCGGTCATCTGCGTCACCGCCAGGGCCGGATCGCCCATGGCCAGCCAGGCATGGCTGGCGCGGCGGTGCAGGTCGCGTTGGTCTTCCAGGCTGAGCTCGCCGCGACAGTAGCGCAGGTACCGGGCGAACAAGGGATGGAAGCGGCACCAGGTCGAATGGGGATCGTCGCGTTCGATGAAGATTCCGGCCTGCTCCAGCGCCTCGAGACGGCGTCCGGCCTGCTTGCCTTCGAGCAGCCGGGCGACCAGGTGAGGGGAGAAGCGCTCGAGCACGCCGAGCTGGTGCACCAGCAGGCGGTCCGATTCCTCCAGGGCCTCGTGCATCAGGTCGTCGAACCAGGCCACGAAATCGGGATGAGCACCGTCCAGGCGTTCCAGCAGGGCATCGAAACTGGCGGTGGTGGTGGTGCGTTCGAACAACCAGTTGATGGCCATGGCCCAGCCGCCGGTGAGCCGCAGGGCACGCTCCAGGCTGACCCGGGTGGGCGGAAAGCTCAGTTGCTGATCGCTCAGCGTGCGACTGTCATCGAGGGTGAAGGCCAGTTGCGTCGGGCCGACTTCCTCGAGTTCGCCGCGCAGGCGCAGGGCGGCGAGCCCGAGATCCGGGCGTGAGCGGGAGATCACGGTCAGGGTCAACCAGCGCGGCTGATGGCGCAGCCAGTAGCGCAGGTCCTCCAGCAACTCCGGCGATCGCAGGTGCTCGAACTCGTCGATGACCAGGCGACAGGGGGGCGCCCGGTCGGGCAGTACCGTCAGCCAGCCGTCGATGCGTGAGGCCAGCGGCTGAGTCTCGTCGTCCTCGAGCAGGGAAAGGCCGAGATGCTGGCGACAGAGCGTCCCCAGCGCGGCAGCGAAGTAACGCGCGAAGCGCAGCGGATCGTCGTCCTGGGCCTCCAGGCGCAGCCAGGCGGCGGGTTGCTCCAGGGCCGGCAGCCGTTCGGCCATCAGGGTGCTCTTGCCGTAGCCGGAGGGGGCCTGGACCACCATCAAGCGCGTATGCTCGCTGAGCGCGAAATGGTCGTTGAGCCGCTCGCGGGCCACAGTGGTCGGGGGCAGAGCGGGAGTCATCAGCTTGTCATGGATCAACGGCATGCGGCACCTGGGTATCTTAATCGTTACAGATGCTTCCAGTATGGCGCGAATTATCGGTTCGTGGGGCGATTTGCGACCAAGGTGGTAGACGCCTGGCCCGGGCACTGTCATGGCGAGCCGCCCGACATGGTCCTTCTACGCCCCTGGGCTACGCCACCCTCGCGGGCCTGCGGGATGAGCACGTCGTGGCGAGGATGGTGGAGTCTTGGGGCGACGCGGTACCGGTCCATGGCGCGAGCGGTACCTGCGAGACCATAACAAGAGGATCCATGCCATGACACGACGCTACGCACTGCCGGCCTGCCTGGCGGCGATCGCCCTGGGGGGATCGCCGGCACTGGCCTTCGAGGACGACTCCCTGACGATCTGGATGGGGGACAACAAGGGGCCGGAAGGCATCCGCGAGGTGGCCGAGCGCTTCACGCAGGAGACGGGCATCGACGTCGAGATCGTTAATCCCGACAACCTCACCGATCGCTTCCAGCAGGCCGCCGGCAGCGGCAAGGGGCCGGATATCGTCATCTGGGCTCATGATCGCATGGGCGAATGGGCCCAGAGCGGGTTGATCAAGACGATGTCGCCGTCGACGGAGTATCGCGAGCGCTATTTCGATTTCACCTGGGACGCGATGGTCTGGAATGGCGAAACCTACGGTTATCCCATTTCGGTGGAGTCGCTGGGCCTGATCTACAACAAGGATATCGTCCAGACACCGCCGGAAAGTTTCGAGGCCCTGGCCGAGCTCGACGCCGAACTGAGCGAGGAGGGCAAGAAGGCGATCCTGTTCGACTACGGCGAACCCTATTACGGCTGGCCCCTGCTGGCCGCCAATGGTGGTTATCCCTACAAGCGGACCGCCGAGGGATATGACGTCGGCGACATCGGCGTCAACAATGCCGGGGCCGTGGAGGGCGCGCAACGCCTGCGCGAGCTGATCGACTCCGGCGTGCTGCCCGAGGGAACCGACTACAACGTCATGGCCTCGCGCTTCAATCGTGGCGAGGTGGCGACCATGATCAGCGGCCCCTGGGCCTGGAGCAACCTGGAAAAGAGCGGCATCGACTTCGGCGTGGCGCCGCTGCCCAAGGTGGGGGAGAAAAGGGCGAAGCCGCTGTTCGGGGTGACCGCGGCCATGATCAATGCCGCTTCGCCCAACGATTTCCTGGCCACCGAATTCCTCGAGGGCTACCTGCTCGATGAAGAAGGGCTGCGGACCTTCAACAGTGACGGTTCGCTGGGCGCGGTGGCGCATCGGGCCTATCAGGCGGAACTGGGCGAGAACCCCAATATCGCGGCCACCCTGGCCAACGCCGAGATCGGTGACCCCATGCCCAACATTCCCGAGATGGGGGCCTTCTGGTCGGCCATGGAGCCGGCGCTGCAGAACATCGGCAGTGGCCGCCAGGCGCCACAGGCCGCACTCGATGCTGCCGCCGAGCGCATGCGTACCTCGATTCAGTGATCCTTCCCAACATTCGTCCGCGTCCTGGCTCCGGTCCGGTCGCGGGCGGCAGGTGACCGGCCATGTTCACGACCAATGCTTCACGCGGCCTGCCGCGCCATCGTTCCCGCTCCCTTGCCGAGCGCTATCGCCGTTGGATTTCCCGCGCCCTGGTGGCGGCGCTGGTGGTGTCCTTGCTGTGGCTGGTGGTGGCGTTCCACCTGCGGGGGCAGTGGATGTTCGCGTTGCTGTTCCTGGTGCTGGGGGCTTCCCTGGCGGTAGTGTTCGGCAAGCGCGAGCTGATGAGTCATCGCTACGTCTTCCCGGCACTGGCCGGCATGGGCGTCTTCGTGATCTTTCCACTGCTGTATACCGTCGGCATCAGCTTCAGCAACTACAGTTCGAGCAACCTGCTCAGTGAGGAGCGGGTGCGTGCCCAGTTTCTCGAGCGTACCTATCAGGCCGAGGGCAGCGCCTTCGATTTCCGGCTTTATCGCGAAGGCGAGCGTGTCCGGCTCTATCTCGAGGCCCAGGGGGAAGAGACGAGTATCTGGGCGGCGCGCCTGATATCCGAGCCCCTGGTCGACAGCGAGTCGGGAGGCTCCCTGGCGGTGCATCCCGCCCAGTCGCCACCGGCTGGAGAGGTCCTGGGCATGCGCGAGGTGATCGCCGAGCGCGAGCGCCTCCAGCGACTGGTACTGACCACTCCCGAGGGCGTCGAGCTGCGCATGGCCGGTTTGCGGCACTTCGCGCCGATTCTGCCGCGCTACACGGAAAACCCCGATGGCAGCCTCACCGATCTACGTGACGGGACTCGACTGACGCCGGATCGCGAGCATGGTTTCTTCGTCGACGGCGAGGGCGAACGCCTGACACCGGGCTGGCCGGTGGCGGTGGGGCTGGACAATTACGCACGCGTGCTGCTGGATCCCGACGTGCGGGGCCCCTTCCTGGCCATCTTCGTCTGGACCTTCGTCTTCGCCGGTCTCACGGTGCTCTTCACCCTGGCGGTGGGCTTCGTGCTGGCCTCGTTGCTGCAGTGGGAGCAACTGCGGGGCAAGGCCGTGTATCGCACGCTGCTGATCCTGCCCTATGCCGTGCCGGCCTTCATCTCGATCCTGATCTTCAAGGGCATGTTCAACCAGTCCTACGGCGAGATAAACCTGATCCTCGAAGGGTTGTTCGGCATCCGTCCTAACTGGTTCACCGATCCGGCCATGGCCAGGACCATGCTGCTGATCGTCAATACCTGGCTGGGGTATCCCTACATGCTGCTGTTGTGCATGGGGCTCTTGCAGTCGGTGCCGCGTGATCTGTACGAGGCCTCGGCGGTGGATGGCGGCGGCCCCCTGACCAACATGTTCCGGATCACCCTGCCGTTGATCATCAAGCCGCTGACACCGCTGCTGATCGCTGCCTTCGCCTTCAACTTCAACAATTTCGTGCTGATCACCCTGCTCACCGGCGGCAGCCCGGACATTCTCGGGGCGAGTACGCCGGCAGGCACCACCGATCTGCTGGTCAGCTACACCTATCGCATCGCCTTCCAGGATGCCGGGCAGGACTTCGGGCTGGCAGCGGCCATCGCCACCCTGATCTTCCTGCTGGTGATGGGATTGTCGTTGCTCAACCTGCGGCTTTCCCGGGTCGAGGTGTAGGTCCGGATTTCAGGAGGATTCTTCCATGGCCATGGTTCAACCGCGTTCCATCCGTGCGCGCAAGCTGGCCGCGCATCTCGCCCTGCTGGGCGTCGTCGCCCTGGTGGCATTTCCCTTGCTGCTGGTGATCTCGATCTCCTTTCGCGAGGGCAATTTCGCCACCGGCAACCTGATTCCCGAACGCTTTTCCCTGGAGCACTGGTCGCTGGCGCTGGGGATTCCCTGGGAACGCGCCGATGGCAGCGTCGTACAGCCACCGTTTCCGGTGCTCTTGTGGCTCTGGAATTCGGTCAAGGTGGCGGCGGTGTCCTCGGTGCTGATCCTGTTGCTCGCCACTACCAGTGCCTATGCCTTCGCCCGTATGCGCTTTCGCGGCAAGGCGGGGCTGCTCAAGGGGATGCTGATTTTCCAGATGTTCCCGCCGGTGCTGTCGCTGGTGGCGCTTTATGCGCTGTTCGACCGGCTCGGCCAACTGGTGCCCTGGCTCGGCATCAACTCCCATGGCTCGCTGATTCTCGCTTCGCTCGGCGCTGTGGCCCTGCATATCTGGACCATCAAGGGCTACTTCGAATCCATCGACGGCTCCCTGGAGGAGGCCGCCATGATCGATGGAGCGAGCACCTGGCAGGCGTTCCGGCACATCCTGCTGCCGCTGTCGGTGCCGATTTTGATGGTGGTGTTCATCCTCGCCTTCATCATGTCGATCATGGAGTATCCCATGGCCTCGGTGCTGCTGCTCGACGAGGACAAGCTGACGCTGGCGGTGGGCGCCCAGCAGTATCTCGCCGAGCATAACCAGCGCTGGGGTGACTTTGCGGCGGCGGCGGTGCTCTCCGGCCTGCCCATCACCCTGGTGTTCCTGCTCTGTCAGCGCTGGATCGTCGGCGGCCTGACCGCCGGCGGCGTGAAGGGCTGACACTCCTCCTCCGCTTACTATCGCCTACGCCCCGTTCCCCCGCCCCTCATCCATGGGGCGGGGAGGACAACAGGGCGCCTCCTTTCCGACACAGTGACATCACGGCGGCATCCCGTCAGGGAGCCGTCGCCGCTAACGCCCGACCGGGCTTCAAGAGCGCATGGGTTTCAAGCCCGGCTTTGCCATGCACAACAATAAAGGGATCATCATGACCTCACTCAGGACACGACGCTTTACGCTCTCCACCCTGACCGCCGCCATCGCCTTGGGAGCGACCGGGGCTGCACAGGCCGCCGACGTCGACTTCCACGGCTATGGCCGCTCGGGAATCGGCTCGACCACCGGCGGTGGCGATCAGGCGTGCTTCAAGGCAGCCGGCGCGCCGGCCAAGTACCGCCTCGGCAACGAGTGCGAGACCTACGCTGAGCTGGGCCTGGGCTCGACGCTCTACGAGAAGGACGGCAAGACCTTCTATTTCGACAGCCTGGTGGCCTACGTCAACGAGCAGGGCAACGACTTCGAGGGCCTGGACAGCGAAAGCGACGATGGCAACACCATTGCGCTGCGCCAGCTCAACGTCCAGGCGACCGGGGTGATCGAGGCGCTGCCCAACGCGACCCTCTGGGCCGGCAAGCGCTTCTACCAGCGTCACGACATCCACATGAACGACTACTACTACTGGGACCTCTCGGGGCCCGGTGGCGGTATCGAGAACATCGACCTGGGCTTCGGCAAGTTGAGCCTGGCCTGGTTGCGCAACACCAGCGAGGACACCGAGTTCCCCGATGGGCGCCAGAACCTCGCCAACAACACCCTCGACATTCGCCTGGCGGACATCGCGACCAATCCAGGCGGTAGCCTCGAGATCGGCTACGACTATGGCGCGGCAACGCTCACCGATGCCCAGGACCGCGCCGGCATCGATCCCGAGAAGGGGCACATGGTGACCCTGCAGCACACCCAGGGCGATTGGTTCGGTGGTTACAACAAGTTCGCGGTGCAGTACGCCACCGACGGCATCATCGGCGGTTCCGGTCGTACCAACACGGCGTCGACCACGCCAGAGGGCGACATGATTCGCGTGCTCGATCACGGTCAGGTCAACCTGACACCGGATATCGACATGCTCTACGCCGCCATCTACGAGGACCGTGACCTGGACAACGGCCAGGGGCAGACCTGGCTGTCGGCCGGCATTCGACCGACCTATTACTGGACCGACACCCAGAGCACGGCGCTGGAACTCGGCTATGACCGTGTCGACCCTCAGGATGACGGCATGGAAACCGCCGACCTGACCAAACTGACCCTGGCCCAGCAGTGGTCGGCGGGACGCGGTGCCTTCGCGCGTCCGGTACTGCGTGCTTTCGTGACTTATGCCAACTGGGATGGCGATGTCTACAACGCTGCCAGCGAGTCCATCGACATGGGCGAGGACGACGGCGTGACCGTGGGGCTGCAGGCCGAGGCCTGGTGGTAAGCCTCACGCATGGCGTGAGATGACAGCTTGCTGATCGTTGGCCGGTGCCCTGGGGCACCGGCATTTTTCCTTGTCACCGCTTTCCTGCCACCCCAAGAGGTCATGACATGTCCATCGAAGTTTCCCACAGAGCGGCCAAGCGCCGTCTCGCCCTGGCAGGCGCCCTGGGAGTGCTGCTGCTCGGCGGCTGCGCCACGACGACGCCTTCGGCCACCGAGCACCGGCCCGACGAGGCCTGGCTCGAGAGTGCCAGCGATTGCTGTCGAGGGCTCGATTCCCTGCCGTTATCGCCGCTGGCCAGCCATGACGAGCGGACCTTGCGCTTCGGCCCCGAGACGCCGATTCACCGCTTCGATACTGGTCCCAGCCCCTTTCACGCCATGGAGCTGCCGCGCGGCATGGGGCCGCTGCGCCTGGAGCTGATCAGCCGTGTGCGGCGCGACGACCAGGGGCATCTGTCGCTGTTCGCGCCCCTGGTGTTGATCCTCGACGAGACGGGCGCGATACAGCGCCGCTTCGACTGGCGGGAGTTCACCTACCAGCCGACACGGGGCCTGAATGACGACCGCCTCTACCTGAGCTTCGGTATCACGCCCTCGGCCAGGGCCGACCGGCTGGTGGTCCTGACGTCCGCTGCCGCTCGGGCCGCGGAAAGCGAACTGCTGCACCCGGCGCGAGCCCAGGCACGGGCGCGTCATCTCGCCGAGCCGGCGGTGGTCGATCCGGTGGCGCCGCACCTGGCCAGTGGTGAGGTATCGCTGCGGGTGAGACCTCTGGGCGAGAGCGATGGTCTGCTGGCGCCGCTGCTGGGCAGCGGTGGCGCCGAAACGGTGCCGACGAACCCGGCACAGGCCGAGCCACCTCCTGAGCACGAGCCGGTCGATTCGGCACCCCTCGACTGGCGACGCATGATCCGGGCCGCCCTGGATAGCGGTGACCTGGAGCTGGCGATGACACTGGCCGAGCATGCCGAACGTGAAGGGGAATCGGGCACCCGGCGTTGGCTGGCGGAACGCCTGGAGCGGCGCTGACGGCCATCGCCGGCGCTGGCGGGAAGAGACGCGACGAGGGAGAGGAGGGATAACCGTGACGGTGCAGGACACACTGGTTCACTACCTGGAGCGCCTGACAGCGCTCATGGAGAAGATCGAACGACACGATACGGCGGGACACGGCATTCTGCAGGCCAGCCTGGCGCCGGATATGTTCCCCTTGCACACCCAGGCCAGGATCGCGGCAAACTTCGCGCTCCGCGCCTGCTGCCGGCTGGCCAGGGTCCCGGAGGTCTGTTTCGACGCCGGCGACGACCGAGACGATGGCGAGGTCAATCGCTACGCCAGCGTTCGGGAGCAGCTCGATCGCAGCCGTGAGTTCATCCTGGCGCTTTCCATTCCCCGGGATCCCGGGGACTCGCCGCCGGGCGAGGACACGGCGGGACACGCGGTCATCTCCCTGCCCATGGACGAATACGTCCAGGCCTTCGCCCTGCCGAACTTCTTCTTCCACCTGTCGATGGTCTATGCCATCGCCAGGGCGGAGGGCGTTCCGCTGGGCAAGGAGGATTTCGATGGCTATCACCGGTATCCGCCCGGCTTTTCCTTTCTCCAGTAGCCTGACGGGCCTGGCCGATCGTGACGAGAAGCCGGGATTAGCAGTCGCTCGGTGTCAGGCCCGCCAGGCACCCGGGAGACCCCGGTGCGGCGCACCGGGGCGGACGCGAGCCGCCCGCGTCATCGGGCGATGCCGGGGATCTCCACCTGGCGGGGACAGGCTTGCCCCTCGGTATCGAACAGATGGCACTGCTCGCCGGACAGGCCCAGCGTCAGGGCTTGTCGGGGCTCGAGGCACGCCAGGCGGTCGAGACGTTGGGTCACGGTGCCTTCGACGCCGTCCACGTCGATGTGGGCGAGGGTCTCGTAGCCGAGCCGTTCGGCGACGCCCAGGCGACCTTGCAGCAGGGCATCGGCCGTATCCGGCGTGACGAAATCCTCGGCACGAATGCCCAGGGTGGCCGTGTCGCCCGCCGTCAGGCGCGAACCATCCACCGCCACGGGCAGTGTCTCGCCGTTGGGCAGTCGCACGCCGGTGCGCCGCTTGCCGGGATCGATGACCGTGACCGGCAGGGTGTTGATGCGAGGCGAGCCGATGAAGGCGGCGACTTCCAGGCTCTCGGGGAAGTGATAGAGCGTCAGCGGTGCGCCGACCTGGGCGATGCGACCGCTGCTGAGCAGGACGATCCGGTCCGCCAGGGTCATGGCCTCGACCTGGTCGTGGGTGACGTAGACCATGGTGGCGCCGAGTCGGCGATGCAGTTCGGCGAGCTGTACGCGCATCTCGACGCGCAGCGAGGCGTCGAGGTTGGACAGCGGCTCGTCGAACAGGAATACCCGGGGCTGCTTGACCAGGGTGCGACCGATGGCCACCCGCTGGCGCTGGCCGCCGGACAGTGCCTTGGGGCGGCGATCCAGCAGTGGCGATAGCTGCAGGGTGTGGGCGGCGGCCTCGACCCGTTGCTTGATCTCGGACTTGTCGGCGTGGGCGAGCTTCAGTCCGAAGGCCATGTTTTCCGCCACCGTCATGTGGGGATAGAGCGCGTAGGACTGGAAGACCATGCCGATATCGCGCTCCTGGGGCGGCGTCTCGTTGAGACGCTCGCCGTCCAGGCACATCTCGCCCCGGCTGATCTCTTCCAGGCCGGCGATCATGCGCAGCAGCGTCGACTTGCCGCAGCCGGAGGGGCCGACGAAGACCACGAATTCGCCATCCTCGATGCTCAGGTCGATGTCTCGCGAGACTTCGACGCCGTCGTAGTCCTTGCCGATGCCGGTGAGTGTCAGGTGTCCCATTGGTGATGTCTCCTGGTCAGGCAGCGTGGCGCTGCGTGGCGATGGCCAGTGCCCGGTCGGAGGCGTCGAACAGGTGAGCATGCTCGACGTCGACGCGCAGGGCGACGTCCTGGCCGACCTGCCAGTCGCTGGGCGCTTCGCTACGGTGGATCAGCAGGGTATCGCCGACCCTGGGCTCGAGGTAGACGTAGACCTCGTTGCCCAGGTACTCGACGTTAACGATCTCGAAGGCGTTCTCGCCGTCGGCCTCGGCAAGGCGCAGATGCTCGGGGCGCACCCCCAGCGACAGCTCGGCACCGGCGTTCTGGCCACTGGCATCCTGGAGCAGGGGCAACTCGCCGAGTCCGGGAGCCCTGACCCGGCAGCCCGCCTCGGCGCCGCCGACTAGTTCGGCCGGCATGAAGTTCATGGTTGGCGAGCCGATGAAGCCTGCCACGAACTTCGTCGCCGGCTGCTGGTAGAGCGTCTGTGGGCTGCCCACCTGCTCGATGCGGCCGTCGCGCAGCACCACGATCTTGTCGGCCAGGGTCATTGCCTCCACCTGGTCGTGGGTGACGTAGATCATGGTGGAGCCCAGGCGGTGGTGCAGACGGGCGATCTCGTTGCGCATCTGCACTCGCAGCGAGGCATCCAGGTTGGAGAGGGGTTCATCGAACAGCAGTATGCGTGGCTCGCGGGCCATGGCTCGGCCCATGGCAACCCGTTGGCGTTGGCCGCCGGAGAGCTCCTTGGGTTTACGATGCAGCAGTTCCTCGAGCTGCAGGATACGGGCGGTATTCATCACTCGCTGCTCGATGCCCTGCTTGTCGGTCTTGGCCAGCTTGAGTCCGAAGGCCATGTTCTCGTACACCGTCATGTGCGGATAGAGCGCATAGGACTGGAATACCATGCCCACCCCACGCTCGCGAGGCGGTAGGTCATTGACCACGTCATCGGAAATCTTGAGCTCGCCGTCGCTGATCGACTCCAGTCCGGCAATCAGGCGTAGCAGGGTCGATTTGCCGCAGCCTGAAGGACCGACGAAGACCACGAATTCTCCGTTGCCGACCCGCAGATCGACGTCCTTGATGATATGGGTGCTACCAAAGGTCTTGTTGAGCTTTTCCAGGGTCACGCTTGCCATCTTGCGACTCCTAGCCGGCCGCGAAGGCCGGCTCTTGTTTTATGTTGTATGGCGTTAGTGGTCGAGGGACAGGAAGGCTGCCTGGTAAGGCGGCAGGGTCAGGGTGTTGCCATCGAGTGTCGAGATAAAGCCGTGCCCCCGGAGCGGAGTGCCGGACTGAGGCAGCGTCGTGCTCAGGGTCTTGTCGCTGAGGTTGAAGACACATAGAAGGCGCTCCTGGCTCCCTTCGCGCACGAAGCCGAGCAATTCTTCGCCAACCTCCACGAGGTGGATATCCCCCTCGATCAGGGCGGCGTGCTGACGACGGAAGGCCAGCAGGGTGCGAGTGGCATTGAGCACCGAATTGGCATCGCCTTGCTGATTGGCGACGGCCAGGGGAAGGTGGCGCTCCTCTACCGGTAACCACGGCTCCACCTGCGAGAATCCGCCCTGTTCGCTGTGGGTCCAGGGCATCGGTGTGCGGCAGCCGTCGCGGCCCTTGAACTCTGGCCACAACACCTTGCCGTAAGGATCCTGAATACGCTCGAAGGGCACATCGGCCTCGGGAAGGCCTAGCTCTTCGCCTTGGTAGAGGCAGATACTGCCGCGCAGCGACAGGGCCATGGCCAGGGCTACCTTGGGGTAGGCAACGGGGTCTTCGTCGGCTCCCCAGCGGGTCGCGCTGCGTACCACATCGTGGTTGGATAATGCCCAGCAGGGCCAGGCGTCGCCGGCGAGCCGTTGGAAGCGGTCGACTACCTCGCGAATGTAGGCCGGCGAGTGGGGAGCGTTGAGCAGGTCGAAAGTATAGGCCATGTGCAGCTTGTCGCCGCCGGCGGTGTACTCGGCCATGCGCTCGAGAGGGTTGTCGTCGCCGATCTCGCCTACTGTGGTGGTGCCGGGAAATTCGTTCATCAAGGCGCGTAGCTCCTTGAGGAAATCGAGATTCTCCGGGCGGCTCAGGTCATAGACGTGACGTTGCCAGGTGTAGGGGTTGCTGTCCGGTGCCCCCAGGGTCTTGGCCTCGCCCTCGGGCACCGGCGGGTTGTCGCGCAGCGCTGTGTCGTGGAAATAAAAGTTGACGGTATCGAGACGAAAACCATCGACGCCGAGCTCGAGCCAGAAGCGCATGTTGTCGAGCTGAGCTTGGCGCGCCTCCGGATGGTGGAAGTTCACATCCGGCTGACTTTTCAGGAAGTTATGCAGATAGTACTGCCGGCGACGGGAGTCGAAGGTCCAGGCTGCCCCTCCGAAGATCGACAGCCAGTTATTGGGTGGCGTGCCGTCGGGCTTGGGGTCTGCCCACACGAACCAGTCGGCCTTGTCGTTTGTACGGTCTTGGCGGCTCTCCTGGAACCAGGGGTGCTGATCCGAGGTATGGCTGATGACCTGGTCGATCATCACTTTCAGGCCCAGGGCATGGGCACGCTTCAGCAGCGCCTTGAAGTCACCGAGGGTGCCGAACATCGGGTCGACGTCACGGTAGTCGCTGATGTCGTAGCCGAAGTCGAGCATCGGCGAAGTGAAGAAGGGCGACAGCCAGATGCCGTCGACGCCTAGTGAGGCCACGTAGTCGAGCTTCTCGGTAATGCCCGGCAGATCGCCAATGCCGTCGCCGTTGCTGTCCAGGAAGCTACGTGGATAGATCTGGTAGATGACGCCTCCGCGCCACCAGGAGATTGATTCTTGCATCTTGGAGTCCGTCAATGACATGAGTGTTTATCCTTTTACGGCGCCGGCGGTCAGGCCGGAGACGATGCGACGTTGGAAGATCATCACCAGAATCACCAGTGGTACGGTGACGGTGACCGAGGCGGCCATGATCGGCCCCCAGGGGAGCTCGTGTTGACTGCCGCCGGAGATCAGGGCAATAGCCACTGGCACGGTTCGCTGGCTGTCGGTGAGGGTGAAGGTCAAGGCGAACAGGAATTCGTTCCAGGCGGCGATAAACGCCAATAAGCCGGTGGTTGCCATGGCCGGCCACATCAGCGGCAGGAATACTCTAGTGATAGTCACCCAGGGAGTGGCGCCATCCATGATGGCAGCCTCCTCGAGCTCCATGGGCAGCTGACGCATGAAGGTAGTCAGTACCCAGACGGTGAAGGGCAGGGTAAAGATGGTATAGCTCAGGATTAGCCCGCCGGGATTGTTATAGAGATTCAGGCTTCGAATGACCTCGAACAGTCCGGAGAGCACCGCGACCTGGGGAAACATCGAAACCCCGAGGATCACCAGCATCACCGTAGTTCGGCCGCGGAAACGTACCCGCCCCAGCGCATAGGAGGCGGTGATACCGAGCAGCAGGGCGATGAAGACCACGGAGAGAGAGACGATGATGGAGTTGAAAATGGCGCGCACGAAGCTCTTCTGGGTGAAGATTTGCACGTAGTTGCCGACGTCCACCGAGGAAAGCCAGTAGTCCACCTCAAAGAGTTCGCTGGAGGGTTTCAGCGAGGTGATCACGGCGTAATAGAAGGGGAAGACTGCATAGACCATCACCAAGGCGATCAGGGCATAGAATCCTATTCGCTTGGCGAGCTTGATCAGCTGATACGGGTTCATTGATCGACTCCCAGTTGGCGGCGGCCCAGGTAGAGGTAGATCACCACGGCCAGGGCGATGATCAAAAACAGCATCGTCGAGGCGGCGCTGCCGTAGCCGACGTCCTGAAATTCGACCAGCTGCTGACGGGCGTAAATCGACATCGTCATGGTGTCGGTGGAGTTGGAGGTCAGTACGTAGATGACATCGAAGACGCGCAGGGCGTCCAGAAGGCGAAAGATCACGGCGACCAGCAGGGCTGGGGTGATCAGTGGCAGGGTGACGCGGAAGAACACCTTGATCGGGTGTATGCCGTCGACCTCGGCAGCTTCAAAGCAGTCCTTGGGCAGCATCTGCAGGGCAGCCAACACCAGCAGCGCGACGAAGGGGATGGTCTTCCAGACATCGACCATGATCACGGCCCACATGGAGTAGCTGGCACTGGCGGTCCAGGCGATGGGCGAGTCGATGATACCCAGCGCCATCAGCAAGTGGTTAATGATCCCGAACTGGTCATTGAGCATCCAGGCCCACATCTTGGCCGAGACGATGGTGGGGATGGCCCAGGGGATAAGCACCGCTGCACGCACCAGCATGCGGCCCTTGAACTCTACGTTGAGCAACAGCGCCACGATGATGCCGAACACTACCTCCAGTGACACCGAGACGATACTGAAGTAGATGGTGTTCCACACCGAGGTCCACCATGCCGGGTCGGTGAGCAGGCCGTACCAGGCTCCGTCATCGTAGACTAGATAGTTTTCGAAGCCGATAAAGGCGGCACCGGTGGTATCCGACAGTGAGGCATCGGTGAAGCTGAAGTAGAAGGTGCGCAGCAGCGGCCAGCCCGCCACCAGAGCCAGGGCCACTAGCATCGGCGCGAGAAACAGCCAGGCGGCGCGGACCCGCTGACGGCGCACCTTGGTGCCGCGGTAACCTGCCGGTGAGGAACGCCCCACTTGAGGGGCGCGTTGGGTTAGGGGAGTCGACATGAGAGTCTCCTGGGTTACCAGCGGCGACGCTTGATGCGGGAGAGTTCGCTGTCCATCCGGGAGACGGCCTCGGCGCCGCTCTGGTCACCGGAAAGCACCTGATGCACGGCATTGAAGAAGCCGTTGCTGACGCGGCCGTAGTTGTCGCCGGTGGGGGCGGAGGGGCGTGCCACGGCGTTGGTGAAGGTCTCATAGAGGGTGCCGAAGAAGGGGGCTGCCGCGAGTACCTCTTCGTCCTCGTAGAGTGAAGCCAGGGTAGGGTTGTAGGCACCCTCGATGGCGCGGCGCTTCTGCTCGGCCTCGCCAGTCAGGAAGGCCACCAGGTCGGCAGCGAGTTCGGGATTCTCGGTGTAGCGGGATACGGCGAGGTTCCAGCCACCCAGAGTCGCGGCGCTGTGGTTTTCGCCGCCCGAAGCTGCGGCGCCGTGGTTTTCGCCGCCATGGGGCAGCTTGACCACGCCGACCTTGCCGCGGACGTCGCTTTCTTCACTCTGTGCCAGTGACCAGGCATAGGGCCAGTTGCGCATGAATATCGCATTGCCGCTCTGGAAGATGCCGCGGGCCTCTTCTTCGGTGTAGTTGAGGGCACCTTTCGGGGAGATGTTGCCGATCCAGCTGGCGGCGAGATCCAGCGCCTCGGCGGCCTGCGCGTTGTCGATGGTGATCTCGCCCTCGGCGTCGACGATGGTGCCGCCGCCATAGCTGGCGATCCATTCCAGGGCGTTGCAGGTTAGCCCCTCGTAGGCGCGGCCCTGGAAGACGTAGCCCCACATCTTGTCATTGCCGGCCTGGCGTTCGGCCGCCTGAATCTGAGCGGCGATCTCGGTCAGTTCCTCCCAGGTTTCAGGGGGTTCGACGCCATGCGCCTCAAGCAGGTCCTTGCGATAGTAGAGTACCCCAGCGTCGGTGAACCAGGGCATGGCCACCAGTCGGTCGTCGATGGTGTTGTTGGCGACAATGGTCTCGAAGTGACCCTCGGCGGCGTCCTTGCCGAGAATGTCGCTGAGGTCTAGCAGATGGTTCGCCAGCAGACCGGGCCACACCACGTCGACCTGCATTACGTCGATGTCGTTGGACTGGGCAGAGAGGATCTGCTGGTAGAGCGACAGTCGCTCGGTTGAAGAGTTGGGGGTGGAGACGATGTCGACCTCGTGACCGGTTTCTTCCTCCCACAGGGCGACACCCTGTTGGCACAGTGTGAGCTCGGCGCCGACGGCGCCACAGGAAATGGTCAGGTCTGCTGATTGGGCCTGGCTGCTGCCGGCGGCACCGGCCAGGACCATGGCAGAGATCAAGCTTTTCTTGAACATGCTGGTTTCCTTGTTGCTTGTTGTTGTCATGGTTTCAGAGCGGGTCGATCTACCGAAAGTCTCTGTTTAACTTAAACGATTAAGATCTTGTCCAGCAAAGTTAGCTTTCGTTCGCGACGAAGTTCAACCGCAACTTTAGTCGCATTCTAGCTGGGTATCAGGCCATCTCGTGACCGCGAGCCGCCTCCAGCAGGGCGTACCACTCCTGCCGTGACAGGGAGAGCCAGGCCTCGTCGTGCAGGGTCGTGATCCGCGTCGGGTCGAGGGTGCCAATCACCGGCATCGGTGAACCCGGCAGGCGGCGTAGCCAGGCCAGGGCCACCCCGGCCGGGCTGACGCCATGGTGAGCGGCGATGTTTTCCAGGAGCCTTCCGGCCTGCCCCTCGAACAATGCGCCACCTCCCAACGGCGACCAAGCCATGGGCGATAGGCCGTCCTGGCGCAACGCATCGAAGTGGCCATCGAACAGTGGGCTGGAGTGGTTCAGGGAGAGTTGCAGTTGGTGGTGCCTCAGCGGCGATGAGAGTGCCGACTGAAGGCGACGCCACTGGTCGGGAAGGAAGTTGGATACCCCCAGGGCCGCTATCTTGCCGTCGCGCACGGCATCGTCCAGCACCCGGGCAGTGGTCTCGGCCTCCATCAGCGGGTCGGGACGGTGGATCAGGAAAACGTCAAGACGCTCGGTGCCCAGTCGCGATAGGGCTCGATCGATGGCACCGGTCAGCCAGTCCGGTGAGCTGTCGTAGTGCTTGATATCCCCCCGGTTCATCCTGATGCCCGCCTTGGTGACCACCCGGACCCGTCGTGCCAGGCTGGGGCGACGATGCAGTGCCTTGCCGAACAGGTGTTCGTTGAGTCCCTCGCCGCCATAGATGTCGGCGTGATCAAACCACTCGAGGCCCTGGTCGAGGCGAGCCTCGATCCAGTCGGCCAGCCGCTCAGGTGCCTGTAGTTCAGGGCGCTCATGCAGGCGCATCATACCCAGCATCAGGGAGAGAGAAGGGGGTTCGGGGGGCATCGTCTGTCCTCAGTGGTGATGTCGATGGGCCAGGGTATGTCATGGCGAGAGCGGTTTGTTGTTTTATTACCGTTATTGAGCCTTTTTTTCGCTAAATCTTAGACATTGGTAGTGATATTACAAAATATGTTTTGAAGCCAAGCCCTGTATCGATTAAGTTTCGGATGGTGTTTCGCACCGGGGTGGCGCTTTGGCCCCGGGAGATGCCTCTCTTGATGATCACCCGTCGCGACAATAACAAAGGACGAGAATGACCATGCACAATGTCACGCTCAAGAAGCCCCTCGCCATCGCCATTGCCTCCGCCAGTCTGGGGATTGCTGGAATAGCCGGTGCGGATACCCTCTCCCTTGAGGAGCGCCTTTGAGGAGCGCCTGGCCGAGCTGGAAGCACGCATTGTCGCCGCCGAGCAACGCGCGGATGTCGCCGAGCAGCGTGCCGAGCGGGCCGAGGCCCAGGCTGAGGGCTACCTCTCCGGCGAGGAGGTCGAAGAGCGCCTGGCCAAGGTCGAGCGCCAGGCCAGTGGCGAAGAGGGTTTTTCCTTCAACGTCTACGCCCGTTCGGGCTTGTTGATCGGTGACGATGGCAAGAGTGCCGAGGGTGGTCCCTATCTGACCCCGGCCGGCTCACGGGGCGGGGCCGTGGGGCGCCTGGGCAACGAGCCGGATACTTACGCCGAGGCTATCTTCAACTACCGGATGCGCTTCGATAATGGCGCCAAGGCCAAGTACACCACCATGCTGGCCGATGGGGTGAGTACCAGCAACGACTGGACCGCCGACGAGTCCGACCTCAATGTGCGCCAGGTCTACGCCGAGTTCAGCGACTTGCCGAGCTTTACCGGCGCCTTCGAAAACGCCTCCATCTGGGCCGGTAAGCGCTTCGATCGCGATAACTTCGATATTCACTGGCTCGATAGTGACATCGTCTTCCTGGCGGGGACCGGCGGGGGTATCTATGATATGCAGCTGGCCGATAACTGGAAGTCCAACTTGTCGTTCTACGGCCGCAGCTTTGCCGATTATTCCGTCGATCGCGAGAACCCGGGCCTCTCGGGTGACACCGATAACTTGATCCTGACCTCCAATAACTACTTCGGAAACTGGCAGTGGATGATCAACGCCATGTCCGCCGCCGACAACGATGATCGCGATATCGGCGAACATCAGGAGGCCGCCGAGTCTGGCGTCAATACCATGGTGGCCTATCATGGCGACAGCTTCTTCGGCCTGGGTGAGGGTAGCTTCAAGGCCGCCGTGCTGCATGGTCAGGGCCTGGGGGGAGAGGTCAAGGCCATCGGCTCCGACGGAAATCTGACCGAGGATGCCGCATCTACCCGCATCGGCCTGTATGGCACCACCTATCTGGCACCACGGTGGCGTATCGCCCCGGCACTCCTCGCCGAGACCAGCGAAGATCGCTATGTCCAGGGCGATCAGTATGACTGGGCGACCCTCAACGTGCGCCTGGCCAACGAGTTGACCGATAATTTCGAAATGCAATACGAGGCCAGTTACCAGTGGATGGATCTCGATCCCCAAGGCTTTAAAGGGCTGAATGCCGTCGACGGTGATTACACCAAGCTTACCGTGGCCCCGACGTTCAAGCCCCAGATAGGGGGCTTCTGGCAGCGCCCGGAAATCCGCCTGTTTGCCTCCTGGAGCGACTGGGATGAGGCGCTCGACGGTTACAGCGATGAAGACGCCCTGGGCAGTGATGGCTTCACCGGCGGCGAGTGGGCCTTCGGCCTGCAGAGCGAGGTCTGGTTCTGAGTTGGCAGGGCCCAGCATTGCCCGGTTCTCGCCTTGTTGATATGTAGCTGTTTCGATGCTTGCCTGCGGCCCTCGCCGCAGGCTTTTTGCATTGGGCACCCGGCTTCGCCGTGACCGAGATATGGGCGGGAGATTCGGCTGAAGCGAAGGCGAGCACAGCCATCGACGCTGCCCGACGCAGCGGCGATAATCGTTGCTTCCTTTCATGCAACGACGAGAAGAGACCATGACCATCAATCGCTACGACACCAAGGCGCGCATGAGCCGTGCCGTTATCCACAACGGCATCGCGTATCTCTGTGGTCAGGTGGCCGGCCCCGAGGCGCGCCACGGCGACATCACCGCCCAGACCGAGAGCATGCTGGCGCGCGTGGACGCCTTGCTCCAGGAGGTTGGCAGCGATCGCGAGAACCTGCTTACCGCCACCATCTACCTCAAGGATGGCCAGGACGTTGCCGCCATGAATGCGGTCTGGGATGCCTGGGTGCCTACCGGTCACGCCCCGGCACGCACCTGTGTTTGTGCGCCGCTGCCGGCCGATGAGCTCAGGGTGGAGATCACCGTTACCGCCGCCGTGGCGGCAATCGATTATAGCTACTAGCGGTCCTGGCGCCGAGAGTCGCTCCAGGGTGGGGCTTTTGACCAATGTCGAATATTGACGGGCGGGGATCCGGCTAGAATGGCATGGTAGTTCTTAATGTCAGACATTCCGGCCGGTGTGGTCGGGCCCCGACACCAACAATAAGAGAGGCTCATTCATGCATGCCCTCACCCTGGCGTCCTTCCTGTTCTTCACGGGACTGGTCGCCTTCATCACCTGGCGCATCACGCGTCGCGACGACCACTCCAGCACGAGTGGTTACTTTCTGGCCGGCCGCACCCTGACCTTTCCGCTGATTGCGGGGTCGCTGCTGATGACCAATCTTTCCACCGAACAGATGGTGGGACTCAATGGCGCTGCCTTTACCGACGGCCTTAGTGTGATGGCCTGGGAAGTGGTCGCCGTCATTGCCCTGGTGGCGTTGGCGTTGTTTTTCCTGCCCCGTTTCCTGAAAAGCGGCATTGCCACCCTGCCGCAGCTGCTGGAGATCCGCTTCGACCGTGGCACACAGCTGATCACCAACGTCATCTTCCTGATCGCCTATGCCGTGATCCTGCTGCCGATCATCCTCTACTCCGGCGCCATGGGGTTGCAGGGCATGCTCGACCTGCAGGGGCTCACCGGTATTCAGTCGCCGACCGTGCTGCTGTGGCTAACCGTCTGGATCGTGGGCATCATCGGTGCCGTCTATGCGCTGTTCGGCGGCCTGCGTACGGTGGCCGTTTCCGACACCCTGAACGGCGTGGGACTGCTGATCGGCGGCTTCGTGATCGTCTACTTCGGGCTGCAGGCGGTGAGCGGCGGCAACGGCGTGATGGAAGGCTGGAATGTCCTCAAGGCGAGCGATCCGGAGAAGCTCAATTCCATCGGTGGCAGCGAGCAGCAGGTGCCTTTCTTCACCCTGTTCACCGGGGTCTTCTTGATCAACGTCTTCTACTGGACCACCAACCAGCAGATCATTCAGCGGACCTTTGCGGCCAAGAACCTCGCGGAAGGGCAGAAAGGCGTGTTGCTGACCGGCTTCTTCAAGCTGCTGGGACCGCTCTATCTGGTGCTGCCGGGTATCATTGCCTATCACCTCTATGCCGACCAGGGGGTGCGCGCCGACGAGGCTTATGGCCAGCTGGTATTCAATGTGCTTCCGCCATACCTGACGGGTTTCTTCGCCGCCGTGATGGTGGGGGCCATCCTCTCGTCGTTCAACTCGGCGCTCAACAGTACCACCACGATCTTCAGCCTGGGGATCTACAAGGGAGTGCTCAACAAGGAGGCTAGCGAGGAGCAGGTGGTCAAGTCGGGTAAGGTATTCGGCTGGATCATGGCGGTGGTAACCATGATCATCGCGCCCCTGCTGGCGGGGCAGGATAGCCTGTTCGGCTACCTGCAAAAGATGAATGCCATCTACTTTATCCCCATCCTGGCGGTAGTGGTGGTGGGGCTACTCTCCCGCCATGTTCCTCCCATGGCCGCCAAGATCGCGCTGATCGGGGGCTGCCTGTTGATCGCCGCCGGCTATTTCGTGCCGCCCTTCAACAAGCTGCCCATGATCATGCATGAGTTCCACTTCGTGACCCTGGTGTTTGCGCTGCTGGTGGCGATGATGCTGTTGATCGGCAAGTGGCGCCCACGTGATACCGCCTGGGTACATGAAGACGTGCAGGCGGTTGACCTGACGCCCTGGAAGGCAGCCGTGCCCGTGGGAATCGTGTTGGTGGTGCTGGTGATTGCCATCTATGCAGCCTTCGCCGGCGTCTAGGGATAAGCAACGGCTTCGTGGCTGATCATGACGCATTGCCGCCCCGTCAATGTTTGGCGGGGCGTTACCGTGTCGAGGGGGTGTCAGTCGTCGGCATCGGGGTAGCGGGTATCCCGGAGGCTATCCTTGATCTTCTTGAGATGGCCCAGGAAGTCTTCTCCGCGGCGCAGCGTCACCCCGGTGGCCAGCACATCGATCAGGGCCAGCTGGATCATCCGTGAGGTCATGGGCATGTAGTAGTCGGTATCCTCGGGGGTCGCGACCTCGAGGGTCTCGGTGCATTCCCGGGCCAGCGGCGAGTCCGGTGCGGTAATGCCCAGCACCACGGCGCCGCTCTCCCGGGCCAGTCTGGCGATATCGACCAGTTCGCGGGTGCGACCGGTCCAGGAAATGATCACCACCACGTCGCCGGTATGGCAGGTGGCGGCCACCATGCGCTGCATCAGCACGTCGATGTAGGCGGTCACCGGCATGTTGAAGCGGAAGAACTTGTGCTGGGCATCCTGCGCCACGGCACCCGACGCGCCCAGGCCGAAGAAATGAACCTGCTTGGCCTGGATCAGATAATCCACCACGCGCTCGATCCGTGCGGCATCGGTCTGGCGGCGAGCGGCGTCCAGGGCGGCGATGGTGGCTCCGAAAATCTTCTGGGTATAATCGGTAGCACTGTCTTCGGGCTCCACCGCCTGGCTCACGTAGGGGGTTCCCCTGGCGAGGCTCTGGGCGAGCTTGATCTTGAAGTCCGGGTAGCCCTTGGCGTCGAAGCTGCGGCAGAAGCGATTGACGGTGGGTTCGCTGACGGAGGCCGCCTGGGCCAGGGTGGCGATGCTCATGCTGGTCGCGGCGGTCGGGTCGGCGAGGATCACGTCGGCGACCTTGCGTTCGGATCGGTTGAGTTCCTCGAGGCGCTGACGGATGCGATCGATCAGGTCGTGACGGGCCATATGGGAGAGCTCTCCGTGCTGGGGCGGCGCATGACCGCGAGTGGCGCGTTAGTCTGCAATGTGGTGATTTAACTACATGATGGTCGGCTATCCTAGCCTGAGACCCTGGGGTCAGGCCACCGGGGGCGCTTCGCTGAAAGGTTTTTTGGTAAAATTACAAATATAATCTTGCAATGTCGGCGCCCTGCACGTATTTTTTTTGTAAGTTAACGAAAGGGGGCGGAAATGAGTCAACCTAACCGATCCGGGCGAGCGAGTGGTGCCGAGATTGATCTGGCGCTGTTCGGCGCGCTCGGCGACCTGGCCCAACGCAAGCTGTTTCCGTCGCTGTTTCACCTGGAGCGCGAGGGCCTGCTGGATCCTGCCACTCGCCTGCTGGGGCTGGCCCGCCAGGAGCATGACAATGACAGCTTTCGAGCTCTGGTCGAGAAGACGCTGAAGCTGCGCGTCAAGCCCGAAGAGCTTGATCGCGAGGCGTTGGAGCGCTTTCTGGCGCGTATCGACTTCATGCAGCTCGACTTCACTCGTCCCGAGGGCTATGCCGCCGTCCAGGAATGGCGTCAGGAGGCCGGGCGGCCGATGGTGGTCTATCTCTCGGTGGCGGCCAGGATCTACGGCGATATCTGCCGAAACCTCCAGTCTGCTGGCTGCCTCGATGATGAGTCTCGCGTCGTTGTCGAGAAGCCGATCGGCTACGACCTGGCCTCTTCGGCCGAGATCAACGACGCGATCGGAACCGTTTTCCCCGAGTCTCGCGTCTATCGTATCGATCACTATCTGGGCAAGGAGACGGTGCAGAACCTGATCGCGATGCGTTTCGCCAACCCGTTGTTCGGGACCCAGTGGAACCAGAACCATATCTCGCACGTGGAGATTACCGTGGCCGAGAAGGTCGGTATCGAGGGACGCTGGGGCTACTTCGATGATGCCGGGCAGCTGCGTGACATGGTGCAGAACCATCTGCTGCAGTTGCTCTGCCTGGTGGCCATGGATCCACCGGCCAACCTCGATGCCGATGCTATCCGCGATGAAAAGGTCAAGGTGCTCAAGGCACTCAAGCCCTTTACCGACGACATGCTGGGGCGTGATGTGGTGCGCGGCCAGTACACCGCCGGCACGATCGATGGCCAGGGCGTGCCGGGCTATCTGGAGGAAGAGGGCGCCAACACCGATAGTCACACGGAGTCCTTCGTGGCCATGAAGACCGGCGTGGATAACTGGCGCTGGGCGGGGGTGCCCTTCTATCTGCGCACCGGCAAGCGCATGCCGGAGAAGGTCTCGCAGATCGTTATCCACTTCCGCCAGCAGGCCCATTATATCTTCGATCCGGATCAGCGTGATCTGGCCGCCAACAAGCTGGTGATACGCCTGCAGCCCGAGGAGGGCATTGCCCTGGAGGTGCTGACCAAGGACAGCGGCCTGGACAAGGGCATGCGCCTGCGTCGTGGCCCTCTGCACCTGGATTTCCACAGCGCCTTCCCCAAGACGCGGATTCCCGATGCCTACGAGCGGCTGCTGCTCGAGGTGATGAAGGGGCAACAATACCTCTTCGTGCGTCGCGATGAGGTGGAACACGCCTGGCAGTGGTGTGACAACCTGATTGCCGCCTGGGAGGATCGTGACGAGCCGCCTCGCCGTTATCCGGCCGGTTCCTGGGGGCCCGTGGCCTCCATTGCCATGATCACCCAGGATGGCCGCAGCTGGTATGAAGACTACTAAGGCCAGCCGGCCGGACCCGGGAGCCCGCGTCGACTCTCTCGAGACCGCCATGATCACCCAGGACGGCCGCAGCTGGTATGAAGACTACTAAGGCCAGCCGGCCGGACCCGGGAGCCCGCGTCGACTCTCTCGAGACCGCCATGATCACCCAGGGCGGCCGCAGCTGGTATGAAGACTATTGGAATTTACTGCTGCTTGAGCATGAATCTTGAGCGTAGGCCCGGTAAGCGTCAGCGCACCGGGCACAAGACGCCCGATGCGCCTTCGGCTTATCGGGCCTACTCGGAGGAGACGAAATGAGTGGTTGTCCCCGCGAACAGCTTGCCCGGCAGCTCGCCGAGGCGGTGGCCGAGGCGCTGCGCGCCGACCTGGAGCACCACGACCAGGCCCTGTTGGTGGTCTCCGGTGGTTCGACCCCGGTGCCGTTCTTCACGGCCCTGGCCGCCTGCCGGCTACCCTGGGAGCGCGTTCAGGTCACCCTGGCCGACGAACGCTGGGTGGCAGAGACGGCCGACGACAGCAATGCCCGCCTGGTGCGTGAGCACCTGTTGCGCGGCCCGGCGGCGGCGGCCACCTTCGTGCCGCTGACCAGCGACCATGCCACGCCCGAAGAGGGGTGCGACGTCGTGGCCGAGCGAGTCGAGGCCCTGGCCTGGCCGGCCAGCGTGGTGATCCTCGGGATGGGCGGCGACGGCCATACCGCTTCGTTCTTCCCCGATAGCCGCGAACTCGACCTGGCCTTGACCACCGAGGCCGCCGCTGTCGCGGTGCGCACCCCGAGTCAGCCCCAGCCGCGCATTACCCTGAGTGCCGGGTATCTGCACCGGGCACGCCGCCATGTCCTGCATATTACCGGTGGCGACAAGCGTGCCGTGCTGGCCCGGGCGTTGGCCGGCGATGACGTCCGCGAGCTACCGATTCGTGCCTTCCTCGCCTGCCCCCTGGCGACCTATTGGGCCCCTTGAGTTTCTGGAGACACCATCATGACCCCCGATAAGCAGCTTCCCTCTACCCGCACTACCGAGCTGGACAGCATCTGCCTCAAGGCCGAGGTGATTCCGGTACTGGCCATCCAGCGCCTCGAGGATGCCGTGCCCCTGGCGCGTGCGCTCCTCGAAGGGGGCCTCTCCGTCCTGGAGGTGACCCTGCGCACCGACTGTGCCCTGGAGGCGATTCGTCGCATCAAGGAAGCGCTGCCCCAAGCCAGCATCGGCGTGGGTACGGTGCTGACGCCGGCCCAGTATCGTCAGGCCGAAGAGGTGGGGGCCGACTTTGTCGTCACCCCGGGTACCACCGAGGCGCTCTATCGCCATGGCGTATCCAGCTCGGTGCCGATGCTGCCCGGTGTGGCAAGCGTGTCGGAGCTGATGACCGGTTGGCAGTACGGCTACCGGCGCTTCAAGTTCTTCCCCGCCGAGGCCGTGGGTGGCACCAAGGCCCTCAAGGCCTTCGCGGGGCCCTTGCCCGAGGCGCGTTTCTGCCCCACCGGCGGCATCAGCCTGGAGAACGCCGAGGACTACCTGGCGCTCAAGAACGTGATGTGTGTGGGGGGCTCCTGGTTGACACCCAAGTCGCTGGTCGAGGCGGAAGACTGGAGCGGCATCCGCCAGCTGGCGCGGGAAGTGGCGGAGCGCTACCACCACTAAAGACTTCATGTCCCTGTGCTCTCTCGACAGCCAGTCGCTGTCGCCTTTCACCCGGCCTTCCATGGCCGGGTTTTTTACGTCAGCTCGTGGCCTGGACGGCCATGGCCTGACCGCTACGCTTGATCGCCGCATACCCCAGGCCGGTCACCAGGGACCCGGTGATGATGGCGGCGAGATACAGTAGCACCGGATTGATGGCATTGGGGATCAGCAGCACGAAAATGCCGCCGTGGGGAGCCATCAGCTTGGCGCCGACGAGCATCGAGAGGGCGCCGGTGATTGCTCCGCCCACCATGCATGCCGGAATCACCCGCAGCGGGTCCTTGGCGGCGAAGGGAATGGCGCCCTCGCTGATGAAGCACAGGCCCAGCACGAAGGATGCCTTGCCCGCTTCGCGCTCCGGCTCGGAGAACTTCGAGCGGGCGACGAAGCTGGCGATGCCCATGCCGATTGCCGGCACCATGCCGCCGGCCATGATCGCCGCCATCGGCGCGTAGGTCTCGGAGGCCAGCAGGCCGACGCCGAAGGTATAGGCGGCCTTGTTGACCGGCCCTCCCATGTCGAAGCACATCATGGCGCCCAGCAGCCCGCCCAGTAGCAGGGCGTTGGTGGAGCCCATGCTCTCGAGGAAGCGAGTCAGGCCTGTGAGGAGGGCCGCTACCGGCTCGCCGACGATATAGATCATGGTGAGGCCCGTCACCAGGCTGGCGACCAGGGGGATGATGAGGATGGGCTTGAGCGACTCGACGCTCGACGGCAGCTTGACGTGACGGGTCACGGCCAGGGCCACATAGCCGGCGAGGAAGCCCGCCAGGATGCCGCCGATAAAGCCGGCGCCGATGCTCGAGGCCAGCATGCCGCCGATCATTCCTGGGGCGATGCCGGGGCGGTCGGCGATGGAGTAGGCGATATAGCCGGCCAGCACCGGGACCATCAGCGCGAAGGCCGTGTCGCCACCGATCTGCATCAGGGCGGCGGGTAGGGTGCCTTCCTTCTGGAAGGCCTCGATGCCGAACACGAAGGAGAGCGCGATCAGCAGGCCCCCGGCCACCACCATGGGCAGCATGAAGGACACCCCGGTCAGCAGGTGCTTGTAGACGCCCTTCTCCTTGAGACTCTTCCTGGACTCGCCGGCACCCGGGGCCGCCGCGTTGCCGTCTTCCTGGATGGCTTCGTCCAGTGCCGACTCGAGGGTCGGGCGGGCCTTCTTCAGGGCGTTGCCGGTGGAGGTCCGATAGATGCGCTTGCCGGCGAAGCGGGTAGGGTCCACCTCGATGTCGCAAGCCAGGACCACCACATCGGCGGTGGCGATCTCCTCCTCGGTGAGCTGGTCCTGGGCCCCCACCGAGCCCTGGGTCTCTACGCGGATGGTATGGCCCAGCGCCCTGCCTGCCTCGGCGAGGGCCTCGGCGGCCATGAAGGTGTGCGCCACGCCGGTGGGGCAGGCGGTGACGGCGACGATCGTCTTGCCGCCTGCTGCCGACTCGACGGCACTCGTTGCAGGCGCCGTTGGCGGGGTGTACTCCGTGGCCTCGCGGCTGGCTCGCTCGAGGAAGGCTCGTGGGTCGGGCAGGGCCTGGCCGATGGCGGCATGGTACAGCCGCTTGCCGGCGAAGCGTTCGGGCGAGGGTACCTGGTCGGCAGCGATCACCACCAGGTCGGCGGCGGCGATGGCCTCGGCGCTGATCGGCTCGAGAGGCTGGAATGCACCGTGCATCTCGACATGGGGTTGCCAGCCGAGGCGCTCGGCGGCCTGCTCCAGGCGGCGGGCGGCGAGGAAGGTGGTGGCCATACCGCTGGGGCAGGCGGTGATGATGATGGCGTTCATAGGGTAGCTCCCCCTGCATCGACGTCGTTGAGGCGGCGAACGCGGGTCTGTTGTTGGAGTTGCGGGAAATCCGGGGCGTGGGGGTCACCCACGCCCACATGACGGACGGCTTCGGCGGAGAGGGCCGTGGCCAGGCGCAGTATCCGCTCGGGAGAATGTCCGGAGAGCACGCCGTGCAGCATGGCGGCGACCAGGGTGTCACCGGCCCCCACAGTACTGGCGACGTCGAGGCGTGGCGGCAGTGCCTGCCAGGCGCCGCGGCGACTGATCCAGAGGACGCCCTCGGGGCCAGCGGAGATCAGCGCCTCCTCGACACCCTGGGCGTGGAGCCTGAGCGCCGCCTGGAGCCTGGCCTGGGGCGTCGACAGCGCCATGCCGGCCCAGGCGGCGAGCTCTTGTTCGTTGGGCTTGACCGCGGAGGGGCCGGCGGCGATCGCCGCCGTGAGGGCCTCGCCGCTGGTGTCGACCCATACCGGCAAGCCGGTGTTGCGTAGACGGACGATCAGGTCGGCGAGGTCCTCCGGGGATACCCCTCGGGGCAGGCTGCCGGCGATCACCACGGCCTCGGGCCGCCGAATGGGGTCGGCGGTGTGATGATCGAGCCAGTCAAGCAAGCGTGACCAGGCCTGTGCATCGATAGCCACGCCGGGGCCATTGATGTCGGTAACGCGGCCATTGGCCTCGGCGATCTTCGCATTGGTGCGGGTCTCGCCGGGTACCCGAATGAAGGCATCCTCCACCGCCAGGGCTTCGAAGGCCCGCAGGAAGGAGCCGTCGTTGTCGGCACCGAGGAAGCCCGAGACGCTGACCTCGTGGCCGAGAGCGACCAGTACCCGGGCCACGTTGACGCCCTTGCCGGCAGCGACGAGGTGCGTCTCGCGGGTGCGATTGACCTCGCCGAGCCTCAGGCCGTCGAGGCTTATCGAAAGGTCCAGGGCGGGGTTGAGTGTCAGGGTGAGGATGCGGGCCATCAGCGCGCCTCCAGGGCGTCACGGACCGCCTCGCCGGTGGCCTGGGAAAGCGCCAGTGCGGCCTGGGCACGGGCTTCCTCGAGGTCGAACTCGCGCAGACGGGCCTTGACCAGAGGTATCTGACGGGCGCTGACCGAGAGCTCGTCGACGCCGAGACCCACCAGCACCGGCACGGCAGTGGCGTCACTGGCCAGCTCACCGCATACCCCGACCCACTTGCCCTGGTCGTGGGCCGCGGCCACGGTCATCTCGATCAGCTTGAGCACCGATGGGTGCAGGCCATCGGCCTGGGCGGAGAGCTCGGGGTGGTCGCGGTCGATGGCCAGGGTGTACTGGGTCAGGTCGTTGGTGCCCACCGAGAAGAAGTCGGCCTCGGCGGCCAGGGTCGGCGCCAGCAGGGCGCTGGAGGGTACCTCGATCATCACCCCGAGCTGGACGTCGTCGCTGCGCTGGCCGGCGGGCAGTTCCTCGAGCAGCCGGTCGAGAATGATGCGGGCGGCGCGTAATTCGGCCACGTCCTTGATCATCGGCAGCATGATGCGTAGCGGACAGCCGGCGGCCGCGATCAACAGCGCCCTGAGCTGAGTCTCGAGCACCTCGGGTCTGGTCAACGCCAGGCGGATGCCGCGCAGGCCGAGGAAGGGGTTGCTCTCTTGGGGGACCGGCCAGTAGGGCAGGGGCTTGTCACCGCCGACATCCAGGGTACGGGCCACCAGCGGGCGGCCGTCGAGGGCGTCCAGGGCCTGGCGATACTCGCCAATCTGGGTCTCCAGGTCGGGCAACTCGGCGTGGGCCATGAACACGAATTCGGTGCGTAGCAGCCCGACGCCCTCGGCGCCACGTTCCACGGCATCGGCGGCATGGGCGGTGTTACCCAAGTTCGAGGCCACCTCGACGCGATGGCCGTCGCGGGTTCGAGCCGGCTTGAAGCGTGCCCCCCAGGCCTCGGCCTCGCGGCGGTGGTGCTCGGCCAGTCGCTGCTCGGCGGCCCGGCGGCGCTCGGCGGCGGGAGCCGGAGTCACCCGGCCGCGCTCACCGTCGAGGATCAGTTCGGTCCCGCCGGTGAGCAGCAGGATGCGTTCGCTGGCGCCGACCACGGCGGGAATGCCGAGCGCTCGGGCCAGGATAGCGCTATGGGCGGTGGCGCCGCCGCGGGCGGTCAGCAGGCCACGCACGCGGCTGGTGTCGAGGCGTGCCACATCGGAGGGGCCGATGTCGTCGGTGACCAGGATATAGGGATAATCCGGCGGCTCGGGCAGCTCGACTTGACACAGGGCGCCCAGCACCCGGCGGCCCACGTCGCGCAGGTCGGCGGCACGCTCGGCGAGCAGCTTGTCGGCGAGGCGCTCCTGGGCCTGGGCGGCGGTATCGATGGCCTCCCACCAGGCGGCTTCGGCGGAGGCCCCCTCGTCGATGCCTTCGCGGGCAGCCTGACGGAGCTCAGGGTCGCCGAGTATCTCTTCGTGCATCGACAGGATCTGCGAGACCTCGCCGCCGCGGGCGTGGCCGATCAGTGCCTCGAGTTGCTCGCCACCCTCGCGGATGGCGTCATCCAGGCGCCGACGCTCGGTGGCCGGGTCGGCGGCGCGGGCCGGGTAGTCGAAGTGCGGCGTGGTCAGCACGAAGGCCGGGGCGATGGCGAGCCCCGGTGAAGCGGCCACCGCGAGATGGGCGACGTCGCCGGCCAGTGGTTCCAGGGCCGGGGCGTCTTCGGGCTTCGTTGTCACCGGCTCGCGGTAGGCGTCGAAGGGCTCGACGTGCTCGCCGAGGCCGTCTTTCACGGCCTGGCAGACCGCGTCCAGGGCCGCTTCGGCACCGTCCCCCTCCGCGGAGAAGATAAGTTGCTGGCCGCGACGGGCCCCCAGGTTGATCACCTTGGTCAGGCTGCTGGCCGAGACCGCATCGAAGCCGCCATCGGCCAGGCGCACGCGGATCGCCAGGTCCTGGGCCCGGGCTGTCTGTACCAGCTGCTTGGCCGGTCGGGCATGCAGGCCATGAGCATTGAGCACTCGAGCATGGCGTGTACTGGCCGTGGCCGACTCGCCGGCGAGTCGCGAAAGCAGCGTCTTGGCATCGAGGTCCTGCAGTTCGCCGGGGAGGTCGGTGTCCAGTAGGGCGAGGATACGCTCCAGCAGGCCACGATGGGCATCCCTCTGGGTGGCCAGACAGAAGACGCCCGAGACTCTTTCTCCCTCTTCCTTTAGCACCGAGTCGGCGGTCGCCAGCGACAGCGCCGGCACCGCGACGCCACGATCGCTGCTCACCAGCCACAGCCCCTGGCCGATCCTGACCGGGGTGCGCCCGGCGACACTGGCGACGAACTCGCTGTCCACGCAGCCGGCCTGGCGCAGCCGGGCGGCGCTGGCCAGCGCCAGCTCTCGACAATCCCGGGCGGGGAAGCCCAGGCAGAGGGTGTCGGCATCCAGGCGCGCTTTGACCACCGCCTTCGACAGCAGCCCAGCGATTTCGTCGGGGGAGTCGGCCGCGGCCAGTTGCTCCGCGACGCCTTCGCGATCCAGCACATGGGTCAACTGGCGCAGGATGTCCAGGTGCTCGTCACTTTGGGCGGCGATGGTTACCAGAACGTGTATGCGGTTGCCGTCGTGCCACTCGACGCCGTCCGGAAACTGCAGCACGCGAACGCCGGTGCGGCGCACATGGTGGCGGCTTTCGGGGGTGCCATGGGGAATGGCGATGGCATTGCCCAGGAAGGTTGAGGACTGAGCCTCTCGATCAAGCAGGCCGTCGCGGTAACGATACTCGACCATGCCCGCCTCGTGCAGGGCGTCGGCGGCATGATTCAGCGCCATGCGCCAATCGTCGGCCCGGCAATCGAGCAGGATATCGTCCTGGCATAGGGTCAACATGGGGCTCTCCTGTTTGCTCGGATGACGGGCGGATTCGCCTCGCGCTCAGCCTGACCGGGACTTGGCTATTGGTCATAAGCTGAATCGTGTCACCATGATGTTATTCATGCTGGATCGATTCATACTGGTTGGCAAGTTCGATGATCTACGACTTTGGCAGGGCATGGCCGTTGCGGTCGACTCCCTACCAGCTATCGAGGAATTCCATGACACTCGCCGAAATTGCCCATCTGGCCGGTGTTTCCCGCACCACGGCCAGCTATGTCATCAACGGCAAGGCCCGGGAACGACGCATCAGTCAGGACACTGTTGACCGAGTAATGGCGGTGGTGCACCAGCACGACTACCGGGTCGACGCCCAGGCCGCGGCCCTGCGCCGGGGAGCGAGCCGCATATTGGGGCTGATCATCCCCGACCTGGAAAACGTCAGCTATGCCCGCCTGGCCAAGCGACTCGAGCGCGGTGCCCGGGAGGCGGGCTACCAGCTGCTGATCGTCGGCTCCGACGACTGCCCGGAGAGTGAGCGCGAGCTCGCCCTGGCGCTGCGTGCCCAGCGCTGCGAGGTGCTGATCACCGCCAGTAGTCTACCGATGGAAGATCCCTTCTATGCCGACATGATGGCGGCCGGCCTGCCGGTGGTCGCCATGGACCGAGGACTCGATCCACGACGCTTCGCCAGTGTTGTCAGCAACGACCGGATGGCCGCCGAGCGACTGACCCGGTCATTGTTGGATAAATCGGTGAGGAGCATCGCCTGGTTGGATGCGGTGCCGGCCTTGTCGATCAGCCAGGAACGTCGCGCCGGCTTCCTGCAGGCACTGGAAGGTCATCATGCGGTGGCGGTGATGACCTTCGGGGCTGAACGCTACGGTCGTGCCGAGGGCGCCCGCCTGATGCGTGAGCTCCTCGATCAGCATGGCCTGCCCGATGCCCTGGTCACCGCCTCCTATACCCTGGTCGACGGCGTCTTCGACGTGCTGCTGGAGGAAGGAGGGCTGCCACCCGCGTTGCGCCTGGCCACCTTCGGTGATAGCCGCCTGCTCGACTTCTTGCCCCTGCCCGTCAATTCTGCGGTCCAGGATCATCACCGGATGGCCGAGCTGACCCTGGCATGCGCCCTGGCCGCCTCGCGTGGCGACTATCGGCCGGGGCTGCAGGTGGTATCGCGCCAGCACCGGTGGCGCTTGCCCAAGGGCAAGGGCGCCGCCACTACGGCCTGACCCATGGTGGCGCCGAGCTCACTCCTTGCGGCTACGCTTCTTGTCTTTGTGCTTGTCTTCCTTCTTGCCGTCTTCTTGCTTGGGGGCTGGCGGCGTGAAGTGCTCCCGTACCAGCGTGAGCAGTCCCTGGGTGGAGGCGTCGAAGTCCTGGCTGTGGGCGTCGAGTCGGCTGCTGATCTCGCCGGCGATGCGCTTCCCGAGCTGCACGCCCCACTGGTCGAAGGAGTTGATGTTCCAGATGACGCCCTGAACGAACACCTTGTGCTCGTAGAGGGCGATCAGGGCGCCGAGGTTCCTGGGGGTTAGCTCATCGAGCAGCAGGGTGCTGGAGGGGCGGTTGCCCGGGCAGCTGTAGGGGTCGAGGTCGCTGCCGCTTTGGCTGCCTTCCATGAAGGCGTTGGCCTGGGCCAGCATGTTGGTCAGCAAGGCGAAGTGGTGGTCTTCCACGCCCGGTTCCGGCTTCAGGGTGGCGATGAAATCGATGGGCACGTAGCGGGTGCCCTGGTGAAGCAGCTGGAAGAAGGCATGCTGGCCATTGGAGCCGGTCTGGCCCCAGACGATCGGGCCGGTCTTGTAATCCACCGGCTGGCCGAAGATGTCCACCGACTTGCCGTTGGATTCCATGTCGAGCTGCTGGAGAAAGGCGGGCAGCTGATGCAGGGCCTGGTCGTAGGGCACGATGGCCTGGGTCTCGGCGCCATGGAAGTTGATGTACCAGATGCCGATCAGCGCCATCAGCACCGGCATGTTGCTGGCGTTGGGCGCGGTGAGGAAGTGCTGGTCCATCTCGTAGGCACCCTCGAGCATCTCCATGAAGCCTTCGAAGCCCACGGCCAGGGCGATCGGCAGGCCGATGGATGACCACATGGAGTAGCGTCCTCCGACCCAGGCCCAGAACTCGAAGATGTTCTCCTCGCGGATGCCGAACTCCATTGCCGCCGCCTGGTTGGTCGAGGCGGCCACGAAGTGGGCGCCGACATCGGCGCCTTCGCCGGCGTTATCGACAAACCAGCGCCGGGCAGTCTTGGCGTTGAGTAGCGTCTCCTGGGTGGAGAAGGTCTTGGTGGAGACGATAAACAGGGTGGTGGCCGGGTCGAGGCGACGCAGCACCTTCTGGATATGCGTGCCATCGACGTTGGAGACGAAGTGGAAGTTGAGATCGGTCTGACGATACTTGAGCAGCGCGCGGCAGGCCATGTTGGGGCCCAGGTCCGAACCGCCGATGCCGATGTTGACCACGTCCTTGATGCGCTGGCCGTCGTAGCCTTTCCACTCGCCGTTGCGTACCGCGTCGGAGAAGCGCTGGATCTGTTCGCGGGTGCGCTGGATCTCGGGCTTCACGTCCTTGCCGTCGACCATCAACGGGCCCTCGCCGAGGTTGCGCAGGGCGGTATGCAGCACCGGGCGGTTCTCGGTGACGTTGATGATGTCGCCGGAGAACATCTGGGCGCGGCGCTGGACCAGCGCCGAGTGATCGATGAGCTCAAGCAGGGTATCCAGCACGTTCGGGGAGATATGATGCTTGGAATAGTCGAGGAACAGCCCGCCGACGCGCAGGCTCATCTTCTCGAAGCGCTGGGGGTCTGCAGCGAAGTAGTCGCTGATGCGGTCGTGTCGAGTCTGGTCATGCAGCTGGTTGAGGGCTTGCCAGGTAACACTGCGGGTAAGCTGATACATCGTGGGCCTCATCGGTGGTTGTTGGAGGTTGGAGCAACAGCAGGGCTGGCCGTAGGCTAGCGCCGTCGACGGCGCAGATATCGAGGAAGATATCGAAAATGTAGTAAATTTACTACTGGGTTGCTGTTTATACAAAGGTCTAGGGGCATGGTGATGCGGCGATGCGAGGCCCTGAGAAACAGGCCTTGTCGATGGCGACACGGGAGGGTGGCGGAGGCATCATAATGGAATGAGTTGTTGGAATATTACTGAATGCCTGCCTTCCCGGATGGCCGATAGTACATTGCGTTTTTGGGCAGGGCGCA
The DNA here is from genome assembly GCF_000620045.1 of Halomonas halodenitrificans DSM 735. Classification (GTDB taxonomy): domain Bacteria; phylum Pseudomonadota; class Gammaproteobacteria; order Pseudomonadales; family Halomonadaceae; genus Halomonas; species Halomonas halodenitrificans. The sequence goes on along the minus strand of NZ_JHVH01000012.1, from coordinate 39,947 downwards.
GAGGTGCATTGTGCCGGCATCGCAGGCTTGCGATGATTTTTTTATCTTATTGCCATTCAGGAAGCATCGAACCGTGGATAAATTTGAGGTGAAACTGGACCAGGCGGCACGGGCCGCCTGGCTATCGTATATAGGAGGGCGCACTCAGGACGAGATCGCCACCCAGCTTGGGGTGTCTCGGCCGGGCGTTCAGCGCCTGCTTGCTTTGGCGCGCCAGGAAAGCCTCGTGAAGGTGAGTATCGATCATCCGATTGCCAGCTGCACGGCCCTGGCAGAGGCCATCCGCGACCGTTTCGGCCTGGCATTCTGCGATGTTGCTCCCGCCGATGCCGGTGACACCGCCAGCAGCGCCCGCTACCTGGCGGTGGCCGCCGCCGAGCGTCTTTCCCGCTACCTCGACCGGACCGACCCGCTGACCCTGTCGCTGGGCACGGGGCGGTCGGTGCGGGCCATGGTCGAGGCGCTGGGTCGAATCGACCGCCCGCAGCATCGATTCGTTTCCCTGGTGGGTAACGTGGCCCGTGACGGTTCCGCCAACCGTTATGATGGCGTGATGGTCCTCGCCGACAAGACCGGCGGCGAGCGCTTCCTGCTGCCGGCACCGGTCGTTGCCGACTCGGTGGGGGAGAAGGCGGCGCTGTGTGATCAACGCCTGTTTCAAGCCGTCGTTGACGTGGCCAGGCAGGCCGAGGTGGCCTTCGTGGGAGTGGGGCGTATCGATCGTCAGGCGACACTCTTCCAGGATCACTTTATCAGCGAGGCCGAACTCGACGAGCTGATCGCCGGTGGTGCCGTGGGGGAGCTGCTCGGCTGGCCAATGAACGCCCGGGGTGAGCGGGTCGACTGTTCGACGAGTCAGCGCATCACCAGTCTGCCGCTGGAGATGTTCCACGAGCAGACCCTGGTGGCGCTCGCCGGCGGGCGGGACAAGGGGCCCGCTATTCTCGCGGCGTTGCGTGGTGGTTGGCTCAAGGGCCTGGTCACCGATGAGCACGCGGCCCGCCTTATCGTCGATGCCGACACGTCTAGCCGCGAAAGCGCTTGAGTCGGATAACCGACTGTTTTGCAGTGACTTGCCACTGCCAGCCCGAAATTATCTCCGTAAAATTACCCAAAAGTCTAAGAGACGAGGCTTTGCGTTTTGGCTCTCACTGAAAGATCATTTGCCCAATCAATGATTCAAATGATCATTTTGAGGCGCTGCTTTCCTGGGCGCTGGAGCTTGGTAATCAGGGCGTTTGTGCGCCACCCGGGAACGATACAGTGTGATCACTTAACAAACAGGGTCCCACCATGACCAGTAGCACGCCAGATGTGGATCGGCATATTGCCGGGATGAACAAGGAGCAGTTGCCGGTCCCGCGTCATAAACTGCATAAATGGCCACACTTCGCTGGCCTGTATGCCGCGGAGCATGTCGCCGCCACCGAGTTCGTGATCGGGGCGACCTTTGTCGCCCTGGGTGCCGGGATCTGGGATATCCTGATCGGCCTGTTGATTGGTAATGCCCTGGCCGTGCTCAGCTTCTGGTTGATTACCACGCCGATCGCCATCGAAACGCGCCTGAGCCTCTTTACCTATCTTCACCGAATCGCCGGTGACTCGATGGCAAGCCTCTATAACTGGGCCAATGTCATCATCTTCAGCGTCATTTCCGCCGCGATGATCACGGTATCGGCGACGGCGGTACGCATCCTGTTCGATATACCGCCCCAGGCGCAGCCCTATCCGACCGATCCGGCGTTTATCGTTCTGGCGCTGGCGGTGGCGGGCATCGTGGTGCTGGTCGCGGTATATGGCTTCAATGCCTTGACCGAGTTCGCCAGCATCTGTGCTCCCTGGCTGATGGTGATGTTCACCGCCGGTGGCATGGTGCTGCTGCCGGAGTTGGCCGAATCGGTCACCGGCGCCACCACCCTTGGCGACTTCTCTACCTTCATCGACGTCGCCGGGAGCACCGTGTTTACCGGCGTCAATGCCCAGGGCGAGTCGGGTATCGGCATCTGGGAAGTCATCGGGTTTGCCTGGGCGGCCAACACCTTTTCGCACTTTGGCCTGATCGACATGGCGCTGCTGCGCTATGCAAAGAAGAAGCGGTATGGCCTGACAACCAGTACGGGCATGATGTTCGGTCACTACGTGGCCTGGATCTCGGCCGGCCTGATGGGGGCGGCCACCGCGGCGGTGACCCAGACCAGCATCGAGGTGCTGGAGCCGGGTGAAGTGGCCTGGCATGCGCTGGGTGCCTCCGGTTTCGTGATCGTGGTCGTCGCCGGCTGGACCACCGCGAATTCCAACCTCTATCGAGCTGGCCTGGCGGCCCAGGCGGTGCTGCCCAGGATATCCCGCAACAAGGCGACGCTGCTGGTGGGGCTCTGTGTCGCCGTCATCAGCTGCTTTCCCTTCGTCTATCGCAGCATGCTGCCGCTGCTGACCTATGCCGGGCTGTTGCTGGTGCCGGTCGGCGGGATCATCTTCGCCGAGCACCATCTCTTCCCGCGGCTCGGCTTCAGCCGCTACTGGGCGCGCTACAAGGGACTGGCGCATAACGTACCGGCACTCGCCACCTGGGCGCTTTCGCTGGTGTTCGGCTTTAGCCTGGATGCCCTCGACCTGATCCCGTTCTACTACCTGTTCGTGCCCACCTGGTGCCTGTCCATCGCCCTCTATACGCTGCTGGCGAAGCGCTACGGCGCCGCCGAGCGATATCCCGAGGCCGAGGAGACCGAGCGAGTGTTCCAGGAGAGGGTGCAGGTGTTCCACGCCGAGCAGGCGGAGGAAGAAACCCAGGAGCCGGTCAAGGACACCAGCGTGCTGAGCAAGGTCATCAAGGCCATCTGGATGGTCGTAGGGCTGCTCGTGCCCTGTGTGCTGGCCTGGCGGGTGCTCTTTTATAGCCCTGACCTGGCGAGCTATTACCTGAACCGGGAGTGGTTCTACGACATCACCATCTGGTGCACCCTGATCTACTTCGTGTTCGCCTACTGGGGGCTGAAGCGAGCCAAGGCCAGCTACCAGACACGCAAGGCGCACACCGCGCTAACTTGAGCGTGTATGTGCAGATGGGCGACAGCCTGCATGACCATCATGGCCGATGGCAATGTGGCCTATTGAGTCAATGACAATCTGCGACGCCAGGATAACCGTGCTCCTAGCGATACGGCGAGCCAGTGAGGAGCGATATATGAATACCCTGATCTTCGATTGCGATGGTGTGCTGGTGGACAGCGAAGCCATTGCGGAAGCGACCCTGATCGAGCTGCTGGGGGCCTGGTTGCCGGACCTGGCGGCCGAGGAGGAGCTGAAGGCGGCGCTGGGCATGACCACGGCGAATATCCTCACGCACCTGGAGGCGCGCAGCGCCCATCGCCTGCCCGCCCGAGCCGCGGCCCGCGTCGACGACACCATCGAGGCGCGCCTGCGTCGAGAGTTGTGTGCCATCGAGGGTGTCGCCGAGGCCATCGCGTCGCTCACCCTGCCGCTGGCGGTGGTCTCCAATAGCCGCCGTCAGCGGGTGCTGGACTCGCTGGCCACCACCGACCTCGCAGATCGACTGGGCGAGATACCGATCTTCACCGCCGATCAGGCGGCGGCTCCCAAGCCGGATCCGGCGATCTATCGCCTGGCCGCCGCCGAGCTCTCATGTGCGCCGAGCGATTGCCTGGTGGTGGAGGACAGCGTCTCCGGCGTCACCGCCGCCCATGGCGCCGGCATGACGGTGATCGGTTTCACCGGTGCCAGCCATGTGGCGGCGGGGCAGGCCGAGAGGCTACGCGAGGCCGGCGCCTGGCAAATCCTGCCCCACATGCACGGGCTCGGGGCACTGGTGCGGCAGTGGCAAGCCGCGCGCCAGCCAGTCGTCGACTCGCGTTGATCGAGCACGGCATCCGGGGGAGTACATGCATGAGTATGAAGCTCGTGATGTTTTGATCATGTGAGAACAGTGATGAGTCCAAGTATCCATGCAGTGACGACGCGGGTGCTCGAGGCAGCGGGGGAGCGGTCTCGTTTCATTGTGGCCCTGGCGGGGCCGCCCGCCGCGGGCAAGTCCTTTCTCTCGGGGTGGTTGTGCCGCGAGCTCAACGGCCGCCGGCCGGGTTGCGCCGCGGTGGTGCCCATGGACGGCTACCACTTCGACAATGCGGTGCTTGACCCCCAGGGCCTGGTGCCCATCAAGGGCGCACCGGAGACCTTCGACTGTGACGGGCTCCGGCACGACCTGGAACGCATCCGCCGCGCCGACGGCACCGTCGCCGTGCCGGTGTTCGATCGCCCGCTGGACCTGGCGCGAGCCGGCGGTCGCTTGATTACCCCCGAGCATCGGCTTGTGATCGTCGAGGGCAACTACCTGCTGCTCGACGAGGGGCCCTGGCCGGCGCTGCGGCCGCTGTTCGACATGACACTGTTCCTCGAGGTGCCCGATGAACTGCTCGAGGCGCGGCTTATCCAGCGCTGGCGGGAGATGGGGCAGGACCCGGCGGGTGCCCTCGAGCGGACTCGCCACAAGGACATGCTCAATGCCCACCTGATCAAGACGGCCTCGGTGCCCGCGGACCTGCACTGGGCCGCCAGTAGTTGAGCGTCGTCGAACTGACTTTCTTCTCCCTTAATTCAACTCACCGCCCCCGGCGGCAGGAGCTTCCCATGACCCGACTGACCAACGCCAATCTGGAGCGTCTGGCCCCCGAGATCACCACGCCGCGCTACGACCGTGGCGCCGTTAGTGCCGGCATCGTCCATATCGGGGTGGGTGGCTTCCATCGCGCCCACCAGGCGATGTACGTGGATGAGCTGATGAATCGCGGTGAGGCGCTGGACTGGGGTATCGTTGGCGTCGGCGTAATGCCCGGCGATCGCCGTATGCAACAGGCCCTGGCGGCTCAGGATCATCTCTATACCGTGGTGGTGAAGCATCCGGATGGTCGCCGGGAGGCTCGCGTCGTGGGCGCCATGCTGGATTATCTGTTCGCTCCGGAAGACCCGGAGGCAGTGATCGAGCGGATGGCCGACCCGGCGATCCGTATCGTTTCGCTGACCGTCACCGAAGGCGGCTACAACTTCCATCCGGTCAGCGGCGAGTTCGACCTCGATAATCCCGATGTTCAGCATGATCTGGACGAACCGAGCCTGTCCAGGACCTCCTTCGGCCTGGTCATCGAGGCGCTTGCCCGGCGTCGGGCGCGGGGCATTACGCCCTTCACGGTGATGTCCTGCGACAATATCCAGGGCAACGGCGAGGTGGCCCGCAAGATATTTACCGCCTTCGCCCGGGCCCGCGATGCCGAGCTCGGCGCCTGGGTCGAGACCGAGGTGCCGTTCCCCAACTCCATGGTCGATCGCATCACGCCGGTGACCACGCCCGCGGATATCGACGAGCTCGCCGATCGCTTCGCCGTCGAGGATGCCTGGCCGGTGGTCTGCGAGCCCTTCACCCAGTGGGTGCTGGAGGATCATTTCGTCGCCGGGCGTCCTGCCTTCGAGCAGGCCGGCGTGCAGCTGGTCGAAGACGTCGTGCCCTATGAACTGATGAAGCTGCGCCTGCTCAATGCCGGTCACCAGGCGTTGGCCTATTTCGGCTACCTGGCCGGCTATGAATATGCTCACGAGGCCAGTGCCGACCCGCTGATCGTGGACTTCCTGCTGGGTTACATGACCCACGAGGCGACCCCCACCCTGGCGATACTGCCGGGAGTCGACCTGGACGACTACCGCCGTACCCTGATCACGCGCTTCGCCAATCCCGAGGTCAGAGACACCCTGGCTCGGCTGTGTGCCGAGAGCTCGGATCGTATCCCCAAGTGGCTGGTGCCGGTGATCCGCCATCAGCTCGACAGCGGTGGCGACATACATCGCTGTGCGGCCGTGGTGGCCAGCTGGGCCCGTTACGCCGAAGGCGTCGACGAGAAGGGCGCGCCCATCCAGGTAGTCGACCGCCTGAAGGACGAGCTGATGGCCATCGCGGCCCGCAACCACGACCAGCCCACCGCCTTTATCGAGAACCGCGAGCTGTTCGGCGACCTGGCCGAGAATGACCGGTTCCGTGAGGCCTATATAAAGGCGCTGCAGAGCCTGCATGCGCACGGTGCGCTTGCAACGCTGAAAGCCCTGGACGGATAACGTCGATATCAAGCGGCGCGGATATAGCGACGCCCGATGATGGCTACCATCATCGGGCGTCGTGGTACTGGCAAGTGGCCAGTCAGGCCGGCGAGAGGTCGGCCCGTGTCGGCAGGGCGACATAGGAGCCGGGGCGGGTCACCGCATGGGCCCCACAGCGACAGGCGAAGGCCAGTGCGGCCTCCAGGCGCTGCGTGTCGCGATGCCAGCCGTCCTCGAAGCCGTTCTCGGCGAGGGCCGTCAGCAGCCCACCGATAAAGGCGTCGCCGCCCGCCGTGGTGTCTGCCGGCACGACGGCGGGCGGGGCGACCGACAGTGATACCTCGGCGCCCAGGGCACGCACGTTCCCGCCGCCATCGGTGGTCACGACCAGCTTGACCCCGGCGGCCAGGCGCTCGGCCAGCCAGGTGTCTTTCGGATGGTCACCCCGCAGGTCGTCGACTTCGTCCAGGGAAAGCTTGAGCAGGTCCGCGGCATCGAGTAGTCGAGTGACCAGGGCGGTATCCGCGCGGCCGTCGGGCCAGAGGTTGTGTCGCAGGTTGGCGTCGACGCTGACCAGGCAGCCGGCCCGCGAGGCCATCTCGGCCATGGCCAGCGTGGTCTCGGCGATCTCCGGGTCGGTCAGGCTATTGCTGCACAGGTGCAGGATGGCCGGTTCGCTGAAGATCCCGGCAGGCAGGTCCGTCAGGCGATAGAGCAGGTCGGCCGCGGGTGGCCGATAGAAGTCGAAGGTGCGTTCGCCGCCCGCATCCCGGGAGACGAAGGCCAGCGCCGTGCGTGCCTCGCGGGTACGGCGCACGCCGGAGAGCTCGACGCCCTGGGCGTCGAGCTCGGCGGCCAGGAAGTCGCCGAAGTAGTCGTCACCGAGCATGCCCAGGAAACGGCTGGGCATGCCTAGCCGTGAGCAGGCCACGGCGACGTTGGCCGGAGCGCCGCCGGCGTAGGGCGTGAAGGTCTCCGGGGCCTCGCCGGTGGCATCTCCCAGGCGGCTGGAGAGCATATCGACGAGAGCTTCACCGAAGGCGATAACGGGTATCATGATCGTTGATCCTTGTGGTTGGGCGGGGCTCAGGCGTCTTGTGCCCGGGACAGGGTGGTACCCAGCAGATGCTGGGCACCAGGCACCAGCCATACCGGATCGAGGCGGGTGTTGGCGGCCTCCACACACAGGAAATGGCGACCCACCTCGGCCGGCGTGTCGGCGGGCAGGGCGTCATCGCCGGGATGCCAGACCACCGCCGAGTCGCTGCCCTGACGAGCGATGCGCAGGCGGCGGTTACCGTCGTCGAGGGTGAGCTCGGCATTGCTGTGGTAGATGCGGTCCAGTGAGCCACGCACGCCGAGCTCGCCCTGCTGTTCTCGCTCGGCAAAGCCGGCCAGCTTGTCGAGATAGCGAGCGCCAGGGAGCCCCTCCAGGCGACAGGTAAACGCATCGGTTACCGCCAGGTAGCTGTGCAAGGCACCACTCATCTTCACCGGCGTCTCGCCGGTATGCTCGGTGATAAGTTCCACATGCAGGCGGTTGGCGTTGGCCTGGATCACCGCGCGTGGCGTGATCTGGCTGTGCAGGCGGGTCTCGGGGGAGAGGTGCAACTCAACGCCCTCCTCATGCTCATCCACGGCGTCCAGTCGCCAGTCGGCCTTGCGCGCCGGGCCGTGCAGTGGGCCGGAGCGGTCGGGTGACTCATCGGCGATGTGCTCGTCGGCGAACCAGGGCCAGCACAGCGGGATGCCGCCACGGATGGCCCCGGGCAGCGCCTGGGGCGTAGGCGTCACCCACAGCCAGCCGCCGGACACCATGCCCTCGGGGGCCGATGAGCGCGCGACTGCCGCGTCTTCGGACGACGAAGAAGCGCCCGCGACTGCCGTGTCTTCGGACGACGAAGAAGCGCCTGCGGCTGCCGTGTCTTCGGGCGCAGGAGAAGCGCCTGCGGCTTGCGCGTCTTCGGGCGCAGGAGAAGCGCCTGCGGCTTGCGCGTCTTCGGGCGCAGGAGAAGCGCCTGCGGCTTGCGCGTCTTCGGGCGCAGGAGAATAGTGCAGGACCTGGGCGCCCTGGAGCGAGACGGCGAGCTCGCCCCAGGCTTCGTTGGCCAGCCATACGTCGCGGCCATGCCATTCGGCACGTCGCTGGCCGGCGGTATCATCGAGCAGGGCTCGCAGACTTGCGGGAATCATGATGGGACCTCTTCCGTCGAACTATTCGACTTCTTCGTTGTGCAGGGCCTCGGCGGCGCCCAGCAGGCCTGGCCACGGCGCCGTGACGACATGAATCGGGAGGGCGGCATTGTAGGCATGCATGCGCCCCTTGTCGGCAAAGGCCTCGCGGAAGCGGCTCTCGGGCAGCCAGGAGAGCAGCCGAGGCACAATGCCGCCGCAAAGCGTGACACCACCGCGGGCGCCCAGGGTGAGTGCCGCATCGCCGCAGACGTCGCCGAGGATCTTCAAGAAACGCAGCAGGGTATCACGCGCGATGGGGTCTTCGTCGGCGGCGGCGGTGACCTGGGCCGGAGTGGTGAAAACAGGCGAGGCGTTCGCCAGCGTGCAGTGGGCGAGGTAGAGATCGAGCAGTCCCTGGCCACACAGGACACGCTCCACCGAGACGCGGCCGTAGCGATGGCGGAAGTATCGGAGTAGCTGCTGCTCCCGCTCGTCGGTGGGGGCGAAGGTAATATGGCCCCCCTCACCCGGCAGTGGCACCCAGGCATGGCGACCGGGAAACAGGGTAGCCACACCGAGGCCGGTGCCGGGACCGATGACCAGGCGCGCGGCGTGGGCAGTCGCCTCGCCGGGCTGGATCTCGACGAGCGCCTCCCGGGGCACATGGGGCACCCCCAGGGCCTGTGCGGTGAAGTCGTTGATGGTCTTGAAGAGGGTGAGCCCGAGCTCGGCCTGAACCGCCGTGCGAGAGAAGACCCAGTGGTTGTTGGTCATCTTGATGCGGTCGTCGTGCACCGGGCAGGCGAAGGCCAGGCAGGCTTCCCGAGGGGCGTGCCCGCCCACGGCCCCGACCCGGGAGAGGTAGTCGCGCACCGCCTCGACCAGGCCGGGGTAGTCGGCGCAGGGCAGGCTCAGGATGTCGTGAGGCTCGAAGGCCCCCGGCGTCACCAGGGCGAAGCGCGCATTGGTCCCGCCGATGTCACCGATCAGGGCCGGTCGTATCATCGTCAATGGTTCTCTAACTGGGCTGCGTTGCTCGAAGCTCTTCCGGCGACAAGCCTGCGAGGGGGCGCTGTGAACCCCTCCCTGGGCGCTACCGACGCCCTGCTTCGCTCTCGCATCCTGCTCCACTTGCAGGACCGGTGCTGGCCATCCATGGCCAGCCCGTTCGAAGCAGTGCTTCTCACCCATGGCGTAGGACCCCCTCTTCGGCTTATTCCCGGCGCTTCTCACTATGTCATGTGTCGTTGATCAGATGGCCTCGGTGTGGCTCAGGCATCCTCGTCGTGGATCTGCCCGTCCTGGCGGAGCAGGTCGTCGGCCTCGAAGCCGCCGAAGACGCTGGCGCCTTCTTCACCGCGCATGGCGAGATGGCGGAAGCCGCCAAACAGTTCGCGACCCAGCCCCACGTGGTAGTGGTCCAGCTCGGCAACGTGGCGCTCTCGATCGGCCCAGGCGCGGGCTTCCACCCGGGTCTCGAGGGTGCCGGCATTGGCGTCCAGGCGCACGATGTCGCCGTCGCGGAGCTTGGCCAGCGGGCCGCCGTCCAGCGCCTCGGGACTCAGGTGGATGGCCGCCGGCACCTTGCCGGAGGCGCCCGACATGCGGCCGTCGGTGACCAGCGCCACCTTGTGGCCGCGGTCCTGGAGCACGCCGAGATAGGGCGTCAGCTTGTGCAGCTCGGGCATGCCGTTGGCCTTGGGACCCTGGAAGCGCACCACGGCGATCACGTCGCGGTCGAGTTCGCCGGCCTCGAAGGCTCCCTTGAGGTCGTTCTGGTCCTCGAAGATCTTCACCGGGGCCTCCACCACGCGGTGCTCTTCGGCGACGGCCGAGATCTTGATCACGCCTCGGCCCAGGTTGCCGTCGAGCACGGTGAGCCCGCCGGTGGGGGCGAAGGGCGTTGACACGCCGGTCAGCACGTCGCTATCGAGGCTTGCCTTCGGTCCTTCGCGCCACACCAGCTTGCCGTCCTCGAGGAAGGGCTCCTGGGTGTAGGCGGTGAGGTCGGTGCCGAATACCGTGGGGATATCGTCATGGATCAGGCCGGCCGCAAACAGTTCCCGGAACAGGAAGCTCATGCCACCGGCGGCCTGGAAGTGGTTGATGTCGGCCTGGCCATTGGGGTAGATCCGCATCAGGCTCGGCGTCACCGCCGAGAGGTCGGTGAAGTCCTCCCAGGTGATGGTCAGGCCGGCGGCGGCGGCCATGGCCACCAGGTGCAGGGTATGGTTGGTGGAACCACCGGAGGCGAGCAGGCCAACGATGGCGTTGACGATGGCGCGTTCGTCGATCTGCCGATAGAAGGGGCGGTAGTCGCCGCCGGGTTCGGTATTGCGGATCGCCTGTTCGGTGGCGAAGCCGGTCAGTGCCTCGCGCATCTCGGTGCCCGGGTTGACGAAGGAGGTGCCGGGCAGATGCAGCCCCATCATTTCCATCATCAACTGATTGGAGTTGGCGGTGCCGTAGAAGGTGCAGGTTCCGGGGCTATGGTAGGACTGGGATTCGGCCTCCAGCAGTTCCTCGCGGCTCGCCTTGCCTTCGGCGAACAGTTGGCGAATGCGTGCCTTTTCCTTGTTGGGCAGGCCGCTGGGCATGGGGCCCGCCGGCACGAACATGGCCGGCAGATGGCCGAAGCGTGCCGCCGCGATAAACAGCCCCGGCACGATCTTGTCGCATACGCCGAGGTAGAGCGCGGCGTCGAACATGTTGTGGGAAAGCCCCACGGCGGAGGCCATGGCGATCACATCCCGGGAGAACAGCGACAGCTCCATGCCCGGCTGGCCTTGGGTGACGCCGTCACACATGGCCGGCACGCCGCCGGCGAACTGGGCGGTTGAGCCCATGGCCCGAGCCGCGGCCTTGATGGTCTCGGGGAATGTCTCCAGCGGCTGGTGAGCCGAGAGCATGTCGTTATAGGCCGAGATGATTCCCAGGTTGGCGCTGTTCATCAACTTAAGGGCGTTCTTGTCCTCGGTCCCGCAGGCGGCGAAACCATGGGCCAGGTTGCCGCAGGAGAGCTCGCCGCGGTGCACGCCGCGCCGGTGCTGGTCCTCCATGCGCGCCTCATAGAGGGCACGGCGTTCGGCAGAGCGCTCGCGGATGCGGTCGGTTACGTTGGCGACGGTGGCATTGAGGGTCGAGTTGGAACTGGCCATGGTGCACCTCGGTCATGTTTATTTGGTAAGTTTACCAAAATATTATTCGGTACTCCGGGACATTCTAGCGAAGATTTCGCAAAAAATGTAGTTTTGTTACTTCGAATTGTTGGGTGTTGCGGTGTCCTTTCAGGGTAGGACATCAAAGCCCCAGCATACGCAGCAGCCAGCGCCGGTAGGGTGGGGTGAGCCAGCCTACCGGGCTGCGTCGCGATTGGATAAAGACGGCGCGGGCATGACTGAAGCGTTGAAAGCCCGCCTCGCCGTGATAGGCACCGCTGCCGCTCTCGCCAATGCCGCCGAAGGGAAGCGCCGGTACGGCGTTGTGCCACAGGGTGTCATTGAACACCACGCCGCCCGAGTGGGTCTGCTCGAGCAGGCGTTGGCGCAGGGCGGCATCCTCGGTAAAGGCATAGAGCGCCAGCGGGCGGTGCCCTGCCTGAACGCGTGCGATGGCGGCATTCATGTCGCGCACGCCGAGCACCGGTAGCCAGGGCCCGAAGATCTCCTCGCGCATGATGGCGAGGGCGTCGCTGGGGTCGACGACCAGCGTGGGGGGCAGCTTGGCGCCGCCGTCGGGCAGCTCGAGCCTCTCACCCAGGTCGATGATCCGGCAGCCATGATTGCGTGCCTCATGGAGCTGATATTCCAGACGCTTGCGATGCTCGGGACCCGGCACCGAGCTGTAGTCACGGCTGGCGGTACCCTCGGGGTAGAAGCGTGCCACCTGGCGTTGCATTGCCTTGAGGAATGCCTCGAGTCGCGAGGCCTCGACCATCACGTAATCGGGGGCGATGCAGGTACGGCCGGCGTTAAGCCACTTCCCGAAGGCGATGCGTTCGGCGGCCTTCTCCAGGTCGGCGTCGGTGGCCACCAGGGCCGGGCTCTTGCCGCCGAGCTCCAGGGTGACCGGCGTCAGATTGGCGGCCGCGGCGCGTGAGACCTCGCGGCCGATCGTGGCGCTGCCGGTGAACAGCAGATGGTCGAAGGGCAGGGCGGAAAAGTGCCTTGCCACTTCGGCGTCGCCCTCGACCACGCAGAGTTCCTCCGGGGCGAAGTAGCGAGCCGCCAGGCGCGCCATCAGGGCCGAGGTGGCGGGGGTGTTTTCGCTGGGTTTGATCATGACCCGGTTGCCGGCCGCCAGGGCATCGATGGCGGGCAGCCAGGCGAGGCTCCAGGGATAGTTGGCCGGCGAGATAATGCCGATTACGCCGAGTGGCTGATAGTGGACCTTCGCTCGCGCCGGCAACAGCCGCCAGCCCACCGGCCGGCGGCGAGGGCGCATCCAGCGGCGCAGCTTTCGCCGGGTGAAGCGAGCACCCTGGAGCACGGTGGCCACCTCGGCCACCCGGGTCTCCATTTCGGCACGATGGCCGACGTCTGCGCTGATGGCGGCGGCGATTTCGTCGCGGTGGCGTCGGGTCAGCGTGGCCAGGCGGGTCAGCCGGTCGCGTCGGGTGGCAAGGCTCGGGTAGGGCGCCGCGTCGAAGGCGTGGCGCTGGGCGTCGAGGAGGGCCTGGGAGGCATGGACATGGCGCATGCTGGAATCCTGTTCGCGGTAATGGAAGGTGGCGAGTGGTCTGGCACAATGGTGGCGCTAACTCGCCGCCAGGGCCAGAGAAAGGAGTGACTGCATGTCAGTGCCGAGGCGCCATACCCTACCCGCCATGGAGGCGGTGTCCGCCGGCGACTGGAACGCCCTGATCGGCGATGATCATCCGTTTCTGCGCCATGAGTTCCTGCACGCCCTGGAAGCCAGCGGCTCGGTTTCGCCGGCGACCGGCTGGGTGCCACACCACCAGACGCTCTGGCAGGGCGAGTCGCTGGTCGGCGTCATGCCGCTCTATCATAAGCAGCACTCCTTCGGCGAATACGTCTTCGACTGGGCCTGGGCCGATGCCTGGGAGCGTGCGGGAGGGCGCTACTACCCCAAGGCACTGACGGCGATTCCTTACACGCCGGCGCCCGGCCCGCGCCTGGCCCTGGCGGCCGGGATCGACCCGCGAACCGCTCGCGAGGCCCTGGCCAGCGCCTGGGAGGAAGGTGAGCTTTCGAGCTGGCATCTCCTGTTTGCCGAGCAGGCGGAGGTGGCCGAGTGGCAGTCGACCCGGCCGGGGCTGCTGGCGCGGCACGGCGTGCAGTTCCAGTGGCGCGACCGAGGCTATGGTGACTTCGATGGCTTCTTGGCCGCCATGACCTCCAAGCGACGCAAGGCGATTCGCCGTGAGCGGCGGCTCGTCGCCGACCAGGGGTTGAGCCTGCATCGCCTGGAGGGCGAGGCCATCGATGCTGCCGCCCTCGAGCACTTCTATCGCTGCTATGAGATCACCTATCTGGAGCGTGGCCGCCGGGGGTATCTGGGCCTCGACTTCTTCCGGCGCCTGCTGGCCACCATGCCCGAGAGCCTGTTGCTGGTGCAGGCACGCCTCGGTGACCGGCCCGTGGCCACCGCGCTTTACCTGCAGGGGGCGCGTACCCTCTATGGCCGCTACTGGGGTAGCGAGGTGAGCGCCGACTGCCTGCACTTCGAGGCCTGCTATTACCAGGGCATCGAGCACTGCTTCGAGCGCGGCCTGACCGCATTCGACCCCGGCACCCAGGGCGAGCACAAGCTCACCCGGGGGTTCGAGCCCCGTCTGTTGACCTCGCTGCATCATATTGCCCACCCGCGCTTGCGCGCCGCCGTGGCGCGCTTCTGTGACGAGGAGCGTGAACATGTACTGGCCTATCGGCGCGCCGCCGAGGCATCGTTGCCGTTCAAGAGTTGAATGGCAACGCAACCGGGCTTCTGACCCGAGTGCGGTGCATTGCTATACTCAGCAACTGTTGTGGCAGGTTGACCGATGGTCACCGACCGATTCGCATAAGGTCATGCGGCAGGCTTTGAGCGCTGCATGACTCCTCTCTCCTGGAAACCTGTTGGGCCAGACATCGCCGGCAGGAAGGGTGTGTAACAATGGATTTGTTGCAGCAACGCTGTTGGGTGGTCGCTCATCCAGCGCCGGTCCGAGACCGGATGGAGCAAGACCTGAAGCGACTTGGGTGGGACGTTGATAACCTGGCCACCCCCGTCTCGGCGGGAGATATAAAGCCCCATGCGTGCTTTGCCGGGGTGGTGTACTTCCCTGGCCTTTCTCAGGAAGACCTCAGGCACGTCGAGACCTTGATCATCGCGACAGGCATTCCCATCGTCGGCGTGGTTTCTCCCGAGTGCCTGCATAACGATGAGGTGCGTAATGTCATCGCCAACCTCTGCTGTGGCTTTTTGGTCGAACCCCATGAGCTGGAGGAGCTCGACAGTCTACTGCGCCATGCCGCCCGGCTCGGAAAGCTTCAGCAGGAGGTAGCGGCTGGACCACGCAATGTCGATGTGGCGGAAGCCTCGCCCGGTGAGTATGAAATGGTGGGGTCTACCCCGGCCATGTGGAATCTCTTCAAGACCATCCGCAAGGTGGCGGCGGTGGATGCCTCGGTATGCATCAGTGGCGAGTCCGGTACCGGCAAGGAGCTTACCGCTCAGGCGATTCATGAGCGCTCGCCGCGCGCCGCACAACCCTTTCATGCCATCAACTGCGGCGCCTTGCCCGACCACCTGGTTCAATCCGAGCTCTTCGGACATGAGAAGGGGGCCTTTACCGGAGCGGTGCAGCGCAAGATAGGCAGGATCGAGGTCGCGGATGGCGGCACCCTTTTCCTGGACGAGATCGGTGATCTGCCCTTCGAGTTGCAGGTCAATCTGCTGCGTTTCCTGGAGACCCGCTGCGTCCAGAGAGTGGGAGGGCTCGAGGAGATTCCCGTGGATGTGCGAATCCTGGCCGCTACCCACGTGGATCTCGAGAAGGCGGTCGCCGAGCAGCGGTTTCGTGAGGACCTGTATCATCGACTCAACGTGCTTCAGGTCAAGGTTCCCCCGTTGCGAGAGCATCCCGAGGATATCGAGATCCTGGCGCGCTACTTCTTCAAGCGGTTCAGTCATGAAAAACCCGACCAACTCAAGGGGTTCTCCAGCGAGGCACTGTTGGTGATGCGCCTGTATCGCTGGCCCGGCAACGTCAGGGAGCTGATCAATCGTGTGCGTCGGGCCATGGTCATGTGTGACAACCGCTTGATCCGGCCGGACGACCTGGGGATCGAGCGGCGCAATTTACCTCGCTGTTCGATGACGCTGGAGCAGGCCCGGGACATTGCCGAACGCGATATCCTGTTGTCTGCCCTCGGTCGTAACCATAACCAGGTACAGCCCGCCTCGAAGGAGCTCGGGGTCTCTCGAGTTACCATCTATCGTCTGCTGGAAAAGCATGGCATCCCGCGAGACCTGTCCTGATCCGCTGTTGCCATGAACTCGCGACTGGCCTGAGCCTGGTATTGCCCTGAGAAAGCCCGCCGTTTGATTCCCCAGCCCTGGGGCAAGTGACTCCGCAGCTCTTCCCTCACCCCACGCTTCTTCAGCGTGGGGTGCTTCGTTGTGTCAGCTCGATGATGAGAGAAACAATATTGTTACATTGCGAGGCGTGCTTGTAACACCATGTTTTGGCTTGATTATTTTAAAAATGTCGTGCTGTTTAAGCATGGGTAATTATTTATTGTTACATAAAGCTGACACTTTTTAATATTAGGTATTTATTTAAATAGCTGAAATATAAGGCTTTTAATTGTTGGCACGGTGGTTGCTACAAGTAAGGGTAAGAAAGCTTTTGTAAATGTCCCGATAGTGCATCGCGACTCGTGGAGAGCCTGAAATGAACAGGAACCAGTCAGCCAACCATAGACAGTACGCACCAGCGCACCGGGTGTTTCTGCTGGTGGCTGGCATCGGGTCTCTCTGCCTGGTGACTGCCCAGCAGGTTGCAGCGGATGCCGCGGCGGAGAACGCCGCCCTGGAGCAAGCGCTGTTTGGCGGTCAGGCGGTCGAGATGCTGGGTGACGCCAGGCTGGCCGGTATTCGCGGCAAGTATGTGGAACACAGCGTCGAGCTCAAGGACGCCGTGATCCTGTGGGATGAGCGCCCCGCCGGTACCGGGCAAGGGGGAGGCGGGAATCAGAATGGTAACAGCGCCCAGGGGGCTGCTAATCACCAGGTTACTCGCGTCACCGCTAAAAGGAGTCAGTAGTCATGGCAGCAATCAGGCAATTAATGCATGTGGTGGGTGAGCAATCGCGCCATCGCTGCCCCTTGAAGGCGGCCCTGATCGGTTCCTTCGTCGCGGGGATGCTGGTGCCTTCCTTGGGATCCGCCGATGGTTCGACAAACCCTAACCTCAACCCCGGTGTCAGGCCCGGCGATGTTGTCCTCATCAGAGAGGTGGAGCCGGCACCCATTCGCTCCGTTGAGCGCCACGGCGGCCCGATTACGTCGAGAGTCAACGTTCGCGATAGAGCGATGGAGGTTGAGCGCCAGCTGACGAGTGGCGGCATTGTTGCACTTTCCGATGATCAGGCGGCAGGTGTGCGTGGCAGCGTACAGAACTCCATGGGTAGCCTGCATCGCTCCCTGGTCAGCGACAACCGGCTGGCAAACGGTTCGGTTTCCAGCGGAAACAGTAACCGCGCGGCCAGCAGCCTGGGGGGCGGTAGTAAGGCTGGTGGTATCTCGAGCCGCGTTACGTCGGCTACATCGGGTATCGCCGGCACCGTGACGGGCGCTCTTTCACCCTTAACAGGGCGGAAATGATCATGGCCACTTACGCATTTCTGGTTTCGCTGAAGGGGCATCTGGTCAAGGCATCGGCCGTCCTGGTGGCCTCGGGGCTGATAAGCGGCCTCGGCCAGGCTGCCATGGCCGACTCCGGTGCTCCGGTATTTCGCGACAGCGCCATACTCGAGAGCAATGCCCTGAGGCGTGTCGGTGGAGTGAGCACTACCAACATGGCGGCGGGTGACGGCAACCTGCAGGCCAACAGCGGGGTGTTGGCCATCGGCACAACGGCCAATGCGGCCAACACCTTGATGCAGCGCTCCAGAATCGAGCAGCGCATCGGAAATCAAGACCTAACAGTAGGAATCGAGTCTGGCGCCTTTCAACAGTCAGAGGGTTGGCTGTCGATCAACCAGGCGGCGGGCCAAGGCAATGTGCAGAGTAACTCCTTGGGAGTGGCTCTGGGCATATCGGCCAGTAATCTGAGCGACACCATGTTGCAGCAGGTGATGGCCGATCAGCAGGGGCTGAATGGTACTGGTGACGAGTCTACAAGCACACATCGAGTAGTCGAGATAGACAATGGCTCCTTCGAGGGTGCTCGGGGCGTCATCCAGGTTAACCAGTCAGCCGGTACGGGAAACGCTACCAGCAACAGTTTTCGCATGAACATGGCGCTGGGGCAGTAGCGTATTTTGAAGCAAGTAACGGCATCAACAATAGAACGATTCGGTTCATTCGGGAGAAAGATCATGAAAACGTTCCACAAAGCACCGCTGGCACTCGCAATTACCGCGCTGTTGACAGCACCCGCTGTCCTTGCTCAAGAAAGCGGTGATAATGGAAGCGCTGATGGAGGCGGATTCACTGCATCAAGCAAGATTGATTCCAACTTCATTAATCGTATCAACGTTAATCTGAAGCATAAGTCAGACACCGACAAGGCGTTCAAGGTGAGGGTAAGAGTCAATGAGAACGCAGACTTTTACGCGGGATCCCTGGTTGATGGCAAGCAGTTCCTTGAGAGTAACCGGGTAACTAACAAAGCCTCCGAAAATAATGCCACCGTTGGCTCGGGCTCCGGTGCCAATGCCACCGGCAACGTAGGCATCAACGTGGCCGCCGGTGATAACAACGCTCAGGCAAATGATGCGTCACTCGCTGCCAATGACGCTGCCAACGTGTTTGGCCAGGCGGAAATCTATTCGGCGCAGGATGTCATGAACAACCGTGTGATCAACACGGGCAGTCCGAACGATGCCGTACTGGGCAGTGGCTCTCTGGCTAACGCCAGCGGTAATATCGGTGTCAACATCGCGGCGGGTGTAAGCAACGCTCAGCATAATGCGTTGTCGGCCTCCGATAACCAGGCCGGTGGCCATGCCAGGTCTACCGTTGGTGGCGTTCAGCAGGCCTCGGATAATAACACCACACGGACCGCGCTGACGGAGACTTACACAAATACGACCAATGTTACCCTGTCAGGCGGCATGAGCAATGACAGCGCCATCGAGGGTAGCTATGACGGCGATTGGGCACAGACCAACGACGTCTATCCGGAAATCTGGACCACTAACGATGAGGGTACGAACCACGGGTCTGGCAGTTACTGGGGTCATGCCGACTTCGACGACCAGGGGACTGCCGGTCAGGCCGGACGCTTTGCAGGGGATGAAGAGGGTAGTGTCTCCTTCGAGGCGGGGGATGTTGCCCTCAGTGGTGTGGTCTCTGGTGATGTTGCGACAACCCATACCATCTATATTGCCAACCAGAACAATGCCACCCTGGGTAGCGGCTCTCTGGATGGGGTGAGCGGTAACGTTGGGGTGAACATCGCTGCGGGAAGCAACAACATGCAGCGTAACTCGCTCTCCATCGCCTCTTCCATGGGTGGCGGCAGTAATACTCCTCAGCCGGAGTAACAGGCAGTTACTGCCCCTTTCATCATTGATGAACTGAAGTGAAAGCACCCCGGCCTGCCACGGCAGGCCGGGTTTTTCCAAGCTTCGATAGGGCCCGGGGGATTTATGACGGCAGGAAGGATAGCCGTACTGGCAGCTCTGACTCTTGGGCTGTTACCCATACATTTCGATACCCAGGCTGCCACCATGCGCCTGGGCAATCTGGTGCCTGGCACCCTGGTGAAGAAGGACGTGCAGTCCATTCGCGAGCGTCGCTACGAGAATCTGGTCGAGCAGCATACGGATTTTTCCTGTGGCGCCGCCTCGTTGGCGACGATTCTCAAGTACGCTTATCAGAAAGACGATGTGACCGAGGAAAAGGTCCTGGCCGGCATGCTCGAGGTTTCCGATCCCCAGGTCGTACTGGAGCGGGGGTTTTCGCTGCTGGATCTCAAGAATTACATATCAACATTAGGCTATCGTGGCCGCGGTTACGAAGTAACAGCCGATATGCTTGATGAGGTTTCGATTCCGGTGATAGTGCTGCTGGACCTGGATGGTTTCAAGCATTTCGTGGTGATGAAGAAGGCCAGCGGAGATCGCATCTATGTCGGAGACCCGGCGCTGGGTAATCGAGTCATGGAGCGTGATGCCTTCATGGACGCCTGGAACGGCATCATCTTTGCGATTGTCGGCAACGGGTTCGATCAGCAGACGGTGCTGCTGAGCCCACGACAGCCGCTTACGGCCCACCGGTTGCAGGATGTCTTCTCGCCGGTTCCCCGGCAGAAGCTTCTCGATTTCGGCTTTCGGCATGCGGATCTCTTCTGAATGACCCGCCTTGATGGCCGGGTGCTTGAGAGTCTGCGGATCAGAGGGTAACGATCATGTTTATACATGGGTTCAAGCAACACTGCAGAAAGGGAGGTGTGACGGCCCTGATGGCCCTCGCCGCCAGTGGCATTCTGGCGCCAGGTGAGGCGCTATCGGCCACGTCCAGCTTTTCGGACTTCTCCAATGGTCGCCAGCTGAGTGACGCCGAGCTGGGCCAGCTGCGCGGGCGCTTCGTCGACAAGGGGCAGATCATGTTCTTCGGGGTGCAGATGTCCAGCGAATGGCGCACTTCGGCAGGGGAGCATCTGCAGGCCGGTGGTACTCTGCATGGTGACCTGACGGGCAGGATGCCCCGGGTGAGTTTCGAACCCCACCTGACCCAGATATCTACCAGCGGCATCTCCGGCGTCGCTCGGTCAGGCAATGGGGCCACCGTTCGAGGGGGCGGCGAGCAGATGGGTCGCGGCAATGCGCGGGGTGTGGTGCAGACTATCCAGGCCGCGGGCGACTTCAACGCCGCCGCCAACGACCTGCAGATCGATGTGCTGGATACGTCTCAGTATCCCGGTGCGACAGGCAGCCCGGAGGCTTCCGGGTCGCAGCGACTCCTCTCCGGAGCTAGTGTATCGGTGAATTATGATGCCAGCGGGATGGGGGTGTCGCTTGATATGCCCGGCATGGGTAACGTCAAGCAGGCCATCGTGCCCAGCCGCGGCCTGCGTCAGTCTATCCAGCTGACCAGCAACCACCAGCAGGTGCGTAACCTGACTCGCCTGCAGCTTTATATGGGGCAGCAAGGCGCAAAAGGGAGGGTGTCGGGTGCACGCAGCGCTATCGAATCGGTGCGTCAATTGAGGCGTTGAAGGCAGAGCCCACGGAACTTGTGTCGGCTGGCCTAGACTTGCGGGGTAGGGTAACGTCAGTCAGGCCTCCGGCTGCTGCCTGGCAGCGCGGGCCAGTAACAATATATAAGGAGATGTGGGTGGAAAAATTACAACCATTCTGCCGTCAAGGTAAAGGCCGTTCCATTGTCCTGCTGGCGTCCCTGGGTGTCTTTTCCCCGCTTGCCATGGCCCAGGTGTCGAGTGATTCCGAAGAAGTGGTACGCGAGGCGAAGCCAAGCCAGAGTGTGGAAAACGTCTTTCGCGAAGAGCATGCGTTATTTTCCGACCGCCTGACCATCGAACCGGGTATCAACTACTCCTACTCGGATCGCTCTCAGCTGGCGCTTCGGGGCTTTCTGGCGCTGGATGCGATCTTTCTCGGCCAGATTAACGTTGATACCGTCAAGAGCCATATCACGACCTTTGATATCAACACCCGCTATGGCCTGACGGATCGCCTGGAGCTGGGGCTGAATATTCCCTTTGTCTATCGGAGCACCACCTACAGTTCTACCGGGGCGGATACCAGCGCCACCAAGCTGAGCGAGCGTTCGATCGACGATGCGAATCTGGGGGATATCAGCGCCTCGCTTTCCTATCGACTGTTACCGGAGACCCCGAGTCGCCCCGATGTGGTGTTGAACCTGGGAGTGCGAGCGCCCACTGGTACCGACCCTTATGGTATCAAGACTCGTACCGATGTTATCGGGACAGCCGAAGATGCAAACGGTGAGGTGAAGAATACTAATTTAACCGTACCTACCGAGCTGCCCACCGGTAATGGCGTATGGGCGGTCACCACCGGGGCCTCGCTTCTCAAGACCCTGGACCCGGCCATCGTCTTTGCCAACCTGGGCTATACCTATAATATCGAGGAGAGTTTCGATGATATCTCGGCCTCGTCGGGCAAGAGTCCGGGTGACGTCAAGCTGGGGGACACGATTCGTGCCGGCTTCGGCACCGCCTTCGCGCTTAACGAACGACTTAGTCTCTCGCTCTCCTACTCCCATGAGTACATCATGCAGTCGGAAACGACCCAGAACGGCGTCACTAGCGATGTGATCGGCAGTGATGCCAATGTGGGGGTATTCAGCATCGGCGGTACCTATGCACTGAATGACAGTACCTCGGTGGTGACCAGCCTGGGTATCGGCCTGACCGATGATGCTTCGGATGTCAGCCTGACCTTCCGCATGCCCTTCCAGCTCTAACCCTCCTGACTGACCGATACCGGCCCACACCACCCCGAGACTCGCGACGGCGCGGGCCTCGGGGTGTGCGTGCCTCGCCGTATGGCCGTCGATAATGGCATAATGCGCCCCATCGTAACGACATGACGGGAAGGCATCATGCTCAAGGGGCTGGCACTGACGCTGACGATCCTGCTGGCACTGCTGCAGTATCGACTGTGGCTCGGCCAGGGGGGCGTCGAGGAGCTGCGAGAGGTTCGTCAGCGTGTGGCATCGCTGGAGACCGCTAACCAGCCGCTGCGCGACCGCAATATGCGCCTGGCCGCCGAGGTGCTCGATCTCAAGACCGGCCTCGATGCCATCGAGGAGCGTGCGCGCAGCGATATCGGCATGGTGCGTACCGACGAGCAGTTCTTCTGGGTGCCCGATGTGGCGGTGGAGGTAGATCCGGTGGTCAATCCGGCGCCCGCCACACAGCTGGAGGCGAGCCGATGAGTGGGGTGTCCTGGCTGGTGGTGCCGGCGGCGGGGCAGGGCCAGCGCATGGGTGCCGACCGGCCCAAGCAGTACCTGACCCTCGATGCCTTGCCGGTGATGGCTCATACCCTGGCGCGGCTGCATGCCGCGTTTCCCGAGGCACGACTCTGCCTGTGCCTGGACCCCGATGACGCCTGGTTCGACCCGGCCTGGGTGCCCTTCGCCGACTGGCGGCGGGTGCCGGGTGGCCGCGAGCGCGCGGATTCCGTGGCCAATGCCCTGGCGGCCATCGCCAACGAGGCGCGCCATGACGACCTGGTGCTGGTCCATGACGTGGCGCGCCCCTGTGTCGCCGTCGATGACCTGCGGCGGCTGACGCGCGCGCTGGCCGATGAGCCGGCGGGCGGGCTGCTGGCCGCGCCGGTGGCCGATACCATGAAGCGTGACGATGGTGCCGACCGGGTCGCCCTGACCGAACCCCGTGCTGGCCTCTGGCATGCCCTGACCCCCCAGGGGTTTGGCTACGGGTTGCTGACCCGCGCACTGAGCGAGGCCGCCGAGGCGGGCGTGGCGGTCACCGACGAGGCCTCCGCGGTGGAGGCGCTGGGCCAGGCGCCGCGGCTGGTGCCCGGGCGTCGCGATAACCTCAAGATTACTCACCCCGAGGACCTGGCCCTGGCCGGCATGATCCTGGCCGCCCAGGCCTCGGTGCATAGCGAGACGACGCCGGCAGGCGTTGCGGAGAGATGATGCGAATCGGCCATGGTTTCGATGTCCACCGCTTCGGCGAGGGCAATCACCTGATGATCGGCGGCGTTGCCGTCCCCTTCGAGCGCGGTTTCGTCGCTCATTCCGACGGCGATGTGCTGCTGCATGCCATCAGCGATGCCCTGTTAGGTGCCTGTGCACTGGGCGATATCGGCCGTCACTTCCCCGATACCGATCCGGCCTGGAAGGGCGCCGATAGCCGCGACTTGCTGCGGCGCGTGGTGGCCCTGGTGGCCGAGGCCGGCTACCGGGTCGGCAATCTCGACGCCACCCTGATGGCTCAGGCGCCGAAGATGGCGCCCCACGTCGAGGCCATGGCGGACAATGTCGCCACCGACCTGGGCGTCGAGCGAGGGGCCATCAACGTCAAGGCTACCACTACCGAACGCCTGGGGTTTACCGGCCGCGGCGAGGGCATTGCCGCCGAGGCGGTGGCGCTTCTCGTGCCGACCATGCAGGATGGCGGCCCCGCGGTCGGGAAGAGCGAGGGCGCCGGTGAGTGACAGGTCGACGCCGCGCCCCCTCGATGCCATCGACTGGCCGCCTGCCTGGCCGCGAGTGCTCGATGCCGAGTTTGGCCCGCCCCCCGAGGGGGATTACCGGGCGCGCCCCGAGGACTTCCTGGTCGAGGAGGCGCTCGACTTCGTCCCCGAGGGGGAGGGCGAGCATCTCTGGCTGCATGTCGAGAAGCGCGACCTGACCACCGCCATGGTGGTGAAGGAACTGGCCCGACTGTGTGACGCCTCGCCACGGGTAGTGGGCTACTCGGGGATGAAGGATCGCGTCGCGGTGACCCGCCAGTGGCTATCGGTGCAGCTGCCGGGGCGCGAGGCGCCGGAGGGCCTGGACGAGGCCCTGGCCGAGCGTGGCGTCAGGGTGCTGGAGATGGCGCGCCACCCGCGCAAGCTCAAGCGTGGCGTGCATCGGACCAATCACTTCAGGCTACGCCTCACCGGGCCGGTGGCAGCCGACGAGGGCCTCGCCGCCCGCTGGGAGCGCCTGCTCGAGCGTGGAGTGGCCAACTACTTTGGCCCCCAGCGCTTCGGCCCCGACGGGCGCAACCTTCAGCGGGCGCGTTCGCTCCTGGCCCGCGGTTGGCGCAAGCGCGATGACCGCGACGGCATGCTGCTCTCGGCGGCGCGCAGCTTCTTGTTCAATGAGCTGCTCGCCGAGCGGATTCGCGAGGGGAGTTGGGGGCGCCTGTTGCCGGGGGAGGTGGCCAACCTCGATGGTAGCGCCAGCCAGTTCCGCCTCGAGACGCCGGACCCCGAGCTCGAGGCCCGGGCGGCGCGGCTCGACCTGCATCCCACCGGCGTACTGTGGGGCGTTGGCGGCGCGCCGGCAGAGGGCGAGCCCCAGGCCTGTGAGGCACGGCTGGCCGAGCGCTTCCCCGGGCTCTGTGCCGGACTCGAGGCCGCCGGTGTGCGCCCCGGGCGTCGCTCGCTGCGCCTGCGCCTGACCGACGCGCGCCTGGAGCGCGGCGACGGCGAACTATGGCTTGCCTTTACGTTGCCCCGCGGTGCCTTCGCCACCGCGGTACTCAGAGAACTCATGGTGCACCCGACCCTGTAACGGGGATGCCCTGCGCGAGGATTCAAGATGCGTCGACTGCTGCTCTCCAATGATGATGGTGTACACGCCCCCGGGCTGCGCGCCCTGCACGATGCCCTGGTGCCGCATGCCAAGCTGCGCGTGGTGGCGCCCGACCGCGACAAGAGCGGGGCCAGCAACTCGCTGACCCTGACCCGGCCGCTGGCGCTGTCGGCGATGGACAACGGCTTCTACAGCGTCGACGGAACACCGGCAGACTGCGTCTATCTGGGCGTCAACGGCGTCTGGAACGAGAGGCCGGACCTGGTGATCTCGGGTATCAACCACGGCGGTAACCTGGGGGATGACGTGCTCTACTCGGGTACCGTGGCCGCCGCCATGGAGGGGCGTAACCTGGGCATGGCGGCTATCGCCATGTCGCTGGTGGGGCATCGTCATTTTGTCACTGCCGGCCGGGTGGCAGCGAGCCTGGTGGGCGCCGCCGAACAACTCTCCCTTCCGCCGCGTAGCCTGCTCAACGTCAACGTGCCCGATCTGCCCTGGGAAGAGATCCAGGGCTTCCGGGTCACTCGCCTGGGCTATCGCGGTCCCGCGGGGTCTCCCCAGGAGGTGCGCGACCCGCGTGGCAAGGTGCGCTGGTGGATCGCACCGCTGAGCAAGAACGCCGACGACGGCCCCGATACCGACTTCGCCGCCGTGGAGGCAGGCTTTGTCTCCATCA
This sequence comes from Halomonas halodenitrificans DSM 735, assembly GCF_000620045.1. Lineage (GTDB taxonomy): Bacteria > Pseudomonadota > Gammaproteobacteria > Pseudomonadales > Halomonadaceae > Halomonas > Halomonas halodenitrificans. The sequence continues at coordinate 14,555 of NZ_JHVH01000012.1, read as the reverse complement.
CCCCGCTGCAGACCGATCTGACCCGGCACGCGGCGATCGCAGATGTGAAGGGTTGGCTGGATGCACTCACCTGACCGCCTGGCCGAGCTGGTACGTGGGGTCGGCATGACCTCCCAGCGCACCCGCGATCGCATGCTGGAACGCCTGGCCGACCAGGGAATTCGTGATCCCCGGGTGCTGGAGACCCTGGGGAGCGAGCCGCGACACCTGTTTCTGGACGAGGCGTTGGCCCATCGTGCCTATGAGGACACGTCCTTGCCCATCGGTCATGGCCAGACTCTCTCCCAGCCGTGGATCGTGGCGCGAATGACCGAGCTGGTGTTGCAGGCGTCGCCGCAGCGGGTGCTGGAAGTGGGTACCGGTTCCGGTTACCAGGCGTTGATATTGTCGCGGCTGGTGCCGGAACTCTGTTCCATCGAACGAATCAATGTCTTGCATCGTCGCGCCGCCGAGCGGCTACGCCTGCTGGGCGCCAGGAATGCTCACCTGCGCCTGGCCGACGGAGGTCACGGCTGGGAGGAAGCCGCGCCCTTCGATGTCATCCTGTTGACCGCCTGTGCCAGCGAATTGCCGTCGGTACTGCTTTCCCAGCTCGCCGAGGGGGGCGTGCTGTTAACCCCACTGTCCGACGCTCGGGGGCGCCAGTGGCTGACCCGTATCCAGCGCCAGGATAACCAGTTCGAGACGCGGCGGCTGGAGCCGGTGCGCTTCGTGCCACTGCTCGAAGGCGTCATTCGTTGAAAGGAGTCCGCTGTTGAAGCGATACCTCGGCACTATCCTCAGAGGCGCCGGCATGGGAGCCGCCGATGCGGTCCCCGGCGTCTCTGGCGGCACCATCGCCTTTATCACCGGCATCTATGAGGAGCTGATTTACACCATCAGACAGTTCGGCCCCGGTGCCTTCGGGGCCTGGCGGCGTGGAGGAGCGGCGGGCCTGGCGGCCCACCTCAACCTGACCTTCCTGCTGCCGCTGCTGCTGGGCATCGCCGTCAGTCTGGTCAGCGTCGCCCACCTGGCGGTGTGGTTGCTGGAAGATCACCCACTGCTGCTCAACGGCTTCTTCTTCGGGCTGGTGCTGGCCTCGGCACTGGTGGTCAGTCGCCACCCAACCGACTGGCGCTGGTGGCATATCCTGCCGCTGATGGGCGGCCTGTTGCTGGCCCACGGACTGCCCGCGTTGATGCCGTTGGTGACCGCGCTGGGCAGCCGCGAGGTGATGCTGCTGGTGGCGGGAGCCATCGCCATCAGCGCCATGATCCTGCCGGGGGTCTCCGGCAGTTTCCTGCTCCTGACCATGGGCCTCTATGGCACCGTGATGGATGGCATTCGCGGCTTCGACCTGGGGTTGATCGGTCTTTTCGGGATGGGGTGTGCGGTGGGGCTATTTGCCTTTTCGCGCCTGCTTTCCTGGCTTCTCGATCGCTACCATACCGGGACCCTGCAGCTGCTGGTGGGCTTTATCATCGGATCCTTGCCGGTACTCTGGCCGTGGCGTGAGCTGGTACGCTACCAGCTGGGTCCGGACGGGCAGATGGTTCCGCTGGATTATCGCTATCTGACACCCGGTGAGTATGCCCAGCTGACCGGCGATGCCCCGCAACTTATGGCGGTGGTCGCGCTGATGCTGGCGGGAGCGGCTATCGTGTTGCTGCTCGACCGCACAGGGAGGCGCTCCGCTGCGACTCGTGACAATGACGCTTATTCGGCAAATTCTCAACGGGCAGACTCCCAAGGGACAAGCTCTCGAGAGACAAACTCTAAAGAGACAAGCTCTAAAGAGACAAACAAGGAGGAAGGCTCTGATGCGTAATGTACTGATGATTTCGGGGCTGGCCCTGGTCCTGTCCGGCTGTGTCAGTCAGCAGGATGCCCCTGGCCAGGTGCCGGTGCGTGATCTTTCGGCGAGCCGTGCGAACACCACGCCCAGCCACTACACCGTGGAGCAGGGGGATACGCTCTATGGCATCGCCTGGCGACATAGCATGGACTATCGCGATCTGGCCCGATTGAATCGCATCGGCCCCCCCTACGAGATTCAGCCGGGGCAGCGCCTGGTGCTGGATAGCGGGACGAGCGGGGAGCAGTCAGCGGCTCGGCCGCCGGCCAGTGACATGGGTGGTAACAAGGGTAATGACACGGGCGGCAATAACGGCAGTGCCGTGGCGGTCGCCACGCCACTCGGCGGCGCCCAGGAAGACGCCGCCGACGGTGATATGGAGTGGCTGTTGCCGAATGGCGAGACCGAGACGGTGTCGCGCAACGACCGGGCGCCTGCGGCCGCCGATGAAGGCGCTTCTCAGTCAGATGAAGGCGCTTCTCAGTCACAGGCGTCGGCCGGCGAGGAAGAAAGTGAGCCGGGCCCGGTCTATTCATCGGATAGCGACGATGCCGATAACAGCCAGGATGAGCGCAGCTCGGCACAGAAGACCACTGACGAGTCCCCCGATACCCAGGACGTGGCCGAAACTGCTACCCGGGAGGAGCCCGCTGCCGAGAAGACCAGTGAGTCGACGAGCGAAGGGGCTGCGAAGCCCGATGCCGGCACCGCCGTCGCCGGCGGTGACCAGGCGCCGGACCGCAGTTCGCGCACCTATAGCCCGGTGGCCGAGGTGCCCTGGCAGTGGCCGGTAAGCGGCGATGTGGTAGGCCAGTTCGGCGATGGCGGCACGATTACCGCCGGCATTGATATCGCCGGTCAAAAGGGGCAACCTGTCAAGGCGGCGGGGCCCGGCATCGTGGTCTATGCGGGCAGCGGCGTCAGAGGCTATGGCAAGCTGATTTTGCTCAAGCATAACGACCAGTTCCTCAGTGCTTACGCGCACAACGATACGTTGAAGGTAAGCGAGAATGATGTGGTCGAGGCCGGCGAGGTGATTGCCACCATGGGCGACAGCGATGCCGAAGATACCAGGCTCCATTTCGAGGTGCGCAAGGATGGCCAGCCCCAGGATCCCCTGGGTTATCTGCCCTAACGTTGATGCCGCTGTCCGGCGGGGAAATCCCGCCGGGACTGACACACAATAATAATCGGTTTCGCCGGCGCTTCAGGGCGTCGGCGACAGGACGCAAGCACGGGGTAGCCATCAATGAGCATGCTTGAACGGGACCTTCAGGATGTAGATGTAGGCACACTCGAGGAGAAGGAGCAGGATATCGTCGACGCCGTTGACGAGCCGGCAAGTGACGACGAGGCGGCCTTCGAGAAGGCGCTGACTCGGGAGGATCGTTATAGCCACCAGAGCCTCGACGCCACGCAAATCTATCTTAACGAGATCGGCTTTTCGCCGCTGTTGACCCCCGAGGAGGAGGTCTTCTACGGCCGACTGGCCCAGAAGGGCGACCCCATGGGTCGCTCACGCATGATCGAGTCCAACCTGCGGCTGGTGGTGAAGATTGCCAGACGTTACCTCAACCGCGGCCTCTCGCTGCTCGATCTGATCGAGGAGGGCAACCTGGGATTGATCCGCGCCGTGGAGAAATTCGACCCCGAGCGCGGCTTTCGGTTTTCCACCTATGCCACCTGGTGGATTCGTCAGACCATCGAGCGGGCCTTGATGAACCAGACCCGTACGATTCGCCTGCCCATACACGTGGTCAAGGAGCTCAATATCTATCTGCGCGCGGCTCGCGAGCTGACCCAGAAGCTTGATCACGAGGCCACCGCGGAGGAGATCGCCGAGTACCTCGACAAGCCCGTCGAGGCCGTCAAGAAGATGATGGGACTCAACGAGCGGATCTCGTCGGTGGACTATCCGGTCGGTGGGGATAGCGACAAGCCGCTGATCGAGACGCTGGCCGATGACGCCGACGACGGCCCCGAGTCGAGCCTGCTCGACGGCGACGTCAAGCAGCACGTGGATGAATGGCTCTCCGAGCTCAGCGAAAAGCAGCGCGAGGTCGTGGTACGCCGCTTCGGCCTGCGGGGGCATGAGGCCGCCACCCTCGAGCAGGTCGGCGAGGAGATCGGCCTGACCCGGGAGCGGGTGCGTCAGATCCAGGTCGAGGCATTGAAGAAGCTGCGCCGAGTCCTCGAGAAACAGGGGCTCAGCCTCGACGCGATCTTCGCCTGATCGCCCGATCAGCAAGTTCTTTCAGAGTTCTTGCTAAATTCAGCACTTTGTCATGATAAGCCACCGTCTATATGGTGGCTTTTTTCGTGATTTGCGCTGTGGTTCCAACGATAATTCTCGGTTCGCCCATTTTAGACAGTCCAGGAGTCCGCCATGGCCCGGCCGCTGATCGCCGAGATCGACCTCGACGCCCTGCGCCACAATTACCGTCTCGCCTGTGAGTGTGCGCCTCACAGCCGCAGTGTTGCCGTGATCAAGGCCGATGCCTACGGACACGGCGCCGCTGCCTGCGCGCGTGCCCTGGAGGGCATCGCCCCGGCCTTCGCGGTGGCCTGCCTCGAGGAGGCGGTGACGCTGCGTGAGGCCGGCATCGGCGCCCCCATCGTGCTGCTCGAGGGCATCTTCACCCCGGACGAGCTCGCCCAGGTGGATCGGCTTGGCCTATGGATGGCGGTGCACAGCGATTGGCAGCTGGATGCGCTGCTCGCCTCGCGACCCTCGAAGCCGGTGCCGGTGTGGCTCAAGGTGGATTCCGGCATGCATCGCCTGGGCTTCTCGCCCGAGCGGGCGGAAGCGGCGTGGCGGCGCCTGGCGGCGGCGCCGGAGCAGGCCTGTGACCTGCATCTGATGAGCCACTTCGCCACCGCCGATCTGGTCGATACCGGCTACTTCAATGACCAGCTGGCACGGCTCAAGGCCCTGGCCGAGCGCCTGGATGCCCCACTATGCCTGGCCAACTCCCCGGCGACCCTGGCACACCCCGAGGCTCATGGTGCCTGGAACCGGCCGGGCGTGATGCTCTACGGCAGCGACCCCCTCGAACGACCCAATGCCGTTACCTCCCGGTTGGCGCCGGTGATGACTCTGCGCTCGGAGATTATCGCCGTGCGTGAGCTTCCCGCCGGCGAACCGGTGGGCTACGGCGGGCGCTGGGTTACCCCGCGTCGCTCGCGCATCGGCGTGGTGGCGGCGGGCTACGGCGATGGCTACGACCGGCATGCCGTGGACGGCACTCCGGTGCTGGTGACGGGCAGGCGCACTGCCATCGTCGGGAAAGTCTCCATGGATATGCTGATCGTGGACCTCACCGAGATTCCCGAGGCCGACATCGGCAGTGAGGTCGTGCTGTGGGGCAGGGCGAGCAACGGCCAGGTGCTGTCGGTGGACGAAGTGGCCCGCCACTGCGATACCATCAGCTACACCCTGCTGACCGGGGTGCTGCCCAGGGTGCCGAGGCGGTATCATGGAGCCTCTTGAAAGCCCGACAGGAACCGAGCATGTTCAGGGACGATTCTAGCCGGCATAACTTCGCCCACCCTCGCTATTGGCCCGTCTGGTTATCCATCGGGGCCATGCATGTCGTGGCCTGGCTGCCCTGGCGGCTCAGGCTGTGGATCGGCAAGCTGATCGGGCTGGCTGCCCGGCGCCTTGCCGGGCGGCGCCGGCATATTACCGAGACCAATCTCAGGCTGTGCTTCCCGGCGCTTGACGCCGACGAGCAGCGGCGCCTGGTCCGGGAGACCTTTATCGCCAACGGCATCGGCCTTGTGGAGACCGCTACCGGCTGGTGTCGCGACCCCGAGGACCTCCGGCATCGCGTCGTCTTCAAGGGGCAGGAGCATCGCACCCGACTGGAGGCCGAGGGCAAGGGAGCGTTGATCCTGGGAGTGCATTTTTCGACCCTGGATCTCGGCGCGGCCCTGCATTCGCTCTACTTCCGTGCCGATGCCGTTCAGCGCCCCCACGACAACCCGCTGTTTGCCCGCTTCATGGGGCGGGCCCGGGCGCCTTACTTCGATACGGTGCTCGACCGTCACGACCTGCGCGGCGTGGTGCGGCGCATCAAGGCGGGGCACGCGGTCTGGTACTCCCCGGATCAGGATTTCGGCCGCGACGTCAGCGTCTTCGCGCCATTCTTCGGCATTCAGGCGGCCACGGTGAAGATGACCGCGCGTATCGCTCGCATGACCGGGGCGCCGGTGATACCGCTGATCTTCCACCGCAACGCCGATAATCGCACCTACACCCTCGAATACCTGCCGCCGCTGGAGGACTTTCCCAGCCATGACGAAGTGGCCGATGCCACGCGTATCAACGCCGTGATCGAGGCGGCGATTCGTCGGCATCCCGAGCAGTACCTGTGGCTGCATCGGCGTTTCAAGACCCGGCCGGAAGGCGAGCCCAAGCTCTACTGAAGCCAGACGTCAGTAGAAAGAAAACCCCACGACCGCAAGGTCAGTGGGGTTTTCACCTACAGCGTATCGCTTCGGCAAGGCCGGTCAGGCATCGATGCGCTTGTACTTCATGCGATGCGGGGTGTCATCGCCGACACGCTTCTTGTGGTCCACCTCGTATTCCGTGTAGTTACCCTCGAAGAACTCCACATGGGAATCGCCCTCGAAGGCGAGGATGTGCGTGGCGATCCGGTCGAGGAACCAGCGATCGTGAGAGATCACCATGGCGCAGCCGGGGAAGGCCAGCAGGGCTTCCTCCAGGGCACGCAGGGTCTCGATATCCAGGTCGTTGGAGGGCTCATCGAGCAGCAGCACGTTGGCACCCTGCTTCAGGGTCTGGGCCAGCTGCAGGCGACCACGCTCACCGCCGGACAGCTCGTTGAGGCGCTTCTGCTGGTCGTTGCCCTTGAAGTTGAAACGGCCCACGTAGGCCCGCGAGGAGACCTCGTAGCCATTGATGTTGAGCATGTCCTGGCCGTCGGAGACCGCCTCCCACACCGTCTGCTTGTCTTCCAGGGCGTCACGCAGCTGTTCGACATAGGCGATATCGACGGTCTCGCCGATCACCACCTCGCCGGCATCGGGCTGTTCCTTGCCGGTGATCAGCTTGAACAGCGTCGACTTGCCGGCACCGTTGCCGCCGACGATGCCGACGATGGCCCCCTGGGGCACGGTGAAGCTCAGGTCCTCGTAGAGCAGCTTGTCTTCGAAGGCCTTGGAAACGCCGTGAAACTCGATGACCTTGTCACCCAGGCGCGGGCCGGGCGGAATATAGATCTCGTTGGTCTCGTTGCGCTTCTGGAAGTCGCCGGACTGCATCTCCTCGAAGCGATTGAGGCGCGCCTTGCTCTTGGCCTGGCGGCCCTTGGCATTGCTGCGCACCCACTCGAGCTCCTGCTTGATCGCCTTGTTCTTGGAGGCCTCCTGCTTGGCTTCCTGCGCGAGGCGCTTCTCCTTGGCCTCCAGCCAGCCCGAGTAGTTGCCTTCGAAGGGGATGCCCTGGCCGCGGTCGAGCTCGAGGATCCAGCCGGCCACGTTGTCGAGGAAGTAGCGGTCGTGGGTGATCGCCACCACGGTGCCGCTGTAATCGTGCAGGAAGCGCTCGAGCCAGGCCACGGACTCGGCGTCCAGGTGGTTGGTAGGCTCATCGAGCAGCAGCATGTCCGGGCTTGAAAGCAGCAGGCGGCACAGCGCCACGCGGCGACGCTCGCCCCCCGAGAGGTTGCCGACACGGGCGTCCCAGGGCGGCAGGCGCAGGGCCTCGGCGGCCACTTCCAGCTTGCGATCCAGGTTGTGGGCGTCGGAGGCTTCGATGATGTTTTCCAGGCGTGCCTGCTCGCTGGCCAGGGCATCGAAGTCGGCGTCCGGCTCGGCATAGGCGGCGTAGACGGCGTCGAGCTTCTCCTGGGCCTCCTTGATCTCGCCCAGGGCCTCTTCCACGGTCTCGCGGACGTTCTTGTCGTCGTCGAGCTGGGGCTCCTGGGGCAAGTAGCCGACATTGATGCCGGGCATGGGGCGTGCCTCGCCCTCGAACTCGGTGTCGACGCCGGCCATGATGCGCAGCAGGGTCGACTTGCCTGCGCCATTGAGGCCCAGCACGCCGATCTTCGCGCCCGGGAAGAAGGAGAGAGAGATATCCTTGAGGATCTGCTTCTTGGGGGGCACGATCTTGCCCACCCGGTTCATGGTGTAGACGTAAGAGCCTGTTTGCCCGTGTTTGTCGCCTTTTGCCATCTTAATAACACCTATAGGCTTGTGAATTCATGACTTTATAAGGTTTTTGAGCGCGTGGAACAAAATAAAAAAAGTTATTTTTTGGTTGGCCGCCCTATTATTCTTTACTATACTGAGAAAAGTCAAGTTTTTGGGTGGGGAGGGGGCATGGGTTGCAAGGTCGTAGAAATAACGTGCAACGGCACTAGGAGAAAGGTGCTGGTTCAAGAGCACATGCCCGTTTACTATCCGAATATTTATGTGACTCTTGAGCAGTCGAGTCGGGCATTAAACACGCAGCAGAAATATTTAGAGCATATCGGATTGCTTGAAGACTTTCTGGAGTATGAGTCAATAGATCTGATAAAGCGCTTGGAAGATCGTCCTAAGTCACTCTATTTAACTGATAGTGAAATCTCACGATTCGTTGCGGACGCCGCATTAAATAAAAAAACTCTGGATAAAAAGTATGCTAACTTGCGTCTTCTACCAGCGGGCTATGAAACGGTAGGTAGAACCCATGCACAGCAACGTCTTGAAGCTGTGCGTGACTACCTCAAGTTTCTGTATGACAAGATAGGTGACGAAGCGACACGAGATGTAGCTGTTAATGATGTTGAGCGACGTTTTAATCGAAAAATAAAGGCCGCTAAGCCTGCTTGGAGGAAGAGAAAAAACGAAGAGATGAAAGGGTTGAGTAATCAGGAGCGTGATCACTTGTTAGAGGTTATGCATCCTGAGAACTCCAAGAGCCCCTTCGCAAATAAATCGCTAAGGTTGCGTAATTATATTATTCTTCTCCTGGGTCTTGAGTTGGGGATGCGCCGCTCCGAAATGCTTCTGATTAAGCTCAGTGATATTCATTGGCACAGCGGGCAACTATCAATTGTCAATCTGGAGGATGAGGAAGTCGACCCGCGTACCCTGGCACCACAATTTAAAACCCACGAACGCATGCTGCAAATGAGTGATGACCTTATCTGGGCGTTACAGGAGTATGTAGACACTCACCGTATCATGACGAAGGGGCCGTCTGAGGCGAAAAAACATCCGTTCTTGCTCGTATCTCATAGACGAAATGAAGGTAAACCTTTGAGCATAAAAGCGCTGGATGGCGTTTTCCCACGAGTTGGCAAGGTAGCGCCTGAACTGGCTCACATTCATCCCCATATTCTGAGGCATGACGCGGTCTACACGATGCTTGAAAGCATGCGCGAAGAGCTTGAGAAGCTAACGCCAGAAGACCGCACAACTCAAGTTCAAAAAGTCTTGACTTGGATGTTTGGGTGGAGTCCTGAATCTAATATGCCGAGCCTCTACGGGGCGAAATTCTGGAAAGAAGAAGCAGATAAGGCGATGAAAAAGCGCTCAGATAAATTCAAGGCAATCAGAAAGAGTGTTGAAGATGGAATTTTTAAGGGATACGCAGGATGAATATAGGGCCTACAGCACTTTCAGCACCGACTCAGGACTCTCTCGATACGTGGCTGAACACACCTCGACTCGCCAAATGTGGTGAGTTTTTCACTCCCTCTGAACCGATGTGGTGGCCTGATAGGTCAGTCCGCAGTTCGGTCAATTGGAAAACTGCAATCGTTTGTGTTCCGCCTGACTGGCAACGCTGGTTACACGCCGCCTTGGCCTACCGCATGGTGGAGGTTGGGCAGAGTACTATTATAGGAGTCACTTCAACTCTGTCACGCGCGGCGCAAGTTGGGTTAGATCCCCTCAATGAGTATCATCTTGTTGATTTGCGCGAGCGTTTTAGTAAGGAAGCATTCTCCTCGCTGAACGGCTTCATGAAATTTTGGCAAGAGTGCGAATCGCTTGAACAGCGACCATCGCAAGTCCTGGTTGATGCTTATAACAGACTACCCAAGAAAAAGCGGCTCGAAAACGATGTCATTTTGCGCTTAGATCCTCAACAGGGACCGTTCACACAGGCGGAGCAAGACGCCCTACATCAGTGGGCGCATGAGCAGTTCTGTCACGGCAATTTAGATCCTGAACGCTACCTCTATTTACGTCTGGCGATGATCTACGGACAGCGTGGTGTACAACTGCGCATGATGGTCTTTAACGACTTTATCAAAACCGAGCGGGGCTACCAGATTCGAATCTTCTGGGCGAAGCAGAAAGGTGATGATGCGGGATGGAGAGCAAAGCCCGAGACCTTCAGCTTAGATGAGGATCTTTACAATACCGTGCAGGCCTATCGGTCGATTGTTCTCGCTCGACTTGAGCAGGAATATCCTGGTCGAGCCGATTGGGATAAGGCGATTGCGAATGTGCCACTCTTTCGTCGTAAGATGAAATGTAGAGGAGGTGATAGAAAGCGGATCCCCGTCATAGTTGACCTACCTGACCACAATTCGTTGGAGCAGGAACCTGAGGCGAAGTTTCATACTTCCGATGCTGTTATAAGGTCTTGGCTGTTTGAAATGGAAAGCATGTCTGACTTTCCCATTTCTTCGCGCACCCATCAGCCTCTGAAAATCAGCAAGGGCCATCGCTTCAGGCACACGCTCGGTACCGATCTCTCGAATGTAGGGCTGGATGAGTGGTCAATCGCTAGCGCATTGATGCATTCTAATACACATACCGTTCGTAAATATCGAGCAGTATCGGCAGAGTTGATGAAGCTGATTGACGAGAAGATGAGTGATCATCTAGCGCTCGTTGTAAGAGCTTTTACGGGCACCATCGTGACGGATCGAACATCAGCGAAAAATGGGAATCAAGTGGATCGGCAGATTGAAGATCTGGCCATATGCGGCGCCGATACAGTTTGCCATCTAGATGCACCCTTTTCCTGCTATGGATGCGGTAAATTCCAACCACTTTTGGAGGCGGATCACACGTCTGTTCTTGAACGGCTGGAACGTCGGCGTGCGCAAATCATCACTACCGATAAAACCACAGCAGTGCTCTGGGATCGCGCCATTTTGGCCTGCCGTAAGGTTATTCTAGACTGTCAATCCCTGCGCCAATTAGCCTGTTCATATGGGGTGACGCATGACAAACATCACCGATTTTAAGGCGAAGAGTCACCTAACTGCGGAGGCGCAGTTGAATGCGTTTGTTGAGTGGGCGAAAGAGACCCTCCCAAAGGGTATTCCTGATAGGGTGCACGCCAGTATTTTTTGGGAAGATGATAGCTGGCACCTCCACGGCTTTGTAAGCTGTGCTTTCACGGTTCTGGGATCGACCCGTAGTGCCCCAGTAAAAATGCAGCCCCCCTTCACAGACTTTGCCAAGGCAGTTTTGGTGTACCGCCGTATCTACGAAACAAAAAAGAGCGTAAAGGAATGGCTCTCTGCTATGAGAGCCCTTGAGGTCGCACTGGTCGAGTTGACCGGTACGCGTGATGTGACGCTGGTTTCAGCTGCGATATGCAACAGAGCCTGTGAGCACATGAAATCACACTGGAAAGGAGGCAATAGCGCATACTGCGTCGGTAAGGTGCTTGAGAAAATAATCTCCCTGATGCGAGACAAAAAAATGCTCAAGATAAGTTTTAGCTGGACTTCTCCGCTTAAACTTAAGCCTCGTCGCACGCTCAAACAGTTAAAAGCGGATCGTGAGCAGAAGCTTCCCAGTCCTGAAGCGATAAAAGCCCTGGGGGAGATTTTTTATAACAATTTTACCAGTCCAATAGACATTGTCGTGACATCTGCATGCGCTCTTTTGCTTAGTACGCCTAGTCGTATTGGTGAGTTGGCAGATGTTGAGCAGGACTGCCTCGTGTTCAAAGAGGATACTGTAGGCGATCAGCGGATGTTCTTGCGCTGGTACGCTGAAAAGCTAAATAAGCCAATGCTGAAGCCAGTAGTTAAGCCTGAGATGGAGCCAGTCGTCGAGCGTGCAATTGCGTTGCTGAAATCGGTCACCGATGAAGGTCGGGCCCACGCTGCGTTTCTGGAAGATTATCCCGATCAATTTCCACCGCATGAAGAGCTGCCACAAAAGGGCCTTGATGATCCGCTCACCTATCCAGAAGTGTGTGCAGCGCTCAAAATTTCGATCCGAGGAGACCATGGCCCGCGAGGAAGCTTCAACAACGCCTTTTTGCGGCACTTGGAGAAGCGAAAGGATCTCAGCCCAGCCGCAAGAGCGTTACTGGGCGAGATACGCGACGGGTGGGATACTAGTCAGGGAAAGCGAATCTTTGCGAAGGGTAAGAGCGGGGTTCTGCGCTTTGAGTTTAACGATAGGTGTGTGATTACGTTACGCAAACTAAATATTTTGGTGCGCGAAAAATACCTACCTAAACATTTTCCTTACACTACACCCTATACTGAAGGCAAAGCGCGTGTGAAATACCGTGATGCGTTGTTCACTGTGCGAACAGGGGCGCTGCCTGTTGAAGATGGTAACACGAGCATGCCAAAAGGTTTTGGCGTGGAGATCGCTGCTAGCCAATCACGTATGGTCGGCCAATTGTCAGCCGGATCAAACAGGTACGTAAGAAGCATATTCGAGCGCCATGGTTACCCAGCTCTTAAGGTGAATACGCATGCTTTCCGTCACGAGCTGAATACTGCGATGCACCTAGCAGGCCTTTCACAACTATTTATCGATGCGTTTTCTGGACGTACTAGTATGGGCTCGGTCTATAATCATGAGACCGTCGAGGAGCGTACCCAAAGGGTTGCGCACTATCACCCCAAAACCAAGCACAGCAATGCGGCTCAGCGGCTGGAAAAGGTCAAAACAAATCAACCTTTGAGTCTCAGTGATGTGACAGATCTCCATGAGGGTGATCAGGACCTAGTCATCCATCAGACACACGTTGGGATTTGTGTGCACAACTTTGCCTCCGAACCCTGCCCAAAAATGGGGGCCTGCTTGACATGTGGGAAGCTGGGTTGTGTGAAGGGTGATGATGTGAAGCTCGAAAATCTCAAAGAAGAGCGCGCGGATCTTAAGCGCCGCTATGAAAAAGCGCTTGATGCCAAGTCTCGTGATATCTTTGGGGCCTCGGAGTGGGTCAAAAAAGTGGGTATGGATCTCTATAAGTGTGACGCGCTGATTCGAACCCTGGAGAATCCTGAACTCGAAAACGGCGACATCGTGTGGAACGTCGATAATGGTTGGACACTGACAAACAATGCCGCAGTAATGGCCGGGCTGACGGATGCCAACGTCATCGAAGATACAAATGAGCAGCTGCCGTCCTTGGACGAGTTGTCAGCAATGTTAGACGATATTGAGGTGTAACTGTGGGGCATTTAACGAAGAAAGATGAAGCCAATATCATCAAGCTGATTGAAGAGTGGTCTGGGTCCAAGCTAACTTGGCCTCTTCTGGTCGAGGCCTGCAAAGCCAAGCTCAACATTAGTCGTGCTCGCCAGTCTTTGATGAAGCTTCCAGCAGTAGATATGGCTATGAAGGATCGCAAGGCGGCGCTTAAAGCATCAACTTCCAAGCCGGGCTGGGTTAAGGATATTCAGCAGGCAAATGAGCGTATTGAAAAGCTGACTGAAGCGAACCAGCAGCTCAAAATGGTTAACAAGAAGCTTCTTGAGCGCTTCATTATATGGCAGGCTAATGCGGATATGTATGGCGTGTCTCAAGCGAAGTTGGATCGGCCGCTGGTTCAGTTCAGGAAGTAGCTTGGAAACCGCTTTGGAGACTTGCTTGCTTGTAAGCTTAGGAGTATCGGGTGCAGGATTTCTGGGTCTTGATTGGCGTTGGCTAACTTGTCATGTAATAATCACATTCTATGTATGAGCTCGACGAGTTTTCCGCCACTGGATTGAGAAGATAAACCTCCATAGATCCAAGCATTTTTTCTACGAGCTAAAGCCTTGTGAATACTAACCCCCATGACTTCCACTACAATTCCGACCTGATCGGTGGCTCGCTCATGGTCCGCGAGAGCCGCATCGTGGCGGAGTTGCTGCTGGCCGGCGTCGATGACGCGGCATGGAAGGCGGCCATCCTCGACGAGAATCGCCTCCAGAAGGCGCGGCCGGCCACGGCCAGGCGCATGGCCCAGGCAATCCGCAAGCGGCTTGTGCGGCTTCCTGAGCCGTTCTGGCAGGTGTTGAGCGATGGGGATGACCAGCTGGCTACCCAGGTGGCGTTCTGCGCCGCGTTGGCTCGCAACCTGCTGCTGGTGGAGTTCCTGGAGACGGTGGTGGCTGATGCCTTTGTGACCCAGGCCGAGCGCCTTGAGCCCTACCAGTGGGATGACTGATCTTGCCCACCAACAGTGGACACCCCGTTAAGGTATACACTCAACGAGGTGACCCATGGCAAAGCAAGCTACTCCGATGAAGAAGACACGTGCCCGTTACTCTGATGCCTACCGCGAGGAGGCGCTTGCCCTCGCTGACCGAGTGGGGGCTGCCGCTGCTGCTCGTGAGCTGGGTCTGCAGCCAAGCCAGCTCTATCAATGGCGTGCCAAAGCTCAGCAGAAGAAGAACACCTCCGATCGCGAGCAAAAACTGGCCGATGAGAACGCTCGACTTAAGCGGCAACTCTCTGAAATGTCAGAGGAATTGGCCATAACAAAAAAGGCCGCGGTGTACTT
>NZ_KK211060.1:32986-118993 GCF_000620045.1 Halomonas halodenitrificans DSM 735 | reverse complement strand
ATGGGCTGCCAGAAAAAGATCGCCACTCAGGTCCTGCAGAAGGGCGCCGATTACCTGCTATCGGTAAAGGGGAATCAGCCGGCCTTGGCTGACGCCTTCGAGACGGCATTCCCGATAACCAAGGTGGCGAACTTTGCGGGTGACTCGTACATCACGGATGAAAAGAACCGCGGTCGGCAAGAGTCGCGCTATCACATCGTGAGTGAGCTTACTGAAGAGTTTCAAGAGCTTAGCTACGAATGGCCGGGCTTGAAAACGGTAGGTGTGGTGATGAGTTTTCGCCAAGAGGGCGATGAGGCTCCTGAAGAGCCGATGATCCGCTATTACATCAGTTCAGCCGAATTGACCGCCAAGAAGCTCGCCGAAGCAGCTCGGCAGCACTGGCATATTGAGGCCAAGCTCCACTGGTCTTTGGATGTGGCGCTTCGTGAAGATGCCTGCAAAATCCACCGCGGACAGGCGGCGGGAAATCTCGCCAGGGTCCGACATATTGCGCTGAATTACCTGAAAGGAGAGAAATCTTTCAAGGGCGGAATTCGGCGGAAACAAAAGAAAGCGGCATTGGTTGAGACATACCTTGCTGACATTCTCGCGGTCTGAAAGTTTTCATGCGTTTTCCCTGCCCAGTGCTCCGGCCAAGGCACTGGCAATTAAAGGGCCGACACCACGCAGTGTCATTAAACGCTTAGCAACAGGGTCACGCTGTACGCTTTCTGTAATCTGATCGGTAAGTTTTTGAACACGGTCATTGAGATAACGAAGATCTTCTGCAAGGTTACTCAGTAAGAGCCGGAAGGGGTAAGTAAGCCCATTACCTGCCTCTTCTAACCAGCAGGGTAAAGCTCGCCTTAACTGATGAATACCAACGGGTGCAATGATGCCGTATTCACCGACTAAACCTCGAATCTGGTTGGCCTTGGCTGTGCGTTGAGCAACTAGCTCTTCCCGAATTCGATGCATGGCCTGGATGTTCTGCTGTTCAACCGATTTTGGAGTGACAAAGCGCATGTTGGGGCGGCTCATAGCTTCGCAAATGGCTTCAGCATCAACTCGGTCATTCTTGTTACTTTTGACATAAGGCTTAACAAATTGCGCAGCAATCAAACGAACCTGATAGCCACGTTTTTGGAGTTCTCGCGCCCAGTGATGAGAAGAAGCACAGGCTTCCATGCCGATTTCAGCGTTGACGGGAACTTTTTTACTGATCGCATCCAGCCATTTGCTGCGTGAATACTTACCTTGCCAACAGGTTTTACCCTGACGGTCAGCACCATGAACATGGAACACAGACTTTGCAATATCAACACCGACACGGATAATAGTCATCTGGACTTCTCCTCATCGTTATGATGGTTTGTAGCCTACCTACTCACCATTTTGGCACATTGATGCCGATTAGGTGAGGAGGAGTCCATCCCATTGTTTTCCCTGGGTTGACAGATGCCGCAGGCGGCCTCATGCCTTTAATGACCCGACTCGACCCGACTCGACCCGACTCGACCCGACCCGAGCTTGATGAACTGTCAGGTGTTCCGAAGGATGGGGTCCACTCCATTGATGAGCGGTTTTCGCTATGAAGATTCTATTCCTGCACGCTTTAGCCGATCCCGAGAAGGGGGGTGGTGCCGAACAAACACTCTGGACCCTGATGCGTGGCCTGCGTGATGCCGGTCACGATTGCGTGTTGCTTGCCACCTCCGATACATCGGGTTTGAGGATGACAGAGCGTGAGGGAATTACGGTATGGGAAGCCGGCATCCGCAACGTGTATTGGCCGTATCACAAGAAGCGTCCTGCTGCTGCGACTCGGCTGCTATGGCATGCGCTGGACAGCTACAATCCGTGGATGCAGAGTTTTCTCAAACAGGTTGTCGCCGAGGAACAACCGGATGTCGCCTCGTTGCATAACCTGCCGGGTTGGTCATCTGCTAGCTGGACCACCTTGGTTGAATTAAATATTCCAATCGTGCAAGTGTTACATGATTCGTATTCAGTTTGTGTAAAGGCTACGATGCACCGTAATGGTAGAAATTGTACAAACCAATGTGCTGACTGCAGAATTTTCCGCCTTCCACATCGCGTTTTAAGTCAAAATGTAAAAGCAGTTGTTGGTGTAAGTCATTTTATTCTGGAGCGGCATTGTAATCTTGGTTATTTTGCCGGCGTGCCAATCCAGAGAGTGATTCATAATGCGCGCGACCCCATTGCGCTTGGAGTCAGTGCAATATCTGAAGAAAATTCGCATGATGGCTTGCGTTTTGGGTTTATTGGTAGCTTATACCCAGCAAAGGGTATTGAGATTTTGATAGAGGTGTTTTTATCCAGTGACTTGCCTGATGCTGAGCTTTTGGTTGCTGGTAGTGGTAAACACCATTATGAGTCATACTTGCATTTGAATGTCACAGATGAGCGTATACAGTTTATGGGCCGAGTGCCTCAGCGAGAATTCTATTCGAAAGTGGATGTGGTGGTAGTGCCGTCTACCTTGAATGAAGCGTTGGGTATGGTGGTTGCTGAAGCTCTCGCCTTCGGAAAGCCGGTTATCGGCGCGCGTCGTGGTGGTATCCCCGAGATGATTCAAGATGGTGAGAATGGACTCCTCTTTGAGCCGGATGTGCAAGGAGAGCTTGCCGAATGCCTGCAGCGCATGCATGGTGATTCAGCCCTGCGCGAGAAATTGAAAGCTAATGCGCAGCCAAGTAGTACTTCCTTTATGGACCTTGATGCATGGGTTGCTCGTTACGAGGCATTGTACGCTGAGGTCATTGAAGAAGGGTTCGAAAAGGCCGGTAGGAAGCGTTACAGTGCTTGAGCCAGGTAGCCATATCAAAGACGGCCTTCCACCAGACGTTAGGTTGCTTCAACTGAGGCTTGGCCCTATCGCATACTGGCTGGCGGCATTTTTTTTATGGTCGCTGGTTCTAGATTCACCATTTCGTTATGGTCTTTCGCTCGTAAACCTTGAGGTGCTAATCTATGTGCCCAAGTTGCTACTGTGTGTAGCAGTGGCTTTGCTGTTTCTACTAAGGCCTCAAGCTTCCCCTGCGGCCTGGTTGCTTAGCGGCTTAGCGGTATTGTATTTGTTCTGGGGTATGCTGAATCTAGACAACCCCTTGCAAGCGGTGTTTGGGTTTTGGGTAGTAGTACCTCTACTGTTCGGTTTGTGGATAGGTTCATTGGTCCAACTTTCCCACTTCTACCGTTTGTTCAGGGCTCTTTTTGTTGTCACTCTCTTAGGATTGTTCTTTGATCCACTGATTGCCTACCCGTGGAGTGGGCAAAGCATGACCATATTTGGAAGCAGTGTTGAGATTTCTCGTCAATGGAGTGCCTTTGGCATCGAGCGCTATGCCGGCTTTACGAGAGCCTCATTCAATACGGCATCACAACTGCTCATGTTTGGGATGGCGCTAGTTGTATCACTGGAGCGGCGGTGGTTGAAAGCCCTAGTCTGGCTTTTGGCGGGAGCCGGTATAGCAATGACAACGTCGAAGGGCCCATTCGGTGCATGGATGCTGCTATCAGTCTATTTTATTGGAGGTGCGATTTTACACTGGGCCAGGCTCTGGGTACAGCTGTGGCTTATATTGTTTGGGTTTATACTGATAGTGATGGTTGTGGTCCCATTATCTACGTTATGGATAAATTATGATCCTGGTTTGCAAAGAGCAGAAACTAACTTTTTCCTAGCTAGCTTTGGTGATAGATTAAATTGGATGTGGCCGGATTCTTTTCGGCTGCTGACCTTAGATGGCAATTATCACTGGTGGTTCGGGCGTGGTCTTGGCGGTGTTGGAGCTGCGCAAAAGCACTTTGAGCCTGACCATTATTTTGCTGCGGACAACCTTTTTGTGTATCTTTCTGTTTCGCTAGGTACTCTAGTGGCCATATTTTTAATTGTTGCCCTCTTTGTAAAGGTAGTGTTGGTTAGTTTGCAGCGAGATAGAGAGGCTTGGTTTTTACCGGTAATGCTGTTTGTTAGTAGCTATGGTGTTGTGACTAATATTGTTGAAAGCTCTTTGGTTGCTTTGTTTTTTGGTTTGGCTGCCTCTCATTTGAAAAATGGTTATTAATTTATGCGTGTCCTAATGGTTTCTGTCCGAGCTGATCATGGTGGCGGTCCGCGACATATTGAATTATTGATTAAAAACCTTGATAAATTAATTGAAGCTCATGTCGCTTGTCCACAAGAGCCACCTTATGCTGAGCGATTTAACCAGTTGGCACGCGGGAATGTGTTTTCTATTCCACATCGAAAATTCGACCTGTCCTGCGCGGTTAGGCTTTCTCGATATGTATTAAGAAAAGGTGTTGATATAGTTCATACGCATGGAAAAGGTGCCGGTGTATATGGGCGTTTTGTTTCACTTTTAACAGGTAAGCCATGTTTGCATACACCACATGGCGTACATGTTGGAAACTATAATGCTCTCTCGGAACGACTGTATCGTTTTTACGAAAATCTGACTATTCGCCTGGTTGATCGCCTGGTTTTTGTATCCAATGAAGAGTATAAAGTCGCACAAAAAAATCGACTATGGCCTAGAACGCCATATAAAGTCATCGAGAATGGTGTAGAAGATGTTTCTCACGAAGAGAGAATTTCTGAAAGGAGTGCCTTTCGTCAGTGCCTAGGTATCTCAAGTGAGGCTGTGGTGGTGACTACATTGAGCCGTTTCGACTTCCAGAAGAATATGCAGGAAGCTTTTCAGGTCGCTCAAGAGTTGCCTGAAGTGGTGTTTCTTTGGGTGGGGCACGGGAACGATTTTGCTGAGTTGAAGAAAAAAGCAGCTGAAGAAAAGGTCGAAAATTTAATTTTTTTGGGTGCCATGGATTCATCTACTCCAGCACTTGCAGCAGCGGACGTCTATTTTTCATCGGCTCGGTGGGAGGGACTTCCGCTTGCCGTTCTGGAGGCGATGGCGATGGGATTGCCGGTGGTGGCAAGTGATGTGACAGGGCACTTCGAAATAGTGGGAGAGTCGGGTGGTGGTGTGCTCTACCCGCTAGGTCGGCCGGGCCAAGCGGTAAAGAAGCTTAAACTACTGGTGGCTGATGAAGGCTTACGCCGGCAATTGGGTGACCGTGGTCGCAAGGTTCAACAGAAATGTTACTCATCAAAAGTGATGGCTCAAGAAGTTTGTAATATTTATCGAGAACTGGGGGGCGAGTGATGACCCGCGTCGCCATTGTCCACGACTGGCTAATCACATACGCTGGTGCTGAACGCGTTGTCGAGCAGATCCTTACCCTCTACCCCTCGGCCGATATCTTCTCGGTTGTCGACTTTTTGCCCGACGATCAGCGTGGCTTTGTGCAGGGCAAGAAGGCCCGGACCTCTTTCATCCAGAAGCTGCCTTTTGCCCAGAAGAAGTATCGGGGTTATTTGCCCTTGATGCCGTTGGCCATCGAACAGCTGGACGTGTCGGGCTATGACCTGGTGATCTCCAGCTCGCATGCGGTGGCCAAGGGGGTGATCACCGGGCCCAACCAGCTGCATATCTGTTATTGTCACTCGCCCATTCGCTATGCTTGGGACCTGCAGCATCAGTACCTTCGAGAGGCGGGGCTTACCAAGGGGCCCAAGAGCTGGCTGGCACGTTGGTCTCTGCACAAGATGCGGCTTTGGGACCTGCGCACCACCAACGGGGTCGATTATTTCGTTTCAAATAGCGATTACATCGGCCGGCGCATCAAAAAGGTCTATGGTCGAGAGGCAACGACCATCTACCCTAACGTGGCGGTGGAAGACTTCAGCGTCGTCGGTCAAAAGGATGACTTCTATGTGACCGCCTCACGCCTGGTGCCCTACAAGAAGGTGGACCTGATCGTCCGCGCCTTCGCCGGGATGCCCGACAAGCAACTAGTAGTGATCGGTGATGGGCCGCAAATGGAGAAGGTAAAGGCCGCGGCTACCCCTAATATCCAGGTGCTCGGCTATCAGCCCTTCGATGTGCTTAAGGACCATATGGCACGTGCCAGGGCGTTTGTGTTCGCTGCCGAAGAAGATTTCGGCATCATCCCCGTGGAGGCTCAGGCCTGCGGCACGCCGGTGATCGCGTACGGCAGGGGCGGCGCCTGGGAGACCGTAGTGGCAGGTGAGACGGGTGTATTCTTCGACGAGCAGAGCGAAGCCTCGCTGCAGGCTGCGGTCGGTCGGTTCGAGAGTGACTTCGCCTTCGAGCCTTGGCGAATACGTCAAAACGCCGAGCGCTTTTCGACGGCGGTGTTTCAGGAGCGCTTTAAGGCCTTCGTCGAGTCGCATTGCCAGGAATTTTTTGGTGCTTTGGAGTAACTCATGTCACAACCGCTTTGTCCGGTGATCATGGCCGGTGGTACGGGATCACGCTTGTGGCCGCTTTCGCGTCAACTCAATCCCAAGCAGTTTCTGCCACTGACCGGCAGTCGGTCGATGTTGCAGGCTACCATGGAGCGCCTCGACGGCATCCCGCATGCCGAGCCGATCCTGATCTGCAACGAGCAGCATCGCTTCCTGGCGGCAGAGCAATTGCGTCAACTGGGCAAGGCCCCGTCCATCTTGTTGGAACCGGTGGGGCGTAACACGGCGCCGGCCATCGGCCTGGCCGCGCTGCATGCCTTGGAACGTGAGGAGGACCCGGTGCTGCTGGTGCTGGCGGCGGATCACCTGATCCAGCGGATAGAAGCTTTTCATGAGGCAATCAATGCGGCGCTGCCCTTGGCAGAAGCGGGTCGGCTAGTGACCTTTGGCATCGTGCCCACCCAGGCTGAGACGGGGTATGGCTATATTCAGCGAGGTGCCAACCTGGGTGAGCAGGGCTTCGAGGTATCGCGTTTCGTTGAGAAACCCGATCACCAGACGGCCGAGGGCTACTTAACCAGCGGGGAGTTCTTCTGGAATAGCGGCATGTTCCTGTTCCGGGCCAGTCGCTATCTGGAAGAGCTGCAGCGCCATGCACCGGAGATATTGACGGCTTGTCGGCAGGCATTGGAAGAAGGGCAGCGAGATCTGGACTTCTTGCGGGTAGGTAAGGACGCCTTTGCGGCCTGCCCTGAAGACTCCATCGACTATGCAGTGATGGAGAAGACCGAGAGTGCCGCCATGGTCAGCCTGGATGCCGGCTGGAGCGATATCGGCTCCTGGTCGGCGCTGTGGGAGGTGAGCGACAAGGATGCCAACGACAACGTGCTGCGTGGTGATATTCTCGCTGAGGCCACCTCCCATACCCTGGTACAGGCCGAACATCGCCTGGTGGCAACGTTAGGGGTCGAAAACCTGGTGGTAGTTGAAACCAAGGATGCCGTGCTGGTGGCGCACAAGGATAAGGTGCAGGATGTCAAGCGGATCGTTGCCAGGCTAAAGGAGTCGGGGCGCAGCGAGCATTTCAACCACCGTGAAGTCTATCGCCCCTGGGGTGTCTACGACTCTGTGGACCAAGGCCATCGCTATCAGGTCAAGCGTATTACGGTCAAACCCGGCGCTAAGCTCTCGGTACAGATGCACCATCACCGCGCCGAGCACTGGGTCGTGGTCAGCGGCACGGCCAAGGTGACTGTGGGAGAGAAGAGCTATCTGGTCACCGAGAATGAGTCCACCTTTATCCCTATCGGCCAGGTGCATGCGTTGGAAAACCCGGGCCAGATTTCGCTGGAGCTGATCGAGGTCCAGTCGGGCTCCTACCTTGGCGAAGACGATATCGTGCGGTTCGAAGACCGGTATGGTCGACAATAGTCAGCGGTTCATCGGGTAAAGGTTTTGCAATGTCAAGTATTTCAACCAAGACACGCCAGATCAGCGGCTTCCAAGGCTATACTCATATACTGACGCGCAGTGCTGACCTGCTTATTGTCGTGCTGGCCGCTATGCTGGCGCATATCATGCGCTTCGGCACCTTGGGAATGTCCGAGCGATATGTGTGGGCGGTGACAGTTGGTGTGGTATTGGCGTCGATTATCCTGCCTAGCTTTCGACTCTATCAGTCTTGGCGAGGTAGGCTGCGTGCCGAGCTAATGGTGCGGTTGGCTGTTGCTTACCTGGTCATCGGTGCGGGGCTTACTGTTGTCGCCTTCTTTAGTGGAAGAAGCCTCGACTTTTCGCGGTTGTGGGTGTTCGGTTGGATGCTCAACGGTGCTTTGCTGTCCATCCTGGTACGCGCCATCGCCTATCCGGTGCTGAATAATCTGCGCGCGCGCGGTAAGAACCGTCGTCGCGTCCTGTTGGTCGGTGATGCGCATTCTTGTGCTACTGCCTATGCCCACCTGGAACGCGTGCCGTCGGCGGGCTTCGATGTCAATCGGATTCTGCTGGTCAGGGATGATGATCAGGATGAGCTCCAAGGTCGGCATCATCAGCGTTACTTCCCAGGAGTTTCTGTCGAGCATGAGGAGGAAGAGGTCTGGATCTGCCTTCCAGTATCGGAAGGTCGGACGGTACGCGAGATTCAGAATAACCTGAGTCTCTCAACCAGCAATGTGCGCTACATGCCGGATATGCATGATTTTCGCCTGATCAACCATAGCGTCTCGAACGTGGCCGATCTCTACCTGTTGGACTTGAGCTGCAGCCCCATGACAGGGTGGAGTCGCTTCCTTAAGGCCGGCGAGGATCGGCTGATCGCGGCCGTCATCCTGCTATTGATCAGTCCGGTTCTTTCTTTGGTAGCCATTGGTGTCAAGCTGACTTCTCCGGGACCTATCTTCTATCGCCAAGAACGGGTTGGCTGGAATGGTCAGCCCTTCGAGATGCTCAAGTTCCGCTCCATGCCGGTGGATGTCGAAAGAAATGGTGTGCATTGGGGAGGTGCGCAGGAAAAGCAAACGACCCGGTTCGGTGCTTTCATCCGGCGAACGAGCTTGGATGAGTTGCCTCAGTTCATTAATGTGCTCAAAGGAGATATGTCGATCGTAGGACCACGGCCTGAGCGCACGGTATTCGTGGATAAGTTCAAACATGAGATACCTGGTTATATGCAAAAGCATATGGTTAAGGCAGGGATTACAGGTTGGGCACAAATTAATGGCTGGCGGGGTGACACCGATCTTTCAAAGCGCATCGAATGCGACCTCTGGTATATTGAGAACTGGTCTCTGTGGCTGGATATCAAGGTTATCTGCTTGACTATCTTTAAAGGATTTATCAACAAGAACGCATATTGAGGAGCAAGATGGCAATCCTGGTAACCGGCGGCGCCGGCTATATCGGTTCCCATACCGTCGTCGAACTACTCGAGGCGGGTCTTGAGGTCGTCGTTATCGATAACCTCTGCAATGGTTCGCGGGAGGCGGTTCGTCGCGTGGAACGCATTACCGGCAAGCCGGTTCGCTTCGTCCAGTGTGACATCCGTGACCGCCAAGGGCTGGATGCGCTCTTTCGCGAGCATGCCATCGAGGCGGTGATCCACTTCGCCGGTCTGAAGGCGGTGGGGGAGAGCGTCGGCAAGCCGCTGGAATACTACGAGAACAATGTGTACGGCACCCTGGTGCTCTGCCAGGCCATGGAGGCGGTGGGCGTAAGACGCATGGTGTTCAGCTCCTCGGCGACGGTCTATGGCGCCGAGGCGCCGGTACCCTATGTGGAAACCACAACCCGCGGCACCACCTCCAATCCCTACGGTACCTCCAAGGCGATGGTGGAGACGCTGCTCGAGGACCTGGTGGTGGCCGATAAGCGCTGGTCGGTGGCACTGCTGCGCTACTTCAATCCCATTGGCGCCCACCCTTCGGGGCTTATCGGTGAGGATCCTCAAGGGATTCCCAATAATCTGATGCCGTTTATCGCCCAGGTAGCGGTAGGGCGCCGCGATGAGCTGACGATTTTCGGCAGTGACTATCCCACGACGGATGGCACCTGTGAGCGGGACTATCTGCATGTGGTGGATCTTGCCGTGGGGCATCTCAAGGCTCTGAAGGCGGTAGAGGCTCCGGGCGTCTCCATTTATAACCTGGGCACCGGCCAGGGCGTTTCGGTGCTCGAGATGGTGGGCAGCTTTACGCGGGTGACCGGGGTTGAGGTGCCGTATCGTTTTGGGGATCGCCGCCCGGGCGACCTGCCGGCATTCTGGGCCGATGCGTCGAAGGCCGCGCAGGAGCTAGGCTGGTCTGCCGAAAAGAGTCTCGACGAGATGATGGCCGATACCTGGCGCTGGCAGTCGGCCAATCCACAAGGCTACGCCGAGTAGCGCAGATTGATCCATGGCGTGTGATAGAATGGCCGGCCTTGCGCCGGCCATTTCTGTTTTCTGGCCCACCGAATTACCGACTGCCTGACCTTGGCCCCCTCCATGATCACGCCTACTGACTCCGCCTCGCCTGTGTCACCCGCATCGATTCACCGATCCTCTCCGGTCCAGCTCTACAACGGCCTCGCCGTCTTCCTGTTGGGGGCGATTGCCCTGGTGGTGCCCAGTGGCTACTCACTGGGTGCCGTGATGCTGCTGCTGGGCAGCGTGGTGCTGGTGATCAAGCGGCCGACGCTGGGCCTGGATCGCCGTGATCTCGCCATCATGTCGGTTCTGGCCCTCTATGCGGTGATACGCATCGCCGCGGCATGGTGGGATGGGCAGGGCTGGCCGGGTGTCGACAAGCCCTCTCGCTTCATGCTGGCGATTCCGGCCATGCTGTTGGTCATGGCCTACCCGCCGCGCCTGAGTTGGCTCTGGGCTGGCCTGGCCATCGGCGCTATAGGGGCCGGCAGCTGGGCCGGCTGGCAGAAGCTGGTGGCCGGCGTGGATCGTGCGACGGGCTATACCTACGTGATCCAGTTCGGCAATCTGAGCATGCTCATGGGCATTCTCTGCCTGGCCGGGCTGGGGTGGGCCTATGTGCAGCGCCAGCGTCATGCCTGGTTGGGGTTGATGGCGGCGGGAGCGCTGCTCGGTGTCCTGGGCTCGCTGTTCTCCGGTAGCCGTGGCGGTTGGGTGGGTATTCCCTTCGTCCTGCTGGTGCTCTATCGGGGCTATGGGCGCCATCTCTCACTCAAGCTCAAGATTACCGCCCTGGCCGTTGTGGTCGGCGGTGGTGCGCTGATGTATGCCCTGCCGCAGACCGGAGTGCAGCCGCGGGTCCTCAAGGCGTTCGATGATATCGAGCGTTATGCTTCCGGGGAGAGCCGCACCAGTTCACTCGGCGCGCGCTTCGAGATGTGGAAGGGCGCTACCCACCTGGTCATGGAGAAGCCGCTGACCGGCTGGGGCGACAACGGGTATCGCCGAGGCATGCGAGCCCTGGGGGACGAAGATATCGTGCATCCCAGGGTGGCGAAGAAATATGGTCACCCGCACAACGAGTTTCTCAACGAGCTGGCCAAGCGGGGCGTGTTCGGCCTGGTGGCACTGCTGGCCCTCTATCTGATTCCGATGCGTCTGTTTGGTCGGCAGATGGCGGATCGGAACCTCGAGCGGCGAAGCCTGGCGATCGCCGGGGTGCTGCTGTCGGTAGCCTATATCGATTTTGGCCTATCCCAGGCATTTCTTGCCCACAATAGCGGCACCATGATGTTCGCCTT
The DNA here is from genome assembly GCF_000620045.1 of Halomonas halodenitrificans DSM 735. GTDB lineage: Bacteria > Pseudomonadota > Gammaproteobacteria > Pseudomonadales > Halomonadaceae > Halomonas > Halomonas halodenitrificans. Next base: position 107,511 of record NZ_KK211060.1, on the reverse strand, counting down.
CCTGCTGGCGGTGCTGTGGGGCCTGTTGCGTGGACATGGGGGCGCGGGACAGCAGGTGTCGGACAATCCCGGTAGGGCGCCTGCATAGAGGTTTACCAAAAGCGCTGTCGCATTCCCTGGAAGCCGCCGTCTCGAGAGATCGAGGCGGCGGCTTTCGTGTTAAAAAAGACCGGTTCAGACGTGCCCTACACCAGAAAGAACTGGCCATACAGCGCCATCAGCGGTTCGCCGCCGAGCAGGACGATCCAGCCGGCAAGAGCGAGATAGGGCCCGAAGGGCAGGGGGGCGCCGCGTAGTCTGGGCACGGCGAGCTGAATCAGGATGCCCAGCAGCGCGCCGCTACCGGCGGAGAGGATCAGCAGCAGCGGCAGGTATTGCCAACCCACCCAGGCGCCCAGGGCGGCGAGCAGCTTGAAATCGCCATGGCCCATGCCCTCCCGGCCGGTCACAAGCTTGAAGACCCAGTAGACGCTCCATAGGGTGAGGTAGCCCGTCATGGCGCCGATCACCGCACTGGGCAGCATCAGCGGCTGGAACAGCAGCTGATAGAGCAGGCCTGTCCACAGAAGTGGCAGGGTCAGCACATCGGGGAGCAGCTGGGTGCGCAGGTCGATCACCGCCATGGCGAGCAGTGAAAGGCAGGCCCCGAGCACGAAGAGCCCCTGCCAGCTGGTGCCGAACAGCGCCACCACGGCCACGGCCAGCACGCCGCCAACCAGCTCGATCAATGGATACTGGGGGCTGATGCGCCCGGCGCAGCTGGCACAGCGCCCCCGGCGCCTGAGCCAGCCGAGCAACGGGATATTATCCTGCCAGGCGATGGGAGCCTCGCAGCGCGGGCATAGTGAGCGCGGCGTCAGCAGGTTGAAGGGTTCCTGGTGCTCCTCGGGGAGCTCCAGGGCCTCGCGGGCCTCGGCCCGCCAGCCAAGCATCAGCATGACCGGCAGGCGGGTGATCACCACGTTGAGGAAGCTGCCCAGACACAGGCCGATCAGGGCCGCCAGGGGGTAGAGAAGGGGGAGTGGGAGATCCAGCAAGATGTTGTCCTGATTGGTGAGTGAAGGCTCGTGACGGCGTGCCCGGCAGGAAAGGGACAGGGAAGGGGACAGTCCCCCGACAGGAAAGGGGACGGTCCCCCAACCCCCGGGGACAGTCCCCACAGCTGGGACAGTCCCCGGCTGGCAGGAAAGGGGACAGTCCCCACAGCTGGGACAGTCCCCCGCTAGAGTACCGAGCCGAGTTCGAAGATCGGCAGGTACATGGAGATGACCAGGCCGCCGACGAGGACGCCGAGTACCACCATGATAAAGGGCTCGAGCAGCGAGGTCAGGGTGTCGACCCGATTGTCGACCTCTTCCTCGTAGTAGTCGGCCACGCGGTTGAGCATGGCGTCGAGCGAGCCGGCCTCCTCGCCGATGCCGACCATCTGTACCGCCAGGGGCGGGAAGCGTTCGGTCATGCGCATGGCGAAGTGGAGTTGCTGGCCGGTGGCCACGTTCTCGCGAACCTCCCCCACGGCGCGCTCGTAGACCCGGTTGCCGGTGGCGCCGGCGGCGGTATCTAGCGCCTCTATCAGCGGCACACCGGCGGCGAAGGTGGTGGCCAGCGTGCGTGAATAGCGCGCCACGGCGGCCTTGTCCAGGATCTGGCCGATCACCGGGAGCCGCAATGATACGGCGTGCAGGCGGTAGGCAAAGCGCCCCGAGCCCTTGAGGCCCTGGCGGATACACAGTCCCAGCACGACCATGCCCAGCAGGCCCCACCACCAGTATTGCTGAGCGAACGCCGAGAGGGTGAGGGTCATGCGGGTCATCGCCGGTAGCTCGGCGCCGAAACCGTGAAACAGGCTCTCGAACTGCGGCACCACCTTGATCAGCAGCAGGGCGGTGACGCCGAGGCCCACGACCACCACGGCGGTGGGATACCATAGCGCCTTCTTGACTCGGGCCTTGAGCGATTCGACCTTTTCCTTGTAGGTGGCCACGCGGTCGAGCATCTGGTCCAGCGAACCGGACTGCTCGCCGGCCGCCACCAGGTTACAGAACAGGCCGTCGAAATGCCGGGGATGACGCTGCATGGCCTCGGAGAAACTGGCACCGGCGCCAACGTCGCTGATCAGCTCCTGCACCAGGGCGTTCATGGCGGGCTTCTTCATGCTCTCCGCCACCACCTGAAAGGCCTGCAGGATGGGCACACCGGCGCGGATCATGGTGGCCATCTGGCGGGCGAACAGCATGATATCCCGCGGCGTGATGCGCCCCATGCCGCCCCCGACCCGGCCCCGCCGCCGAATGCTGCTTACCGTGATGCGTTGGTTGCGCAGCAGGGTCTCGACCTCCTGGCGTGAGCCGGCCACCAGGTTGCCCCTGACGCGCTGGCCCTGGGTATTCTTGCCGACCCAGCCCCAGCGCGATTGGGTGACGGGTCTCGCCGGGTAGCGCTTGGGGACGGCCATGCTCTCTCCTCCTTTCCCTCCCTGGGCTATACCATGATGACGCGATTGATCTCGGCCAGGCTGGTCAGCCCGGCACCCACGCACGCGAGGCCGCTGTGGCGCAGGTCGGGATACCCCTCCCGGCGCGCCTGCTGGTCGAAATCCAGGGCGCTGCCGTTGCGCAGGATCAGCTCGACCATGGCGGAGCTGATCGGTACGACCTCGTAGATCCCGATGCGCCCCGCGAAGCCCTTGGTGCAGCGTCCACAGCCTACCGGCGTGTAGAGGGTCAGCTCATCGATCTGCGCTTCGCTAAAGCCTTCTTCCCGCAGCGTCTCGGGCGGCAGCCGGGTCGGCTGCTTGCAGTGTGAACACAGGCGGCGGGCCAGGCGCTGGGCAATCACCAGGCTGAGTGAGCTGGCGATATTGAAGGGCGCCAGGCCCATGTTAGCCAGGCGGGTCAGGGTCTCGGCGGCCGAATTGGTGTGGACGGTGGAGAGCACCAGGTGGCCGGTCTGGGAGGCCTTGACCGCGATTTCGGCGGTCTCCAGGTCGCGAATCTCGCCCACCATCACGGTGTCGGGGTCCTGGCGCAGGAAGGCCCGCAGGGCGCTGGGAAAGTCGAGCCCCACCTTGGGCATGATATTGACCTGGTTGACCCCGGGCACCTTGATCTCGACCGGGTCCTCGGCGGTGCAGATATTGCGCTCCTCCTGGTTGAGCATGGCGATGCCGGTATAGAGGGTGACCGTCTTGCCGCTGCCGGTGGGGCCGGTGACCAGGATCATGCCCTGGGGCCGGTACAGGGCATGCTCGAACAGGGCGCGCTGCTGGGCGGCGAAGCCGAGCCTCTCGATGCCCAGCGTGGCCGAGGCGGGGTCCAGGAGGCGCAGCACGATCTTTTCCCCGTAGACGGTAGGCAGCGAGTTGACGCGAAAGTCGGTGGAGTGAGTGCTGGAGGTGCGCAGCTTGATGGCGCCATCCTGGGGCAGACGGCGTTCGGAGATATCCAGCCGTGCCATCACCTTGATCCGCGCCAGGATGCGGCTGCGCATGCTGAAGGGCGGGGTGGCCACGTCATGGAGGATGCCATCGACGCGCAGGCGCACCCGAAAGCGGGTCTCGTAGGGCTCGAGGTGGATATCCGAGGCGCCACGCTCGATGGCATCCATCAGGATCTTGTTGACGAACTTGATGATGGGGCCATCCTCGCGGGTCGCCGCCATCTCGCCCTGCAGATTGACCTCGCTGCCTTCGCTCTCCTCATGCTCCAGTTGGCCCAGTGCCTCGTCGGCGCCCTCCAGTTCCTCCAGCAGGCGACTGCGGCTATTGTTCAGCAGATACTGTTCCAGAAGCGCCTGTAGTTGGTCCTGGGGCGCCAGGAAACCTTCCGGCGTCAGCCCGGTGGCGAACTGCAACTCATCCAGTCCGACCAGGGTGGCGGGGTAAGGCACCGCCACCAGCAGGCGGTTGGCCGCCTGTTTCAGCGGCAGTACCTGCAGCCGGCGCAACAGCTCTTCGGGAAAGGCATCCGCCGGGGGCAGGGCGTCCTGGCGCCAGGCCTCCAGGTCCAGGGCCGGAATGCCGTACTCCCATGCCGCCGAGACGCAGGCCAGGCGTGGGGGAACGAGCCCGTTCTCCACCACATGCTGCATCAGCGAGATCTGCACCTCATGCGCTTCCTGCTCGGCGTGCCGTGCGGCGGCGGCGGTCATCAGGCCGTCTTCCACGAGCCGGTGCGTCAGGCCACCCAGGCGGGTGTCGGGCGTTGCTGGTGAGAAGCGTGCCCTGGGTAGTTCGTCCATCGAGCCTCATACCTCGATAGCCGTCGGATACCGACATTCTAGTCGGGTTTCCCCGGTCATGGGCCTGCCGGGTATGACGTTTCAATGGAGGAGGACGGCTAATTTCACCCTACAGCGGTCGAGGGCCTGGTGTATGTTTCAGTAGGGGAACATGGAGGGCCTGAGCTCGGAAACGCGCTGTGGACTCGGCGCGTTACAGCGCCCCGTAGAGAGGTGACTCACAATGAACATGACAAGGGCACAGCACGGCTTTACGCTGATCGAACTGCTGATCGTGGTGGCGATCATCGGCATCCTGGCGGCCATTGCCATTCCGCAATATCAGAATTATACCGACAGGTCGCAGGATGCGGCCTGTCTAGCGGATGCGCGCTCTTACGCCTCTGCCATTGCGACGGAGCGTGTCGATGGGGCGGGCACCCCAGGTCTGAATGCTGTCTTTGGGGCGAGTTATGCCGACCCCTGTACGCTGACCATCGGCCAGGACGCCAACGGGGATGATGCCGTCCAGTTTACCTCCTTCGCCGATGGTACCGTTGAGAGCGTGGCCATCGGGGTGAGCGACTAGGGTGATATAAGCGCCAAGGCTATCCCTCGAGCGAAAAAGGCGTCTCGAGGGGAGTCGCCACCGCCAGCATCGGGGGGCTCGCCTCGCTTTCGCCGCTTTCGCCGGCCATTGGCTGCAGATACAGCCGTATGCCGAGTGGCTTGCCGTGCCGGGTCAACGCCAGGCATTGGCTGGCCGCCCGGCGATTCGCCAGCGCCGCCTGTAACTCACGCACCGCCGGGTCCTTGTGCGCGCTCAGCAGGGGCAGAGGGTGGCCCTCGAGCGCGTCCCGAGGGGTTTCCAACAGCTGGCACAACACCGGGTTGCAGAGGCGTATCGGGTAGTCCCGCCGGGTGGTGTCGAGCAGCGCGACCCCGACCGGCATCGCCTCCACCAGGCGGCGGGTGGCCGGCGAGATGGCGTTTTCCGGCGGTGCGTCGGGCTGTTCGAGTATCACGTAGACGCCCGTCACATGGCGGCCATAGGCCACCGGCAGCAGATGGAGACGGGCCTGCTGGCGCTGGCCGTCCAGGGTGTTGATGATGACCTCGCATCGGCCGGGGCGACCGGCGACCGCCTGCTGGAAGTGGCGCTCCACCTGGGCGGCATCGTCGGACTCCAGGAAACGGGAGAAATGCAGTCCCTGGCCTTCATTTTCATCCAGGTTGGCGAAGCGCCCCGCGGCGGGGTTGGCGTGGCGGAAGCGCCCCTGGGGGTCGAGCTCGAAGATGGCATGGGGATGGTGCAGGAACAGCGACCTGGCGCGGCTTTGCATCAGCTGCTGGTAGTGGTCATGGCCGTTGTCGTGGGACGCGTCGGTCATGTGGACCTCCTGGCGATGGCGACATGCTGGGCTTGAGTATGGCGCCTGGCCGTCGAATTATCCCGTCTTCTGCGGGGCGGGCGTGTCGGAAAGCGAGGCGAGGGTCGAATCGATAGCGAGGCGGCATGTTGCAACGCACAAAAATGCCTGCTATTGTGCAATGCAACAGAGCGGGACCTCCAGAGGGGAGAACCCGTTCATGGCAGCAGGGCGGGATTTCCAGACGAGAGACCCCGTTCACAGCAACTGAACCAGGAGGTTCCAAGATGACCAACGCATTCGCATTCGACACCAAGCAGTTCGATACCGCCCAGATCGATTCGCTGTTCTTTGCCCCGGCCCGCGCCTTCGCCGCCCTGTCCGTGGACTACACCGAGAAGCTGGTCAACGCCCAGATCGAAGCCACCCAGGCCTACGCCGACGTCAACCTGGCGCAGCTGCGTCGCCTGACCGAGGTCAAGGACGTCGAAGGCCTCAAGGGCTACTTCGAAGGCCAGCAGGACGTCGCCAAGCAGCTGACCGAGCGCCTGAAGGGCGACGCCGAGAAGGCGGTGGCCCTGCAGCAGGAGTTCGTGCAGGAGAGCCAGAAGCTGACCGAAGGCAGCGTCAAGCAGGCCCAGGAAAGCGCCGAGAAGGCAACGGCTTCCGCTACCAGCAAGTCCGGCAAGGAAGCGTCCGCCAAGGGCGGCAAGTAAGCTCGACCCGCGTCTTTCGCGCCGCCGCCAGGGGCGCGAAAAGCAGGCCGCCGATACGCTATCGGCGGCCTGCTGTCGTTCTAGTCGCCGGACTTCCGGGTCGGCGGCGTATCGGCGTCATCCGGTTCCGCCGCCGCCTGCCTGCCGGCGCGTCTCAGGCGCCGGCAGAGCCAGGGGTAGCCGCCGTCCAGCAGCCGCAGCATGAACACGAACAGGCCGGTGATCGCCAGGGGCAGGATGACCTGCATGCTGGGTTCGTTGATCAGCACGTCCCAGGGGCGGGGAGCCATGCGATCGCGGCTGCGATCACCGTAACGGGTGATGGACAGGGCGCGCCCATTGGCATGGCAGGAGAGCTCCATGCCGTGACCATTCATGATGCGACCCTCGATGGAGAACAGACAGGTCAGCAGTGCCGGTTCAGGGTCCTGGTTCATCGAACCGAGGACTTTCAGCGTATCGCCCAGGTGCAGCGGCGTCTGCATCAGCGTATAGGCGCGTTCGAAGAGCAGCCGGCGCCCCATGACCCTGGCCTCGCCGCCACGCAGCAGCGGCGGTGACTGGGCAATGCCGCTGAAATAGGGGTCACCGCCGATCTTTCCGCGTCCCTGCAGGCTGCCGTTGATCGGTAGGTCCCCGATGCTGGCTTCCAGGGTGATCCGCTGCAGCGCCTGTACTCCCTGGGAGGAAGCACATTGGGTGCTCAGGCTACCGTCCTCGAGCACCGTCAGCGGGCGAAGCACCACGGCAGGCGTGGTGTCGCGCTGAGAGATATCGAGTCCATCGACGGTGATCCAGAGGGACCCGACACCCTGGCGACGCAGGGTCACCTCGGCATGGGGGCCGATCTCCAGGCAGCCGCTGAAGGGCTCAGGCGTCGGCCCCGGGGCGTCCATGGTCGTCTCCGCTGTCGTGAGAATCACCGGCATGTCGGGGTCGGGCAGCGTTTCGGCTCGCCTCACAAGGGTGGCATTCTCGATAAACCAGCTGGCCGCGGCATTTTCCTGGGTAGTCAGCCGCAGGACTTCGCTGTTGGCGTTGATATAGAAGGCATAAGGGCGCTCCAGCGCGCCGGTGAGTAGCTGCAGGATCAACGGCAAGGCGGCCAGGGTAGCGGCCAGGGCCAGCAATATCTGGCCGATGGGCCTGTCGGCCAGTTGACTGCCCAGCAGGACGGCCGGCAGGCCGCGTCCGCCGCGTGGCGTGGGTGCGCCGCTCACAGCCGGATTTCCACCGGCACCGCCGCCGCCACATTACCGCCGCGCCGCAGGATAATGGAGGGTGACTTGGCGGCGTCGTCGAGAACCAGGGCGCCATACTTGGCCAGGCCATCGCGGTTGAGCTCGCAGGCGGTGTCATAGGCGATGCGCGGCGACACCTCGAGAGGCGCACAGCGGACACCTTGCTGCTGGTGATTGCCGCGGTTGTTTTCCAGCCACACCGCCAGCAGCGCCTCCAGCCGGCTGGCGTTTACCAGCACGCTGACGGACTGGGGCGGCGCCGCGTAGGGTTGCCAGCCGGCAACCAGCACGGCCTCTCGCGGCGTGGCGGGGCGGCAGTCGATCTTGAGCTCGGCGAGCACCGCCAGGCGATAAGGCGGCGGTGTCTCGGCGTACCGGATATAGTAGTCGGGCTCGCTCGTCATGAAGTCGGCGCGCAGCACCGTATCAGCCTCGAGAGGCGAGGCTAGCCGTGGGTCGCCCTCCAGCGGCACTTCCAGCTGACTGACGTATTGACCATCGCGGGAGTTGAGCGAGATGCACAGGCGCTTGCCCCGTGTATCCAGCCGCTCGGGCATCCAGATGTAGAGATGCTGGCTGTCGTCCTGGCCGTCGGGGTCGCCGCTGGGCCGTGCCATCACTCCCTTGAGCGTGTTGCCGGAGACATCGACCGCCGGCTCATACCCCTCGTTGAGGATGGTGGCGGCCAGCACTACACTCTCCGGCGATGCGGCCGGCTGGGCGTCGGCATGGCTGAGCAGCGTTAATCCGCCCAGCAGCATGCCACCGAGCCTCGAGGCGCGTCCCGCGGCCAGGCCGGTCATGACAGACGAATCCTGAAGGGAAGAGCGGCGCGGTTGCCGCCCGCATGGTCATCATTGGCGGTGGATCCGGTGATGGCGCAGTTCAGTGACCCCATCAGGTCGACGCCGCCAAGTTCGGTCAGCGTCAGGTGGCAGTTGTAGTGTCCCCTTTTCAGCTGCAGGCGCCAGCCGCCACGCGTCAATTGCCCCATGATGGGGCCATTCATATTGGCGCTGTTGAAATACCCGCTTACCTGATCCGTGTCGGTGTCGATGGCGAGGTCCGTCAGCATCAATTCACGCCATACATGGTAGGTGTAGGCCTGGGGCTGACTGGGGTCCATGGGTTCGATCAGTTCCACGGCCAGGAAATCCCGCTCCTTGAGCAGCTGGCGAAGGCCGGCGGTATGCAGGCGTTCGTCGTCGCCGCTGAAGGCGGCTTCCAGCGCCATGCTGCGCAACACGGGATCGTCATCCTTCATGACCTCTTCCATGACGGCGAGGCGCACCGAGGCGCTCTCGTCGGCAAGTAGATTGCGTACCTGGTCGAGCAGGGCGGCGCGTTCCTGGGCGGCCTCGAAGCGATTCTGATCGAAGGCCGGGGCGGGAGTGGCGTTAAGCGTCAGCGCCAGGGCGAGAGGCAGTGTCGGCAAGAGGGCGGCAAATGGCTTGGGAAGCATGGGCATCTCCTGGTTACGGTCGTGATGTTGTTATTGTGTTTCGGCGCCGCTAGGGGCCCGAGGTATGACCGACCCGCACATAGCCATCATGGGTCTGCCACCAGGGTCGCCCCTTGACCTTGCCCCGCAACTCGATGCGCTGCCCGACGCTCAGCCGGCGAACGGTCCTGGAGAAGGGGGTGGGGGTTTCGTGTACCACCGTCGGGGTCGTTATCACCACTCGCCCGTGGCGCGCTTCAAGCGGGAGATCGGAGGAGGGGATACGCCCCTCGTCCCCCGGGAAGAAGTCCTGGATTCGGCGGTTCAAGGCGTCCTGTCGGTAGGCGCGAATCGTGCCCTGGAAGGTGGTCAGCACCATGCCGACCGGGCGGCCATCCAGCATCAGTCGCGAGCCGCTGATGCCTTCGAAGGCCTCGCCGCTGGGGGTGAGCATCGTGACTTCGACATGCCGCGAGTCGAGGGCGCTGAAGCGTACCGCATAGGATTCGATGCCGCCGGTGGGGCGCACTCTCAGCAGCGTGCCCTGACGGCCCAGGCGCACCGCCTCCTCCAGGCGCTCGTCCAGGGGCTCGCTACGCCGCCAGCTCGAACCGCAGGTCATGCGCCCGGCGGCATCGACGCGGATCACGGCGATATCGTCACCGTAGTCGGTCAGGTGCTGCGCCGGCGCCCGGGCGCGTTCGGCGTTGGTCACGGTGAGTCCCACGCCACCCAGTCCCACCACGTGTTGCGGCGTGATGGCGAAGCATTCACCGCTACGGGCACGCAGCATGCCCTGACCTTGTGTCGCCCCGCTGACCAGCACACCCTCCGCGGCCCATGAGGCGTCGGCCGCTGGTGTCAGCAGCAGACCGGCCAGCACCGCACGCAGGATTGGGCGCATCTCTCGCCTCCGACATCACGCTTTTAAATCTTCACATTTTTTAACATAGCGTAGACAGCTTATCGGCGGCCTGCTGCATTGTGTGTGGCCGCCTACACTGTCGTTACCATATCGGCAGGGGGCCCCGGCCATGCGCGAGTATCCCCAGGTTTCCCATCATGGCGGCGCCGCCGGCGTGACCGGCAGCTGCCATCGCCTGCGGCTCAGTGATGACCGGGCCCTACTGGTCGACTGTGGCCTGTTCCAGGGCCAGGACGCCGATCATGCCGACGGCTTCGGGCAGCTCAGGGTGACATTCCCCGTCGAGGATGTGCTGGCGCTCGTGGTCACACACGTGCATATCGACCATATCGGCCGGCTGCCCTACCTGCTGGCGGCGGGGTATGCGGGGCCGATTCTGTGCTCGCTGCCCACGGCGCGGCTGTTGCCGCTGGTCATCGAGGACGCCCTGAAGATCGGGTTTACCCGCGACCGGGGGCTGATCGAGCGTTTCCTGGCCGAGGTGGCGGGGCGGCTGGTGGCGTTGCCTTACCGCGCCTGGCATACCCTGGTAGACGATTCGCGCCACCGGGTGCGGGTCAAGCTGCAGCGGGCGGGGCATATCCTGGGTTCCTGCTATGTGGAGGTGGATGTGCTGGCCCGTGACGGCGGCGCCTCGGGGCGCACGATCTTCTCCGGCGATCTGGGGGCGCCTTATGCGCCGCTGCTGTCGGCGCCCCGGGCGCCCTGGGGGTGCGATACCCTGGTGCTGGAAAGCACCTACGGCGATCGCCGCCACGAGGCTCGCCGCCACCGCCGCGCCAGGCTCGAGGCGGCCATCGACCGGGCGCTTGCCAACGGCGGCACGGTGGTGATCCCGGCCTTCAGCATCGGCCGTACCCAGGAGCTGCTCTACGAGCTGGAGACGCTGATCCACCGAGCCACGGACCGGCGCTGGCGCGATCTCGAGATCATCGTGGACTCCCCCCTGGCGGCCCGCTTTACCGCGGTATACCGCGAACTCAAGCCCTGGTGGGACGCCGAGGCCCACGCGCGGCTACGTGGCGGCCGGCATCCGCTGAGCTTCGCGAACCTGTATACCGTTAGCTCGCATGAGGAGCATGAGCGCACGGTGGCCTATCTGGCCGAGAGCCATCGCCCGGCGGTGGTGGTGGCGGCCAGCGGCATGGTCAGTGGCGGACGGGTGGTCAACTACCTCAAGCGCATGCTCGGCGACCCCCGCCACGGCGTGCTGTTTACCGGCTACCAGGGCGCCGGCACGCCGGGGCGCGATATCCAGCGCTACGGACCCCGGGGCGGCTGGGTGGCGCTGGACGGCGAGCGCATCGATATTCGCGCCCGGGTCGAGACCGTTTCGGGCTATTCGGCCCACGCCGATGCCCATGATCTGTTGAACTTCGTGCGCCGCATGCGCCATCCCCCGCGCCATGTCCGGCTCGTCCACGGCGAGCGCCACGCCCAGCAGGCGCTGCGGGAGACGCTGCTGGCCTGGGCGGCGGAGAAGGGGCATGGGATGGACGTCACCCTGGGGGCGGATTTCCCCAACGCCTGAGGTAGCTGCGATAATCGAGGCCTTCGTGAACCGTGTTGCAGGGAGCAAGCCATGGCCACCATCGAACACAGCGCGATTCTCGCCGCGTCGCCGGAACGGGTCTTCGCCCTGCTGGAGCGGGTGGAGGACTTTGCCGACTACTCCGACCTGATCCACAGCATCGAGTCGCTGGGAGATGAGCGCTTCCGCTGGCACGTCCATGCGGTGGGACGCGACTGGCACTTCGATGTGGCGATCACCGAGCGACAAGCCCCCGAGGCCCTGGCCTGGGAATCGCTGGACGGCGTGGAGAATCAGGGCCGCTACCACCTGCGCCCGGTGGACGCCGGCACCGAGGTCAGCCTCACCCTGACCTATCGGCTGGGCAGCAAGCTGCTGGAGAAGGCCGTCAACAAGGCCGCCACGCCGCTGGTCAACCGAGTGAGCCGCCAGATCCTGGAGCGGGTGGAGCAGCGGTTGTGAACATCCGGCGCGTCGAGGCTTGCGCCCCTACCGATAGCGATAGACCCTCAGGCTGGGCAGGAAGGGCGCTTCCTCGAGTCTTTCGTCCCGCCGACGGGCACGGGTGCGCGTCTCGGGCGGCTGCAGCGGCGGCAGGTTGTGGTCGGGTAGCCGGCCGTCGGGCGTGGGGATGAACAGCGGCAGGGCGACGTTCATGGCGCGGCGGGTGCGCCCGTCTTCCAGCGGTTCCCGATAGAAGAGGTTGGCGCGCATCAGCGGCGCCTGACGCTGCACCTGGGCCAGGGGCTCGCCGCCGGGCAGGCCGGCGAGCTTGCGCAGCTGAATGCGGATATGCGCCGCCTCGCTGTCCAGGGCCAGCAGCTTCTGCTCGGCCTCCTGCACCGTCAACTTCTTGATCGACCGGCCGCTCGAGTACCAGGCCAGGCGCGCCCGCGCCAGCGGGGCCTCGCTGGTCGGAATGGCGCGCCAGCATTGCTTGAGGTGCACCCTCGCCAGGCCCTCGCCGCGCAGGTGGTCGTGCAGGGCCGGGTGGCGGAAGGGCAGCACCGCCTTGGCCTCGGGGATCAGCGCCGGGGCCTGGTCGCGAATCCTGGCGGTCAGGGCGGCGAACGCCGCCTTGGCCGTATTGGCCGCCGCCACGGCCTCCATCACCGCGTCACTGGCCGCCACCAGGCCGATATAGGCGCGGGTGGCCCGGCCATCCTGGCCATCCTGATACCAGACATCCTGGAGCGCATGGCGCAGCCATGCCTCGGCCCGCGCCTGATCCACCGGCTCGGGCTCGCCGAAGATCCAGCAGGGGCCCGGGGCGCGGGCATAGGCCTCGGCCACGGCGGCGGTGGCCTCGATCAGGGCATCGAAGGCGGCTTCCAGCTCGGCCAGCAGCCGATACTCGGGACGCTGGGCGTGCGGCGTGGTCATTCGTCCTGGAGGCCGCGTTCGGCCCGCATGACCATCTCGTCGATGTCGGTCTCGTCCATGGCCGGCTCACCGGCGATGCGGTGGGTGCCGTCGGCCCAGGCGCCGAGATCGATCAGCCGGCAGCGCTTGCTGCAGAAGGGACGGTAGGGATGGTCCTCGCGCCACTCGACCTTCTTGTAGCACTGGGGGCAGGCGACTTCCAGGGGGCGGTGTGACTGGCTCATGGGACTCCGGAAAAATCTGGTGGATATTGGGGTCAGACCCCGTCCGTTTGGGGTCTGACCCCAGGGGTTAGGCCGCGATATTGTCGGTCGAGCTCGGCGACCCGGCGGCGCATCGCGGCCTCGCTGCCGCCATTATCCAGCACGTCGTCGGCGCGGGCCAGGCGTTCGTGGCGGGGCATCTGGGCGGCGACGATGGCGCGGGCCTGGGCCTCATCCACGGTATCGCGGGCGGCGGTGCGTGCGACCTGCAGGGCCTCGGGCACGTCGATCACCAGTGCCCGGTCGACCATCGCACTTTGCCCGGACTCGAACAGCAGCGGCGAGACCAGCAGGCCATAGGGCGCGCCGGAGGCCTGGATGCGCGCCAGATGCTCGACCAGGCGATCCCGGATGCGCGGATGGGTGACCGATTCCAGCCAGCGCCGCTCGGCCTCGTCGGCGAAGACGATGTCGCGCAGGGCGCGGCGGTCCAGGGTGCCATCGGCATTGAGCACCCGCTCGCCATGGCGCTCGGCGATCTCGGCCAGGGCCGGCTCCCCGGGCATCACCACCTCGCGGGCGACGTCGTCGGCGTCGACCCAGGGCGCACCCAGCGCCGCGAAGGCCCGGGCCACGGTGGACTTCCCCGAGGCGATCCCGCCGGTCAGGCCGATGATCAGGGCCATGCTGGGCCTCCTTGGTCGTGGTAGCGGCGATAGCCGTTTCGAAAACTCTAGCCCGAATAGCCTACCATTCCTGGCTCGTGCCCTGGCAGGTTAGGCCATCCTGCGGCATGGTAGAGATATCAACCGCGGGCCTTGATAAGAGGGACATATGGTCGAGCCGCTTGGCGTTGCACAGGTGTTTCAGGCATGTCCGGAGGAGGCGTTGCCCTTCGAGGACTCCCGCGAACTCGAGTCCCTGGACCTGCTCAGGGGGCATCGGCGGGCACGGGAGGCGCTGGCCTTCGGCACGGCCATTCGCAGAGACGGCTTCAATCTCTTTGTGCTCGGCCAACCGGGACACGGCAAGCATCGCCTGGTGGAGCGTTATCTCACGGAGCGTTCGAGTCAGGAGCCGACGCCACAGGACTGGTGTTACCTCTACAACGTCGAGGACCCCGCCAAGCCGCGTTACCTGAGCCTGGCGGCGGGGCAGGGGCGTCGGCTGCGCCGGGATATCGAATCGCTGGTGGATGAGCTGCGCAGTGCCATTCCGGCGGTGTTCGAGCGCGACGAGTATCAGAATCGCCTGCAGGAGATGAAGCAGGCGATGGGCGAGCGTCAGCGTGATGCCATCGAGCAGGTGCGTCGCGAGGCCCGCGAACAGGGTGTGCTGCTGCTGTCCACGCCCAACGGCTTTACCTTCGCCCCCGCCGACGGCGATAGCGACACGGTGATCCCGTCGGAAGACTACGAGACGCTGCCCAGGGAAGAGCGTGAGCGCCTCGAGCGCACGCTGGAGATCCTGCGGCGCAAGCTTACCCAGACGATCCGCCGCATGCCCAAGCTCGCCAAGGAGCTGCGCGAGCAGGTCCAGCGACTCAATGAAGAGGTACTGCAGACGGCCATTGATTCCCCCCTGGAGGAGCTCGAGGAGCGCTATCGGCAGCAGCCGGGGGTGATGGCCCATCTGGCGGCGATTCGCGAGACGCTCCTGCAGCACGCGGAGGCGTTTCTGGCCGATGAACCCGAGGTCCCGCCGGAGGCGATCTTCAGCCGCTTCTTTATCAACCTGCTGGTGGACAATGCCGATACCGATGGGGCGCCGGTGATCTACCAGGACCTGCCGGGTCACCAGCATCTGGTGGGGCGCATCGAGCACCATGTGCACAACGGCACCCTGCTGACCGATTTCTCGCTGATTCGCGCCGGGGCGCTGCATCGTGCCAACGGCGGCTACCTGGTCCTGGATATTCGTGGCCTGCTGGCCCAGCCGGGCGCCTGGGAAAGTCTCAAGCGAGTGCTGCATGCCGGCGAGATCCGCACCGAATCGCTGGAGCAGGCCTACGGGATGATGAGTACCGTCAGCCTGGAGCCCCAGCCGATTCCACTGGACGTCAAGATCGTGCTGCTCGGCGCACGGCACTTCTACTACCTGCTCTGCGAACATGACCCGGCGTTTCTGGAACTGTTCAAGGTGCAGGTGGACCTCGAAGATACGCTCGAGCGCAACGCGGAGAGCCTGGCCTTCTATGCGCGGGTGATCGCCACGCTGGCCCGGGAGGCCGCGCTGGCGCCCCTGGATCGCAGCGGCGTGGCGGCGACCATCGAGCGTGCCGGCCGGCTGGCCGATGACCAGCAGCGGCTGACGGCGCGCCATCGCGACCTGCATGATCTGCTGCTGGAAGCGGGGCACTGGGCGAAGGAGGCGGCTTCCGAGCGGATCACCCGGGAGCACGTGGAAAAGGCGGTGGCTCAGCAGCAGTGGCGGGCCGGGCGCATCCGTGAGCGTAGCCATGAGCAGATCGATCGCGGGGCGGTAATGATCGCCACCGAAGGACGCGTGGTGGGCCAGGTGAATGGGCTGTCGGTGCTCGCCGTGGGGGATTTTGCCTTCGGTCAGCCGACCCGGATTACCGCCACGGCGAGGCCCGGTAGCGGCCAGGTGGTGGATATCGAACGCGAGGCCCGCCTGGGTGGTCGCATTCACTCCAAGGCGGTGATGATCCTGTCGCGCTACCTGGCCGGTCGCTATGCCCGGGAGTCGACGCTCTCGCTATCGGCGAGCCTCGCCTTCGAGCAGTCCTACGGCGGCATCGACGGAGACAGCGCCTCGGTGGCCGAGGTATGCGCGCTGGTATCCGCCATCGTGCGCGAGGGGCTCGACCAGTCGTTTGCGGTGACAGGCTCCATCAACCAGCACGGCGAGGTGCAGGCGGTGGGCGGCGTCAACGAGAAGATCGAGGGCTTCTTCGATGTCTGTCGTGATCGGGGGGCGCTCGCCGGCCAGGCGGTGATCCTGCCGGCCAGCAACGTCGAGCACCTGATGCTCAAACGGGAGGTACGCGAGGCGATAGCCGCGGATGCGTTCCGCCTCTATGCGGTGTACCACGTGGATGAGGCGCTGGAGCTGCTGACCGGCGACGTCCCGGGCGAGGCCGACACGGCGGGTAACTTCCCTGCCGAGAGCCTCAACGGCCGGGTTCAGGCACGCCTGGCGGCATTCCAGTCGATCGTGAAGGCCGCCGGCGGTGCCGTGGGCCTAGATCCCCCAGCTGACCCGAAACGATAGCCCGGTGGCCACGAAGGCCACCGAGATCAGCGTCATCGCGACGATATGCCAGCCCATCAGCGGCAGGGTGGCGGGAGAGAGTCGGGGAATGACCCGAAAGCGGGCGTGGGCGGCCACCAGGATGGTCAGCAGCAACAGCATCAGCTTGAGGCGAACAAGCTCGGCGATGGGCCCGGCGCCTGGGTCGAACCAGAGCGCAAGCGAGGGCAGCTTCTGCCAGGCCAGCCACAGCCCGGTGATGATCTGCACCAGCAGCGCGGGCATGCCGAGCCGCTCGTAGCCCTGCTCGAACCAGTGCAGGGACGCGACGTCGCGGTCCTTGAGCACGCGGGGCAGGATGGTGACGGCGAGCACCAGATGGCCGCCGGTCCAGATGGTGGCACCCAGCAGATGCAGGAGCAGCAGGATCGCGGTCATGACGCCCTCCGTTGGCGAGAATGGTGTTCGATAATTCTACTCCGGTGCGCCGATTTGGCCATCTCCCCGAGGAGGTAGGCGGCCCGGCGCCTTTCGCTATCACCTGGCGCAAACGGCGATAGTCATGGCGTGCCTTGTGGCACAATATCCGGTTCGTGAATCGACAAGGATCGCCAATGGCGTATGTGCTGGTGATGGGCGGCCTCGCCCTCTCGGTTAGCTTTACCCTGGGCTGGGCGCTGTGGCGTCTTGTTCGAGTGGCCCTGGGCTGGGTGGGCGGCGCTTCCCCCTCGGGTGCCACGAAGGTCAAGCCACGCGCCCGCAAGTCTCAGCCCAAGCAGTCTCAGCCCAAGCAGTCTCAGCCCAGGAAGCCTGCGAGCAAGGCACCCGCCGCCAAGGCCGAGGCGCCGCGCCGGGCACCCGCCCGCGAGCCGGTGGCCAAGTCCGCCAGTGAACCCTGGGCCCTGACTCGCTGGCTGGCGGCGAGCCGTACCTTTCTTCCCCTCACCAGCCTGGCCCTGATGCTTTACGCTCTGGGGCGCCTGGTGGGGTTCGGGCTGCAGCATCGCCCGGCACAAGTGCCGGCCTCCTTTGGCCAGGCGGTCACGGGGCTGGGCTGGGCGGCGGCGATACTCGGCGGCCTGGCCCTGCTCGCCCTGCTGGCCCGCTGGCGCTGCCGAGACTAGCCCTTGGTAGCCCTTGGGGTCAGACCCCACCCCCACGGGGTCTGACCCCAATGATGATGAACCCGCCGGA
The DNA here is from genome assembly GCF_000620045.1 of Halomonas halodenitrificans DSM 735. Classification (GTDB taxonomy): domain Bacteria; phylum Pseudomonadota; class Gammaproteobacteria; order Pseudomonadales; family Halomonadaceae; genus Halomonas; species Halomonas halodenitrificans. Next base: position 90,076 of record NZ_KK211060.1, on the reverse strand, counting down.
GCCGAGTGAGTCTCACCCAGAAAGCCATCGAAGGAGTGTCATGTGCTAGCCAATATTCAGCGGTTCTTTCAGGAGATGCTCGAGGAGAGTGGCGGCGGGGGCGGGCGCCAGGCGCCGAGCCTGGAGCTCGCCGCGGCGGCGCTGCTCTGCGAGGTGATGCGCGCCGATTATGCGGTCACCCCGGATGAGCTCAACACGCTGCGTGGCCAGCTGCGCAGCCACCTGAGCGTGAGTGACGATGCCATCGACGAGCTGATGACCCTGGCCCAGCAGGAGGTGGACGCCGCCGTGGACCACTACCAGTTCGTCAGCCTGATCAAGGAGCATTATGCCTATGATCGGCGGTGTGAGCTGGTGCGCATGATGTGGGCCCTGGCACTGGCCGATGGCGAGCGTCATCATCTTGAGGAGCATCGCATCCGTCAGCTGGCCGATCTGCTCTACGTCAGCCACGCCGACTTTATTCGCGCCAAGCTGAAGGCTCAAAAGCAGCTATAGGGCCTTGGTTTTTTTACGGGGTGCGCCACGCTTGATGTCTGTTCTAGAAAACGGTCCCTGGTTGGAATATTACCCTGATTCCGGGTGTTAAATAAGGAATAACCCATGCCAAAATGCGCTCTTTTGGCATCATTATCTGACCGCGAGGCGTTATGATGCCTCTGGTAATGGACCGCCGGGGCGATATTCGACCCGGCGGCGCTTGAGCGACTATCGTTGTGGCAGGCCTCGTCGTGTGGCGAGGCCTGCGTTCTTTCCTGGGAGGTGTGGGTGATGTCTCGTGAAATCGTGGTTCTGGGGGCCGGCATGGTCGGCGTATCGGTGGCCTGGCATCTGGTTCGCCAGGGGCATTCGGTGACGCTGGTGGATCGCCGTGAGCCCGGCCGCGAGACCTCCTTCGGCAATGCCGGCATCATCCAGCGTGAGTCGGTGCGTCCCTATGCCTTTCCCCGGGATCTCGGCACGCTGCTGCGCGTGATTCCCAACCGTGAGGTCGACATTCGCTATCGTCCGGGGGGCATGTTCAGCGCGGCAAGCCCGCTGCTCCAGTACTGGATCAACTCCGGCAAGTCCCGTTATGCGAAGATCGTGCCGCAGTATGCCTCGCTGATCATGCGCTGCCTGGATACCCATGCCCCGATGATCGAGGCCGCCGGCGCCGATCACCTGGTGCGCCGCGACGGCTGGCTGGAGCTCTATCACACCCGGAAGGCCTTCGATGAGCGTATCACCGAGGCCCACGAGAACCATGATCGATACGGGGTCGAATTCGAGGTGCTCGATGCCGCCGGCCTCTATGCCAAGGAACCTCATCTCAAGAAGGGGCTTGAGGGTGCCATCCACTGGACCCAGCCCTGGACCGTGGCCGACCCCGGCGCGCTGGTGCAGGCCTATGCCGAGAATTTTCAGCAGCAGGGCGGTCGCTTCCTGAAGGCCGAAGTCCAGGAAGTCGAGAAGAGCGGCAAGGGATGGAAGGTGACGACCGACCGCGAGTCCCTGGAGGCCGACCAGCTGGTCGTGGCGCTGGGGCCCTGGAGCGATAAGCTGCTCTCGCGCCAGGGGATCTCGTTACCGCTGTTCGTCAAGCGCGGCTATCACATGCACTACGCCAGTGCCGATGAGAATGCCCACCTCAACCACTGGATCATGGATGCCGAAACCGGCTTCCTGCTCGAGCCGATGCGGGCGGGGATCCGCCTGACCACCGGTGCCGAGCTTGCCGGCCTGGACGCCCCCCCGAAGTTCAAGCAGCTCAAGGCGGCGGAGCGGGCGGCCGGCAAGATCTATCCGCTGGGAGAGCGCCGCGACCCCGAAGCCTGGAAGGGGGCGCGCCCCTGCCTGCCGGACATGAAGCCGATCATCGGGCCGGCTCCGGGGCAGGACGGAATGTGGCTGGCCATCGGTCATGGCCACCAGGGCTTTACGCTGGGGCCGGTGACCGGGCTGTTGCTGAGCCAGATGATGGCCGGCGAGACCCCGGAGGTGGACATGGCACCATTCAGCGCCACGCGCTTCTGATCGAAGCGGGGGCCCTCTCCGGGGCTAGTGCTGGGCCTTGCGGCGCTGCTTGATCTGGTGGGTGGCGAGCTTGACCCCCAGGGTGATGATGAAGACCAGCCAGCCGGCGGTGGCCATCACATTGAACAGCAGCAGCTTCTGAACCCCGTTGAGGGGGGTGACGATCATCTCGAAGGTAATGCCGAGCAGGAAGGCGAGAAACAGCGGCAGTGCCAGGATGTGCATCCACATCTCGGTGCGCCGCTTCCTGACGTGGTAGCGGCGCAGCAGCACCCGGGTTGGCCGGTGCACAAAGGTGACCAGTACGGTGGTGCCCAGCAGCAGCAGGGCCGCCATGGTCGGCTGTAGATTGCCCAGCTGGGCCGACAGGCTGATGGACCAGTACACGACCAGCCACATCAGGCCGGCCAGGGTAGCGGCCAGATCGGCGTAGTGGCGAACCTTGGGCATTCTCTCTCCCCCGTGGAAACTGGCCGCATGATACGGGATTTTCTAGCTGCCTGGCGAGCTCGCGCTATCCGGCGAAGCGCAGTATCAGTTGGCGGACCCAGTACCAGCGGTTGATCAGCAGGGCGGTGAAGATCAACGAGCAGCCGGCCAGCTGCAGCAGTGTCATGGTCTCGCCGTACCAGACGGCGGCCAGCAGTGCCGTCCAGACCGCTTCGAGCATCAGAATGACGGCGGCATGGCTCGGGGTGGTGAGGCCCTGGGCGTGGATCTGCAGGAAGAAGCGCAGGGTGCTGGAGAGCAGTATGCTGGCCGCCAGCCAACCGAGTATGTCGCCGCCGACCCGTTCCGGCCAGGGCTCGATCAGCGCCGAGGCCAGGCTGAGCAGAATGCCCACCACGGTAAGCTGGATGGCGGAGAGCGGCAGGGCGGGGAGGTGGCGTACCACCCGGGTGTTGGCATTGATCTGCAGCGAGAAGAGCAGCGCCGAGGTAGCGATCAGCCACTGGCTGGGCTCCAGGCGCAGGCCGGCATTGAGAGACAGCAGGGCGAAGCCGACCAATGCGACGGGCAGCGCGATCCAGGTGGTGCGCGGCGGGCGGTCGCCGAACAGCAGGCGGGCCATGACCGGTACCAGCAGGATGCCCAGGCTGTTGATAAAGGCGCTCTCGCCAAGGTGGCGGGAGTGGTAGAGCCCCATGACCCAGAAGCCCAGTGCCGCACTGAACAACAGGCCTACGCCGGCGCCAGCGGCCAGGTCGCGTCGACTCAGCTGGCGCAGGGCGGGCCAGGCAAACAGTGCCAGGATCAGTCCGGCGAGCAAAAAGCGCGTGCCCATGAACAACAGCGGCGGCAGGCCGCCGAGGGCCTCCTTGGAGAAGATCCAGCCGGCGCCGGCGAGCAGGGTGACGGTGAGCAGCAGCAGGTCGGCGCGCAGCGGGCTGCGTTCCAGTGAATCGGGCATCACAAGGGGTCCGGTGCAAGGGCAATGTCGGCATGTTATCAGACGATGTGGCCTGGGGTGCCGTGAAATCGGGTCGCCGGGCTCTGCTCAGGCAGGCGGCATTCGGTATACTGGCGCCACATCGACCGAACCGCCACGACAGGAACCGCCGTGACTACCTTGACCCTGACTCGCCCCGACGACTGGCACCTCCACCTGCGCGACGACGCGGTGTTGTCCGCCGTGGTCGAGGCCTCGGCCCGACAGATGGGCCGCGCCATCATCATGCCCAATCTCAAGCCGCCGGTGACCACCACCGAGCAGGCCCTGGCTTACCGCGAGCGGATCCTGGCGGCGCTGCCCGCGGGCAGCCGCTTCGAGCCGCTGATGACGCTCTATCTCACCGATAACACCCCCGCCGAGGAAATCGAGCGCGCCCATGCCAGCGGCCTGGTGCAGGCGGTCAAGCTGTATCCCGCCGGCGCCACCACCAACTCCGCCTCGGGCGTGACCGACCTGGCGCACTGCGATGCCGCGGTCGCCGCCATGGCAAGGCTCGGCATCCCGCTGCTGATGCACGGCGAGGTGACCGACGCCGAGATCGATATCTTCGATCGTGAGGCGGTGTTTATCGAGCGGGTGCTCAAGCCCCTGCTGGAGCGCCACCCGACCCTCAAGGTGGTCTTCGAGCATATCACCACGGCCGAGGCGGCCGAATTTGTGGCCGCCGCACCGGCCAATGTGGGCGCGACCATCACCGCCCACCACCTGCTGTTCAATCGTAACCATATGCTGGTGGGCGGCATTCGCCCGCACTACTACTGCCTGCCCATCCTCAAGCGCGAGCGGCATCGCGAGGCGCTGCTGGCGGCGGCCACCTCGGGCAGTCCGAAGTTCTTCCTGGGGACCGACAGCGCCCCACACGCCCAGGGTGACAAGGAGAGCGCCTGTGGCTGCGCCGGGGCCTACACCGCCCCGGCGGCGATCGAGTATTACGCCACCGCCTTCGAGCAGGCCGGCGCCCTGGACCGCCTGGAAGGCTTCGCCAGCCACCATGGGCCGGATTTCTACGGGCTGCCCCGCAACGCCGACACCATTACCCTGGTGCGCGACGCCCGGCGCCTCCCCGAATCGCTGCCCTACGCCGGCGGGGCGCGCATTGTGCCGCTGATGGCCGGCGAGACCCTGGAGTGGGCGTTGGCCGGCGAATAGGCGCCGGTGAAGGCGTCAGGCGGGCTGTGCCACGGTTTCACGCTGCCGGTCGCCCAGGCGGGCGACCATTGCCTCGATCATGCGGGAGGAGTGCAGGGCGGCCTTCTCCAGGAATTCCTCGAAGGAGAGATGGTTGTCGCCCGCATCGGGAATGTCGGAGAGGGCGCGGATCACCACGAAGGGGCAGCCATAGAGATGGCAGGTCTGGGCGATGGCCGCGGCCTCCATCTCGGCGGCGAGCATGGTGGGGAAGCGCTGACGGGTCTGGGCCACCAGGTTGGGGCAGGCCATGAAGACATCGCCGGTGGCGATCAGCCCCTCCACGACCCGGACCTCGCCCAGGGCCTCCACGCATTCCCGGGCGAGATCCACCAGTCGCGCGTCGGGCATATAGGCCGCCGGCATGTTGGGGACCTGACCGTGCTCGTAGCCGAACACCACGGCATCCACGTCGTGGTGGCGAACCTCGCTCGAGACCACGATATCGCCGATCTCGAGTCCCTCGCCGAAGCCGCCGGCGGAACCGGTATTGATGACCACGTCCGGCTGGTACATGTCCAGCAGCAGGGTGGTGCCGACGGCGGCGTTGACCTTGCCGATCCCCGACTGGAGGACCACGACCTCGACGCCGTGCAGCCTGCCGCTGTAGAAGGTGATGCCGACATGGGTGTGTGTCTCGCCCCCCTCGAGCAGGGAGGCGAGGCGCGCCACTTCCTGGGGCATGGCGCCGATGATGCCGATGCGCTGCATTAGAAGATTTCCGTCCATTCGTTGCGCTTGGCCAAAAAGCCCCGGGCGATCTGCTTGGCGCCCTCGAGGCTGTGGCTGGCGGCCCAGCCGCACTGCATTTCGTTGCAGGCCGGCACTTCGCTGGCCTCGAGCACATCCTCGAGGGTGTTCTCGAGCAGCTCGAGCACGCCCTCGTAGTCGTCGTGGTTGATCATCGCCACGTAGAAGCCGGTCTGGCAGCCCATGGGACTGATATCGACCACCTTGTCGGAGTGGTTGCGCGACAGCTCCGCCATCAGGTGCTCCAGGGAGTGCAGGCCGGGCATCTCCATATGGTCCTGGTTGGGCTGGCAGATGCGCATGTCGTACTTGTGGATGGTGTCGCCATGCTCGCCGGTCTTGATATCCGCCAGGCGCACATAGGGAGCCTTTACCTTGGTGTGATCCAGGTTGAAGCTCTCGACGTTCATCTTGTCGCTCATCAATCAATCCTCATGCTGATGCAAAGTCTCTTTGGAGTAAGTCTCTTTGGGGTAACCCCTCCCCCTGGGTCAGACCCCCCTCTGGGGTAACCCCCCGGGGTCAGACCCCGAACCCCATGGGGTCTGACCCCTGCCCCGTGAGTCTCTTTGGGGTCTGACCCCGAGCCTGGGGTAACCTCCTGGGGTCTGACCCCAGGGGGCGGGGTGGTGGGGGCTAGTCGGCGTCGTGGAGGTCGGCGGCCTGGAGGGTGTTCTCCAGCAGGGTGGCGACGGTCATGGGGCCGACGCCGCCGGGGACGGGGGTGATCCAGGCGGCGCGCTCGGCGGCGGCATCGAAGTCGACGTCGCCGATCAGGCGGCCATCCGCCTGGCGGTTGATGCCCACGTCGATGACGATGGCGCCTTCCTTGACCCATTCCCCCTTGACCAGGCCCGGCTTGCCCACCGCCACGATCAGCACATCGGCGCGGCGGACCTGTTCCTCCAGGTTGCGCGTAAAGCGATGGCAGACGGTGGTGGTGCAGCCGGCGATCATCAGCTCCAGGGACATGGGGCGGCCGACGATATTGGAGGCCCCCACCACGGTGGCGTCCAGGCCGCGGATCGCCAGGCCGGTCTCCTCGAGCAGCGTCATCACGCCCTTGGGCGTGCAGGGCCGCAGCAGCGGCAGGCGCTGGGCCAGGCGCCCCAGGTTATAGGGGTGAAAGCCATCGACGTCCTTGTCCGGGCGAATGCGCTCGAGAATGGGGCGGGCGTCGAGCTGTTCGGGGAGTGGCAGCTGGACCAGGATGCCGTCGACGGCCGGGTCGTCGTTGAGCCGGTCGACCAGCGCCTCGAGCTGTTGCTGAGAGGCGTCCGCGGGCAGCGTATGGCGAAACGACTCGATGCCGGCCTCGACGCAGGCATTGTGCTTGTTGCGCACATAGACGGCGGAGGCGGGGTCCTCGCCGACCAGCACGACGGCAAGCCCTGGCGCGCGGCCCCCGCTGTCGCGGCGTGCCTGCACCTGGCGGGCTACCTGCTGGCGAACGCGGGCGGCTACGGCTTTGCCATCGATCAGTTGCGCGGTCATCGAGTGTCCTCTGGATGGTCGAAAAGGAAGGCGTGATTTTCGCACGCCAGGCGGGCGAAACAAAGCGCTCGAGGCGGTTGTCGCCCTCCGGCACTTGACGAAGGGCGAAAGTCACGTAGAATACGCATCGCTCGACGAGGCCCGTGTGGCGGCGTCCAGCCCGCTTGATCGCCGCGGAGTGTAGCGCAGTCTGGTAGCGCGCCTGCTTTGGGAGCAGGATGTCGGGGGTTCGAATCCCTCCACTCCGACCATAACGTCTTGAATGTCTTGCGGTTTATTGGCACTCAGGGTTGCGGCGAGGCGAGCTGAAACGTACAATGCGCCCATGGCTCAATCGGATAGAGCAACGGCCTTCTAAGCCGTAGGTTGCAGGTTCGAGTCCTGCTGGGCGCGCCAGCTTCGGTGCGGTAGCAGGATGTTGTTCGAGTCGTTGTCGATGTGGTGGATGTAGCTCAGTGGTAGAGCCCCGGATTGTGGCTCCGGTGGTCGTGGGTTCGATCCCCATCATCCACCCCACCTCGACACAGGCGGTATCAGCAAGGCAATGGTGGATGTAGCTCAGTGGTAGAGCCCCGGATTGTGGCTCCGGTGGTCGTGGGTTCGATCCCCATCATCCACCCCATGTCTTGACCCTCCCGATCGACCCCTTCAGACTATTCTTCCAGATCTCTCTTTTTGGATCGTTCCTCTCGGGATCGGCTCCTGCTTCAGTCAGTCTGATTTTTTATCGGTATTGCGCGGTATACGGCACGCGGTCGCTCAGGCGTCGGCGTTTTTTGGCATGGATGTAGTTTCGCCCCTTGTAATCGTTCGCCGTGCCCCCATTTCTTCCCCCTCGGCGCTTGCCAGTGCCGCACGGGATTCATAAAATCATCCCCTTGATTTTTCATTCACGCAATCAACACAGTGCCCCAGTCGGTAGAGGACATTTCATGCAAGTTTCCGTCGATACGACCTCCCAGATCGAACGCCGCATCACGGTCCAAGTGCCGGCCGCCGAAATCGATGAGGCCGTCAATGCTCGCCTCAAGGATGCCGCCAAGAACGTTCGTATGGACGGGTTTCGTCGGGGCAGGGTGCCGATGTCGGTGATCCGTCAGCGCTATGGCAGCGAAGTGCGCAACGAGGTGGTCGGGGAAGTGATGCGTGAGCGTTACGTCCGTGCCATCACCGAGAACGAGCTCAACCCGGCCGGCATGCCCCAGATCGAAGCCACCGTCAATGAGACGGGCAAGGATCTGGAGTTCGTGGCGACCCTGGAGACCTACCCCGAAGTCGAGCTGGCACCCATCGAGGGCGCCGACGTCGAGCGGCCCGTGGTCGAGGTGACCGAGGCCGATGTCGACGAGATGATCGACACCCTGCGCAAGCAGAACGCCGACTGGGAAGACGTCGAGCGTGCCGCCGAGGATGGCGACCAGCTGACCATCGACTTCCAGGGCTTCCTGGGCGATGAGCCCTTCGAAGGCGGCAGCGCCGAAGGCCATGACCTGGTGATCGGTTCCAACAGCTTCATCCCCGGCTTCGAGGAGCAGTTGATCGGCGCCCAGGCCGGCGACGACAAGGAAATCAAGGTCACCTTCCCGGAGGACTACCAGGCCGAGAACCTGGCCGGCCAGGAAGCGACCTTCAAGGTCACCGTCCACGCGGTGAAGGGCAAGGCCCTGCCCGAGATCGATGCCGAGTTCATCGCGAAGTTTGGCGTCGAGGACGGCGATCTCGACGCCTTCCGTGCCGAGGTCAAGAAGAACATGACCCGCGAGGCCGGCCAGGCGGTGGATAACCGCGTCAAGCAGCAGGTACTTGCCGCGCTGCAGAAGGCCAACGAGGTCGCCGTGCCCCAGGCACTGGTTCAGCAGGAGACCGATGGCCTCAAGCGCCAGGCGGCCCAGCAGTTCGGCCTGGGCGAGGACTTCGATGTCTCCCAGCTGCCCAACGAGCTGTTCGAGGAGCAGGCCAGGAGCCGCGTCGAGGTCGGCCTGCTGCTGGCCGAGGTGATCAAGGTCAACGAGCTCGAGGCCAGCGACGACGAGATTCGTGCCAAGGTTCAGGAGCTTGCCGAGCAGTATCAGGAGCCCGAACAGGTGGTCGAGCACTACATGGGCGACGACCAGCTCAAGACCCAGGTCAAGTCCGCGATTCTCGAAGAGAAGGCCGTGGACGTGCTGCTCGGCCAGGCCAGCGTCCAGGACGTCGAGATGTCCTACCAGGACGTGCTGGCGGCGGCCCAGCAGCAGGAAGAAGCCGACGAGGAAGACGGCAGCGAAGCGGCCAGCGAGGAAGAAAGCCAGGCCTGATCGATGCCCTGCGCCCCGGCCGGTGTCGGGGCGCTGTTTCTCTTCGCTTCCATTCATCGGATGCAAGGACAACACGCAATGAGCAACGAGTTCGATATCCAGAACGCCGGTGGCCTGGTGCCCATGGTGGTCGAGCAGAGCGCGCGCGGCGAGCGTTCCTACGACATCTATTCCCGCCTGCTCAAGGAGCGTGTGATCTTCCTGGTGGGTCCGGTGGAAGACTACACGGCCAACCTGGTGGTGGCGCAGCTGCTGTTCCTGGAGTCCGAGAACCCGGACAAGGACATCCACCTGTACATCAACTCCCCGGGTGGCTCGGTGACCGCCGGCATGTCGATCTACGACACCATGCAGTTCATCAAGCCCGATGTGTCCACCGTGTGCATCGGCCAGGCGGCCAGCATGGGCGCGCTGCTGCTGGCCGGCGGGGCGCCGGAGAAGCGCTTCTGCCTGCCCAACTCGCGCATGATGATCCACCAGCCGCTGGGCGGCTATCAGGGCCAGGCCTCGGACATCGAGATCCACACCCGTGAGATCCTCGGCATCCGCGACAGGCTCAACCATATCCTCGCCCAGCATACCGGCCAGGATATCGACACCATCGCCCGGGATACCGACCGCGACAACTTCATGGATGGTCGCCAGGCGGCGGAGTATGGGCTGATCGATGCCATGCTGGATAAGCGGCCCACATCCTGATAGCGTGATTTGCAAAATACGCTGATTGTTCCCGGCGGTGCGTGCCGCCGCTGTGAACTCGGTGGCGTCGGCATTGGCAGGCGCCATCACTATGAAAAGAGGTAAGCGAATGGCTGACGGCAAAGGCAAGGACGACGGTGGCAAGCTGCTCTACTGCTCGTTCTGCGGCAAGAATCAGAACGAGGTGCGCAAGCTTATTGCCGGCCCGTCCGTCTATATCTGTGATGAGTGTGTCGACCTCTGCAATGACATCATTCGCGAGGAGGTGCTCGATGCCGATGCCGAGAGCGACGACGAGCGTCTGCCGACGCCTCGTGAGATCCGTCACACCCTCGATGATTATGTGATCGGCCAGGATCGCGCCAAGATGGTGCTGTCCGTTGCCGTCTACAATCACTACAAGCGCCTGAGTTCCGACGTCAAGAAAGACGACGTGGAGCTGGGCAAGTCGAACATCCTGCTGATCGGCCCCACCGGCAGCGGCAAGACGCTACTCGCCGAGACCATGGCGCGGCTGCTCAATGTGCCGTTCACCATCGCCGATGCCACCACGCTGACCGAAGCCGGCTACGTGGGCGAGGATGTCGAGAACATCATCCAGAAGCTGCTGCAGAAGTGCGATTACGATGTGGACAAGGCCGAGCGTGGCATCGTCTACATCGATGAGATCGACAAGGTGTCGCGCAAGTCCGACAACCCCTCGATCACCCGGGACGTGTCTGGCGAGGGCGTTCAGCAGGCGTTGCTCAAGCTGATCGAAGGCACCACGGCCTCGATTCCGCCCCAGGGCGGCCGCAAGCACCCGCAGCAGGAGTTCCTGCAGGTCGATACGACCAATATGCTGTTCATCGTCGGCGGGGCCTTCGCGGGCCTGGAGAAGGTCATCCGTGACCGCGTCGAGAAGGGTGGCATCGGCTTCAATGCCGAGGTCAAGAGCAAGGAAGACGGCAAGCCGGTAGGGGATACCCTGGCCACCGTGGAGCCCGAGGATCTGGTCAAGTTCGGCCTTATCCCCGAGTTCGTCGGGCGTCTGCCGGTGATCGCGACCCTGACCGACCTCACCGAAGAGGCGCTGATCGAGATCCTGACCGAGCCCAAGAACTCGCTTCTCAAGCAGTATACCAAGCTGTTCGAGATGGAAGGCGTGGAGCTGGAGTTCCGTGACGACGCCCTGCGCGCGGTGGCCGACAAGGCCATGGCACGCAAGACCGGCGCACGCGGTCTGCGCTCCATTCTCGAGTCGGTGCTCCTCGACACCATGTACGAGATTCCCTCCCTGGAGGGGGTCAGCAAGGTGGTGATCGATGCCTCGGTGATCAAGGGCGAAAGCGAGCCGCTGCTGATCTATTCCCAGCAGCAGGAAGCCGCCAGCGACGGCACCGACGGCTGAATGACCGGGGGCTGACCCCACGGGAGCGCCTCGCCTCCACCGCCGGCCCGGCCGGCTGGGGGCCGGGGGCTCCCGTTTTTTTTGCCCTCTCGGTTACTGCCTTGCAAAGTTACCCGATCGCCCCCATTCCACGGGGCATCCCTTCGTTTTCTCTTGAGGTACGCCTGCGATGCAGCAGAATGCTGATCAGACCCTGAGTCTGCCCCTTTTGCCGCTGCGGGACGTGGTCGTCTACCCGCAGATGGTCATTCCCCTCTTTGTGGGTCGCGAGAAGTCGATCCAGGCCCTCGATGCGGCCATGAACGCCGACAAGCGAGTCCTGCTGGTGGCCCAGCGTGAGGCCAGCAAGGACGACCCCGACCGCGATGACCTGTTCGCCATCGGCACCGTCGCCGAGATCATGCAGCTGCTCAAGCTGCCCGACGGCACCGTCAAGGTGCTGATCGAGGGCGTCTCCCGCGCCGATGTGGGCGAGCTGGATGCCGGCGAGGCCTATACCAGCGCCGAGGCGCTGCTGCGTGACAGCACGCCACTGACCGAGCGCGAGCAGGAATCCCTGGTGCGTGTGCTGCTCAATCAGTTCGAGCAGTACGTCAAGATGTCGAAGAAGGTACCCAACGAGGTGCTCAACTCGCTCTCCGGCATCGAGGACCCGAGCCGCCTGGTGGACACCATCTGTGCGCACCTGTCCCTGAAGATCGATGACAAGCAGCAACTGCTGGAGATGGACAAGGTCCGGGACCGCATCGAGCATCTGATGGCGCTGATCGAGTCCGAGATCGACCTGATGCAGGTGGAGAAGCGCATCCGCTCCCGGGTCAAGGAGCAGATGGAGAAGTCCCAGCGCGAGTACTATCTCAACGAGCAGATGAAGGCCATCCAGAAGGAGATAGGCGAGCTCGAGAATGTGCCCAACGAGGCCGAGAAGTACGAGCAGGCCATCGAAGAGTCCGGCATGCCCAAGGAGGCCCACGAGAAGGCTGTCCAGGAGCTGGGCAAGCTGAAGATGATGTCGCCCAACTCCGCCGAGGCCACGGTGGTGCGTTCCTACCTGGACTGGCTGGTAGCGGTGCCCTGGAAGAAGCGTACCCGGGTCAAGCATGACCTGGCCAACGCCCAGAAGGTGCTCGACGAGGATCACTACGGCCTGGACGAGGTCAAGGCCCGGATCCTCGAGTACCTGGCGGTGCACAAGCGGGTCAAGAAGCTCAAGGGTCCGGTGCTGTGCCTGGTGGGCCCGCCCGGGGTCGGCAAGACGTCGCTTGGCAAGTCGATCGCCCGGGCCACCAACCGCAAGTATGCGCGCCTGGCGCTGGGCGGGGTGCGCGACGAGTCCGAGGTCCGCGGCCATCGGCGCACCTACATCGGCTCGCTGCCCGGCAAGATCATCCAGCGCATGTCCCGTGCCGGCGTCAAGAACCCACTGTTCCTGCTCGATGAAGTCGACAAGCTCGGCATGGACCACCGCGGGGATCCTTCCTCGGCGCTGCTCGAGGTGCTCGACCCCGAGCAGAACGATACCTTCAGCGACCACTATCTCGAGCTGGATTACGACCTCTCCGAGACGCTGTTCATCTGTACGGCCAACTCCATGAACATCCCGGGGCCGCTGCTGGACCGCATGGAGGTGATTCGCCTGCCCGGCTACACCGAGGACGAGAAGCTGGCCATCGCCAAGCGCTACCTGGTGCCCAAGCAGCTCACGGCCAACGGGTTCAAGGAGGATGAGCTGGCCTTCTCCGACGAGTCTCTTCTCGAGCTGATCCGCTACTATAGCCGCGAGGCCGGGGTGCGTGAGCTGGAACGTCAGGTCGCCAAGGTCTGCCGCAAGGTGCTGCGCGAGCGCCTCCAGAAGGAGAGCAAGGAAGGGGCGCTGGCGCCGATGCTGCTGGCCGCCGGGGATATCGAAGAGTATGCTGGCGTGCGGCGTTACAGCTACGGACTGGCCGACCAGGAAAATCAGGTCGGCCGCGTGACCGGCCTGGCCTGGACCTCCGTGGGTGGCGAGCTGCTCAATATCGAATCGGTGGTGACCCCCGGCAAGGGGCGCATCAACAAGACCGGCTCGTTGGGCGATGTGATGAAGGAGTCGGTAAGTGCCGCCCATACCGTGGTGCGGGCGCGAGCGTCGGCCCTGGGCATCGACCCCGAGCGCTTCGAGAAAGAGGATCTGCACATCCACGTGCCGGAAGGGGCGACCCCCAAGGACGGCCCCAGTGCCGGTGTCGGCATGGTCACGGCCATGGTCTCCGCCTATACGGGTCGCCCCGTGTGCTGCGACGTGGCCATGACCGGTGAGGTCAATCTGCGTGGCGAGGTGATGCCGATTGGCGGCCTGAAGGAGAAATTGCTGGCCGCCAGGCGCGGTGGTATAAAGACCGTGCTGGTACCCGAGGAAAATCGCCGGGACCTCAAGGAGGTGCCGGATAATATCAAGGAGGCCCTGGATATCAGACCGGTACGCTGGATCGATGAGGTGCTTGAGGTAGCGTTAGTTAAATCGAATGAAGAGTCCGATTCGGAATCTCATTCCGAGGATGCCTCACCGGTGCCGTCAATGATCAGCACGCATTAAGGCGGATTTCCCCATCATTATTCGATTCAAAGCCCGATATGGTGGGGCTCTGCCCTGATTGTTGCTTGACAGTGGTTTCTCCGCATTGCTATAAATTACCCAATGCTGTGATCGCGCTTGTTAGCTAAAATGCCGGTTCGATCAGGGTCAATTTACGAAAAAGTCAAGGGGTGAAGTGTGAACAAATCTGAGCTGATCGAAGCTATCGCCGCGTCTGCCGATATTCCCAAGGCTTCCGCCGCACGTGCTCTGGATGCCATGGTGGATTCCGTGACCGATAGCCTGAAGAAAGGCGACAGCGTTTCCCTCGTCGGCTTCGGCACCTTCCATGTGAAGGAGCGTGCCGCACGCACCGGTCGCAACCCCCAGACCGGTCAGCCCATCGAGATCAAGGCGGCCAAGGTGCCCGGCTTCAAGGCCGGCAAGGCGCTGAAGGATTCCGTCAACTGATTCTGCGTCGACCGGGAGACGTGCGCCCAGGGCGCCGCTGATGGTTCGTCGCTGATGGTTGATTGATACAGGCGCACCGCCCACGGCGGTGCGCCTGTCTTCGTTATTGGCGAACGTTTTTCGTGTATCCATTTTGAGGCAACATTTCCGAGGCCTGCATGCTGCAAAGTATTCGAGACCGCTCCCGAAGCTGGGGAGCCAAGATCATCATCGGGGCAGTGGTCGTGACCATGGCGATGTTCGGCGTGGATTCGCTGGTGGGGCTGTTTGGCAATAGCGGCGACGAGGTCGCCCAGGTCAACGGCGAGCCCATCATGCGTCAAGATCTCGAGCTATCGGTACAGCGGGCCATCCGCAGCGGCCAGGTGCCGGCGGAGCAGGAGCGTGCGCTGCGTGGCCAGATGCTCGACGAGCTGATCACCACCGAGCTGTTGAGCCAGTATGCCGATGAGGGTGGGCTGCATCTTTCCGAGGACCAGCTCGATCAGATCATCGTCTCACTCCCCGAGTTCCAGGATCAGGAGGGGCGCTTCGACCAGGAGCTGTTCCGCAACCGTCTGGCCAGTGCCGGCTATACACCGGTGGGCTTTCGCGACCAGCTGCGTGCCGACATGAAGCAGCAGCAGCTACAGCAGGGGCTGGCCTTCAGCGACTTCAGCCTGGACAGCGAGCGGCAGCGCCTGGCTAGCCTGCAGCGCCAGACGCGTAGCTTCCGGCATGCCGCCCTGGGCGTGGAATCTCTCGACCAGGAGATCACGCCCTCCGATGACGCCATCGAGGCGTATTACGCCGAGCACCAGGACCGCTTCCGCCGGCCCGAGCAGGTGCGTCTGAACTATGTGGTCATCGACCGTCAGGCCATGGCCGCGGGGGTAGAAGTGGACGAGCAGGCGTTGCGCAAGGCCTGGCAGGACCAGACGGCCAACGCCGATCGCCGACTCTCGCATATCATGCTGACCTTCGGTGACGAGCGCAGCCGCGAGGAAGCGGTGGCCGAGCTCGAGTCGGTTCAGGCGCGTCTCGCCGATGGCGAAGCCTTCGCCGATCTTGCCGCCCGGGTCTCCGATGACACCGTCTCCGCCGAGCAGGGGGGCGATCTCGGCGTGGTGAGTCGCGGCTTCTTCGGCGAGGCCTTCGATGACGCCGCCTTCTCGCTGGATGAGGGCGAGGTGTCCGACATCGTCGAGACCGACAACGGCCTGCACCTGCTGACCGTGACTGGCCTGGAGCGCGAATCCTTCGCATCAATGCGCGACGATCTGCGCCGTCAGCTGGCCAGGGAGCAGGTGTCCGGAGAGTTCAATGACCGGGTCCAGCGGCTCATCGACGAAAGCTTCGCCGCCGATGATCTGCGCAGTGTCGCCGAGGATGTGGGCCTCGAGCTCCAGTCCAGCGACTGGCTGTCACGGGACACCGCCGAGGGCGTGCTCTCCGAGCCGGGCGTGATGACCCAGGCCTTCAGCGAGGACGTGCTCGAGGAGGGCTACAACAGCGAGGTGATCGAGCTGGATAGCGACCGCCGCCTGGTGCTGCGCGTCGATGAGCACCGCGAGGCCACCACGCTCCCCCTCGCCGAGGTACGCGACGAGGTGGTGGCCGAGGTCAAAGCCCAGCAGCGCCGCGACGCCCTGAGCGCTCGGGCCGATGGGCTGGTCGAGACATTGAACGAGGGCGGCTCGGTCGACCTCGCCTGGCAGCGGGCCGATGGCGTCAGCCGCCAGGACACCCACGGGCTGTCCCAGGCGGTGATCACCGCGGCCTTCCGGCTCCCGGCACCCGAAGGCGACGCCGCCGTGTACGGCCAGGTCGTCGACGGCGAACGCGCCGTGATCATCGCCCTGGAGTCCGTCGGCGAAGGCGAAGTCGACGCACAGATCACCAGCGCCGTTTCCAGCATGACCGAACGCCTGCGCGCCCAGGCCGCCATTCAAGGCCTGATCGAACACCTGCGCAGCGAAGCCAAGATCGAGAGATAACCTCCCCCTTGGGGTCAGACCCCATCAGGGCGTGGGGTCAGACCCCATACCCCCTGGGGTCAGACCCCAATACCTCCGGGGTCTGACCCCAATACCTCCGGGGTCTGACCCCCGTGTTTATTAGCATGCCTTCAGCCGGGGCTTGCCGTCGTCTTCGACGACGATTTCCCAGCCCTGGCCGGGTTGCCAGTCTCCCAGCACGATGCGCCGGGCGGGTTGGCCGTCGACCTTCCCTTGGGGTCAGACCCCGTCGGAGCGTGGGGTCAGACCCCATACCCCCGGGGTCTGACCCCAATACCTCCGGGGTCTGACCCCCGTGTTTATTAGCATGCCTTCAGCCGGGGCTTGCCGTCGTCTTCGACGACGATTTCCCAGCCCTGGCCGGGTTGCCAGTCTCCCAGCACGATGCGCCGGGCGGGTTGTCCGTCGACCTCGAGGTCGTGCACCGCCGGGCGGTGGGTGTGGCCATGGATCAGGGTGGTGACACCGTGCGCTGCCATGGCCTCGACGACTTCCTCCGGGGTGACATCCATGATGTCCTCGGCCTTGTTGGAGTTGGCCTCGCCGGACTGCTCGCGCAGTTGCCTGGCCAGGGCGATGCGCTCCTGGATCGGCATCGACAGCACCTGCGCCTGCCATTGCGGGTCCCGGGCCTGGGCGCGGAAGGCCTGGTAGGCCGTATCGCGCGTGCACAGGCTGTCGCCGTGCATCAGCAGCACCGGGGTGTCGCCCAGCCGGATAAGGCTGGGGTCGGGCAGCAGGGTGGCGCCGGCCTCCCGGGCGAAGCGTTCGCCGAGCAGGAAGTCGCGGTTGCCGTGCATCAGATAGATCGCGGTGCCGGCATCGGCCAGGCGGCGCAGCGCCTCGGCGACTCGCTTCGCCAGGTCGGCGTTGCCGGTGGGGTCGACGTCGACCAGGTCCAGCAGGTCATCCCCGATCCAGGCCTCGAAGAAATCGCCGAGGATATACAGCGCGTCGGCGCCGCGGGCTCGCGCCTGTAGCCAGTGCAGAAAGCCCTCGGTGATCGCGGGGGCGCCAGGGTGCAGATGCAGGTCGGAAATCAGCAGGGTGGCCATGGTGAAGGGTTCCCGGTTCGGCGGCAGAGGGCAAGACGCCCGCATGAAGCGGGCGCCAGGTAGGGCAGGGGGGAGGCGGCTCAGTCCTCCTTGATGTAGGCCTTCTTGATGACCACGTCCTCGGCGGGCACATCGGCGTGCATGCCGCGGCGAGTGGTGGCGACGTTCTTGATCTTCTCGACCACGTCCATGCCGTCGACCACGCGGCCGAAGGCGCAGTAGCCCCAGCCCTGGATGGACTTGCCGCTGTGGTTGAGGAAGCTGTTGTCGGCGATGTTGATGAAGAACTGGGCGGTGGCGGAGTGGGGGTCCTGGGTGCGGGCCATGGCCAGGGTGCCCACCTCGTTGGCCAGGCCGTTGTCGGCCTCGTTCTCGATGGGGTCGCGGGTCGGCTTCTGGTTGAAGTCCTCGTCGAAGCCGCCGCCCTGGACCATGAAACCCTCGATCACGCGATGAAAGAGGGTGCCGTCATAGAAGCCGTCGCGCACATACTGTTCGAAGTTGGCGGCGGTCTTGGGGGCCTTCTCGTGGTTGAGCTCGACGTGGATGTCACCGAAGGTGGTCTGCAGTACGATCATGCGTAAGGTCCTGTGCAATAAAGGGGCGCTGCCTTGGCGTTGCCCATGGGCGTGGCGCTATAATACCGGTTTTGCCTCGCTGCGCGAAACAAGCCCGACGTCGGCTTGAACGCTGCGGCGAGGGGCGCCGGGGATGAGCCGAAGAGGAGGTCCTATGCCAGGGATGGCATCGGTAGCGCCCAGGGAGGGGTTCACAGCGCCTCCTCGCAGGCTCGTCGCCGGAACAGCCCCGAGCAGTGAAGGCCACTGTCAACGGCCCCCGGACCGCACTCCAACCAGAGGTTGTTTTCCCAACCATGACCACCGACACCA
This sequence comes from Halomonas halodenitrificans DSM 735, assembly GCF_000620045.1. Lineage (GTDB taxonomy): Bacteria > Pseudomonadota > Gammaproteobacteria > Pseudomonadales > Halomonadaceae > Halomonas > Halomonas halodenitrificans. The sequence goes on along the minus strand of NZ_KK211060.1, from coordinate 71,822 downwards.
CCAGCGCGCCGAACTTTATTCGCAACCAGATTCGTGACGAGATCGAGGCCGGCCGTGACGGCAAGGTCGTGACCCGCTTCCCGCCGGAGCCCAACGGCTTCCTGCACATCGGGCACGCCAAGTCGATCTGCCTCAACTTCGGCCTGGCCGAGCAATTCGGTGGTGACTGTCACCTGCGCTTCGATGACACCAACCCGGCGAAGGAAGAGCAGGCGTATATCGACGCCATCAAGGAAGACGTCAACTGGCTGGGCTTTCAGTGGAGCGGCGAGGTGCGCTTCGCCTCCGACTACTTCGGCCAACTCTACGCCTGGGCCCAGCACCTGATCGGCGAGGGCAAGGCCTATGTCGACGACCTCTCCCCGGACGAGATCCGCGAGTACCGCGGCAGCCTGACCCAGCCGGGGCGCCCGAGTCCCTATCGCGAGCGCTCCCCCGAGGAGAACCTCGACCTGCTGGAGCGCATGCGCCGCGGCGAGTTCGCCGAGGGCGAGAAGGTGCTGCGGGCCAGGATCGACATGGCCTCGCCCAACATCAATATGCGCGACCCGATCCTCTACCGCATTCGCCATGCCAGCCACCACCAGACCGGTGACAAGTGGAAGATCTACCCCTCCTACGACTTCACCCATGGCCAGTCCGACGCCATCGAGGGGATCTCCCACTCCATCTGCACCCTGGAGTTCGAGGACCATCGCCCGCTCTACGAGTGGTTCCTGGCCAACCTGCCGGTGCCGGCGACGCCGCGTCAGATCGAGTTCGCCCGGCTCAACCTGAACTACACCCTGACCTCCAAGCGCAAGCTCAAGCTGCTGGTGGACCAGGAGATCGTGGATGGCTGGGACGACCCCCGCCTGCCGACCATCTCCGGGATGCGTCGCCGAGGCTATACGCCGGCCTCGGTTCGCAAGTTCTGCGATATGATCGGCGTGACCCGCGCCGATGGCGGCCTGGTCGAGATCGGTATGCTCTATCACGCGATCCGCTCGGACCTCGAGGACAACGCGCCCCGGGCCATGGCCGTGCTCAAGCCCCTCAAGGTGGTGCTGACCAATGTGCCCGAGGGGCATGAAGAGACCTATGCGGTGCCCGGCCACCCGGCGCGGGATGACATGCCCGTGCGCCAGATTCCCTTCGGGCGGGAGCTGTATATCGACCAGGACGACTTCATGGAGGAGCCGCCCAAGAAGTTCTTCCGCCTGGCGCCGGGCAAGGAGGTACGCCTGCGCAACAGCTATGTGATCCGCTGCGACGAGGTGATCAAGGATGCCGCCGGCGAGGTCAGCGAGCTGCGCTGCTCCGTGGACTTCGACACCCTGGGCAAGAACCCCGAGGGGCGCAAGGTCAAGGGCGTGATCCACTGGGTCAGTGTCGAACACGGGGTGCCCATGGAGGTGCGGCTCTACGACAACCTCTTCCTGGAGGAGCAGCCGGACAAGGACAAGGACGCCGACTTCCTCGAGCACCTGAACCCCGAGTCGCTGGTGGTGCGCCAGGCCATCGGCGAGCCCAGCCTGGCCGAGGTGACGCCCGAGAGCCGCTTCCAGTTCGAGCGGGTGGGCTACTTCTGCGCCGACCGTCATGCCTGCCGCGATGGCAAGCTGGTGTTCAACCGCACCGTGAGCCTCAAGGACACCTGGGCCAAGACACAGAAGAAAGAGGCGCAGAAGCAAGAGGCGCAGAAGCAGGAGGCTCACAAGCCAGAGTCCGGGAAGCCAGAGCCCGGGAAGCCAGAGTCCGGGAAGCCAGAGTCCGGGAAGCCAGACGCGCAGAAGAAGGGCTGAGCATGACCGATATGCAGATCTACAACACGCTGACCCGCCGCAAGGAAGCCTTCACGCCCATCGACCCGGGCAAGGTGCGGATGTATGTCTGCGGCATGACCGTCTATGACTACTGCCACCTGGGCCATGCCCGGGTGATGGTGGCCTTCGACGTGATCACCCGCTACCTGCGCTACAGGGGCTATGACGTTACCTATGTGCGCAATGTCACCGATATCGACGACAAGATCCTGCGCCGGGCCGACGAGAATGGCGAGTCGATCGCCTCGCTCACCGAGCGCATGATCGAGGCGATGCACGAGGACGAGGCGCGTCTCGGGGTGTTACCGCCGGATGAGGAGCCCCGGGCGACCCGGCATATCGATGATATCGTCGCCATGATCGAGACCCTGATCGCCAAGGACTACGCCTATGCGGCGGATAACGGCGATGTCTACTACCGGGTGCGCCGCTTCGAGGGCTACGGCAAGCTCAACAACCGCGACCTCGACGAGATGCGCTCCGGCGCCCGCATCGAGGTCGATGAGCACAAGGAAGACCCCCTGGACTTCGTGCTCTGGAAGGCCGCCAAGCCCGGCGAGGCGAGCTGGCCATCGCCCTGGGGCGAGGGGCGCCCTGGCTGGCATATCGAATGTTCGGCCATGTCGAAGTGCTGCCTGGGCGAGACCTTCGACATCCACGGCGGTGGGCCGGACCTGACCTTCCCGCACCATGAGAACGAGATCGCCCAGTCCGAGGCAGCCAACGGCAAGCCCTTCGTCAACACCTGGATGCACGCCGGGGCGGTGCGGGTGGACCACGAGAAGATGTCCAAGTCGCTGGGCAACTTCTTCACCATCCGCGAGGTGCTCGAGCACCACGACCCCGAGGTGGTGCGCTACCTGCTGGTGGCCAGCCACTACCGAAGCGCCATCAACTACGCCCCGGAAGCCCTGGCGGACGCCCGCAAGTCGCTGGAGCGTTTCTATAATTCTCTCGAAGGGTTGTCTCTCGAGGGCGTCGAGCCCGTGGCAGGACGAGTGGAAGGTGACTTCGACAGGCGCTTTGCCGCGGCCATGGATGACGACTTCAACACCGCCGGGGCGCTCTCGGTGCTCTTCGACCTGGCTCGGGAACTGAATCGGGCCAGGAAGGAGACCCCCGACCGGGCGCCGGCCCTGGCCGCCGAGCTCCGGCGCCTGGGGGGCATCCTGGGCCTGCTGCAACAGGACCCGGCGAGCTTCCTCAAGGCGGGCGCCGGCGAGCTGCCGCTCACACAGGCGCAGATCCAGGCGCGGATCGACGCCCGGGCCGCGGCCAAGAAGGCCAGGGACTTCGCCGCCGCCGACGCCATCCGCGACGAACTCGCCGCCCTGGGCATCATCCTCAAGGACTCCCGGGAAGGCACCGGCTGGGTCTTCGAGAAGCCCGACGCCGCGTCATAGATAGCCGCTTCACCCCGAACGCTTCTCACTGGAAAGCCACAACGTCCGGCCCCGACGCTTACCGGGATCGGGCGTTGTGGTAGCCGAGGTGGCAGCGAGAGGTTATCCGATCCAGAGGCCGCGGTTGGCTTTCTGAAGAAAATCCAGGCGCTGCGCTATTTCTCGACGCACACTCGTGCTAACCCCCAGTGTCTTGGCCACTTCATTCCATTCGTTGATCGCCGTTACCACTTCCTCGATAACCTGTCTGGCCTCGTGCCAGCGAGCGAACCCGGCCTGATCGGCCAGTGCCTGAATGACCTGTAACGGTGGATTCTTGCCGTGTCCCATAAAGGCGGTGGCATGCTCATCATAAGGACCAGGACTGAAGGTGAGGTCATATCCGGGGGAGAGGCGCCACCGGCCATCATCCTGCAGCAGAAAGGCCCAGTTCTTGCTGTGATCGTCCTGATTGCAGGCGAAGAGGTTGAAGATGGCTCGTCGAAACAGTGCGCCGCCGACGGCGGGACTGCCACAGAGGACCTGGCCGGCTTTGATCAGGTCTTCGTAGTCAAGCGATGGCAGGCGGAAGTCAGCATCCAGCAGGCCGCAGGCACTGCTCATGTGGTAGCGCCCCTGCGGGTTGCAGTCGAAGCGGCGTAATGCCAGCCAGGCCACTGCCGGAGAGCCCGCGGGAGGAGAGATGAGCTGCCAGTCTGGTGTTTCTATGCCAGCCTGTTTGGCCAGGGCCAAGTAGGCCGCTTCGCACAACCCTTCTTCATGTCCCAGCGCCAGGGCGTTGGAAGTGAACTTGATCAACCACGGCTCCAGTTCCGGGTGAGGGCGAGTGCTGGCCCGATCGGTAGCGCCCGGCGACAGATAGACCTGGGCCTTGGGGCGTGCGCCGCCCGAGCTGCCGGCCTGGGCCAGGGCAGCGAGCACCGTGTCTGTCTGGCCCTCGAAGAGTCGTCGAGCCTGTTCACCCAGCTCGCCCAGGCGACTCCAGTGATCGGCTTCGCCCTCATCGACAAGCGGTGCTGCTGGATAGTAACTGAGCGCCCCCATGCCATCCTCCCCGACGAAAGCCAGCCGGTCCATGGCTGTCACGGCATGTGGTGGAATGCCGTGCTGCCGAAACAGCCGGTCCATCAGCATCAGGCCCCAGCCATCTGGGAGTGAATCGGCAAACAGGCCGTGGAGTCCCTTGTGGGGGGATGGCGGGGCCGCGTGCAGGCGTGTGTCGAAGGGGAGGTGAAACGGCGACAAGCTGTGCTGCTGACGACAGTAGGCCTCGTCGTACTGGAAGAAGGCACCCTCCCTGTTTTGGGCCAGGCGGCCGACGAACACCTGGCGACCATCGCTGAGGCGGCGGCGCACCTCCAGGTGCCGGATGGGCCTGAAATCACTCGTCACGCAGTACCTCCTCGATGCTGCGAGGCATGGTCGGCCTGGGCGCGGTCAGCTCCGCTATAGGCTCCAGGCGATCCACGCTTTGCCATAGCAGCAGAAACTGACGCAGCGAAATCTGGCCGGTCGTCTCGAATCGCTTGATCGTGGGGGCCGGCACACCGCTGCGCTCGGCGAGAGCGGCGCGTGATAGTTTCTGCTCTCGGCGACGCTGTCGAACCGCCCCTGCCAGGTCGTGCTGGACATCGCTGGCCGTCAGTAATGTGAGTCGCATGACAGTCCTTTTAGACATTATACTATCTAATTTTTCTTTATTTGTTCCTTTTTAGATATGATAGTATCTTTTTTTGTTTGAGAAAGGAAGCGCTGGAGGAGGGCATTGGACAGCCTGGAGTGGGCAGAAGACCTCGATGGCGAGGTGAGGTATGTTCTACTCCCTTGTACATCTTATTGTTGCAGGTCTGTCATGGTCAGGAAGTCGAAGGAGTCAGTACGAGGCTCGGTCAGTCTCGAGGCGTTCGGCGAGTCGCCGGCGCCTGAGGGTCGAGTCATCAGGGGGCTGGCGCTGAGCGTAGTGCTTGGACTGCTGCTGGGTGGCTGTACCCTGCCCTCCCTGGAAGGGCGGAGCATGACCCGGGCGCTACCCCTTGAGCAGGCCCGTGATACCACCCTGGGACGGCTGGTATTGGACAAGGTGGACCGCCATCCCGCGCGCAGCGGCATCCACCCGCTGAGTGATGCCCACGAGGCCTTTGCCGCCCGAATGCTGCTGGCGGAGTCCGCCGAGCAGACCCTCGACCTGCAGTACTACATCTGGCACAACGACACCTCGGGCAGCCTGCTGTTCGACGCCGCGCGACGCGCCGCCGACCGCGGCGTCCGGGTCAGGCTGCTGCTGGACGACAACAACACCCTGGGGCTGGACGACACCCTGGCGGCCCTGGACGCCCACCCGAACATCGAGGTGCGTCTCTTCAATCCCTTCGTGGTGCGCTCGCCGCGGGCCATCGGTTATGTGACCGACTTTTCCCGCGCCAATCGCCGCATGCACAACAAGTCGTTCACCATCGACAACCAGGTCACCATCATCGGCGGGCGAAACGTCGGCGACGAGTATTTCGGCGCCACCCGGGGCGTGTTGTTCTCGGACCTGGACGTGATGGCCATCGGGCCGGTCGTGCAGAGGGTATCCGCGGACTTCGATCGCTACTGGAGCAGCCCGTCTTCCTATCCGCTCAGCCGGCTTGTGGATAGCGCCGGCAGGGAGGGCTTGGCCCGGATGGCCGCCACAGCCGAGCAGAGGCGCCGCCTGCCGGAGGCGCAAGGCTACCTGGCGGCGCTGGAGGCGAGCGACCTGGTGAGCGAGCTGGTGCGCGGCGACCTGAGCTTCGAGTGGACAAAGACCCGGATGGTCAGCGATGACCCCTCCAAGGGCCTGGGGGAGGCCGAAGAGCAGGAGCTCCTGAACAGCCGACTCGGCGAGCTCGTGAGCGCCCCGACGCGCCGGCTCGACCTGGTCTCCCCCTACTTCGTGCCCATGCAGGAGGGCGCCAGCTGGCTGGCGGGCCTGGCAGAGCAGGGGGTGCGGGTCAGGGTGCTGACCAACTCCCTGGAGGCCACCGACGTGGCCGCGGTGCATGCCGGCTATGCAAAGCGCCGCCGGGACCTGCTCGATGCCGGGGTGCAGCTGTTCGAGCTGAAGCGCCGAGGCTCCCGGGAGGCCATCACCCACAGCAGCCCCTTCGGGCGCTTTGGCAGCTCCGGCTCGAGCCTGCACGCCAAGACATTCGCCGTGGATGGAGACTGGGCATTTGTGGGGTCGTTCAACCTGGACCCGCGCTCGGCGCGCCTCAACACCGAGCTCGGCTTCATGATCGAGAGCCCGACCCTGGCCACGGCCATGCATGACGCCTTCGATGACCGCGTGCCCGAGCAGAGCTATCGCGTCAGGCTGGCAGACGACGGCAGCCTGGTCTGGCACGAGCAGGCCGACGGGGATGAGGTCGTGCATCACAGCGAGCCGAATTCCGGCCTGCTGCGCCGGGCCGGCGTGAAAGTCATGTCGTGGCTACCCATCGAATGGCTGCTGTAGATGCCCGGGTGTAAAACCCGCCGGCAGCCCTGGGGTCAGCCACATGGGGTCAGACCCCAGGGGGTGGGGTCAGACCCCACCGGCTAGGGGGAGCCCCTTGGGGTCAGACCCTGAGGCCTCCCCACGAATAGAATAAGAAAATCAGTACATTAGGATTGAAAAAAGTCTGCATGGGCAGGCATGTTGTTAATCGCCAAACAAACAATATGCCGAGGAGCCCATGCAGACGCCCCAATTCTTGCACAGGATTCTGACGACTTCAGCCACCCTGTTGCACTCAGCCCGCTTCAATGCCCTCGCAACATGTGTCGAGGCCTTATTATCGGGGCAACGCCTGTCCCTGACCGCGGTCGGACGACGGCTCCCGCGTCGGATTCAGCCCAAGCATGCGATAAAGTGCGTCGATCGCCTGCTTGGCAATCATGGAGCGGGCGCCAATACCACGCCCGATGCGCCTTCGGCTTATCGGGCCTACGCGACCATCCTCATGGGGTCAGACCCCATCTGATGCCGTCGGCGACGACGAAGACGCGTTGCCAGCCGGCGTCGGGGTGCCATAGGGCGAGCTGTAGCGGGGCCGTGTGGCGCTGGAAAGGCTCGCTAAGCGAGAAAGTCCTCAAGCCTTGCCGCTTGCTGGAGAATACCTTCGAAAATGGGGTCGCTAGTGCTCGCAGGAAAGTCATCAGGCAGACGGCCATCGATATCAGTGATGATCCTGCCTGCTCGCTCGACAATATCTTGAATCGCTGCGGTGGCTCGATCAATGGAGAACCCCGCTTGGTTTGCGGTATGGATAAAATGCCTCGGCTCCACCCTCGCCCAACGGTAATGTCGGTTCTTGCCCTTCACAGCCATTGCCATCTTGGCTCTCTCGGGCGCCAAGCTGCCTTGGCGCATGAGAGGGTAGGCCGATATAACATCATATAGTGGCGTCATCCGATAAGCGCTGCCCGGCTCGAGGAACAGGCTGAAGTTTTTGGCATGGCCGTCGATAGCGGCTAATACCCAGAATAGTAGTTGCGCCTTGAAGAAGAGTTCCTGGTCCCGCCTGGCTTGCTGAGAGCCGCGCAATAGCCGCAGAGCGTCAGGGATGCCGGGGCCGCCATCGCTTTCATACTTCAGTGCTGGGGCCACGCCCAGCGCCTGGCAGAAATCTTCCTGAGGGAGGCGCATGAGCCAGGAGCCGTCTTCCGACCATCGCCGGTCAAATCGTTCGACAACGAGTACCTGTTGTGTGCCGAATTGTGCGAGTTTGGCCTGTGCCACGGGCATACCAAAGGCTTCCAGCAGTTGAAGGCAGAGCCACTCGTTTTCGCCGCTCTGCCGCAGATCGATATTGCTGTGATCTAGAAAGCCGATCGGCAGCTTGAAGATATGACTGGTCGGCGTACTGCCCGTGGGGCGTTGCCATGTTTCTTGATACCAGAGCAAGGCGGTCTTTTCCTGGGCCCCCGCCAGCGAGATGCGGAAATCCTGATTTCGAGCCATTCCCAGCGGTGCGTCCTGGTACCCCGCCAACAGTGCCTCGATAGCATGCTCATCTAGCGGCTCGGCGGATACATGCCGTACGCTTGGCATCGTCATGTCGCACGGATAGAGCTGGATGGCGCCGACACAGTCGCGACCAATGCTGGCCAGCAGGTCGAACGGATGCCGGGTTGGGACCTGAAACTGTGCCTGCATGCGGGCGCGTATCGCCTCCGAGTCCGGAAGCAGGTTGTCGAAGAAATTGTAGACGGCCTCGCCTCGGTACGGTGCCGTGGTCAGTGGCAGCGATAAGGAGATGGCCCGGGCGCCGGGGCGCTTAAGCCATTCCGGCCGGTATTGAAAGATCATGGCACCAGAACGAGCTAAGCTCAGGGTCCCGACCTTCACCCCATTCATCGCGACGCTTAGATTCGTCGAGCTCACCATTCTTGATCCCAGCCTTCGTCATTGCCCGTGATACCAACGGTTGACTCGCGATCGCCAACGTACAGCTCGAGCTCCAGCGCCGAGAGCAGTTTGAAGAGTGTTTCGATCTGGCTTCGCTCTGGATGGTTCTCGAACCCGGATACGGTCGCCTGCTTGATCCCGGCCAGCTCCGCGGTGGTGTTCTGTGTCAGTTGTTGCTCCCGCCTCGCGTTCTTTAAGGCTTGCGAAAGCATGTCCGGAGACGTGATCTTCATTTTATCCTCTATGGCGGATAATAAAGGGTTTATCCTTTGCAGCGGATAATTATATTTTATCCTCTATCAAGGATAACTATAAAGGGTAACTATCGCTAGGCATCCCTTGGGTGACGCCACCCAGATCGGCGGCCTTGCCGGGGCACCTGGCGACGCCAGTCGCGAGGCAGAGCCTCCCTCCTACCGTGTTATCGAGACTCCATGAGGAGCCTCTTGGGGTCAGACCTCGGGAGTTGGGGTCAGACCCCAGGGGTTGGGGGTCTGACCCCATCTGATGCCCTCGGCGGCAGTGGGATCTGCCGGGGCCAGCCGCCGGCGACGACGAAGATGCGTTGCCAGCCGGCGTCGGGGTGCCACAGGGCGAGCTGTAGCGGGGCCGTGTGGCGGTGAAAGTGCGCGCTGAGCTGGGCGTCCAGCTCGCGCAGGGCCAGCAGGTGCTCGGGGCGGGGCAGGGCGAGCCAGTGGGGCTTGGCGATTTGCGAGGCGTGGGTTCCGCCGTCGCGGTAGCGGTGCCAGTCTCGCCAGTGCAGCCAGAGGCCCCTCAGGTGGTCGGGTGTGGTCTCGCTCGATGGCGTCCCGGGTCGCGTCACGCTCGGTCATCCGCAGCTGGTGGCGATGCAGGTGCTCGCGCTTGCCGGCCGCTCCGCTATCTCTCCATGTCATAGCGAGAAGGGACTGGCACTCGATTAATCACGGCGCAGGATCGTGCCGCGATCGCCCACGGCATAGACGTCGCCACCCCGGGTGGCACAGATGGCGCGCAGGCCGACATCACTGCCGCTGGGCTCGGTCAGCCACTGGCCCTCTTCCAGGCGCAGGATGCGCCCCCGGGTGCCCACCGCAAAAGTGCCGGCGGCCGGGGTGCCGGCCAGTCCCAGCAGGTCATCGCGCAGGCGGGTCGCCTGAAGCTGCCAGCGCTGGCCGTTGAAGTGTGCCAGGGTACCCGACAGTCCCACGGCGTAGATATCATCCAGCGCCGATCCCCAGACGCCATACAGAAAGTTCTCCGTGCCGACGTTGAACTCGCCCCACTCCTTGCCGTTGTAGCGCAGCACCAGGCCGAAATCGCCGACCGCCAGCAGGTGCCGATCGTCCCAGCCGTGGAGGCTGTAGAGCGCCGATTGAGTGCCGCTGGGCATGCGCTTCCAGCCCAGGCCATCGAAGTGAAGAATCAGGCCCTCATCGCCGGCCGCGTAGATCGAGTCGGGGCCGGTACCCCACAGGGAGAGAATCGTGAGGTCGAGATGCAGATCGAAATGCAGTTGCCAGCGACTGCCATCGAAGCGGTAGATGCGGCCGAGCTGTCCGGCGGCAAACAGCCCGTTACCGCTGTCCCAGAGGCAATGCACCGCGAGTTCGCTGGGGGCGGGCAGGGCGCGCCAGCCATCCGCGTCGAGCCGCAGCACGGTGCCCGCCTCGCCGCAGGCATAGCAGGTGCCGTCACTGGCTTCGTGAATGCCCCACAGCTGGTTGGCGGTGGGTGAGGTCATGGCGGTCCAGGGGCTCGACTGCGGAGCCGCCGGCGGGGGCGCCAGGGCAGCGGTGAAATCGGGGGCGGCGGTCATGATGGTGCCGAAATCACCCACCGCCAGGGCCTCGCCGGTGGGTAGCGTGATGATGTCCATCAGGTCATGATGACTGTTGCTCTCCAGGCGATCGAGACGCAGCGCCTTGAAGTAGTAGAGATGACCCTGATCGCCGACGATCAGCACGCCATCCTTGTAGGCCTTCAGCGCGCGCAGGCGCGGCATCGGCGTATCGAAGGTCAGCGCCTGGAACTCGCCGTGGCGGTAGCGCACCAGCTCCCCGCGAAAGCCTCCCTGGTCGACGAAGTAGCGTCCGCCGCCCAGCAGCAGTTCATCGTCTCCCAGCAGCAGCATCGCCTGGAATCCCGAGCTCAGGGGGCAGTCCAGTGCCCGCCAGTCGCCCTCCGGGTCGCGCTGGAGTACCGTGCCCTCGCCACCGGCGGCGTAGACGGTGCCGTTGGGGGCACAGGCCACGGCGCGTAGATTGATGCGTGTCGGGCTCGTCTCCTGATGCCACTCGTCGCCGTCGTGGTGAAGGATCATGCCGTCATCGCCCACCGCCCAGGCCTCGCCCGCGGCGTTGCCGTCGATGGCGAAGAGCGGGGTGTTTTCGCTGCAGGGGGCGAAGCGCCCCTGGTCATCGACGATGCCACCGCGCTGCAGGTGCCACTCGGCGCCGTCGAAATGCAGGATGGTTCCCATCCAGCCCACCGCGATCAGACGGTCGGGGCTCGGCCCCCAGAGGCCGTGCAGCGGCAGGTTGGTGGGCACGCTCATGGGCTCCCACTGCTTCCCGGCGGCGTCGGGGGCGCCGGTATAGCGCAGTACCATGCCCTCGTCGCCGACCACGAACACCTCGCCGTCACCGGCCCAGCCCGACCAGAGCACATCCCCGTCACCCGCCCCGACCTCGGGCACCCGGCGCCAGGGGGCACGCTGGGGCGTTCGTGACCTGGCGCCGTCGAACAGCTGACTGAAGAAGCGGCGGCGATCGACCTGGGGAGTGTCGCCATGGCGGGCCTGGGTCATGGTGTAGCGTCCTCGTGAATGAGTGATGTGGTGCGGGCGTAGCGGCTAGCGGGAAGCGTCGTCGTCCGGGAAGGAGGCCCCACCGGCGCCGAGCAGGGCACCCAGCTCCGCACGCAGGGCGTCGCGCTGTTCGTCGGGAACATCCGCCAGTGCCGTCTCCAGGTCATCGGACAGGCCATCGGACATCGACGGATGCTGGCTCAGTGTCTGCAGGGAATCCGCGGCGGCGGCGGCAAAGGCCTCACGGGCATGGGCGATACACGCCTCCACCACCGGTGAGAAGGCGCGAGCCTCGATGCCTCGAGGATCATCGAGCACGATGGGGCGCCCGCTATCGGAACCGGTGGCCAGGGCCGGCGAAAGGGGAATCTGTGCCAGGGAGTCCACGCCGACCTCGGCCAGTGCCGCGGCCAGGTGAGCACGCGGGAAGAGGTGAAATTCGCCTCCGCAGTGCGGGCAGGTGACACCGGCCATGTTCTCCACGACGCCGAGCAGCGGCATGCCGCGCTCCTGGCAGAAGCGCACCGCCTTGAGGCTGTCCATCAGCGCCACCTCCTGGGGCGTGGTGGCCAACAGGGCCGCCACGTCGTGCCCCTCGAGCAGGTCGGCCAGGGTGATCAGCTCGTTGCCGGTACCCGGCGGCATGTCGATCACCAGAAAGTCCAGCGGACCCCAGTCGAACGAGCCGACCAGGTGGTGCATGAAGTCGTGCTTGTAGGCATCCCGCCATACGATGGGGGTGTCGTCACTCTCCATCATGAAGGCCAGGGAGCCCACCCGGATGGGATGGTCGATGCCCTCGGTGCGAAAGGCCCGGGGGCCGAGGCCACGCTCATCGAGGCGCACGCGCTCGCCGACGAAGCCGAAGAAGCGGCTCTGGTTGGGGCCGTGGATATCGGCATCGGCGATGCCGACGCGGTAGCCACTGGCGGCAAGGCCGGCGGCGACATTGGCCGAGACGGTGCTCTTCCCCACGCCGCCCTTGTTGGCCATCACCATGATGATCTGACCGATGCTCGCCAGGCGCGACTCGAGCAGCTGCTTTTCATGATGCCCCTTCTCCAGCCCGCAGGTCGTCTCGTCCGGGCAGAACTGGCAGGCATGACCGCGACCGCAATCTTCGGGCGCCAGCGCCAGCGGATCCTGAGGGGGAAAGTGGGAAACTGACATCGGCGGTAACTCCTTAGTTGCCGGTATCGTTGTCGAGACCGGTATCCAGCAGAATCCAGGTATGGGTGACACGCTTGTTGCCGTCGCGTTCGTTGTCGCTACCCTGCCAGACGGCGAAGGCGATCGGAACCTGCTCGCGCTCGAGGCCCACATCGTACTCGCCGCCGGCCGCCAGGGGGCGCGACATCACCACCCGCCACATGCTGTCCTGCTCGATGGCATCGGGATAGTAGGCGCCTATCCCCGTGACGGGTTGCTCGTCGAGAGTCGTGGTGCTGCGGTAACCGCCGGCGGCGAGGTTCTCGACCCGGTCCGCGTCATCGGCTCGCCAGTACCAGATGTTGACGGGATTATCCGGGCCCGATCCCATCATGTAGGAGGTGTCGGTATCGCCGATGGCGTACTGGATGGCCACCCCGTCACGGAAGCTGTCCACGGTGGTTGCGGTGTCCTGGCTGTGATCCTTCCACTGCAGCCGAACATGGAAGCGTTCGCTGGAGCGAGCGACCTGGAAGTAGAGGTGCTTGCTGCGGCTGGCGCCCTCGTCGAAGCGCAGCTTGACCGATTGATGGACCGGCGGCGCCACGAACAGCTCGGTGCGATACATCGGCAGTCGATCCCAGATGATGTCATCCGGGTCATCCTCGGTGCGCAGGTAGATGTTGTCGGGCAGGCGTGCCGCCTGGACGCTGTCACCCGGCTTGATCTCGGTGATATTGGGGTTGACCTCGGTGTGGTCGGCCCAGGCGCCGGCCGAGGTGAGCGCCAGGGCACACGCCAGGGTGCCGTGAAGAATGAAACGCGTTGTCATGGCAAATCTCCTCGTAAGGGGAACAGGCCCTTGTAGGTGCCCTCCGGTCAGCCCCACATCGGGCCGGCATCGAGTTCAGAGCGTTCCTCGGCACCACGGGGGGGCGGGCAGGGGCCGACTCGGGAGGCCAGCGCCGCCTGTCGGTCGTTTACCCAGCCGGGGAGCACCGCGATCAGTTGCGCCAGTGTCGGATCGAGTGCGTCGATTCGTTCGGCGTTGAAGCGCTCCTGGATGGCCGCCAGCAGCGGTCTCACATAGCGGGCGATAAAGTCGCGTTGCGCGCGCTGATAGGGCGCAGGATCACGCCCGGCCAGCAGCGCCTGGTGCTCGAGGTGGCACAGCAGGGCACAGAATTCGAGCATGGCCACCAGGTGGTCGGGCTCATCGGCATGGCCCTCGTCGCCCCGGGCGGCCTGCAGATCGAAATGGCGATAGAAGGCCTGGACGTTGAGCAGGAAGCTGCCCGGCGTCTGCCCGCCCAGCAGACCCGAATAGGCGCTGGCCACCAGCGGCACTCGTGGCTTGCCACGCTGCCCTTGTACGAAGGTGCTCATATAGCCGAGCTCCAGTGCGGCAAGGTCCGGGCTTGCCGGCAGCTCCGGCCAGGACTCGCCGGTCAGGGTCTGCCAGGCGGGAGTCAGTGCCTCGCGCAGGCGCCCGCTCTCGAGCGCCTGCTGGGTCTCGGCCAGTGGATAGCCGAACAGCACGGCGGTCAGGCGGTAGACCGCCTCGGCGGCGACGAGGCGCTCGACCTCGTCGGTGTGTGGGGTAGGGGAAGGTGTGCTCACGGGGGCTCCTCGTCTCAGCTCAGCTTGAACATCTCGGCGTGCTTGTAGCCGATCAAGGTGTCCATCAGCTCACTCTCGCGTCCCTCGGCCTTGGCCTGGCGCTCGGCCTGCAGGGTATCGAGCACCTCGCCCACGCGAGGACCGAAGAGGCTCTCCAGGTAGCCGAGGGGAATGCGCGACTCGTCCAGCTCCTGGCCCTCGGCACCGTAGCGAGACGGCGAGAGGGGTGGCACATAGAAGACATTGGGCTGAGTGCCCCACTCGGCATGCAGCGGCAGCGCGACCTTGTGCTTCTCCACCAGCTGATGGATGGGGCCGTCCTCGTCGTCGCGATAACCGATCCAGCGAATTCGCCCGACGCACTGCTGGGCACAGGCGGTCGGCAGCCCCTTCTCGATACGCGGATAGCAGAAGATGCACTTCTCCGACTTGGAGATCTGCTCGTTGAAGTAGATCTTCTTGTAGGGGCAGGCGTTGACGCAGTAGCGGTAGCCGCGGCAGCGCTCCTGGTCCACCAGCACGATGCCGTCTTCCTGACGCTTGTAGATGGCGTTGCGTGAACACGCCGCCAGGCAGGCCGGGTTGTCGCAGTGGTTGCACAGGCGAGGCAGGTAGAAGTAGTAGCTGTTGGGGTAGTCACCCTCGCCCCGGTCTTCATCCCAGTTGGCCCCCCAGGTCGGCTTGACATGGGGACGCAGCCAGGGGTCGGTGCCGGTCATCAGCGCTTCCTGGTAGTTGTACTCCCAGGGAATGCCGTAGTCTTCCTGGCTCGGCTGGCGCCCCAGGCGCAGGGCACCCTCCTTGTCGAAGCCGCCGCCCATGTTTTGATAGTCGCGGGGATAGCCCTCTCCCGGCTGTGTCTCCACGTTGTTCCAGTACATGAACTCGCGACCGTTGCGGTTGGTCCACATCAGCTTGCAGGCCGCGGAGCAGGTGTGACAGCCGATGCACTTGTTAAGATCCAGCACCATGCTGAGTTGGCGTTTGACAGCCATGACGATCTCCTCTTAAACGGCCCGCGGGTCAGTGATGTCTTCGGCCTTGGCCAGCTCGATGTCGTAGCTGGACTCATGGATATGCTGGTTGGCATTCCACATGGCATAGATGAACTTCAGGTGTCCCCAGCCACCCGCCAGCTCCAGCGGTTGCAGGAACACGGCGTGGGAGACGTTCATGTTGCGGCGATGGATATACTGATGCGGCTCCCAGCCGTGCTCCATCATGATCGAGTCTGCCGGAAGGCTCGGGTAGAACTTGGCCTGGGCAAAGAAGTCCCCGTTGCCGTTGAAGAGCCGCACCGTGTCACCGTCCTGGATCCCTTTCTGCTCGGCCAGCCTGGGGTTGATATAGATATTGGGTTCGCCACGCTGTAGGCGCAGCAGGTACTTGTTGCTGCGCCAGTTGGAGTGAATCGCCCAGCGGGAGTGCGGCGAGTAGAACTTCAACGGGTAGTTGGACGCCTCGGGTCCCGCGAACAGGCGTGCCGTGGGCACGGTGGAATTCAGCTTCTTGAACCAGGGGTGGTCGCAGTAGAAGGTGATGCGTCCGGTCAGGGTGTCGTAGGGCTTCTTGCCATCGGTCTGGGCGGTGAACGGATCATAGGCCCTGTCCGCCTCGAGCGGCTGATTCAGTCCCGCGTGCTCGTTCATCACGATAAAGCCGCGTTCGGCGGCCTCTTCCAGGCTTACCCCCCCAAACTCCGGCGAATCCTCGATGATGTGCTTGAGCACGTCATAATCCGTGTTCAGCGTGCCCTGGCGCGTGAAGTCATCATGAATGGTGTGCAGGTCACGGGTAACGTCACCATCCTGGATCGGGCCGATGCCACGAGCGATGGCCCTTTCCTGAATCTTCCGGGTGAGCAGCGCCATGATTTCCCAGTCCGGCTTTGACTCACCCACCGGCGGAACCGACTGGGTAAAGACATTGGCGAAGCGGTGATACCCCTGGGTGCGGATATCCCACGCCTCATAATGACTGGCCGCCGGCAGCACGTAGTCGGCCCACTCCGCGGTGGAGTCCATGCGCACGTTGATGTTCACGTACAGCTCTTCCGCCTGGCGCAGATGCTCCTCGCGGTACTTGTGTGACATCTTGTTGCGGCGGAAGGTGTTGTCCGCAATGGCGATCATGCCCTTGATCTCGCCATGGTAGGGCATCCAGCCCTTCTCGATGGACTCGTCCATCATCTCTTCCATCTCGTCGAGGTCGAAGCCGACGCGCTCCTTGAGCTTGGCGTTATCGAAGTGATTGCGGGCGCCCTCCATCATTCCGCCGCGCAGGAACTCGCCCAGGCCACCCGGCTCCAGGCGAGCCGATTTCTTGCCCTCGAAGCCGGCCAGTTCCGTCCAGCGCGGGTGGTTCCACACCACCCAGGAGGTGTCGAGGCCGCCGGTGCGACCGCCATGGCCGGTCAGTGCCAGCGTCAGCGCGTAGCCCCAGCAGGTGTACAGGCAGTTGGAATAGCTCGACGTGATATAGCCGAGCATGATGATCGCCTTGTGGGCCTCGGCCAGGTGGCGGGCCTCCCGGCGAACGACATCGGGGTGGATGTTGGTGGTCTCGAAGGTCGACTCGGGGGTGAACTTGGCCGCCTCGCGCTTGACCTGCTCGAAGACCGTGGTGACCGCGATGCCGTCGACCTCGAACTCGCCTTCGATGGCCGGGTCCACGTCACCCAGCTTCAGGGTCTTGTCATCATCGCCCATGGAGCCCTTGGCCCTTACCGCCTGGCCGCTGTTCAGGTCCCAGTGGTAGAACACCTCGTCGGAACCGCCTTCCACCCGGTCCTTTTCGCGCAGCAGCTGGCCGTCGTCGAGGCGTACCAGCATCGGCAGGTCGGTCTGCTCCTTCATGAAGGCGGGTTTAAACAGGTTCTCTTCGATGATGACGTTCACCAGCGACATGGCCAGGAACGGGTCGGTGCCCTGATTGATCGGCATCCACAGGTCGGTGTGAATGGCGCTGGGGTTGTAGTCCGGTGCCGTGCTGGTGATGCGTGCGCCGTTGTACTTGGCTTCCCAGATGTAGTGGGCATCCGGGATGCGGGTGGCGTTGGGGTTGATCATGCCGAGCATGATGTAGTCGGCATCGAACCAGGCGTCCGAGGTGAAGCTCTCCAGCGGGTTGCCGTAGGCCAGATGGGCACCGGTCAACAGGTCGCCCACCACGGTGAAGCCGTCGAGCTGAATGCCACCCACCAGGGCGGCAAAGCGGGCGGGCCCGGACTGGCGCACCATGGTCTGGTTGCCGGACCCCTGGTGAGTCTTGAGCTTGCCGGGGCCATGCTTCTCGAAGATATCGATGATCTTGTCGGCGACCTCCTCGGTGGCCTGGTCCCAGGAGATGCGCTGCCACTTGCCCTCGCCGCGCTCGCCCGCCCGTTTCAACGGATAGCGCAGGCGGTCGGCCTCGTACATCGACGTGGAGTGGATGGCGCCTTTCTGGCAGCCACGCGGGTTGGCGTCAGGGATGTTGGGGTTGACCTGGGGGTACTTGGCGATCTGCTCCTCGCGAATGACGATGCCGTCCTTTACATAGACGTTCCAGGCACAGTTGCCCATGCAGTTGATGCAGTGGGCCGCATGGCCGACGCTGTCCCAGGTCCACTCGTTGCGGTAGAGATCTTCCCAGCCGCGGTAGGGATACTCGGTGGCCAGGGTGTCGTTGATGGGCTCCAGGCGGTTGAGCGCCCAGACATTGCCGCTGAGCATGGCGCCGGTGCCGGTGATGCCCAGCCCCTTCAGGAAATCGCGACGCTTAAGCTTCCACATCCCCATGGTTCTCTCCTCATCAAGGGCCATCGCCGGCCATGGAACCGCAGCGGCGATGAAACGCATATCACGGCCTTTTATAACGTTTGCTAATCAAGAACTGACATCTAATAAACCGGGTGGCCGGTTACCGCGTTGCACCGGAGCAGGGACGGATGTCGTGCCAGGAGGAGTGCGGCTGTCAGGGAAGATGGATGGCGTATTCGGCCACCTTGGCTTGACTAGGCATTTCGCCTGGAATTATAGCCGTTGTATACCGGTGGTATAGGGCAGATCGGTGCTGGTACAGCGTGATCTGAAGCGGAGATGATGTGTATCAATAAATCGTGGCGGTAAGGGAAGTTGGCCTTGTATACAAGGAATCGTGGCGCTGCCCGGCCCGAGGAACAGCCTGTCGAAGGCTCGACAGGGGAAATGGCGATGAATCCGAGTCTATGTCCTCGGCGGGAGGGGGATCTGCCGGGGCCAGTCGTCGGCGACGATAAACACGCGTCGCCAGCCGGCCTCGGGGTGCCACAGGACGATCTGCAATGGCGCGGCAGGCGTGCGGAAATAGGCGATAAGCTGGGTGTCGAGTTCACGCAGCGCCAGCAGACGCTCGGGCCGGGGCAGGGCGAGCCAGTGGGGCTTGCCAAGCCTGATGCCCCGGGTGCCGCGAGGCAGGCCGTGGCGATAGCGATACCAATCGCGCCAGTGCAGCCAGAGGCCCCGCAGATGGTCGGGCGTTGCCTCGCGTGGCGGCGGCAGGGGGTGGTGCCAGGGAGCGAAGAGTACGCCGGGAATGGCGACCCGGCTGCTTGGCGCCGATAGCGTCGCGGTCGAGGGGGCGCGCGCTCCCAGCGTGGCCCCGATGGCCTCCCGGGTCTCGGGCCGCTCGGTCATCCGCAGCTGGTGGCGATGCAGGTGCTCGCGCTTGCCGGCCAGGCTGTCGGCGCCGCCGGGGCCGATCCAGCGGGCCTGGGCGCGGTCGTCGCTAGGCCCCTCTGCCAGCCCCAGGTAGAACTTGATGGCCACCTCGAGATGGATGATCGACGCCTCACCGTGGCGTCGATAGAGCAGGTCGAGCTCGCCGAGGGTGATCCTGCCGTCCATGATGCGCAGGTTATGGGCCAGCAGCTCCGTGCCGGGCGCCATGGCGAGCAGGAACTGCCAGAGTCGCTCGTGATAGAGCCCCATGCGGCCTTGTAGCGTGCCGCCGACATGGTCCTCGAGCGCCTGGGGCCAGGTCTCCAGCTCATCCAGCCAGCCGGCGACACGGTCGTCATCGGCCAGGCCCAGGACCCCCCGGCTCGGGCGTCCCGGCCAGGGCATGGCGATCAGGTCGGGGGCCAGCAGCAGCCACGCCAGATCGCGCACCAGCGGGTGGTGGCAGCGATCCAGCAGGGGCGTTGCGTCGGTGAACATGCCAGTATCCTGTGCGTTGGCGGTGGCGTGCTGCAGGTATTCCCGGGTTTCCTTATACTCAGGGTACATTCATGATCCGTCGGGTGGTATTCCGCCATGCAACGTCCCCTGTTTTCCCTCGCCGCCGTCGCCACCGCCGTGTCGCTTGGCGCCACGCCGCTGCAGGCCCAGGAGCCGGTCACGGTCTCCTCCAAGATCGATACCGAGGGCTCGGTGCTGGGCGAGTTGATCATTCAGCGCCTCGAGGCCGGCGGCGTCGAGGTGGAGGAGCGGCTGCAGCTGGGCGCCACCAGCATCGTGCGCGAGGCGCTGCTGGCCGGTGAGATCGACCTCTACCCCGAGTACACCGGCAACGGGGCCTTCTTCTTCGACATGACCGACAACGACGCCTGGCACGACCCCCGGGCCGCCTATGAGACGGTGCGCGAGCGGGATGCCGAGAATGGCCTGACCTGGCTGGCGCCGGCCCCGGCCAACAATACCTGGGCGATCAGCGTGCGCGGCGAGCTGGCCAGGGAGCACGACTTGACCACCCTGGAGGATCTGACCAGCTACCTGGAGCAGGGCGAGACCTTCAAGCTGGCCGCCAGCGCCGAGTTCGTCGAATCCGAGCAGGCGCTGCCCGCCTTCCAGGCGGCCTATGGCTTCGCGCTGAATGACGACCAGCTGCTGGTGCTCTCCGGAGGCAATACCGCTTCCACCATGCGCGCCGCCGCCCAGCAGACCAGTGGGGTGAATGCGGCCATGACCTACGGCACCGACGGCGGCCTCAAGGCACTGGACCTGATGGTGCTGGAGGATACCCTGGGCGTGCAGCCGGTCTACCAGCCGGCCCCGGTGGTGCGTGACGAGGTGCTGGCGGCCTGGCCGGAGGTCGAGGAGCTGCTGGCGCCGGTCTTCGCGGCGCTGGATCTCGATACCCTGCAGCGCCTCAACGGTGACGTGGCGGTCAACGGGCGTCCCCCGGCCGATGTCGCCGCCGACTTCCTGTCTAGCCTGAAGGAGTAACCGCGTGTTGCGCAGGGAGGCGCCCTCCAATCCTGTGGTGTTGATGCTGTCACTGGCGGCGCTGGCCTGTTGGCTGTGGCTGCCACTGGGCAGTATCGCCCCCAACCGGATCGTGCCGGGCACGGCCTACTCGCTGCCTGAGGCCCTGGGCTGGCCGCTGACGGTGGCCAGCTGCCTGCCGCTGCTGGGGCTGGCGGTCGTGGCCTGGCGGCCCGGCCGGCTCGCCTATTATGCGGCCCTGGCCCTGACGCTGTTGCTGCTGATGGCCCTGCCGCTCTGGCTGGCGCTGATGGCGCAGCGCCACCTCGACCCCGAACTGCCCCAGGCGAGGCTCGGCATTGGAGCGGCCGGGTGGCTTGCGCTGTTCTGGCTCTCGCTGCTGCTGGTCGAGTTGCGGACACGCCTGGCCCTCGCCGGCTGGCAGCTGGGGCTTTGGCTACTACCGGTGCTGGGCGCCTGGTGGCTGACGGCCCCCTGGCTCGAGTCGCTGGCGCTCTGGCAGGAGTTCAGGGGCCGAGGAGAGGCCTTCGTCGAGGCGCTGGTCCAGCACCTGCTGCTGGTGGGCGGGGCCGTGGGCACGAGCCTGCTGCTGGGGGCGGCCATCGCCCTGGCCATGCGCCAGAATCCCCGCGTCGAGCGTCTCGGCTTTGCGCTGCTCAACTTCCTGCAGACGATTCCCAGCCTGGCGCTGTTCGGCCTGCTGCTGGCGCCGCTGGCCTGGCTGTCGGCCAGGGTCGAGTGGCTCGCGGCGCTGGGTGTCAGCGGCATCGGCTGGGCGCCGGCCTTTCTGGCCCTGCTGGGCTATAGCCTGCTGCCCATGGTGCGCAACACCTTCGTTGCCCTCTCCGAGGTGGACCCCGGCGTGCTGGAGGCGGCGCGCGGCATGGGCATGAGCCGCGGCCAGGTGTTTCGCCAGGTGCGCCTGCCGCTGGCGCTGCCGGTGGTGCTGGAGGGTGTGCGCATCACCTCCGTCCAGGCCATCGGCCTGACCGCCGTCGCCGCCCTGATCGGGGCCGGGGGCCTGGGCACCTTTATCTTCCAGGGGCTGGGCCAGGCGGCCATGGATCTGGTGCTGCTCGGCGCCCTGCCGATCCTGGCCATGGCCCTGGCCGTCGATGCGCTGCTGGGCGCGCTCTCCCGGCGCCTGGATCACCGCAACGGTCAGACCACAGGAGCCAGCCCATGATCGAGCTCAAGAGCGTCACCAAGCGTTTCGGCAGCGAGACGGCGGTGGACGCCATCTCCCTGACGGTGGAACGCGGCGAGCTGTGCGCCCTGGTGGGCACCTCGGGCTGCGGCAAGTCCACCACCCTGCGCATGATCAATCGCCTGATCGAGCACGATGGCGGCGAGATCCATATCGAGGGCCGCCCCATCCGGGAGTTCGACGGGCGCCTGCTGCGCCGGCGGATCGGCTATGCCATCCAGAGCACCGGGCTCTTCCCGCACTGGACGGTGGCCCGCAATATCGGCCTGGTGCCGCGGTTGCTCAAGTGGCCGGCCGCCCGGGTCGCCGAGCGCGTCGAGGAGCTGATGCTGCTGCTGGGCCTGCCGGTCGAGCAGTTTGCCGCCAAGTATCCGGCCCAGCTCTCCGGGGGCCAGGCTCAGCGGGTGGGCGTGGCCCGGGCGCTGGCGGCGGACCCGGATATCCTGCTGATGGATGAGCCCTTCGGCGCCCTGGACCCGATCACCCGGGAGGGGCTGCAGGCCGAGCTGCGTGACCTGCAGGCACGCCTGCAGAAGACCATCGTCTTCGTGACCCACGACATGGACGAGGCCCTGGCCCTGGCCGACCGGCTGGTGGTGATGAACGCCGGGCGCATCGTTCAGCAGGGCGGGCCCCTGGAGCTGCTTCGCGCGCCGGCGGACGACTTCGTGGCATCGCTGCTGGGCGGCGATGACCGGGGCCTCAAGGCGGCCGCCATCACCCGGGTCGGCGAGCGGATGCTGCCCCTGGCGACGCGTCCGATGCCCCCGGCCCGGGTGTCTCGCGAGGCCACTCTGCACCAGGCCCTGGCGGTGATGTTTCGCGAGCACGCCGAGCGCCTGGCGGTGGTGGATGGCGACGACCAGCCAGTGGGCGAGATCTCGCTGCGCCGCATCGTCGGCGCCGGGCGTGAGGGAGGCGGCGAGCCATGAGTCGGAGCGCCTTCAAGCGCTGGCGGGCGCCGCTGGCCTGGTGTGCCCTGTTGCTGGTGCTGGCCACGGGGGGCGAGTGGTTCGAAGCGCTCTTGCGCTGGAGCGACCCCGAGGCCCGCCGGGTGCTCTATCCCCAGGCCGACCTGCTGACGCTGTTGCTGCGCCACCTCTGGGTGGTGGCCATCGCCTCGGGCCTGGCCGTGGTGCTGGGGGTGGGGGCGGCGATCCTGGTGACCCGCCCCGGGGGGCGCGACTTCCTGCCCCTGGTGGCCCAGGCGGCATCCATGGGCCAGACGTTTCCGCCGGTGGCGGTGCTGGCCCTGGCGGTGCCGGTGCTGGGCTTCGGTACCTGGCCGATCATCGTGGCGCTGCTGCTCTACGGGCTGCTGCCGATCGTGCGCAATACCCTGGCGGGCCTGGAGGGCCTGGACCCCGGGGTGGAAGAGGCCGCCCGGGGCATGGGCATGGGGGCCGCCCAGCGGCTATGGCGGGTGGAGCTGCCCCTGGCGGCGCCGGTGATCCTGGCCGGCATCCGCACCTCGGTGACCGTGAATATCGCCACGGCGGCGCTGGGCGCCACCGTGGGGGCGAGCAACCTCGGGGCGCCGATCATCGCCGGTATCATCAACGGCAATACCGCCTATATCCTCCAGGGGGCGGTATTGATCGGCCTGCTGGCGCTAACGGTGGATAGCCTCTTCGCCCGCTTGAGCCGGCGGGGCTAACCGGGTGGCAAGCCCCGGAACACTGGTCTTCGACCAAAGGGGCATGCGCTTTGGCTGTCGAATCTCGTCAGGTTACGTTAACGTCAACTTTGGGTTGCGTTGATCCCCCGGGAGTGATCCTCCTGGCGAGGGGCGAGACAAGCGACAACACTACCCCCAAAAGGGGTAGAGGATGCCACGATGACAAAGACACAAGATATCCATTCGCCCGAGTTCCTCCGCGGCGACGAGTTTTCGATTCCCACCTTCCGCCTGCTCAAGCAGGACGGCTCTCTTTATGAGGGAGCCCAGGCCCCGGAGCTCCCCCGGGAGCTGGCGCTCAGGATCTACCACAGCATGGTGGCGACCCGGGTGCTCGATGAGCGCATGCTGGCGGCCCAGCGCCAGGGCCGGCTCTCGTTCTATATGCAGTGTATCGGCGAGGAAGCGGCGGTGATCGGCGCCACGGCGGCCCTCGACGATGCCGACATGATCATGGCCCAGTACCGCGAGCAGGGCGCCCTGGTCTATCGTGGCTTCAGCTACGACGAGTTCATGAACCAGCTGTTCGGCAACGAGCTCGATTACGGCAAGGGCCGGCAGATGCCTGTTCACTACGGGTCTCGCAAGCTGCACTACATGACCATTTCCTCGCCGCTGGCCACCCAGATTCCCCAGGCCGCCGGTTACGCCTATGGCCAGAAGCTCGCCGACGAGGCGCTGTGCACCCTGTGCTTCTTCGGCGAGGGCGCGGCATCGGAAGGGGACTTTCATGCCGCCCTCAATATGGCCGCGGTGCATGAGGCGCCGGTGATCTTCTTCTGTCGCAACAATGGCTACGCGATCTCCACCCCCTCCATCGAGCAGTTCGCCGCCGATGGCGTGGCCCCACGGGCCTTCGGCTACCGCATGCACGTGATTCGCGTCGACGGCAACGACATCCTGGCGGTGCTCGCCGCCACCCGCGAGGCGCGCCGTATCGCCGTGGAGCAGAACAAGCCGGTGATGATCGAGGCCATGAGCTATCGTCTGGCGGCTCACTCCTCGTCGGATGACCCCTCGGGTTATCGCTCCAAGAAGGAAGAGGAGGTGTGGCGCGAGAAGGACCCGATCCTGCGCATGCAGCACTGGCTGATCGATCAGGGCTGGTGGAACGACGACGAGGAAAAGGCGCTGCAGGAATCGCTGCGCCGCGAGGTGCTGGAGACCATGAAGCGTGCCGAGAAGCGGCCGCCGCCGCCGCTGGAGAGCCTGGTCAGTGACGTCTACGCCGATGTCACCCCGGCGCTGCAACAGCAGCTCGACCAACTCAAGCGGCATGTGCGCCAGTATCCCGACGCCTACCCCAAGGGGGCGCGCTCCCTGGACCCGGATGTCGCGGCCGGCCATGACGCGTCCGACAACGACGCCAGCCAGGGAGGGAAGTGAAATGCCGACCATGAACATGCTGCAGGCGATCAACAACGCCCTGGATATCGCCATGGCCGAGGATGACAAGGTGCTGTGCTTCGGCGAGGACGTCGGCATCTTCGGTGGCGTCTTCCGTGCCACCAGCCATCTCCAGGAGAAGTACGGCCGCTCGCGCTGCTTCAACACGCCGCTGGTGGAGCAGGGCATCATCGGTTTCGCCAATGGCCTGGCGGCCCAGGGCTCGGTGCCGGTGGCGGAGATCCAGTTCGCCGACTACATCTTTCCGGCCTTCGACCAGATCGTCAACGAGACGGCCAAGTTCCGTTATCGCTCCGGTGATCTATTCAATGTGGGCGGGCTGACCATTCGTGCGCCCTATGGCGGCGGCATCTCCGGCGGGCTCTATCACTCCCAGTCGCCGGAGGCCTACTTCGCCCATACCCCGGGTCTCAAGGTCGTCGTGCCGCGCAATCCCTATCAGGCCAAGGGGCTGTTGCTGGGCGCCATACGTGATCCCGACCCGGTGCTGTTCTTCGAGCCCAAGCGGCTCTATCGCGCCTCCACCGGCGATGTGCCCGAGGAAGACTATCAGCTGCCCATCGGCGAGGCGGAAGTGACGCGGGAGGGTACCGACGTCACCGTGCTCGGCTGGGGGGCGCAGATGGAGGTCATCGACCGCGCCGTGGAGCTTGCCGAGGCGGAGAATATCTCCTGCGAGGTGATCGATCTGCGCTCCATTCTGCCCTGGGACCAGGACAGCGTGGTGGAATCGGTGCTCAAGACCGGGCGGTTGGTGATCACCCACGAGGCGCCGCTGACCGGCGGCTTCGCCGGGGAAATCGCCGCGGCCGTCCAGGACCGTTGTTTCCTCTATCTGGAGGCGCCCATCGCCCGGGTGACCGGCATGGATACGCCCTTCCCGCTGACCCTGGAAAAGGAGTATCTGGCGGATTACCTGAAGGTGTATGAGGCGATCAAGGCCAGCGTGGCCTTCTGAAGCCGATATCGGACGCAACCAGTCGAGGAGACGACGAGATGAGCGAGTTTATGCTGCCCGATATCGGTGAAGGTATCGTGGAGTGCGAAGTAGTCGAGTGGCGCGTGGCCGAGGGCGACGCCATCGAGGAAGACCAGCCGGTGGTCGAGGTGATGACCGACAAGGCCCTGGTCGAGATCACCGCCCCCCAGGCCGGCACGGTCACCCGGCTGCATGTGGCCAAGGGCGATATCGCCAAGGTCCACGCCCCGCTGTTTGCCTATACCGCCGAGGGCGAGGCGGAAGGCGATGGCGAGGGGGATATAGAGAGAGAGGCCGAGGCGGCGCCGGATGCCGGCGAGGCGCCCCGGCAAAAGACCGAGCAGACAGCCGAACAGGCGCCGGCTTCCCGGGCCGCGGCCGCCAAGGACTTCATCCTGCCCGATATCGGCGAGGGCATCGTCGAATGCGAGGTGGTCGAGTGGCGGGTCCAGGCGGGCGACGCCATCGAGGAAGACCAGCCGGTGGTCGATGTGATGACCGACAAGGCGATGGTGGAGATCACCGCGACCGAGGCGGGTACCATGACCCGGCTGCATGTGCCCCAGGGTGAGGTCGCCCGGGTCCACGCCCCGCTCTACGCCTATACGCCGGAGCAGGGCGCCGACGAGGATGAGGGCACCCGCTCACCGGCCGTGGCGGAGGCGGCCCCGGCACCCTCGGCACCCACCGCCGCGAGCGCCGGGGCGCCTCGGAAGGAGTCAGCCGGGCAGGAGTCAGGTGGGCAGGAGTCAGGTGGGCAGGAATCAGCCGGGCAGGAGAGCGTGCAGGGCCAGGGGCCCTATGGGCGCATCCCCGCGGCCCCCGCGGTGCGGCGTCTGCTGCGCGAACACGGCCTGGCCCTGGAAGCGGTGCCCGGCAGCGGCAAGCAGGGGCGGGTACTCAAGGAAGACGTGCTGCACCACCTCGAAGGGGGGCAAGCGGCGGCGTCTGAAGGCGCACCGTCTCAGGAAGCACCGTCTCAGGCGGCGGCATCCCAGGGAGCGCCTGGCGAGGCGCGGGAATCCGCCTTGACGCCTTCTCCCGAAGGCGAGGTTCGGGTGGAACCGCTGCGCGGGGTGCGCGCGGTCATGGCGCGGCGCATGGTGGAGTCGGCCAGCACCATTCCCCACTTCCAGTATGGCGAGGAGATCGACGTCACCGAGCTGCTGGCGCTGCGCGAACGCCTTAAGCCGCTGGCCGAGGCCGAGGGGGTACGCGTGACCCTGATGCCCTTCTTCATGAAGGCGATGGCCCTGGCGATGCGCGAGGCACCGATCCTCAATGCCCGGCTCAATGACGACGTCAGCGAGATCCACTACCTGCCCTCGGTCAATATCGGCATGGCGGTGGATAGCCGTGCCGGGCTGCTGGTGCCCAACGTCAAGGACGTGGAGCGGCGCAGCCTGCTCGGCGTGGCGGGGGAGGTACAGCGCCTGACCGAGGCGGCGCGCTCGGGCAAGGTGGCCCAGGAAGACCTCCGCGACGGCACCATCAGCATCTCCAATATCGGCGCCCTGGGCGGCACCTACGCCGCCCCGATCATCAACGCCCCGGAGCTCGCCATCGTCGCCATTGGCAAGACCCAATGGCTGCCACGCTTCGACGCCGACGACCGCGTCGTCAAGCGCGCCATCATGACCGTGACCTGGGCCGGCGACCACCGCATCATCGACGGCGGCACCATCGCCCGCTTCTGCAACGCCTGGAAGGGCTACCTGGAAGCCCCCGAGACCATGCTGCTCCACTTGAGTTGATGCCATGACCCAGGCGCCGCTGCAGCAGTTCTATATCCCCGAGGAGCAGTCGGTCTATCTCCTGAGCCAGGGTGATGCCCGCAAGCTCCGGGCGTGGGTGGCGCTATGCCAGGAGCAGCTCGAGCAGCTGGGTTACCGGGATATCGAGCTGGTGGGCAAGGGGGCCTATGGCTTCGTGTTCGCCGGGATCACGGGGATCGGCGACGAGTATGTCTTCAAGTTCACCCGGGTCAATCTGCCCCAGCATCTTCAGGACCGCCTCGAGGAGGAGGCCTTCATGCTGGAGCAGGTCGAGCATCCCCGGGTGCCGCGGCTGGTCGCCTATCAGCGGGTGCGCCACCAGTCGATCCTGGTGATGGAGCGCGCGCCGGGGCTGAATCTCGAGGAGGTCTCCCTGCGCGAGGGGCGCCTCTCGCCGCGCTTGATCGTGCGCATTGCCGGCCAGCTGGCGGATATCCTGGGGGCACTGCGCCAGGAGCGGGGGCCGGCGGGCAAGCCCATCGTCCATGGCGATATCAAGCCCTCCAACCTGGTGTTCGACCACCGCAACGAGACCGCCGCCCTGATCGACTGGGGCTCCTCGGTGTTCGCCCAGCTCGATGCCAACCAGCAGTTCGTGGCGACCAACGTCATGGAGCTGATGTCGGATAACCTGCAACAGACCAACGCCCGGCTGGGTGACGTCTACTTTATCGGTGAGGAGCAGCTCAACGGCGCGCTCTCCTCGCCGCGCTTCGACGAGCAGGGCGTCGCCGGCACGCTCTATGCGCTGGCCTCGGCCCAGTCATGCCGCTTCGGGCATCACGCCATTCCGGCCAGCTCCCTGGGGCTGCCGGTGGAATTCGCCCGCATGCTCGATGGCATGCTGGACCCCGATCCGCGCCTGCGCATGCGCGCGGGGGATCATTTCATCCGCGAGATGCCACGCCTGGCACGCACGGTCATGATCGACCTTCCCGAGCCCGATGAAGCGCCGCTGGTGCCGGCGTGGACCCGCCCCTCGGGCCGCGAGATCGACACCGTGGTCTACAGCTCCCGCAAGTCCTTCCTGCGCGAGGAGGGCGTTGCGGAAACCCTCAACGACGTCAACGACGTGCAGCTCGATCGCTACTACAAGAACTTCATGCAGGGCATGGGCGAGACCGAGAAGGCCTTCCTCGCCGCGGTGAGCCGCCTCGGCCGCTATCCGGTCGTGGGCGGCCTGGCGGTGCGCTGGGAGAGCGACGGGGTCTATATCGATACCACCCTGAACCTGCATGATCCGACATTGAAGCCGGCCTTCGTCGCCGCGGTGAACAACATGGTCAACCTGGCCCGGGCCATCTACCGCAAGGGGATCTTCAAGAGCTGTTTGTTCAACGCCCGGGATACCCTGCACCTGGAACGCGAGGGAGTGGAACAGCCCTTCGTGCCCCAGCCCGGCATGCAACTGCATTACGAGGTGAGCGCGGTGCCGGAGCTGGAGGATCATACCCGCCTGCACAGCTACTTCGAGGATGGCCCCGACCCGGAAGAGTTTCTGGTGCTGCCCGAGACGATCATCGCTTCGCTGGAGGCCCTCAACGAGATTCACCATACCGGCATGATCATCTTCGAGGCGCTGCCCAACCACCTCAAGATCCATAGCTACTACCGCCTGCTGGACCCCTCCCGGGAGGACGAGTTCCGCCGACGCCTGGAGGCGATCCTCGACGCCGTGGGGCTCATCGAAGGCCTCGGCGTCTCGGGTTTCATGAAGATGCCCTACAAGGACACCCGCTTCTTCCCTCATGTGGAGTGTCAGCCGGAGCGCTTCTATCCCCGCAACCCGCGCCAGATTACCCCTGGGTGAGGGGTAGCCCCCCTGGGGGTCTGACCCCCAACCCCCTGGGGTCAGACCCCCACCCTTGGGGTCAGACCCCCGCCCCTGGGGTCAGACCCCTCAGCCAGGGGTCAGACCCCAACCCCCTGGGGTCAGACCCCAACCCCCTCGGGGTCAGACCCCAAGAGGTGAGGGGGTGGGGGTGAGATGGGCGGCTATAGCGAGGCGGCGGCTCGGGCGGCCTGGTCGTAGAGCCCCGACATGGCCCGCAGCATGCTGGCCAGGCGGCGGGTTTCCTCGGGTTCGATGCCCAGCGAGGAGAGGGAGTCGATCAGGCAGTCCTCGCGGATCTCGGCGTAGCGCTGGCAGGTGTCGCGGCCGAGCTCGGTGGTCTGGAAGAAGGTCTCCTTGCCGTGCTTCTCGCCGTGGACCAGCTCGAGCTTGGCCAGCTTCTTGAGCGCGTAGCTCACGGTGTGGCTGTCCTCGACATTGAGCACCAGGCAGATGTCCGCGAGGCGCTTGGCCCGTTCGCGGTGGTTGACGCTATGCAGGACCAGGGTGTCCAGCGAGCCCAGCTCGGGACAGCCCACGGCGGCCATGCAGCGCACCATCCAGCGGGTGAAGGCGTGGGACGCGATAATCAAGCCGAACTCCAGTTCCGACTGCTCCTGGGCGCGGTGGGAGAGGTGTTCCGACGAGACGATGGGGCCGCTGATGCGGCCCCTGGCGTATGAGGAGGAGGGTTCTGTCATGGCGGCCTACTGGTTCATCACGGTGGGCAGGAAGGTGACGATCCCGGGGAACAGGACGATCAGCAGTACGCCCAGCATCATCAGGAAGAAGAACGGCAGGGCCGCCCAGGCGATGGAGAGGATGTTGCGCCCGGTCATGCCCTGGAGCACGAAGAGGTTGAACCCCACCGGCGGCGTGATCTGGGACATTTCCACCACGATCACCAGGAAGATGCCGAACCAGATCAGATCGATCCCCGCGGCTTCCACCATGGGCAGCATGATGGAGGTGGTCAGCACCACGACCGAGATGCCGTCGAGGAAGCAGCCCAGCAGGATAAACAGCAGCGTCAGCGCCGCCAGCAGCACCCAGGGCGACAGGCCCAGGGTGCCGATCCAGGCGGCCAGGTCCCGGGGCAGGCCGGTGAAGCCCATGGCGGCGGTCAGGAAGGAGGCGCCGGCGAGGATGAAGGCGATCATGGTGGAGGTGCGCACGGCACCCAGCAGGGCGTCGCGAAACACCCAGCGGTCCATGCTGCCCTGAAAGCGCGCCAGCAGCAGCGAGAGCACCACGCCTACCGCGGCGGCCTCGGTGGGGGAG
This sequence comes from Halomonas halodenitrificans DSM 735, assembly GCF_000620045.1. Classification (GTDB taxonomy): domain Bacteria; phylum Pseudomonadota; class Gammaproteobacteria; order Pseudomonadales; family Halomonadaceae; genus Halomonas; species Halomonas halodenitrificans. The sequence goes on along the minus strand of NZ_KK211060.1, from coordinate 41,301 downwards.
GCGAGGCCGGCGTAGATCGAGCCGATGACGCCGACGATCAGCCCCAGCAGGGGAATCAGGCGCCGCGCCCGACGCAGCTTCTCGGCCAGCGGCAGGCGCGCCTCACCGGGAGGCACCCGGTCCGGATAGCGCCACGCCCAGAGCATCAGGTAGAGGGCGAACAGCGAGATCAGCATCAGGCCCGGCAGGATACCCGCCATGAACAGGCGCGAGATGGACTGGTCGGTGGCGACCCCGTAGACGATCAGAATGATCGAGGGGGGAATCAGCAAGCCCAGGGTGGCGGAGCCCGCCAGGGTGCCGATCACCACGCTCTCGTCGTAGCCGCGGCGGGTCAGCTCGGGGATGGTCATCTTGCCCATGGTGGCGCAGGTGGCCGCCGAGGAGCCGGAGACGGCGGCGAATAGCCCGCAGCCCACCACGTTGGTGTGCAGCAAGCGCCCGGGGATGCGCTGCATCCACGGTGACAGGCCGGTGAACATGTCGTCGGCCAGGCGCGAGCGGAACAGGATCTCGCCCATCCAGATGAACATCGGCAGGGCGGTCAGCTCCCAGCTGTAGCTGGCCCCCCAGATGTCCGACGCCATGACATCCCCGGTGGGGATCGAGGTGAACTGGGAGAGGCCGATCCAGCCCAGGGCGAGCAGCGAGAAACCGACCCAGACGCCGCTGCCGAGCAGCAGGAACAGGGCCCCGAAGAGAACGAGCATCATCAATAGCATGGGGGGCTCCGGGCCTATTCGTGGCCGCTGTCGTCGATGGTGAAGTGATGGGGGCGGCGAATGGCGGTGTTCAGGGTCTGGGCCAGGGTCTCGATCAGCACCAGGCAGAACAGGATGACGCCGAGGATCATGGCGCTCTGGGGGATCCACAGGGGAATGCGGACCAGGCCATAGGAGGTCTCGTTGAACGCGATGCTGTCGGCAATCAGCCAGTACAGGTTCCAGGCCAGGTAGCCACACAGGGTCAGGGCAATGCCGAGGCAGAAGACCTCGACCCAGGCGCGCACCGCCGGCGCCAGGCGCCCGGTCAGCAGGGTGACGCGAATATGGCCGCCATGCACGAAGGTGTAGGCGAGCCCCAGGAAGCTGGCGCCCACCAGCAGGAAGCCGGAGATATCGGAGAGCCCGGGAATGGCCAGGCCGATGCGTTCGCCGCCGATGGCGGTGGCGAGGCGGTCGATGATGCGGCCCACAATCTGGGCGCTAATCAGCAGGCAGATCAGGGTCAGGCAGGCGGCCGAAAGATAGCCACCCAGGTTATAGAGGGGGCGTAGTCGATAGGTCATGGGGGAGGTTCCGCGAAGGGGCTTGGCGCGCCCCGGCCAGAACGGCCGGGGCGCGTCGTGTCGGGGCGTGCCGGAATCAGTCCCGCGCGCTCGAGTAGGCATCCAGGATCGCCTGCCCTGGCTCGCCGGCCCGTTCGACCCACTCCTCGGTCATGGTATCGCCGACGTCCTGGAGCTTGGTGGCCAGGGCCTCGCTGGGCTCGGTGACGGTAATGCCGTTGTCCTTGAGCACGGCGATGGCGTCGTCGGTCTCCTGGCGGCTCATCTCCCAGCCCCGGGTCTCGGCCTCGGCGGCGGCCTCGAGGAGCGCCTGGCGGGTATCGTCGGAGAGGCGCGAGAAGGCCTTGTCGCTGACGATGATCATGTTCTTGGGCAGCCACAGCTGGGCATGGTTGAAGTGGTCGAGGTAGTCCCAGGCCTTGGTGTCGGCACCGGTGGCCGGCGAGGTGATCATGGCCTCGACGCGGCCGGTGCTGAAGGCGGTGGGAATATCGGGCACCTCGACCTGGGTGGGGACGGCGCCGACGAGCTGGGCGATGCGCTCGCTGGCGGTGTTATAGGCCCGCATGCTCAGGTTCTTGAGGTCATCGCCGGTGTCCAGGGCCTGGTTGGTGTAGATGCCCTGGGGCGGCCACGGCACGGCGAACAGCAGGCGCAGGCCCTGTTTCTCGAGCTCCTCGGCGATGATCTCCCGGGAGGCCTCCCACAGCGTCCAGGCGTCCGCGTAGCTGGCGGCCAGGAAGGGCACGGAGTCCACCTCGAAGATGGCATTCTCGTTGGCCAGGCGCGACATGATCACCTCACCCATGGGCACGATGCCCCGGCGCACGGAGTTCTTGATCTCGGCATGGCCGATCAGCGAGCCGTTGGAATGCACGGTGATATCCAGCTCGCCCTCGGTGGCCTCGCGCACGTCCTCGGTGAACTCACGAATATTGACGGTATGGAAGGTGCGATCACCGTAGGGGGTGGGCATATCCCACTCGGTGGCCGCCTGGGCGCCGGTGCTCAGGGTGGCCAGGCCGACGCCGAGGGCGGTGGCCAGAAGGGGGAGTCGGGATTGGCTAACAGACATCGAGACATCCTCGTGAGTGTTGTTGTGTCTGACATGTGCGTCTGACATGAGGCCCATGCCAACGGCTAGGCTATGAGTGTAGGCGCTAAAGGAAGGCGAGGTTAGGTGGAATGAGTTGGCCACGTCAACGACCACTAGACTAAATGACGATGTTTTATCGATAAAACACTGATAAATTCTTCGCGAACTTTCTGATCGGGAGACCGAGATGCCACAACGTCCCTTGCTGCTCAATGCCGATATGGGGGAGAGCTTCGGGCCCTGGGCCATGGGCATGGACCACGACGTCATGCCCCATGTGGACCTGGCCAATATCGCCTGTGGCTTTCATGCCTCGGACCCGGACGTGATCCGCAAGACGCTGCGCCTGGCGGCCCGGCATGGGGTCCGGGTCGGCGCTCATCCCGGCTATCCGGACATGGTGGGCTTCGGCCGCCGCTCCCTGGCGTGTTCGCCGGAGGAGGTCGAGAACCTGGTGCTCTATCAGCTGGGCGCCCTGTACGGGCTGTGCCGCGCCGAGGGCCTCGCGGTGAGCTATATCAAGCCCCACGGCGCCCTCTACAACGACATGGCCCGGCAGCCCGAGACCATGAGGGCGGTGCTCAAGGCGGTGCGGGCCTTCGACCCGGCGCTGCCCCTGATGACCCTGGCCACCCGGGACACCACCACGGCCCGTGAGCTGGCCGCCGAGCAGGACGTGACGCTGTGGTTCGAGGCCTTCGCCGACCGCGCCTACGACGGCGACGGGCGGCTGGTCTCGCGCCGCGAGCCGGGGGCGGTGCACCACGACGCCGAGGTGATCGTCGACCAGGCGGTGCGCATCGCCGGCGGCCAGGCCCTGACGGCCAGCGACGGCAGCCCGCTGATACTGGCCGCCGATACCCTCTGCGTGCACGGCGACAACCCCGAGTCCATCGCCGCGGTCAAGGCGATCCGCCAGGCCCTGGGCGCGTCGGGAGCCGGGGCATGAGCCGAGGCATACACCAGGAGACGGAGCTTGGTGGGAGGCGCGGGGCCCGGCTGCCGCGGATCGAATCCGCCGGCCTCGATGGCTGGCTGGTGCGCCTCTTCGAGCGCATCGACGAGGACAACCTGGCCTGGCTGGGGGCCCTGGCGCGGCGCTGCGAGGCGGCTCTGGGCGAGGACCTGGTGGATCTGGTGCCGTCCTATACCACCCTGCTGGTCACCTTCGACCCGCTGGGGCTGGCGCCGGAGGTGGCCCGGGCCCGGCTGGAGGCGCTGCTCGCCGACCTGACGCCGGACCCCGCGGCCGGCACCGGCCAGGTGCATGAGCTGCCCACCTGGTATGACCCCCGGGTGGGGCCGGACCTCGAGGGCGTGGCCGGGCACCTGGGAATGAGCGTGGCGGAGGTCATCGATTGCCACGCCGGCCGGGAGTATCGCGTCTTCGCCCTGGGCTTCGCCCCGGGGTTCGCCTTCATGGGGCTGCTGGACGAGCGCCTCGAGGTGCCGCGCTTATCGACGCCGCGCCGCCGGGTGCCGGTGAACAGCGTGGCCATCGCCGGCCGCCAGACCGCCGCCTATCCGGCGGTGACCCCCGGCGGCTGGCGCCTGCTGGGGCGCACCACGGCCCGGCTGTTCGACCGCGATCGCGACGGCTTCAGCCTGCTCAAGGTAGGGGATAGCGTGCGCTTCGTGCCGGTGGACCGCGCCACCTTCGAACGCCATGGCGGGGATATGACGCCGGTGGAGAAGCACTCATGACGCCAGAAGATACCGTTATCGGCCTGCGCGTCGAACGCGCCGGGCCCCTGGCTCTGCTCCAGGATGGAGGACGATTCGGGGTGCGTCGGCTGGGCGTCACCCAGGGCGGGCCGGCGGATCTGCACGGCTGGGCCTGGGCCAACCGCCTGGCGGGGAATGCCTGGGGCACGCCGGCGCTGGAGATCACCTTCGGCGGCCTGGCGCTGGTGGCCGAGCGTGACCTGAGCCTCGCCGTGGCCGGGGCCGACCTCGCCGCCACCCTGGAGGGCAAGCCTCTGCCGCTATGGCAGCCGGTGCGCGTGCGGGAAGGGCAGACCCTGGTCTTTGCCACGCCGCGCAACGGCCTGCGGGCCTACCTGGCCGTGGCCGGCGGCTTTCGGGCCGAGCCGGTGCTGGGCAGCGTTAGCTGCGTGGTGCGCGAGGGGCTAGGCGGCTTCGATGGCCATGGCGCCACGCTCGCCACGGGGGATCGCCTGGCGGTCTCATCAGACGCCGGCAGGCGCCTCGAGGCCGGCGTGGCCCCGGTGCCGGCACCGCCGGACTACACCCGCCCGGCCATGTTGGCGCTGCTGCCCGGGGCCCAGGTGGCAGACTTCACCGGCGACAGCCTGTTCGCCGCCTTTAACCGCCCCTGGAAGGTGGATGACCGCGCCGATCGCATGGGGGTGCGCCTGAGCGGGCCGCGGCTGGCGTGTCGCATCGGCTCGCTGGTCTCGGAAGGCATCGGGCTGGGCGCCGTGCAGGTGCCGCCGGACGGCCAGCCCATCGCGCTGCTCAACGACCGCCAGACCATCGGCGGCTATCCCCGGCTGGGCGCCTTGACGCCGCTGGCGGCATCGCGCCTGGCCCAGTGCCTGCCGGGCCAGGAGGTGCGGCTGGCGGCCACCACCGGCGAACGAGCGCTGGGCGACTACCGCCGGCTTCGCCGCTCTCTGGAGCGGTAGCGGGCTGCTAAGCCCCCAGGCCGCTCTCGCGTAGAAGCTGGTCGATGCTGGTGCGCGCCCGCGCTGGCCCCGCACCCTCCATCATCAGCTCGGCCTCGAGGTCAGCGACACCGCCCTCGAGGCAGCGCTCGATGACTTCCGACCTGCTCAGGCCCGTGGCCTGGGCGAGAGACTCGAGGCGTCGATCCAGTTCACGCGAAAACCGCAGCAGATGATGGGGCATGTCACGTTCTCCATGGTGAGAGGCTTGCCGCGTCATACGACACTGGCCATCCTGGCAGGCCTTTATGTCCTTACCATGACAGATTTTCTGGAGAATGGTAGAGACCAGCGCGCATTAGCGTAGGCCTCACGACAGGCCCTGTTGGCGCATGGCCTCGGTGATGATCGGCACCGGGGTCATCAGGTGGTCGTGCATCATGGCGGTGGCGCGCCGGCTGTCCCGGGCCAGGATCGCCTCGACCAGGGCGGCATGCTCCTCCTGCTTGCGGGCCAGCGCCGCCTCGGAGAGCACCGTCTCGCGGAGCCATAGATGGCGATAGCGCTCCACCTGGTCGAACAGGCTCTCGCGGATCTGCAGCAGATGCGGGGAGCGACAGCCGTCGACGATGGCGCTATGAAACGCCTGGTGGCGGGTATCCCAGACCTCGAGCAGCTCCTCCGAGGAATCCACCCGTGCCACCTTGGAGAGGGTATGGGCCCGGGCCAGGATCTCGGCCTCCCAGGCGTCATCGCCGCGCTCGATGGCGAGCTTCAGCAGCAGGCCCTCGACATGCGCCCGGGCGTCATAGATATCGGCCAGCTCGGCCAGCGACATGGAAGCCACCCGGTAGCCGCGCTGGCTGATCGCCACCACCAAACGCTCGGCGACCAGATGCGACAGCGCCTCGCGCAGGGGACCGACCCCCAGGTCATAACGCTCCTTCAAGCGGCTCATCAGCAGCTTCTCACCGGGTCTGAAGACATTACGAATGATGTCCTGCTTCAGGCGATGATAAGCGCTGACGCCGAGATTTTCGCGGGCCCCCGAAGAGGCAAGAGTCGAAGAGTCCATGATGTCGTCAATCTGCCGATGTGACGATATGGTACCCGAATATCGCCACTCCGGATAATGCCCCGACACCAACCTTCTGCCCGGGCTTGGCTGATGGGGTCAGACCCCGGGGGAGTTGGTGGGGTCAGACCCCAGGGGGTTGGGGGTCTGACCCCAAGCGGTTAGAATAGGGGCGTCTGCATGGGCTCCTCGGCATATTGTTTGTTTCGCGATTAACAACATGCCTGCCCATGCAGACTTTTTTCAATCCTAATACACTGATTTTAATACTCTATTCGTGGGGAGGCCTCAGGGTCAGACCCCAAGGAATTGGGGGTCTGACCCCATCGGTCACCCCATCGGTCCCTCAAAGACCGCGGTCTAGTGGCCGAGCATCCAGGGGCGCCCGCGTCCTGCCCGTGGCCGGGTGTCTCGCCCCGTGGAGGCGGTGGCATGATCGTGACGGCAACCATGCTGGCTCTTGGGCTCATGGGCGCTGCGTTCGTTAATGGTGTGGGCCTGGCGCAGAGCCGTCGGCATCAGGGCCAGGCGCGGCGCGCTCAGGCGCCGCGTGGCCGTCTCGCCACAGCCGGGGCAGGCCCTGGGGGCTTCGCGTTGGCTCATGGAGACCAGCGCGTCGAAGCACCCGCACCGGCAGCAGTGGAATTCATAGATCGGCATGGGCTATCCCTTCCAGACGGCCTTGGGCAAATCCCCGGCCTTGATGCTTTTCCGGGGACCCGAGGCCTGGGGCTGAATATCGAAGTCGAAGATCTCGGTGGGTAGCCACAGGGTCGCGCAGACGTTGGGAATATCGACGATGCCGTTGATATGCCCCTGCACCGGCGCCGTACCCAGGATCGAGTAGGCCTGCGCCCCGCTGTAACCGAAGTTCTTGAGATACTCGATGGCATTGAGGCAGGCCTGGCGGTAAGCCACATTGGTATCGAGATAGTGCTGCTTGCCGCTCTCGTCTACCGAAATGCCCTGGAAGATCAGGTGATTCTGGTACCTAGGCTGCATGACGCTCGGCTGGAAGATGGGGTTTTTCACCGAATAGAGACGCATGCCATCCTTGACCAGGTTGACACGTAGGTGAACCCAGCCGGCCATCTCGATGGCGCCGCAGAAGGTGATTTCACCATCGCCCTGGGAGAAGTGCAGGTCACCCACCGATAGGCCGCCCTCCTTGACGTAGACCGGGAAGAAGACCCGTGATCCCTGGGTCAAGTCCTTGATATCGCAGTTGCCGCCGTGTTCTCTCGGCGGCACGGTGCGGGCCCCCTCGGCGGCGGCACCGGCCACGCTGGCGCTGTCCATGCGTCCCATATGGGCCGTATCGGCATGGGGCGGGTTGGCCAATGGCGGGACGCGTTGGGGGTCGGTGTCGATCAGCTCCTGCTCGCGTCGGTTCCACTCATCCAGCAGCTCGCGGGAGGGTAGGCAGCCGATCAAGCCGGGGTGCATCAGACCGGCGAACTCGACGCCGGGCAGATGGCGAGAGCGCGTCGTGATGCCGTGGAAGTCCCAGATCGACTTGCGCGCCTCGGGAAAGTGCTCGGTCAAGAAGCCACCGCCGTTCTCGCGAGCGAAGATACCGTTGAAGCCCCAGGTCTGCTCGGAAAAGGGGCCGATATCGAGGATGTCCACCACCAGCAGATCCCCAGGCTCGGCGCCCTTGACGCCGATGGGGCCACTCAAATAATGCACCCGCGTCAGGTCGGCATCGCGGATGTCCTCGGCGCCATCGTTGTTGCCCACCTGGCCGCCGGTCCAGTCCATGCACTCGACGATAAAGTCGTCGCCGGGCTTCACCGTGGCCACCATCGGGATGTCCGGATGCCAGCGGTTGTGGATGTTGTCGTGCTCTACGGCGGGCTTGCCCAGATCGATATGAATCAGCGTGTCGGTCATGGCGTCCTCGAGATTCGAGTTGTTGTAGGAGTCGCCTTGCTTAGATTAGTAGAGAATAGGGTAAAAGCCAGACGCGATAACCAGCCCGGAATGGCTGCCTGGTCGATGGGATGGTCGATGGGGTCAGATCCTGAGGCCTCCCCACGAATCATACGGTAACGCCCAATTTCGCCTCTTGTCGCATCAACCGGAAGAGTCGGTCCATTCGGCCCGCTGGATGGCGGGCCAGAATCGCTTCACAGCCGAGCCGCCACAGTGAGAGGCCTCGCCGTGAGCGGCGGGTGTTGCTCTGATAAGCCGACGCCTTTCCCGCGTGCTCAAGGGAAAGACCATGGA
>NZ_KK211060.1:0-32406 GCF_000620045.1 Halomonas halodenitrificans DSM 735 | reverse complement strand
TCCATGGTCTTTCCCTTGAGCACGCGGGAAAGGCGTCGGCTTATCAGAGCAACACCCGCCGCTCACGGCGAGGCCTCTCACTGTGGCGGCTCGGCTGTGAAGCGATTCTGGCCCGCCATCCAGCGGGCCGAATGGACCGACTCTTCCGGTTGATGCGACAAGAGGCGAAATTGGGCGTTACCGTATGATTCGTGGGGAGGCTTCAGGGTCAGACCCCACACCTCTGGGGTCTGACCCCGAGGGGGCCAAGGGGTCCGCTAACCTTGTGATAGCGCCTGGCGGAGCCGCTCCAGCACCGGGGCGGTATCGGGGCGCACACCACGCCATTGGAAGAAGGCCTCCGCCGCCTGCTCCACCAGCATGCCGAGGCCATCCAGGGTGCGGGCGCCGCGCTCGCCTGCCCAGCGCAGAAACACCGTGGGCTCGGCGCCGTACATCATGTCATGGGCGGTGGCGCCGGGGGCGAAGAGGGCCTCGGGCAGCGGCGGAAGATCCCCCGCCAGGCTCGCGCTGGTGCCGTTGATGACCAGGTCGAATGGGCCCTTTACCGCGTCGAAGCCGCCACCGGTGATCTCGCCCAGATCGCGAAAGTCGGCGGCCAGGGCATCGGCCTTGGCGGCGGTACGGTTGGCCACCAGAAGGCTGGCCGGCCGGCCGGCCAGCAGCGGCTCCAGCACGCCACGCACCGCGCCGCCGGCGCCGAGCACCAGGATGCGCGCCCCGGCAAGCGCCACGCCATGACGTTCGAGGTCGCGCACCAGGCCGATGCCATCGGTGGTATCGCCGTATGTCCGGCCGTCCTCCCCGAGAATCAGGGTATTGACCGCCCCGGCACGCCGGGCACGCTCGCTGAGCGTATCGCAGAGGCGAAAGGCCTCTTCCTTGAACGGCACGGTGACATTGGCACCGCGCCCGCCTTCCTCGATGAAGCGCTGCCAGGCGCCGGAAAAGTCGTCGCGCGGCGCCTCGATGGCGGTGTATTCAATGGCATCGGAGGCCTGCTCGGCAAAGGCAGCATGAATGAAGGGCGACCTCGAGTGGGCGACCGGATGGCCGAAGACACAGTAGCGCCCGGTCATGCTTCGTTCTCCTTCGGCGTCGCCTTCCAGCCAGTCTCTGGGGCGCAGGTAGTCGCGATAGAGCCTCTCCTCGGCGCTGCCGGGCTCGGGATGCCAGTCGTACTCCCAGCTCGCCAGGGGCGGCATCGACATCAGGATCGACTCGGTACGCCCGCCACTCTGCAGCCCGAACAGGGTCCCGCGGTCCCAGACCAGATTGAATTCCACGTAGCGTCCGCGGCGATAGAGCTGGAAGTCTCGTTCGCGCTTGCTCCAGGGAGTCTCGACCCGGCGCTTCACGATGGGCAGATAGGCCTCGAGGAAGGCGTCGCCCACGGCGCGCTGAAAGGCGAAGCTGCGCTCGAAGCCCCAGTCATTGAGGTCATCGAAGAAGAGCCCGCCCACGCCACGAGTCTCGTCGCGATGCTTCAGATAGAAATAGTCATCGCACCACGCCTTGAAGCGAGGGTAGACCGCCTCGCCGAAGGGGGCGCAGGCGTCCCGGGCCACTCGATGCCAGTGCACCACATCCTCGAGCACCGGGTAGAAAGGCGTCAGATCGAAGCCCCCGCCGAACCACCATACCGGCGCCTCGCCGGGCTTCTCGGCGATCAGGAAGCGGACGTTGCCGTGGCTGGTCGGCACATGGGGATTCTCGGGGTGAAGCACCCAGGAGACCCCCACCGCATGGAAGCTACGCCCGGCCAGTTCGGGGCGCGCCGCCGTTGCCGAGGGCGGCAGGCGCTCGCCGTAGACGTGGGAGAAGTTGACCCCGCCTTTCTCGAAGACACGCCCCTTCTCGATCACCCGGGACCGTCCGCCGCCGCCCCCCGGGCGTTGCCAGGCGTCCTCGTGAAACACGCCATCGCCGTCGGCGGCGGCCAGGCCGCGACACAGGCGATCTTGCAGGTCGAGCAGGTAGGTCTTTACGTCATCGAGTCGCGGGTGGGCCAAGGGAGCCTCCAGGCAGGGTGAAAGGGAAGGGATCAGGAGCGCAGTATCCGGCCACTGGCCAGGTCGCGAATGGTGCTGGGGCGTTCGAGGCCGCCCAGCTCCCCCTCGACGAGGGCATCAAGGCGGCTACCGAAGGTAGCACGCACCTCGTCGGCGCTCATCGCCGGCGCCTCGCTGGCCACGTTGGCCGAGGTGGAAACGATGGGCCCCCCGAAGGCTTCGCAGAGCGCCGCCACCAGGGGATGCGCGCTGACGCGCAGGGCGACGCGGTCATGCGCGCCATGCACCAGGGCGTGACTGCGCCCGTTGTGCGGCACCAGCCAGGTGTTGGGCCCCGGCCAGCTGGCCGCCAGCGACGCATGCTGTACGGCGGGGAGCCCCTCCAGCCACTCGACGAACTGTTCGATGCTCGCCGCCACCAGGATGACCCCCTTGGCGGGATCACGCCGCTTGAGGCGCAGCAGCGTCGCCAGGGCGTCATCGTTGTCGGGGTCGCAGCCCAGGCCCCAGACGGCCTCGGTAGGATAGCCCACCACCCCGCCCTCGCGCAGGGCGGCGGCGGCGCGCTGGATCTGACGGGCCTGGCTCATGGGCTCTCCTCGCTCGGCCGGAACGCGAATGGCGGGAAATTCTATCACGGCGTCGAGAGTCGCACCCAGCCGCCGGCCACCCGCGCGGCCTGCCCCTCCAGCTCAAGCATCAGCAGGCGCCGCTGGCATTCGGCGATGTCCAGTCCGGTCAGCCCCACCAGCACATCGGCCGGCGTCGGGCTGCCACTCAGCCAGCGCAATAGCGGGTCGCCATCCCCGTCATCGGCCTCGATACGCGACGCCACGGGCATCGTCGGGGCCTGCCACTGGGTCAGCTCGGAGAGGATGTCATCGACCTCGCGCACCAGCACCGCCCCCTGGCGGATCAGCCGCAGACAGCCTCGGACCTGGGGGTTATGCAGCGAACCGGGCAGGGCGAACACCTCGCGGCCCTGCTCCCCGGCCAACCGGGCGCTGACCAGCGAGCCGCTCTGCTCGGCGGCCTCTACTACCAGCACGCCCCAGGAGAGCCCGGTGACGATGCGATTGCGGCGGGGGAAGAAGCCGGCACGGGCCGGGGTGCCGGGCGGATGCTCCGAGAGCAGCAACCCGCCCGGCTGCTCCCGCAGCCGCTCATGCAGGCGGTGGTGGCGCGGCGGATAGACGACGTCGATGCCGCAGCCGAGTACCGCCACGCTGACGCCCCCGGCGTCCAGGGCGGCCTGCTGGGCGGCGGCATCGATCCCCAGCGCCATGCCGCTGACCACGCACCAGCCCCGGGTGGCCAGCTCCCGGGCAAAGGCGCCGGCATTGGTCAGTCCCTCACGGGTCGCGCGTCGTGACCCCACCATGGCCAGCCTGGGAGGCGCCAGGCTGGCGATATCACCCCAGCCCCATAGCAGCGGTGGTGGGTCGGCGATCTCGGACAGCAGGTCGGGCCAGGCGGGGTGCCCCGCATGGAGCAGGTGATGGTCGGCGGAGGCCGCGGCCCAGGCCAGGGCGGCATCCACGCTGGCGGCGAGTGGGCTGCGGGCGGGGTGGTCGAGCCACAGCCGCAGCGCCGTGGCGGCTTCTCTCGGCAACACGGCCAACCAGCCATCGGGCCAGGCCGGCCGCCGAGCAATCAGCTCGGCCAACCGGCTCGCCCCGAGCCCGGGCAGGCTCGTCAGGGCCAACCACTCCCGAACTCCCAAGGCCGGCGACGACATGTCAGGCCTCAGCGCCGGGCGGCGCCGAGCGCGCGCCGTGGATTGCGGATACGATCTCCCACCGACAGGGAGCGGCTGGCCTCCATCACCAGGCCATAGCTCATCTTCCGATAGGGTTTGACAACCATTATCAGACCGGCGTCTTCGTCCGGCAGGCGCAGTGGCTCACCGGTGCGCGGGTCCTTGACCCGCTCGCCACGCTGCTCGACCATCAGCACATGGCCTGCCTCCAGGCCGTCACGACGGCCGCGATCCAATGCCACTGCCTGGAGCCGACCGATAAACTGCATGCCTCCGGGCACCGCCAGGATAGTACCCTCGATCTCTCGCTCGGGAGCGCGCGGGACAAACTCCGTGACCAGCCCCGTATTTTCCAGTGGCAGCACAATATCGCCACTGCGCACCTCCTGGCTCGAAGAGATTACTTCCAGCACCGTCATCTCGCCCCTCCGACTCTCGCGGCGCGCCTGGCCGACGCTCTTCAGCTCGAGGCCAAGCGGCTCGCCACTGGTCGGATCGAGGAAGCGCTCACCCTCACGATAGAAGCCTACGCGCCCGTTCCCTGGCACATTACCCCGGGCATAGAGGCGATCCCCCATGCTGCTCATCAGCCGACGATCATCGCCCCCTACCACGTAGGCCAGACCCTCGAGGGCCTCAGGATCGTCGACGACTCGGTGCACGCGCAGGAAATGCCGTATATTCTCAAGAGGGATCGGCGCGACCGCCTCACGATGCGGGATGGTGCGCATCTCCGGCGAAGGCTTGATCACCCCCCGGGACTGGGCGTCCGTGGCCAGAACCATGGCCAGCGCCAGCACCAGGCCCGAGCCGAAGCGTCGCCCCCTGCCGCCACTTCGCTGCCTCATCCCCGCCCTCCCGCGCGTCATCGCGCCGATGCCATGGAACGCCGCCGGCATGTTATAGTCTGATGTTATCGACGTGTTGCGACGCAGGCCCTAGCGCTGTCGTGCGCATCACACCTAGAATAGTGTCATTGTGTAAATGACAGCATAACGGTGAATCCAACGCCATGGCCAAATTACCTATCCTCGAATTTCCCGACGAGCGCCTGCGTACCAAGGCGGTGCCGGTGGAAACGGTCGACGACGAGGTGCGCCAGCTGGTCGACGATATGCTGGAGACCATGTACGACGCTCGGGGCATCGGCCTGGCCGCTACCCAGGTGGACGTACATCGTCGCGTGATCGTCATGGACGTCAGCGACGAGCGCAGCAGCCCCCTGGTGCTGATCAACCCCGAGTTCACGCCGATCGGCGACGAACGCGAGCCGCTGCAGGAAGGCTGTCTGTCGATCCCCGAGTACTATGCCGACGTGCCCCGGGCCCTGCGCGTCCACCTCAAGGCCCTGGACCGCGACGGCCAACCCTACGAGCTGGAGGCCGACGGCCTGCTGGCCCACTGCATCCAGCACGAGCACGATCACCTCGAGGGTATCCTGTTCGTCGACTACCTCTCATCGCTCAAGCGTGACCGGGTACTCAAGAAGATGCAGAAGCGCCACAAGATGCTTCAGGACGCCTGAACCCGCGCCTACGACTCCCCCGAAGGCCGACGCCGCAAGCGTCGGCCTTCGTCGTTCAGGGCAAGCTCCGTTATCATGGGGAGATATCCACTTCCGGCCAGGCAGCCTCAATGTCCCGACCCCTCAATATTCTCTTCGCCGGCACCCCCGACTTCGCCGCCGAAAGCCTTGCGGCGCTGCTGGCCAGCGACCACCGCATCGTCGCCGTCTATACCCAGCCCGATCGCCCCGCCGGGCGCGGCCGCAAGCTGACGCCGAGCCCCGTCAAGCAGCGCGCCCTCGAGCATGGGCTGCCGGTTTACCAGCCCGAGAGCCTCAAGCCCGTCGAGAACCAGGCCGAGCTGGCGGCCCTCGACGTCGATATCATGGTAGTGGTGGCCTATGGCCTGATTCTGCCGCAGGCGGTGCTCGATATACCGCGACTCGGCTGTCTCAACATCCACGCCTCGCTGCTGCCCCGCTGGCGGGGTGCCGCGCCCATCCAGCGCGCCATCGAGGCCGGCGATACCGAAAGCGGCGTTACCATCATGCAGATGGATGCCGGGCTGGATACCGGCGACATGCTGCTGACCCGGCCCGCGCCCATTACCTCCGCCACCACCGGCGGCGATCTCCACGACCGGTTGGCGGCGCTCGGCGGCGAGGCGATCGTCGAGGCACTGGATGCCCTGGCGACGGGCAGCCTGACCGCCACCCCTCAGCCCGAGGCCGGCGTGACCTACGCCGCCAAGCTCTCCAAGGCCGAGGCCGAACTGGACTTTGGCCAGCCGGCGACGGCGCTCGCCGCCCGGGTCCTCGCCTTCAACCCCTGGCCGGTGGCCTGGTGTGCCTTCGACGCCGACCGCCTGCGCCTGCTGCTGGCCGAGGCGAGTGATCTCGCCGATAACGAGCCTCCCGCCGCGCCCGGCACCCTGCTCGCACCTGATGACGACGCGCTGCGCATCGCCTGTGGCCCCGCCGGCGACCAGGTGCTACGAGTGACCCGCGCCCAGCTACCCGGCGGCAAGGCGCTGCCTGTCAAGGACCTGCTGCGCGCCCGAGCCGACCGCTTCCCCCCCGGCCTGCGCCTGGGCCACCACCACGAGGAGTCCTCGTCATGAGCCAGCCGTCCTCAACCGGCAAATCCCGCCGCTCCCCCCCCCGCGGGCTGGAGAACGATGGCGGCCTGGCGGTGCGCGCCGCCGCCGCCCGCGCCCTGGTGCCGGTTATCACCGGCAAGGGTTCCCTCGCCGGCCTCGATGAGCACCAGGTCGTGGCCCGCGACCGGGCCCTGTTCAAGGCGCTGTGCTATGGCGTATGCCGCACCCTGCCACGCCTCGAGGCACTGACCGGCAGGCTGCTGAACAAGTCCTTCAAGGCCCGTGACGCCGATATCCAGGCGCTGTTGCTGCTGGGCATCTACCAGCTGCTCTACCTGCGAGTCCCCGCTCACGCCGCCGTGAGCGAGACCGCCGGCGCCGCTCGCCTCATGGGCAAGGAGTGGGCCACCCGGGTCCTCAACGGCTGCCTGCGTCGCCTGCAGCGTGAGTCCGACGCCCTCCAGGCGGAAGTGGACCACGACCCGGCGGTGGCGCTACTGCATCCCCAATGGCTGCTCGACTCACTGCGCCGGGCCTGGCCGGACGACTGGCAGGCCGTGGCCGAGGCCAACAACGCCCCCGGCCCCATGACGCTGCGGGTCAATCGCCGCCACGGCGACCGCGAGGCCTACCTCGAGCGCCTGACCGCGGCGGGCCTCGAGGGGCGCCTGTGCACCCACGCCCCGGATGGCATCACCCTGGAGACGCCCTGCGATGTCTTCGAGCTACCCGGCTTCGAGGACGGCCACGTCAGTGTTCAGGACGAGGCCGCTCAGCTCGCTACGGTGCTGCTGGGCCCGGCCCTGGCCCCTCGCCCCGGCACCCGGGTGCTGGACGCCTGCTGTGCCCCGGGCGGCAAGACCAGCAACCTGCTGGAGGTCTTCGATGTCGACATGCACGCCGTGGACAGCGACGCCGAGCGTCTGGCTCGGGTCGAGGACGCCCTTCAGCGCCTCGGCCTGAAGGCGCGCCTGGCCCACGGTGACGCCACCGCCCGGGACTGGTGGGACGCCACATCCTTCGAGGCGATCCTGCTCGACGCCCCCTGTTCGGGAAGCGGCGTGATTCGCCGCCACCCGGATATCAAGCGCCTGCGTCGGGCCTCGGATATCGAGTCGCTGGCCGCGCTGCAGGCACGCCTGCTCGACAACCTCTGGGCGCTGCTGACCCCCGGCGGGACCCTGCTCTATGCCACCTGCTCGGTACTGCCCGAGGAGAACAGCGAGCAGATTGCCGCCTTCCTGGAGCGCACCCCGGATGCCGAAGCGACCACACCCGGTGACGTGGCCTGGGGCCGGCCCGCCGGCGCCGGGCGCCAGCTGCTGCCGGAGCCCGACAGCCACGACGGCTTCTTCTATGCCAGACTGAGGAAGAAGTAGGGCCGGACTCGGGAGAGTCCCGGTTTGAATAGCCAACCATCAACTACCGCTGGAGGCATCATGAGCAACCATGTCTACAAGCATGTCGAGCTGACCGGCTCTTCCGAGGAAGGCATCCAGCATGCCATCGAGAGCGCCATCGCCAAGGCCGGCAAGAGCCTGCACGATATGCGCTGGTTCGAGGTCCTCGATACCCGCGGCCATATCGAGCATGGCCGGGTGCTGCATTGGCAGGTCACCATCAAGGTCGGCTTCACCCTGGACTGATGGCCCGCCACCCTATCCTTCCCGTGGCGGCTGGTTTAGGCTAGCCGTCACGTGCTGCGGCGCACCAACCGGTGTTGCCCCTCGACCCAGCGGAACCCCCACGCGATGAAGATCATCATTCTCGGCGCCGGCCAGGTCGGCGGCACCCTGGCCGAACACCTGGCCCGCGAGGAGAACGACATCACCGTCGTCGACACCGACGGCAACAAGTTGCGCGAGCTCCACACCCGGCTCGACATTCGCACCGTGACCGGCCCCGGCTCCTACCCCATGGTGCTGCGCCAGGCCGGCTGCGAGGACGCCGACATGCTGATCGCGGTGACCAGCCAGGACGAGGTCAACATGATCGCCTGCCAGGTCGCCCACACCCTCTTTCGCACGCCGACCAAGATCGCCAGGGTGCGGGCGACCGCCTACCTGACTCGCCGCGGGCTGTTTGCCCACGAGGCGGTACCCATCGATGTGCTGATCAGCCCCGAACAGGTGGTAACCGACCATATCCGCCGCCTGATCGAGTATCCCGGCGCCCTGCAGGTGCTGGAATTCGCCGGTGGCCTGGTACAGCTGGTGGCGGTGAAGGCCATCTACGGCGGCCCCCTGGTGGGCCAGGACCTGGCCTTCCTGCGCCGTCATATGCCCAGCGTCGACACCCGGGTCGCGGCGATCTACCGCCGCAACCGCCCCATCATCCCCCGCGGCGATACCGTGATCGAGGCCGACGACGAGGTCTTCTTCATCGCCGCCCGACGTGATATTCGCGCGGTCATGAGTGAGCTGCGCCGCCTCGACCGCGACTTCCGTCGCGTCATGATCGCCGGCGGCGGCAATATCGGCGAGCGGCTCGCCGAACACCTCGAACACAGCCACCAGGTGAAGATCATCGAGCACGGCCTGGAGCGCTGCACGGTGCTCTCCGAGCGCCTCGACCGCACCGTCGTCCTCCACGGCAGCGCCACCAGCAAGCGCCTTCTCGAGGAAGAGAATATCGAGGAGTGCGATATCTTCTGCGCCCTGACCAATGACGACGAGGTCAATATCATGTCGTCGATGCTGGCCAAGCGCATGGGCGCCAAGAAGGTGCTGACGCTGATCAACAACGCCGCCTACGTCGACCTGGTGCAGGGGGGCGAGATCGATATCGCCATCTCGCCCCAGCAGGCCACCATCGGCAGCCTGCTGACCCATGTGCGGCGCGGTGATATCGTCAACGTCCACTCGCTGCGCCGCGGTGCCGCCGAGGCCATCGAGGCCATCGCCCACGGCGATACCCAGTCATCCCGGGTGGTGGGACGCACCATCGGCGAGATCGACCTGCCACTGGGCTCCACCATCGGTGCCATCGTGCGCGGCAAGCAGGTGATGATCGCCCACGATGACGTGATGGTGGAGTCCGGCGACCATGTCATCCTGTTCGTGATCGACAAGCGCCGCATCCGTGATGTCGAGCGACTGTTCCAGGTCGGACTGACCTTCTTCTAAGAGCCTGCGACGCAAGGAGGGCCGTCCGATGAGCCTGCGCATGACGCTGCGTATCCTGGGGCTGCTGCTGATGCTCTTCAGCCTGACCATGATGCCGCCGATCCTGATCTCACTGCTGTTCTCCGACGGCCAGTGGGGTGCCTTCGCCGTGGCCATCGGCATCACCGTAGCGACCGGCGCAGTGATGTTTCTGCCCAATCGCCGTGCCCGCAAGGAGCTGCGTACCCGCGATGGCTTCTTGATCGCGGCACTATTCTGGAGCGTGCTCGCGCTGTTCGGCTCCCTGCCCCTGATGCTCACCGGCGAATCGGCACTCACACTGACCGATGCGGTGTTCGAGTCCTTCTCGGGGCTGACCACCACCGGCGCCACCGTGATCACCGGCATCGACCACTTGCCCGAGTCGATCCTCTATTATCGCCAGCAGCTGCAGTGGCTGGGCGGCATGGGGATCGTGGTGCTGGCGGTGGCGATCCTGCCGACCCTGGGGGTCGGGGGCATGGCCCTCTATCGCACCGAGATCCCCGGCCCGCTCAAGGATTCCAAGCTGACCCCGCGCATCACCGAGACCGCCAAGGCGCTGTGGTACATCTATGCCTCGCTGACCATCGCCTGCATGCTCGCCTACATGGCCGCCGGCATGAACTGGTTCGACGCCCTGGGCCACAGCTTTTCCACCATTGCCATTGGCGGCTTCTCTACCCACGATGCCAGCATCGGCTACTTCGACAGCGCCGCCATCGAGATGATCTGCGTGTTCTTCCTGATCGTTTCGGCGGTCAGCTTCAGCCTGCACTTCATCGCCTGGCGCGAGCGCAGTGTGCTGCACTACTTCGAGGATCCCGAGGCACGCTTCCTGCTGCTGTTTCTGGCGGGCCTGACCACCATCGCCGCCGTCTCGCTATGGCTCACCGGCACCTACGAAACTCAGCTGGGATTGCGCCATGCGCTGTTTCAGGTGGTCTCGGTGGCCACCACCACGGGCTTTGCCGTCACCGACTTCTCGCTGTGGCCCGGTGCGCTGCCCTTCCTGCTGTTCATGGCCGCCTTCGTGGGCGGCTGCTCGGGCTCCACCGGCGGCGGCATGAAGGTGATTCGCATCATCCTGATCCTCAAGCAGGGCATGCGCGAGGTAATGCGCCTGATCCACCCCAGCGCGGTGATCACGGTAAAGATCGGCAGGGTGAGCGTGCCGGATGGCATCGCCCAGGCGGTATGGGGCTTCTTCTCTGCCTACGTGATGCTGTTTCTGCTGATGCTGGTGGGCGTGATGGCCACCGGGGTGGACCAGGTCACCGCCTGGTCCACGGTGGGCTCGGCGCTCAACAACCTGGGCCCGGCACTGGGCGAGGCCTCTGCCAACTACGGTGACCTGCCCAACCTGGCCAAGTGGATCCTGGTCATGGCCATGCTGCTGGGACGCCTGGAGATCTTTACCGTGCTGGTACTGTTCACCCCGGCCTTCTGGCGGCGCTAGCCGCGCCGAGACCCAGAATCTGGAGCCTGGAACCTGGAGCTCAGGGCCACGACGCAGAAGGATGGCATAGAGTTTCGGGCCAGGGCGCAGGAGGTTTGGCCTGCCAGGGGCGTTCGTGGATAATTGACCCCCCTCACTTCTTCGAATCGAGCCCCCATGACCGAGACTCAGGCCCCGACCCGCCCGGACGACGCCACCAGCGGCCCGCAGAGGATCCTGCAAGTCGGCGAGACCCGCTACACCCTGCTCGGCACCGCCCACGTCTCCGCCGAGAGCGCCGAGGACGTGCGCCGGCTGATCCGCTCGGGCGACTTCGATGCCGTGGCCATTGAGCTGTGCGACTCCCGCCACCACAGCCTTACCAACCCCGATGCGCTGGCCGAGCAGGATCTGTTCCAGGTCTTCCGCCAGGGCAAGGCCGGCGTGGTGGCGGCCAGCCTTGCACTGGGCGCCTTCCAGCAGCGCCTGGCCGACCAGTCCGGTATCGAGCCCGGCGCCGAGATGCGTGCCGCCCTGGAGGAGTCCCGGCGGGCGGAGCTGCCGCTGCTGCTGATCGACCGCGACGTGGGCATCACCCTCAGGCGGATCTATCACAACGTCCCCTGGTGGCAACGCTTCTCGCTGTTCTCGGGGCTATTGGGTAGCGTGTTGTCGCGCCATGAGGTCTCCGCCGAGGAGGTCGAGCGCCTCAAGGAAGGCGATGTGCTGGAGTCCACCTTCAACGAATTCGCCGCCGAGTCCGAGAATCTCTATACCCCGCTGATCAGCGAGCGTGACCGCTACATGGTGCTGCGCCTGGCCGAGGAAGCCACGCCGGGGCGCTATCGCCATGTACTGGTGGTGGTCGGCGCGGGCCACATGAAGGGGATGGCCGACCACTTCGCGGACGAGCTGCCACCGCAGCCGACGCAGGAGCGCCAGCGGCTCGAGGCCACGCCGCCCCCGTCGAAGATCTGGAAGGCGCTGCCCTGGTTGATCACCATCCTGGTGCTTACCGGCTTCGCCATCGGCTTCTCGCGCAATACCGGCCTGGGCTGGCAGCTGGTGGCGGAGTGGTTCCTGATCAACGGCGTGCTCTCGGCGGGGGCCACCCTGGCGGCCCTCGCCCATCCGCTCACGGTCATTGCCACCTTCTTCGCCGCGCCCCTCACCTCGCTCAATCCCACCATCGGCGCCGGCTTCGTGGCGGCGGGCGTGGAGCTCTACCTGCGCAAGCCCAAGGTGCGTGACTTCTCCACACTGCGCCACGATGTGACCCACCTCAAGGGGTGGTGGCACAACCGGGTCTCGCGCACCCTGCTGGTGTTTCTGACCGCTACTCTGGGGTCCGCCGCCGGCACCTGGATCGCCGGCTTCCGCATCGCCGGAACCCTGTTCGGCACCGCCTGATCACTCCCCCTTGCGCGCCAGCAGGCGCCGCATCGCCGCCGTCGGCGTCTCGATCTTCTCGAAACGGCGACTGGCGGCATAGCTATCATTGAAGGCGTCGAAATAGTCGTCCAGTGCCAGAGCGGCATCTTCGTCGCCGCCCTGGCGCAGCAGTTCGGCGGCCACCTCGGCGGTACACAGATGGGAGGCGGAGGCCGGCTTGCGCAGCCGATAGCGCGTCAGGCGATCGGTACGCAACGGCAGCACCGGCAGGGCATTCAGATAGGGGCTCTTGCGGAAGATACGCCGCGCCTGGCGCCAGGTGCCATCGAGCAGCAGATACACCGGAATGCGACCCGCCGACCGGGTGTCGGTGACGGCGTCGATGCCTACCACGCGCTCGGCATAATCGGGCTGGTCATCGGGAAAGACCACGAAGGGCGCGAAACGCGGGTCTTCCAGCAGCGCCAGCAGGCGCTTATCCGGCGCGGTGCGATACCAGGTAAAGACCTCGGTATCGGGCAATACATCGCGGATCAGCCGTCCGGTGTTGGTCGGCTTGAAGTGCTCCATGGAGTGGGTCAGCAACCACACCCGGGCCACGCTCTCGGCGCCGGCCGCATAGGGGCAGAGGCAGTTGAGCATGGGCAGGTTGCACCCGGGGCAGCGCTCGACAAAGCTGCCACGGGCCTTGAATTCGCGGCGCGTGCGGCCTGTTCCTGGCCCATCACCGGGGGCATCGAAAGGCCCATCATCGAGGGCATCGGCAGAGTCAGCATCAAGAGCCTTCGACACGGGAGCGTGGAGAGCATCATCCTGCATGGTGGCTGTCCGGGGGTAAAAGCGGGCGCGTAGTCTAGCACGCTCCGGGCGTATCACTCCTCCAGAAGCGCCTCGGGCACCCAGAGCCTCCCCTCACGCCTCCAGTGGTGCACCAGCGCCGGTACCCCCTTGCCGGCGGGTTGGCTGAGCCGCCCCACCCCCGGGGGTGCCAGCGCCCCGGCCTCGGGGTCGACCAGCACGCACTCGGCCGAGGGAGGGGCATGCTGAAGCAGCGAAGCGGCCGGCATCACCTCGAGCGAAGTGCCCACTACCAGTACCAGGTCGGCGTCGGCCACGATCTCGCAGGCATCGAGAAAGTGGGGAACCTCCTCGCCGAACCAGACCACATCGGGCCTGAGTTGGCTGCCCTTGTCACAGACGTCGCCCAGCCCGATGCCACCCCGGGCCAGCGGATAATGCATGCGACGATCCACCGTGGAGCGTGCCTTGAGGATCTCGCCGTGCAGATGCAGGACATGACGGGAGCCGGCTCTCTCGTGCAGGTCGTCGATATTCTGGGTAATGATGCTGACCCGAAAGCCCTGCTGCTCCAGCGCCGCCAGAGCTCGATGGGCGGCGTTGGGACGCGCCCGGCGCACCTGCTCCCGACGCGCATTGTAGAAGGCCAGCACCCGGGCCGGGTCGCGCCGCCAGCCACCCGGGGTCGCCACTTCCTCGACGGGATGATTGGCCCACAGACCGTCCGTGGCACGGAACGTCTGGATCCCGCTCTCGGCACTGATCCCCGCCCCCGTGAGCACCACCAGGTGCGGGGCACGCTGCTCTGTCATTCACCACCTCTCGCCACTGACTGTATCGAAACTACCATCTTCAGGCAGTCATCGACCAGCGGCCGCGAGGCGGCTCAGGCACCATGATAGCCATCCTCTTCGGGGCTATCGTGGGCGCCCGTGGGAAGTTCGGCGGCCCAGGCCATGGCGGCGGCGTGATCGTGCCTGGCAAAGGTGTGGATCTCCACCGAGCGAAAGAGGCGTTCTTCCAGATGGGCGACGTGCTTGAGCCAGGCCTGGTCGGTGACCACCGCCGCACGATGGTAACGCTCGAGATCGCCGAGCTGGGTCAGGCCATAGCCGACATCCTTGAGCAGCGCACCGAGGGTCATCCAGCGCAGGTCGTCGATGATGACGACCAGGCTGACCAGGGGCTGGTCTTGCTTGGTGGCCTCGATGGCGTCGATGACATGCTGCAGCTCACTTGCCGTTACCACCCCGCCCATCTTCATCGCCACGACATGCTCTGCCGAGTGGGTAATCAGATCCAGCATGAGATTCTCCTTGGGTTGCCGCAGAGAGCTGCCCCGGACCCTCGCCAGGGGGTTCATGCCCTCAGCATAGCTTGTCCCACCCGGGCTAGTGCACCAGCCCATTACCCTCGGCGCCACGGAAGCGCTGCTTGTTGCGATAGGGGTAGACATCGATGACCCGACCATCGTGAATCGCCTGCTGCACGCCCTTCCAGTAGTCGGCATCGAACAGCTCGGGGTGGAGTCGATAGAAGAGTTTGCGCAGGCCAATATCGGCAAACAGGAAGGGGCCGAATTCCTCGGGGAAGATATCGTTGGGACCCACCGAGTACCAGGGCTCATCGGCCAGCTCCTGCTCGGGATAGAGCGGCTCGGGGATATGCCGGAAGTGGCATTCGGTGAGGTAACACACCTCATCATAGTCGTAGAACACCACTCGACCGTGGCGGGTCACCCCGAAATTCTTGAGCAGCATGTCCCCGGGAAAGATATTGGCGGCGGCCATCTGCTTGATGGCGTTGCCGTAATCCTTGAGGACCGCCCGGGTCTCGGCCTCGTCACACTGCTCGAGATAGAGATTGAGCGGCGTCATCATGCGCTCGGTATAGCAATGCCGGATGACCACCTTGTCGCCCCGCAGAGAGACGGTGGAGGGGGCTACCTCCAGCAGGTGTTCCAGGCATTCGGGGGCGAAGTGATCCCGGCGAGCGATAAAGTTGGAGAACTCCTGGGTATCCGCCAGGCGCCCCACTCGATCATGCAGCTTGACCAGCTGATACTTCTCGCGAACGTTGTCACGGCTCATCGACTTGGAGGGATCGAAACGGTCCTTGATGATCTTGAACACGGTACGATACGAGGGCAGCACGAAGACCGCCATCACCATGCCCCGCACCCCGGGGGCGATGATAAAGCGATCGTCACGGCGCGCCACCTGCTGGTTGAGGCCACGGAAGAACTCGGTCTTGCCGTGCTTGAAGAAACCGATGGCGGCGTAGAGCTCGCCAGCCGGCTTGTCGGGCATCAGCTCCTGCAGGTAGTGCACGAACTCGCTGGGCACGACGACCTTGACCTGAAAGTAGACACGGGTAAACGAGAAGATGATCGACACTTCATCGGGCTCGATCAGCACGGTATCCAGGTAGAGCCCCGCCCCCTCGTCGTGAAGTACCGGCAGCACCAGCGGCACCTGCTCGCCGCCGCCCAGTACCCGACCGACGAGATAGGCTCCCTTGTTACGGTAGAAGACGCTCTTGATCAGCTCGATCTCGGCCTCGGGGTCATCGCGGATGGCGTCGGGTAATAACTCCCGAAGCGCCTCGGCCCCTTGTTCGGCGTCCCCTTCCGGGTCGATAAACCCCGTCTCCAGTCGCGTCTCATCCAGCGCCCAGCGCAGCCCGGCGACCCAGTCGCCCTGTACCCGAACACGGCGACACAGGGTCAGGCCGGAGTGGCGCGCCGCCCTCTCCCGCGAGCTGTAGACAAACATCCAGTCATTACGGATATGACGGTGATGGAAGAGCGAGCAGAACATCGAATTGAAGTAGGTCTCGGCCAGCTCGTAATCCAGTCGCTGATCGATCAGCTCAGCATAATGTATACGCGCCTCACGCCACCGCTCGCAGTCGGTCAGCACCTCCTGGCTGAAGCCGCGACGCAGCCGGTCGAGGGTGCTCTGGACCTTCTCCTCGTAGAGATTGATGCGCTCCGCGGCGGCCTGCTGAGCCTCGCGCCATGCCGCCTCGGCAAACCGCCGGCTGGCATCCGCGGTAATGGCCTTGAAGCGTGAACGGTATTCATCGAAACAGTGCAGGATGGTAGCGGCGAGGCGATAGGAGGGGGAAAGCGGCATGAATGGCTCCGGACGCTATCGGGCAGAACAACAGCTTGACCATATCCCGCCGCTGGGGCGAGAAGACCATGGTGGCAGGCGGTAGCGACTTTTGCCTTGCCTCAATCAGGACCTTTTCGGTACTATTTAGGCCATATTGCCTATACAACTTCCAGGAAGACCTCCCGGACTCGACCATGCAGACCCCTGCCGATAAGCACCAGGCCACCCGCCGCGTCACCCTCCTCTCGGTAGGGGTGAACTGCATGCTGGGCGCGGCCAAGGTCATCGTGGGCTGGATCGTCGGCTCGGCGGCGATGGTGGCGGATGGGGTGCACTCCTTCTCCGACCTGGTGACCGACGGCTTCGTGCTCGCCGCCTCTCACTATGGCCATCAGGGCCCCGATCACGATCACCACTACGGTCATGGCCGCATCGAGACCCTGGCGACCCTGTTTCTGGGCAGCGTGCTGATCTTCGTGGCCGGCGCCATCGCCTGGTCGAGCCTGGAGCGATTGCTCTCCGCCGCCCGGATCCCTCCCCCCGGCATCGGGGCGATACTGCTCACCGCCCTGGCGCTGCTCGCCAAGGAGTGGCTCTTCCATATCACCCGCCGGGTGGCGAAACGCATCGGGTCGAAGATGCTCGAGGCCAACGCCTGGCACCATCGCAGCGATGTCTTCTCTACCGGCGTGGTCATGGTGGCGCTGATCAGCAGCCAGTTCGGTGTCACCTGGATCGATACGCTGGCCGCGGTCATCGTCGGCCTGCTGGTCGGCAAGGTCGGCTGGGACCTGCTGTGGGAGTCGGGCCGCGAGCTGGTGGATACCGCCCTGCCCGTGGCCACCCAGGAGGAGATGCGCCGGATGGCGATGAGCGTGCCCGGCGTTCGAGGCATCCACGACCTGCGCACCCGCCAGTCGGCAGGGCGCACCATGCTCGACCTCCACGTGGTGGTCCCGCCGCGGATCAGCGTTTCCGAGGGCCACGAGATCGGCAACGAAGTCAGCCGCCGCCTGCGCAACGGCTTTCCCGCCCTGACCGACCTGACCTTCCATGTCGACCCCGAGGACGACGCCGGCGAGGGAGACCCCAGTCGCTTCCCGGGGCTACCCCTGCGCCCCGAGGTGGAGGCCGCCCTGGCCCGCCACTGGTCCTCCCTGCCGGTCTGGTCGGAAATCCACGAGATGGAGCTTCACTACCTCGAAGGGGCGGTCATGGTGGTCATCTGCCTGGACGAAGCGTCCCCTCGGGACAGCCTGACGGTGGCCCATGACCTCGAGCAGCGCGCCGTCGATATCGACTGGCTGTCCCGCGTCGAGGTCCGGCGCCTGGCCGGCACTCCCTATGTGCCGGAGGATGACATCCCCGTCACCAAAGGCGACAATGGCCGCCCTTCCTGAATCGGGCCCGAGCCATGGCAGACGAGCTGCGCATACTCTATCGCGATGACCACCTGGTGGTCGTGCACAAGCCCGCGGGGCTGCTGGTGCATCGCTCCGCCATGGCCCGCGGCGAGCGCGAGTTCCTGCTGCAGCGCCTGCGTGACCAGCTGGGGCAGCGGGTCTATCCCGCACATCGTCTCGACCGCCCCACCTCGGGGGCCATGGTATTCGCCCTGTCGCCCGAGATCGCCACTCACCTGGGCAGGGCCTTCGCCGAACGCGAGGTGGCCAAGCGCTACCTGGCGGTGGTGCGGGGCATCGGCCCCGAGGCCGAGCGGCTCGACTATGCGCTACGCGAGGAAGATGGCCGCCGTCCCAAGGCGGAGATGCCGGCCCAGGAGGCGGTCACCGAGATCCGTCGCCTGGACAGCGTCGAACTGCCGGTGTGCGTGGACCGTTACCCGCAAAGCCGCTATTCGTTGATGGAGGCGTTTCCGCTGACCGGCCGCCGCCACCAGATCCGCCGCCACCTCTCGCGACGCGGCTATCCGATCATCGGCGACGCCAGGCATGGCAAGGGCAACCATAATCGCTTCTTCGCGGAGCACCTGGAGGCGCCGCGCCTGCTCCTGGCCGCGGTGGGGCTGGCCTTCGACCATCCGGCCACGGACCAGCGGCTGCGCATCGAGTGCGCCCCGGACGGCGTCATGAGTGCGTTGTTCGAACGCTTCGGCTGGGCCGGCCATCTGCCGAAGGACGGCGTAGGATCGCTGTCGCCCGACCAGGCAGCCTGGCCCGCTTTCGAGGCTCCACCCACCGCCCCACTCACGGCGCTATGAAGACCATGAGTAAGACCATGAGCGACTCTATCACCGCCTCACCCGCCGGCCTCACCGACGACGATCACGCCCTGCGCTTCGGCGGCATCCGCCGACTCTACGGCGCTCGCGCCTTCGCCCGCTTCCGCACGGCCCATGTGGTGGTCGTCGGAGTGGGTGGCGTGGGCAGCTGGGCCGTCGAGTCCCTGGCGCGCTCGGGCATCGGCAGGCTGACCCTGATCGACCTCGATGATGTCTGCGTCTCCAACGTCAACCGCCAGCTCCATGCCCTGGACGGTACCGTGGGCCGGCCCAAGGTCGAGGTGCTCGCCGAGCGCTGCCGGGCGATCCAGCCGGGCATCGAGGTGATGGCCGATACCGCCTTCGTCACACCCACCAACCTGGCCGAGCGCATCCCCGAGGACGCCGACCATGTGATCGACGCCATCGACAGCGTGGTCGCCAAGGCCGCCCTGATCGCCTGGTGTCGTCGACGCAAGCTGCCGATCACCGTGACCGGTGCCGCCGGGGGCCAGACCGACCCCACGCGCATCCAGGTCGCCGACCTGACGCGTACCGAACACGACCCCCTGCTGGCCAAGGTGCGCTCGCGGCTACGCCGTGACTTCGGCTTCTCGCGCAACCCCCGGCGGCGCTTCTCGGTGGAATGCGTTTATTCCGACGAACAACTGGTCTATCCAAGCAGCGACGGCGAGGTCTGCTTCCAGAAGCCCGGCAACGGTGAGGCCACCCGGCTCGATTGCGCCTCCGGCTTCGGCGCCGCCACCTTCGTTACCGGCGGCTTCGGCTTCGTGGCCGCCTCCCGGACCCTGTCACGGCTGGCCAGGCAGGCCGCTCGCCACTCGACGGGGCCTTGAGGCGTTCACCAGCGGTCCGCCGATTCGGCCCTCATCAGCGTCATCACGTTATTTCAGGAGAGTGACATGTCCCATACGCCACCGGTGCCCGGCATCTACTATCACTACAAGGGCAGTCGCTACGAGGTGCTCGGCCTGGCCCATCACAGCGAAAGCGAGGAGCCCCTGGTGGTCTATCGCGCGCTCTACGGGGACTACGGCCTCTGGGTGCGGCCGCTGGCGATGTTCAACGAGCTGGTGGAGGTGCAAGGTGAGCCGGTGCCGCGCTTCGGCCTGGAGAAGGCCTTCTGAAGCGAGTCCGTTTGTCGGCTTGTGGGGGCTGAAACGAGCACCGGCGCCACAAGGGCGCCGGTGCTGGCGAGGAGTGAGAAGCCGATGGGAAGAGACGCTTATTCGTCGCCGGCTTCCTGCATCTGCTTGAGCATATAATTCTCGAGGCCTACCTTGTCGATCAGCCCCAGCTCGGTCTCGAGGTGGTCGATATGACCTTCCTCGTCCGCCAGCAGATCGCGGAACAGGTCACGAGTCACATAGTCCTTGACCTGCTCGCTGTATTCGATGGCGGCAATATAGTCGTTGCGCCCCTCGTGCTCGATCTTGAGGTCACACTCGAGCATTTCGCGCACGTTTTCGCCGATATGCAGCTTGCCCAGGTCCTGAAGGTTGGGAATGCCCTCGAGGAAGAGGATGCGTTCGATCAGCTTGTCGGCATGGACCATCTCCTCGATGGACTCGTCATACTCCCACTTGGCCAGCTTCTGCAGGCCCCAGTCCTTGTACATCTTGGCATGCAGGAAGTACTGGTTGATGGCCACCAGCTCATTGCCCAGTGCACGGTTGAGGTGTTCGATAACCTTGCTGTCGCCTTTCATGAATCTGCCTCTCGGTCGTGGGAAGTCATCCCGAAGCTTGGCACGCCGAGGAGACGATTGCCAAATTCAGCAAAGAAGAATATCTGCAGATAGCACTACATGGCCTGCGCTGGACGGCATGCACTAGACAGCATGCACTAGACAGCATAGGCCAGATCCGTAGCGGAGTGCAGCAATGCGTCCTTCACTGCCTCCCGGGTCAGACTCTTGCCGACACAGGCACACTTGCCGCATTGGGTGCCACAGCCGGTCTCGGCCTGGACCTCGCGCCAGCTACGCGCGCCCTCTTCCACCGCCTGACGGATACGGTGGTCGGAAACTCCCTTGCAGATGCAGACGTACATGCGAACACCTCGCGTTGATCAGCAAGATAAATGTAAATGATTCGCATAAGGTATTGCAACCGCAAACAGGCCGATTTTTGATCTCGCTCGATTCCTGGCTATCTGGCCGCCTTGGGGAGCACCACCACCCGGGTCCCCGAGGCAATATCCGGCCAGCTGCGACGCTCGGCATCGAACAGCACCCACAGATAGCCCAACCCCAGGGCGGCAACGGAGAGCCAGGCCACCAGATAGCGCACCATGGCCTGGTGCAGTGAAATGGTGCCGCCATCCCGGGTCTGTACCCGCAACCGCCAGGCCTGCATGCCCAGGGTCATGCCGCCACGGCACCAGAAGAAGGCAAAGAAGGCGAAGGCCGACGCCAGCATGATCAGCCGCAGGGAAGCGACCTGAGCGGCACTCGTCCCGACCTGCTCGGCGGGCAGGCCGACCAGGTGGCGTACCACCAGAAGGTGCAGGCCGGCGACCAGTAGCCAGATGGCGATGACCAGGAAGGCATCGTAGAGCATGGCACCCAGCCGGCGGCCGAGGCCGGCGGGCCAGACATCGTCGAGGTGGGGTAAGCGGCGGGGCATGGTG
Organism: Halomonas halodenitrificans DSM 735; assembly: GCF_000620045.1. Classification (GTDB taxonomy): domain Bacteria; phylum Pseudomonadota; class Gammaproteobacteria; order Pseudomonadales; family Halomonadaceae; genus Halomonas; species Halomonas halodenitrificans. Next base: position 11,268 of record NZ_KK211060.1, on the reverse strand, counting down.
CTCTCCTGGTCTCAGCCGTTGCGGCGCAGCAGGAGGATCCCCACCGCGGCACAGATAAGGGTCGGCGCCAGCACTGCCCAGGCCGGCGAGAAGCCGAACACCGTGGAGGCCGGCGCCAGCAGGTCCTGCAGGTACTTGAACGCGAGCCCGGTGATCACGCCGTAGAACACGCGCGTACCGGCGGCCACGGTGCGCAGCGGGCCGAAGACGAAGGAGGCGGCCACCAGCACCAGCGAGCCCATGGTCAACGGCAATAGCATCTTCTGCCAGAAATAGAGCAGCGGCTGGGTGGCCTGCTGGTCCTGGTCCCGCAGATAGCGGGCATAGGCCCATAGCTCGCTCGGCGACTGGCTCTCGACGTCGCGCAACAGGCGCGAGAGCTGCGCCGGGGTCAGCTGGGTATCCCACTCCCGGGTATCGAGATGGCTGGCCTCGGTTCCCTGGTCGGTGAAGCGCGTCAGCGCCACCTCTTCCAGCACCCAGTGCCCCTCCTGCCACACCGCCCGCGCGGCGCTCAGAGCCTCCACCAGACGCTGGCCTTCGAAGCGGTAGCGCGAGAGGTCGAGCACGGTGTCATCGGCACGGATGGCACCGAAGCGATAGAAGCTGTCGCCCTCCCGCTGCCAGCCCCCCCTCTGGGTCACCAGGGCGCCGGATCCCTGGATCTTCTCGACGCGCCAGGCGCTGGCAAACTGCTCGGTGCGCGGTGAGACGTATTCGGCGACCACCAGCACCACGATCACCACCAGGATGATCGGCTTCATGGCACCCCAGAGAATTCTCGCCAGGGAGCGGCCCGCGGCGCGCATCACGGTGAGCTCATTGCTCGAGGCCATGCCCCCCAGGCCGATCAAGGCCCCGATCAGCACCGCTACCGGCGCATACTGATAGAGCCGCCAGGGCAGCCGCATCCCCAGGTAGAGAAGGACCTGGAAGGCGCCGTAGTCGCCCTCCACATCGCCAAGATCATTGATGTAGGTGATCACCAGATCCAGCCCCAGCAATACTACCTGGACGACGATGATGGCGCCCAGCACATTGCGCGCCAGATAACGGTCGAAGCGATCGGCAATCATCCGCTCATCCCCTTGCGTTGGGCGCGTATCATCATCAACAGACCCAGCGCCAGAAAGGCGCCATGGATCGGCCACATGCCCACTGCGGCCGGCAAGTTACCGCGACCGATGGCATCCAGTGCCGCCAGCAGCAGACTCAGGTAGGCCACATGCAAGAAGATTGCCGGCAGCAACTTGGCGAAGCGGCCCTGGCGCGGATTGACCCGCGAAAGAGGCATCGCCAGCAGGGTCAGGATAAACACCATCAACGGCATGCTCAGCCGCCACTGCAGCTGGGCGTAGGCCTCGGGCGACGCCTCGCCCAACAGCTCCCCCGTGGGGGTAAGCTCCGGCGAGTCGAGCTCGCGCAGTGACTCGGCCCGTGACAGGCGTACCGCATAGGTCTCGAACTCGAGGCGCTCGGCCTGGTGACGCCCCGACTCGACGCTGTAACGCTCGCCGTCACTCAGCACCAGGAAGCGGCTATCGGTATCATCATCCACCACCTGGTGGCCGCCCACGGCGCGGGTCACCGCATTTTCCGGGGTGCCGTCGCTGCGTCGCTGCCGCTCGCTGATAAAGACACCGCGCATTTCGCTGCCATCCTCGCTGAAGCCCTCGATATAGGCGGTGCGTCCGCTGCCGAAGTCCTGGAAGCGTCCGGGCCCCAGGGTCGAGAAATCGACTCGGCTTCGCTGATCCTCGAGCAGCGTTTCCGTCTCGAACGCCCCCGCCGGCGTGAGCCACAGGCTGCACAGTCCTACCAGCACGGCCACCAGAACCGCCGGCACCAGACTCACCTGGAGCAGCTTGTTGGGACTGGTACCACAGGCCACCAGCACGGTGATCTCGCTGTTGAGATAGAGCTGGCCATAGGCGAGCAGAATACCCAGGAAGAATGCCAGGGGCAGGATAAGCTCCAGGAACCCCGGCAGGTGCAATAGCATCAGGGTGCCGAGAATATCGGCGGGAATCTCCCCCTCGGCGGCATTGCTGAAATAGCGAATAAAGCGGCTACCCATGATCACCAGCAACAGCACACCGGCCACGGCGGCCATGGTCAAAAGGATCTCGCGGGTCAGGTAACGAAAGATGATCATGCGGCGTCTGCCATGCAATGGGGCCATGCCTTGGGTACACTGGAGCGACACGGCAACGTGCCGGCATTATCCAGAATCCCCCTACGCTTGTAACCCCAATTGCCTATAACCCCAACGCTTGTCTTGTGGAGACGCCATGGAATTCCCTGTCAGAACGGGCAACCCTGCCAAGGTCGAAAGCGCCTGTATCGTCATTCCGGTATTCAAGGATGAGGCGCTGCTGCCCACCGCCGCACGCCTGGACGACGCCAGCGAGCGGCTGGTAACTCAGCTGCTCGAGCGCGGCGACTTCGATGCCCGGCTGGGCAACGTCCAGCTGGTTCCCTTCGCACCGGGTCTCTCCACGGACCGCCTGCTGCTGGTGGGCCTGGGCAAGCGCGAGAAATGCCAGGAATCCGCCTTTCGCAAGGCGCTGGACGCCACCTTCACCGCCCTGGCGAACTTGCCGGTGGACGAGATCGCCATGGCCTTCACCGAGGTGCCGCTGTCGGATCGTGGCTGCGACTGGAAGGCCCGCATGGTCGCCGAGGCCGCCCACCGCGCCCTCTACCGCTTCGAGGAATTCAAGACGGACAAGTCACCCGAGGCGCGCCTCGCCAAGGTCGAGCTACTGGTCAGCGACGACAGCGACGTCGCGGCCACTGCCGAAGGCGCGCGCGTCGGTGAGGCCCTGGGCCGGGGCATCAACTATGCCCGCACCCTGGGCAACCTGCCCGGCAATGTCTGCACCCCGAGCTATCTGGCAGAACAGGCCGAAGCGCTGGGCCAGGGCTCGGATGGCATGCTGCAGGTGGATATCCTCGACGAGTCGGCCCTCGAAGCGCTGGGTGCCCACAGCCTGCTCTCCGTGGGCCGGGGCAGCGAGCAGCCCTCACGCCTGATCGTCATGCGCTATCAGGGCGCGGAGGACCCCGACGAGGCTCCCCATGTGCTGGTCGGCAAGGGCATCACCTTCGATACCGGCGGCATCTCGCTGAAGCCCGGCGAGGCCATGGACGAGATGAAGTTCGACATGTGCGGCGCGGCAAGCGTGTTCGGCACGCTCAAGGCGACCCTCGGCATCCGCCCCAGGGTGAACCTGGTGGCCATCGTGGCAGCCGCCGAGAACATGCCGGACGGCCGAGCCACCAAGCCGGGCGATATCATCAAGACCCTCAAGGGACTCTCGGTGGAGGTGCTCAACACCGACGCCGAGGGCCGCCTGGTACTGTGCGACGCCCTGACCTACGCCGAGCGCTTCGAGCCCGCCAGCGTGGTGGATATCGCGACCCTGACCGGCGCCTGCATCATTGCCCTGGGTCATCACGCCACCGGCCTGCTATCCAACGACGATGACCTGGCTCTGGACCTGCTGGATGCCGGCGAAGCCGCCTGGGATCGCGCCTGGCACCTGCCGCTGTGGGACGAATACCAGGAACAGCTCGACTCCAACTTCGCCGACCTGGCCAATATCGGCGGTCGCCCGGCGGGCACCATCACGGCGGCCTGCTTCCTGTCGCGTTTCGCCGACCGCTTCCCCTGGGCACACCTGGATATTGCCGGCACTGCCTGGTCATCCGGCAAGCAGAAGGGAGCCAGCGGCCGCCCCGTGGGCCTGTTGACCCAGTACCTGCTGGACCGCGAAGCCGACGCCACGGTGGAGACCGCGGTGGAATAACGGCGATCCGGCCCCGGTGGCCGCAATCGCCCCGGGCATGCCGGGGACCGGCCATGATTCAGGGCTTGCGTTTTCTTCGCGCCGCCTTTTTCATGGAGATCGATCCAGACCCACGCCCCGGGCCCCTGCCGGCCCGAACGTTCTTTACCCACCCGGAGCCCTCGGCTCCGGGCGTAGCGGAGACCCCTTGCCGTGTCGACTGAACACTTCGAACTGCTCCCCAACGCCGCCCCCACGGCCACCAACATCCGCGAGGACATCCTCGCCAGCCCCGGTTTCGGTCAGTACTTTACCGATCACATGGCCCACGTGCGCTGGACCCTGGACGGTGACTGGCACGGCCATAGCGTGCGCCCCTATGGTCCGCTGACGCTGGACCCCGCCGCCGCCGTGCTGCACTACGCCCAGGAGATCTTCGAAGGCATCAAGGCCTATCGTCATGCCGATGGTTCCATCTGGACCTTCCGCCCCGAGAAGAATGCCGAACGCTTTCGACGTAGCGCTCGTCGCCTGGCCCTCCCGGAGCTTTCCGACGCCGACTTCATCGGCTCGCTCAAGGCCCTGCTGTCCCAGGACCATGCCTGGGTGCCCACGCCTCAAGGCGAGGCCGACGAGTGCAGCCTCTACCTGCGCCCCTTCATGATTGCCAGCGAAACCTTCCTCGGCGTGCGCCCGGCCCAGGAGGTCGACTACTACGTGATCGCCTCGCCGGCGGCCGCCTACTTCAAGGGTGGCATCGAGCCGGTCTCGATCTGGCTCTCGGAACACTACAAGCGTGCCGCCCCCGGGGGGACCGGCTTCGCCAAGTGTGGTGGCAACTACGCCGCCTCCCTGGCCGCCCAGAAGGAAGCCAGCGCCAATGGCTGCGGCCAGGTCGCCTTCCTCGATGCCGTCGAGAACCAGTGGATCGAGGAACTGGGCGGCATGAACCTGTTCTTCGTGTACCAGGACGGGCGTATCGCGACGCCCCGCCTGACCGACACCATTCTCGAGGGCATCACCCGCGATTCGGTGCTGACCCTGGCCCGTGACGAGGGGCTGACCCCGGAGGAGCGGCCGATCAGCATCGCCGAGTGGCGCGAAGGCGCGGCCAACGGCGAGATCACCGAGGTCTTCGCCTGCGGCACCGCGGCGGTGATCACCCCGGTGGGCGAACTGGTCAGCGACCAGGAGCGCATCCGCCTGGCCGGCGACAACGGCAACCCCATCGCCAAGCGCCTGCGCACCAAGCTGCTCGACCTGCAGTATGGCCGCGCCGAGGACACCCACGGCTGGCTCACCCGGCTGGTGTAACAGCGCCATCGCCGCGTCGGGCCCGCTAAAGCGGGTTCGCGGCTCTCTCCACCGAGGCGAGGGGCGCCGAAGGGCAGGCCGACGCGGAGGCCCTACGCCAGGGATGGCGTCGGTAGCGTACAGGGACGTATTCACAGCGCCTCCGCAAAGGCCTGTCCCGAGGGAAAGCCCCGGGCAGATCCAGATGACCCAGATCGATTTCTACGTTCTCCCCGACACCACCCTGAAGGCGCGTCTCGACTTCGCCTGCCGGCTGGCCGAGACCATCCAGCGCAAGGGCTATCGGCTGCATCTGCATGCCGAGGATGACACCATGGCCAGGGAACTCGACGAGGCGCTCTGGACCTTCCGCGCCGACGCCTATGTACCCCATGCCCTGGCCGATGACGCCCTTGCCGAACGGGTGGCGGTGACCATCGGCTGGGCCGAGCCACCGCCCCCCGAACGCTCGGTCCAGGCGCTTCTCAATCTCTCGCCCGGCATCCCCGAATGGTTCTCGCGCTTCGAGCGTGTCGCCGAGATCATCAACCAGCACCAGGCCGTACTGACCGCCAAGCGCGAGTGCTGGCAGACCTACCGCCAGCGGGGCTACCCGGTCAAGGCGCATCAGCTGCGCGGCCAGTCAGGCTGACGCCGACCGCCGCACCGGGCTATAATGAGCCCCATTTTTCGTCGCCATTCCTGCCGCCCGGCCCCCTGGCCGGCGGTGTTTATTTCTGGACCCGGAACGCCCATGGACAAGACCTACCAACCCGAGCAGATCGAATCCCGCTGGTACCAGCGCTGGGAGGCCGACGGCCGCTTCGCCCCCTCGGGCGAGGGTGCGCCCTACTCCATCATGATTCCGCCGCCCAACGTCACCGGCAGCCTGCACATGGGCCACGCCTTCCAGGACACCATCATGGACACCCTGACCCGCTGGCGGCGGATGCAGGGGCATAACACCCTGTGGCAGGTGGGCACCGACCATGCCGGCATCGCGACCCAGATGCTGGTCGAGCGCAAGGTCGCCGCGGAAGAGGGCAAGAGCCGCCATGACCTCGGCCGTGAGACCTTTATCGACAAGGTGTGGGAGTGGAAGCAGGAGTCCGGCGACCATATCACCCGTCAGCTGCGGCGCATGGGGGCCAGCGTCGACTGGAGCCGCGAGCGCTTCACCATGGATGACGGCTTCTACCAGGCGGTCCAGGAAGTCTTCGTGCGTCTCTATGAGGACGACCTGATCTACCGGGGCAAGCGGCTGGTCAACTGGGACCCGACCCTGCACACCGCGATCTCCGACCTCGAGGTAGAGAATCGCGATCAGCAGGGCAGCTTCTGGCACTTCCGCTACCCCCTGGCCGATGGTGTCACTACCGACGACGGCAAGGATTATCTGGTCGTTGCCACCACCCGCCCGGAGACGCTGCTTGGTGACACCGGGGTGGCGGTCAATCCCGAGGACCCGCGTTACGCCGCCCTGATAGGCAAGTTCATCACGCTGCCACTGGTGGGGCGCCGTATTCCCATCGTCGCCGATGAACACGCCGACATGGAGAAGGGCTCGGGCTGCGTGAAGATCACCCCCGCCCACGACTTCAACGACTACGAGGTGGGTCGGCGCCAGAACCTTCCGCTGATCAATGTCTTTACCCAGGATGCCGCCATCCTCTCCGAGGCCGAGGCCTTCGATATTCAGGGGCGGCCGCTGCCCGATATCGACCCGACCCTGCCCCAGGCCTATGCGGGCCTGGAGCGCTTCGAGGCGCGTCAGAGCATCATCGCCGACATGGAGGCCGCCGGCCTGCTCGAGCAGGTCGAGGCGGTCAACAACACCCTGCCCTTCGGAGACCGCTCCGGCGACATCATCGAGCCGCTGCTGACCGACCAATGGTTCGTGGCCGTGGAAAGCCTGGCCAAGCCCGCCATCGAGGCCGTGGAGAAGGGGGATATTCAGTTCGTACCCAAGAACTACGAGAACATGTACTTCGCCTGGATGCGCGACCTCCAGGATTGGTGCATCTCTCGTCAGCTATGGTGGGGCCATCGCATCCCCGCCTGGTACGACGCCGACGGCAACGTCTATGTGGCCCGCAGCGAACAGGAAGCCCGCGAACGCCACGGCCTGGCGGCCGACCTCGAACTGAACCAGGACGAGGACGTGCTGGATACCTGGTTCAGCTCGGGCCTGTGGACCTTCGGCACCCTGGGCTGGCCCCAGCAGACCGAAGAGCTCAAGACCTTTCATCCCTCCAGCGTGCTGGTCACCGGCTTCGATATCATCTTCTTCTGGGTCGCACGGATGATCATGCTGACCCTGAAGTTCACCGGCGAGGTGCCCTTCAAGCAGGTCTATGTGCATGGCCTGGTGCGTGATGGACAGGGCCAGAAGATGTCCAAGTCCAAGGGCAACGTGCTGGACCCCATCGACCTGATCGATGGCATCGAGCTGGACACGCTGCTCGAAAAGCGCACCGGCAACATGATGCAGCCCCAGAAGGCCAAGGCGATTGCCAAGGCCACGCGCAGCGAGTTCCCGGAGGGCATCGAGCCCCACGGCACCGATGCGCTGCGCTTCACCTTCCTCTCCCAGGCCACCACCGGGCGGGATATCAAGTTCGATATGGGCCGCCTGGATGGCTACCGCAACTTCTGCAACAAGCTGTGGAATGCCTCACGCTACGTGCTGATGAACGCCGAGGGCGAAGACACCGGCCTGGGCGATGCGGCGGTCGAGCTGTCCCTGGCGGATCGCTGGATCCTCTCGCGGCTGCAACAGACGGCCACCCAGGTGACCCGGGCCATGGAAGAGTTCCGCCTGGATCATGCCTCCCAGGCGCTCTACGAATTCGTCTGGAATGAATACTGCGACTGGTACCTGGAACTCTCCAAGCCGGTACTCTGGGACGATAACGCCGGCCTCGATGCCAAGCGCGGCACCCGCCAGACCCTGGTTCGCGTGCTGGAATCGATCCTGCGCCTGGCCCACCCGATGATGCCCTATATCTCCGAAGAGATATGGCAGCGTGTCGCGCCTTTGGCCGGCACTCACCAGGGTGACGAGGATTCCATCATGGCCAAGCCCTGGCCGGTGGCGGATGAGGCACTGCTCGATGAAGACGCTGTCCGCAATATCGAGTGGCTCAAGGGGGTCATCATCGCCGTGCGTAATATTCGCGCCGAGATGAATATCGCACCGGGCAAGCCCCTGGAGGTACTGCTGACCAAGGGCGGCAGCGCCGACCGCGAACGCCTGGAGGCCAACCGCCTGTTCCTGGCCAAGCTCGCCAAGCTGGAGAGCCTCGACTGGCTGGAAGACCCCCAGCAGGCCCCCCTGTCGGCCACCCAGCTAGTCGGCGAAATGGAAGTACTGGTGCCCATGGCCGACCTGATCGACAAGGAGACGGAGCTCGCACGCCTCGACAAGGAAATCGGCAAGCAGGACAAGTTGATCGGTGGCATCGAGAAGAAGCTGTCCAACGACGGTTTCGTGGCCAAGGCCCCCGCCGCGGTGGTGGAGAAGGAACGCGGCAAGCTGGCCGACCTCCAGGCCTCCCGTCGCCTGCTGATGGAACAGCGCGACAAGATTGCCGCCCTGTAGGCCGTCGGTCCTCCAGCACCTCACCTGATACCCCACCTAGCATCTCACAACAGCCCCGGTCACCCGACCGGGCCTGTCGTGGGCATGTGCCCCTACTCTTCTGCCGAGGGCTGAACAGAAGCGGGTGCGACCCTACGCTTCCCCGTCTGAATCAGCACCACCCCTCCGAGAATCAATGCCAGCGCGAGTATAACGGTCGTGGTGATCTCCTCGCCGACCACCGCGCCAATGATTACCGCCACCACCGGTGCGATATAGGTCGTGCCGGATGCCTGCACGGAACCGAGCCTTTCGATGATGAAGTAATAGCAGAAGAAGGCGCCGCCGGTGCCTAGCATGCCCAGGCCGACGACGGCGCCCCACAGTGCGCGCGAATCCGTCGTTATGGCCGCCATGCCGTCGAAGTCGGTCAGTATCAGCAGGGTCAGAAGCGCGAGCCCCGTCTGCCAGGTCGCCAATGCCAGCGGGGCCAGCTTCAACGGCGACAGGAATCGTTGGGCATAGACGAATGACACCCCGAGGCTCAGGGTCCCGGCCAGCATCCAGAAGACCCCTGCCAGCGCCACGCCGTCGGCGCCCTCCCAGGGACGGGCGCTCAGCGCGATACCGATGAAGCCCAGGAAAACGCCGGCCGCCATCTGGCCGGTCGGGCGATCCTGGCGCAGAAACAGGAAGGCGCAGATGAAGGTGAAGATGGGAATCGAACCACTCAGGAGCCCGGCAATGCTGGACGGAAGCCGGGCGGTGCCGGCCACGAATCCATAATAATAGAACGTCGTCGCCAGCACCGACATGACCGCAAAGTGCGGCAGATGACGGAGCTGCTCACGCGTCAGGACCCTGGCTCGCCAGGCCATCAAGGCCAGGGGGAGAAAACCGAACAATACCCGCAGGAATACCGTCTGTGTGGGTGAGATCAGGTCGGTGGCCCACTTCATGAAGATGAAGTTTGAGCCCCAGATAATGCCAAGCGCGACAAGCGCCATATAGGCACGCAACATGGTGTTTCTCCTTCATGAAAGCGTAACGCGGATATTCTTGTCGGAGACGCCGCCCGGGTCTTCCGACGGCAACAAGGTCACGGCACACGCGTAGAATTTCTCTTTCGTCATGACGACCTCCTCCGGCTAGATTCTGGAGGCATTGTGCCAAGTAGTGGCAGGCATTTCGCGCGATGAATAAACGTGAGAGACTGTAGAAAATCTATAGGCTATAGGCATGACCTTATCCCGCCGTAAGCTTCCCCCGCTCAATGCCCTGCGCGCCTTCGAGGTCTCGGGCCGCCGCTTGAGTTTTCGGGCCGCCGCCGATGAGCTGAGTGTCACTCAGGGTGCCGTCGCGCAGCAGGTACGCGCGCTGGAGGAACACCTGGGCCTGGCCCTGTTCCAGCGTTTGCCCCGTGGCCTGGCACTGACACCAGCGGGCGCGGCCTACCTGACGGATTTGACCCGCGCCTTCGATACGCTCGGAGACGCCACCGGACGACTATTGCAGCAACCGGATACTGTCACGATCAGTGTGACGCCGACCTTCGCCGCGAAGCTGCTGATCCCGCGCCTGGCCGAGCTCAACGCGGCCCTTCCCGGTGTCGAGCTGCGCACGGTCGCCACCGAGACGCTCTCCGCCTTTGATCGCGACCAGGTAGATATTGCCGTGCGGCTAACCCGCCCCCCGTTTCCCTCCGGGCTGGAGGCCAAGCTACTGTTCCATCAGGAGCTGATCGCGGTCGCCAGTCCGTATCTGGTCAAGGGGTTGCCGCTTCCCCTGACCGGGGAACGGCTTCGGGAACTCCCGCTATTGCACGACGCCCACGATCATTGGCCGCTGTTCTTGCGAAGGCTCTTGCGAAAGCCCTTTCGAAACGACGGCAAGCTATCCGGCGCGACATTCAGCCAGACGACACTGGCGCTGGATGCGGCCCTGGCCGGCCAGGGCGTCGCCCTGGCGTGTCGGGCATTTGTGGCGGGGGACCTCGAAGCCGGACGCCTGGTGCAGGTCGCGGATGAGGCCATGATCAAAGAACCCAGTTACTTCCTGGTCCGCAAGCGCTCCCCATTGCCTCTCGCCTCCCAGGAAGCGGTATGGGGCTGGTGCCTGGCCCGCCTCTCATGACGCGAGTCCAGGCAGGCATAAAAAAGCCCCGAGCAAATGAATGCTCGGAGTTTCGATATAAGGTCGGTATCAGTGCCTGACGATGATCGGCTGGCGGCTGGCACAAGCCCGATAATAATCTCGTGGCCCTAGCGTCCGCTAGATATGAAAAAACCCCGAACACGTGAATGTTCGGGGTTTTTTCGATATAAGTGCCTGACGATGACCTACTCTCGCATGGGGAGACCCCACACTACCATCGGCGCAAAGCGGTTTCACTGCTGAGTTCGGCATGGGATCAGGTGGTTCACGCTCGCTATGGTCGTCAGGCGAAAAACGGTGAATCATGCTGACGCGTACGTTTCAAGACGTATCCGGCGTCGTGGGTCATCACAGACCCCTTGGGTGTTATATGGTCAAGCCTCACGGGCCATTAGTACCGGTTAGCTCAACGCCTCGCAGCGCTTCCACATCCGGCCTATCAACCAGCTG
>NZ_JHVH01000009.1 GCF_000620045.1 Halomonas halodenitrificans DSM 735 | reverse complement strand
CCCCCACTGTCACGCTAGTTGGAGTATCAGCGGCTGTTAGACTCTGAACCATATGGGGCGTGATGAGGTTCCGATGAAGTACTCCGACGAGCGCCGAGAAGCCATCCTCAAGAAGCTGCTCCCGCCGCACAACCGCACGGTGGCGGAAGTGGCCCAGGAAGAAGGCATCTCCGCCGCGACACTGTACAACTGGCGCAAGAAGGCTCGTCAAGCAGGCCGTTTGCTACCTGACCAGAGCGATGATCCCGAAGGCTGGAGCTCGCAGGACAAGTTCCACGCCGTTCTGGAGACAGCGGCCCTCAGCGAGGCTGAACGTGCTGAATACTGCCGGCAGCGTGGCCTCTATCCCGAGCAGATCCAGCGCTGGCGTGCGAGCTGTGAAGGTGCCAACGACCGAAGCGATGCCGCCACCAAGCAGCAGAGTGAAGCCCGCAAGGCGGAGCGCCAGGAGAACAAGGAGCTCAAGCGTGAGCTCCGCCGCAAGGAAGCCGCGCTGGCGGAAACCGCTGCACTACTGACATTGCGAAAAAAGGCCCGAGCGATCTGGGGGGACGAGGACGAATGATCAGCACTTCAGATCGCCAGGATGCCATACAGCTGATCGATGAGGCCCGCGCCGAAGGAGCCCGCCTGCAAGCCGCGTGTGCAGAGCTTGGCATCGGCACCAACACATATCGCCGCTGGGTGCGGGGCGATCAGGATCGCCGGCCTCAAGCGGTGCGGCCTGTCCCGCGTCATGCCCTATCGCCGGAGGAGCGTCAGCAGGTGCTGGAGATTTGCCATCGTCCTGAGTTCGCCAGCCTGCCGCCTGGGCAGATCGTGCCGCGGCTGCTGGACGAAGAAGGCCGCTACGTGGCGTCAGAGTCCAGCTACTACCGCATCCTCCGGGAGCATGGTGAGCAGCACCACCGTGGCCGCGCTCGCGCTCCACGTCCCAAGGGCGACCCCCAGCGACGCCGGGTGACACGCCCCAATACCTGTTGGAGCTGGGACGTGACCTACTTACCAACCCGTGTACGTGGGCAGTTCTACTACCTGTACATGATCGTCGATATCTACAGCCGCAAGATCGTCGATGCCGAGGTCTTCGACCAGGAATCCATGGCCAACAGCAGCGAGGTAATCCAGCGTGCCGTGCTGCGCGAAGGCTGCATCAACCAGCCACTGGTATTACACGCCGATAATGGCTCCGCCATGAAAGGCTCGACGCTTCAGGCGACGTTGCAGCGGTTAAATATCACTCCGTCGTACAGCCGCCCTCGGGTCTCCAATGACAACGCCTTCTCGGAGTCGCTGTTCAGGACCTGCAAGTACCGGCCCGACTACCCGATGGACGGCTACGAGAGCCTGTCAGCGGCGCAGCAGTGGGTGACGCGCTTCGTGCAGTGGTACAACCACGAACACCGCCACAGCGCCATACGGTTCGTCACCCCGGGGGAGCGGCATGCCGGCCTGGATAACGAGGTGCTGGCAAGGCGAGACGCCATCTATGCCGAGGCGAAACGGCAACATCCCGGGCGGTGGAGTAGTGCCACCCGCAACTGGACGCCGCGCCGGACGGTCTGGCTGAACCCCGATCAGGAAGACCCGCTGGTTCAACGCGATCAGCGGTTAGAAGCCGCCTGATTCCAGGTTCCAACAAGCTTGACAGTCATCGCCCCCTCACTCCCATAAATCAACACACCAGTTGGATCGCGCAACACCTGCCCACTGGCAGATTCCAGTTTTTTCCAAGCGGCGGCGGCACGTTCAATGAGCGGTATATAGCTCGGCTCAACCAGCTCCATGTTCCAGTAAAGACGGCTTTCACCACCGGCTCCAGCAGACGGATGACCGGGGTATGCCTTGTCAAAGCCATGTGCCTCGACCCCGTTGATTCGGCTCAGTTGCCACAGGACCTGTATGCCGATAGCTCCTAGGCCAATCACTGCGACTTTCATCAATTTTGCGCGAGATATCTAGCATCTATCATGTCTGAGGAGGTGACACTTCACCCATAAGGCTATACGACTGATGCCACTGTCTACTCGCTCCTCCCTATTGTTGAAGGTGAGAGGTATATGATGACCAGGAAGCCTATGGCCATCATATCAACTTACGTATTAACTCAGTAAGCTTGGTAGTAACAGCGAAATCTGAGGCACATAAGCCACCAAAAATAAAATAGCAATAAGAACCGCCACAAATGGCAAGGCAGCAACGCTCACTTTTTCTATTGGCAACCCACTGATCGCGCTGGCGACATTCAGGTTGTCTCCCACTGGTGGCGTGGCGAAGCCAATCATGGAAGCCATGATCATGACAATACCAAAATGAACAGGATCCATTCCCATTTGCGTAACAACAGGTACAAGTATTGGGGCCAGCAGGATAATTCCGGCCAATGTCTCCATGAACATTCCAATAAAAAGAAGCATCAGAAGGATGACTGCCAATATGACCCAGAACGGCACTGGCAATGCTCCAAGAAAATTAGCAATGAGTGTTGGTATTCTCTCCAGTGTCAGAATTCTTGCATAGGTGGATGCAGTGGCAATAATTACCAAAATCATACCCGAGATCAGGAAAGTGGTTTTCAGCATCAAGGGAATATCTGAAACCTCCGCCTCCCTATACAAAAGGGTCAGAACAAGGCTATAGGCTACGGCGATACCGGATGCTTCCGTTGGGGTGAAAACACCACCATAAATGCCTCCCAAGACCACGACAGGCATCAATAACGTCCACCTTGCCTTCCATAACGCCTCTCCGCGCTGCCCCCAGCTCGCCTTTTCAGTGTGGCCACCGTAGCCTTTTTTATTGCATATATAACGGCCAACAATATACAGCGAAATTACAATTACTAAGCCGGGAATCAGACCGGCAAGGAAAAGATCACCGATAGAGGTATTTGTGGTAATGCCATAAATAATCAACGGAATACTTGGAGGTATCACGATACCCACACCGCCAGCCGTAGCCAGTGTGGCGGCACTAAAACCCCGACCGTAACCCTCACGGATCATGGCTGGAATCATGATGCCACCGATGGCGGCTACCGTTGCCGGCCCCGAACCACTCAACATCGCAAAAACGGTGGTGCCAACCAAGGTAACAGCCGGCAATCCCCCAGTAATATGTCCTACAAACGTCTTGGCAGCATCGATCAGCCTTTTGGAAAGGCCTCCATACTCCATAATGACACCCGATAGTACAAAAAGGGGAACAGCAAGAAGCGAATAAGAGTCAACCGCCCCGAACATAGTTTGGGTAAGATAGCTTACCGGGACCACCTCAGTTATCATGACTGAGAGCATGGAAGCGATACCGAGTGCGAATGCGACAGGCATTCCGAAAATGAGTAGAAAAACAAAACTGATTGCCAGAATACTAATACCCATATTTAATCCACCTCAGATTGGGATGGGGAAATGGGAGCAAATGGGTTACGAATTATATCTACAAAAGCACGCAACGTATGCTGCAAGACACGAAAAGACATGAGGAAAAGCCCTAGCGGCAGCCCGATATAGACAAAATACATTGGGATCTGAGAGCCTGGCGACAACTGCCCCGTCATCACCTGACGCTTCACCATCTCATTAGAAAGAGCAAACATATAGATGAGAAAAGCCAGCCAAACAAGAAAAATAGCGAGACTAATAAGACGCTGTAAGAGCGGCAGCTTCTTGCCTATAAAATTGACAACCACACTAAATTTAACATGCCTTTGATATTTTATAGCATAACTACCACTGAGATACACAAACCAAACAAGAGAATACCGCGCAATCTCTTCAGACCATGCAGGAGGACTGTTAAACACATAGCGCATCACAACCTGAAAGATCACGAGCGAAGTAAAAATCACCAAAGCGACCGTCGCTAGGTAAGTCTCTATGTGTTCGTCTAAATGTTTATATAGCCATTTCAGCATGAGTTAACTACCCAGTTCTGGGATAAAGCCGTCTTGCCCCTACCCGAGACTTGCAGCCTGGATAGGGGCACTTCATTCAGAATAACTTACTGAATAGCTTCAAGGTAAGTGGTGTTACCTGCTGCCTCAAGAATAGCTTTTAACTTATCAGTATCCACTTTTTCAGCATTTTCTTTATAAAAAGGAATTGCCGAATCAATCCAAGCTTGACGCTCTTCATCTGTCAGATCTGTTACCGTACCACCTTCATCCTCAATTTCAGCACGAATTTCATCTGTAACAGTTTTCTTGAGCGTGCGAATCTTGTCGATTGCGGCATCGGCCGCTTCTTGAATGATCATCTGATCTTCTTCAGAGAGATTTTCGAAGAAGTCCTTGTTAATGAGAATTACTTCAGGATCATAAATATGACGAGTTTCAGTCAAGTAGTTAGCGGGCTCAGTTAAACGAGCTGAATAGAGCAGCTCATAGGGATTTTCCACACCATCGACAACCCCTTGCTGAAGTGAGGTAAACACCTCAGGAAAAGACAAGGGTGTAGGTGCAGCTCCAATGCTTTCCCAGAAAGCGATATGCATCGGCACCTGCATGGTACGCAGTTTGACCCCATCCATATCGTCCGGCAATCTGACAGTACCATCCGTCATCGCCAAGTTACGAAAACCATTTTCACCCCAACCAAGGGCAATCAAGCCACTGTCAGCCAGGCCCGAGAGCATTTCCTCACCAAGCTTACTATCAAGAACTTCGTAGGCGGTCTCAGCATCCTCGAAAATAAAGGGGAAATCGAAAACTTCCAGAGATTTATCAAAGTTGGCAAGGACGCCAACCGAAGGAGCAGTCATCTCAATATCGCCGAACTGGGTGGCTTCGATCATTTCACGCTCACCACCAAGTTGGCTGTCCGGGTACACTTGGACTTCAATCCGACCATCAGTACGCTTAGCCACCTGTTCGGCAAATAGATCGTACCCCTGGTTTTGCGTGTCGTCGGGCGAAATCACGTTACCAAATTTGATTGTGTGAGTATCATCGGCAACGGCAATGCCCGACCAGGCGGCAAGACTTAGGGCAGCAGCAGTTCCTGCAGCAATAAAACGCGTGTTACGCATCACATCGCACTCCTATTGTTGGATAGTCGTGTCCGGGTGGCTGTGCGATAGCTTTTGTCTATATTCTTATGCTAATCGGCACTTACCCTTCCACACTGTCTAACAGTAACACAACTTTTCCCGCCTGCAACTCATGTGATATGTAGCACCTCGCTTTATACAACGACTCCTCCGGACTGCTTCCCATACGCTGCCCCGCGCTTTGGACAGGGGCCCTAAGGGTCATCCGGATGACCTTCCCAGTCTCAAGCCCCCTCTTGGTCCACGGTTCCCTCTATGCCGCCCCGTAAGCTTGCGCTTTTATTACGAGACACTGGCAATGACCATTTCAACGGTAATCAACACTTGCCACCCGGCGTGGTATCTCCTGCTGCAATACATCAATGAAGGCCCGCAATCTGGCAGGAGCATTCCTACGCTGCAGATACACGGCATGAAAGTCGGCTCTAACTCCTTGCCATTTCGGCAATAATGGAACTAGGCGACCAGCTTCTAGGTGTGCCTGAACATCCCAGTAGGAGCGCAGGATGATGCCATGAGCATCCAAGGCCAGGTTCACAATGACCTCACCATCATTGCTGGCCAGTGGACCGGAGACCTTGACCGCCTGATCCTTGTGTTGACCTGGACGATGCTCAAAGCGCCACACCGCAAAATCACTGTCATTCTCGCGCAGTACCAGACACGGATGCCTCGACAGGTCCGCCGGCACCGATAACGGGAGCATTCGCTCTACATAAGAGGGTGCTGCACAGAGGATGCGGCGGTTTTCTAGGATGCGCCTGGCAACCAGCCTGGAGTCCGGGAGCTCTCCAACACGGATGCTGATATCAACGCCCTGCTCACCAGGCGTCATGGGGAAGTTGGTGAGTTCAAGCGTTCCCTCCACGTTTGGGTGGTTTATGCAGAAACGCGACAATAACGGAGCCACATGGCATCGCCCAAAGCCAAAGGTAGCGTTGATCTTGAGCGGCCCCGAAAGCGAGGCACGCTGGGCATTCAAGCCTTCCTCCAGCTCCACAAGCTCCTCGAGTATCGCACCACCATCGGTCAGGTATCGCTCCCCTTCCACCGTCAAAGTAAGTCGTCGTGTGGTCCGGCTAGCCAGACTCACCCCAAGACGCCATTCAAGCTGCTTCAGTCGCTTGCTGACAGCCGACACGGACAACCCGAGATCACGGGCGGTGGCGGTCAGGCTGCCGGCAAGCGCAAGACGTTGGAAAAAGGCAAGGTCATCAATCTGTGACATCCAATTATCCACTCCAGGTTAACAGTCATTTTCATTTTAGCTTGATTATTTCTAGGGCATCAGGGATTAGAGTGGTAGCAAGTTCAACATTGATGAAGAGGGTCCGAACCCATGACACATCGTATTGCCGTGATCCCCGGCGATGGCATTGGCAAAGAGGTGATGCCCGAGGGCGTACGCGCCCTGAAGGCTGCTGCCGAGCGTTTTGGCCTCAATCTCGAGCTTGAGTTTTTCGATTTCGCCAGTTGCGACTACCATGCCGAGCATGGTCAGATGTTGCCGGACGACTGGTTCGAGACCCTCGAGACGTTCGATGCCATCTTCTACGGTGCCGTGGGCTGGCCCGAAACCGTGCCGGACCATATTTCGCTGTGGGGTTCATTGCTGCAGTTCCGCCGTCGCTTTGATCAATACATCAACCTGCGGCCCTGCAGGCTGCTACCGGGAATCACAAGTCCCTTGGCTGACCGCCAACCCGGGGACATCGACTTCTACGTGGTACGCGAGAACACCGAGGGCGAATACTCGAGCGTCGGCGGCAAGATGTTTGAAGGTACCGAGCGTGAGGTCGTGATCCAGGAAACGGTGATGACGCGCTACGGTACTGATCGGGTATTGAAGTTTGCCTACGAGCTGGCCCAGAGTCGTCCCCGTAAAAAGCTTACCTCTGCGACCAAATCTAACGGCATCGCCATCACCATGCCGTGGTGGGACCAACGTGTCTCCGAGATTGGCAAACGCTACCCTGACGTCTCCGTTGACCAGTTCCATATCGATATTCTTGCAGCCAACTTCGTGATGCACCCGGACTGGTTCGATGTCGTGGTAGCGAGCAACCTGTTTGGCGATATCCTCTCCGACCTGGGTCCCGCCTGCACCGGTACAATCGGCGTGGCTCCGTCGGCCAACATCAACCCCGAAGGTATCTTTCCAAGCCTGTTCGAGCCGGTCCACGGTAGCGCTCCTGATATCGCGGGCAAGGGTATCGCCAATCCTATCGGCCAGATCTGGTCGGCAGCGATGATGCTCGAACACCTCGGCCACCAGGAAGCTTCAGACGCCATCGTCGCTGCCTTCGAGGGAGTGCTCCGCGAGGGCGATGCGACCCTCCTCACTCCCGACGCGGGCGGCCGTGGCACCACTGAAAGCCTTGGCGTCGCCATTGCCGAACGCATCAAGCGCTGAAACGCACCTATTCGACGGCCAACATTTTTCTCATCTTCATTTCGACAGATCGCTCATACAGCCCTTTGGCCGTCAGGGTTCCAAGCACAAGGGCCCCGCCCACGAAGGCCACTGCACTGGGACGTTCCCCAAGTATGCCCCAGGCCCACAAGGTGCCGATGACGACCTCCAGAAGTAGTAGCAATCCTACCTCGGCTGCCGGCAGGTAGAGAGGACCTCGTTGCAAGAGCGTCACCCCCGCGGGAACAATCACCAGGCACAACAGCACGACATAGATACCACTGCCGATACTCGGCAACGAAATATGGCCACTCCCCATCAGCAGGACCAATGCGCCACCGCTGCCAACAATCAGGCCGTTGAATACCAACATCGGACTCATGTCGATACCCGGTCGCCGTCGGCACAATGTGAAATTAAGGGCTAGCGTGGTCGCTGCGATCAGGGCATAGCCATTGCCCAACCAACTTCCCGCCCCGACATCGTCGACCACGATCATGCCGATGCCTAACATGCACGTTCCGATCGCCAACCAGGTACGTAACGGCAGTCTCTCTCCCAGGATCACCCGGGATAACAGTGCCGCGATCAAGGGCGCAGCGGCTAAAATCATCAGAACATTTCCTGCTTTAGTGTACTGGTTGCCCAGCACAAAGCCGCAGGTGGTCATGCTGAACAACAACGCCACGGCGACCCCTGTGCCACCACATCGGCGATAGACGCCCAGGGTATTACGGCCATGGCGTGCCAGGGTAATCAGGAAGAAGCCTAGTCCGGACAGCAAGCCGCGCCACATCAGAATCTCGGCATCCGGCAGTGCCGCGAGCTTGATGAGCAGCGCATCCGGCGACATGATCAAGGCCCCACCGCCGGTCAAGAGTAGACCTCGTTGTCGCTGAGAGAGCCCCAGATACACCTCCCCCACTTTCAAGAAAGCTTATCAGCCAACACATCAATCAGCTCTGGAACCAGTAGATCCTGTTGATCGATGCTTCGATAGAGCCCTACCACGGCTTCAGCGACATCACGCTGTGCCCCAAGCGCATCTGTCATGGCGTGATAGTAGCCGAGGTCCTTCGTCGCATTGGCTACACTGAACCGGAAGCCCGAAGGGTCTCCCGTCTCGATGAAAGGCCGCATGCGCTCGAACACCACGCCACCGCCTCCTCCCTTGCCAAGCACTTCCAGCAGTGCGCCATCCTCGATCCCCGCCCGGCGCGATGCCGCCGCCGCTTCGGCGAGTACCGCAGAAAAGCCCAGGGAGACGAAGTTATGCAATAGCTTCAGAGTATGCCCGGCACTGACATCCCCGGCATGGGCAATATTTTCTGCAAATGACCCAAGCAACGGCTGTGTAGCGGTAAACAACGCCTCAGGGGCACCGACAATCAGGTTTAACCGCCCCTCTTCAGCCTCCTTAGGCGTTCGAGTCATGGCCGCATCCATGAAGCGGCCACCTGCCGCAACGATACGTTCGGCGATCGCTCGCGTAACGTTGGGGATGGCCGTCGAGCAGTCGATGACCAGCGTCTCAGGCCGGATACCCTCCACCACACCATCGGCCTCGAAGAGCACACTCTCCACTTGCGGTGTGCCAGTAACGCACAGGATGACCACATCCGATCGTTCGGCAACCTCGCGTGGAGTGCCGGCCAGCTTTCCGCCGGCCGACAGCAAGTCATCCACGGGCTGGTTACCGGGGTGATCCAGAATCACCAACGGGTAGTCGGCCTTCAAAATGTTGCGGGCAATTCCATGTCCCATCAGGCCGGCACCAATCAAGCCAATACGCTGAGTGCTTTGCATGTCATTCTCCTTTCTATCCATCCGTGGCATTAACCGTGATGAAGCGCCACCGTCTTGATACGGGTATAACTGCGCAGTCCTTCGAAACCTTTCTCGCGGCCGTGCCCCGAACGTCCCACGCCACCAAAGGGCAACTCGATACCGCCTGCCGCGCCATAGTTGTTGATAAAGACCTGACCACTTCTGATCCCCTTGGCCAGCCTCAACTGCCGGCCTCCATCACGGGTCCAGATGCCGGCGCACAGCCCAAAATCTGTGGAGTTAGCGAGCGCCAGGGCTTCCGCCTCATCCTCGAAGACCTGTACCGCCAGAATGGGGCCGAAAAGCTCCTCCTGAAGCACGTCATGTCCGGCAGGGATATCGGTGAGAAGCCGCGGTACCACGAAATAGCCACCAGCCAATTCGGCCTCTGCCACGCAGCCTTGTGCCAAGGTCCGAATACCATCGTTCGCCGCCGCCTCCAGGCGTGCCTCCAGCTTGGCTTTCTGCCGGGCATTGATCAGAGGGCCACAGTCTGCATCGGCCTCCCCCACATCGCAGCGCAGCGCAGTAAAGCGTTCCGCGAGTCGTTCAAGCACCTGGTCGGCTATCTCTCGCTGCACCAGGAGGCGACTACCGGCCGAGCAGGTCTGACCCGCATTCTGGATGATGCCTTGCACCAGAAAAGGCAGCGCGGCGTCGAGATCGGCGTCGGCAAACACCAGCTGGGGAGACTTGCCTCCCAGCTCCATCGTGACTGGCACATGGTGTTCCGCGGCAGCCTGGGTCACCCGCGTCCCCGTCACGGGTGAACCGGTGAATGAAAGGTGGTCAATGTCGGGATGTCCCGATAGTGCAGCCCCGGCTTCGCTGCCTAAACCGGGTACGACGTTGAGCACCCCCGGGGGCAGGCCCTGCTCCTGCGCAAGTTCAACAAGGCGCAAGACACTAAGGCACGCGTCCTCGGCCGGCTTGAGCACTACGGTATTGCCCGCGGCAAGTGCCGCCGCCACACAACGCCCAAATATCTGGGCAGGATAGTTCCAGGGAATGATCTGCGCGCATACCCCATAGGGTTCGCGCAGGGTCATAACGGCAAAATCACTCTCGAACGGAATCGTCTCGCCATGAAGTTTATCCGCCGCACCACCATAGAACCGGAAGTAGCGGGCACACGCGGAGATATCCCCGCGAGCCTGGGTCAGCGGCTTCCCGGTATCGACACACTCGAGTCCGGCGAGCCGGTCGTGATCCGCCTCGATGGCGGTAGCGAAGCCAATGAGCCACTCGCCACGACGCCGAGCCGTCCACGACGCCCAATCGCCCATCCCACCCTCGAAGGCCAGCCTGGCGGCCTGAACAGCCGAATCCACCTCGGCTGCCTGGCTACGTGCGATCTGGGTGATGACATTGCCGTAGGACGGTGCCTCGACATCCAGCGTGCCCTGGGTAGTAACCCAATCCCCTCCGATGAGCGCCTGCTTACGGGGGTATTCAAGCGGTTCCGCCATGCGTTACTCCTTATTGTCTTGTCTTTTTTGTCTTAATAGAGCAGATCCACCAACCCAAGAGAGATCCATGGCATATACGTGATCGCCAGGAGACAGGCCAGCACGACCAGCACAAACCGAAGCAGCCAGGGTAGTAATTGGTCGATGGAAAGCTTCGCCACAGCACAGGCGGCAAACAGGTTCACACCTAGTGGGGGGGTGAACATCCCGAGCGCCAGATTGACCACTACGATCAGGCCAAAGTGCACGGGATCGATGCCGTACTGCATGGCGATCGGTGTGAAGATGGGAGCCAGAACCAGAATGGCGGCCGAGGTTTCAATAAACATGCCAATGACCAGTAGCATGACGTTCACCGCCAGCAGGAAGGTCCAGGGACTCTCGAACACCTGGGCGACCCACCCCGCCACCTGCATCGGCAATCCCGAACGGCTGATCAGGAAACTGAACAATGCAGCGGCCGAGATGATCAGCATCACCGCCGCTGTCGAAATCACGCTCTCCTTCAGTATGGGCACCAGTTCCGCCCAGCTGAGTTCGCGGTAGATCAACCCGCCCACGATCAGTGCATAGACCACCGCCACGGCGGAGGCCTCGGTCGGGGTGAAGACACCGCCGTAGATCCCACCAATTACCACTACCGGCATCAGCATCGCCGCCCAGGCACGCTTGAACGCGATGGGGAAGGCTTCACGGTCTTCTCTGTCCTGCAGACCGTACCCCCTGACCTTGCAGAAAAGGTACAGGAAGAGGAGCAGCGCCCCACCGATCAACAAGCCAGGCCCGATCCCCGCAATAAACAACTTGCCGATGGAGGTGTCGGTGCTGACCCCATAGAGAATCAGCGGGATCGACGGGGGGATCAGCACTCCCAACTCTGCCGATGAGGCCTGGATCGAGGCCGCCAACGGCCGTGGGTAGCCGTGCTTGACCATCGCCGGAATCAGAATGGAACCAATCGCAAAGGTAGTCGCCACGCTGGATCCTGAAACGGCGGCAAACATCATGCATGTCAGCACACAGGTCATCGCCAGACCGCCCTGCAAACCGCCCACAATAGACTTGGCCAGATCCACAAGACGCCTGGAAATTCCGCCGGCAGCCATCAGGTTCCCGGCCAATATGAAAAAGGGGATCGCCAGCAAGGGGAAATTGTCGATGCCGACGAACATCTGCTGCGGAACCAGCAGCAGGGGCAGTCTCGAGAAGAACTCGATACCGATGATCGACGCCAGCACGATGGAGACGGCAATCGGAACACCCAGCGAGAAAAGGATGATCAGGGATAAGCCGATGGCAGCATTCATGGTGCATCACTCCTGTCTGCCACAATGGGCGTTTCTTGCATGATATCTTCTGTTACCGGCCCCACCGGATCGATCCCCAACGCTTGCGCAACAAGCCTCGCCATCACGGCAATCAGCGCGAAGCCGGAGCCGACCGGCATGGCGGCATAGGCCCAGGCTATCGAGATTTCCAGGCCCGAAAGCATCTGGCTACGCACTCGCAGCATCATGGCGATGCCAAAGACAATCAGCACCATCAGCACGACGGCACAACAAAGTGCGATAAACACCTCAATCCAGATCAACTTGCGCCTGGGCAGCAGTCGATAGATGACCTCCACCGACATCATGAAACCACCGCGAAACCCCGCGGCAGCCCCTAGGAAAACGCACCAGACCATGCTCGAGCGCGAGATCACCTCCGACCAGGTCGACGGGGCATCAAATACAAAGCGGGTCATCACCTGATAGAAGCCCAGGCTGACGGAAATAATCAGCATCACGATAGCGCCGAATAACGCCAGACGTGTCGTCTGCTGTTCGAAACGCAGGAAGAGTCGCAGCATCGCAGCCACCTTTCACTATGGGGGCACCCGGCCCTGCGTGGGCCGGGCCATCGTCATGGTGGATTAGCAGTCGCTGGCGCGAATGCGTTCCAGCATCTCGCTACCATACTGCTCGGTGTAGATCTCGTAGGCCGGCTGCACCGCCTCCTGGAAGGGGGCCTTGTCGATATCCGTCTCGACGGTCATGCCATTTTCGCGAAGCAGTTCAATGCCCTCGCGCTCGAGGCGAGAGACCTCTTCACGGGTCGCCTCAGCGGAGGCCCGAGCGGCTTCAGTGAACCATCCACGCTCTTCGTCAGACAGACCGTCGAGCAGGATTGGCGAGCCCAGCACGGCGGCCGGTGAATAAACATGCCCGGTGAGCGACAAGTGATCCTGTACTTCCCAGAACTTGGTCGCCACGATGACAGTTATCGGGTTCTCCTGGCCATCCACGGTGCCCTGTTGGAGCGCGGTGAACACCTCCGGAAACGCCATCGGCGTCGGCTGCACACCCATCTGCTCAAAGGCTTCCATGTGCACCTTGTTTTCCATGGTGCGCACCTTGAGCCCCTCGGCATCGTCAGGCGTCTTCACGGCGCGCTGGCTATTGGTCATGTGGCGGAAGCCATTCTCCGACCAAGCCAGACCAACGATGTCATGATTGCTGACCTTGTCGAGCAGGCCCTGACCAACTTCGCCGTCCAACACGCAGCGAGCCTGGTCATAATCCTCGAACAAAAATGGCAGATCGAGCACATAGGTTTCCGGTACGAAGTTGCCCAGTGGGCCGGTGGAGGTAATAACGATATCCACCGTGCCAATCTGGAGGCCCTCGATGAGGGCCCGTTCGCCACCCAGCGCACCGGCGGTATGCTCGACCACCTCGAACTCACCATCGCTAAGGCGCTCGAGGGTTTCCTTGAAGGCATCGGCGCCCACGGAGTAGTGCGAGCTATCCGACAGAGTGTGCCCCAGGTTGACGGTCTGTGCCGCCTGTACCTGCACGGCCAATAAGGCCAGGCTGGCACCGGTGATGGCCGTAGTGAGCGTCTTGCGTACAAAGTTGGCTGTCATTGTTGTTACCTCAGTTGGGTGAATCACGCTTGAGTGACCTGTTAGGGTCAGTGGCGCTCTTCCTGAAACGCCTGAAGGATGTCGCGAAAGTCCCTATCGCGCTCGAAGCCCAGCACATCCGCACGCTGGGTATGAAACCGCGTCGGCCAACTACCGACAATAGACTGGATCTTGGAATCCGGCTCATGTCGAATCCATTCAATCGCCTGCGGGCCAGCCACCTCCCCGAGCGTTTCGATCATCTGGCCGACGCTGACGGTAATACCTGGCAGCATGAAGGCGCGAAACGGACCTATTGTCTCGCCGTCGATCTCAGCACCATGCACAAGAGCCTTCACCACCTTGTCAGGCGACATCACGAAGAGCTCCAGATCGGTGGGCACCGGACAGACGGCCTCTTCACCGTTCAGAGGCTCGCGCATGATGCTGGACACGAAGCTGGACGCCGCCGCATTGGGCCGGCCAGGCCGAACCGCAATGGTAGGAAGACGCAACACGAGACCATCAATGAGCCCACGCCGGCTGTAGTCGTTGATTAACAACTCGGATACTGCCTTCTGAGCTCCGTAAGAGTTCTGCGGGTGCAAAGCCGTCATATCGTCCAGCGTGTCGGGTAACTCCCCTCCGTAGGCGGCAACCGAGCTCGCCATGACCAGACGAGTGGCGCTGAGATCACGCTGACGACAGCCCTCAAGCAATGCACGTGTTGCATCCAGGTTGACCGCAAGACCCAAATCGAGATCATCTTCCGCAGCAGAGCTGACCACGGCGGCCAAGTGATAGATCACATCCGGTCGTTCATCGAGCAACTCATCAAATGCCCTCGGGGCGGTAATATCCACCGCAAGGGAGACCACCTCGACACCTTCCGAATCAGCCACCTCCACTTGTACCTGGTCGAGTAACGTTAACCTCGAGATCGGCTGTCCACGAAGCTGCTCACGCTCGAGAAGCCGACGAATCAGGCGCTGCCCAAGGAAACCGGCGGCGCCGGTAACAGCAATATGCATGGTCTTGTGCTTCCTCTGACTTGTACTTGTGGTTGTTTAATACACTGAAGAACTAGCGTGTTGGTATAACGGGCCTCACTTACTGTGGCCTCAGACCGAACGACCGCCCCCACCCCAGCCCTGATCGGGTATCACCAGCCGGACGGTACTCACAACCAACCCAGCCAACATAGCCAAGCGCCTCAAGGCGCTTGAATACTGCGGGATAATGCACCTCCCCGACATCCGGCTCATGGCGTTTCGGAACACCGGCAACCTGAATGTGGCCTATGTGGTCGAACTGACGTTCAAGGTGGTGTATCAAGTTGCCTTCCATAACCTGGCAATGATAGAGATCGAACTGCAGGCGCAGATTAGGCTCTCCCACCGCCTCCAACACTGCCACCGCCTGCTCTTGATGCGAGAGGAAGTACCGTGGCATGTCATGCGTATTGATCGGCTCGATAAGCACCTCCCGCCCGAGCTTGGCAGCTTCCCGGGCCGCAAAACGCAGATTGGCAACATACGTCGCTTGATGTGCCTGTCGAGTCGCTTCGTCCGCGTCTTCCGGGAGCAGGCCAGCCATGGCATGCACACGCGGGCAGTCCAACGCCACCGCATAACGCAGCGCTTCCATCACCGAGTCGCGAAACGCGGCCTCACGACCTGGTAGACTCGCCAGGCCTCGCTCTCCCGCCTCCCAGTCTCCCGGCGGCAGGTTGAACAACACTTGCTGCAACCCGCACGCCTCAAGGGCGTCTCGCAGCGTTTCGGGCGAATGGGTATAGGGAAACAGATACTCCACACCACTGAAGCCTGCGTCAGCGGCAGCAGCAAAGCGTTCCAGAAAGTCATGCTCGGTAAATAACATACTCAGGTTAGCCGCCAAGCGAATCATGGTGGGCTCCTTAATCACGGGGGAAACAACTTTCGAGCTCAGCCACCTGTTCAGGCGTTAAAGCCCGAGGATTTTTACCATGCAAAAGCAGGAACAGCTTGGCGGTCTCTTCCAGCTCCTCGGTGGCATACACTGCTGCCTCCAGGCTCTTCCCCGCGACAACCGGACCGTGATTGGCCAATAATACTGCACTGTGTTGGCCCGCTAATCCACGCACCGCGTCGCCCAGGGAGGGGTCGCCAGGAATGTGATACGGCACCAGTGGTAGCTTGCCCACGCGCATCACGTAGTAGGCGGTCAATGGTGGAATGCAATCGCAGGGATCAATATCGGGCAAACAGGACACGGCCACCGAGTGAGTCGAGTGAAGATGCACAATCGCCTGAGACTGTGGGCGCTCGGCGTACATTGCCATGTGCAGGAAGTGTTCCTTGGTAGGCTTGTCACCGTCCAGCCACTTCCCCCGTCGATCCAATCGGGAAATAGTGGCAGGATCGAGACGCCCCAAGCAGGCATTGGTGGGAGTCATCAGCCAACCACCATCATCCATGCGTACGCTGATGTTGCCGCTAGACCCCATCGTCAGCCCACGATCGAACAGCGACTGACCTAGCGTGGCAATCTGCTCACGGATTCGGTGCTCACCGTGCCGACTCATGCGCAACTCTCCTCAGCTGTCATCTCATCAAGCACGGCGAATGCGCGTGTGAAGAAGTCTTCACCCCCGAAGTTCCCGGACTTCAGCGCCAGTGATAACAGACCTTCGCGTCCCGGCATGGGAGACTGGGTCCAGGGCACTCCCGGATCGATCTGGCCGCCAATACGAAGCTGTTGCACTCCAAGCGCCGACACGACCGCACCCGATGTTTCACCACCCGCGACCACAAGCCGACCCACTTCCTCGTCGACCAGGCAACTGGCCAGCTGCCCCATGGCATGCTCTACCAGCTCGCCGGCTCGAGCCACACCCAGCGTGTCCTGGGCTGCCTTGACGCGCTCGGGATCAGCGGATGCATAGATGAGTACCGGACCACCCGATGCCAGGTGCTCGCGCGCGAAAGCCAACGCCTGCGACAGATGCTTATCTCCCTCCGCCAGGGACAAGGGGTCAAGAGCGAACCCGGGGTGATGCTCAAGAAAGTGCGCAACCTGAGCCAGGGTGGCACGTGAGCAGCTGCCCGATAGCACCAGCGCACAGCCTGACGCCTTGGCCAGACGCCCCGGCTCGGCCACCGGCTGCAGCCAGCCGCGCTGACGATATTTATCGGGCAGCGCCTGCCCCAGCCCCGACCCGCCGGTGACCAGTGGGTAGTCCACTACCGCGTCGGCCAGCACATCGAGGTCATTTTCATCCAGGGTGTCGCAGATCACGTGTCGAACGTTCTGCTCGGCCAGGCTGTCCAGGTGCCGACGCGTGGCAGCGGCGCCGCGCGACAGAACAGTGCGAGACGCGAGACCGACAGGATGTGGCGTCTGATGACCTAGAAAACGCACCAGATCCGCATCCGTCATTGGGGTAAGCGGATGGTGCTCCATACCGCTCTCGTTGAGCAGACGATCCCCTACAAACAGGTGGCCTTGATAGACAGTGCGGCCGTTGATGGGAAACGCCGGCACCATGACGGTCTGGCGACTCCCAAGTCGTTTCAGCAGCGCGTCGGCAACAGGGCCGATGTTGCCGGCCTCCGTGGAGTCGAACGTGGAGCAGTACTTGAAGAAGGTCTGACGCGCTCCCTGATCCTGCAGCCACGCCAGGGCTGCCAGGGATTGCGCCACGGCGTCGTCGGCCGGAATGGAGCGTGATTTCAGGGCCACTACGACGGCATCAACGTCGGTCAGCTCTACCGATGAGTCCGGGACGCCAAGAACCTGAACGCAGCGCATGCCGGCACGCACCAGATTATTGGCCAGATCGGTGGCGCCCGTGAAGTCGTCGGCGATGGCCCCCAGCAGAAGCGCCATGGTTACACCCCCTCCGGATCATTGGCCGCGGCGGGAAGTTCGATGCCGCCGAGCCGTTGATAGACCTTTATCACCGCCGAATCGTCATCGCGCCCGAACCCGGCACCCTTGGCCGCCGTAAACTGCTGCAATGCACTGGATGACAGTGGCGTAGGCATGGCCAGGTCACGTCCAGTTTCATGTACCAGGTTGAGGTCCTTGACGAAAATATCGACGGCGGAGAGCGGGGTGTAATCTCCCTTCAAGATATGGGGAACACGGTTTTCGAACATCCACGAATTACCGGCAGAGTGAGTGATAACCTCATACACCGACTCGGGATCCAGTCCGAGGCGTATACCTAATGCCATTGCCTCTGCTGCTGTGGCAATGTGCACCCCGGCAAGCAACTGGTTGACCAGCTTCATGCTTGAACCAACACCCGTACTATTCCCCAGGCGATACACCGTGGCAGCCATGGCATCAAGCACAGACTCCGCCTTGGCGAAGGCACTCTTGGCACCCGACGCCATGACTGACAGTTCACCGCTACGTGCCTTGGCTACTCCGCCACTGACGGGCGCATCCAACATCTCTAGACCCATTTCATCCAGACGCTCACCTAGTTGCCGCGCAACGGCCGGGGCCACTGTGGCGCACTGCATGACCAGACTCCCAGGAGTCAGATACTTGGCCACTCCCTGATCACCGAACAGAACCTTCTCGACCTGCTCTGCGTTGACCACCAGAACAACCACAACCTGGCACCCCCCCAGATCTGACGGAAGCGCGGCGCTACGCCCTCCTTCGGCCTCAAAGGCGTGACGTGCCTGCTCAACGATGTCACATCCGACGACATCCAGGCCGCACTTGTGCAGTGTCAGAGCGGTACCAATGCCCATGGCACCAAGGCCAATCACACCGATGCGCTGGTTTTCATTTGAGTGGCTCACCGGACTCCCCCTGTTTGGTTGTCTTGTACTTGTGCTGGATGTAGCTGGTAGCGCTAACATGTTAGCGCTACCATTGTTGTAGAGGATCAGCCTTCTTCCAGCAAGTATCTTGAGAGCGAGTGCGACCAATGTCTAAACACACACCACAGCCGCGCCACCGCAAGAGGACCGCCCAACCGACTCTGGCTCAGGTAGCGGAAATGGCTGGAGTCTCTTCCATCACGGCATCTCGGGCATTGAATGCTCCGGACCGCGTCAATGATGCGACTCGTCAACGTGTGCTGGATACCATGGACCGCCTGGGTTATGTGCCGAATCTCGTGGCGGGCAGCCTCGCTTCCTCGCGCTCGCGTTTCATCGCCGTCATCGTGCCGTCACTGGCCAATACGGTCTTCATCGAGGTGATCAACGGTCTGCAGTCCACGTTCGAGTCGGCGGGCTATCAAATCCTGCTGGGCAATACAAATTACGACATCGAGCGAGAGCAGCAATTGGTCAGAACGTTTCTAGGGTGGTCCTGCTCAGCGCTGGTCACAGCGGGTCTTCGGCATACTGATGCCTGCCGCAAACTTCTCAAGGACTGCGACAGACCAGTGATGGAAGTGATGGAGCTGGGCAATGCTCTGGATCTTAATGTCGGACTCGATCATGCTGCAGCGGGACGCACCATGGCACGTCACCTGCTCGACAGGGGCTTTCAACGACCGGTCTATGTAGGGGCCAGGCTCGATGATGACTATCGTGCTCAAATGCGCTACAGCGGTCATGTCGAAGTATTAAAGGAAGCCAACATCACACCGAGAGTGCTGGAGCTCGATCAGCTGGGCAGCCTGGAGGAGGGCATGAAGGGGCTCGAGCGCGTTCGAAACGAGTATCCCGACGCAGATGCCATCCACTTCGCCAACGATGACCTGGCCACCGGCGCCCTCCTCCACGCCCTTCGAATCGGCATGCGAGTACCTGATGATATGGCGATCGCTGGCTTCAATGGATTACCGCTGGGTCAGTACATTACTCCTCGTTTGACCACCATTCGATCGCCCCGAGACAGCATCGGGCGGCTAGCGGCAAAAGAGCTCCTCAACCGGTTGGAAGGCAAGCGAGTCACACGTCGACAGCATGACGTAGGTTTTGTGCTTGTCGCAGGCGAGAGTACATAAGCCTTACCAGAAGGCCAGGATGCCCGATGAGGTATTCAGACAGGTTGCTGAGTAAGGTAACAGTTTTCTGGGCCACATCAGGGAGCATGAACTCGCCACCCCTGGTATCAAGCTTTTTCTTCAAGCTTCTCGCTTCCAGGGGCGAAATGGCGGTCATCCAGCTCCGGGCGAAGCCCGGCTACTCCTCCTCGTCGCCCTGCTGCCCCGGCAGACGCAAAAAGGTATTGCGATAGTGGCTCAGCTCGGCGATGGACTCCTTGATATCGTCCATGGCCAGGTGCACGTTGCGCTTCCTGAAGCCCGCCAGGGCACCGGGATTCCAGCGCTTGGCCAGCTCCTTGAGGGTGGAGACATCCAGGTTGCGGTAGTGGAAGAACGCCAGCAGCTCGGGCATTTCCCGCTCCAGGAAGCGGCGGTCCTGGTGGATGCTGTTGCCGCACATCGGCGATGTACCGGGCTCGACGTGTTCCTGCAGGAACGCCAGGGTGCGCCGCTCGGCCTCGGCGGTATCCATATCGCTCGCCTGCACTCGCGCGGTCAGCCCCGATTCGCCGTGGGTGCGGGTACACCACTCATCCATGGCGTCGAGCAGGCTGTTGGGCTGTTTGACGGCGATCACCGGCCCTTCGGCGATCGTATTGAGCTCGGCATCGGTCACCAGGGTGGCCACCTCGATGATCCGCTCCTTGTTCGGGTCGAGGCCGGTCATCTCCAGATCGATCCAGACCAGACGCTGCCTTCGGGGATCCTGCTTGTCGCCTTTCGCTGACGCCTTCACGCTCATGGTTAGCCTTCTCCTGCGGGGGCCGGATCGCAACGTCGCGACAGCCGGCATGATGGATGAGTACAATGCCGGTATTGTACCGAGCATTAGGGTCCCATGAGCAAACGCAAGTTGAGCCGCCAGCAGCGCTGGCGTATCGAGAAGGTCCAGGCCGAGCGCGCCGAGCGCGCCACCCGCCACGACGTCCAGGAAGAGGTGCTGCTCGCCGCGGGCGACTACGGCGCCGAACAGCCGGGTCGGGTCATGGCCCACTTCGGCCGCACCCTGGACGTTCGCTCGGACGTCGACGGTGAGTCGGTGCGCTGCCACCTGCGCGCCAACCTCGAAGGCCTGGTCACCGGCGACCGGGTCGTCTGGCGCGGCAGGACCGATGCCGAGGGCCATATCGTGGAGGGCGTGGTGGTCGCCCGCGGCGAGCGTGAAAGCGTGCTCGAGCGCCCCGACGCCCGTCACCAGCTCAAGCCGGTGGCGGCCAATATCGATCAGATCCTGATTGTCTTCGCGGTGGAGCCCGAGCCCCACGCCAACCTGATCGACCGCTACCTGGTGGCCGCCGAGGCCACCGGCATCGCCCCGGTGCTGGTGCTCAACAAGGTCGACCTGCTGCCCGATGACGGCGGCGAACTGAAGACACTGCTGCAGCGCTATGCGGCGCTGGGCTATCCGGTGGTCACCACGTCCACCTCTTGCGAGGATGGCCTGGCAACCCTGCTGGCGCGGCTGGCCGGTCGAACCTCGGTGTTCGTCGGCCAGAGCGGCGTGGGCAAGTCGTCGTTGATCGACCGCCTGCTGCCCGATGAGGAACTCCGCATCGGGGCGTTGTCGAAGGATTCTCGCAAGGGCACACACACCACCACCACCGCGCGGCTCTACCGGCTGCCGGCCGCCGAGGGCGCCGAGCTGATCGATTCCCCGGGCATTCGCGAGTTCGGCCTCGGCCACCTGGATGAACAGCAGGTCACCGAGGGATTCGTCGAATTCCGCCCCTATATCGGACAGTGTCGCTTTCGCGACTGTCGCCACCGCCTGGAGCCCGGCTGTGCCCTGCTGGCCGCGGTGGAGCGCGAAGAGATTCATCCCGAGCGATTCGCCAGCTATCGGCGCATCCTCGATTCGCTGGAAGTGAGGTGAATGGACCCGTCACAAAGGAGAGTCCCATGAGTTCCGAAGCCAACCTGCTGCCGCTGATCGTCGAACCGGAGCAACTCGCCGAGCATCTGGACGACCCGTCATTGCTGATCATCGACGTGCCCATGCGCGCCGAGAGCCATGCCGAGGGCCATGTGCCCGGCGCCACCTTCCTCGACAAGGGCCGTCTGATGCGTGGGGAGGGTGAGGTCCCGAGTCAGGAGCCCAGCGTCGAGCAGCTCTCGGCGCTGTTCAGCGAACTGGGCCTGACGCGTGACGTCCACGTGGTGGCCTACGACGACGAGGGTGGCGGCTGGGCGGGCCGACTGCTGTGGACCCTGGAGCTTATCGGCCACACCCGCTACTCCTACCTCAACGGCGGCATCCACGCCTGGCGTGCGTCGAACCAGCCAGTCTCCACCGAAGCCCGTAGCCCCACGCCCAGCGACTACCAGGCCGAGATCCTCGCCCCCGAGGTCCTGATCGAATACGACGAGATCGCCGAGCGCCTCGGCGAGAAGGGTTTCGCGGTGTGGGACGCCCGCTCGCCTGCGGAATACCGCGGCGAGAAGGGGCAGAACAAGCACCTCGGCCATATTCCCGGGGCCGTCAACCTGGAGTGGACCCAGGCCATGGACCCCGACCACGGCCTGCGATTGCGCGACTATGCGGAGCTGATTACCGAGCTCGAAGCCCTGGGCCTGACCCCGGACATGGAAGTGGCCACCCACTGTCAGAGCCATCACCGCAGCGGCCTCACCTGGCTGGTAGGCAAGGCGCTGGGCTTCGAGAAGATCCGCGGCTATGCCGGCTCCTGGAAGGAATGGGGCAACCGCGACGACACTCCCATCGAAAAGCCGTAAGAACCGGGCCGCGCCCGGCGCTGTAAGCCATACGCTGTACGCAAACAAGCCCCTTGGGGAAGCCCCCTTGGGGTCAGACCCCGGCGGTATGGGGTCTGACCCCAAGGAGACGACTCGGATACAGCCAACTCGATTCACCTCGGAGACAACCTGCCTTGTCCCTAGCCAAGCTATTTGCCTTGATCCAGTACCCCCTGCCCCACCATCTGCTGTCGCGGCTGGTGGGGCACCTGGCCGAGTGCCGCCAGCCCGCCCTCAAGAACACCCTGGTCCGCGCCTTTATCCGCCGCTTCGGGGTGGACATGGCCGAGGCCGCCGAGCCCGACCCGACCGCCTATGCCACCTTCAACGACTTCTTTACCCGGGCGCTGAAGGCCGAGGCACGCCCCATCGGCGCGGGTGTGGTCAGCCCCGCCGACGGTCGCCTGTCACAGTTCGGGGCCATCGAGGCGGGCCAGCTGCTCCAGGCCAAGGGGCATCGTTTCTCCGCCGAGGCGCTGCTGGGCGGCGATACCGAGGCCGCGACTCGCTATCTCGGCGGCAGTTTCGCCACCATCTACCTGTCACCCAGCGACTATCACCGGGTACATATGCCCGTCGCCGGCACCCTGACCGAAATGGTCTACGTGCCGGGCCGGCTGTTCTCGGTCAATGCCGCCACCACCGAGCATGTGCCGGGACTCTTCGCCCGCAACGAGCGCCTGGTATGCCACTTCGATACCGAGCACGGCCCCATGGCCATGGTACTGGTGGGCGCCATGATCGTCGCCGCCATCGAAACGGTGTGGGCCGGCCAGATCACCCCTCTGCCCCGGGGCGGGGTACAGCGCATGCGCTTCGATGCGCCGGTGCGTCTGGAGAAGGGCCAGGAAATGGGCCGTTTCAAGCTCGGCTCCACTGTGGTGATGGCGCTCAGTGAGCCGGTCACCTTCGCCGAGAGGCTCGAGCCTGGCGCCAAGGTGCAGATGGGAGAGTCGCTGATCAGTCCCTAACAGCGCGGGGTGGCGAAGGCTATTACCTCGGCGACACTCTCCTTGCTCAGCGCCAGCTGGATAAGGCGGTCGAGACCCAGGGCCACACCGCTGCCTTCGGGCAGGCCGCTCTCCAGGGCCGCCAGCAGGCGGGCGTCGACGTCGACCTCGGGCAGGCCCAGCTCACGCCGGGCGAGATTGTCCTCGGTGAAGCGCACGCGCTGCTCGACGGCATCAGTAAGCTCATCGTAGCCGTTGGCCAGCTCCACCCCATCGAGATAGAGCTCGAAGCGCGAGGCGACTCGCGCGCCATCCTCGGGGTCACGATGATGGCGCGCCAGGGCGGCCTGGCTGGCGGGATAATCGACCACCGCATCGAGGCCGTCGCGTCCCAGCGTCGGTTCGATGACGAAGCTCATCAGCAGATCCAGGCAGCCGTCGCGATCGCTGTCGGCCATCGAGAGCCCGCCCCGTTCGCCGGCCAACCGGCGCAGTGCCTCCAGGGGCTCCGTGAAGGGGTCGATGCCCAGCGCCTCACGGAAGAGCTCACGGTAGCGGCGCCGACGCAGCGGCCCGGGGTCACGATCCAGCACCCGGGTCACCAGCGCGGCGGTCTCCTCGATCAACGCCTCGAGGCCGAAGCCCGGGCGGTACCATTCCAGCATGGTGAACTCGAGATTATGACGGCGCCCCACCTCGCCATCGCGGAAGCTTCGCGCCAGCTGGAAGATCGGCCCGCTGCCGGCGGCCAGCAGGCGCTTCATGGCGAACTCCGGCGAGGTCTGCAGCCACAGCCGTTCCCGCCCCGCCGAGGTGATTGCCTCGGTCGAGAGGGAAGCGAGATGCACCTCGGTGCTGCCACCATGGCCGAGCACCGGGGTTTCCACTTCCCACACATCGCGCTCGGCGAAGAAGGCCCGCACCAGGGCGAAGCACCGCGCACGCTGGCGCAGGGTGGCGATCGTCGCCGTGGGCTGCCAGTCGACGGCCATCACATCTCCTCCACAATGACGAAGGCCACGCCAAATGAGCGTGGCCTTGCCGGTAACAACCTAGCTAACGCCCTCTCCGAGCGATGCTCAGACAAGGCGAATCCCGAGTAAGGCGGCGGAGTTTAGCAGCGCTAAATGAGCAAGCCGTCTCGGGATTCAACGCCATATGAGCGAGCGCAGGAAGGGCCGAACCTCAAGCGCGGGAGACGTACTCGCCGGTCCGCGTATCCACCTTCAACACCTCGCCCTCGTTGATAAAGAGCGGCACGCGTACCACGGCGCCGGAGGAGAGCGTCGCCGGCTTGGAGCCGCCCTGGGCGGTATCACCCTTGAGGCCGGGGTCGGTCTCGGTGACCTCGAGCTCGATGAAGTTCGGCGCGGCCACGCTGATGGCATTGTCATTCCACAGGGTCAGGGTATAGGGCACCTGCTCCTTGAGCCACTTGCCGGTGTCGCCCAGGGCGCGCTTCTCGACCGCGTACTGCTCGAAGGAGCCATCGGTCTTCATGAAGTACCACATGTCACCGTCGGTGTAGAGGTACTCCATCTCCAGCTCCATGACATCGGCGGCTTCCAGGGAGTCACCGGACTTGAAGGTGTGCTCGAGAACGCGCCCGGTCATCAGGTTGCGCAGCTTGACGCGGTTGAAGGCCTGGCCCTTGCCCGGCTTGACGAGCTCATTCTCGACGATACTGCACGGATCGCCGTCCAGCATCACCTTCAGACCGCCCTTGAATTCGTTGGTAGAATAGTTCGCCATCTTCACTCATCCATATGGTCGAGCGCGCCACCGGAGACCCCGCGACGCGCCGGGAAACAATTTTCGACGAGGCAGGCCAGAACGGTCAGCGCCTCGTTCGCATTGACTGGTATAGCGCATGATAACCCGAAGCCACGCCCCTTTGCAGCGCCACGACGAAGGCACAGAGAGCAGTCAGAACCGTCCACGACGAGAGGCGCTGGGGACAGGTCGAAGAGGGGAGCCTGTCGACGGATCAGCCTCGAGCGAAGAAGTCTCGCCACTCGTGCTGCCACCCGCCTGGCAGGCACAGCTGGCCGGCGCCATCCGCGACCCCCGTGAACTCTGTCGACGCCTGGGCCTGGACGAACACTGGCTCCCCGGCGCCGAGGCAGGGCACGCGCTCTTCGAGGTGCGCGTGCCCGAGGCCTTCCTGGCGCGCATGCACCGCGGCGATCCTGACGACCCCCTGCTGCGCCAGGTGCTGCCGCTGGGCGAGGAGGCACGGTCCGCACCCGGCTATGTCGACGACCCGCTGGAAGAGGCCGACCACACGCCGGCCAAGGGGTTGATTCACAAGTACCACGGCCGCGTGCTGCTGATCACCAGCCCCGCCTGCGCGGTAAACTGCCGTTACTGCTTCAGGCGCCACTTCCCCTATGCCGAGAATTCCCCCTCGACGGCGCAGTGGGAAGCCAGCCTCGACGTCCTGCGTGACGACCCCAGCATTGCCGAGGCGATCCTCTCCGGCGGCGACCCCCTGGCCACCAACGACCGTCGCCTCGCCTGGTTGATCCAACGCCTGGAGGACATTCCACACCTCAAGCGCGTGCGCATCCACACCCGCCTGCCGGTGGTCATCCCCGAACGCATCGATGC
Organism: Halomonas halodenitrificans DSM 735; assembly: GCF_000620045.1. Lineage (GTDB taxonomy): Bacteria > Pseudomonadota > Gammaproteobacteria > Pseudomonadales > Halomonadaceae > Halomonas > Halomonas halodenitrificans. The sequence goes on along the minus strand of NZ_JHVH01000009.1, from coordinate 119,572 downwards.
CCACCTGCTCGGCTGGCTCGAGGCCACACGCCTGCAGAAGGTAATGGTGCTGCATATCAACCATGCCAACGAGATCGATGAGGCCGTTATCGCCGCCTGCACACGACTGAAGCAGGCCGGCGTGACCCTGCTGAATCAGAGCGTGCTGCTGCGCGGCGTCAACGACTCGGTCGAGGCACTGGCCGAGCTCTCCGAACGGCTCTTCGAGGCCGGGGTACTGCCCTACTATCTACATGTCCTCGACCCGGTAAAAGGGGCGGCCCACTTCGACGTGCCAGACGACGAGGCCCGCGAACTGGTCGCGGGCCTCAGGGAGCAACTGCCGGGGTTCCTGATGCCCCGCCTGGTCCGGGAGATTCCCGGCGAGAACAGCAAGACACCACTCTGAGCTGGAAGAGCGTCGCTTCGCTCCTGGAAGCTTGAAGCTGGAAGTTCCCGGTTGCTTCGGAACAGGAAGAACGCCCGTTTTGCGGGCTCAAGCTTGGGGCCGGGAAGAACAAGCCCCAGCCCTACGCCGAGGAATCGGCATTGGGCTGGGGCTATCGGGGTTTCTTCAAGCTTCCAGCTTATGGCTTCAAGCTAAGGAGGCCGCGGTCACATTGGCCGCCGGTGCCTGGGTGGAGAGCTTGCGGTTGATGGCGCTCATGACGCCCTTCATCGAGGCGCTCGTGATACTCTCGTCGGACCCCACGCCGAATACCGCCTCGCCATCGATACGTACTTCCACATAGGCAATTGCCTCGGCGTCGGACCCCTGGCCCCGTGAATGCTCGTGATAGTCGATGATCTCCACGTCATCGCCGGCGCTTTCCAGGGCCTTGATAAAGGCCGCCAGCGGGCCATTGCCCTGACCGCTGATGGTGCGACGCTCACCGTGCTTCTCGATGGTCGCCTCCAGGCTGACCGTCGGGCTATCGGGCTCGGAGGAGAGACGATGGCTGACCAGACCGAAGGGAGAGGTCTGCTCGAGATACTCATCGGCGAAGGCATGGTAGATCATCTCGGAGGTGATCTCCTTGCCGGTGCGATCGGCCACCTCCTGCACGACCTGACTGAACTCGATGGAGAGGCGGCGCGGCAGCTCGATGCCATGCTCCTGCTCCAGCAGGTAGGAGATCCCCCCCTTGCCGGACTGGCTGTTGACGCGAATCACCGCCTCGTAGCTGCGGCCCACATCAAGGGGATCGATGGGCAGGTAGGGAACATCCCAGACGGCGTCAGGGTTGGCCCGACGCTCGACCATGCCCTTCTTGATGGCATCCTGGTGCGAGCCGGAGAAGGCAGTGAACACCAGATCGCCCACATAGGGGTGGCGCGGATGAACCGGCAGCTGATTGCAGTACTCCACCTCACGCATGATCGGCGTGATATTGGAGAAGTCGAGTGCCGGATGCACCCCCTGGGTGTACATGTTCATCGCCATGGTGACGATATCCACGTTGCCGGTACGCTCGCCGTTGCCGAACAGGGTGCCTTCCACGCGGTCGGCGCCGGCCATCAGGGTCATTTCGGCGGCGGCCACGCCGGTTCCTCGGTCATTGTGCGGGTGCACGCTGACGATCAGCGCCTGGCGATTCTTGATGTTACGGCAGAACCACTCGATCTGATCGGCGTAGTTGTTGGGGGTCCCCACCTCGACCGTGGCCGGCAGGTTAACGATCATTCGCTTGTCGGCACTGGCACCGAAGGTGTCCATGACCGCCTCGACGATCTCCTTGGCGAAGTCCATCTCGGTGGTGGTAAACAGCTCCGGCGAATATTGGAAGGTCCAGTCGGTTTCCGATGCTTCCTCCATGCGCTGGCGAATGCGGGCGGTCGCCCCCACGGCGATCTGGATGCACTCGGGCTTGTCGACGCCGAACACCACACGCCGAAACATCGGGTCGGTGGCATTGTAGACGTGCACGATGGCGCTCTTGGCGCCCTCGAGTGCCTCGAAGGTACGATCGATCAGGTGGTCGCGGGCCTGGGTCAGCACCTGGATGGTGACATCATCGGGGATCAGATCACCCTCGATCAGCGAGCGCACGAAGTCGTAGTCGGTCTGGGAGGCGGAAGGAAAGCCCACCTCGATCTCCTTGAAACCGACCTTCACCAGCAGATCGAAGAGGCGCTGCTTGCGCTCCTGGTCCATGGGGTCGATCAGCGACTGGTTGCCGTCGCGCAGATCGACACTGGTCCAGATCGGTGGCTGCTCGATGCGGCGACTGGGCCACTGACGATCGGGCAGGTCCACGGCGACGAAGGGACGATACTTGGCGGCAGGATTATCGAGCATCATGGGTGCGTTCTCCTCAAGGGACAGGGCGTCAGGCGGACTGGCGTTCGGAAACGACAGCGCCCCGACGGCCGAAAGCGGGTCGGGGCGCTGCACGAAGGATCATGATTCGGCGGGTATCGGCATCGGGAGACGACACCGGTACAACCGGGAAGTGGAATCTGGATGTGATAACGGGTATGGGTGACATGGTACGACCTCTTTACGACCGGGGCTCCAGGGTGAGGAGCAGTGACTCGGCGATGCAGGCGGCACCGCCAGCGCTCAGGCTAGCGCTAGTAGTCGTAGGTCGAGGTCGTACGCGGTCAATTTCATGACTCTAGAGAATCAGGCCTGAAGGGCCTTGTCAACTCCTGCGTTCGAACAGGGCCTCCATCCGTGCAAGCTGATCACGCATTTCGCGCACGTCATTACGCAGGCCATGCAGCTCGGCAGCCTCCCCTTCCCCGCTCTCGATCTCCATCTGCACACTCTCCTTCTGCATCACGTCGAGCACGATGCCGATCATCATGTTCAAGAAGATAAAGGCGGTCAGGAAGATAAACGTCAGGTAGTAGAGCCAGCTCCAGGCGTGCACCTCCTGGGTGGCATACATCACGTCGGTCCAGTCCTCGAAGGTAGCGATGCGAAACAGCGTCAGCATGGCGGTCGCGATATTACCCCACAGGAAGTCGTCGATATCCGCGAACAGGAAGCTACCGATCGCCGCATAGATGTAGAAGATGATGAACATCAGCAGCGCCACATAACCCATGCGCGGAATCGACTTGACCAGCGCCGCCATCAGCATGCGCAGCTCGGGAATCATCGATACCAGGCGCAGCACGCGGAAGATGCGCAGCAGGCGAGCCAGCAACACCACCTCCGAGTCGTCCAGGGGAACCAGGCTGGCAGTAACGATCAGGAAGTCGAAGACGTTCCAACCCCGGCGAAAGAAGTCGCGCAGGCGCCGCTCCGCGGCCATGCGGATCAGGATCTCCACCAGGAAGAACACCGTCACCGCCACGTCCAGCATCAATAGCCACTGCTCGAAGCGGCTGGTCTCCTCATAGGTCTTGGCACCAATCAGCAGTGCCGAGACAATGATGATGCCGATGACCGCGGTTTCGAAAAACTTGTTGGCGCGCAGTCGCTCGAAACGGTCGCGCCAGGTATCGAAGCTTACGCTCACGACCCGGCCTCCTCCAGGTCGCCTTGGCGGTAGCCGATCAGGTAGAGCACGGCATCGAGGCCCAGCGTCGAGATGGAGTGACGAGCCTGGGCGCGCACCAGCGGCTTGGCGCGATAGGCGATACCCAGTCCCGCGGCGGCCAGCATCTTGAGATCGTTGGCGCCATCGCCTACGGCGATGGTCTGCTCCATGGCCAGCCCCTCGCGGGTGGCGATCTCGCCCAGCAGCAGGGCCTTGCGGTCGGCATCGAGGATCGGCTCGCGCACCTGCCCGGTCACCTTGCCGTTCTCGATCACCAGCTCGTTGGCATGGACCTCATCGAAGCCGAGGCGCTGCTGGAGGTGACGCGCGAAGTAGGTGAAGCCGCCGGAAAGGATGGCGGTGCGATAGCCCAGGCGCTTGAGCTGGGTCATCAGGCGCTCGATGCCATCCATCAGCGGCAATGCCTCGGCAATCTCGGCCAGCACCGCCTCGTCGAGCCCCTCGAGCTTGGCCATGCGTTCGCGAAAGCTCTGCTGGAAATCGAGCTCGCCGCGCATGGCTCGCTCGGTGACCTCGGCGACCTCGTCATAGACGCCATGGCGCCTCGCCAGCTCGTCGATCACCTCGGCCTTTATAAGCGTGGAATCCATGTCGAAGCACACCAGCCGACGATGGCGGCGCCAGATGGAATCCTCCTGGATAGCGATATCCACACCGTGCATGGCTCCCAGCTCCAGCGCCTTCTCGCGTAGCGCATCGAGATCGACCTCGTCGCCACGCAGCCAGCACTCCACACAGGCGCCCTGGATGCTGGCGTGGTCGCGAGGCGCGCCGCCATCCAGCGGCTCTCGGCCTGAGAGGCGATGGATCAGCTCCACCGTCAGCCCATGCTCGGCGGTCAGCGCGCCCACCTCGGCCAGGATGCCTGCGGGCAAATGCGGCGCCAGCAGCGTCAGGATCAGCCGTGGCCGGCCGGCCTGGCTGCTCCAGCGCTGGTAATCCTCGGCGCTGACCTGAATCGCCTGGACGTCGAGGCCCAGCTCATCACCCGCCGCCGCCAGTGCGGCCTCGAGGTCACTATCGCGGTCCAGGCCCACCAGGGCCTCCAGCGACAGCATGCCGAAGGTCACGCTCTGGTTGATGTCCAGCAGCCGCGCGCCGCTTGTCGCCAGTGCCTTGCCCAGTCCGGCCAGCTGACCCGGCCGTGCCACGCCGGTGGCGCGGATCAAGATTCGTCTTGTCATGTTAACCCCTTTGATGAGCTGTAAGCTTTAAGCCGTAAGCTGTAAGAAAGACGTGCCTATCATGGGTTTACTTACAGCTTATAGCTTATGGCTTACAGCTTCCGGCGAAGCCGGGGACTTCAAGCTTCCGGCTTCAAGCTTTCCAGTCGGTCGACCTTCTGCAACCCACGCGGCAGCTTGCTGCCGCGTCGGCCACGCTCGCCAAGATAATAGGCCAGATCGTTGGCCTTGAGCGTCAGATGTCGCTTGCCGGCATGCACCACCAGGCCGGTATCGGCCGGCAATACCACCAGGTCGCGGACGAACTCCTCGCGCCGTGCAGCCCGCGGGCCGGGGATATCGATCATCTTGTTGCCCTTGCCCTTGGCCATTTCGGGAAGCTCGCTCAGGGGGAAGAGCAGCAGACGTCCCTCATTGGAGACCCCGGCCACCAGCGCCCCCTCGTCCTCGGGCACCATCACCGGGGGCAGCACATTGCAGCCCTTGGGCACCGTCAGCACCGACTTGCCGGACTTGTTCTTGCCCACCAGTTCCTCGAGGCGGGCGACGAAGCCGTAGCCGCCGTCGGAGGCGAGCAGATAGCGAGTCGCCGGCGGCGCCAGCATCACACCGGCGATATGCGCGCCGGCCACCACATTGACCCGGCTGGTGACCGGCTCGCCCTGGCCTCTTGCGCTGGGCAGATTATGCGCCTGCAGGGTGTAGGCGCGGCCGGTTTCGTCGATCAGCACCAACGGCTGGTTGGTCTTGCCCCGGGCGGCGAGATGGAAGCGGTCGCCGGCCTTGTAGGAGAGCCCCGATGGATCGATCTCGTGGCCCTTGGCGCTGCGCACCCAGCCCTTCTCGGAAAGCACCACGGTGACCGGGTCGGCGCCCACCAGCTCGACTTCCGACAGCGCTCGAGCCTCCTCGCGCTCGACAATGGGCGAGCGACGCTCGTCACCGTGGGCCTCGCCGGCATCGCGCAGCTCGTCCTCGATCAGGTCGGTGAGTCTGCCCTCGTTGCCCAGCAGCTCCTGCAGATGGTCACGCTCGGCCTCGAGCTCGTCCTGCTCGCCGCGGATCTTCATCTCCTCAAGCTTGGCCAGATGGCGCAGGCGTAGCTCCAGGATCGCCTCGGCCTGGCGATCGCTGAGGCCGAAGGCCTCCATCAACGCAGGCTTGGGGGCGTCTTCCTCGCGGATGATGCGGATCACTTCATCGATATTGAGGTAGGCGATCAGCAGGCCTTCGAGCAGGTGCAGGCGGTCCTCGACCTTGCCCAGGCGATGCTCCAGGCGTCGGCGCACCGTAGCGCGCCGGAAGCGCAGCCATTCGCCGAGCATGTCGGGCAACGGCATCACCCGCGGCCGGCCGTCCAGGCCGATCACGTTCATGTTGATGCGAATATTCTTCTCGAGATCGGTGGTGGCGAACAGGTGCGCCATCAGCGCCTCGATGTCGACACGATTGGAGCGCGGCTCAATCACCAGCCGAGTCGGTTCCTCGTGGGTCGATTCGTCACGCAGGTCGGCCACCATGGGCAGCTTCTTGGCCTGCATCTGGGCGGCGATCTGCTCGAGCACCTTGGCGCCGCTGACCTGATAGGGTAGCGCGGTAATCACCACGCTGCCCTCCTCCCGCACATGGCGGGCGCGCAGCTTCACCGAGCCCCGCCCGCTCTCGTAGACCTTGCGCAGGTCGGCACGCGACGTGATGATCTCGGCCTTCGAGGGGAAGTCCGGTGCCGGCAGGTGCTCGATCAGATCCGCGGTGGTCGCCTCGGGGTGGCGCAGCAGGTGGCAGGTGGCCTCGACCACCTCGTTCACATTGTGCGGGGGAATATCCGTCGCCATGCCCACGGCGATGCCGGTGCCGCCGTTGAGCAGCACGTGCGGCAGCCGGGCCGGCAGCACCACGGGCTCATTCATGGTGCCGTCGAAGTTGGGGGCCCAGTCCACGGTGCCCTGGCCCAGTTCGGCGAGCAGCACCTCGGCAAACTTCGCCAGCCGCGCCTCGGTATAGCGCATGGCCGCGAAGGACTTGGGATCATCGGGGCTGCCCCAGTTGCCCTGGCCATCCACCAGCGGGTAGCGGTAGCTGAACGGCTGGGCCATCAACACCATGGCCTCGTAGCAGGCGCTATCGCCGTGGGGGTGGAACTTGCCCAGCACATCGCCGACGGTACGCGCCGACTTCTTGTACTTGGCGCTGGCATTGAGGGCCAGCTCGCGCATGGCGTAGATGATACGGCGCTGCACCGGCTTCATGCCGTCGCCGATATGCGGCAGCGCCCGGTCGAGAATCACGTACATCGAGTAGTCGAGGTACGCCTTCTCGGTGTATTCGCGCAGCGAAAGGCGTTCGACGTCGCCCTCCGCCACCTGGATATCCATGGTCATTCGGTGACCTCTTTCATGATTGCATGACTACTGCCGTACAACGCGGATGCCCGATTTGACTCTGCCGCCAAGGCCGCTTTTTTGGGGTCAGACCCCAGCCGTGAAGCTCCCGGCGAAGCCGGATCACACCTCGATATCCGCCAGATCGTTTTTGGGGTCTGACCCCAAAAGCTCAAGCCGGGTCATACCTCGATATCCGCCAGATTGCCATAGTCCTCGAGCCAGCTCTTGCGATCGGCGGCGCGCTTCTTGGCCAGCAGCATGTCCATCATCTCCATGGTGCCGTCGTCGACCTCGCGGGTGAGCTGCACCAGGCGGCGTGTTTCCGTGGCCATGGTGGTCTCGCGCAGCTGCAGCGGACTCATCTCGCCCAGGCCCTTGAAGCGCTGGACGTTCACGGTGCCCCGCTTGCCCTCCAGCTTGCGCAGGATCGCCGCCTTTTCGCTCTCGTCCAGGGCGTAGAAGACCTCCTTGCCGAGGTCGATGCGGTAGAGCGGCGGCATGGCCACGAAGACATGGCCGGCGTCGACCAGCGCCGGGAAGTGACGCACGAACAGCGCACACAGCAGGGTGGCAATATGCAGGCCGTCGGAGTCGGCATCGGCAAGAATGCAGATCTTGTGGTAGCGAAGCTTGGCAAGGTTGTCGCTGCCGGGGTCCATGCCCACGGCCACGGCGATATCGTGGACCTCCTGGGAGCCATAGATATCGTGGGATTCCACCTCCCAGGTATTCAGTATCTTGCCACGCAGCGGCAGGATCGCCTGTGTCTCGCGGTTACGCGCCTGCTTGGCGCTGCCGCCGGCGGAGTCACCCTCCACCAGGAACAGCTCGCTGGCGGCGGGGTCCTGGCCGGAGCAGTCGGCCAGCTTGCCGGGCAGCGCCGGACCCGATGCCACCTTCTTGCGCGCCACCTTCCTGGAGCTCTTCTGGCGACGCTGGGCGGCACTGATCACCAGTTCGGCCAGCGCCTCGGCCTGGCCCACATGCTGGTTGAGCCACAGCGAGAAGGCATCCTTGACCACGCCGGAGACGAATCCCGCCACGGTCCGCGAGGAGAGCCTCTCCTTGGTCTGGCCGGCAAACTGTGGGTCGAGCATCTTGACCGAGAGCACATAGGAGACGCGCTCCCAGAGGTCCTCTGCGCTTAGCTTCACGCCTCGCGGCAGCAGGCTCCGATACTCGCAGAATTCACGCAGCGCCTCGAGCAGACCGGCGCGCAGGCCGTTGATGTGGGTGCCTCCCTGGGTCGTGGGTATCAGGTTGACGTAGCTCTCCATCAGCGGCTCTCCCCCTTCGGGCAGCCACTGGATCGCCCAGTCCACGCCATGCTCGTCATCGGCGAAGTGGCCGATAAAGGGCGAGGCGGGCAACACCTCGAAGCCGTCGGTCGCCTGGGCCAGATAGTCGCGAAGACCATCCGCATATTGCCATGTGCTCTCGGTGCCATCGGGCTCCACCAGGCTCACCTCGAGCCCCGGGCAGAGCACCGCCTTGGCACGCAGCAGGTGCCTGAGACGAGCGAGGGCCAGGTGCGGGCTGTCGAAGTAGCTCGTTTCGGGCCAGAAGCGCAGCACCGTTCCGGTGTTGCGCTTGCCCACGCTGCCGATCACCGCAAGCCCGGAGACCGGCTCACCATGCTCGAAGGCGATGGCATGACGGCTGCCACCGCGCAACACCTCTACCTCCAGGCGCCGGGACAGGGCATTGACCACCGACACTCCGACCCCGTGAAGGCCGCCGGAGAACTGATAGCTGCTATTGGAGAACTTGCCCCCGGCATGCAGCCGGGTGAGGATCAGCTCCACCCCCGAGACACCATGTTCGGGGTGGATATCGATGGGCATGCCCCGGCCGTCGTCGAAGACCTCGATGCCGCCGTCCTCGAACAGGCGCACGACGACGCGGCTGGCGTGACCGGCCAGCGCCTCGTCGACGCTGTTGTCGACCACCTCCTGGATAAGGTGGTTGGGACGGCTGGTGTCGGTGTACATGCCCGGGCGCTTGCGCACCGGCTCCAGGCCGGAAAGCACCTCGATCGAGCTGGCACTGTATTGCGTCATGAGTCGTCCGGTTCCTTAGTGTTGGCTGGCCTGGTCGTCCGCCGGCAGGGCATGGCCAGCGTGGGCCAGCACCGCCGGCAGGTGCCGGGCGAGTACCGTAAAGGCGTGGTCGGCCCCGGGGTGCAGCAGCATCCTTGCCCCGCGATAGAGCGAGCAGGTATCGGCCGGGGCGAGCACCTCGTCGGCGGTGCCCAGCAGCAGCAGGTAGCGTTCGGGGGTCACCGACTCGGGCGTCAGCGCCTCCAACTCGGCCAGATGCTGCTCGCTGACCGTGAAGCGCTCGCCGGTATGGTCATTGACGAAGTGCTCGCCCACCCAGTCGGCCACCAGATCCGCCGGGCGCACCGCCGGGTTGATCAGTACCCCGGCAAGCTCAAGTCGCTCGGCCAGGCAGGTGGCAAGAAAGCCGCCCATGGAGCTTCCCGCCACCAGCGGGCGCTCCCCCAGTTCGGCCAGGCACGCCTCGGCCAGCGTCAGCGCCTCACACGGATGATGGGGCAGCTGGGGCGTGATACAGGGCAATCCCACGGCCTCGCAGGCGCGACGCATCGCCACTCCCTTGGGCGAGGCGGCGCCGCTGTTGAAGCCATGCAGATAGAGCACCCCGGTCGCGGGTACCGGCCGATTTGGTCCGCTCAGCATACCGCAACACCTGTATGGGTAGCCAGCCTCACGAGGATGCCTCCGCCGCCCAGGCCGCCTCGATCAAGGCGCGGGTGGAGGCATCCATGGTCGCGAGCCCCTCGCGACTCTCGAGGATACGCTGGGTCTCGCCAGCGATCTTCTTGCCCAGCTCGACCCCCCACTGGTCGAAGGGGTTGATCCCCCAGATCGTGGCCTGGACGAACACCTTGTGCTCATAAAGCGCAATCAGCGCCCCCAGGGTGGTCGGCGTCAGCTCGTCGAGCAGCAGGGTGCTGGAGGGCTGGTTGCCGCGATAGCGCTTGTGACCGGGGCGTGGGCCATCGTCGGCGATGGCGTCATCCCCCAGCATCAGCACGCGGGACTGGGCGAAGCAGTTGGCCAGCGTCAGGCGATGCTGACCCTTGAGATGGGCTCGGGTGGCGTCATCCTCGACGCCATCGTAGCGCCGCAGCGGGGCAATGAAGTCACACTCCACCGCCTGAGTGCCCTGGTGAAGCAGCTGGTAGAAGGCATGCTGGGCATTGGGGCCGAGTTGGCCCCACAGTACCGGGCAGGTGGCGTAGCTCACCTCGCGGCCATCGTGGGTCACCGACTTGCCGTTGGACTCCATCTCCAGCTGCTCGAGGTAGGCAGCGAAATACTCCAGCCGTCCGTCATAAGGCAGGATGGAGTGGGCCCGTATATCCAGGAAGTTGACGTTCCAGATGCCCGCCAGGGCCAGCAGCACCGGCAGGTTGTCGGCCAGGGGCGCCTCGCGAAAATGGCGGTCCATGGCATGAGCGCCGGCCAGCAGCGCCCGGAAGTTCGGCATGCCGGTCACCAGGGCGATGGGCAGGCCGATGGCTCCCCATAGCGAATAGCGCCCGCCCACCCACTCCCAGAACTCCAGCTGGTGCGCCTCGGCAATGCCCCACTCGCTCATCTTCTCGGCGCTGGCCGAGACGCCGATAAAGTGCTGTCGCATGACCAGTTCGCCATCGACGCCATCACTGTCTCTCAGGCGACTAATCAACCAGTCACGGGCGGTGTTGGCATTGGAGAGCGTATCGATGGTGGTAAATGACTTGGACGACAGCACGAACAGCGTGGTCTCGGGGTTCAACCGCCGCAGGTAATCGACCAGCTGGGAGCCGTCCATGGTCGAGGCGAAGTGAACCTCGATGGCATGCACGCCCTTGGGGCGATAGTCGGCCAGGGCATGGGTCACCATCAGGGGGCCGAGGTCCGAGCCACCGACCCCCAGATTGACCACATCGCGGATCGGCTTGCCCGTGGCGCCTCGCCACTGGCCGGCATGGAACTGCTCCACCATATCAGCCATGCGCGCCAGGGTATGATGAACCGAGGGCACCAGGTCCTCCCCCTCCACCACCAGGGAGGCATCGGCAGGCAGGCGTAGCGCCGTGTGCAGTGCCGGACGATCCTCGCTGATGTTGACTCGCTCACCGGCCAGCAGGCGCTCGATCGCGCCAGGCACCTCGGCCTGCTCGGCCAATGCCAGCAGGCGCCGGAGGGTCTCGGCGGACCAGCGTTGCTTGGAGAGGTCCAGGGTGAGGCCCGCGGCGTGGCGGGTGAAGTCGGGCTGACGCTCGGGTTCCGCGGCAAACAGCTCGCGCAGGTGGCGTTTGCCCACTTCTTCGGCATGCGCCTCGAGCTCACGCCAGGCGGCGCTCTCGTTGTTCATCTTTCTACTCCTTGAAAGCGGCGGGTGCGAGGGCGAGGCGGCACGCGTAGAATGGCGGCCGTTCCCGTCTATCTGGCCCGATCATGAGTAACGCATCTTACCGTGACGCGATCTTTTCGACACCCCTCGACCGGGTGGCCCGCTTCTCTTTCGACGAGCGGGTCGTCGCCTGTTTTCCCGATATGATCCGACGCTCGGTGCCGGGCTACGGACAGATACTCGGCATGCTGGGGCTGATTGCCCAGCGTCACCTGCGCCACGGCGCCCGGGTCTATGACCTGGGCTGCTCGCTGGGCGCCGGCGGCCTGGCCCTGGCCGGCCAGCTCGCCCCGGATGCCTTCTGCTACACCGGCATCGACCTCTCGCCGGCCATGGCCACCCGCGCCCGGGAGACGCTGGCCGCCGAGTGTCCCGACCATGCCATGACGGTGCTCGAAGGCGATATTCGCCACCTGGAGTATCAGCCGGCGGGCATGATCGTGCTCAATTTCACCCTGCAGTTCCTGCCGCCCGAGGACCGCGACGCCCTGGTGGCACGCCTGTTTGCCGCCCTGGAACCCGGCGGCGTGCTGGTGCTTTCGGAGAAGATTCGCGCCGAGGACGAGCAGGAGAATGCCTGGCTGGTCGAGCGTTATCACGACTTCAAGCGCGCCAACGGCTACAGCGACCTGGAAATCAGCCAGAAGCGCACGGCGCTGGAGAATGTGCTGGTACCCGATACCCTGGCCGAGCATCACGCCCGCCTGGCCCGGGCCGGTTTCCCGCGCACCCATACCTGGTTCCAGCTGCTCAACTTCGCCTCTCTGGTGGCCTTCAAGAACGAGGCCTTCAAGGACGCCGCCACGCCGACGCCACTGGAGGCCTGAACCATGCCGATCGCCGCCGAGCACCGCGACCTCTATCGAGCCTTCATCGACCAGGGCCTCGACACCTGGCTGGCCCAACTGCCCGAACAGCTCGCCGCCGGGCTCGACCGCAAGCGCTTCGGCGACCTCCCCGCCTGGGAGAAGGCGGTGGCCAAGCTGCCGGCACTGCCCGACGAGCGCCGGGTGCAGCTGAATGCCGATACTGTCAGCGTCGACCTCGCGCTCGACGCGAGTCGTCGCCGCCAGTGCGAGAACCTGCTGAAACAGCTCGCACCCTGGCGCAAGGGCCCCTTCTCGTTGGGCGGCATCCATATCGATACCGAGTGGCGCTCCGACTGGAAATGGCAGCGCGTCGCCCCTCATCTGGCGCCGCTTTCCGGCCGACGCATCCTTGATGTGGGCGGCGGCAGCGGCTACCACGGCTGGCGAATGGCCGGCGCGGGGGCCGACTTCGTGCTGGTGATCGACCCCTCACCGCGCTTCTTCTGGCAGTTCCAGGCAGTCCGCCACTTCGTCGGCGACGCCGATGAACATCGCACCCACTTCCTGCCGGTCGGCATCGAGGAGGTCCCCGCGGGTCTCGGCTTCTTCGATACGGTGTTCTCCATGGGCGTGCTCTATCACCGCCCTTCCCCGCTGGAACACCTGCAGCAGCTCAAGGAGACGCTCCGGCCCGGTGGCGAGCTGGTGCTGGAGACGCTGGTCGTCGAGGGTGACGCGACCACGGTGCTGCTCCCCGGCGAGCGCTACGCCGCCATGCCCAATGTCTACTTCCTGCCCTCCTCCACCGCCCTCTGTCACTGGCTCGAGCGCTGGGGCTTCGAGAACGTGCGCGTGGTGGACGAGGCCGTTACCATCACCGACGAGCAGCGCGCCACCGACTGGATGACCTTTCAATCCCTGGCCGACTTTCTAGACCCCGAGGACCCCACCCGGACCCGCGAGGGCTACCCCGCCCCGCGTCGCGCGGTGATCATCGCCAACCGGGGAACATAATACCGGGAGGGAGCAAGCTACCCGAAGACCTTGGGATCAGATAACAAGGTATGCCAGACTGCAAGCTCCACTACCCGCAAGCAAGGAGAGCAACATGGGCATACTCGCATGGATTCTGTTCGGCCTGATCGCCGGTGTACTGGCCAAGTGGATCATGCCCGGCAGGGATCCCGGTGGCATCATCGTCACCATCCTGATCGGTATCGGCGGTGCCTTTGTAGGCGGCTGGCTGGGTTCGATGGTCGGCATGGGCTCCATGGGTGACTTCAGCCTGGGCAGCTTTATCACCGCCATCCTCGGTGCCATCGTCCTGCTCGGCGCCTACCGCATGATCAGAAAGTGATGGCGGGGCCAGCCTTTAACGTCTGAGGATGACCAGCCAGCGCCCCAGATTGAGAATGCTCGACAGCGACGCCGCCACATAGGTGAAGGCGCAGGCGGTCAGCACATGGCGGGCCCCGGCCATGTCCCCGGGCGGGATGTATTCCTTGAGCAGCGGCAGGGCACGCTGAAAGCTGGCATCGAATTCCACCGGCAGGGTCACCAGATGCACCAGTGCGGCGGTGCCGAAGCTGATCACCGCCGCGGCCACCACGATGACAAGCCCGCCGGGCAGCCGGGTCAGCACGAACAGGAAGGGAGCGGCCATCATCAGCAGGGCTCCCAGCTTTTCGGCCTTCTGGGCCACCGCCACCAGCCGCGAACGCGCCAGCAGCGGCGCATATCCCCGATGATGCTGAATGGCATGGCCCACCTCATGGGCCGCCACCGTCACCGCCGTCAGCGAGCGCCCCTGGTACACCTCCGGGGAGAGCCGCACGCAGCGCGCCTCGGGGTCGTAGTGATCTCCCCGCTCGGTCGCCTCCACCCGTACGCCTTCGATGCCGAGACGGCGCAGCAGGTGTTCGGCCAGCTCTGCTCCGCTGCCGGGGTAATCATCTCGACCGCGCGCATGGCGCTTGAGCACCCACTGGGCCCAGACATTGGGCAGCAGGAAGATAGCCAACAGCAGAACGATCACCAAGACAATCATCACGGGCACCCGAGGCAAACTGGCGATAGAGACATTCAGGGTATCAGGAGGGGCGCTTCATCAGGAGGCCGGTCACGCCGGATCGCCTTCGCTGTCGGCGATATCCCGACGCACGGCCTCCACGCCGTAGCAAGAGATATAGCCATTGGCATGCGCATGCTCCGCCATCAGGGTGCTGTCGGGGGCCAGCACCAGCTCACAGCGTGTATGACGGAGCTGGTCGCGAAGCCGCTGAATGGCACGTTCGCGGCCCGGCTTGTCATCCACGCGGCGAATATATATTGCCTCGATACGGTCGGGATGGGCTTCGACGATCTGGGTATAGATCTCGGGGTCGTGCTGACCACTATCGCCGATCAGGATACAGGGCATCTCCTCGAACAGTGCCAGCATGCGAGTAATCAGCTCACGCTTGTGATCCTCGGCGCGACGCGGCCAGGGACGACGCAGGGAAATGCCCCACTCGCGCATGAACAGGATCGGTCCCACGGGAATATGGTTGAGCTGGAAGAAGGTCTCCAGGACCTCGTATATCGCCCAGGGGCCGCGTGATACATAGATGATGGGGCGCTGGGCTTGGCCATCCGCACCACGATGCAGCGCCTGATAAAGCGAGGCGGCGCCGGGAAAGGCGGTGCGCCGATGAGGCTTTTCGACGAACAGTCGATACAGCATGCGCAGCTTGTCGGCGACCCCGGTGAACATGACCGTGTCATCGATATCACTGATCACCATCAGGTCCGTCTCGGGCAAGGCCACGAAGACATCGACGCCAGCCTGGACGGGGGGCTCGCCGCCTGCCGTGACCACAAGGCCCGCTCGGTGCCAGGCTCTCTCTCCGGGCAGCGGATGGATGATGGGCAGCTGGGCATCGAAATAGCCATCCCTGTCCGTGGTGACAGTGACGGTATTGTCGCCGAGGCGTATCTCCACTTGAGCATCGGTGTAGCCGCGGCGAGCGATTCGCCGCACGACATCGGCGGTGTCGCGCAGCATGCCGTGGCGGGGGATCATCCGGCCGAGGCGTGCCTGACGGAACACGCGGCCCATCAGAAAGACCTGCTTGCGGGAGCCGTATCCTCGATACGGCTGGACCATCACGCCACCACGCCCATGGTCACGCTTCATGGGACTGGCGACGGTACGCACCAGCCGCTTGATAAAGTCCAGAACGTGCCGAACGGGCACAATGGGGGATTTCATGAGGCGCAGAGGCTCCTTGCAACTTGTCGACTTTCCTTACCGTCCAGGATCACCCGAACCCAGGCCCCCAGCCGCGAGTAATGCTCCTCTCGGCCGCATGTTGATAACTTAAGCAGAGAAATCGACCCGCTCTACCCGCGTCGTCAAGGCGTCGCCATCCAGATCGACGACGCGATACCCGGGTCGAGCCACCGGGTCGACGGCAAAGTCTTCACTGCCCGGCAAGAAGGGGTCGACGGTGGAGGGGCAGCCGTAGACCCTGACCTCACCCTCCTCCAGCGCCTGGCGCCCGACGAAGGCCTGGTGGATATGGCCGCAGAGTATCGCCCGAGCCCGGGAATACGGCGCCAGAGTCCGCCAGAACGCCTCGGCACGCCGCAGGCCGATGGCATCCAGCCAGGTGGACCCTACCGCCAGGGGTGGATGGTGCATGGCGATCAACACCGGCCGCGACGCATCGGCGGCGAGGCGCCCGGCCAGCGCCTCCAGGGCCTCATCACCGAGTTCCCCATGGGGCTTGCCGGGCACATGAGTGTCGAGCAGCAGGAGGCGCCAGGCGCCCAGGGTCAGCTCGGTGGCCAGGGGGCGAACGGCGGCCATGGGCTCGAGTACATCGTGGTTGCCGGGCAGCCACTCCCAGGGGGCATCGAGGGTATCCAGGGTGCGCCCGGCCAGGGCATAGGAGGCGGCGCTGTCATCGTTGCTGATATCCCCGGTAACCAGCACCAGGTCCGGGCACTCCCGGTTGACGGCTTCCACCACCGCCTCGAACTGGCGTAGTGGCACCCCGCGCCTGCCGCGGGCGTCAGGGTCGGCATACAGATGGCAGTCGCTGATCTGAACCAGGCGGGGCATGGCGGGCTCCGGGGATAAGCCGCTTAACGCAGCTCGGGCAGGTCGAGGGAGTGGCCGTGGGCCAGGCCGTGCTCCAGCCACTCGCCGAGGAAACGGTTGAGCTGCAGCTTCTCGTCAGGCTGGTGCATCTGGGCGTTGGGATAACGATAGCGGCCGTGAAAGTGGCGCTGGCGCTGGAAATCGGTGACCTCGGCCATGCGGACATCGTGATAGAGGTGCACGCGCATGCGGGGAGTCTCGAGGTACTCATCGAGAATGCCACGCTGCGAGACCCGGATGATACTGGTATAGGGCGCGCGCTCCTGCAGCTTGAGACACAGCTCACCCACGCGGCGTCCATTGCTGATCAGCTCCACCTCACGGGTCTCCCCCGGCTCCAGCTCGCTCATCAGGCGGACGAGTCGCAGATAATTGGCGCTGCATTCGCCCTGCAGGCTCTTCAGGTCGGTCACATAGGCGTTTCTCGTCGACACGCTATCTCCTTGCCCGCAATGAGGCCCGCTCGCCCGCCAGCCAGTGGAAGGCAATCAGGCACATGGCATTATCGAGTCGACCAGCCTGCAGGAGTTCCCAGGCCCGCGCAAACGACATCACATGCACGCGAATGTCCTCGTGTTCCTCGTCCAGGCCATGCACCCCGCCGATGTCACGGCTGTCGACCAGGCCGCAGAGCAGCGTCACCCGCTCGTTGCAGGCGCCCGGGCTGGGGTAATAGGTGTGCAGCTCGAGCAGCTCGCCCACCTCGCAGCCCGCCTCTTCCTGGCTTTCACGACGCGCCACCTCGGCAACGCTCTCGCCGGACTCCACCAGGCCGGCCACCACCTCCAATTTCCAGGGGGATTCGGGGTCGCCCAGGGCGCCGGCGCGGAACTGCTCCACCAGCACCACGGCATCGCGCTCGGGGTCATACAGCAACACCCCTACCGCATCATGGCGTTGGTGAACCTCGCGCACCATGGGCTGGCTCCAGCCCCCCTCGAACAGGCGGTGACGCAGATGCAGGGCCTCCAGGCGGAAGAACCCCTGATAGAGACAGCGACGCTCCTGCAGCTCCACGTCATCACGGGTGAAGGGTGCCGCAGTCGGGTCCGGGGTCTCGCATGGGTCACGCATGGCACTCTCCGGTCACAGGAAAGGCTCCATTATCGTGATCACCACCGGCGATGCCAACCTCGAACGCCACACCCCTGGGCGAGCACGCAGGGTTTGAGAGCCCCAGCCTAGAGGCTGACCAGCAGCTCGCGGGCCTCGCCACGCAGCGCTTCGTCGGATGCCTTGCGTTCCGGCCGAACCTGTCCGTCCACGGCGCGCCGGGCGTGCTCGCGGGCCTCATCCAGGCGATCTTCCTCCTTCAGGAAGGCAGCATAGTAGAAGTTGACGTCGATGCCGTCGGGACGAATCGACAGCGCCTGCTGGAACATGCGCTCGGCGGTCTCGCTGTCGCCGAAGCCTATCAGGCCGCCGGGCACGCGGTCGTAGAGAGCGCCCAGGGTCACGTAGGCAGAACCGTTGTGCCCCCGGGGGTCAATCTCCACCGCCCGCTCCAGGGCGGTGCGCGCACTCTTGGCACTGGAGAGCGCGCCGAGGCTACCGCGCTCGCGCGCCCAGGAGGCCTCGATGATGCCCTGCCATACCAGCGGCACCGCCGCATCGGGATGCGCCTCCACCAGCCGCTCGGCCTGGCCGGCCAGGGCCTTGAGCCCAGCGCCGCGCTCGCCTTCCGGCTGCTCGGTCACCACCCGCTCCCAGTGGTTCTTCATGCCCTCCACGCTCGCTTCCCAGGCCTGTGCCGCGGCCAGGGGAAGCACGCTCAGGCCCAGGCTGATGCCCAGCCCCATGGCGCTTGTCAGCAGTCGACGTCGTATCATCTCGGCTCTCCTTCGGGTGTTGGTATTGTGATCCCACCCCGAATGTAACGAACGTTTGAATGATCCGCCAGTCGCATCCGTTTTGGCCAACACCGCTCGCTTGGCGTATGTTCCCGCCAGATACCGTAAAAGCCCAGCAGCACGAGGTGCCAAGATGAAAGGCCGTAACATGACCCGCTGGCGCGATCCGGCCAAGGACCCGCGCCAGGAGCCCAAGAGCCACCTGATCACCGCCGAGGGCGCCGAGCGGCTGCGCGGCATCCTCGACCATCTCGCACGGGTCAAGCGCCCCGCCCTCTCCACCAAGGTAGGCGAGGCGGCGGCCCTGGGCGACCGCTCGGAGAACGCCGATTACACCTATAACAAGAAGGAGCTCAACCGCGTCATCGCGCGCATCCGCTACCTGACCAAGCGGCTCGACGAGCTGACGGTGGTGGACCGCCTGCCGGCGGATACCGGCAAGGTCTACTTCGGCGCCTTCGTGACCCTGGAGGACGAACAAGGCGAGGAGATGCGCATCCGCATCGTCGGCCACGACGAGATCGCTCCGGACCGGCACTGGATCAGCGTCGACTCACCGCTGGCCAGGGCGCTGCTCGGCAAGCCCCTGGACGAGGAAGTCACCGTGGCCGCCCCCGGCGGCGAGACCACCTATATCATTACCGAGATCGACTACCGCGACCCACAGGCATAGGAGTGCCACCATGCCGGTCATCTTCCGCTACAAGGGTATAAGGTTCTTCTTCTACTCCAACGAAGGCAACCCACTCGAGCCTATCCATGTTCATGCAGAAAGCGGAGATGGAGAAGCCAAGATCTGGCTGGAACCGCAGGTCGCTATCGCCAGCAGCGCTGGCTACAATCGGAAGCAGCTCTCACAGCTTATGCAGCTGGTGGAAGAGCATCGTCGTGATATCGAGGAGGCCTGGAATGAGCATTTCCGCCAAGACCGTCAGCTTTGACGACTACACCATGTGGGTCGAGCTCAACGATGGCAGAACGCTGGGCATCCCACTAGCCTGGTTTCCACGCCTGCTGCACGCCACTCCCGACGAACGCGACGCCTGTCGCATCAGCTACTCAGGCAAGGGACTTCACTGGGATGCCCTCGATGAGGACATCTCCATCGCCGGGCTGCTCGCCGGCCGAGGCGACATCACGCAGCATCACGATCACGTCGCCTGATCAGCGCTTGATGGCGCGATAGACCCGGTAGCGGCGGTCGTCGGCGAGAATCTCGAAGCGACCGAAGGCGCGCTCGAGCCGATCCGGATAGGGCAAAAAGGCATTGGCTACGATGATCAGCGCCCCACCGGGCCGCAGATGATCCGGGGCCTCGCCGATCAGCCGGGCCGCGGGGCCGTAATCGATGGCGCGCTCCTGATGGAAAGGCGGGTTGCTGATGATGGCGTCGAACCGACGCCCCGCCAGCGCCGAGTAGACATCGCTTTCCAACACCTCGCCGGCCAGCCCGTTGGCCGCCAGGCTACGCCGGGTTGCCTCCACCGCGAAGGCGTTGACATCCACCGCACTGACCCGGGCCCCCTGGCGCGCCAGCCGGGCGGCAAGAATACCGTCGCCGCAGCCCATATCCAGCAGCTCGCGGCCCTCGAACGGCAGGGTGCCGGGCAGGGCCTCCAGCAGCAGCCGGGTGCCATCATCCAGCTTGCCGTGGCCGAACACCCCTGGGTGGCTGGCGAGGGTTAAGGGCTCGCCAGCCAGACCGGCATCGAAGGTGGTCCAGGCCGCCGCCGAGTCGATGCCCACGCGGCCGAGGCGGGTCTCGAACAGCGAGCAGCGCCGGGCGCCGTCGAGCTTGCGGCAGCCCAGGCCGAGGGCGGCCAGCACCTTGAGCACTCGCTTGATGCCCCCCTGGTTCTCGCCCACCAGCCGCAAGGGGGTGCCCTCGGGCAGGGTGGCGCATAGCCACAGCAGCCACCATTCGCCCAGGGCATGGCTCTTGGGCCAGAACAGTACCGCCCCGGCCGGGGTGGCCTCGGCGCCCGCAGGCTCGGGGAAAAACGGCGAGTGCGCCTTTCCGCCGGCGCCTCGCCAGGCCTCGCGCACCGTCAGATCGGCACTGACCGCCACGCCCTGCCCCGCCTCCAGCCAGGCATCCCGGGGCGGCGCTATCCACCACCAGCCGCGATAGTCGGCATCCTGGCGCTCCAGCAGCTGGCAGACAGGATGCTCGGCACGGGGTGTCTCGACATTCATGGCAGGGGCTCCTGGTTTTGTAAAGAGGTTGGAGAAGAGGCGGGTGAAGAGACGGATGAAATAGGGGTGTCGCGGCGCACCAGGGTATAGAGCAGATAGCGGCCCAGCCGCCAGTGGGGGTCGACCCGACAGTACTGCCACTCGAGCTCGAACAGCCGCTCGCGCTCGGCATCGCTCTGGGGCGGGCTGCGCAGATAATCGTGGAAGACGCGCACTCCCGCCACCCCGCGCACTTCCAGGCCCAGTTCGGCGCTCCAGGCCATGATCTGGGCGTGGGTCAGCGGCGAGATCGGCGTCAGGCGCTTGCCCAGCCCCTTCCCCTCCAGGCGGTCATCCAGGGCCTTCTGCAGGTTGCCCTTGGCCACGTTGGAAAAGCGCAGAGCATCGCGGTTGAAGACCATCAACGAGAGCTGCCCGCCCGGGGCCAGCAGGCCGGCCAGGATGGCCAGCGCCGCCCGCGGATCCCCCAGCCACTCCAGCACCGCATGGCAGGCAATCAGCGACCAGGGCCCAGGGGCCTGTTCGGGAAGGGCCTGCAGCGGGGCCGAGAGGAGGCTCACCTCTCGCCCTGCTGATATTTCCAGGAGCACCTCGCGGGCCCGCTCGAGCATCTCGCCGGAGGGCTCGGCCAGGGTGACCGGATGGCCCCGCTCGGCGAACCAGGCGGCCAGCTGACCCAGTCCGCCCCCCACGTCGAGCAGCGGCTGGCCGCGAAGGTCGAGCATCTCGGGCAGCAGGCGGTCGAGCAGCGCCAGGCGCAGCTCGCCGCGTATGCCGCCGTAGAGGCTGGCGGCGAACTTGTCGGCCAGGTCGTCGAAGTGGCGATCGCCATGGGCGGAGAGTGGAGACGAAGGGTCGGTCATCGGGCTACCTTGATCGAAGATGCCGGCATTCTACCCGCAAGCCACCCCTCGCTCATATTCTTCCCGGCAAACACGCCGATGCCGGTGCCACGGTTTCCCTCCGCGGCGCATTTCTCTATAATGCGCCGCGTGTTGCCCCCATAGCTCAGCTGGATAGAGCGTCCCCCTCCTAAGGGGAAGGTCTCAGGTTCGAATCCTGATGGGGGCGCCAATCATTTCAACAAGTTACCCTCACATATTGCCCGCAACTTCTCTCCCATTCTGCTTTCTCTCCCTCATCCACCCCCTCGTTTCGGTAGCACTACCCCTGCTCGAGCTGAATCCTCAGCGTGACTCAACACCCGCGCAGTGACCGCGCAAGCATCTCGTTCCATGCCTTTCGGCACACCTTTAATTGCCATCCATCGCACATGGTGATGCTGGCTGCGGATAACCGTCAGCCCTCTGCGTGGTGCCTTGGCCCGACAGGCGATCAGCATGGCGTTCCTCGGGGATAGCACAGGCGGCTTCGCAGGGTGTTCAACACCGTTCTGCGTCCGATATCCTGCTCGACGGCGAAGCTGGGCGAGATGCAGGATCAAATCGTTGGTGGCGAACTTGCCCGACGACAACCGCTCCAGGTCGAGGTCGGCCTTGATCTCGCTGTGGAATTGCTCATTGCTGTCCATGCCGAAGGTGTCGATGTCCAGGTAGACGTGTGTCGTCTCGGCGGCGATCGGTGCCTCGACCAGTGACAGCAGTGTCGTGGACCAGGTGACAATTGTTGGGTATGGCTCTGTTTGGGTGATTGGCGATATTCGCTATATTACCATTAATATCAGTAATTTATAATAATTGTAGAGGTCGATCTCACGAGTTTAGGTTTCACCCATGGCGAGTGATCCTCTTGAATCGCGTGATGTCCGTACCAAGGAGTGGTCTAGGCCATGCTGGCGGGCTACTTCTCTTAAGCTGGTGCCATCGTGAAAACACTCCTTTGCCACCAGCAGCTTGAACCAATGGTCGTATCTATTGCCCATAGAAACACCCCGAAGGTTGGAATAGGTGTCCAATTTTCGGGGTGCAGTTCATTTTCACGATACCGGGGTGTTGTCGTTTTTTGCTCAGTGCGTCGGCATGGTGAAGTGGTTGGTTTCCCCCCGGATGCCGCTAGGCCAGCGCTGGGTAATGGTCTTCATGCGGGTATTGAAACGCACGCCATCTGGTCCATGCATGTGCAGTGGACCAAACAGTGAACGCTTCCAGCCACCGAAGCTGTGAAACGCCATGGGCACCGGAATCGGCACGTTGACGCCGACCATGCCGACCTGTATCTGCTCACAGTACTGGCGAGCGGCATCGCCGTCGCGGGTGAAGATGGCGGTGCCGTTGCCAAATTCGTGATCGTTGATCATGGCGACGGCCTCATCGAAGCTGTCGGCACGCGCGATGGCCAGCACAGGCCCGAATATCTCCTCACTGTGGATACGCATCCCTGGCGTGACGTGATCGAATAGCGAGCCACCCAGGAAGAAGCCCTCTCCGGCATTCTCGATGGCGGTGTTGCGTCCGTCGACGACCAGCTCGGCACCCTCGTCCACGCCGGTCTGAATATAGCCCTTGACCTTCTCCAGGTGCTCGCGAGTGACCAGCGGGCCCATGTCATTGTCCGGTCCCTTCACCACTCCGGGACCGATGGTCAGCTTGTCGAGCTCGGCTACCAACTTGTCGCGCAGGCGCTGGGCGGTATCCTCGCCTACCGGCACGGCGACGGAAATAGCCATGCAACGCTCGCCGGCACTGCCGTAGGCGGCCCCCATCAACGCGTCGACGGCCTGGTCCAGGTCGGCATCCGGCATGATCACCATATGATTCTTGGCCCCGCCCAGCGCCTGGACGCGCTTGCCGTGAGCCGAACTGGTGGCGTAAATGTACTCGGCAATGGGGGTAGAGCCGACGAAGCTGGCCGCCTCGACCCGCTCGTCGGTGAGCAGCACGTCCACCGACTCCTTGTCGCCATTGATCACATTGAAGACGCCGTCGGGCAGGCCGGCTTCCTTAAGCAGCTCGGCCAGGCGCAGCGGCGTGGACGGGTCCTTCTCGGACGGTTTCATGATGAAAGTGTTGCCGCAGGCCAAGGCAATGGGGAACATCCACATCGGCACCATGGCCGGGAAGTTGAACGGCGAGATGCCGGCACAGACACCCAGCGGCTGCATCATCGAGTAGCTGTCCACCCCGGTGCCGACATTCATGGAGTGCTCGCCCTTCTGCAGGTGCGGGATACCACAGGCGAACTCCACCACCTCCATGCCACGGGTTACCTCGCCCTTGGCGTCGGAGAAGACCTTACCGTGCTCTGCGGAGATCAGTCGTGCCAGCTCGTCGATATGTTCTTCGACAAGCGCCTTGAAGTTGAACAGGATGCGTGCACGGCGCACCGGCGTCATCTTCGACCAGCCGGCGAAGGCGTCATCGGCGATGCGGACGGCCTCGCGGGTCTCATCGACGGAAGCCAGCGCCACTTTGGCGCTCTGCTCGCCGGTGGACGGGTCATAGACGGGTGCGGTGCGGCCGCTCTGGCCCGGGACGATGCGGCCATTCAGGAAGTGATGAATCTGATTCATGAATTCAAACCCTCTAGTTTCAGTGTCAGGAAAGTATCAGTTGGTAATGTCGAAGCCGGCTTGTTCGGCCAATGAGCTCAAGTTTCGATAGCCCAGACGCGCATAGCTCAGCGGACGGGCCACCTCGGGGTCCTGCTCGGCCTCGACTACCATCCAGCCCCCGTAGCCGCTCTCTCGCAGCCCCTTGAACAGGGGGGCGTAGTCGATGTGACCGTCGCCCGGCACGGTGAACATGCCGTTCAATACACCATCCAGGAAGCTGAGGTCACGGTTACGAACATCAACGAGCACTTCCTTGCGGATGTCCTTGCAGTGCACGTGGATGATCCGCTCGGCGTAGCGCTGCTGGACAGCGACCGGGTCACCTCCGGCGCCCACCAGGTGGCCCGAGTCCAACAGCAGGCCGACGGAGGACTTGGTCTCGGCCATCAGACGCTCGATCTCCTCGGGCGTCTCGATCACCGTGCCCAGGTGATGGTGATAGGCAATCTGCACGCCCTGATCCAGGCAGTAGTCGGCTACCTGGTTAAGGCGCGGAATCAGCGTCTTCCACTCCTCCTCGCTCATCCGGGGCGAGTGGGACAGCGGTGTCTCACGCTGTCCATGGATACAGTGTGTCACCTCGCAGAACACCATCGCCGTGGCGCCCAGCGACTTGAGCAGATGCAGGTGCGGCTTGAGCGCCTCGATTTCTTCCTCGGCGCTGCGGGTCAAGAGCCCGCCGCTGTACCAGCCGGAAACCAGCGAGAGCCCGTGCTTGTCGAGGATCGGCCCCAGCACCTCGGGGGTGCGGGGAAACTTGTTGCCCAGCTCGAAGCCGGAGAAGCCGGCCTGCTTGCCCTCAGAGAGACACACATCCAACGGGGTATCACCACCCAGCGACGGCATGTCGTCGTTGGTCCAGGTCAGCGGGTTGATCCCCAGGCGTACGGTAGACATGGAATACTCCTTGCGAGGTGAGCATGGCCACTCCTTCCTCGCTATTCGTGTACTGAAAATCAGCGATGCTGACGTTGCTTGGCCTTGCGGTACCCCGCGTAAGCCACGTTGACCTGTTCGCGCCGGGAAATCTCAGGCACTGCCACCTCCCACCAGGCACCGCCCTCGGCGGTACTGGGCAGAGGGTCGGTATCCAGGGCGATGACATAGGTCGTGCTGGCCTGGCGAGCGCGTGTGAGCGCTGCTTCGAGGGCCTCGATGCCGCTGACCGACTCGGCCTGGCAGCCCAGGGCACCGGCGTGGGCGGCGAAATCGATCTTCGGAGCACCCTCCGGCACCGTGCGGCAGTCGGCGAGCAGGTTGTTGAAGCCGGCCCCGCCAGTAACCTGCTGCAGGCGGTGGATGCAGCCGAAGCCACGGTTATCGAGTACCACCACGACCAGTTTGTGGCCCAACATCACCGAGGTGGCAAGCTCGGAGTTGTGCATCAGGTAGGAACCGTCGCCGACCATCACGAACACCTCGCGCTCGGGGCGGGCCATCTTGACGCCCAGTCCGCCGGCAATCTCGTAGCCCATGCAGGAGTAGCCGTACTCCACGTGATAGCTACCGGGGCCGGCGCACTGCCACAACTTGTGCAGCTCACCAGGCAGGCCACCAGCGGCGCATACCACGACGCCGTCTTCACCGGCCTGGCGGTTGACCGCACCGATCACCTGGGCATCGGTGGGCAGGTTGCGTCCCGCATCGGCAGTCACGCGCTCCACCACTTCGGCCCAGTCGCGCTTGAGGCCACCGGCCCTCTCCTGCCAGGCATCGGCGGCCCGCCACTCGGACAGGCCGGCGTCCAGCGCCGCCAGGCCATCGAGGGCATCGCCGGTCAACGCCAGGGCATGATGTTTCTGACTGTCGAAGCGCCCCACGTTCAAGGCCACCAGAGTCAGGTCGTCACGCTCGAAGAGTGCCCGCGAACCAGTGGTGAAGTCCTGAAGGCGGGTGCCCACCGCCAGGATCAGATCCGCCTCCTCGGCCAGGTGGTTGGCGGCGGCACTGCCGGTGACGCCGATGGCCCCCACCGCCCAGGGGTGGGCGTCGGGCAGGGCCCCCTTGCCAGCCTGGGTCTCGGCCACCGGCACACCATGCGACCGGGCGAACTCGCTCAAGCGCTCGCAGGCATCGGCGTAGTGCACCCCGCCACCGGCGATGATCAGCGGGCGCTCGGCGCGGGCCAGGGCAGCGATGGCCGCCTCCAGCTCACGAGGATCCGGCTGGGGACGCCGGATGCGATGCACCCGGGGCACAAAGAAGCTCTCGGGGTAATCGTGAGCGAAGGTCTGAACGTCCTGGGGCAGTGCCAGAGTCGCCGGACCACAATGCTCGGGATCGAGCAAGGTGGCGATGGCCTGAGGCAGGCTGGTCAGCAGTTGCTCAGGCCGGGTAATGCGGTCGAAGTAACGTGACACCGGCCGGAAGCAGTCGTTGACGGTAACAGCCGGGTCGCCGAAATGTTCCACCTGTTGCAGCACCGGGTCGGGCTCGCGTGTGGCAAAGGTGTCCCCCGGCAACAGCAGGATCGGCAGGCGGTTGGCATGAGCCAGACCCGCCGCGGTAACCATGTTGGTGGCCCCGGGACCGGTGGAGCTAGTGGCCGCCATCAGGCGACGCCGCCCGTTGGCCTTGGCGAAGGCAATGGCGGCATGGGCCATGCTCTGCTCGTTGTGGGCGCGCAGTGTAGGCAGCTCCTCTTGAGCGTGATAGAGAGCCTCTCCCAGGCCGGCCACGTTGCCGTGACCGAAGATAGCGAAGACACCTTCAAACAGCGACACCTCACGACCCTCGAACTCTATACGCTGGGCAGCCAGGTACTTGATCAGGGCCTGGGCCATGGTCAGACGAATGGTGCTCATGTCAGGATTCCTCCCCTTGGGGTGTGGCACTGCGCAGCCGCCGCCACTCCTGGATCAATTCGGCATAGTTATCGGCTACACGAGCCACCAACGCCGCATCGTCGATGCGGCCCGCCAACCACTCGCGGCTAGCCGCGGCGAACAGGGTTCGGCCCACGGTAAATCCCTTGCAGTGCGACTGACGGGCAGCCGGAGCGAAACCGCGTTTCATCTCTTCCATGGGCGCATCGAGGCCTAGCAGCACCACGCCACGGCAATGCGGGTCCTCGGCGTCGAGGATCCGGCCCACGGCCCGCCAGGCGGCGTCGGATAGGGCTGGCAGTTTCCACCAGTCGGGACGAATACCCAGGTTGTAGAGCCGCTGCAGGCTTCGCGCCAGGGTGGCGTCATCCACCGCCATGCCAGCCGGCGGAATCACCTCCACCAGCAGCTCCAACCCACTGGCACAGGCCGCCTGATAGAGTTGGCGGATTCGCGCCTCCTGTTCCAAGCGTAATGCGAGGGCATCGTCCGGGTGGTAGAACACCAGACACTTGATGATGTGCTCGCCGGGCCAATGTCGCAGGCAACTGCCCAGGTCGTCACCATGCTGGAAGCGCAGTGGCCGCGAACCGGGCAACTCCACCGGACGACCGATCCACCAACCGCGCCCGGAAGCCTCGTTGAGGGCATCCTCGCCGAGCACGTCATCCACCAGGATCGCCGGCGCCTGTAGCCCACCGCGGTGTGCCCCTTCCTCGGCCGCCTGAACCAGCAGGCGCTTGAGAGTCGGCAGCCGAGCGGGATCCGCATGCTCCTCACGCGCCATGTCGGCCACCTGGCTTCGGTGGTCGAAGGCCAGCCCGCACACCTCGGTCCATGAGGCGGGGCTGCGGGTGGTGACGCGATGCAGGTGATTCAGGTGGTCGTCCCTGTCGGGTCGCGTCACCGTATCGCGGCGAGCCAGGTAGTCGAACAGTTCCTCCTCGGTAGGCATGGCCGGGGCGCAGCCGTGGCGTGAAACCACCAGCGCCCCACACGCATTGGCGTAGGAAGCACTGGTTTCCCAACTCTCGCCTCGCAACCATCCCCTCAGCAGGCCACTCATGAAGGCGTCGCCAGCGCCCAGCACGTTGAGCACCTCGACCTTGACTCCCTTGACCAGGATGCCATCCTCGATCCGCGCGGGGATCTCGCCCTCGAAGACCACGCAGCCCAGCGGGCCCAGCTTGCATACCAGGGTGGCCTCGCTGACTCGGCGCACCGCACGCAACGATTCGAGGGTATCGGTGCTTCCGCCGGCAATATGGAACTCTTCCTCGGTACCCACGATCAGGTCGAAGTTGGACAGCCACGACTGCAGACCAGTAGTGACGGTCTCATCGGCGATGAAGCGGGTCTCGCCATCGCCCGGTGCGGTCAGGCCCCATAGCACCGGGCGGTAGTCGATATCCAGCACCCGCTTGACGCCATGTTCGGCAGCGGCATCCAGCGCCTTGCGACAGGCGCGGCGCGTCGTTTCGGTGGAGAGGTGGGTGCCGGTGATGGCCAGCGCCCGCGCGCGGCCGATAAAGGCTGGATCGATGGTATCCGCGTCGATGGCCATGTCGGCACAGTCGCGGCGATAAAAGAGCAGCGGAAAGGAGTCGCGATCTTTCAGCGCCAGCAGCACCAGGCCGGTATGGCGCTCGGGGTCGGTCTGCAGGGCCGTGGTATCGACGCCCACGCGCTCGAGCTCTTCGCGCACGAAATTGCCCATCTGTTCCTCGCCCACCCGGGAGAGCATCGAGGACCTGAGCCCCAGCCGCGAGGTGCCATAAGCCACGTTGCCGGAGCTGCCGCCCAGGTACTTGGCGAAACTGGTGACGTCCTCGAGGCGACTGCCGACCTGCTCTGCATAGAGGTCGACGGCGACGCGGCCGAGGCAGATCAGATCCAGTGACTGCGGATCCTTAGAAGGGTTAAACATGATGATTCTCCACGTCGCTTGTTGTTGACCTAGGTGTCGGAAGCAATCAGGGCTGACGCGACTGATGCTGTTGCTGCATGCCTTCCTGTAGCTGCGAGGAGGACCACCCCTCGGCAAGCGCGCGCTCAAGCAGCTGTTGCGGCGTTTCCGGAGCCATGCCATCACGCGGTGGGGTGCGATCGAGATTGGCCGGGAAAGCGTAGCCTTCGGCAATGGCAGCAATGCAGGCCTGAAGAGATGGTGACAAGCCCTCCTGCGTGTAACGTGCCTGCAAGGCCGGATAGCAATGGGTCACCAGCACATGGAGATCGACGGCTTCCATGCACTGACCGAATGCCGAGGAGACCTGCAGCAAGTTGGCCATGCGCCGATCACCGCTGCGGTTGGCACCCGCAGCATGAAAGAGCGCTGGATTGAAGAAGAGACCATCACCTTTGGTCAGCGGCAGTTGAACATGATGCTGGGCAAACACTGCTTGGAATTCGGGATCCCGCCAGGCCAAATAGCCTTGGGGATAGCGCTGGGAATAAGGTAATAGTTGCGTCGGACCAGTCTCCAGCGGCATGTCGGTGTGCGCGATAGCGCCTTGCAGCGTCAGCAGCTGAGAAGCCATCTGCATCGACATCGGAAAACGTGACACGATGTCGTCAGGCTGGAAGCCTAGATGGTAATCCCGGTGCGGGCTCTGCGCCTGGCCGCCGGGGTTGACCACGTTGACCTGCGAGGTAATTCGATAGAAAGGTCCCAGCCATGCCTCGCAGACCAGCGCCATCAGCGGGTTCGCGTAGTAGTCGACGAAGCCGCTGGGATCTTCTAGACCATGCTTCTGGAAGGCGTTCCAGATGCGATCATTGCTACCAGGCGGGGCAAAGTGATCGCCGCGCTCCCCCGAGACCTTTTCCCTTTCGATGATGTCGAGAAAACAGGCGCTGGCATCATCGACCGTCCGGGTGTCGCTGTACATGCCCTGAATGACCAGCACGCCGGGGCCTTCCAGCAGGCAACGGTGCCATTCCTCAAGCAGGTCGCGACGAGTCGAGGCATCTTGGCTCGCGGCCAGGATGTCACGAGCGACATAGAGGGGCACCCGTGACTGGATCCGGGCAGCCATGGGGTAGTCTGTGACAGAGGGTTGGCGATCACAAAGCGCCTCGAAGGCGGCCACGTCCAGTGCCTCAGACTTGGTGAAGTATGGAGATACAGGTTGGGTCATGATCATCAGTGCCTTACTCCGAAAGTTAACCAGCACCCTGACTGGCGAAGTGCTTCTCAGGGGGGCATGGTCGTGCCCGTCTAGAGGCGCGCGAGCCTCAACGTCAGTCCGATGGCAGCGTCATGGCAGCCTTGGGTTGGGGCGTATCCTCGTAGCAGCCCAGCACGTTCTGATCGAAATCGATGATCGCCCCAGTCATCATCCCCGAAGCCTCGGTGACCAGGAACTCAACGCCACGCGCCACCTCGCCTGGCTCAAGCAGGCGACCCATGGGCTGTGCCTTGGTGGCTTGCTCGAGCCAATTGTCCTCGGCGCCGTGGAAGGTCTT
This sequence comes from Halomonas halodenitrificans DSM 735, assembly GCF_000620045.1. Classification (GTDB taxonomy): domain Bacteria; phylum Pseudomonadota; class Gammaproteobacteria; order Pseudomonadales; family Halomonadaceae; genus Halomonas; species Halomonas halodenitrificans. The sequence continues at coordinate 89,282 of NZ_JHVH01000009.1, read as the reverse complement.
TTGGATACGATCCTCACCGGGGGTATTCATCCAGCCGATGTTGAGGCCGTTGACGCGAATGCGATTGCGCATCAGTGAGAAGGCGGCGTTGCGGGTCAGGGTTGTGAGTGCGCCCTTGCTGCCACAGTAGGCGCTTATAAAGGGCTGACCGCCATGACCCGACATGCTGAGGATATTGACGATGCGGCCCTCGGTGCCGTCGCGAATCATTAGCTTGGCGGCCTCCTGCATCAGGAAGAAGGGAGCCTTGGTATTCACGTTGAATAGTCGATCGAAAGCGGCCTCGTCAGTATCGAGCAAGGTGCCGCGTTCGGTATTGCCGGCACAGTTGACCAGCACATCCAAGCGACCAAAGCGCTCGTCGGCAGTGGCGATGATGTGACGGCAGTCCGCAACCCGGCCGAGATCGGCGGCCACGAAGACGGCCTGACAGTGCTCAGTAGATAAGGCTGCCGCTAGTGCCTCGCCCTTGTTGCGGTTGCGTCCACAGAGCACCAGTCCAGCCAGCCCCAAGCCCGAGAGGCGGCGTGCGACCGCCTCGCCGAGCCCCTGTGTGGATCCGGTAACGACAGCGACCTGGCCGCTGAGTGAGGTGTGTTGTGTCATCAGAATTGCCTCGCAAGGATTAGTCGTTATCCAGCGCCACCCAGCCACCATCGTGGTGCGAGCGCTCGATAGCATCGATCAGGGCATTGACCCGCCTGGCCTGGCGGAAATCGGGAGAGAGCGGCTGACGGCCTGCCAACCCCTCGATCAGATCTCGGATTTCGATGATCTTCTGGTCGTTGTAGCCAAGCCCATGCCCCGGGGCCGGGCAGAAGTCGGCATAGTCCGGGTGCTCCGGGCCGATCAGCAGAGTTCGAAACCCACGCCGGCCGTGTGGCCCCTCCTGCTGATAGAGCTTGAGCTCGCTCATGCGCTCCTGGTCGAAGGTAATGGCGCCCTTGGTGCCGGTGACGGTGTAAGCGAGGCCCAACTTTCGCCCAGAGGCGATACGCGAGGTCTCGATACTGCCGATCAGGCCGCTGTCGAAGCGCAGCAGTGCCTGGGCATGATCATCGTTCTCGACCGGGTGCATGCCGCTGCCATCCGCCAGTGGGCGCTCCGTGATCACGGTCTGGAACTGGCCGCAGACCTGGGTGATGGACTGTCCGGTCAGGTACTCGGCCATGTTGAGAATGTGGGAGCCCAGGTCGCCTAGGGCACCTGCGCCCGCGGTTTCACGAAAGGTATGCCAGTCGTGGGGCTTGGTCGGGTCAGCCAGGTAGTCCTCGTTGTGACGGCCACAAAAGTGAATCACCTCGCCGATCTCGCCGTTGGCAATGATCTCCCGAGCCAACTGGCTGGCTGGGTTACGCACATAGTTGAAGCCGACCAGTGTCTTGACGCCGGCGTGCTCAGCCGCGGCAACCATCTCGACGGCGTCGGCATCATTCAGTGCCATGGGCTTCTCCAGGTACACATGCTTGCCCTGGGCGATGGCCGCCAGCGCCATCTCCTTGTGCAGGAAGTTCGGCGCGCAGATGTCCACTATATTGACCCGAGGGTCGGCTACCAGCGCTCGCCAATCACCGGTGGCGCGAGCGAATCCCAGTTCCTGAGCCTTGCGGATCGCCAGCGACTCGTCGACCTCGGCGAGCAGCTCACAGACCGGTGTTGCGGACAGGTTGAACACCCGGGGAGCCGCGTGCAGGGCAATGGCATGCGCCTTGCCCATGTAGCCGGTGCCTATTAGGCCAAAATGGAAGGAGGTCATGGGGTTGGCTCCAGGAGACTTTAGGGATGCAACGGATCGTTTTCAGACAACCTGACTCTTCTTCTGTTGGTCGCTGCGCTGGAACTCGGCCAGTTCGGCATCCAGGCTCTCGAGCTCGGCGCCGCCGGCCATCATGTTGAGTACCTCTTCACGAGTGATGTCTTCCTTCCGGAAGGTGCCCAGGCTGCCGCCGCGTGCCAACAGCGTGAAAGCATCAGCAACGGGGAAGGCGTGATGGACGTTGTGGGTGATAAAGATCACCGCCAGACCATCGGCCCGCGCCTTGGCGATGTAGCGCAGAACCACCGAGGCCTGCTTGACGCCCAGCGCCGAGGTCGGTTCGTCCAGGATCAGTACCTTGGCGCCGAAGTAGACTGCGCGGGCGATGGCTACACACTGCCGCTCGCCGCCTGAGAGGGTGCCGACCGGCTGGCTGGGGTCGCGTACGTCGATGCCGATCTTGGCCATCTCCTGCTTGGCGATCCGGTCGGCGTACTTCCAGTCGATGCGCTTCAAGGGTCCCCAGCCCACCGTGGGCTCACGTCCCATGAAGAAGTTACGGGTAATGGACATCAGCGGAATCATCGCCAGATCCTGGAAGACGGTGGCAATACCTGCATCCAGCGCGTAGGCGGGAGACTTGAAATGCACGGCCTTGCCGTCCAGGTACATCTCGCCATGCGACGGACTATGGACACCCGAGAGAGTCTTGATCAACGTGGACTTGCCGGCGCCGTTGTCACCCAGAAGACACATGACTTCGCCGGAGCACACTTTCATCGAGATATCGCTCAAGGCGATCACGCTGCCGAAGTGCTTGCTGACGTTGCGCATCTCGATCATTGGCGTACGTTCGCTCATATCACTTGGCCTCCATCGCCTTCTTGCGCATGTAATTATTAAAGAGCACGGCTACCAGCAGCATCATGCCGAGGAAGACCTGGAACCAATCGGTATTGACGCCGGTGTAGAAGATACCCATCTGCACCATGCCGAAGATCAGGGCCCCCAGCGCCGCACCGATCGCCGAGCCATAGCCCCCGGTAAGCAGAGCGCCGCCGATGACCACGGCGATGATTGCCTCGAGTTCCTTGAGCAGGCCACGGATGGTATCGGCCGAGCCAGTGTCCATTACCTGGAGGCAGGCAAAAATAGTGGCGGAGAAGGCGGTGAACATGAATAGCGAGATCTTGACCCGTTGCACCGGCACGCCAGAGTTTCGTGCGGCATTCTTGTCACCACCGCTGGCGAAGATCCAGTTGCCATAGGGGGTGCACAACAGTACCCAGGTCGCGATGGCGGTCAGCGCCAGCCACCAGACGATGGAGACCGGTATGCCGGTAACGACTGGATTATCGGCGAAATTGGTGGCGATCCAGCCCTGAGAAGCCATCCAGGCGAAGAGTCCGGTGGCCACCTCACCTGAGAAAAGGGACGCGAACCAATCTCCGGGAATATGCTCATGCACACCGCCGATCTGAGTGCGCCCGGTCAACAGGCGGCTGATACCGATTGCCAGGCCGCGCAGGATAAACAGGAAGCCCAGGGTCACGATGAAGGAGGGCAGCCCCGTCTTGTTGACCAGGTTGCCGTTGATCCAGCCCACCAGGCCCGCGCAGGCGAAGGCCAGCAGGATGGCGGCCCACAGTGGCCATCCATACTGCACGGCGGGAATGGAGATCAGGATGCCGGCCAAGCCAATCATCGAGCCGATGGACAGGTCGAACTCGCCGCCGATCATCAAGAGCGCAGCCGCGGTGGCGATGATGCCGAGCTGGGCCGCCACCTCGAGGAAATTGACGATACCGGCCGGTGTGAACATGCCGGTGCCACTGGCGGCGACGATAAAGAAGGCAAGGACCAGCACCGTGCCGGCCAGGGCGCCCAGTTCGGGGCGACTCAGGGCCTTCTTCCAGAATGAAACCTTCTGGAGGCGCTCATCCTGTTGTTCCGCTACCGCACTGGAAGGTTGTGTGGATTCATTGGACTTCATGACGGACAACTCCCCTGGCCCGGTGAACCCGGGCCCATTCGGTTAAACAAGTATCAACGGATGCCCTGTTCGCTCAGCTCGATGACCTGGGCGGCATCTTCTTGAGTCACGAATCCTGGACCGGTTGCCACATCGCCTGCTGGCAACAAGCCGTTCTTTACGTATTGATCGAGGAACATGACCGGCAGGTAGCCCTGGAGGTACTGCTGTTGGTCGATGGCAAAATCCAGACCGCCCTGTTCCAGGCTTTCCAGGATGCCGGGTGAGAGGTCGAAGGTACCGAGCGTGAACATGTCGGTCGCGCCCTGCTCTCGCATGGCCTGAATCATGGGTTCGGCGGCCAACGCCCCGAGAGTCAGAATGCCGCGCACATCGCTATTCTCGTTGAGGTAGGCAACGATGGCATTACGGATCGAAGTCGGATCGTAGGTGGTCGCCAGTTGCTCAGCGTTGCCGTCAAACCCCTCGAGGAAGCCGTCGCAGCGCTGATCGAGCCCCTGGTTGCCCTGCTCATGGTTGACGCAGAGACCTTTCTCAACGCCCAACTCCTGCATGTGTTCGGCGGCCTGCTTACCTGCCTCATATTCGCTTTGACCGATATGGAGTCGGGCCCCGTACTTTCTTGCCACTTCCCCACCGGAGTTGATGGTGATGACTGGAATACCGTTGTTGGTGGCCCGCTGGACAACCCCGCCGAGGGCGTCTTCGTCGGTAAACGAGACGATCAGGCCATCGGGGTTCGAGGCCACCGCCGCATCCACTAGCTGCTGCATCTTGGCCATGTCGAACGTGGACGGCGCGCGATACTCGACGGTTGCTCCGACCACGTCGGCTGCAGCTTCCGCGCCGTTCTTGACCACGGACCAGAAGGGGTCTGACGGAACGCCATGAGTGACCACGACGAAGCGGTTATCATCCTGCGCCTGAGCCGTACCGGCCATGAGGGCTATTGCGGACGTAGAGGCGAGTAGCCATTGGGAGAGGCGTGTCATGGGAGGAATCCTCGTGATTGTCGTTGTGGGTATACACATCCGATCCTGACGTATTGGAATATAGATTCCATTTCGCTGCATTTGCAAATTATGCGTTCTATACTTTGGTATTATTAGAATTTTTATTCCATATCATCTAAGCTACCTCCATCATCACGATCACTGCCGTGCCGTACTCAGGCGATGGCAAAGAAGGAAAACCGATGAGCGAGATACCGCAGGACTACAGTCAATTGGAGGCACGCCTCACGGCCGAATACCCGTCATTGAGCCGACGGCTGCAGCAGACGGCGCGCTTCCTGCTGGACAACCCTCAGGAGGTGGCATTCGCGACGGTAGCTAAGCTCGCCGCGCAGGCCGATGTGACGCCATCGACGCTCATCCGCTTCGCTAATCACTTCGGCTACACCGGCTTCTCGGAGATGCAGCAGCTGTTCCGTTCGCGGCTGGTAGACGAGCTGCCCAATTACACGGAACGCATCCAGGCTGTGCGTTCGGCCACCGGCGAGACACCCGACAGCACTCAGTTACTGTGGGAGTTTGCCAACGCCAATCGTGAGGTATTGGAGCAGTTACCGGGGCGCACCGACCCTCGCAGCCTGGAACTGGCTCTGGACATCTTTGAGCGGGCTCGCGCCGTCCACGTGATGGGGGCTCGCCGCAGCTTCGTGGTGGCCAGCTACATGACCTACGCACTGCACCACATCGACAAGCGCACCTTTCTGGTTAATGGTCTAGGCGGCATGTATGGCGAGCAGGTGCGTGTCATCGATGCCGAGGATGCCCTGCTGGTAGTGAGCTTCTCACCCTATGCCGAGGAATCCCGCGAGGTGGCGAGCGCGGCACACGAACGGGGCATTCCACTGATCGTGATCACCGATTCCAATCTGAGTCCCCTGGCACACCTGGCCAATGTGGCCCTGGTGGTCCACGAGGCCGAGGTCAAGAGCTTCCGCGGCATGACCGCCTCACTCTGCCTGACCCAGACCCTCGCCATCGCTCTGGGCGTGCGCCAGGACAAGGCACGCGACCGCAAGTCAACCAATGGCAACGCAAAACGCGCCTGACGCTAACCACAATGCCAACGCACTGACCACAAGAGGACACCCTATGGAAATCGCCCTGATCGGCGCCGGGCGCATCGGCAAGGTGCATGCCCAGGCCATCGACGCCCACCCTGAGGTCACCCTGAGCGCCGTGGCCGACTTCCATGCCCCGACCGCCAAGGCACTGGCCAGTCAATATGGCGCCCGGATGCTCGACCCCGACGCCATCTTCGAGGATGACGAGGTCGACGCCATCCTCATCGCCTCCAGCACGCCCACTCATGCCGAGTACCTGGAGCGGGCTGCTCGTGCCGGAAAGGCGGTGCTCTGCGAGAAGCCCATCGCCCTGGACCTGGCCCGCACCCGAGACGCCCTGCAGGTGCTGGTGGCACACCCGGTGACCTGCGCCCTTGGCTTCAACCGACGCCATGACCCACAGTTCGCCGCCTTGCAGAGTGCGCTTGTCGAGGGGCGGATCGGCGCGCTGGAGACCCTGAGTATCATCAGCCGGGACCCGGCGCCGCCCCCTGCGGAGTATGTCGGGGCCTCCGGTGGGCTGTTCCGCGACATGATGATCCACGACTTCGACATGGCCCGCTGGCTCCTCGATGAACCCATCGTGCATGTGCATGCCGAGGGCAGCTGCCTGATCGATCCCGCCATCGGTGAGGCGGGTGATATCGACACCGCCATGGTCACCCTGGTCACAGCCAGCGGGCGGCTCTGTCATATCAACAACTCACGCCGCGCCTGCTACGGCTATGATCAGCGTATCGAGGCTTTCGGCAGCACCGGCATGCTACAGGCGCAGAACGAGACCGAGACTCGGCTGCGCTTCACCGGCAAGCCCGGCCAGGTGGAAGAGACGCCCAAGTGGTTCTTCCTGGAACGGTATGCGGATGCCTACCGCCGGGAGATAGGTGACTTCGTCGACGCCTGGAAGCAGCAGCGAGATCCACTGGCCGGTGCTCGCGACGGCCTCGAGGCCTTACGACTGGCCGAGGCCGCGCTACGCTCCCTGAAAGAGGGGCATCGCATCACACTGGATACCATCGACTGATTTCGGAAGGAGTGATCCATGAGTTCATTACTGGTACGCCCCCAGCAACCCGACGAACAGGGCAAGGTGCTGGAAGTCACCCCCGAGTCCGCCGGCTGGGACCATGTCGGTTTTCGCCTCCATCGGCTATCCAAGGGCCAAAGCATCGAAGCCTCCACCGCGGATCGCGAACAGTGTCTGGTACTCCTCTCCGGACGTGCCACCATCACCAGCGGCGAGCACCGCTGGGAGGACATCGGCGAGCGGATGGATATCTTCGAGAAGATGCCGCCCTACTCCGTTTATCTGCCCAACGGAGTGAACTATGCCGTGGAGGCCACCACCGAGTTGGAACTGGCAGTATGCAGCGCCCCGGGCTTCGGCAACTACGAGCCGCGTCTCATCGGCCCCGACCAGGTAAAGTGCAATACCCGTGGAAGCGGGTCTAATACTCGCCATATCCAGGACATCCTGCCGGAGACCGAGCCGGCGGATAGCCTGCTGGTGGTGGAAGTATTCACGCCGCCAGGAAACTGGTCCAGCTACCCCCCCCACAAGCACGACGTGGACGACCTGCCCAACGAATCGAAGCTCGAGGAGACCTACTATCACCGCCTGAACCCCTCCCAGGGCTTTGCCTTCCAGCGTGTCTACACCGATGACCGCAGCCTGGATGAGTCCATGGCGGTGGATAATGGCTGCTGCGTGCTGGTGCCGCGCGGCTACCATCCGGCGGGGGCCCCCCACGGCTACGAGCTTTACTACCTCAACGTGATGGCCGGCCCTAAAAGGGTGTGGAAGTTCACCAACGACCCGGATCACGAATGGATTGTGAAGCAGTAAACATCACATGATGAGCAAGTTCCCATGGCGTCCTGACGTCTCTTCGCCCCGGCCCATGGCCGGGTTTTTTTGCGTTAACCCGGCATGCTTTATAGCACTGCCATGATCCCAATCATGGCGTTAACCCTCCCTTAACAAGCTGTTTTTGCAAAAAATTCTACCGAATACTGGCATATTCCTGGATCTTTCGACTGCTTGATCCATATCAATACTTTTCTGCACCACAGCGGTGGGCGCGGCTCGTCGGGATGGTTAGCATGGCAATCATCGGCGGCAAGCGGAATCATCAAGGGAACCCGCAGGCGTCGTCGAGTTACTTCCGCCCACCGGGCGTCCCGCAAGAAGGAAAAGTCAATGACAGCTCCCATCCGCCTCAAGCACGTCACGCTGCTCGCCGGCAGCACCCTGGCGCTGGCCATCGCCACGGCCTCCCATGCCGTCGACTTCGAGGTGGGCAATACCACCGCCAGCGTCTACGGCTACGCCAAGCTGGACATGATCTACGACGTCGACAACGATCTCGGCAATCTGGCCGCACGCCCAAAGATTGGGCTCGATGGTGAGCCCAGCAGCGACGGGCACTTCAATACGCACGCCTACCAGAGTCGCCTGGGCTTCAAGACCGCCACCCCCATGGGCGGCAGCAATCTGACCACCATGGTCGAGGTGGACTGGTTCGATAACGCCCCGGAAGGTGGCGACCTGCGCCTGCGCCACGCCGTCGGCAGCTGGAACGGCATCACCGCCGGCAAGACCTGGACCAACTTCGGCAGCCTGCTGGGCAAGACCCCGACCATTGACCTCGCGCCCCAGCCGGGCCAGAGCAAGGTCGGCCGCAAGGCGCAGCTGCGCTACTCCTGGGCCAACTGGCATATCGCCCTGGAGAATCCGGACCCGGACGACTATACCGATGGCGTAGCGGCCTCCAATCCCAGCGCCAAGAAGAAGGTCCATGGCGACGCCAAGACCAGCCTGCCCGACCTGACACTGCGCTATCAGAACAAGACCGCCGGCCTGCACTACTCCGCCGCCGCCATGGTCCGCCAGCTGGAAGTCGAGGAGATCAACGGCGCCGATGATCGCGCCACCGGCTATGGCCTCAACCTGGCGGCCCGCTACCCGGCAAGCGACATCCTGACCCTGCGCGGCGCGCTGACCTGGGGCGACGGCATCGGCGAATACCTGCAGAACAACCCCTCGGCGCCGGGCTACTGGGATGGTAACAGCATCGAGACCGTCGAGGCCTGGGGCGTCAACGTCGGCATGAGCCTGGCCGCCGGCCCGGGTGCCATCAACCTGGGCTACGGTATCTCCCAGGCAGACCTGGATGATGCCTATGCCAATGGATTTGCTACCGGTGATGGCGCCAACGAGCAGTTCCAGGCGGTGCATCTGAACTATATCTGGTCACCGATCCAGCGCGTCAGCTACGGCATCGAGGCGGCCTACCATACCCGCGAAGTGGTCGATGGCCGCGACGGCGACGCGGTACGCCTGCAGGGCATGGTCAAGTACAGCTTCTAGGCGCGCCGATGATGGCTCAAGCCCCGGCCGACTGGCCGGGGCTTTTTTGGTGGTCCCGGTGAGTCGATGGGACAGGCGGGTTAACAGTCGAGCCCTAGCGGCGATCCAGCTGGCGCACCTCGAGCTCGTAGTTATTGACGCCGCTCATCGCCCCGCCGAACTTCTGGCCATTGACCCGGATGGTGTAGCGGCCCGGCTCCAGCTCGGTGCGCAGGTCGACGTCGCCATCGAAGCCCTCGCCGGCATCGCGTGCCACCACGCGCCCCTGCTCGTCCACCACTTCGGCCTCGATGCGGTAGGTGCCCTCGTTACCGGGGAAGGTGGAGGTAGCGATGGCCACGGTGCCCGCCTCCAGCACCTCGAAGCTCAGCACCTCGCCGCGGGCACGAATCTTCACATCGGTAACGACCCGCTCGAAACCCTTGGCCGGCTCGGACTCTGCGGCCACAGAAGCACCGCTCGCCGCAGTAGCTGCCTGACTATCGGCTGCCTCTGTTGCTGCCGTAGCGGACCCCGCTGCCGCTGGCCGAGTCTTTTGCTGAGCCGCTTGCGAAGCCTCGCCTGCCTTGTCAGCCGACGGCGCGGCGATGGCGGCCACCACATCCGGGCGGCGCACAAAGGCGCTGCGGCCTCCCTCGCGGCTGGTGCCGGTAAAGGCGATCCCCTCGCCGGCCGAAACGTCTTCGTCCACATCCAGGCCGGAGACACTCACCGAGAAGCTGTTGCCGCCGCGCCGCACGGTCCCGAACTTGTTGCCCTGCACCTGCAGCACATAGTCACCCGGCTCAAGGCGCTGCTGGAAGCTCAGGCCGCCATTCTGGCCAAGCCCCTCAGCACGGGCGATGACCTGCCCCTGGTCGTCGAGCAGCAGCGCCTCGACACGATACTCCGCGGACTCTCCGGCCGGTACCCGGCTATCGAAACGGTAGGTGCCGCTCTCCTTGACGGTGAAGTCGTGCTCCTGCACGCCCCCATAGAGGAAGCTGCGGCTGCGGGCATCGGTATCGGCCTGCAGGAAGCCGGTCAGGTCGAGCTGCTTGCCGGATTCGCGGAAGCGATCCTGCATCTCGCTGGCCAGCGCCTGAGAGCCCGCCAGGGCGAGCCCCAGGCTTAGCAGGCCGGCGGTCACGATAGGCTTGTTCATGGAACCTCGCTTGGTCATGCCGGTAATAAAAAAAGCCGACCCCGGAGGATCGGCTTTCGATGTCGAAACCCATCGGGGCAGGGTCAGGCCCTGCGACCGAGTGGATTAGAACAGGTAGACAGCACCAACGGCAACGCCGTCGCTTGCATCTTCCTCACGATCGTACCAGGCACCCTCGATAAAGGTGTACATGGCATCGGAGACATTATAGGTGGCACCGATAACAACTTCGTTATAGGTCTCGCTGGTTTCTGCATCGCCTTTAATGACATCACCGAATGTGTCACGGAAGGTATCACCGCCCACATCGATGTACTGGTAGGCGCCGTAGATATCGCCCATGCCGTAGCCGTAGCGGGCACCCAAGGCATAGAAGTTGGCGTCTTCGCTGAACTCGTTATCTGACTCGAAGCGCTCGATCTTGGCGGCAACACGCAGGGTATTCATGGTGTACTGGGCGGTAATACCGTACTGATCACCTGCTTTCAAATCGCTGGTACTAGTAACATCACCATCTTCATTGAAAGCCTGATAGGTGCCATCGTTATTATCGAGGTTGTCGTAGACAGCCGCGATGGAGAAGGCTCCAGCGGTATACTTAACGCCACCGAAGGCAGAAGCATTCGAGTCAGCTTTCTTGTTGACACGATCTTCGTCGATGAGTGCAGTATCTTCAAAGCCCTCGGCATCACCTTCAAACTGCGTACCGATGGCAAACTGGAAACCGCTCAGTGACGGGGAAGTATAGGCAAGCTTGTTACCTTCACGATTCTCAATGCCAACAATGCTGACAGCATCGAGGTTACGAGTGTAGCTGGAGTCGGAGACATCGAAGTATTCGTTATTAGTGATCGGATCCTGGATCCAGTCGTCGATCAGCGGATCCCAGGAACCCACACGCACATCACCGAAGTTGCCCTTCAGACCCATATAGGCCTGGTCGCCGGTGTTCAGGCCGCCAGCGGTCTTGGCTTCGTCGGCATCATGCTCGAACTCGGCCTTGAAGTAGCCGGTCAGGCCGCGGTTGATCATATGCTCGCCGGAGAAGCCAAGGGTAGAACCGTTATCGGCCAGCTCATCTTCGCTGTCGCCAGCAGCGTTATTGGTGTTGGCGTAAACAATCTGGATGTTGCCGTACAGGTCGAGCTTGGTGTCGTCCTGATTGTAGATGGTGGCAGCCTGGGCGCCGGAGGCAACCATGGCACCGGCAATAGCAGTCGCTAACAGTGTCTTTTTCATGATGATGTTCCTTTGACTAGCAGTCTGTTTCGATCGTTTGTTGCCGTCCGCTCTTGGGCGATTCGGCAGGCCTGGCCGGTCTGCGCCGGCTCGTCTCGGCTGACCTTCTCACGAAGGGTGCCGGTGCGAGCCTCACTTCGGCAAAGCCTTAGTTATATTCCAATGCTCGCAGGGGCAACCTTATACCGGCTCAAGGGGGAACGCAAGAAGAAAAAACACTGTTTTCCTACGTACCGCTCTTTTGATGTGGAACTTTTGTCGGCCATTGCAAACACACGCCTCTCGGCGGTTCCAGCATGATGCCCTGCCAATATGACGAACACAAGCCGGGGCTCACCAGCACCCGGCGACGGCGGCATGGTGGAGCGATCGGTATTAAAAGTCAGTTTCTTATCAGCAGCTTATGGCTCGTTATGCTTCGCCATCAGGGCCGAGAGCTTCTCTTCCATGGTGGCGGGTGCCGGCTCGGCTTGCTCGGGAGCAGGCTTTCGGGCTGCCTGGCGGGTGCCACCGCCCTGCCCCTTCTTCGGCTTGCCTTTCTCCTGACCCGCGGCCCTGGCCGGCTTGCCACGTCCCTGACTGGCAGGCTTCCCGCTCTGCAGGCGGTCGAGCTTGCGGTGGGCGTAATCGGCGGCCTGGGCATCCACCTTGCCGGCGGGCTGGCCGTCGAGATCGATACGCTCGGCGTCCTTGCGCATCGCCTTGAGATAGCGGGGAAGATTGACGTAGCAGGCCAGTGCTCGGCGCACCAGCTTCTCGGGCCAGGGTTCGTGGCTGGCCAGCACCTCGTGGATACCCACCATCAGCGGGCGGGTATGGCCCTTGAAGAAGGCGGTGGGGTAGCGTTGATACCACTGGCCGAGCAGTGCCTGGGGAGACGGAGCCGTGGCAGGGGCTGCGGGGGTCGTTGTCGGGCAGGCGGCGGATGTATCCGGCGATACGGTGGCCTCGGCCTCGGGGGCCGCGCCCTTGTAGGAGTCGGATGTATCCGAGGTACGGCTCACCGGCGATGGGGTATCGTCCATCGCGCGATAAATCGCGCTCCTACGCGATGGCTGACCTGAGTCATCGCTGTGAGAGTCGGCAGGCTCGGCACGCCGGCCGATCAGCGCGGAGAGCCCCTGGGAGCGGCGGCCTGGGCGGAACCCGTTCTCGGCGGGCTCACCGCTTTCCAGGCGTTGCTGGAGGTGGCGGCTATGAGCCTCGAGTTCGCCGTTCTGCTCGTCGAGCTCGCGGCACTCCTCTTGCAGCTCGAGGCATTTCTCGTTCATCTCGCGACACTTGTCGCTTAGCTCACGACGCTTTTCGCTAAGGTTTCGGCGCTCTTCCTCCAGCTCCAGGCGGTTGGCTTCGGCTTCGGCCAAACGGCGTTCCAGCTCGCCGAGACGCTGGGCCAACTCCGCCTGCACGTTCTCGGCATGGCGGCGCGCCTCGCGCTCATGGGCCAGGCGTTCCAGCAGCGATCGTGTCCGCCCATCCAGGGCGTCCAGCAGCGAGTCTACGCGTTGCTCGGCCAAACCGTTCTCCTCCCACAGGCTCTGTGATCCAGGCAGTGCTTCAAGTCTGTGCCAGATGCGCGCCCATGACAAATGTCATCGGGTGACGACGCTCTTCCGGCACTAACCCTCACGACGACGATACTCGACGAAGTCGTAGGCGGGCTGACCCTCGGCGGGGCTACCGGGAACCCGCGAAACCTCCACCCACTCGGCGGGGTCGAGCTCGGGGAAGCGGGCATCGCCCGCCACCTCGGTATCCACTTCAGTCAGGTAGAGGCGGCTGGCCAGAGGCAATAACTGGGCGTAGACCTCCGCGCCGCCCATCACCATGATCTCTTCCACCCCCTCGATGATAGCCTGCTGGTCGGCCAGGGTCAGCGCCGCGGCGATATCATGACAGACGCGGATACCATCGTGAGAGAAGCCCTTGTCGCGGGTGACCACGATATTCAATCGCCCAGGCAGCGGCCGGCCGATGGAGTCGAAGGTCTTGCGCCCCATCACCAGTGGCTTGCCCAGGGTCATGCGCTTGAAGTACTTGAGATCCTCGGGGATATGCCAGGGCATGCGGTTATCGATGCCGATCACGCGGTTGCGATCCATGGCGGCGATCATGGCAATGGGCACGAGGGTGTCATCACTCATACGGCAACCTCCGCCTTGATATGCGGGTGGGGGTCGTAATCCTCGATGGCGATATGCTCCATACGGAAATCGAAGAGGTCGTCGACGCCGGGGTCGAGCACCAGCCGGGGTGCCGGGCGCGGCGTGCGCGCCAGCTGCTCCTCGGCCTGCTCCAGATGATTGAGATATAGGTGGGCATCACCCAGGGTGTGGATAAACTCCCCGGGCGCCAGGCCCGCCACCTGGGCGATCATCTGGGTCAGCAGGGCGTAGCTGGCGATATTGAAGGGCACCCCCAGGAAGATATCGGCGCTGCGCTGATAGAGCTGGCAGGAAAGCCGTCCCTCGGCCACGTAGAACTGGAACAGGCAGTGACAGGGCGGCAACTGCATCTCATCGACCTGGGCCGGGTTCCAGGCGGAGACGATCAGGCGCCGCGAGCGCGGATTCACCCGTAGCTGCTCGAGCAGGCCGGCGATCTGATCGACATGGCCCCCCCGCGGGTCGGGCCAGCTGCGCCACTGATACCCGTAGATGGGCCCCAGGTCGCCGTTTTCGTCGGCCCACGCGTCCCAGATGCGCACCCCATGCTCCTTGAGATAGCCGATATTGGTATCGCCGGCGAGGAACCACAGCAGCTCGTGGAAGATCGAGCGGGTGTGCAGCTTCTTGGTGGTCAGCAGCGGAAAGCCGCGGGCCAGGTCGAAGCGCATCTGATGGCCGAAGATCGAGCGGGTACCCACCCCGGTGCGGTCGTCACGCTCCACACCATGGTCGAGCACCTGGCGCATCAGGTCGAGGTAGGGCTGCTCGAGAGCGGGCTGTTCGAGGGCGGGCTGAGTATCGTCGGTCACGGCATTCTTCTGAGCTGGACGTGTAGAAGCAAGGATTCTACACGTCCAGCGATACTGACTGAAGCGAGCCTTCGCGCTTATTCGGGGCAGCCCCCTTACATGGCTGAGGACTGTCCCCTTAGGGGGCCAGCGCGCTCCTACGTTCGCGTTGCATCCACCGGCTGGCGACGCGACCAGGCGAGCAGGGCCAGGCCCGCGGCGATCATCGGCAGGGTCAGCAGCATGCCCATGGTGAACCAGCCGAAGGCCAGGTAGCCGATATGGGCATCCGGCAGGCGGTAGAACTCCACCAGGAAACGGAAGGCCCCATAGAGCACCAGGAAGAGTCCCGAGGCCACGCCACGACGGCGTGGCGTGGCGGTGACCCACCACAGCACGACGAACAGCACCGCCCCTTCGAGGGCCGCCTCATAGAGTGATGAAGGGTGGCGCGGCTCAGGGCCCAGACCGGGGAACGGCATGCCCCAGGGCATCTCGGTGACGGCCCCCGGCAGCTCGCGATTGATAAAGTTGCCGATGCGCCCGGCGCCCAGGCCAATAGGCACCAGCGGGGCCACGAAATCGGTGAGGGTGAAGAAGGCCAGCTGCTTCTTCCTGGCGAACCACCAGGCGGCGACCAGCACGCCGAGCAGGCCGCCGTGGAAACTCATGCCTCCATCCCATACCCGCAGGATCCACAGCGGATCCGCCGACCATTGGCCGAGGCCGTAAAAGAGCGCATAGCCCAGGCGCCCTCCCAGTACCACACCCAGAGCGGCATAGAAGATCAGGTCGCCGATATCATCCTGGACCATGCCGATGCGCGCGGCGCGGCGACGCCCCAGGAACCAGGCGGCCATAAAGCCCACCACATACATCAGCCCGTACCAGTGCACCTGGAAGGGTCCAAGGGCGATAGCCACGGGGTCGATATCGGGATACGAAAGCATGGAAATCCTTTAAAGCTGGAGACTGGGAGGAAGCAGACAGCTGGATGCCGTCCCCCTGGGGACAGGCCCCGACGGAAGGAACACCGTAAGCATGGTGCACCAGGACGAGCCGAGGCGGCCTGGCCGGGGCCTGTCCCCTGAGGGAGCCGTAAGCCGTACGCCAGGATATCGACACCAAGCCCAGCGGCAAGGGCTTTTTTCTTACCGCTTAAAACTACAAGATGAAGGTAAGCCCCACCGAGGCCAGCAAGGCAGCGAAGGCCAGGCGCAGCACCTTGGCCGGCAGGCGGTGGGCGAGCCAGACGCCGACGCGCGCGCAAGGCACGCTGGCCAGCACGATACCCAGCAGGGCCGGCCACATCACGAAACCGGTGGCGCCGGCAGGCAGCAGCGAGTTGCCCCACCCCAGCACCACGAAGGTGGCCGCCCCGAACAGGGCGATGGGAACACCGCAGGCGGCGGAGGTACCCACCGCCTGGGTCAACGGCGCCCCGCAGCGGGTCAACCAGGGCACGCTCAGGGTGCCGCCGCCGATGCCGAACAGCGCCGAGACGCCACCGATCACCCCGCCCGCAACACCCATGACCGCTCGGCCCGGCGCCGTGCTGCCGGGCCGCGGCCCCCGGCTGAGCGCCATGCGCGCCGCCATCACCAGCACGAACACCCCGAACAGGGTGCCCAGGCTACCCGCGGAGAGGCCATCGGCGACGAAGACACCGGCCACGGCCCCCAGCAACAGCCCGGGCAGCAGGGCCAGAAACCACTGCCGATGGATGCTGCCGCGGCGATAGTGCCCCCAGGCCGAGGAAGTGCCGGTCACCACGATGGTGGCAAGCGACGTACCGATCGCCAGGTGCATGGTGACCGCCGCGGGCACGTCCTGAAGGCCGAAGGCGAAGACCAGGGCCGGCACGATGATCAGCCCCCCGCCGACACCGAACAGCCCGGCCAGCGTTCCCGCGACGACTCCCAGTGCCAGGTAACCGACGAAGACCAGCAATAGCGTCATCATGTACGGAGCTCTCGGGGGCCGGCTTCATCGGCTAGCGGCTCGGCTAACGTGTCTCGCATTCGTCATCCTTGGTCGTTAACGAGGTGAGGCCCGAGTGTACGCCGGCCCGTGAATGCTGTCATCGCGGGCTTTCCCGGCCGCCGGTGAGCCATTAAGCTGGCCCCATGTGCCTGATTGCCTTTGACCATCGACCTCACAGCGCCTGGCCCCTGCGCCTGGTCGCCAACCGCGACGAGTTTCACGCTCGCCCCACCGCCGGGCTGGCCGCCTGGGACGACGCCCCCGAGGTCCTCGGCGGGCGCGACCTGGAAGCCGGCGGCACTTGGCTGGCCGTGCACCGCGGGGGACGCTTCGCCGCGGTGACCAATGTCCGCGAGCCGCGCCTGCGGGTGCCCGAAGGCGCTCCCAGCCGCGGCGGCCTGGTCCATGACGCCTTGACCCACCCCGAGCTTGAAAGCTGGCTGGCACGTCTGGAGCGTGGCGAGGCACTGCGCTATGCCGGCTTCAATCTGCTGGCCGGCGACGGCGAGCGGCTGTGGCATCTGCATCGCGGTCTCGAAGGAGCGGTGCTTCGTGAGGTGCCGCCCGGCCTTCACGGCCTCTCCAACGCCTCTCTCGATACGCCCTGGCCGAAGCTGGTCGAGGCCCGCCAGGGTCTTGGCGTCGCCCTGCGTCATGGCCGCTGGCCGGCCGACGCCCTGGCCGCGATGGCCGACCCGCACCCCGCCGACGACGCACGCCTGCCGGACACCGGTGTGGAACTCGAGCTGGAACGCGCCCTCTCCTCGCCCTTTATCATCGGCGAGCAGTACGGCACCCGGGCCATGACCTCGGTCGGCTGGCACGCCAGCGGGCGCATCGAGATCGGCGAGAAGCGTTTCGGGCCGGGGGGTGCAGCCAACGGCGAGACATGGTTGACGGTGGAGCCCTAGGCCCCCTGGGGACAGTCCCCGGTGGAGGGGGCACCGTAAGCCGTAAGCCGTAAGCCGTAAGCCGTAAGCCGTAAGCCGAAAGCCGAAAGCCGTAAGCCGTAAGCCGTAAGCCGTAAGCCGTAAGCCGTAAGCCGTAAGCCAGGGTATCGCCACCGAAACTCCCGACAAGGGGTTTTCGTATCACTTACAGCGTAAGGCTTATAGCCCCGGCTCAGCCGGGGCGGGCGAAGCCCGGGTCAGTCGCTGGGGGGCAAGAGATGGGCGAGCTCCCACTCGCCCAGCCGCCGGTTCAGGTGCCGGCGCACGTCTCCGGGGGTGTCGAGATAGAGCGTCTGGTCGACCAGGTCCTGGGCCGCCTTGAGTGACACGCGCCGAATGGCGGCGCGTACCCGCGGCAGGCTGGGGGCGTTCATCGAGAGCGAACCGAAGCCCATGCCCATCAACAACAGCGCGCCGGCCGGATCACCGGCCAGTTCGCCACACACCGAGATGGGTATCTC
Source organism: Halomonas halodenitrificans DSM 735 (assembly GCF_000620045.1). GTDB lineage: Bacteria > Pseudomonadota > Gammaproteobacteria > Pseudomonadales > Halomonadaceae > Halomonas > Halomonas halodenitrificans. The sequence goes on along the minus strand of NZ_JHVH01000009.1, from coordinate 71,356 downwards.
GAGCCGACGCGCCTCCCCCGCCAGATGAGCCATGGCGGAGAGCACCGCGGGGTGGCAGGCATCATAGAGGTCCGCGACCCGCGGGTTGTTGCGATCCACCGCCAGCAGGTATTGGGTCAGGTCATTGCTGCCCACCGAGAAGAAGTCGACACGCCTGGCCAGGGCATCGAGCTGGTAGAGCGTTGCCGGCACCTCGATCATCACCCCCACCCTGGGCCTGGATACGACGACCCCCTCCTCGCTCAGCTCGACGATGGCACGCTCGAGCAGGCGCAGGGCGGCGTCGACCTCGTCGACATTGGTGATCATGGGCAGCAGCACCTGCAGGTTGTCGAGCCCCTGGGAGGCCCGCAACATAGCGCGCAGCTGGACCATCAGCACCTCGGGATGGTCGAGGGTGACGCGCATGCCACGCCAGCCGAGGAAGGGGTTGGCCTCCTCGATGGGAAAGTAGGGCAGGTCCTTGTCGCCACCGATGTCCAGGGTCCGCATGACCACCGGTAGCGGCGAGAAGCTCTCGAGCTGGTTACGGTAGAGGCGAGTCTGCTCCTGCTCACCGGGAAAGCGCTCGGTGATCATGAAGGGCACTTCGGTGCGATAGAGCCCTACCCCGCTGATACGCGGCTTGAGCGAGGCGACCGCATCCACCGCCAGGCCGGTATTGACCATCAGCGGCATGGTGTAGCCGTCCGGGGTACGGCTGGGCAGATGCTGCTCGTGCTCGAGCACCTTGGCCAGCGCCTCTTCCTCGGCGATCAGGCCCTCATAGTGGGTCAGCAGCTCCGGGCTGGGCCGCATGAACAGCCGCCCACGATGACCGTCGAGAATCAGCGGTGACCCCGAGAGCCTCGGCAGCGGCAGGTCGACCATGCCCAGCGCCGTGGGGATGCCCATGGCGCGGGCCAGGATCGCCACGTGAGAGGTGCTGGAACCCCGCACCGAGACCAGGCCCACCAGCTTGTCACGCGGGACCTCGCCCAGCAGCGCCGCGCTCAGCTCGTCACCCACCAGAATCGTGCGCTCGGGATAGACACGGGGTTTCTGGGGGGTCTCTTCCTGCAGGTGGGACAGCACTCGGCGCCCCAGGTCGCGCACATCGGCCGAGCGCTCGCGCAGGTAGTCGTCATCGACCCGCTCCAGGTACTGCACATGGCGCTTGACCACGTCGGCCAGGGCGCCCGGCGCCCACTGCCCTTCGCGGATGCGCTTCTCCACTTCCTGGGAGAGCGCCGCCTCGCTGAGCATCTGCTGATAGACCTCGAACAGCGCCAGCTCCTGGGCCGAAATACGGCTGGCCAGGCGGGCGCCGGCGGCACGAATCTCCTCGCGCACGCGGCTGATCGCCTCCTTGAGGCGGGCAATCTCGTATTCAACGTCGGTGGGGATCAGGTCGGGCACGCTGTTGAGATCGGCGGGCGCGGCGATCACGACCGCCTCGCCGATGGCCATGCCCGGCGAGGCGGCGACCCCCTTGAATTGCACTTGCCTCTGCCGCCCCGGTCGGGTCAGGTTGCCGGTCACCAGCGAGTGGGCCAGCACGCCGCCCAGCTGGGCGGCCATGGTCACCAGGAAGGCCTCGTCTTCTTCACCGTAGCGGCGATTCTCGGCCTGCTGCACCACCAGCACGCCGAGCATGCGGCGCTGATGGATGATGGGCACGCCGAGAAAGCTGGAATAGCGCTCCTCACCGGTAGAGGCAAAGTAGCGAAAATGCGAGTGGGCCTGGGCATCTTCCAGGTTGAGCGGCTCCTCGCGCTTCGCCACCAGGCCCACCAGGCCCTCGCCGACCGGCAGGCTCACCCGCCCCACCGCCTGGCTACGCAGGCCGATGGTTTCCATCAGCACCAGGCGATCCACCTCCTCATCGAACATGTAGAAGGAGCAGACATCGGTCTTCATCGCCTTGCGAATGCGCCGCACCATGGTGGAGAGCGCCGCATCCAGACTGCGGGCCCCGTTGACTTCCTGGATGATGCGGCGCAAGACCTCGAGCATGTCGAGCGGGTATCCTGTTGTCGTTAAACGTTGTGGTTACATCATTGCCATCATGAGTGGCTCCCGCGTTCCTGGCGCCTAGCCATAAGCCAGCGCCTAGCCGTGGCCCAATGCCAGACGCTGAGCGCGTGGCGAAAGTTCCTTCAGGGCACGGCGATAGACCTCACGCTTGAAGGACACCACCTGTGCCAGCGGATGCCAGTAGCTGACCCAGCGCCAGCCGTCGAACTCCGGCTTCTCGGAAAGATCCATGCATATCCGATACTCCTGACAGCGGATCCGAAGCAGGAACCACTTCTGTTTCTGGCCGATGCATACCGGCCAGGAGTGCGTGCGTATCATGCGTCGCGGCAGGCGATAGCGCAGCCAACCCCGGGTGCAAGCAAGGATCTCGACGTCTTCGGCCGTCAGGCCGATCTCCTCATGGAGCTCTCGAAATAGCGCCTGTTTGGGTGTCTCGTCAGCCTTGATGCCTCCCTGGGGAAACTGCCAAGCATTCTGCCCTACCCGACGCGCCCAAAGCAGCTGCCCCTGATCGTTGGCAATGATGATGCCAACATTGGGGCGAAAGCCGTCAGCGTCGATCACGGACTTCACCTTGTTAAAACCAGTATTGCAGCCATTCTTCCACAAGGCCGTGAAGCGCATCAATACGCCTTCCGCCACAAGATGCAGGAGAATACGGCTTCTGCCATAATCGCGGGCCTTTCACCCACCCGTCTGCAACCCTGGAGAGTCTCAGTGAGCCTGGCCATCTTCGACCTGGACAACACCCTGCTGGCGATCGACAGCGACCATGCCTGGGGCGAGTTTCTGCTCGAGCAGGGCGCCGTCGACCCCGTCGCCTACCGCGAGGCCAACGACCGCTTCATGGCCGACTACGAGGCCGGCACTCTGGATATGCAGGCGTTTCTCGAAGTGGCGCTCAAGCCCTTGGCCGAGCACGCCCCCGAGCAGCTCGCCGCCTGGCACCAGCAGTTCATGGCCAGCAAGATCGAGCCGCACATCCTGCCCAGAGGGGAAGAACTGCTGGCACGCCATCGCGCTCGCGGCGATACCCTGCTGATCATCACCGCCACCAACCGCTTTATCACCGGGCCCATCGCCGAACGCCTGGGCGTCGACGACCTGATCGCCGTGGAGCCCGAGGTCATCGAGGGGCGATACACTGGCAGGGTGAGCGGCACCCCCAGCTATCGCGAGGGCAAGATCACGCGCCTGGAAGAGTGGCTGGCCGACAAGGAGCAGACCCTGGACGACGCCTGGTTCTACAGCGACTCCCACAACGACCTGCCGCTGCTGGAAATCATCGACTACCCGGTGGCCGTCGACCCCGACCCCACCCTGCGCGAAGCCGCCAAGTCGCGCGGCTGGCGAATCATGAGCCTGCGGGACTGATCCGGCGATGGGACCTTCGACGGTAAAAGGGACAGTCCCCGGCGGGGTTAACGATGCCGACAAGGTGCATGAATACCGACCTGATGGCTCAGCCGGGGACTGTCCCTGACGGTAGGGAAACGACGCCAGAGGGGCTGTTCCCGAGCGCAATACAAAACCCCGCTCAGGCATGACCTGGCGGGGTTTTCACTTACCGCATAAAGCGTAAGGCGTACAGCTCGAGGTTAGCCCAGCAGATGTTCCACGGCGGCGCGCTCTTCGCGCAGCTCCTGCTCGGTGGCGTTCATCCGCTCGCGGCTGAAGTCGCTGACGTCCAGGCCCTGGACGATCTCGTACTTGCCGCCCTGGCAGGTCACCGGGTAGGAGTAGATGATGCCCGGCTCAACGCCGTAGCTGCCGTCGGAGGGAATGCCCATGCTGACGATGCCGTCGCTGCCCAGCGCCCAGTCACGCATGTGGTCGATGGCCGCGGAGGCCGCAGAAGCCGCGGAGGAGGCGCCACGCGCCTTGATGATCGCCGCGCCGCGCTGCTGCACGGTGGGAATGAAGGTTCCCTCGTACCACTCCTGATCGACCAGCTCGGTGGCGGGTTTGCCATCCACCTTGCAGTGGGCGATATCGGGGTACTGAGTCGCGCTGTGGTTGCCCCAGACGATCATCGATTCCACGTCGGTCACATGCTTGTCGACCTTCTGCGCCAGCTGTGTCTTGGCACGGTTGTGATCCAGACGCATCATCGCGGTGAACTGGCCCGGATTCAGGTCCGGCGCGTTGCAGGAGGCGATCAGGGCGTTGGTGTTGGCCGGGTTGCCCACCACCAGGACCCTGACATCACGGCTGGCGTTGTCGTTCAGCGCCTTGCCCTGTACGGAGAAGATCGCCGCGTTGGCTTCCAGCAGGTCCTTGCGCTCCATGCCCGGACCGCGCGGGCGAGCCCCCACCAACAGGGCGAAGTCGGCGTCCTTGAAGGCGACATTGGCGTCGTCGGTCGCGACGATATCCTGCACCAGCGGGAAGGCACAGTCGTTGAGCTCCATGACCACGCCGTTCAGCGCGTCCATGGCCGGAGTGATCTCGAGCAGCTGCAGGATGACCGGCTGGTCCTTGCCCAGCATGTCGCCGGAGGCGATACGGAAGGCCAGGGAGTAGCTGATCTGGCCGGCGGCGCCGGTAATGGCAATGCGAACGGGGTCTTTCATGGTGGCTCCTTGGATTGTCAACGCGCGGGTTGTCGCCGTGAGGATGAGCCGGGCGGGCACCGGGCCCGCACTGGCCTGAAAACAGACCGCCAAGATGTTATGCCTGCAGTGCACAAAACTCAATGCAACCTAAGGTTAGCGCCGCTGCGCTTGTGAGGGGCGAGTGCGACAAACGCGTGTATGAGAACCTTCGGCGAGAATAGTATGCTGGCGCTCTCATGCCCGCTGATGGACACCGCATGCCTCGACATCGTCTTCCGCCACTCCCCGCCCTGCTTGCCATCGGGCTGGTCATCATCCTGCTCGCCTGGCTGCTGCTGGGCGATATCCAGGGCTTTCGCGATGCTCCGCCGGAGACGCAGCCCGCCGCCGAGGCCGACGCCGAGGCGCCTCGAGTAGAGGTGGCCTCGCGCGATGCCGAGACCCACGCCCCTACCCTGGTGCTGCAGGGCGAGCTGGCGGCACGCCGCGCCCTGGAACTGCGTGCCCGCCAGGCCGGCCGCGTGGCGACACTGCCGGTGGCGGAAGGCAGCCGGGTCGAGGCGGGGGTACCTCTCCTGGAGCAGGCCCAGGAGGAGCTCCCCGCACGCCTGTCCCAGGCCGAGGACGACCTGGCCCTGGCCCGCGCCGAACTGTCGGGGGCCGACTCCCTGCGTCAGCGTGAGCTGATCTCCCGGACCGAATACCTGCGTCGCCAGGCCAACGTCAGCCGGGCCGTGGCGGAACTGGCCGCCCTGCGGCGCCAGCGCGATGACACCCGCCTCACCGCCCCCTTCCCCGGCACCCTGGACCGGCTCGACGTGGAGATCGGCGAGCTGCTGCAGCCGGGCGAGACCTGGGGGCGACTGGTCGACGACTCGCGGCTCACGGCCCAGGCCTGGGCCCCACAGCAGGATGCCCTCGCCCTCGAGGTGGGCCAGCCCGCCGAGCTGCGGCTGCTGGACGGCTCGCGGCTGAATGGCCGGGTCAGCCTGGTGGCCCGCCGCGCCGATGAGGCGACGCGCAGCTTCCGCGTCGAGGTCAGCGCCGACAACCCCGAGGGCCGCCGCCTGGCCGGCGCCAGCGCCACCCTGGCGATCACCCTGCCCGAACGCCGCGTGCACCGCCTCTCGCCTGCCCTGCTGGCGCTCAATCCCGACGGGGAGCTGGCCGTCAAGCATCTCGACGCCGATGACCGGGTCGTACAGACCCCGGTCACGCTGGTGGATGCCGACCTCGAGAGCGCCCGGGTGGCCGGGCTACCCGACCCGCTGCGCCTGATCACCCTCGGCGCCGGCATGGTGGAGATCGGCCAGCGCGTTATCCCGGTCGCGGCGGACGACACCGCGAACACCGACACCGCCAACGACGTGGGGGCCCGCTGAGATGCGCCAGCTGATCGCGGCCGCTCAAGCCCGCGCCCGCACGACCCTGATGCTGCTGACCGCCCTGCTGCTGGCGGGCCTGGCCGCCTGGCAGGCGATCCCCAAGGAGGCCAACCCCGACGTCGCCATCCCCATGATCTACGTGGCCATGGCCCTGGAGGGGGTCAGCCCGGAGGACGGCGAGCGGCTGCTGGTGCGCCCCATGGAGCAGGAGCTGCGCAGCATCGAGGGGCTGCGCAAGACGACCGCACAATCCAGCGAGGGCCACGCCTCGATCACCCTGGAGTTCGATGCCGGCTTCGATGCCGACCAGGCGCTCTCCGACGTGCGCGAGAAGGTCGATATCGCCAAGGTGGAGCTGCCCTCCGAAGCCGAGGAGCCCCGGGTCGTGGAGGTCAACGTCAGCGAGTTCCCGGTACTCTCCATCGGCCTGTCGGGCGCCGTTGACGAGAGCCAGCGGGTGGCCATCGCCCGGCGGATTCAGGAAGAGATCGAGGGCATCGCCGAGGTGCTGGAAGTGGATATCGGCGGCGACCGCGAAGAGCTTTTGGAGATCGTGGTCGACCCGCTGGTGCTGGAGAGTTACGGCATCGACTTTTCCACGCTGTTCAACCTGGTCAGCCGCAACAACCGCCTGGTGGCCGCCGGCAGCCTGGATACCGGCGCCGGCCGGCTCGGCATCAAGGTGCCCGGGGTGATCGAGACCCTCGAGGATGTGATGGCCATGCCGGTGAAGGTGGACGGCGACCGCGTCGTCACCTTCGGCGATGTGGCCATCATCCGGCCGACCTTCAAGGACCCCGATGGCTACGCGCGCATCGACGGCCAGCCGGCCCTGGTACTGGAGATCTCGAAGCGCGCCGGTGCCAATATCATCGCCACCGTGGAGCAGGTACAGGCGCTGTTCGAACAGGCCGGGAACCTGATCCCCGAGGGCCTGGAGATCACCACCATCACCGACCAGTCCGAGTTCGTCGAGGACATGCTCTCGGAGCTGCTCAACAATGTGGTCACCGCGGTGGTGCTGGTGCTGATCGTGATCCTGGCCGCCATGGGCGCCCGTAGCGCCCTCTTGGTGGGGCTGACGATCCCCGGCGCCTTCCTGAGCGGCATCCTGATGATCTGGGCGGTGGGCTACACCCTCAACATCGTGGTGCTGTTCGCGCTGATCCTGGTCGCCGGCATGCTGGTCGACGGCGCCATCGTGGTCAGCGAACTGGCCGACCGTTACCTGCGCCAGGGCATGGCGCCTCGGGAGGCCTGGCGGGAGGCGGCAAACCGCATGGGCTGGCCGGTGATCGCCTCCACCGCCACGACCCTGGCGGTATTCGTGCCGCTGCTGTTCTGGCCCGGCATGGTCGGCGAGTTCATGAAATATCTGCCCGCCACGGTGATCCTGTGTCTCCTCGCGTCCCTGGCCATGGCCCTGGTATTTCTGCCGACCCTGGGCGGTGTGTTCGGCGCGCGGGCGGCGTCTCAAGGCTCGGCACCGGTCGGCGCCACCGCCGGCGGACGCCTCTATCGCCACGCCCTGTCGCGGCTGCTCGCCCACCCGGCGCTGACCCTGCTGTTCACGGTGCTGCTGATGGCGCTGGTCTACACCGCCTATGCGCGCCTGAACCACGGCGTCGAGTTCTTCCCCAGCGTGGAGCCCGACTCCGCCCAGGTCCTGGTGCGTACCCGCGGTGACTTCTCCGTCGAGGAGAAGGACGCCATGGTGCGGCGAGTGGAGGCTCGCCTGAGCGACATGAGCGAGGTCGAGACCTTTTATGCGCGTTCCTTCGCCACCCCGAATGAACAGCTCGGCGCCGACGTCATCGGCTTGCTGCAGTTCCAGATGATCGACTGGCACCGGCGGCGTCCGCTGGCCGAGGTCTTCGACGAGATGCGCGAGCGAACCGCCGACCTGCCCGGCCTGGTGCTGGAGTTTCGCAAACAGCAGATGGGGCCCGGCGAAGGCAAGCCCATCGTGCTGGAGATCGGCGGACAGCGGCCGGAACTGGCGAACCAGGCGGTGGACCGCCTGCGCGAGTTAATGAACGACCTGGGGGGCTTTCGCGATATCGAGGACAATCGCAGCCTGCCCGGGGTGGAGTGGCGGGTCATCGTCGACCGCGAGGCCGCGGCTCGCTTCGGCACCGATGTATCCAGCGTGGGCAGCGCGGTACAGCTGCTGACCACCGGCGTCCAGGTGGCCAGCTATCGCCCCGAGGGGGTCGATGACGAAGTCGATATCCGCATCCGCCTGCCAAAAGGCGACCGTACCCTCGACCAGCTGGGCCGACTAAGCCTGAACACCTCTCGCGGCCAGGTGCCCCTATCGCATTTCGTGTCGGTGGAACCGGCCCCCAAGGTCGGCACCCTGCATCGCATCGACGGGCGCCGTGCCATCACCCTGGAGGCCGATGTGGCCGCCGACGCCAGCGCCGATGAGCGCCTGAACGCCCTGCTCGAGGCCGCCGGCGAGCCCCCGGAGGGGGTACAGGTGAATGTGGCCGGCGAACAGGAAGACCAGCAGGAGGCCAGCCGCTTCCTGGGCGGGGCCTTCATGGTTGCCATCGGGCTGATGGCATTGATCCTGGTGACCCAGTTCAACAGCTTCTACCAGGCGGGGCTGGTGCTCTCGGCGATCATCTTCTCCACCGCGGGCGTGCTGCTGGGGCTCTTGGCCAACGCCCAGCCCTTCGGCATCGTGATGGTGGGGATGGGCATCATCGCCCTGGCGGGGATCGTGGTGAACAACAATATCGTGCTGATCGACACCTACAATCAGCTGCGCGGCGAGGGCCTGGCGCCGTTCGATGCCGCCCTGGAGGCGGGCAGCCTGCGCCTGCGGCCGGTGCTGCTGACGGCGGTGACCACGGTGCTGGGCCTACTCCCCATGGTGATGGGGATCAACGTCGACCTGCTTGGCCCCAGCCTGGGCATCGGCGCCCCCTCCACCCAGTGGTGGACCCAGCTCTCCAGCGCCATCGCCGGCGGACTGACCTTCGCCACCGGCCTGACGCTGCTGCTGACGCCCTGCATGCTGGTGCTCGGCGGACGCTTCGAGCACCGGAAGAAAGCATGATCAACCGGCGCTCGTAGCAAAGGGAACTGTCCCCGGGGGTTAAGGGAACTGTCCCCGGGGGTTAAGGGGACTGTCCCCGGGGGTTGGGGGACTGTCCCCGGGGGTTAAGGGGACTGTCCCCGGGCAGTCCCCTGCGGGCTAAAATCACGCTCCTACGGGCGGGAGACCGCCTCCGCCCGGGCGGCATCCGGCGCATGGCGGGCGTGAACTCGTCCGATCAACTTGTCCTCCAGGTCGAAACGCTCGCTCAGGCCGTGGGCCAGGCGCTCCAGCCAGGCGGGCAGACGCACGAGGTTCTGGCGTACGCGCCCCGGGCTCGCATACTCGTCATCGAAATCGAGCATCAGGGCGGTGGAGTTCTCCAGGCGCGCCAGCAGGCTATCGGCCAGGGTCAGGGCGGCATCGTCCTCGAAGGCCCGGGCCTCCTCGCGCAGCTGGGGATAGGCCTCGAAATGGCCGGCGCTGATGTAATCCATCAGCAGTTCGCTGAAGGCATCGATGCGCTCCTTGGTCACCGCCTCCAGCTCGACATCGCTGATCTCCTTGAGCTCGATGAGGTTGACCAACAGGTCTCGGCGCTGGTCCAGCCAGCGATCGATCAGCTGGTGTACACCACCCCAGCGCTCCAGGGCGCTCTTGCAGTTCTCCAGCATGGGACCTCCAATCATTGGGTCGAGCAAGCTCATGGGTGCCGAGGGCGTCCAGCGCCCGGCCGGGTCAGCACCAGAGTCGCGCTACCGGATGGGGCTGTCAATCCTGCAGGCTCGAACGTGGACGGCCCACGCCGTCAAGACGACTATTGCGGCCTTTTCCACTGCCTTGAACGGGCATTTCCTTGGTAGTCTATGTCGACACCAACAATATCCCGCTTCTCGAGGTTCTTCATGAAACAGCTTGCTCGCCTGGGTCTCGGCCTGCTGCTCGCCACCGGCACTGCCACCGCCCATGCCGAAGAGGTCAAGATCGGCATGATCACCACCCTTTCCGGGGGTGGCTCTCACCTGGGCGTCGATGTCCGCGATGCCTTCATGCTGGCCATCGAGCAGTCGGGTCGCGATGATATCGAGGTGCTGGTGAAGGACGATGCCCGCAAGCCCGATCTGGCGCGCAACCTGTCCAACGAGCTTATGCAGCGCGACGACGTGGACCTCATGACCGGCATCATCTGGTCCAACCTGGCCATGGCCGTGGTGCCCTCCGTGGTTCGCCAGGGGACCTTCTACCTGTCGCCCAATGCCGGTCCCTCGGATCTTGCCGGGCGCATGTGCCACGAGAACTACTTCAACGTCGCCTACCAGAATGACAACCTGCACGGGGCCATGGGGGCCTACATGCATGAAGAGGGCTTCGAAAACCCGATCATCCTGGCCCCCAACTATCCGGCGGGTACCGACGCCCTGGCGGGATTCAAGCACTTGTACGAAGGCGAGGTCGCCGGCGAGCTCTACACCCGGATAGGCCAGACCGACTACGCCGCCGAGATCGCCCAGATTCGCGCCAGCGATGCCGATAGCCTGTTCTTCTTCCTGCCCGGCGGCATGGGCATCTCCTTCATGAAACAGTGGCAGAACGCCGGCGTGGAGATGCCGATATTCGGCGCCGCCTTCTCCTTCGATGAAACTCTTGTCAAGGCAGTAGGCGAGGCCGCCATCGGCGCCAAGAACACGTCCCTGTGGGCCTACGACCTGAACAACGATACCAATCGTGCCTTCGTCGAGAGCTTTCAGGAGGCCTTTGAGCGCATGCCGACCCTGTATGCCGCCCAGGGCTTCGATACCGCCAACCTGATCCTTGCCGCCCTGGAACAGGCCCGCCCCGACGACCAGGACGCCTTCCGCGAGGCCCTGCGCGAGGCGGACTTCGACTCGGTCCGCGGTGAATTCCGTTTCGGCCCCAACCAGCACCCCATCCAGGACATCTACGTACGCGATGTCGTCGCCGGCGAGGATGGCGAACCCACCAACCGCCTGCTCGGCATTGCCGTGGAAGATATCCAGGATATCTATCACGTCGACTGCAAGATGTAACGGACCCCAGAACGTGTCAGCCACCCTGTTTCTCGAGCAACTGATCAACGGCCTACAGCTGGGCACCATGCTGTTCTTGATGGCCAGCGGCCTGACCCTGATATTCGGGGTCATGGGCCTGATCAACCTGGCCCATGGATCCTTCTACATGGTGGGGGCCTACCTGACCGCGGCGGTCACCGCCGCCAGCGGCTCCTTCCTGCTGGGCCTGGGAGCGGGCCTGCTGGGCGCCGCCGCGGTGGGGGCGCTGGTGGAGCTGATCGTCGTCCGCCGGCTCTACCACCGCTCGCACCTCGACCAGGTGCTGGCCACCTTCGCCCTGATCCTGATCTTCTCCGAAGGCACGCGCTGGCTGTTCGGCGCCTCGCCGCTGTGGCTGAACACGCCTGAGTGGCTATCGGGCTATGTCACCCTGCCCGGCGATGCCCGCTATCCGCTCTACCGGCTGGTGACCATCGGCGTGGGCATCGCGGTGGCGGTGGCGCTCTACCTGCTGATCTCGAAGACCCGACTGGGCATGCGCGTACGCGCCGGCGAGAGTGACCGGGAGATGATCGGTGCCCTGGGTATCGATATCTCGCGCCTCTATACCGCGGTCTTCGCCCTCGGCGCGGGGCTCGCCGGCCTGGCCGGGGCCTTGGTCGGCGCGCTGCAGTCGGTACAGGTGGGCATGGGCGAGCCGGTGCTGATCCTGGCCTTCGTGGTGATCGTCATCGGCGGCATCGGCTCCATCAAGGGTGCCCTGCTGGGTGCTTTGCTGGTGGGAATGGTGGATACCCTGGGCCGGGTCTTCCTGCCGCTGTTCTTCCGCGGCTTTTTGCCTCCCTCCGAGGCCACCGACGTGGGTGCCGCCCTGGCCTCGATGCTGATCTATATCCTCATGGCCGTGATCCTGGCCTTCAAGCCCAAGGGACTCTTCACCGCCAATGACTGATTCGACGCCTTCCGGCACCGCTCACCTGGAACCGCCCGCCTCACCGCGCCGCTTCGGCCGCCAGGGGGGAATACAGCTCGTCATGCTGGCCCTGCTGCTGGCGCTACCGGTGGTCGCCCACCTGCTGGGGCAGCCCTACTATGTATCCCTCGCCTCTCGTCTGACCCTGATCGCCATGGCCGGGGTGGGGCTCAATCTGGCGCTGGGCTACGGCGGCATGATCAGCTTCGGCCACGCCGCCTACTTCGGCCTGGGCGGCTATGTCGCCGGGATCGGCGCCTACCATGCCTTCGATGCCACCGCCTTCATGGGCCTGCTGCCCGGCAGCGACAACCTGCTGGTGCTGTGGCCCCTGGCGATGCTCGCCTGCGGCCTGCTGGCGCTGCTGATCGGCGCCGTCTCGCTGCGCACCTCCGGGGTCTACTTCATCATGATCACCCTGGCCTTTGCCCAGATGGTGTATTACTTCGCCAATTCCTGGCCGACCTACGGCGGCCAGGATGGCCTGCCCATCTACCTGCGCAATCGGCTGCCGGGGCTCGACACCCAGGACCCGCTGACCTTCTTTCTGATCTGCTTCGCCGGCCTGGTGCTGGCCATGGCGATCACCTCACGGCTGATGGGCTCTCGCTTCGGCGCGGCCCTGACCATGGCGCGACTCAACGAAACCCGCCTGGCCACCGCCGGCGTCTCCCCCTACCCCATCCGCCTGCTGGCCTTCGTGGTCTCGGCGATGATCACCGGCCTGGCCGGGGCGCTGTATGCCGATCTCAACGGCTTCGTCAGCCCCAGCATGCTCAGCTGGCACATGTCCGGCGAGCTGATGGTGATCGTCATCCTGGGCGGCGTCGGCCGCCTCTATGGCCCCCTGGCCGGGGCCGTGCTGTTTATCGGCATGGAGACCCTGCTCGGCGGGCTGACCGAGTACTGGCAGCTGTTCCTGGGCCTGGTGCTGCTGGGCGTGGTGCTGTTCGCCCGTCACGGCGTGATGGGCTGGCTGGCCGGGAGAGAACCCCATGAGTGAGGCGGTACTGGTCCTCGAAGGGCTTCACAAGCGCTTCGGCGCCCTGACGGCCACCGACGATGTCTCGCTGACCCTGCAACCCGGCGAGATCCATGCCCTGATCGGCCCCAATGGCGCCGGCAAGTCGACGTTGATCGCCCAGATCGCAGGCACCCTGCGGCCCGATGCCGGCCGCATCCTGCTCGGCGGCGAGGCGATTACCGACCTGAGCGTCGCAGCCCGCGCAAGACGCGGGCTGGGCCGCAGCTTCCAGGTCTCGTCGCTGGCCGAGCCGCTGACGGTGATCCGTAACGTGATGATCGGCGTGCAGGCGGTCGGTGGCCACAGCTTCAAGTTCTGGACACCGGTGCAACGCGACCGCCGCCTGCTGGAGCCGGCCATGGCGGCCCTCGCCCGCATGGGGCTGGAGCATCGCGCCTGGACGCCGGTGGCGCAGCTCTCCCACGGCGAGCGCCGCACCCTGGAGGTCGCCTGCGCCCTGGCGCTCGAGCCCCGCGCCCTGCTGCTGGATGAACCCATGGCCGGCCTCGGGCCGGAAGGCTCCGCCCGGCTCACCGAACTGCTCGAGTCGTTGAAGCGCGAGGTGCCCATTCTCTTGATCGAGCACGATATGCAGGCGGTATTCCGACTCGCCGAACGCCTCTCGGTGCTGGTCGCCGGCCGGGTCATCGCCCATGGCGACGGCGACACCATCCGCCGTGACCCACGGGTCCGCGACGCCTACCTGGGAGAGTGACCCATGCTCAAGATGGAAGCCATCGAGACACGCTACGGCCCCGCCCAGGCCCTGTTCGGCGTGGACCTGGAGGTTGAGGCCGGCCAGATGGTGGCGCTGATGGGGCGTAACGGCATGGGCAAGACCACCACCATTCGTTCACTGTTCGGCCTGACGCCGGCCCACGCCGGACGCATCCGGTTCGCGGGGCACGACCTGCGACGCCTGTCACCCCAGCGCATCGCCCGGCTGGGGCTAGGCCTGGTACCGGAGGGGCGACGCTGCTTTCCCAACCTGACGGTACGCGAAAACCTGCTGGTGGCGGCGCGCCCCGGGGAGTGGACGCTGGAAAAGGTCGAGGCTCTCTTTCCACGCCTCGGCGAGCGCGACCGCCAGTCCGCCGCCACCCTCTCCGGCGGCGAGCAGCAGATGCTGGCCATCGGCCGGGCGTTGATGACCAACCCACGGCTGCTGGTGCTCGACGAGGCCACCGAGGGGCTCGCCCCGGTGATCCGCCAGGAAATCTGGCACGCCATCCGCCGCCTCAAGGGCCAGGGCCTGGCGATCCTGATCGTCGACAAGACCCTTTCGGAGCTGCTGCCCATGGCCGACCGCTGCGTGCTGCTGGAGAAGGGGCGCAGCGCCTGGACCGGGCCGCCCGACGCGCTCACCGAGTCTCTGCGCGACCGCTATCTGGGGGTGTAGCGCACCAGGGCGGACACCCGCCTCCCAGGAACGCGATTGACTGCTGGCCCGACACCTCGGCGATGCCCAACAGAGCCACATCGATCACCTATCGCCGGATAAATCGGGCTCCTACACTTCGGCGATGGCCGGCTTGCGGGTCAACAGGCCCAGCGGCGCGAGCGCCAGCACGATAAAGCCGACCAGCGTCCAGGCGGGCAGGGAGACACCCAGGAACAGGAAGTCGATCTCGGCACACTCCCCCGAGCCGGAGAGCACCATATTGACCACCTCCTGCAGGGGCAGGATATCCAGCATGTAGTCGAGGCCGGGGCCGCAGCTGGGGACCTCGTCGGCGGGCAGCGACTGTAGCCAGAGGTGCCGCCCGGCCACACCGATACCGGTGCCGACGGCCGCCAGGCTCAGCACGCCGTAGAGGGCCGCCCCGAGGCGGCCGGCGGGGTTATGGATCAACGCCACGGCGAACACGAGCCCCGCGGCGATGACCGCCACGCGCTGGAAGATGCACAGCGGGCAGGGCTCCAGGCCCACGAGATGCTCGAGCCCCAGGGCCACCGCCATCATCAAGACACAGAAGGCCAGGCCGGCGAGGCTCCAGTGACGCACCTCGAGCCGCGCCAGGCCGCTCACTGGCCGGCCCCAGCGGTCACCCGCGACTCCCGCGCCCGCTCGAAGTAGTCGTTCAGGAAGTCGGCAAAGGCGACACGATCGGCGCCCTCGATCTGGGTCTGCTGTTGATGGGACGTCTCGATCAGCTCCTCGAAGAGCCGCTCCCGACCGGGGTCGATGGGCTCATGGCGAAGTTGCTCGGCCTGCTCCCGGGCGATGGACAGGATGGCATCGGAGAACTCTTCGCCATTCTCCTGCAACCGCGCCAGCAGCTGACCGGAGGGCGTCAGCGCCGGGTCGTCCAGGCGCGGGGCCATGGCGGCCACGGCATCGGCATGGGGCGTGCCCTCCTCCAGCGCATCGAGCAGCTCGGCGACGCCACGCATCTCGTCGAGGATCTCCCCGCCCCAGTCGGCCACGCTGCGCGCGTTACCGGCGTGGTTCAGACGCAGCTCGGGGTCGCGGCCACGCTCCACCACCAGCTGGCGGTTATCGTCGAGGGTGTCGCACTCGGCATCCGGGATCCACGGGCTCTCGGAGAGCAGGCACCACATCACGAAGGTATCGATAAAGTGGATCTGGGTCTCATCCACGCCCAGGGTCAGCAGGGGGTTGAGGTCGAGACAGCGCACCTCGATATACTCCACGCCCCGGGCCTCCAGGGCCTGGCTTGGCGTCTCGTCGTGGCGGGCCACCCGCTTGGGGCGGATATCGCTGTAGTACTCGTTCTCGATCTGCAGGATATTGGCGTTGAGCTGGTGCCAATCGCCATTTGCATTGACGCCCAACGCCTCGTAGGCCGGCCACGGCGTGGAGATGGCATGGCGCAGGGTGTTGACGTAGTTGGAGAGCGAGTTGAAGCAGATCTTGAGCTGCTCCTGCACCTTGTTCTGGTAGCCCAGATCCGACATGCGCAGGCTGGTGGCATAGCGCGACACCAGCGTCTCTTCGCCGTGGGGCTCGAGCTTGTCGGGAATGTTGCCATCGGGCAGGAAGCTGCGATCGATGGCCGGCGAGGCGCCGAACAGATAGAGCAGCAGCCAGCTGTGGCGCCGAAAATTGCGAATCAGGCCGAAATAGCGTTGCGAGCGGTAGTCGTTCAGCGGCGTGTCCTCGACACCCTCGAGGTCACGCAGCAGCGTCCAGAGGTCGTCGGGCAACGAGACGTTGTAGTGCACCCCGGCGATGGACTGCATGATGCGCCCGTAGCGAACATCGAGTCCCTGGCGGTAGACCCGCTTCATGGTGCCCACGTTGGAGACGCCATAATCGGCGATGGGAATGCTGTCGTTGCCGTCGAGGCGCGCCGGCATGCTGGCCGGCCAGATCAGCTCATCGCCCAGGTAGCGATAGCTGAAACGGTGCAGGTCGCCGAGAAACGCCATGGCATCGACGGCCCGGCAGGTCACCGGCGTGATGTATTCCAGCAGCGCCTCGGAATAATCCGTGGTGATATGCGGATGAGTCAGCTTGGAGCCCAGCGACCGAGGGTGCAGCGACTGGGCGATGCGTCCCTCGGGGTCGACGCGCAACCCTTCCTTCTCGAGGCCGCGGCGCAGTCGACTGAACTCACCCTGACGGGCTGAGCCCTCCAGGCGGGAAACGAGATTGGTGAGTGATTCGGACAAGGTAGCACCCCTTGTGTTGGGAAGGCGCGGTGGAAGGCACCGAGACGGCTCGCCACGCTGATAATGAGACGGGCGCCCAAGCGGCGCCCATTGATAGGCTGATTATGCTACCTGACGGCCGCCATGCAAAGGTTAGCCGGCTTGGGACTTCACCCCGCCTGCCGGCTGGCGGCACGCCGGCTAGTGTTTCTGCTTCGCCTTGAGCAGCGCGGCACCCAGGGCGCCTACCTGTCCCGGCTCGTCGTCCCGCGAGCGGCTACCGCCGCCGCCCCGAGCGCCCTTGCGCTGCGGCTTCTTGCCTGCCGGCTGCTGGCCGGCTCGGGACCGCTCACCGCCACGGCGGCCGGCGTCCTGCTCGTCCGGCTGGTCGTCGAGGCGCATGGAGAGACCGATCCGCGCACGCTCCAGGTCGACGTTCATCACCTTGACCCTGACGATATCGCCGGCCTTGACCACCGAACGAGGATCTTCGACAAACTTGTCGGAAAGCGCCGAGATATGCACCAGGCCATCCTGATGGACGCCGATATCCACGAAGGCACCGAAGTGGGTGACGTTGGTGACGCTACCCTCGAGCACCATGCCCGGTTCCAGGTCCTTGAGGGTCTCGACCCCCTCGCGGAATTCGGCGGCCTTGAACTCGGGTCGCGGATCGCGGCCCGGCTTGTCGAGCTCGGCGAGAATATCGGTAATGGTGGGCACCCCGAAACGCTCGTCGGCAAACTCGGTGGGCTTCACGGCCTTGAGGGTGGCGCTGTCGCCGATCAGGCTGCCGAGCTCGCGGCGGCTTCTTTCGGCGATACGCTCGACCACGGGGTAGGCCTCGGGGTGCACGGCGCTGGCATCGAGCGGGTTATCGCCGTTCATGATGCGCAAAAAGCCGGCACACTGCTCGAAGGTCTTGGGCCCCAGGCGGCCGACATCGAGCAGCTGCTTGCGGCTGGCGAAGGGCCCCTCGGCATTGCGCCGCGCGACGATGGCCTCGGCCAGCGCCGGCGAGAGACCCGCCACCCGAGAGAGCAGCGCGCTGGAGGCGGTGTTGAGATCGACCCCGATGGCGTTGACGCAGTCCTCGATGACCGCCTCTAGGCTGCGCGACAGCTGCACCTGGGAGACGTCATGCTGGTACTGGCCCACACCGATGGACTTGGGTTCGATCTTGACCAGCTCGGCCAGGGGGTCCTGCAGGCGCCGGGCGATGGAGACCGCGCCCCGGATGGTGACATCCAGATCGGGCAGTTCCCGGGCGGCATACTCCGAGGCCGAATAGACCGAGGCGCCGGCCTCGCTGACCATCACCTTGGAGAGGGCGCGCTTGCCGGCCAGCTGCTTCACCAGGTCGCCGGCCAGGCGGTCGGTCTCGCGGCTGGCGGTGCCGTTGCCCACGGCAATCAGCGCCACATCGTGGCGCTCCACCAGCCTGGCGAGCTCGGCCAGCGAGGCGTCCCAGGCATTGCGCGGGGCATGGGGATAGATGGTGGTGTGAGCCAGGAACTGGCCGGTGGCATCCACCACCGCCACCTTGCAGCCGGTACGCAGGCCGGGATCGATGGCGAGCGTCGCCTTCTGCCCCGCGGGGGCGGCCAGCAGCAGGTCCTTGAGGTTGGCCGCGAAGACCTCGATGGCCTCGAGTTCGGCGCCCTCGCGCAACCGCCCCAGCAGTTCGGTCTCCAGATGGGTGTAGAGCTTGACCCGCCAGGTCCAGCGCACCACGTCGCGCAGCCACTTGTCGGCGGCACGCCCCTCGTCACGGATGGCAAAGTGCTTGGCGATGGCGACCTGGGCCGGATGGATCGGCGCCTCCTCCTCCCCCGGCAGGCGAATCACCAGCGTCAGCACGCCCTCGTTGCGGCCGCGGAACATGGCCAGCGCCCGGTGGGAAGGCGCCTTGGCCAGGCGTTCATCGTGTTCGAAGTAGTCGGAGAACTTGGCGCCCTCGTGCTCCTTGCCCGGAATGACTCGGGCGCTGAGCTCGCCCTCGCTCCATAGCCGCTCGCGCAGTCGGCCGACCAGCTCGGCGTCCTCGGCGAAGCGCTCCATCAGGATCTGGCGGGCGCCGTCCAGGGCGGCCTTGGTGTCTTCCACCGCGGCAATATCGCCCTCTGCGGGACGCAGATACCCCGCCGCCTCGGCCTCGGGGTCGAGGCTGGGGTCGGCCAGCAGGGCATCCGCCAGCGGCTCGAGCCCCGCTTCACGCGCGATCTGCGCCTTGGTGCGACGCTTCTTCTTGTAGGGCAGATAGAGGTCCTCGAGGCGCTGCTTGGTATCCGCGGCCCCGATCAGCCCGGCCAGCTCGTCGGTCAGCTTGCCCTGTTCCTCGATGGTGGCCAGCACCGTGGCCCGGCGGTCTTCCAGCTCACGCAGATAGCCCAGGCGCTCATGCAGATTGCGCAGCTGGGTATCGTCGAGCCCGCCGGTCACTTCCTTGCGGTAGCGGGCAATGAAGGGCACGGTCGCCCCGCCGTCGAGCAGCTCCAGCGTGGCCGTGACCTGCTGTGGACGAATGGATAGCTCTTCGGCGAGGCGCGCGGTGATGCGTTTGGTGGCGTCCATGTAACCCCTTCACTGATGCTCGAGAATCAATCGCGACAAGGTATCACAAACGCCGTGACGAGCCACGCGCGGGTCATTCAACAACTTTAGTCCAAGCGTTCGCTTGGTTCTTGGACAGTCGGCACCGAATCCAGCTAGATTCATGTGACGCTGAAAAATATCGCAGCACACCGATATCACAGCATATCGACATCACAGCACATCGACATCACAACAAAAGGAGCCGTGCCGTGCCGACAGCCGACAGCGCATCCAACCTGTCCGACTTTCTTGCCGCCCGCGACTTTCTGATCGAGCATCGCGAAGACTACGCCACCGCCTACCGCGACTTTCGCTGGCCACGCTTTACCGAGTTCAACTGGGCGCTGGACTATTTCGACGTCATGGCCCGCGACAATGACGCCCCGGCGCTGTGGATCGTCGAGGAGGATGGCCGCGAGGCACGCCTGAGCTTCGCCGAGCTGGCCGGTCGCTCCAACCAGGTCGCCAACTGGCTGCACGCCCTGGGCGTCAAGCGCGGCGAGCGGATACTGTTGATGCTGGGTAACGAGGTGCCGCTATGGGAGGTGATGCTGGCCGCCATCAAGCTGGGCGCCGTGATCATCCCCGCCACCCCCATGCTGACCGCCGAGGACCTCGACGACCGCATCTCCCGCGGCGAGGTCAAGCACCTGGTCATCGGCGAGGACCACCTCGCGAAGTTCGAGGGTCAGCATCCCGACCTGACGCGTATCGCGGTGGGCCATGCCGCCCCCGGCTGGCATGATTTCGCCGAGTCGCACCAGAGCAGTGACGCCTATACGCCGGATGGCCCGACGCCCGCCGACGACCCCATGCTGCTCTACTTCACCTCCGGCACCACCTCGCAGCCCAAGCTGGTCACCCATACCCACCAGTCCTACCCGGTGGGCCACCTCTCGACCCTGTACTGGATCGGCCTGCAGCCGGGGGACCGCCACCTCAACATCAGCTCGCCGGGCTGGGCCAAGCATGCCTGGAGCTGCTTCTTCGCGCCCTGGAACGCCGGCGCCTGCGTCTTCCTGTATAACTATAACCGCTTCGATGCCGCCGCCCTCCTCGACGTGCTGGCGCACTACGAGATCACCACCCTGTGCGCGCCGCCCACCGTCTGGCGCCTGCTGATCCAGCAGGATCTGGCGTCCCACCAAACGCGGCTGCGTGAAGCGGTGGCCGCCGGGGAGCCCCTCAATCCCGAGGTCATCGAACAGGTGCGCCGGGCCTGGGGGCTGACCATTCGCGACGGCTTCGGACAGACCGAGACGACCGCCCAGATCGGCAACTCGCCCGGCCAGGACCTCAAGTCCGGTTCCATGGGTCGCCCGCTGCCCGGCTACCGCGTGGCGATGCTCGATGCCGAAGGCAAGCCGGCCGGCGAGGGAGAGGTCGCCCTGGCGCTGGGCGAGGAGCGCCCCGCCGGCCTGATGGTGGGCTACGCCAACGACCCGGAGCGCACGGCCATCGCCATGCAGGGGGGCTACTATCGAACCGGCGACGTCGCCAGCATTGATGAACAGGGCTATGTCACCTACGTGGGCCGGGCCGATGATGTCTTCAAGGCCTCCGACTACCGCATCAGCCCCTTCGAGCTCGAGAGCGTGCTGATCGAGCACCCGGCGGTGGGCGAAGCGGCCATCGTGCCGAGCCCCGACCCGGTGCGGACCTCGGTGCCCAAGGCCTATATCATTCCCGCCGGCGGCCATGAACCCAGCCCCGAGCTGGCCCGGGATATCTTCGCCTTCACCCGCGAGCGCCTGGCGCCCTACAAGCGCATTCGCCGGCTGGAGTTCGCCGACCTGCCCAAGACCATCTCGGGCAAGATTCGTCGCGTGGAGCTGCGTCAGGCCGAGGTCGACAAGACCGGCGACCAGCGCGACGAGATGGAGTTCTTCGAGGAAGACTTCCCGGATCTCAAGGGCTGAGCAAGGGGACGATCGGCTAGATCCTCCGTGTGAGCGCGACTTATCGCGCTCACACGGGGGTTAAATCCCTGCATGTTTCACATAACAAGCGACCCCGGCACCGCCTTGGCGGTACCGGGGTCGTTTGGATCATGCCATCGGCCGGACGCGAGGCCCTGCCGACCCGATCAGGTCAGGCTGGGGCCGGCCTTGATGATCTCGTTGCTGACGCCTTCGAACTTCTTGAAGTTGTCGACGAACTGGGCGGCCAGCTCCTGGCTCTGGCGATCGTAGGCGTCCTTGTCTGCCCAGGTCTCGCGGGGGTTGAGCAGGCTGGAGTCGACGCCCGGCACCGCGGTGGGCACATCGAGATTGAGGCCGTCGAGACGCTGGGTCTCGACCTCACGCAGCACACCGGACTGGATGGCGCTGATGATGGCGCGGGTGGTGGGAATGGAGAAGCGGGCACCACCCTCGCCGTAGGCGCCGCCGGTCCAGCCGGTGTTGACCAGATACACCTGGGCATCCTTCTCCGCCACACGCTTGATCAGCAGATCGGCATACTCGCGGGCCGGGCGCGGGAAGAAGGGAGCCCCGAAGCAGGTGGAAAAGGTGGCGGCCAGGCCCTCGGAGGAGCCCATCTCGGTGGAGCCCACCTTGGCGGTGTAGCCGGAGAGGAAGTGGTAGGCCGCGGCCTCCTTGGAGAGCACGGAGACCGGGGGCAGCACGCCGGACATGTCGCAGGTCAAGAACACGATGGCATTGGGCTCGCCGGCACGGTTCTCGGCCACGCGCTTCTCGACGTGCTCCAGCGGGTAGGCGGCACGCGAGTTCTGGGTCAGGCTGTCGTCGGCGTAGTCGGGCTCGCGGCGATCGTCCAGCACCACGTTCTCCAGCACGGTGCCGAACTTGATGGCCTTCCAGATCACCGGCTCGTTCTTCTCGGAGAGGTCGATGCACTTGGCGTAGCAGCCACCCTCGATGTTGAAGACGGTGCCCGGCCCCCAGGCATGCTCGTCGTCCCCGATCAGGTAACGCGCCTGGTCGGCAGAGAGGGTCGTCTTGCCGGTGCCGGAGAGGCCGAAGAACAGGCAGGTCTCACCATCCTCACCGACGTTGGCCGAGCAGTGCATCGGCAGCACGTCGAACTCGGGCAGCAGGAAGTTCTGCACCGAGAACATCGCCTTCTTCATCTCGCCGGCGTAACGCATGCCGGCGATCAGCACCTTCTTCTCGGCGAAGTTGATGATCACGCAACCGTCGGAGTTGGTGCCGTCGCGAGCCGGGTCACACGCGAAGTCGGCGGCGTTGAGGATGGTCCACTCGTCCTTGGCGGCCGGGTTGTAGGCCTCGGGGCGCACGAACATGGTGCGGCCGAAGAGGTTCTGCCAGGCGGTCTCGGTCTGCACGCGCACCGGCAGGTAATAATTGGGGTCGCTGCCCACATGCAGCTCGGAGACATAATGCTTCCTGTCGCCCAGGTACGACGCGACACGATCCCAGAGGGCGGCAAACTTGTCGGCGTCGAAGGGACGGTTGACGCTATCCCAGTCGATCTTCTCGCTGGTGGTCGGCTCGTCGACGATATAGCGATCCTTGGGCGAGCGGCCGGTACGGGTGCCGGTGCTCACCACCAGGGCGCCATTGGCGGCCAGGCGGCCTTCACCGCCGGCGATTGACCGCTCGATCAGTTCGGCGCTGCTGAGGTTGACGTGAGCGTGGGAAGCTTGAGGTGTGGTCATGTCGATTCCTGGGCCGTGGGCCGATTCTCTCATGTGCCTGGCGTCGGCGGTGACGCAAAAAGCAGAGGGGCTGTAACGATCATACCGTGCGGTTAACCATCTGCTGGTCATGATCGCACCTGGAGGGCGGCGTCATTATGGCAAAAAGAAACTCGGCGGGGAACGCCCTTATTTAGGCGAAATTCATGTAGTTTTTCTACAACATGCGGGGATTTCGCTACATTTCTTGTGTGCGCCGCAGCATTGACCCGACACAACAGGCGCCGGCACGAACCCCCGTGCCCACCGGCCCGGGGCCATCGCCTCACGAACCGGCCCCGGCGATGGCCCCGTCAGTCGGCTAGTGCAGGATGGGGGGCGGCTCGCTGGAACCGGCCAGCAGCGTCTCGACGTCCTCGACGGAGAAGGCATAGCGGGTATGACAGAAGTGGCATTGCGTCTCGATGCCGCCCTGCTCCGCCAGCACGTCACGCAGCTCCTCGGCGCCCAGGCTCACCAGGGCATCGGCGATGCGCTCACGGGAGCAGGTGCAACCAAAATACAGCGCCTTGGGGTCGAAGACTCGTACCGTTTCTTCATGATAGAGGCGCCGGAGAAGTTCCTCGGGGGCAAGGGCCAGCAACTCCTCTTCCTTGACCGTCGCGGCCAGGTGCACGGTGCGTTCCCAGGCATCGACATCCTGATTCCGGGACTCGTCGGGCATGCGCTGGAGCAGCAGGCCGCCGGCGCGCTGACCGTCGGCGGCCAGCCACAGGCGCGTGGGCAGTTGCTCGGACTGGGCGAAGTAGTCGGCCAGGCAGTCGGCCAGGCTGTCACGGTCCAGGGCGACGACCCCCTGATAGCGATGCCCCTCGCGGGGGTCCAGGGTGATCATGATCCGCCCCTCGCCGATCAGTTCCCGGAAGCCGGCCTCGTCGGCGACGCCTTCCGCTTCCTCCGCCATGCGGGCGATGGCGCGCAGCTCGCCGCCGGGGTTCGACTCGGCCATCAACAGCGACAGGGCGCCGCCGCCGCGTACCTCGATGCTCAGCGTGCCGTCGAGCTTGACGGTGTCGGTCAGCAGGGCCACCGCGGCGAGCATTTCGCCGAGCAGGCGGTTCACCGCGGGGGGATAGTCATGGCGGTCGAGGACCTCGGCATAGGCTTGCTCGAGGGTCACGAGTTCGCCGCGCACGTTGGTGTTGTCGAACAGGAAACGCTGGATCTGGTCGGTCATGGGTCTCGCATCGAATCGGGGGAGGTAAGTTGGGCGCATTCTAGCAAAAACATCCGACACTTTTCCGGCGAGGGGCAGGACTACCGGAGATGGCGTGTAGCGCCAGGCTCGCCCTACAGCACCCATCGACTCCGGTCGCCGGGATAGTCCCGCGGTGCCGGCCGCCTCGTCAGGAATCCCGGGTCCAGACCCCCTGCCCCGCCAGGCGCTCACGGTCGTGGGGGCGCTCCAGGCCCAGCACGGGGCCGCGGGGCACGATGCGGGTGGGATTGATGGTGTCGTGGCTATAATAGTAATGGCGCTTGATATGGTCGAAGTCCACCGTCTCCTTGACGCCCGGCCACTGGTAGAGCTCGCGCAGGTAGTTCGAGAGGTTGGGGTAATCCTCGATGCGCCGCAGGTTGCACTTGAAGTGGCCATGGTAGACGGCATCGAAGCGCACCAGGGTGGTAAACAGGCGAATATCGGCCTCGGTCAGCCATTCGCCGGCCAGGTAGCGGTTCTCTGCCAGGCGCGCCTCCATGCGATCCAGTGACTCGAAGAGCGCCACCACATGCTTCTCGTAGACCGACTGCTCGGTGGCGAAGCCCGACTTGTAGACGCCGTTGTTGATATGGTCATAGACATCGGCATTGACCGCATCGATGGTCTCGCGCAGCTCGGCCGGGTAGAAGTCGAGACGATTGCCGGTCAGGGTATCGAAGGCGCCGTTGAACATGCGCAGCAGCTCGGCAGACTCGTTGTTGACGATGCCCCCGACATGCCGATCCCAGAGCGCCGGCACCGTGACCCGGCCGGTATAACGGGGATCGGTCAGGGTGTAGAGCTCACGATGATAGGCCGCGCCGTTGATGGGGTCGCCGCTCGAGCCTTCGTCCTCATGATAGCTCCAGCCCTCGCCGAGCATCAGCGGGCTGACATGAGAGAGGCCCACCAGGCCCTCGAGGCCTTTCAGCCGGCGCAGGATCATCACGCGATGGGCCCAGGGGCAGGCCAGCGACACATAGAGATGATAACGCCCCGCCTCGGCGGCTCGACCCGGCTGACCATCGGGCCCCTCGCCGCCATCGTGGGTAACCCAGTCGCGAAGCTGCGCGGACTCACGCACGAATTCGCCGCCGTGCTTTTGGGTGTCATACCACTGGTCGTGCCATTCGCCGTCGATCAACAGGCCCATGGAAATCCTCCTCGAAGGGGCGGCCAGGGCCGCCGGTTGTGTATTTCCCCCTAGCGTAGAACGAAACCCTCGATGATTCAGCGCCCCTTACGGGCGCCTTCATTCGACAACAGCGAATTGACCCTCAACTGGAGGGGGTTGCAATTCCAGGCCAGGGTCGTTCCAATACGCTGTTAGAAAACAGCGTTCGCCACTCTCCATGCCACCCTGTGACACTGCAAGAAGGTCACGCGGGGCGGAGTTGCTGTGCATGTATACAGCCTAGGCAATTCCCCCTCCATGAGTTATCGTTCAGAAGCCTTTTTTCGCCTTATACCTATCTTTACCGGCCTTTATCTCATGTTGCGAGCCCTACATTCGCTGCCCCGCGCGCACAAGCTCTTGCTGTTACCCGTCGCCACCATGGTCACCGTGCTGGGCGCACAGAAGATCGTTACCACCTATCAGGATGTCCAGCGCGACTCGGGACCCCTGAAAACCGTGGTCATTCCCCTCGACGCCGATGCCTCCTCACAGCTGCCCTCGCTGAACCTTCAGCGAAGCTCCGTGGGTGAGGCCATTGAAATGGCCAACCAGGCGCTGGATGCCACCCAGCAGCGGGTACCCATTACCCAGTTGAAGGTCAGCGAAGTCGTCGACCTCGAACTGATCGACAAGGCTAATGCCACCAGTATCGATTCGGCGCCCCCCATGCTGGCTCGGCGTGGCGATGACACAACGGCAACGAACGATAGTCCCCGGATGATGGCCCGGGCGCCGGCCGACAAGATCCTGGACGAACGGGTGGTCGAAGTGGCCGCCGGACTGGCGTCGCGAGACGCCGAGACACTCGACCGCGGTGCCGTGCATATCGCCACGGTGGTCGGCACCATCGGTGCCGGCATGCTCGAGCAGGACGACGGCCTGGTGGCGGATGCCACTTCCTATGAAGAGATCCCCGAGGGGGAGCTGAGCACCCTCGACGACGGTCCGGTATTTCTGGAGAAGGAAATTGCCGCCCTCGATCCCTATGTCCCGGAGTGGGAAACCTACACCGTGGCCCCGGGCGATGCCTTCACCCGCATGGCCCAGAACTATCTGGGTCTGGGCAACAGCAAGGCCCTGGCGCTGCTGGACCAGCTGCCCGACCGCGACATGCTCGAACGCTGGCAGATCGGCAGCCGCCTCGACTACAAGCTGGACGAGGACGGCGAGCTGCTGACCCTGCGCATGATGCGTGATGCACGCAGTGGTTTCGTGGCGGAACGCAATGGCGATACCTTCGAGGTCGCGAGCATCGAGAACACCGGTGAGGCCGCACAGCGGCTGTTTACCGGCACCGTCAGCGGGAGTTTCACCCGCTCGGCCCAGTCCACCGGCCTGTCCAGCGCCGAAGTCTCGCGACTGGTCCATGTGCTCGGCAAGAAGCTCGACTTCCGCCGCGACACCCGTCGCGGCGACCACTTTCAGGTCCTGGTCGAATCCGATGTCATCGAGGGCGAGAGCTTCGACCCGCGAATCCTGGCGGTTCAGTACGAGGGAGAACGCACCGACCTGACCCTGATTCGCAACAGTGCCGACAACAACTTCTACACGCCGGAGGGGGAAAGCCTCGACCCCGCCTTCAACCGCTACCCCTTCGAGGGAAGTTACCGGTTGAGCTCCAACTTCAACCCGTATCGCAAGCACCCGGTAACCGGACGCGTCAGCCCGCACAAGGGCACCGACTTCGCGATGCCGATCGGCACGCCGGTCACCGCTCCCTCCGACGGCGAGGTCGAGTCGGTTCGCAGCCACTACGCCGCCGGCCGTTACATCGTGATCCGTCACGACAACGGCTATCGCACCCGCTACCTGCACCTCTCCAAGCCGCTGGTCAGCCGTGGCGACCGCGTGACCATGGGGCAGCGCATCGCCCTCTCCGGCAACACCGGCCGCAGCACCGGCCCACACCTGCATTACGAGGTCCTGGTCAACGACGATCAGGTCGATGCCATGCAGGTCAAGCTGCCGGAGAACAAGAGCCTATCGGGGGATCGTCTGATGGCCTTCCAGCGCGAAGCCGAACCGCTGCTTGTCACCCTGCAGTCCGGAGAAGCCGGCCCGGTGGTGGCCAGCACCGGCGAGCATGACTCGGATGAGGAGTCCGACGAAGGCTGACCTCGCGTCTCGACACTCTCGCTGTTCCATTGCGCCCCGCCATTGTGCGGGGCGCCTCGATTCTGCCCCTGACGGAGAGCACCGTGTCATCGCGCTCACCCCGACCCACCCCGCCCCCCGAGAACCGCCTGACGGCCTTTCTGGGAGTCTTTCGCTATAGCCGCCGCGCCCTTGCCCTGGTCTGGCAGACCTCACGCGCCCTGACCCTGGGCCTGGCCATTGCCACCCTGGTGGCCGGCGTATTGCCGGCGGTGGCGGCCTGGCTCGGCCAGCTGATCGTCGATGCGGTGGTGGCCGCCATGGAGCAGCACGCCGAGACGGGCAGCGTGGCGTGGTGGCCCGTGCTGCGTTATGTGCTCGCCGAAGGCGGGGTGATCGCCGCCATCGCCCTGGCTCAACGCGCACTCTCCGCTCAGCAGTCGCTGCTGCGTGCCCTGCTCGGCCAGAAGGTCAACGTGATGATCCTCGAGAAGGCCGGCACCCTGAGCCTGGCCCAGTTCGAGGACTCCGAGTTCTACGACAAGCTCACCCGGGCCCGCCGGGAGGCGTCGACCCGTCCCCTGGGGCTGGTCAACAAGACCTTCTCCCTGGCCCAGAACGGCATCTCGCTGTTCAGCTTCGGCGTGTTGCTGGTGCAGTTCTCTCCCTGGGCGCTGCTGGTACTGGTGATCGGTGCCCTGCCGGTCTTTATCTCCGAGGCCAAGTTCTCCGGCGATGCCTTCCGACTGTTCCGCTGGCGATCGCCCAAGACTCGCATGCAGATGTATCTGGAGACCGTGCTGGCCCGCGAGGACAGCATCAAGGAGGTCAAGCTGTTCGGCCTGGAGCCGCTGCTGCTGGATCGCTATCGGAAGATCTTCGACACCCTCTACGCCGAGGATCGCCGGCTCACGCTGCGCCGGGAGAGCTGGGGCTTCGTGCTCGGCCTGCTCGGCACCCTGGCGTTTTACGGCGCCTACGCCTGGGTGGTGGTGGAGACCATCACCGGCACCCTGAGCCTGGGTCAGATGACCATGTACCTGATGGTCTTCAAGCAGGGCCAGGCGGCACTGTCGGCGAGCCTGACCTCGATCAGCGGCATGTACGAGGACAACCTCTACCTCTCCAATCTCTACGAGTATCTGGAACAGCCGGTGGCGCCGGAGGCCGGCCGCCTGACCGAGGGCGCTCACCCCGGCGACGGCATTCGCTTCGAGAACGTGGGCTTTACCTATCCCGGCGCCGAGACACCCGCCCTCTCGGGGATCTCGATGCATCTCAGGCCCAGCGAGAGCCTGGCATTGGTAGGCGCCAATGGCTCGGGCAAGACGACCCTGATCAAGCTGCTGACCCGCCTCTATGAGCCGAGCACGGGGCGCATCCTGCTCGACGGCAACGACCTGCGGGACTGGGATCTTCAGACGCTGCGCCGACGCATCGGGGTCATCTTCCAGGACTTCGTGCGCTACCAGATGAAGGTCGGCGAGAACCTGGGGGCCGGCGACGTGACCGCCTTCGAGGATGAATCACGCTGGCAGGAAGCCGCTCGCCGGGGGCTGGCCGACGACTTCATTGCCGAGATGCCCGGCGGTTATCACACCCAGCTGGGGCGCTGGTTCAAGGGCGGCCAGGAACTCTCCGGTGGCCAGTGGCAGAAGGTCGCCCTGTCCCGCGCCTATATGCGCGAGAGCGCCGATATCCTGGTACTCGACGAGCCCACCGCGGCCATGGATGCCGCCGCCGAGGCGGCCGTCTATGCCGACTTCCGCGACCATAGCCAGGGCAAGATGACCATCCTGATCTCCCACCGTTTCTCCACGGTGCGCGCCGCCGACCAGATCCTGGTCATCGATGGCGGCACCCTCCTGGAGCAGGGCGACCACGCCAGCCTGATGGCCGCCAACGGCCGCTATGCCACGCTCTTCCGGCTCCAGGCCAGGGGCTATGCCTGATCCTTACGCCTAGCCCTTACCGCGCCGCAGGTTCCCGATTTATCGGGCGATTCAGCGACCGATAGACGAGTCGGCGGTAGCGCCGCTGGCCATCGCCGATGTGTCGAACCAATCATGAATTGCGCCCCTACAAGGATGTCAGCGGGCGGTCCAGTGCCCGCAGCAGGGCCTCGTCGCGCTTATAGATATCGGGCCGAAAGACCATTCGGCCGGCGGCGTCCGGGTGGACCGTCCAGTAATGCAGGATAACCGGCATCGGTTCGGCCAGGGGCACGTTGCGGGTTCGCCCATCCGCCAGCAGGGCGCGAAGATTGCGCTCGCTGCCGGTATCGTCGAACAGCAGCTGGGCAAACTCCATGACGCCCTGCACGCGAATGCACCCGGAGCTGAAGGCTCGCTGCTGGCGGGCGAACAGCCCCTTGGCCGGCGTATCATGCAGATAGACGAGGTGGTCGTTGGGAAAGCGAACCACCACCTGGCCCAGCGCATTGCCCGGCCCGGCGGCCTGGCGAATCATCACATTGCCCGGGTTCGACCAGTCGACCCGGCTCGGGTCGAGCCGTTGCCCCGAGGGCGTCAGCACCTGCATGTTGCGCTGCGAGAGATAGCTGGCGTCGCGACGCACGCGGGGCAACACATCCTCGCGCAGGATGGTCGGTGGCACCGTCCAGGTCGGGTTGACGGTGAGGTGGGTGATTTTCGAGCGTAGCGTGGGGGTGCGTCGATAGGGCTTCCCCACCACGATGCGTGAACGCCAGACCTCGCCGTTGGGGCGGAAATAGCTCACCCGATAGCCGGCGATATCCACCAGCACGAAGGCCTCGGGGAGGCCGTGCATCAGCCAGCGGGCCCGCTCCAGATTGAGCCGAACCTGATCGATACGCTTGCCCACCGGCACATTGAGGGCCGTCCGGGTCCGCGGCCCCACGACACCATCCGCCTCCAGCAGGTGGCGGTCCTGGAAGCGCCTTACCGCGGCCTCCAGGCTGGCGTCGAAATGCTCCGGGGCCGGCGCCTCCAGATCGGCCAACGGCAGAATCGAGGCGTCTGCCGCCACGACCTCCAGCTCGCCGATCCGGGCCAGGCGTTCGCGCAGGATCGCGACATCCGGGTGCGCCTCGCCGAGGCGCAGAACCGGCCCGTTCTCGGGCAACACCGGCCATTCGCCAAGGCGCTGGATATGGCGATAGCGAGCCAGCCCCTGCTTGAGCTTCCGGTAGGGGGCATAGGCCGGACGCACCGCGTCGAACAGCGCCGCGATCTCCTCGGCCTCCACCGCCTCCGCGATCGTCGCGGCCGGCGGCAGCTGCGCGTTGATCGGTACCTCCCAGCCGGGATCGATGCTGTGTGGATCGACCTTGCCATGATGCAGATGGCCCAGCGCCGTCAACAGGGCGCGAGTCGCACGGGTATCGAAGCGCCCTCGGGCCCGGTCGTCGCCGGCCTGAGCCTTGCGATACGCGGCCAGCAGACGGTCGGCGCCGTAGTCGGCAGGATCCAGGCCATCCTCGGCCACCCCTTGCAGTGACTCGACCAGCGCCTCCACGTGAGACGCCCGGGTCCAGGCCGCCTGGAAGTCGCGCGATGCATAGAAGTCGCCCAGGGCGCCGTCTCGCTGCTCGAGGAGCGCCTCCACCGAGGTCACGGCGGGCTCCTGCCCTGTCGAATGTTCGGTCGACTGAACTGCCGAATGTTCGGTCGACGGCTCCGCCACGACCATGCCGGACGTCAGCATGGCCCCCAGCGCCATCGCACCTATTGCAACTATCGCGACAGATCGCCGCATGTTCGCCTCCAGAACCGTTTATGGGTAGCTTGATTAGTCGGCCTCGTCCTTTCATCATAGCGAGAAATCAGGAGGGAAGTTTTCATGATGCGACCACCGCGTGCCGCCTGGCTGCTCTGTGCGACAGGCCTGATGGCCGGCGCCCCCGCCTGCGCCGAAACGACTCTCGCCCAGGCCCTGAATCCCGGATCCCGGGACGGCGAGTCACTGACCCGGACCCTCACTCGCCTGGCGCCCCAGGCCAGCCGCGAGGTGCTCACGCTGGCCGCCAACGCCCTGTCCTGCGCCGACCCCGATGCCGACAGGCTGGCGGTCATCGATTACTCCCTGCCCTCCAGCGAACCTCGACTATGGGTCTTCGACCTGGCGCGCAAGACGCTGCTCTTCGAGGAACTCGTCTCCCACGGCCGCGGCTCCGGCAACGCCCTGGCCTCGCGCTTCTCCAATACGCCGGAGAGCCATCAGTCGAGCCTGGGGCTGTTTCGCACCATGAATACCTACTACGGTCGCAACGGCTATTCGCTGCGCCTCGAGGGGCTCGAAACGGGCGTCAATCATCTGGCCTATGATCGGGCCATCGTGATGCACGGCGCCGACTATGTCAGCGAGTCCTTTATCGAGCAGACCGGCCGCCTGGGTCGCAGCCTGGGCTGCCCGGCGGTCCGTCAGGAGGTTTCCTACCCGCTGATCGACAGCCTCAAGGAAGAGCAGTATCTGTTCGCCTACTACCCCGACCCCGAATGGCTGGAAGACTCCGCCTACCTCGACTGCAACCGCGACCAGGAACAGCGCCTGGCGCTGAACTGAGCCGCTTCCCGCCAGGCGACGCCCCTGCCTCATCGACCGAAGCGACAAACAGGGAGCAGGCCTGCCAGCACGCAGAGTGAGCCCTGCGTTTAAACTCCGCGAGCCCGTCGCCTTGCCAGCCCAGGGCCCGCCCACCATGCTCGGTGAAAAGGGGCACCACCCGCTCCGTCATTTGTCCAAGGCAGTATGCCCCAGCTACAGGAGGAACCCCCAGCGCCGCTGATGCTGTCAGGCCATCGTCATCTTCGGATGTCGAGCGCCGACAGTGCCGATACCAGGGCGTCATGAACGCCTGTTTCGCGACAATCAGGAGAGCTGCGCCGATGGTACGCATCGACAAGAAAGCCACCCGGCTTTACGTGCTGGACACCAACGTGCTGTTGCACGACCCCGCTGCCCTCTATCAGTTCGACGAGCATGAAGTGGTCATTCCCATGACCGTGCTCGAGGAGCTCGACAAGCACAAGAACGGCATCCGCGAGATCGCCCGCTCCGCGCGCCAGGTCAGCCGCACCCTGTCCGACCTTACCGCCGACGTCGGCCTCGAGCAGATCCGCGACGGCATCCCCATAGCACGCCTCAATGGCCCCGAAGGCCGCCTGCGCCTGCTCTGCTACTCCGACCTGAGCGGCCTCGAAACGCTGGATGACAGCCCCGACAACCGCATCCTCGCCGAGACCTGCCGCCTGCGCCGTGAGCGCAGCGACGCCTCGGTGATCCTGATTACCAAGGACATCAATCTACGCGTCAAGGCCGCCGCCCTGGGCGTACCGGTGGAGGACTACCTCACCGATCGAGCCTTTACCGACAGCGACGCCATGCTGGAAGGAGTGCATGTCTACCCGAATGGCGGCGGCGAGCTGTGGAACGATCTCGCTCTGGACGTCAGAGTGGAGCGCGAGCATCGGCACGTCATCTACCATCTGACCGGCGAGATCCCCGCCGACTGGCACCTCGGCATGCTGGTTGCCGACACCGAAGCCGGCTTCGAGGCCGTGGTACGCGAGCTAGGCGAGCGCTATGCCCGCCTGGAGCTTGCCACCAACTATCGGCACGGCGCCAGCGTATGGGGGGTGCACGCCAGCGACTGCCACCAGAACTTCGCTTTCAATCTGCTGATGGATGACGATATCGACCTCGTCACCATCGCCGGCAGCGCCGGCACCGGCAAGACCTTCATGACCCTGGCCGCGGCCTTCCAGCAGACCCTGGACAGCAAGCGCTTCGAGCGCCTGGTCTTCACCCGCGCCCCCATCTCCATGAGCGAGGATATCGGCTTCCTGCCGGGCACCGAGGAAGAGAAGATGTCGCCCTGGATGGGGGCCTTCCACGACAACATGGACAACCTGTTGCGCAACGAGGACGGCGAGTCCAGCTGGGAAAACGGCGCCACCCGCCAGCTGCTCGGGGCCCGGGTCCAGATTCGGGCCCCGGGCTTCATGCGCGGGCGCACCCTGAATGACACCTTCCTGATCATCGACGAGGCACAGAACTTCACGCCCAAGCAGCTCAAGTCACTGATTACCCGGGCCGGACGCAACACCAAGATCGTCTGCCTGGGCAACGTGGGGCAGATCGATACGCCCTACCTTACCGCCAACACCTGCGGCATGGCCGCACTGGTACAACGCTTCCGGGACTGGCCCCATGCCGGCCATGTGACCCTCAAGAGCGTCGAGCGCTCGCGTCTGGCACTGGCCGGCGAGGAACTCCTCTAGCCCGGCCCAGGGGCTCAGTGGCGATAGCGATTGACCGCCGCCTCGATCAGCGCCTCGCTCTCGCTGCCGGGCCCCTGCCTGAGCACCGTCTGGGCCTCGTGCCACAGGCAGACCGGCTTGCCGCAGGAGGCGCAGTGAACCATGTCGTCGGGATTTTTCACCCGGGACACACGCATCAGATGGCTACCGCAGCTCAGGCAGGGCACCGGCAGGCGAAAGTCTTCAGAGAGTCCGGACATGTTGTCATTCTCCTCTAGGCAGGACACGGATGCCTCAATCGTGACGAGGCTCAGGATGAATTACCACCCCGGGTGCATCAAGGCGTTCTCGGGGCCGGGTCGACGCCTCGCCGTCGAGCGACATGGCGGTACCGGCGCCACTCAGAGCCCCAGGCGCTGACTCAGCCAGTGGCCGATATCCGCCACCTGCTGGGGGCAGACGGCATGGGCCATGGGGTACTGGCGGTAGTGGGCGGGATAGCCCAGGGACTTGACCTTCTCGAAACCTGCGCGCCCCAGCGCCTCGGGCACCACCGGGTCGAAGCTGCCGTGATGCACCTCGACGGGCAGCTCACGGTTGGCCTCGGCAAGCGTGATGCTCTCGGCGGTGGCAAAGTAGGTGGAGAGCGCCAGGAGGCCGCCCAGCGGCTTTTCAAAGGAGAGCGCCGCCTGGTAGGCCACCGCCCCGCCCTGGGAGAAGCCGGCCAGGATAATGCGCCGACTGTCGATGCCGAGCTCGATCTGTTCGTGCACCAGGGCCTGGATGCGTTCGGCCGAGGCATTGAGCTGAGGCTCGTCGACGCGACGGTCGAGGCTCATCTCGTGGATGTCGTACCAGGCCGGCATCACCACGCCGCCATTGACGGTCACCGGCAGGCGCGGCGCATGGGGCATGATAAATCGGACGCTGGCATCGGCCGGCAGCGACAGGGCCGGTACCAGCGGCTCGAAGTCGCGGCCATCGGCCCCCAGGCCGTGAAGGATAAACACGCAGGCGTCGGCGGGCTTGTCGCCCTTGGGATCGATGATCAACTCACCGGGCTCGCTCATGAGTCAGGGTCTCCAGCACAAAAGGAATCACCCTAGCGCAATGCGCCCGGGCTGACCATCGGGAAATGCCATGCCCTAGACAGCAGAAAGGCCCGCCGAGGCGAGCCTTTCATCAACTGCAGAGCAGCCTACATCCGATCAGTCGATGACCTGGATGTTGGAGGCCTGGAGGCCTTTCTTGCCCTGAGTGACCTCGAAGGAGACCTTCTGGCCGTCCTGCAGGGTCTTGAAGCCGTCGGCCTGGATCTCGGAGAAGTGCGCGAACAGGTCGTCGCCGCTGTCGTCCGGAGAGATGAAGCCGTAGCCCTTGGTGTCGTTGAACCACTTGACGGTACCGGTAGCCATTATCGAATTCCTCTAATAGCACTTTGATTTTGCCGGGTAATACCCGAGTTGCAGTGGGTAAAACAAGATACGTTCCCGGGAAAATCGAGGCGCCAGAGCGTTCGATGCCTACCTGGGGTATTACGACTTGCTAACCAACTTTACCAAGCATGCCCCCTCGCCGGGCGCACGTCAAACACTATTTACGGGGCCATCTTTACGGACTATCTGGCAGGGCGTACGGGGCTATCGCGGATGGCGTGGCGGCTCGGGCAGAATCCCGGTACGGCCATGGCGCGCGTTATCGCGATATGTTGTGCTGACCGCTGGGCCATAGAGCAAAACACAGACATAGAGTAAAACACAGAAGAGGAGCGCCATGAGCCACGACACCACTCGGCTGAACCACGAGAGAAACCACTTCGCCGGCCACGACGCCATCTGGCTGTTCGGCTACGGCTCGCTGATCTGGAAGGCCGACTTCCCCTATCTCGAGCGCCGCCCGGCCCATATCCATGGCTGGGTGCGCCGCTTCTGGCAGGGCTCCCATGACCATCGCGGCACGCCGGAGGCCCCGGGTCGGGTGGCCACCCTGGTGCCCGAGCCGAAGGCGGTCTGCCACGGCATGGCCTATCGCATCACGCCCGAGGTGCTCGCCCCCCTCGATGTGCGGGAGAAGAACGGCTACCTGCGCGAGGTGACCACGCTGTGCTTCGATGATGCCCTCGGCGGCAGCACCCGGGGGCTGGTCTACCTGGCCGGCGCCGATAACGCCGCCTACCTGGGCGAGGCGCCGCTGGACGCCATCGCCCGACAGATCGCCTCCTCCCATGGCCCCAGTGGCCCCAACCGGGACTACCTGCTGCACCTCGCCGAGGCACTCCGCGCCCTGGAGGTCGAGGATGATCACGTCTTTGCCCTCGCCGCCCGCCTGCCCACGGCCGATTGACATTCCCCCACGGGGCCCATGCAATGGGGCCGTCTCTCATTGCCCCGGAGTGCCTCATGTCTTACCTGCCCCACCTCGCGTCACCTCCCCTGCGCTTCAGCGCCTATGGACTCAGCTTGCTGGGGCTGATCGCCTGCCTGATAGGCCTGAGCGTTGCCGGTGGCGCCTGGGGCTGGGGAGTGCTCATTTTCGGCTTGTTGGTCGCGCTGGGCACCTATGACCTCTGCCAGCACGGCCACACGGTCAGCCGTAACTACCCGATCCTGGCCCATCTGCGCTACAACCTGGAGTCGTTCGGCCCGGAGATTCGGCAGTACTTCATCCAGAGTGATACCGAAGAGGTGCCCTTCTCCCGCGAGCAGCGTCGTCTGATCTATCAGCGCGCCAAGGGCGTCAGCGACAAGCGCCCCTTCGGCTCGCTGCACCATATGAACCACACCGGCTACGAGTGGATGAGCCCTTCCCTGACACCGACCCATATCGAGCCCGATGACCTGCGCATCACGGTGGGCGCCGAGCGCACCCATCCCTATTCAGTCAGCGTGTTCAATATCTCGGCGATGAGCTTCGGCGCGCTCTCCGCCAATGCCATCAGCGCCCTCAACGATGGCGCCCGGGAAGGCGGCTTCTATCACGACACCGGCGAAGGCGCGATCTCGCCCTATCACCGCCGCGGGGGCGACCTGGTATGGGAGATCGGCTCGGGGTATTTCGGCTGCCGCGACGAGGCCGGCGGCTTCGACCCCGAACGCTTTCGCGAGGCGGCCCGTCAGGACGCCGTCAAGATGATCGAGATCAAGCTTTCCCAGGGGGCCAAGCCCGGCCATGGCGGCATTCTTCCCGGCGCCAAGGTCACCAAGGAGATCGCCAGCACTCGTGGCGTCCCGGAGGGGCGCGATGTCGTCTCGCCGGCGGCCCACACGGCTTTCACCACGCCCCGCGAGATGGTCGACTTCATCGTGCGCCTGCGCGAGCTGGCCGGTGACAAGCCCGTCGGCATCAAGCTGGCCCTCGGCCACCCCTGGGAGTGGTTCGCCATCGTCAAGGCAATGCTCGAGGCCGGTGAACATCCGGATTTCGTGGTCGTCGATGGCGGCGAAGGCGGTACGGGGGCTGCTCCCCTGGAATTTATCAACCACCTGGGCATGCCGCTGAACGAGGCGCTGCTGCTGGTACACAATACATTGGTGGGTGCCGGCCTCCGCGACCGGGTACGGCTGGCGGCGGCCGGCAAGTTGACCAACGCCTTCGATATCGCGCGCACCATGGCGCTGGGCGCCGACTGGTGCAACGCCGCACGCGGCTTCATGTTCGCCCTGGGCTGCATCCAGGCCCGCAGTTGCCACACCGACCGCTGCCCCAGCGGCGTGGCCACCCAGGATCCCCTGCGCGGCAGCCGCCTGGACGTGCCCACCAAGGCACAGCGCGTGGCCGGCTTTCACGCCAACACCCTCGCCGCCCTGGCCGAGATGCTGGGCGCCGCGGGGCTTCACCATTCCTCGGAACTGGGCCCGGAGCATGTGTCACACCGCCTCTCGCGCCACGAGATAAGAAGCTTCGCCGAGCTCCACGACTTCCTGACGCCGGGCGAACTGCTGGCGGGCGGCGCCGAGCACCACCCGGTGTTCCGTGATTTCTGGGATAGCGCCCGGGCCGACACTTTCGCACCGCCCGAGGCGCTGATGCGGCTGCGCGACAGCAAGCTCTACTAGCTCCTTTCGCTACCCGACGCCACCCAACAAGAGGGCCCGGCGCATTCCGCGCCGGGCCCTCTTCCGTCAGTCGTATTCGACCTCGACAACCTCGCCATCGCGGCTCTTGACCTCCAGCTCGCGACCATCGACGTCATAACCCTCGATCTCGACGCGACCATCGCGATCGGCCTGGATCTCCTCGAACTCGGCCAGGCCCTCGGCCACGGCCAGCGCCATGGCGTCGCGCACCTCGGCCTCGCTGAGCCCCCAGGCACCGCCGTCGCGACGCCTGCGCTCTTCCCTGAGGCTCTCGCCGCTGGCCGGGTCGAAGCTCACCTCGGCCTGCCATTCGTCATCGAGCCAGCCTTCCACCTCGAAGCGGCCGCCGCGCTTGGCCTCGATCTCCTCGAAGGCCTGAAAGCCGAAGTCAGAGGCCTGGGTCAGCACCTCATCGAGGCGCTCTGTCGCCAGGCGGTCATCGGCGGCCTGGGCCAGGCCGGCGGCCCCCATCAACAGGGCCAGCGAACCGGCCAGGACCAGGGGGCGTTGCGTATTGCGTTGCATGATGAATACCTCTTCTCCAGGGATTGCCGGGCCATTACACACCCTGTGACCTTGCCCCAGGGTGACGCCAGCGTTCATGCTCTGTTCATGTTCCCCCTGGCACCCTGTGAGCATGATGACGGCCTCTCCTCTCCCTCGCTTTCTCCTGCGCCTTGGCTTGCCGATGCTGGCCGCCCTGCTGCTCCAGGGCACCGCCCCCGCCTGGGCGGATAACGACTGGCAGGACCTCCATGCGGCGGTGCGCGAGGAGCGTATCGTGCCACTGCCCACGCTGCTCGACTGGCTGGAGGCACACTATGTGGGCCAGGTACTGGAGGTAGAGCTGGAACGCGACGATGACCGACTCGCCTACGAGATCGAGATGCTCGGCCCCCAGGGCCAGGTGGTGGAGTTCGAGTTCGATGCCGAGAGCGGTGAGCTGGTCGGCATGGAAGGGGTAAGGATCGATGCCATGCGCCGCCGGGAGGATGCACCATGAAGGTGCTGCTGGTGGAAGACGATCGTGCCCTGGGTGATGCTCTCTGTGAGGCGCTGGGCGACGCCGGGCTGCTGCTCGAGCGGGCCGAGAACGGCGGCGAGGCGGACTTTCTGGTGCGCACCGAGGCCTATGATGCCGTCATCCTCGACCTGGGGCTACCCGATGGCGATGGCAGTCGCTGGCTCGCCGAATGGCGCGATGATGGCATCGAGCTGCCGGTCCTGGTGCTCACCGCGCGCACTCGCTGGGCCGACAAGGCCGCCGGCTTCTCGGCCGGGGCCGATGACTATGTGACCAAGCCCTTCGAGACCGCCGAAGTGCTGTTCCGGCTACGCGCCCTGGTGCGACGCAGCCACGGCCACGCCCACCCGGTGCTGAGAATCGGCGAACTTACCTTCGACACCCACAGCGGCAGCGTCACCCTGGCCGGCCGCCCTATCAGCCTCACCGCCCAGGAATCGCGCCTGCTCGCCTACCTGGCCCACGCCGCCCCCCGGGTGGTCAGCCGCAGCGAGCTCGCCGAACACGTCTACGATCGCGATCACGAGCCCGACTCCAATGTTATCGATGTGCAGATCAGTCGCCTGCGTCGCAAGCTGGGCGCGCCGCGCATCGAAACCCTGCGTGGCCAGGGCTATCGCCTGGTCGACGCCGCCCCGGCCCCATGAGCCTGCGCCACCCTTCGCTTGCCACCCGGCTGGTATTGGCCAGCCTGCTGACCCTGGTCCTTTCACTGCCGCTGGCCGGCATCGGCCTCTCTCGCCACTTCCAGACGACCACCACCGAGGCCTTCGACCAGCGACTCGAATCGCTGCTGCGGGTGGTGATCGCCGGCCTGGCCTGGGATGACGCGGCGGGCCAACTGGTCCAGCAACGCACCCTGGGCGAGCCACGCTTCACGCGAGTGTTCTCGGGCTGGTACTGGCAGGTCAGCGACGGCGGAGCGCAGACCCTCGCATCGCGCTCGCTATGGGACCAGCGCCTGGCCACCGTCGACCGCCGCGAGGTTCTCCTACGGGATATCCAGGGGCCGCGCGACGCCTCGCTACGCGTCATCGAACGCGATATCCGGCTCGCCCCCCTGGCCTCACCGCTACACGTCGCCGTGGCCATCTCGCGTGAGCCCCTGGATACCGAACTCGCCCGGTTCGACCGCCTGGTGGCGCTGTCGTTGACTGGCCTGGGTGCCCTGCTGCTGGCCGCCCTGGCGCTGCAGGTCCACTGGGGGCTGGCGCCGCTGCGTCGACTGCGCCGGGGCCTCCGCCGAGTGGAGGATGGCGACGCCGAACGTCTCGATACCCGGTTACCCGCCGAGCTGTCGCGCCTGGCAACGGCCATGAACGGCGTGCTGGAGCGCGACCGCCGCCTGATGACCCATGCCCGCCATGCCGCGGGCAACCTGGCCCACGCCCTGAAGACCCCCGTCAGCACGCTGACCACCCTCGCCGACGGTGTCGAGGAGCCGCGCCGTACCCGGCTGCGCAACGAGCTGGCCCGCATCGATTCCGCCGTGCATCATCATCTGGCCCGGGCCACGGCGGCAGGCGACGCCGGCCTCGCCCCACGCATCACCGTGGGCGAGGTACTGGCCCCGATCATCGAAGGGCTGGGCCGGCTGGCCCAGCGCCGCGGTATCGCCCTGCATGCCGAGCTGCCGGCACCGCTATATCTGCGCATGGATGCCCAGGATCTCCAGGAACTGATCGGCAACCTGCTCGACAACGCCCTGCGCTGGGCCGAAACCCGGGTCCAACTCAGCGGCGGACAGGAGGCCGGAGGCGTGTGGCTGGCGGTGGAGGACGACGGCCCGGGTATGAACGCCGCCCAGCGCCAGGCCGCCATGGCCCGCGGTTCGCGCCTCGACGAGCGGCGTTCGGAGAACGGCCTGGGCCTGGCCATCGTCGAGGACCTGACGGAACTCCACGGCGGCAGGCTCACCCTCGACGAGGCCCCGTCGGGGGGGCTGCGCGCCCGGTTATGGCTGGCCGGCAGCGCGCTGAAAGAAACCTCGTGAGCCGGCGCTCACATCCGCGTATCGGCGCAGTCGTTGCGGTCCTCGAGCGGGATGGTGGCGTGATAAAGCCGGTGACGCCTGGACACTCACATCACCGGTACGCCGATCAGCCGGACATGCAGGTAGAACGCGAACAGGAGATAGGCCACCAGGCCGACCACCACGGTCGTAACGGTGCCTGCCACGCTCGGGGTGGCCATCTCGACCGGTGGACGCCGACGGGCCGCCCGAAAATCGAAGATTGCCCAAACCAGGAAGGCGCCAAACAACACGATATCGCCCAACCGCCCGTTGGCCAGCAGGTGGGAAAAGGCCCAGAGCTTCACCGCCAGGATCATCGGGTGACCCATCTTCGCCTTGAGATGATTGCGCGGCACATACGCCGCCACCAACAACACGAAGGCGGGTATCATGAACAGCGACACGACATGGCTTAAGCCCTGCGGCGGCTGCCAGACCCACACCGGGTCCAGGCGCGTCTGGCCATAGCCCCAGATCATCAGGACGAAACCGAGAAGCGAAGCCACCGAGTAGGCCGCTTTCCAGGGCAGCACCCCCATCCGCTGGATCTGGGCACCTCGCCAATCATCGGCCAGGATGCGTACCGAATGTACGCCGAGAAAGATCAACAGCCCGAGCAGCAGCACGGTCATGAACGAAACCTCCATCAATGAAAACAAGAACGGCGTGGAACACAGCCGCTGCCAGCGTAGTCGGTTGCTTGGGCAGCGGCCAGGGTTATCGGTGTCTCAGGAAGAGGCCTGACGCCGGCGCCAGAGGGCCAGGCCCGCGGCCATCACCAGCCAGGTCATGGCCGCGGCGATCACGTCGTCGAGCACGATGCCGACGCCGCCGGGAACCGCCTCGGCCAGGCTCACCGGCGGCGGCTTGGTGGCATCCAATACCCGATAGACCACGAAGGCGGACGCCAGTACCAGGGGCTGGCGCGCCGCGGCCTGGCCCACGACCGCCACGGGGAAGGCGACGATCTCGTCGAACACGATGCGCCCATCATCCTTGCCGCCCAGTGCCTGCTCGGCCAGGTGACACACCGGCACCGCGGCGAGCAGCAGCGCCAGCGTGACCGCCACCTGCACTCGCCGGGTTCGCCCCAGCAGCCACCAGGCCAGCACCAGACCGAGAAGCGAGCCCACCGTGCCCGAGGCCCAGGGTGAGAGCCCCAGGCCGAAGCCGGTGGCCAGCGCCATCAGGGGATCGGCCATCAGCCGGCCTCCCTGGCCTGGCGCTCGAGCTCCGCGGTCACGTCGTCGGGCAATGCCAGGGCCTTGCCCAACTGGTCGAGCCAGGCACGCTCCATGGCGTTCTGTTCATCGACCACCGCGACGCTGATCAGGTACATCTCCCGGGCCGCCTGGGGCGACTCGACCCGCGCCGCCAGGGCCTCGGCGTCCAACGGCGCCTGAAGCTGACGCTCCATCCAGGCGTGCAGTTCCTGGTCGGCCCCCAGGGCATCGACCTGCCCGGCGATCAGCTCGCGCTCCTGGTCATCGATATGGCCATCGGCGCGGGCGGCCATGATCATCGCCTGCAGCAGCGCCAGGCTACGCTGCTCCTGGGCCTCGCCGCCCAGCTGCTCCACCGGTTCGCCCTCGGCGGGCGACGCATCGCTCGGCTCGCCTGATGTGGACGAGTCGCCGCGTGAATTCTGCCACGCCTTCCAGGCCAGCATCCCCACGCCGGCGATGGCGCCATACTTGAGCGCCTTGCCGCCCAGTTTGCGCCCCCGCCTGGAGCCCACCAGCAGCCCCAGGGCACCACCGCCCAGCAGGCTCTTCACATCGAGCCCCGAGCCGCCGTCCTGGCCGTCGCGGCTCTGGCCACCCCCGAACTGGCGGGAGAGGCCGTCGAGCATGCCCTTGATATCCAGGCCGGAGCCGCCCGCCCCCTCGTCATTCGACCGGCCACCGGACTGACCACCGGCCTGCTGCATCAGTTGTCCGAGTATCTTGCTTGCGTTCATCACACTCTCCTCATGGCAGAACACTCCCCACCGGGCATGCCTGAACTCTATCCCAGGCTTCGATGTTTAAGCATCCGTTTCGCGATCCACTTCGACATCCACACCGCGACGCCGCATCATGAAAATGATAACCGGACACGAACAGGAGCCGCCTAATGAGCGTTACCCTCGATGATATCCGTATCGCCGCCGAGCGTATCCGGGGCAGTGTGGAGCGCACCCCCTGCCTGATCTCGCACACCCTGTCGCGAATCGC
Source organism: Halomonas halodenitrificans DSM 735 (assembly GCF_000620045.1). Taxonomy (GTDB): domain Bacteria; phylum Pseudomonadota; class Gammaproteobacteria; order Pseudomonadales; family Halomonadaceae; genus Halomonas; species Halomonas halodenitrificans. The sequence continues at coordinate 28,391 of NZ_JHVH01000009.1, read as the reverse complement.
CGGCTGCGAGCTCTACATCAAGTTCGAGAACCACCAGTTCACCGCCGCCTTCAAGGAGCGCGGGGCGTTGAACCATCTGCTGACACTCTCCCAACAGGAGAGAGAGCGCGGCGTCATCGCCATGTCGGCCGGCAACCACGCTCAGGCGGTGGCCTACCACGCCGCACGGCTGGGCATCCGCGCCACCATCGTCATGCCCCGGCATACGCCCAACCTCAAGGTACACAATACCCGCAAGCTCGGGGCGGAGGTGCACCTCGAGGGCGAGGGCGTCGCCGAGGCCGGCGACTACGCCCATCGCCTGGCCGCCGAGCGCGACCTGGTCTTCGTCCACCCCTACGACGACGAACGCATCATCGCCGGGCAAGGCACCATCGCCCTGGAGATGCTCGAGGATACCCCGGACCTGGATGCCCTGGTGATCCCCGTCGGCGGTGGCGGGCTGATCGGCGGCAACGCCATCGCCGCCACCGAGCTCAAGCCCGACATCGAGATCGTGGGCGTGCAGACCCAGCGCTTTCCGGCCATGCAGCAGGCGCTGGCCGGAGAGGAGATCCATTGCGGACTCGCCACCCTGGCCGAAGGCATCGCCGTCAAGCAGCCCGGCACGCTGACCCTGCCCATCATTCGCGAACGGGTGCGCGATATCGTGCTGGTGGACGAGCCCGAGATAGAGCGCGCCATCCTGCTGCTGCTGGAGATCGAGAAGAGCGTGGCAGAAGGCGCCGGCGCCGCCGGCCTGGCCGCGGTGCTGTCCGATCCGGAACGCTACCGCGGCCGCAAGGTGGGACTGGTGCTGTGCGGCGGCAATATCGACATGCTGGCGCTCTCCTCGGTCATCCAGCGCGGCCTGGTGCGTTCGGGGCGTATCGTGCGCGTGCGCGTCGCCATTCCCGACGTGCCCGGCGCCCTGGCCGAGCTGACGAGACAGCTCGCCGAACAGCATGCCAACGTCATTCATATCGCCCACCATCGCACCTTCACCGACCTCTCGCTGCGCTCCACCGAGGTGGAAGCCACCCTGGAGACCCTGGGCAGCGACCACACCCGCGAGGTGATCGAGGCGTTGCGCCGCGACGGCTACGACCCGGTACTCCCCGCCAACGAGGTGCACCCGGACGAACGCTGGGCCGGCAGCGACGATTGAGGGGCCTGCCCCCTTGGAGGCATGGCGCCACCCGACCTTCCGGCGTACCCTATGGGCACCTTCCAGCGTGCAGAAAAGAGACGAGGCGATGAGCAGCAAGATCAGAGTCGAGGCCCCCCTGGTTATCCTCCATGGTGACGAAATGGCCCAGGTAGCCTTCGAGAAGATTCTCGATACCTTCGTGACTTCCCGGCTAGAGATTCCGCTCGTCGAGATCGACCTCTCCGCCGAGAACCGTCTGGTGACCAACGGCCAGGTAGTGATCGATGCCGTCGAGGCACTCAAGCGCCACGGCGTGGGCATCAAGAATGCCGGCATGACGGTCAACCGCACCCAGCTCGGCGAGCTGCTCGCCAAGCATCCCGACCTCGACGGTACCCGGCTGCACCCGCTGGCCACCAAGTCCCCCAATGGCGCCATCCGCAAGGGAATCGGCGGCAATATCACCCGCGAGGACATCCAGTTCCGCAACCTCCTGGTCAAGCGTCCCGAGTGGGTCGGCCGCGATATCGTGGTCGACACCATGGAGGTCGGTGGCATCAAGGACAGCTTCAACGAGCTCTCCCGCGACACCGGCGTGGTCAAGCTGATGTTCGTGGGCTCGAGCGGCGACCCGGTGGAACTGCACCGCCGCGAGGTGCGCAAGGGCGACCCCTGGCTGCTGGCCACCAACGACCTGGAAGACGTCAAGGCCTGGGCACATCGCTTCTTCCAGCGCGCCATCGACGAGAAGCGCGATATCTACCTGGGCCTCAAGGACACCGTCATCGCCGGCTATGACGGCGTGATGCGTGCCGCCATCGAGAGCATCTTCGAAGAGCACTACCGCCGGCAAGTCGAGGCGCTGGGCCTCGGCTACTTCTACGAGCTCATCGACGCCCAGGCCGCACGCCTGGTCGCCAACCCGCCGGAGCGGGCCATCTGGGGCGTGCCCGACAACAACACCGGTCGCAAGCTCTACAAGCTGGTCGAACAGCTCAAGGCGTTCGGTATCCCCGACCGCAAGGCCCAGGTTTCCATCTCGCGCATGAGCGCCGGCGGCGGCGACCAGTATGGCAGCTTCAACGCCCCCGCCGACGAGAACGGCATCCTCAAGGTAATCGTCGACGGCGAGGAAAAGCACGCTCGACACGTCAAGAAGGGTGACCCGATCCTGCTGATGTCCAACGATCACGCGGCGATCAAGGACTGGGTGCTGCAGGTGTTCCGCGATGCCTCGCGCAAGAGCAAGGAGGTCTACTTCGGCCTCAAGCGCGAATACATGGAATACGACGACGTGTTCAGCACCGTGATCACCGACGTGCGTCGCGAACTGGCCGACAACGATACCCCGCCTCCCTCGTTCATGATCATGCGACCCTCCAGTCAGCTCATGAAGATGATCACCGACCCACCCCGCAACGCCCTCTATCCGGCGCAGAACCTGGACGGCGACATCTTCTCGGATATCTCCGCCGCCCTCGGTGGCAGCCTGGCCACCGCCAGCTCGATCATCGAGAGCAAGGACGGGACCATGCTGTTCGAGGCGCCCCACGGCACCGCCCACGACCTCTACCTCAAGTACCTGGAGACCGATGGCCGCGAGGCACACTTCAACTCCTCCGCCCTGCTGTTCGCCGTGGCCAACGCCCTGGAGACCCTCGGCGAGCGCGAGGGGAGCCCCGCGCTGGTGGAGTACGCCCAGCGCCTCAAGGAAGCACTGATCGCGACCGTGGATGCCGGCTTCATTACCGGTGACCTCAAGGGCAAGACCAGCGACCCGGCCAACGAGACGCTGGTCGATATGCAGGGCTTCCTCGACGCCGTGGCCAGCCGGCTCTGAGCCCCGGACGCCGGTAATGCCGATGGGGCCCCTGCGCCGGCCCCATCGGCGATGCCAACGAGACGCGCGGCCCTAACGGCCGACCGCTCTCCCGCCAAGCGACCGCGGCACGGCGGCCACCCGCCGCCGAGATGTTTCCAATAAGAAAACCGGGATCCGTCCTTCGCCTTGCCTGCGGGGCTTTCAGCTTGCCTGGCGGGCTTCCGTCATGCCTTCCTCCCCTTCCGCCTTGCCGATATTCCAGGATTCCAGCCGGAATTCATTCCCATCTCCATTGTTTCCAATAGGAAACATCGTCTACTCTAGGCACCATGCTATCCGGTTGCCGCTATCCTTGAGGCATGCCGCTGCGTTTTCCCTGTTATCGGAGGCCCCCCATGAGCGAGCTGAAGCACACCCCCCTTCATGACCTGCACGTCGAGCTCGGCGCCAAGCTGGTGCCCTTCGCCGGCTATGAGATGCCGGTGCAGTATCCCCTCGGCGTCAAGAAGGAGCACGAGCACACGCGTACGGCCTGCGGGCTGTTCGACGTCTCGCACATGGGTCAGCTGCTGCTGCGCGGCCCCGCCCCCGCCGAGGCACTGGAGACCCTGGTACCGGGGGATATCGTCGGCCTGCCGGAGGGCATGCAGCGCTATACGATGTTCACCAGCGAAGATGGCGGCATCCTCGATGACCTGATGGTGGTCAACGCCGGCAATCACCTGTATCTGGTGGTCAATGCCGCCTGCAAGGCCCAGGATATCGCTCACCTGCGCCGCGGCCTGCCCGACGGACACGAGCTCGAGGAGCTGGACCGCGGCCTGATCGCCATTCAGGGCCCCCGGACCGCCGAGGTCCTGAAGCGCCTCTGCCCCGAGGTCAGCGAACTGGTCTTCATGCAGCATGGTCACTTCGAGATCGACGGCATTCCAGTCTGGATCAGCCGCAGCGGCTATACCGGTGAGGATGGCTTCGAGATCTCGGTGCCCGCCGACCAGACCGACACCCTGACTCGCCGCCTGCTGGCCGAGCCGGAAGTCGAGGCGATTGGCCTGGGCGCCCGCGACTCTCTGCGCCTGGAAGCCGGCCTGTGCCTCTACGGCCACGATATCGACACCACCACGACCCCGGTCGAGGCCGGGCTGATCTGGGCCATCAGCAAGCCGCGCCGCCGCGACGGCGAGCGCCACGGCGGGTTCCCCGGCGCCGACCTGATACTCCATCAGGTGGCCGAGAAGGACCACCGGCGCAAGCGCGTCGGCCTGCTGGGCGAGGGTCGCGCTCCGGTGCGCGAGGGCGCCCCGCTGCTCGACGCCGATGGCAACGAGATCGGCCGGGTCACCTCCGGTGGCTTCGGCCCCAGCGTAGGCAAGCCGGTCGCCCTGGGCTATGTGACCCTGGCCAACACCGAGGTCGGCACTACCGTTTACGCCGAGGTCCGGGGCAAGCATCTGCCCATGACCGTCAGCAAGACCCCCTTCGTCACCCCGGGCTACCATCGCGGCAGCTAACGCCCCAGGAACCTTTCCCAGCGGTGATACAAGACCCAAAGCCCCGTCCCGGCGACACCACGCCAGGATGGGGCCGCCACATCCGGGCCGCCTGATCCGGCCCGACCGACGGCAAGCCTCCAACCCCCGAGAGATCCTCGATGACTGCCACGCTCAACGCCCTGTTCGGCCCCGTACTACGCCTGGGCCTGATCACCCAGATTGCCATCGGCATCGCCTGCGGCATCCTGCTCGCCACCGTGTCACCGGAGCTTGCCGGCTCCTTCTCGCTGCTGGGTGAGCTGTTCGTCTCGGCCCTCAAGGCCGTGGCGCCCATCCTGGTGTTCGTGCTGGTCGCGGCCGCCATCGCCGGGCACCGCAAGGGACAGCCCACCCATATTCGCGGCGTGCTGATCCTCTACGTGGTCGGTACCCTGGTGGCGGCCCTCGTCGCCGTTGTCGCCAGCTTCACCTTCCCCACCACCCTGACGCTCGACATGCCCGAGGTCAGTGGCAACCCGCCGGGCAGCGTCATCGAGATTCTACACAACCTGCTGCTCAATGCCGTTGCCAACCCGGTGACCGCGCTGATGGAGGCCAACTTCATCGCGATCCTGGCCTGGGCCATCGGCCTCGGCCTGATGCTGCGCCAGGCCGGCGATGCCACCCGCCATACCTTGAACGACCTCTCCGAGGCGGTCTCCGGCATCGTGCGAGTGGTCATCCGCTTCGCCCCCCTGGGCATCTTCGGGCTGGTCGCCAATACCCTGGCCGAGGCCGGGCTGGGCGCGCTGCTCGAGTATGGACAACTGCTTAGCATCATCGTCGGCTGCATGCTGTTCGTGGCGCTGGTGACCAACCCGCTGATCGTCTTCTGGCAGACCCGCCGCAATCCTTATCCGCTGGTCTTCGCCTGCCTGCGCGGCAGCGCGATCACCGCCTTCTTCACGCGCAGCTCGGCGGCGAACATTCCGGTCAACATGGCGCTATGCGAGCGCCTCGAGCTCGACCCGGATACCTACGCCATCTCCATCCCGCTGGGCGCCACCGTCAACATGGCCGGTGCGGCGGTCACCATCTCGGTGATCACCCTGGCCGCGGCCAACACCCTGGGCATCAACGTCGACTTTCCCACCGCCCTGCTGCTGTGTGTGGTATCGGCGCTGGCCGCCTGTGGCGTTTCCGGCGTCGCCGGCGGCTCGCTGTTGCTGATCCCCATGGCCGCCAGCCTGTTCGGCATCTCCACCGACGTGGCCATGCAGGTCGTCGCCATCGGCTTCGTGATCAGCGTGGTGCAGGATTCCACCGAAACGGCCCTGAACTCCTCCACCGACGTGTTGTTTACCGCGGCCGCCTGCCGCGCCGTCGAGCGCCGCCGACACTGATCGGCGGCCACTCAGACAACAAGTGCCGCTCAAACAACACGCGCCACTCAGATAACAAGAACGACTACCCTGACAACAAGAGGTGAATGACTATGTCCATCAGCGTCTTTGACCTGTTCAAGATCGGCATCGGCCCCTCGAGCTCACACACCGTGGGCCCGATGCGCGCCGCCTGCGATTTCATCGGCGAGCTCAATGAGCGTGACCTCCTGTCCCGTGTCGCCCGGGTGGAGGTGCAGCTCTATGGTTCACTCTGCGCCACCGGCATCGGCCATGGCACCGACCATGCGGTGATCATGGGCCTGATGGGCGAGCGCCCCGACAGCATCGACCCCGATATCATCGGTCCCTCCATCGAGGAGCTTCAGGAGTCGGAGGCCCTGCGCCTGGGTGGACGATACAGCGTCTCCTTCCGCTGGGCCCGCGACATGCAGATGCTCGAGGAGAACCTGCCCCACCACCCCAACGCCATGCGCCTGATCGCCCATGGCCATGGCGGTGAGCTTTACCGCAACACCTACTACTCGGTGGGCGGCGGCTTCGTGATCGACGAGGCCCAGGCCGCCGAAGGAGCACTGGACACCGACCAGACCCAGCTGCCCTTCGACTTCCAGACCGGCGACGAGATGCTGCGCATGTGCCACGAGCACGGCCTGAGCATCAGCGAGCTGATGCTGGAGAACGAGAAGGTATGGCGCAGTGAGGCGGAAATCCACGAGGGCCTGCTGGCCATCTGGGCGGCCATGCAGGCATGCATCAAGACAGGAATGGAAGCCGAAGGCGTGCTGCCCGGCGGGCTCAACGTCAAGCGGCGCGCCCGTAAGCTGCATCAGAGCATGCTGGCGAGCCAGGACGACCACTCGCTGATCGCCTCCACCATGTCGGCCATGGACTGGGTCAACCTCTATGCCCTGGCGGTCAACGAGGAGAATGCCGCCGGCGGACGCATGGTTACCGCCCCCACCAACGGCGCGGCGGGTATCATCCCGGCGGTGCTCCACTACTACATGCAGTTCCGCCAGGACGCCACCGACCGCGACGTGGTGGAGTATCTGCTGACGGCCGGCGCCGTGGGCATCCTGTGCAAGAAGAACGCCTCCATCTCCGGGGCCGAGGTGGGCTGCCAGGGCGAAGTCGGCTCGGCCTGTGCCATGGCCGCCGCCGGCCTCACCGAGGTGATGGGCGGCAACGTCGACCAGGTGGAAAATGCCGCCGAGATCGGCCTGGAGCATAACCTGGGGCTGACCTGCGACCCGGTGGGTGGCCTGGTGCAGGTGCCCTGCATCGAGCGCAACGCCATCGCCTCGGTGAAGGCGATCAACGCCGCCCAGATGGCGCTGCGCGGCGACGGCGAGCACTTTATCTCCCTGGACAAGGTGATTCGTACCATGCGTGACACCGGCGCCGACATGCAGGCCAAGTACAAGGAAACCTCGACCGGCGGCCTCGCCGTCAACGCCATCGAGTGCTGAGGCGGCCCGGCCAGACAGTATCCTCTGTTAATATAGGGGGTTTACTCTATCCGCCGGCATCACGGCAACGGAGCCTTTAATGACACGCAAGGAAGCGGACCCCTACCGCCTCGACCAAGCACTGGTGTGGGATGGATTCAAGAGACTGTTACCCATCTCGCTATTCGTCACCATCTTCGGTACCGCCTTCGGCCTGGCGGCCACCCAGATCGGGCTCGGCGACGGCACCATCATGCTGATGAGCACCCTGGTATTCGCCGGCGCCTCCCAGTTTGCGGCCCTCGAGCTATGGGGACCGCAGATTCCGTTTTTCACCATGATAATCACTGTCTTCGCCATCAACGCCCGCCATCTGCTGATGGGCGCCACCCTCTATCCATGGCTTGAACCGCTCTCACCCGCCAGGCGCTACGGCATCATGCTGGTCGCCTCCGATGCCAACTGGGCCATGGCCACACAGGAATTCACCCGTGGTCGGCCGGGGCTGGGGCTGATGCTGGGCGGCGGCATCGCCCTGTGGATCTTCTGGGTCCTCGGCACCTGGCTGGGCCTGAACGTAGGCGGCGCCATCAGCGACCCTGCCAGCCTGGGGCTCGACATGGTGATGGGCTGTTTCCTGCTCGCCATGGTGGTCGGCGGTGAGAAGAACCTGCGCATGCTGCTGATCTGGGCGGTGGCCGCGGGGGCCTCGCTGCTGGCCTTCTACTATCTGCCGAAAAACAGCCACGTGGTGGTAGGTGCCATCGCCGGTGGCCTGGCCGGCCTCAGCTGGGGGAAGCGCAACCATGAACATTGAAGCGACCGGCCTGGGCACATTGATCATCCTCCTGGCCATGGCGGTAGCCACCCTGGCGACTCGCTGGGGTGGCGTTTTCGTGATGTCCTTCGTGCCCATCGGCTACCGAGTCAGACAATTCATTCACGCCATGTCCGGCTCGGTATTGGTGGCGCTGCTGGCGCCCCTGGCGGTAACCGGTGACAACGGTGCCCGCCTGGCCCTGCTGACCACCGCCGTGATCATGCTGGTGCTGAAGAAGCCCCTGCCGGCCATCGCCGGGGGCATCCTGGTGGCGGCGCTGTTTCGCCAGCTCTCGCCCATGCTGGCCTAGTGATGCAGGTCCGTCGCGAGCAGAGCCTCGATCTCCTTGACCAGCGCGAGTGACACCTCCGCCCCATGCGCCAGGCTGCGGGCACGCTCACGATAGCGGCGCTGAGAAGGGAGACGCGCCCCCTGTCCGAGTATCGCGTCGAACAGGAGCTCCGAACGCTCCATGTGGGCGGTCGATGACTGCCCCGTCAGGCGCGAGGGATCAATGGCAATGATCAACTCGCCATGGTAGGGCAACCCAAGCCGGCCCTCATCATGCTCACTGGATTCGACGCTGAGCAGGTCGCCGATCAGCGGGCCGGCCATCAGCTCGATCATGATCGCCAGCGCCGACCCCTTGTGCTCCCCAAAGGTGGTCATGGCGCCATGATCGAGCACCTCGGCGGGATCGCTGCAGGGGGCACCGTGACGATCGACGCCCCATGCCTCGGGGATCGCCCTCCCCTCCCGCCGATACAGTTCGATGTCACCCCGTGCGATGGTGCTGGTGGCAAAATCGAAGATGAAGGGTGCGTCGCTGGGATAAGGCCAGCCAAAGGCAATGGGATTGGTGCCCAGCAGCGGCTGCTTGCCACCATTTGGCGCCACATAAGCCTGGGTAGGATTGCAGGCAATCGCCACCAGCCCCTGTTCGGCAAGCCTCTCGAGCTCGACCCACAGAGCCGTGGAGTGCACGCAATGGTTAATCGCCAGCAGGGCGATTCCCGCATCTCGCGCCTTGGTCACCAGGTGCGGCAGGCCACGCTCGAAGGCGCAGGGGGAAAAGCCCCCCTTGGCATCGACGCGCACCACAGCGGGGGCCACATCCGCTACCTCGGGGACCGCGTCGGCAACCGCGCCCCCCTTCCTGACGGTATCGATGATGCCCAGCAGCCGGTAGATGCCGTGCGAGTGGCTCGCATCCAGCTGTGCGGCCACCAGTGTCCTACCGAGGGCGTCGGCCTGTTCTTCGCTAAAGCCATGATGTATCAGGACCCGATGACACAGGGCCATCAGTGCATCACGGTCGAGGTGGAGAGTCGCCTCTTGGCGCGCTTCAAGGTCCTTCATGAGTTCCTGCTCCTTAAAAGTTCAACGCTCGTCACCATGACGGACCACTCAGCTGTTCGGGCAGCCACATCGCCAATGCGGGGAAGGCGAGCGGCTCTCTAACCATCGGCTAGCGCCACGTTGTTGCGACCGCTGTGCTTGACGCGATAGCTGGCCGCATCAGCCCGGTCGAGAATGGCATCGATGCTTCTGTCGTCCGGTCTAAAGCCACTGACCCCGATGCTGGCAGTTACCTTCCAGTATTGTCCCTGCTGCTGTATCACGTCAGAGGCAATGCGTTCGCACAGCATTTCAGCGAGAGTCCGTGCTCGCTCGATGCTGCACCCTGGCAGCAACACGACGAACTCATCACCGCCCAGGCGTGCGACAGGATCGTTGCTGCGCATCACGCCGCGCGTCGTGGCGGCGACCTGCTGCAGCATACGGTCTCCCAGGGCGTGTCCGCCCTGGTCGTTGGCCTCCTTCAGGTTATCCAGGTCGAAGACCATGACCGATGCCTGGGTGCCAGCTTTCTGCCATTCGGCCAGCGCCTCTTCCAGCCGGCGCACCAGGCCTCGCCGGTTGAGCAGTCCGGTCAGCGGATCATGCTCAGCTTCCCAGCGACGCTGGTCGGCATCCTTGCGCCGTTGAGTGATGTCGCGGATGGTGCCGACAGCACCAACAAACTCGCCGTCAATATGTATCATTCGGGCATGCACATCGACCCAGCGCAGCTGATCGACGTGATCCCGGAAGCGAAACTGGCGCGTAAACTCCTGCTGCCGGGAGAGGCTCTGCATCCAGGCCGCTTCCACCGAAGCGCGATCATCGGGATGGATGCGATCGACCCAGGTATCCAACTCCTCCGATGCAGAAGGCCCAATGGCCTCGTATACCGCCTCGTTGATAAACGTCGGCTGTCCGAGGGAGTCGGTAACAAACATGCCCTGGGGAGACGCCCTCAACGTAAAGTGCAGCAGGGCCTCACGGCGCGAGAGGTCCCGCAAGCTGGTCATTCGGGCCTGCTCGGTTTCGTTGATGACGTCGATAATCCGGCGCAGTTCCGGCATGCGAGTGGGGATATCGAGGACGTGACGCCGCTGGTCGCGAAGCGCCGTCACCTGTTCTGCCAGACGGGCCAACGAGCACAGCGCCAGCCAGATCAGCACCACGACGAAGGGCAGGACCAGCCCCATCGTCCACAGGGCGTAACGCGAGATCCGCTGCATGCCGTCAATCAGCGGCACTTCGGCCTGGGCCCTGGGCAGATGCACGCCAACGATCCAGTCGGCCGACCAAACCTGACGATATGCCACCAGCGCGGGCTCCCCGGCAGCCGTGGTGCCCTTGGCTTCGCCCTGCCAGCCATACAGCGCTCGATCCAGCGCCGGAAGAATGTCGTCGGATAGCTCGGTGACGCCCTGCTGCTGGCCGGGCTGGTAGAGCCGCTGGCCAGAGGCGGTGGTAATGGTGACGTGCCCCTCGGCTCCCAGGCGCAGGCGATTGAACCCCTCGAAGAGACGGCTCTTGTTGATATCGATCGCTCCACCCAGGAACCCGGTATAGCGCCCCTCGGCATCATGCAGCGGTACCAGCAGCATCACCATGGACCGGCCGCTGACTCTCGATACGAAAGGCTCGCTGACGTGAGGACGCTGGAAGGCGTGCATGAAGCGCGCATAATCACGATCCGCAAAGCTGGCCCCCACTCGCCCTTCGCCGGTAGGCCATGATGTATCCATGACGCGACTGTCGAGATCGAACAGCGCCAAGCTTTCAAAGTAAGCCATCAAGGCCTTGGCCTGTTCCGCAGCAAGCGCGCCCCGAGTCGGCTCCGGGATATCCTGTGCGAGCCCCTTCAGCGCCTGAAAACGCTCATCGACCTGGTTCGCAATGGAGTTGCGTATCAGCTCGGCCTCATAGTGGAGGTGCTGGCGGTTGGTTTCTTCCACCAACATGTAACCCGCCTGCCAGCCGTATGTCAGCAGCGTTATACACAGCACGCCCCACAGCACCCCGGCACCGACCAGCAGGCGCCCACGCAGCGTGAGCAGCGCGTACTTCAGGTGACCGAGGGGACGGGTGACGAGACCCCGACTCATCCTTTTAAATGTAGTCGTCATTATTACATTCTGGCATGTGCTGACTACTTATATAACTACCCGCGAATATTATCCTCCGGGGCACGGAGCGAATGGGAAGGCTGGCCGACTGCTCGCTATCCGCGCATCAGGACACCGGCAGCCGATCCGCTAACGCCATAACGGCGTCTCGCGGCATGGGCCTGGCAAAATAGAATCCCTGCAGCAGATCACAGCGGCGCCGCTCCAGATCCTGCTGCTGCACTTCTTCCTCGATGCCCTCGGCGACTACCAGCAGATTCAGGTGATGAGCCATGGTGATGATGCCCTGCACGATGGCAGCGGTGCTACGGTTGGTGACGATATCCCGAATAAAGGCACGATCGAGCTTGACCTTGTGGATCGGCAGATCGCGCAGATAACTCAGGCTGGAAAAACCGGTGCCGAAGTCATCCAGCGCCACCCGAACCCCCATCGCCTTCAGCGAGCGAATCAGTTCGACGGCCGACTCGACGCCGTCGAGGAACACGCTCTCGGTGACCTCAATTTCCAGCATCTCGGGCGGCAAACCGGCATGCTCCAGGGCCGCCTGAATGCCCGCCAGGAAGCCTGCGCGGCGGAACTGCAGCGAAGAGATATTCACGGAAACCGGCACGGCAAGCCTGCCTTGAGCCTGCATGGTCGCGGCATCCTGACAGGCGCGATGCAGCACCCAGTGCCCCAGCGGAATGATCTGTCCGGTCTGCTCTGCCAGTGGAATAAAAACCCCGGGTGACATCATCCCTCGACTGGGATGGTGCCAGCGGACCAATGCTTCCAGCCCCCGAATACGACCGCTCACCGTGTCCACGATGGGCTGGTAGTAAAGCTCGAACTGGTTGTGCTGCAGCGCTGTGTGCAGATCGTGGCGTAGCAGCACCGCCTCCCGAGTGGCTCGCTGCAGGTTGCCCTGATACCACTGCCAGGTATTGCGACCCTGCTGCTTGGCGTCAGTCACCGCCAGGTTGGCGCACTGAATCAACTCATCGGCATGCGCGACATTTTCACGGTTACAGGCAATCCCGATACTGGTACTGATATGCACCGACTGCCCGTCGATCTCGAAGGGTGCGGAAAGCACTTCCAGCACTTCTTCCGCTAACTCGCTGACGACCTGGTGGCTGCCGAGGTCAGGCAGCAGAAGGGCAAATTCGTCACCCGCCATCCGGGCGAGAGTATCGCCACCGTTGACCAACTGGCGCAGCCGATTGCCTACCGCCTCCAGTAACTGAGTGCCGATATGGTAGCCAAACCCATCATTTACCGCCTTGAAGCCGTCCAGGTCGAGGTGCATTACCACCAACAGCCGCTGGTCCTTACGGGCTCTCGCAAAAGCCGTCTGCAAGCATTCATCGAAGGCGGTGCGGTTGGGCAGGCCGGTTAGCGGATCGTGAGTGGCCTGGTAGGCAATCTGCTCTTCCTGCATGCGCTGGCGAGTGATGTCCTGCTGGATCCCGATGTAGTGGGTGCAGCCGCCCTCCGCGTCGAACACCGGGCTCAGGGACAGATGGTTCCAGAAAGGCGTGCCATCCTTGCGATAATTGATCATGGTGACCGCGGTAGACCGGTGCTCAGCGATTGCCCCGCGAATCGTGTCGAGCGCCTCCGGATCACTCTCCGGGCCTTGAAGAAAGCGACAGTTGCGACCCAGGACCTCGTCGGCGGTATACCCCGTCAGCTCGTAGAAGGCGGTATTGGCATATACCAACGGCATATCGGATCGCACGGCATCGGCCATGACGACGCCGTTGGGTGTCGCCTGAATGCCGCGCTCAAGCAGGCGTCGGGACTCCTCCTCCTGCTTGTGGACGGTGATATCACGACAGATACCGTAGACACCCACCACCTTGCCATCGACCGAAACCGGAAAGTTGAGAATCTCCAGCTGGTAGGTATGGCCGTCGCGATGGACTCCTACGGTCTCATACTGGTAATGGCCCCCATTTCTCGCGGTATTAAACCCGGCCTGGGTCAGCTCGCGATACGCCGGGTCGATGAATCGGTTGAAGTGCCGCCCGATCAGGGCCTCCTCGGGATAGCCTGTGATACGCGTCAGCGCCGCGTTACCTCGCTGGAAGCGCCCCTTCAGATCGAATTCATAGACACCATCGGGGTGGTTCGCGAACAGCGAACGATGCCACTCGGAGAGCGTTCGATGGCTGGAAGCATCTCGGTCGCGCTGGATAGCCAAAGCGACCAGCGCCGCCGCCTGCCTCATGCGTCGGTGACTGGCTTCGGTCGGCTGCTGCGGCTTGCGGAAATAGATGCCGAAGGTCCCCAGCAGCTCCCCTTCGGACGTCAGCACGGGATTGGACCAGCAGGCGCGCAGCCCTTCATGGTCGGCGGCATCACGAAATGCCGCCCAGCGAGGATCGGTGCGAATATCTGCGGTGACCACCGGCTCACGGCAGGCTGCCGCACTACCGAAGGATGCCACACCAGGCCCGACAGGCACCGCCTGGAGGCACTCGTGATAGGCCCTGGAAAAATGCCGGCTGGAAATGAGGCTGAGGGTTTGTCGCCGGGAATCGAAGCTCATGAAAGCCACAACGGCGCTTGGCAGCAGTACTTCTATCCAGCGTGCAATGGCATCCAGCGTCTCCTCAAGGGGCACCTGACACGCAATAAGCTCATGGACTTCTTGCTGGGCCTCCATTAGCGCTAGTTCATCGAGCAATTGCGCACCTCCATGCGGTATGTCACGTCCTCTTTTACTGCTATCCCTATGGTGGATAGCGCGGCCAAGCGTACAGCGACAGAAAAGCGTGTTCTTCCACTGAACCGCCATAACGAACAGGCGCCAGAATGAACGAGCCAAACCCTTACCGGCAACCCTCGGGAGGTTTATCCATTGGCATCATGCCTATCGCCAGCCATGGCGACATCGTCAGGCTCGTAAAACCGCCCGGGTGAGAACAATCACCCGGGCGGTTATCTCTCTATGCGTCGACTCGGGATCTAGAGCGTGATGAAGGGCTGCTCCTCTCCGTCGCGAAACTGGTAGATATTCCACGCCTCCTGCTTGGGCCCCGGCATGCCGGGAGTACCGATGGGCATGCCCGCCAGGCCGATGCCATCGGTGTCGGGACGCTCCTCGAAGAGCTTCTCCACCGCCTCGAAGGGCACATGCCCCTCGATGACATACTCTCCCATCTCGATGGTATGGCAGGCACCCAGGCCATAGGGCAGGCCAACGCGCGCCTTGACCTGGCCGACCGGAATGTCATCGACGATCGCCACGCTTACCCCGCGCGCCTCAAGCTGGCGGGCGTACTCATCGCAGCAGCCACACTGGGGGTTCTTGTAGAGGGTCGCCTCGTCGGGTAGCGCGGCCTGAGCGGTGCCGGCGCCCAGAAGCAGCGCGACAGAGACGAACAATCTAGGGGCGATATGGTTCATGGAAGATCCTCTTGGTCGAGCTCATCAGGACGAAGCATTCATTGCCGTATATGGCATGATTCCTGACAAATGGATATAACAAATAATAGAAAACACGAATAACGGGAAGCCGTTCCGCTACCCGGCTAGCGGGTGTCGGATATTATCAGGATCCGGGAGGTTGCCTGGCCGGTGCCGCAGTCGATGGCACAGTCGCCCATCGTTGCATGCCCCGGCAGACTGGATATCAGAAGCAGCACCGCCAGGAACAACGCCACCAGGCGTGCTCCTCGGGCGAACTTTGGACATCCGACTCTGCCTGTCATGCGGTGACACTCAGGATGAATACGCCATTGTCACTCGGCAGTGGGGATCACGACCATGACCCAGAACAATAGAAGGCTCAAGGACATGACCCGAACCGCACTGCTGTGCTGCTGCATGCTGCTGACCGGCCTCGCCACGGCCGCAGACCGTCTGGCGTTCTCGCCGGACGACATCATCACCTGGTCGACGCGCTCGTTTGACGGCAACACCCAATACCAGGTAACGGAGGAAAACGGCACCCCGCTACTTCAAGCCCGAGCCCGACAACAGGCCTCGGCCAAATACCTGGAGCGCGAGATAGACCTCGATAAAACACCCTACCTGCACTGGTGCTGGCGAATATCAGGCACCTACCCGGGCCTCGATGAAAGACAGAAGGCCGGCGACGACTATCCCGCTCGGGTCTATGTGGCACGCAAGACGGGGCTTTTGCCCTGGCAGGTGGAGTCGGTGAATTACGTGTGGGCCTCGAGCGAGCCCGCCGGCACAAGCTGGCCCAACGCCTTCACCTCCCGCGCCCGGTTGCTGGCACTGCAGAGCGGTAGCGCCCGGGTGGGCGAATGGGTGGCAGAGGTACGCAACGTGCGCGACGACTATCAGCGGCTTTTCGGTACCCGGCCGACAAGCCTCGATGGCCTCGCCCTGATGGCCGACGGCGACAACGCCGGCGGCGATGCCACGGCCTGGTTCACAGGGCTGGGCTTATCGGCAAGTCCAGTGTCGCCCAGCTGTCCGTAACGACGGCGAACCAGGCTGCCTGACTCGATCGATTCCTGGCATGGTGTCGCCACCCTCTTATACTGTATAAAATGACAGCATAGAGAGGAGGCACCCGATGACCATCGACACCCTGATTCCCGCCCATCCGACGCCACCCGGCCTGGCGCTGCCCCATCCCCTGGCGCTGACGCGGGCCGGCATCTCCGGTTTTCCGAGCCCCGCCCAGGACTATGAAGGGCGCACCCTGGATCTCAACGAGCGGCTGGTGAAGCGCCCCTCGGCCAGCTTCTTCATGACCGTGACCGGCGACAGCATGGACCCCCTGGGCATCCACGACGGCGACCTGCTGCTGGTCGACCGCTCCATCGAGCCGCGGCCGGGCCATATCCTGGTGGCCCTGGTGGAGGGCGAGATCACGGTGAAGCGCTACCAGCTGCAGGGTCGTCGGCCCTACCTCTGCTCCGCCAACCCGGCCTACCCGCCGATCCCGCTCGAGGACCTCGACTGCCAGGTGTGGGGCGTGGTGCGCTCGGTCATCCACGAGTACCCGGTGTGACCATGATCGGCCTGATCGACTGCAATAACTTCTACGTCAGCTGCGAGCGCGTCTTCCAGCCTCGGCTGGAGGGGCTGCCCGTCGGCGTGCTCTCCAACAACGATGGCTGCGTGATCGCCCGCTCCAACGAGCTCAAGGCGCTGGGGGTGGAGATGGGCACCCCGGCCTTCGAGCTGAAGGGGCTGCTGCGCCAGGGACGCATCCGGCTGCTCTCCTCCAACTACGAGCTGTACGGCAACATGTCGGCCCGGGTGCAGGCGGTGCTGGAGGAGTTTTCCGCCGGGGTGGAGCCCTATTCCATCGACGAGATGTTCGTGCGCCTCCACGGCTTCGAGCACGAGCAGCTGCTGACCCACTGCCGTGAGCTCCATCACAAGGTGCGGCGCTTCACCGGCATCCCGGTGAGTGTCGGCGTGGCCCCGACACGAACCCTGGCCAAGCTGGCCAATCGGGCGGCCAAGAAGGTGCCCGGCTGCCGGGGCGTCTGCGTGCTGCTGGCGGGCAGCCCCGAAACGGCGAGGCTCCTGCAGCACACCGAGCTGAGCGAGGTATGGGGCGTGGGTCGCCGGCTGGTGGAGCGGCTGGCCTTGATGGACATCCGCACGGCCTGGGACCTGGCCCAGGCCGACCCCAAGGCGATTCGCCGGCGCTTCTCGGTGACCCTGGAGCGCACCGCCCTGGAGCTGCGCGGCGTGCCCTGTACCGAGATGAACGACGCCGACGAGTCTCGCCAGCGCATCATGACCTCGCGCTCCTTCGGCAAGCTGACCGACAACCGCGACGCGATCCACGAAGCGTTACGCCAGTTCGGGCAGCGCGGCGCCGAGAAGCTGCGCGCCCAGAACAGTCTGGCCCGAGCCGTCTACGTCTTCCTGAGGACCCACCGGCACCGACCCGATCTGCCCCAGTATTCGCCCGGCGTCGTGGTGGAGCTGGCCCGCCCCACCGACGATAGCCGCGAGATCCTGCACGCCGTCGGCCAGGCCTTCGCTGCCATCTATCGGCCGCACTACCGCTTCATGAAGGCCGGGGTGATGCTGCTCGACCTGATAGACACCCATCGGCAGCAGCTTTCACTGCTGGAAACGCCCCGGAGTGCCGCGGAACGCGAGCGCAGCGAGCGGCTGATGGCGACCCTGGACGACCTCAACCAGCGCATGGGGCGCGGCACCGTCAAGCTCGGTATGCCCTCCCCCGGCGCCGCCTGGCATCTACGCTGTGCCAATCGCTCGCCGCGGTGGACGACGCGCTGGAAGGAGCTACCGATTATCACGGCGCGCTGAAAGGCGCCGTCGCCGACAACGAATACCCTAACCCGCCGGCTCGGCCATGGCATCCTGCCGCTTGGCCAACTTGTGGCCGTCTTCGGTCTGGCCGATCTTCCAGTAGCTTGAAACATACAGGTGCGACCTGGGCACCTCATGCGTCTGCTTGAGCCAGCGACGCAGGGCCCGCATGCTCCCGAACTCACAGGCCGCCCATACGGCGGGCTGGCCGTCCAGCCAGGGCAGGCCTTGCACCTTGTCCAGCAGCGGCGTGCCTGTCGGATCCGGCCGAGGGTTAATGATCCAATGCACCTGGAGGTTGTCGGGATGCACCAGGGGCTGCTTGTCCGCCGGGTCGGCAATCTCGATGACCGCGTGGCCCCGGGCATCGTCGGGCAGCGCGGCAAGGTTGACGCTGATGGCGGGCAAGGCCGTCATGTCGCCGGCCAACAGGAACCAGTCGGCCTGGGGCTGAATCAGCTTCTTGGCGCCAGGGCCGCCCACCAGGATCCTATCGCCGGGCCTGGCACTGGCGGCCCAGCCGGACGCCGGACCCATATGCTCGTGCAGGACGAAGTCGACATCGATCTCCGTCGCGCGCTGATGCCGAATGGTATAGGTCCGCATCAAGGGGCTTTCTTCTTCCCCCCGCGGAAAGATCAGCTTGATATAGGCACTTTCCTGGTCCGCCGGAAACCCCGCCAACCCCTCCCCACCCAGGGTTACGCGATGCATATGCGGCGTGATCCGGGTCGAGCGCACCACCTCCAGTTCCCTCTTCTCGGGCTTACCCATGCTTGTGACTCCTGTGCGGCTCTGTCGTGTGACCCATGGCATTGGTGGTCATGGTGGCGGCAATACGCAGAAAGGTATCCAATTCGTCGGCGTCGAGCCCTTCGGTCAAGCAGGCCGCGGCCTCCCCTTCCAGCACGGAGACCTTCTCGAGCATCTCCACGCCGGCATCTGTTGGCGCCAATAGCTGGCTGCGGCGATCCTCCGGGTTATCCGACCGCTCGACGAGCCCCTCTTTCACCAAGTCGTTGAGCACCCGTGTCACTCGCGACTTATCCTGCCCCATGCGCTGCACGATGACCCTAGCGGTACAGTCGGGTAGGCGCCCGACGCCTTTCAGCACGCGAATATGAGTAATAGGCAGCGTTATCTGGTGCCGCCGAATATTGGCGCGAAGCCGCCATTTGTAGGCATGCATCAGGCGATGCAATGCCTCGCTCAAGGAAGATGACGCCATGTGCTGGTACCCAATTGGTTGCCTATGTCCACTATATAGGCATGCAAGATAATGTCAACCATTCTCAATTATAGAGAGGAATGGGGGAAAGCCCACCGCGTCGGTTTCCTGGCCCGGCACGAATCACCCACCACCTCGCGGCAATGCGCGCCGCCGACGGGGCCGCGTCATAACATTTTGTTACTTATAAGGGGGAACTCATGTGCCCTTTCCACGACAGATAAGATACGGCACTACGACACACCGCCGAATTCGGTCCGCATCGGTGGGCCTGACACAAGGAAGAGAACAAGGAGTGATCACATGCTGTATGGAACGCCTCTCCTGCGTAATGCCACAGTGAGCCTCCTGGCCGCCGGCAGCCTGGCGTTATCCGCCTCGGCCATGGCGGAGCCTCAGGGGCTCTACTCCAGCGACGAGTTGCTCGACGCCGATGTCTACACCGCGGCCGATAACCGGGAGATCGGTGAGGTGGAAGACATCCTGCTGGATAACGACATGAGGGTGCGCGCCCTGGTAGTCGATACCGGGGATCTCCTCGATATCAACGGCGAACAGGAGTTCGTCATCGAGGCCGGTCAGTTCAGCGTGGAAACCCATAACGGTGACAACCTCGACGACATCGAATACCGCGTAACCGTCGACATGAACGGCGCACAGATCAGCCAGCAGCCGGCCTATGATAACGACTGGTGGCGGAACGCTCGTCAGGGCGCCCACGACGCCTGGGACCAGACCAAGGAGGGAGCGGCCAGCGCCTGGGACTCCACCCAGGAAGGCGCCTCGCGTGCCCTGGACCGCATCGGCAAAGCCCTGGAGGACGTCGGCAGAAAGACCCAGGAGGCCGCCGAGTAATCGGCGCATGATGCCCACGCGCCTGACAGTATGAAGCGCCGCGTGACGATGCGGGCCCGGCCATTGGCCGGGCCCGCTTCATGTGCGCGCCTACGGAGACGCCGCCCTGGAACGCCCTTAAGCGCTGCCGGACGGCACTCGCCGGGATGCTGGTACTGGCACTGGCACTGGCACTGGACGGCGATCATCCCCGGGAGGAGGCCGCCCACAGGTTGATGCCGCCATCAACCGCATGGCGATCGATCTCGGCGAGCTCCGTGTCGCTGAAGTCCGGGGTCTCGAGGGCCCCCAGGCTTTCGATCAGCTGCTCCGGGCGGCTCGCGCCGACCAGCGCCGAGGTCACGCGACCGCTGCGCAGCACCCAGGCGATGGCCATCTGCGCCAGGCTCTGGCCGCGGCGCTCGGCGATCGCGTTAAGCGCCTGCACCCGGGCCAGGTTCTCGGGCGAGAGGTGCTCATCCTTCAGGCCCTTGCCCCTGACGGCACGGCTATCCTCGGGCACACCCTTCAGGTACTTGCCGGTCAACAGGCCCTGAGCCAGCGGCGAGAAGACGATCGAGCCGAGGCCCAGCTCATCGAGGGTGTCCAGCAGCCCATCGCTCTCGACCCACCGGTTGAGCATCGAATAGCTCGGCTGATGGATCAGGCAGGGAGTGCCCAGCGAGCGCAGAATCTCGGCCGCCTCCCGGGTGCGCTGGGCATTGTAGGAAGAGATGCCCGCGTAGAGCGCCTTGCCCTGCCGCACCGCCTGGTCGAGGGCCATCATGGTCTCCTCCAGCGGCGTCTCGGGGTCGAAGCGGTGGGAATAGAAGATATCCACGTAGTCCACGCCGAGCCGCTCGAGGCTGCGATCCAGGCTGGAGAGCAGGTACTTGCGGCTGCCCCACTCGCCGTAGGGTCCCGGATGCATCCAGTAGCCCGCCTTGGTGGAGATCACCATCTCGTCGCGATGGCCGGCGAAATCACTCTGGAGGATGCGGCCGAACAGCGCCTCGGCACTGCCCGGCGGCGGCCCGTAGTTATTGGCCAGGTCGAAGTGGGTAATGCCGTGATCGAAGGCGGTGCGGCAGATGGCCCGAGCATTCTCGGGGCTCGCGTTCTCGCCGAAGTTCTGCCACAGCCCCAGCGAAATGGCCGGCAACTTCAGGCCGCTGCGCCCGCAGCGGTGATAAGGCATGCGCTCGTAGCGGTCTGCCGAGGGCGTATAGCTCATGGTGTCCCTCTCCTCGAAGGTCGCGTGTCTCCCTGGCCGCCGGCAGAACCGGACCTGCCGCGGCCGCGTGAGACTCAGTATGGGATCTTACCGGGCGGCTGGCGATGCCAGGCGTTCTTAGCCAAGGTCGGCCAGGAGTGGCCCGGAATCTGATGGAACGCCCGTTGCGCGACCTTCTTGCGCCGACACTTACCCTGTCTTGTTGTCTGGCGGGCCTTATCTCTTTATCTTTCAGCAATTTTGTGACCTCAAGGTACACAAAAATGCTGATTATCGAAGCCGTCCCTCCCGGCTTCATGGTCGACTCCCGCTGGCTCTATCACGGATAGCATGCCTTAGATGTCGGGTCCAGCATGGCATACAAAAGCTGTAAACCCCTACATATCATAAAGAAGCTACTATTACTTCAAAAATAAAATTCCTTGAAACTCAAGAGCATCATGCATAACCTTCAATATGACTCCATAAGCTTTCTCACTGCACTGATAAAAGACACACTTCCACGGTCAATCGATAGAGCATTACATACACTAGGAGAAGCAACATGAGAAAGATAAAAAAGACTACTCGCAAGTATATACTAGCATCCATAGCATCTATATCTTGCTTTGTTACTTTAGCTGGAACAAGTACAGCAGGCGAACTTACTGGCCAGGAAGAATCAAAGCGCCCGATATTGATACAGGGGCCAATGCCAATTGAAGCAGAAGATTTTGCTAGCCGCCTTAAAGATGTCAAAGTAGAGGAGTCAGGCTCAACCTTTGAATTTTACACTGGCACGGTAGATGACTACCCTGTCATTGTTTCAAAGACAGGAAAAGGTATGGAAAACACAGCAGCAGCGACTGCTGTTGCGATTTTAAAATATAATCCTGCTGCCATTATCAATCAAGGCACATCTGGCGGCCATGACCCAGATCTCAACGTTTTCGACATTGTCCTAGGTGAGCGCACGGTTAATATCGGCTCTATGAAAACAGGAGATCGTGCGGAAGGTGAAGGTATTGTAGCGACAGACTGGAAGCCGATGGACGTTATGGCATCTGAAGGCAGTGCCGGTGAAGACCCGAATGCTGAGAAGGCTCGTTACTACGATGCGGACCCGGATCTTTTAGCCGCGGCTAGATGTCGGGTCCCGTGTGATTGACAACCCGTTTGGTAAATAGCTCAGCTCGCTTGGCCTGCCACTCCTTCATCGCCGTGATCGGTGACTGATGATGCAGTGCTTTCTGAGGGATGTGGTGATTGTACAGCCAAGCGTAGCGTTTGAGCGTCTGTTCCAGGTCCTCGCCTGAGGTATACCGCCGGGTTGCCAGCACGTCGCTGATTCGGCCGTTGAACCGCTCTACCATACCGTTCGTCTGCGGCCTTCCCGGCTTGATCAAGCGATGGTCAATACCATGGGCCTGGCACTCCTGGTCGAAGGGGTGGCGGCCGCTGGGCTTGCGTTCACCGGCCCTTGTGAAGCGATCCGTGAAGGACTTGCCGTTGTCGGTCAGCACTGTCTGAATCTTGAAGGGGCTCTTCTCTTCCACCCGCTTCATGAACGCCCGTGCATCCTTCGCGGACTGGCTGTGTCTGACTTCCAAATACACCCAGCGCGTTGCCCGATCGATGGCCACGTACAAGTAGCGTTTCTGCTGCTCGTCAGGCATCTGGGGCAGGTGCTTGATGTCGACGTGCACGAAGCCCGGCTCATAGTCCTTGAACGGCTTGTGCCGAGGTCTCGCGTCATCGCCGGCATCCTGCCGTGCCAGTTCTGCCAGCGTTGGCACTTCACGCCGCTTGAGCATGCGGTGCAAGCCGGAGCGTGACAACCGAGGGTTCAGGAACTCACGTGCCACGACGAGGAGGTCATCCAGGCCGAGACGGAGGAATTCACGGGCGGCGATCAGCACGTCTTCCTGCTCGGTAGTGAGCGTGGCCAGCAGGTTGTGGCGTGTATGAGGCCGGTCATGGACATCGTCGCGGTATCGCCAGCGGCGTATGGTCGAGTCGGATACGCCATACTGACGGGCCAACTCGCTATCCGTGATGCTGGAGGGTGCTGCCTGGATCTCGGCACGGATTTTCGGTGTCGTGGTCGCTTGCTTATGCAGCTTGATGTCCATGAACCTGCTCCCGGATGAATTGCTGTAGAAGCTCTCTGGCTGCCAGCAAAGGATAACTCCTATAGCTCATTTGATCATCCGGGACCCTACAGCTAGAAAAGTAAAGGGCAGCTACACAAAAGGCAAAATAGTAGAAGGGACTATTGGCTCAGCTGATCTATGGAATAATGAGGTAGACCGTATCAACTGGTTCCATGAAAATTACGGCACATCAGTCGAAGAAATGGAATCTGCGTCATCTGCGATGATTTCAAAGGCCTACGATGTACCGTTTCTGGCAATTCGTATCTTGTCGAACAACAAGACAAACAATGGTGCCTACAACCCTGAAACAGCAGCCGCGAACCAAGAATATGTCTATGAGGTGGTTCGGGAGTACATTTCGTTCCTGAAGAGCAAGTAATCATTTAGCCACCGAAGTCATGGCTAGATACGTCAGGATGAGCCGAGACATGGTAGTTTCGAGGACTACCAAGTCTCGGCTTTATTGATTCATGGAGTAGCCGCAACACTCAGGTAAAGTAATCCCCTCCATAGCTGCACAGGATATAGTGCAGTCATCGGGAGGACAGGGTGAGCGACGACAAAGGCCTGTTCTTCAGCAGCCGGCACTACACGGGTACTGCGAGGACCTATAGGCTGACGCAGAAATTCAAGACGCCGTATACACTAAAACAGAACGAACTTCTCGAGCGCTTCGAGTCAGCCAGGATGGTGATCGATCGCTTGACACGATACTACAACGAAGAGCAGTCACATCAATCCCTGGACTATGAGGCATCCCGAGCACACTCAACATCAGTTGCGTAGTGTGTGCAGAAACCAGAGGATCGTTATCGTTACACAGCTGGACTCGAACCAGCGACCAAGGGATTATGAGTTCGCTTGTAAATCAATATGTTGCTGATATCAAAGGAAAAGCAACCGTAATCGAGCGAAAGGCACAGTTCTTTGGAATCAGTAGGTTAGCGAAATTTGAGGATAGCATACGAAGCTGGTGTGTGTACCGGGAGTGTACCATTAGGACCTCCCCTCTATCGACAAACATGCCTCTGAAGGAAGCACAAAACTGCCTCTACTGACCGCTTACGGCTAAAGGGGACACTCAGCCAGAGCTGATGTAGCGCTTGTAGCAGGGAGAGCGTCCCTTGCCTGCACTTGTTATCTGGCTTGCGAAAAATCCGGCTTCAGTAGCTCGGAGTTCAACTCATCTAAAGGAACACCCCAAGCGACCGTCAGCATATCCCTACATGCCTGCGCGACATTCATAGAGAAGGCATTGAATAGTGGCTGGATACACTCTTTGCCCTCCAGGTTACCGGCATTGCACTGTACCGCCCGAGACCCTACGGCCCCAACTGCCTTAAGGGTCTCGTTATCCAAGTAGAGCTGCCCCGTTCCGTAGAATATCGAAAAAAGCTGGTCAATCAGCTCCTGAGGAACAATCCCATCGTTTGCGGACACAGCAATATCGGAAGAAGTCATTGTTATTGCACGACAAGTTTCCATTTGGCTGGTCCAAAACGGGGATTTATAGGTTTTCTCTACGCTGCTTGCATACTGAAAATACCCGGCAACTATTGGTAACACCGCGCCGATGGCGGCGGCTGCAGCAATGACTATGGTCCAAAATCGATATTTTTCCTGTGTCATGAACACCTCATAGGATTACAGATAACGCCGCCAGCATGCGCGGCTTTGTAGTGAAAGCGAAGCCTCAACGAAAAAGCGTCGCCGTGCCTGGCTTGGTTATGAATTTCTCGTCGCAATTTGGCGCCCCTCACTTGTCAGGGCCCATATCATTTCGCCCGTTTTATTCTTGTTTGCGACGCGAACGAGTTCATTGTTCACTAAAGACACCAAAGCTGCCCATGCCTCTGACTCGGCGCAACTTGCATCCTTGCTTATACCCGACAAAGTGCGCCAAGTATATTTAGTATCAGATAACGCTGAGTTAAGCTCAAGTCTGGTGTATGGGAGGAGGTAGGAAGGGTGGCGTATCCTGTTGATTGATCACGACCAAGATCTCAACCAACACGAGTGGATACGCCATGACCGATTCTACCCTCCAGGCTCTTTCACAACCAGAACCCCAAGTCACTGACCCGCTGCACGAGCTACTGCGCCAAGGTGCCCGTGACCTGATCGCCAAGGCCGTCGAGGCCGAGCTGGCCACCTTTCTGACCCAGTATGCCGATCAGCGGCTCGACGATGGGCGCCAGGCCGTGGTCCGCAACGGCTATCTGCCCGAGCGCACGGTGCAGACCGGGGTCGGGGATGTCAGCGTGCAGGTGCCCAAGGTGCGTGACCGCAGTGGGGGTGGCGTTCGCTTCAACAGCAGCCTGCTGCCGCCTTACCTGAAGCGGGCCCGCAGCATCGAGGAGCTGATCCCCTGGCTCTACCTGAAGGGGATCTCCACCGGCGACTACCAGGAGGCCCTGGCGGCGCTGCTGGGCGAGCAGGCCAAGGGCCTGTCGGCCAACACGGTGTCACGGCTCAAGAAGCAGTGGGAAGGCGAGCATACCGAGTGGCGGAAACGGGACCTGGCCGACCAGCGTTACGTCTACTGGTGGGCCGACGGCATCTACAGCAATGTCCGCATGGATGACCGCTTGTGCTTGCTGGTGATCATCGGCGTCACCGAGCAGGGCCGCAAGGAGCTGGTGACCGTCGAGGACGGCTTCCGCGAGTCGGCGGACAGCTGGGAGACGCTGCTGACAGGCCTGCGCGAGCGCGGCTTGACCACGGCTCCCAAGCTGGCGGTAGGCGACGGCGCCATGGGGTTCTGGGCGGCGTTGAGCAAGATCTACCCGGCAACCGACCATCAGCGCTGCTGGTAAGCGCTCCACCAACCCCACCTTCTGTGGCGTGAGTTAGATCGGTAGTGTGTCTTTCCAGCGCCAAGGGAGCAGCGTGTTGAGGTCGTCGTCCTCGCCGAGTGTCGGTAGCGTTTCGAACACGAACTGCAGGTACTCGTAGGACGAGAGGCCATTGGCCTTGGCCGTCTCGATCAGGCTGTAAATGGCGGCGC
Organism: Halomonas halodenitrificans DSM 735; assembly: GCF_000620045.1. Classification (GTDB taxonomy): domain Bacteria; phylum Pseudomonadota; class Gammaproteobacteria; order Pseudomonadales; family Halomonadaceae; genus Halomonas; species Halomonas halodenitrificans. Next base: position 2,131 of record NZ_JHVH01000009.1, on the reverse strand, counting down.
TGGCCTGGGCACCGCTCGGTGTGTGGCTGAAGAGCCAGTTCTTGCGGCCGACGACGAAGGGGCGGATGGCATTTTCCGCGGCGTTATTGTCGAGCGGGATCAGCCCGTCATCGAGGAAGCGGGTCAGGCGCTGCCATTGGCCATCCAGGTAGTGCAACGCTCTGCCCAGTGCGCTCTTCGGCAGCACCTGAGTCAGCGACTTGTCGAGCCAGGTGCGTAGCTGGGTGATCAGCGGGCGGCTCTTCTGCTCGCGCAGCGACTGGCGCGCTTCGGGTGCCAGGCCCTTAGCCTGCTTTTCCACGCCATAAAGCTTGCGAATCTGATTGAGGGCCCAGTCGGCCTTGCCGGTCTTGCCCTTGGGCTGCACCTTCTGCGCCTCGACGAACTTGCGACGGGCGTGCGCCCAGCAGCCGGCATGGATGATACCATTCTTGCGCACCACCTCGGCATAGCCCTCGTAGCCATCGGTGACCAGGCGACCGGCATAGTCACCCAGCAGGCGTACGGGCACTCGTCCGGCGCGGCTGGCGTCATAGTCAAACAGCACCACCTGTTGGCCAGGTGGGCCACCGCGCTGTAGCCACATATAGGACGTTGAACTCGCCGGCCGGTCGGGTTCCGTGTTGACCTGAAGTGTGGTCTCGTCCATGTGGATCAGCGGGGCTTGCAGCAGGTGTCGGCGTAGCGCCTCGATCAGCGGTGTCATTCGCTCGCCGGTTTGCACCATCCAACGGGCCAGGGTGTTGCGCGGGATCTCGGCGCCGTGACGGGCAAAGATCTGGCTCTGCCGGTAGAGCGGCAAGGCGTCCTGGTACTTGGCGGTGGCCACATAGGCGAGCAACGTCGGGCTGGCGTTACTCTTCGGCAGCAGCTTGGCGGGTGCCGGGGCAATCTGTACGCCCTCTTCGCAGGCGGGGCAGCCGTACTTGACGCGCACATGGCGGATCACCTCGACCCGCGCTGGCACCACATGCAGCTCCTCGCTGATCTCTTTGCCGATCTCCTTGAGCTCGGTGCCGTCATCGTGGCAATGCCGGGCCTCCTTGGGGAGCTCATGGACGACCTCGACGCGAGGCAGCTCGGGCGGCAAAGCCACTCGGCCGCCACGGCTGCGGCGCTTGGCCGGCTGTTGGGGTTCAACCGGCACATCAGCTTCGTGGCCAGCCGTGTCATCCTGGGCGCCGGCCTCCTCCTCGTCGGCCGCCACTTCCGCCTCGTTGATGAGCAGGTCTCCCTGCGCGACACGGTACTTTTCGGTGGAGGGACCGAACTGACGTTCGATGGCCAGGCGGAACTGCTCGAACAGCGCCGCCTTGGCGGCTTCCCACTCCGCTTCCTTCTTCTCCATCAGTTGATGGAGACGCGCGATTTCCTCCTGCTGAGAACGCACTTGGCGCTGCAGCTGGGAGACGCTGGCGGAGGAAGTCGAGGTCGACGAAGTCATGCCGATATTTTACCAAGCAGTGCCACCGGAGGCAGCAAAAACATCAACCCACTGCCTGGAAATCCAAGGCCTTGTGGGGCTGCATGGCGCTGAGGTCATAGCCATCCAGAAGCCAATTCAGCTCCTGACCCGAGAGGGTGACCGTGTCGCCCTCCAGTCGGTCCGGCCACTTGAAGCGCTCCCGTTCCAGGCGCTTGTACCAGACCACGAAGCCGTTGCGCTCCCAGAACAGCAGCTTCACCTTGTCGCGCTGGCGGTTGCCGAACACGAACACGGCCTCCTCGAAAGGGTTGAGCTCCATGGCCTCCTGAACCAGCAGGGCCAGTCCGTCGATCTGCTTGCGCATGTCGACCGGCTCGCGGCACAGATAGACTCGCAGTCCGGTATCTGGCCGAATCATGGCGCTACCTCCACGGCGACGAAGCGCTGCGGCCGATGCCGCGGCGGCACAGGCACATCCTGCACCACCAGACGCTGCTCCCACGCCAGCAGTGACGCCAGCTCAAGTCCTTGCTCCTCGGCGTACTCGCTCAGCGGCAGTTGTCGAGACGAGGCATGGAACAGATGGCCCAACCAGAGGGCCTGCGTCGAAGTCAGGTCGGTCATGGTGTCCTCCTTGCTATCGAATGACACCAGTCTGACGGACACTATTCAGCGGCAGAAGATGGGGTTGGTGGAGCGCTTACC
>NZ_JHVH01000008.1 GCF_000620045.1 Halomonas halodenitrificans DSM 735 | reverse complement strand
AGCTGCTGGAAGGGTTTGTCGCGGCGGAAGTTTTCGATGGCATCATAGTCGCTCATGCCTAGACACAGCAGACCCAGGTAGCTCTTGACCACGTCGCTGGTGCGCATACCCAGCGTGGTGGGGAAGCGGCCGTCGATGCTGTCGACGCCGGCGATCTCGATGCACTGCCCGATGATCGACAGCCCGGAATGGCTGGTGAGGGTGCGGCGACTGGCGCGGAACTTTATGTTGGGCATGGCACTGTCTGGGTGAATGGCGATAATGGCTATATTGCCATGCAGGTCAGTGGGTTAGAAGTGCTTCCGGGGGCCGGTCTCACGGATTCAGGAATCAGTTAGGCAGTATTGTTGTATCTAATCAACCCAGTAAATTAGTCAAGTAAGGGAGTTGTTTGATGTGAGTCAATAAATTGACTGGATAGTAATCGGCCCCCGGGGCTCCGGATGGTGGCCGAGTGAAGCAAGAGGATAGGCCTCCCAGGGAGGGGAGGGTCACGGCTCGCTGGCCGCGTGCAATGCGTTAAACCCCGGAAGGGCAGCCCTAGGCTGCCCTTCCGGGGTTGCGTCTTCGGGGGGCGTCAGGTGGTGGCGAGCAATACCACGCAGAGGGCGGCGGAGATCCACATGGCGGGGCGAATCTCGCCGATCTTGCCGGTGGCCATCTTGATCATTACATAGCTCAGGAAGCCGAAGGCGATCCCCAGCGTGATGGAATACGTAAGCGGCATCAGGATGATGGCGAGAAAGGCCGGGAAGGCCTCCTCGTAGCGGCTCCAGTCGATGCGGCCGATCGGGGAAAGCATGAATAGCCCCACCAGCACCAGTGCCGGGGCGGTGGCGATGGAGGGCACCAGCGATAGAAGCGGCGACAGGAACAGGAAGGGCAGGAACAGAAGGGCGATGGTCACCGCGACGAGCCCGGTGCGTCCCCCCTGGGCCACGCCGGCGCCGGACTCGATAAAGGTCTGGGCGGCACTGGTGCCGAGCGGGGCGGCGATCATCGAGGCGAAGGCATCCACGGTCATGGACCGCTTGAGGTTGCGGGGATTGCCGTCCTGGTCCTTGAGGTCGGCCGACTCGGACAGCGCCATGAAGCAGGAGAGGGCGTCGAAGAAGTTGGTGAACAGCATCACGAAGATAAAGGGCAGATAGGCCACCTTGAGCGCGCCGAGGATATCGACCTTCATGACGGCGCTGAAATCGGGCCAGGCGGCAAACCCGCTCCACTCGACCATCATGTCCCCGCCCCACAGCCGTCCCATGGGGGCCGCCATGAGTGTGGTCAGCGCGATGCCCAGTATCAGGGCGCCGTTCATGCGCAGGATGACCATGACGGCGGTCGCCATCAGGCCGATGAAGAAGGTCACCAGGCCGGGGCCAAAGCTTCCCAGCGTTACCAGGGTGGCGTCACTGCCGACGATAAAGCCGGCGTTCTTCAGCCCGATAAAGGTAATAAAAAGGCCGATACCGCAGGTAATGGCGTAGCGCAGTGACGCGGGAATCGCCTCGATGATCGCCTTGCGGACATTGAAGACGGCGAGCACGGCGAACAGCACCCCGGACCAGAATACGCAGCCCAGGGCGACCTCCCAGGAGAGGCCGGCCCCCAGCACCAGCGTATAGGTGAAAAGGGCATTCATGCCCATGCCGGGAGCGACCAGGATGGGGTTGCGGGCATAGAGGCCCATGGCCAGGCTGCTCATGAAGCTGATCAGCACGGTGGCGGAGAGGGCTGCCGAGAAGGGGATGCCGGCTTCGGCCAGGATCGCCGGGTTGACCACGATGATATACATCGAGGCCAGGAAGGTGGCGATGCCGGCGAGGATTTCGGTCTTCAGGCTGGACCCGCGCCGGCTGACACCGAAATAGCGGTCGAGTACATGGAGGTCGGACGCTGCCGGCATGTCCGTCGTGTCGCCTGCCAGTGACGAAGTAGTGGAACGCATGGGCTTTCCCTTGTTGTTGTATAGAGATACGTCGGTGGTCATCGGACGCCAGTTGGCGGCCGCTTGGATTGACCAACCGGTCAGCTTGCCGCGGTTGTTAGCCTAGGCAGAAGCTGACCGATCGGACAAGTTGCTTGACGCCATGGCGTTCAACGGTCGGCGCGGACAACGCTTGCATCGCGCCGGTGCTGCAGGCGTCCGGCGGCCCAGGTCTCGGCCACGCAGCGGTCGTCCCCCATCATCATCAGCGCGAAGAGGGTCTCGGCAAGGGATCGGCTGCGTGCCGTGCGGCGTGCCAGCAGCGGCGTGGCGGCCGGGTCGAGGACCACGAAGTCGGCGTCGTGCCCCGGGGTCAAACGACCGATGCGCGCGTCGAGGGACAGCGCCCGGGCGTTGCCCAGCGTCAGCCCATAGAGACCCTGCCAGGCGGTGAGGGGCTGGCCGCGGAGCTGGCCCACCTGATAGGCGGCCTTGAGGGTCGCCAGCCCCGAGAGGTCGGTGCCACCGCCGACGTCGCTGGCGAGGGTCACGTTCAATGCCGTCTCCCGGGCGGCCTGTCGGTCGAACAGGCCGCTGCCCAGGAAGAGATTGGAACTGGGGCAGAAGGCGAGGTTGGCGCCACGCTCGGCCAGGCGCCCGCGCATCTCGTTGTCGAGATGGATGCCGTGGGCAAAGGTACTGCGGGGGCCGACCAGTCCCGACTGCTCGTAGACCTCGAGGTAGTCGCGGCTGCCGGGGAAGAGCTCGGCGACCCAGTCGAGCTCGCCGGTGTTCTCGGCCAGGTGGGTCTGCAGCCAGAGGCTGGCATCGCTGCGCAGCATGGCGCCGGCGGCATCGAGCTGTTCGCGGGTGGAGGTCGGCGCGAAGCGCGGGGTCAGGCTGTAGCCGAGCCGTCCCTTGCCGTGCCAGTCGGCGATCAGTCGTTCACTGTCGCGGATGCCGCCTTCCGGGTCATCGGTCAACCCCTTTGGGGCGTGGCGGTCCATCAGCACCTTGCCGGCGAGCATACACAGGCCGCGGCGATGGCTGGCGGCGAAGAAGGCATCGACCGAGGCCGGATGACTCGAGCAGAACACCTGGGCGGTGGTGGTGCCGACCCGAAGCATCTCGTCGAGGAAGGCCTCGGACAGGGCCGCGGCGTGGTCGGGGTCGGCGAAGCGCTGTTCCTCGGGAAAGGTATAGTCATTGAGCCAGTCGAGCAGCTGGCGGCCGTAGGAGGCGATGATCTCGAGTTGCACATAATGGACGTGGCTGTCGATAAACCCCGGGGTGATCAGCTTGCCGCGGTGGTCGATGACCTCGGTGCCCGGCGGCAGGGTCGGCGCCAGGCTGGCGTATTCCTCCACCGCGCGGATGCGGCCGTTCTCGATCCACAGGGCGCCATCGCTGATATGGCGCACGCTGCCCGGTGCCGGGGTGTCATTGTCGCCGGGGTCGGCATCGAAGCTCAGCAGTTCGGCGCGCAGCACGCGCGAGTCGGACTTTGTCATCTTTGGGGCTCTTGGTTGCCACCATCGGGCTGACCCGGCAACAGGCTTACTTCTCTCCTCTTCGGCCTGTTCCCGGCGCCCAATGGCGATAGTTGGCGAGGCTCAGTGAATCTTTTGGGCCGCTGGCTAGAAAAGAGCGCGCAGCTCGGCCGGGTCCAGGCCGCGCTGGTCGGCGGGGGCGTTATCCGCCACCAAGGGCAACAGCTCGGCCAGGGTGGCCAGGGCGATGGCGTAGGGGCGCTTGTCGCCGCCCGAGTCACCCATGGGGCAGCGCACCCGTGTCAGCGCGGCGTCATCGTGGCCGGCATCACGCAGGCGCGAGCGGAAGCTGGCCCACTTGCTCCGGGAGCCGATCAGGCCGATGGAGGCGCAGTCCCCGCGGCGCAGCAGGGCGTCGATCAGGGTGCGATCCTCGGCGTGGTCGTGGGTCATCACCAGGCAGTGGGTGCCGGCGGGCAGGGCGGCCACGGCCGCCTCGGGGTCCGGTGTCGGCCGGCAGGCCAGGCGTGCCCGCGACGATGCCCAGTCGGGAAAGGCGTCGTCACGGCTGTCATGCCACAGCAGTCGCCAGCCGAGCGGGTCCGCGAGGCGCACGATCTCGGTGCCCACATGGCCGGCACCGAACAGTGCCAGGGTGGTCACGCTACCGGGAAAGACCTCGATCAGCACATTGACGAAGCCGCCACAGCACTGGCCGCTGCGCCCCCCCAGGCTGAAGGCCTCGAGGCTGATGCCGGGCTCCGGTTGCCCCTCGCCTCCGGCCAGGCGCTGCCTGGCGGCGGCGATGGTCTGCCATTCGAAGGTGCCGCCCCCCAGGGTGTCGTAGATGGCGTCCGGGGTGATCACCATGCGCGCCCCGGGTTCACGGGGCGTCGAGCCGGCGCTGGTCACCTGGGTCGCCAGGGCATGAGCCACCCCGGCCTGCTGCAGGCGGTGCAGGGCGGCGTGCCAGCTTTCGGGACGCTCACTCATGTCACCTTCTCCTCTCTTGGCCCCTTCGCTTCAGGGGCACGCAGCGCCTCGGCGGCCATCAATACCCGCTCCGGGGTCGCCGGCGTATCCAGCCGCGGTGATGCGCGATAGTCCACAAGGCTTGCCAGGGCGTCACGCAGGGCGGACCACACCGAGATGGCCAGCATGAAGGGCGGCTCGCCCACCGCCTTGGAGCGGTAGAGGCTCGCCATGGAGTTCGGATGGCCCTCCAGCAGCTCCACGTTGAACACCGGCGGCAGGTCGCCGAAGGTGGGAATCTTGTAGGTGGCGGGGCCCTCGCTGAGCAGGCGCCCGGCGGCGTTCCACCTGAGCTCCTCGCTGGTCAGCCAGCCCATGCCCTGGATGAAGCCGCCTTCGACCTGGCCCATGTCGATGGCCGGATTCAGCGAGTCACCGACGTCGTGAAGGATATCGACCCGCGATACCTGGTATTCCCCCGTCAGGGTGTCGACGTGGACCTCGCTCACGGCGGCGCCGAAGGCGTAATAGTAGAAGGGACGGCCCCTGCCGGTTTCGCGGTCATAGTGAATCAGCGGCGTGGCATAGAAGCCCTTCTCGGAAAGCGACACCCGGCCGAAGTAGGCCGCCTGGACCAGTTCGCCCCAGGGGATGCGGCGTTCGCTTGCGCCGCGGCCGGCCACCAGGTGCCCGGCTTCCAGGCGCATGCCCTCGCGGTCCAGGCCCTGTTCCGTGTGGAGATGCTCGGCGGCGAAGTCGAAGAGGCGTTCCTTGAGCCTGAGGCAGGCGTCCCGGGCGGCCATGCCGTTGAGGTCGGCGCCGCTGGAGGCGGCCGTCGGCGAGGTGTTGGGGACCTTGTCGGTGCGCGTGGCGGTGATGCGCACTGTATCGAGGTCCAGCCCCAGCTCGCGGGCCACCACCTGACAGATCTTGGTGTGCAGGCCCTGGCCCATCTCGGTGCCGCCGTGGTTGATCTGCACACTGCCATCGGTATAGACGTGGAGCAGGGCGCCGGCCTGGTTGAGGTGCTGGGCGGTGAAGGAGATACCGAACTTCACCGGCGTCAGCGCCAGCCCCTTCTTGATCACGGGGCTCTCGGCGTTGAACTCGGTGATCTCACGGCGACGCCGCCAGTAATCGCTGCTCGTCTCCAGCCGCTCGATCAGTTCGTGCAACAGCCCGAGCTGTTCCACCGTCTGGCCGTAGTGAGTGGTGCGCCGCTGGGGGGCCCCGTCTTCCTGGCGATAGAGGTTGCGCTTGCGAATCGTCAGCGGGTCCTCGCCGACGCGGCGGGCGATATCGTCCATGGCCGCCTCGATGACCATCATGCCCTGGGGGCCACCGAAGCCACGAAAGGCGGTGTTGGAGGCGAAGTGGGTGCGGGCGCGGTGGCCGGTGACCCGGGCCTGACCCAGGGAGTAGGCGTTGTCGGCGTGGAACATGGCGCGGTCGACGATCGCCTCGGAGAGGTCCGGCGAGTAGCCGCAGTCGCCGATCACCGTGAGCTCTCCGCCCTGGATCACGCCCGCCGCGTCGATCCCCAGTCGGTAACGGTTGTGGAAGGGGTGACGCTTGCCGGTGGCGCGCATGTCCTCGGCGCGGGGCAGGCGTAGCCTGGCGGCGCGTCCCGTGCGGCGGCTGATCAGGGCCGCCATGCAGGCCCAGGGCGAGGCCTGGGTCTCCTTGCCCCCGAAGCCGCCACCCATGCGGCGTACCTCCACGGTGACCGCATGCAGCGGTACCCCCAATACCTCGGCGACCAGTTTCTGGGTCTCGCTGGGGTGCTGGTTGGAGGTATGGACCATGACCCCATCGTCCTCGGTGGGGGTCACCAGGCAGGCCTGGCCCTCCAGGTAGAAGTGCTCCTGGCCGCCGACAAACTGTTCGCCTGCCACGGTCAGCGGTGCCTGGGCCAGGGTCGCCTGCCAGTCGCCGCTCTGCTGGACGTGGGTGGGGCGCACGAACTCACCGCGCTCGGCGGCGGCCACCGGGTCGAGGCTGGCCGGCTGCTCGTCGATTTCCACCACGCCCGCGTCCAGGGCCGCCTTGACGGCCTCTCGGGCGGCGCGATGACTCTCGGCGGCGACCGCAAACAGTGCCTGGCCGGCGTAGCTGATCTCCGTGTCGATAAAGATCGGGTCCCCGGGAAACACCGGGCCGATATCGGTATGCCCCGGCACGTCGTTGAATCCGATGGCATCCACCACACCGGGTAGCGCGCGGACGCGGGTGAGGTCGAGACCCACCACGCGGCCATGGGCCACCGGCGAGAGCGATACCGCCAGGTGCAGGCAGTTCGCCGGGGCCGGGATATCATCGATATAGGTGGCACGCCCGGTCACGTGCTTGATGGCGCTCTCGTGGGCCTGGGCATTGTGGGCCTGAGGGTCGTGGGCCTGAACATTGTGAGAGGCGTTTCGGCGTTGAAGGGGCTTAGTGAGCGTACGCATGCAGCATGACCTCCCGGGAGCCGTGGGCCTTGTCGTAAGACGCGTGATCATCGTCCAGCACCAGGCGCAGGCGTTCGAGCAGGTTGGCGGCGGTCAGGCGCCGGTAATCGGCGCTGCCCCGCCCATCGCTCATGGGCTGGAAGTCCGACGCCAGGGCGGTGCGCGCGGCGGCGAAGGCCTCGGGTGTGGGGGGGCGTCCCTCCAGGGCGCCCTCGGCGGCCGTGGCCCGCTTGGGAATCGCCGCCATGCCGCCGAAGGCCAGGCGCACATCGCGCATCACGCCGTCGGTTAGGCGCCAGGCGAAGGCGCCCAGCACCGCGGAGATGTCGTCCTCGCGGCGCTTCGAGAGCTTCCATACCCTGAGCTCCCGTTCGGGGTCGGGGCGCGGCAGGAAGATGGCACGCACCACCTCGCCCTCGCGCAGCGCGGTGTGCTTGTAGTCGAGGAAGAAGTCATCGAGGGGCAGCTCCCGCTCGGTTATTTCTTCTCCTTCTCCTTCTCCTTCTCCTTCTCCTTTACCGTCTCCGGGGCCCGCCAGCCAGAGGCGTGAGCCCAGGGCGAGCAGCACCGGGGGTGTGTCGCCGATGGGTGAGGCATTGGCGATATTGCCGCCCAGAGTGCCGCGGTTGCGTACCTGGGCCGACCCCAGGCGGTGCAGGAGGTGGGCGAAGCTGGGGTAGTGCTCGGCCAGCAGCGGCTCGAGGCGTGCATAGGTGACCGCGCCCCCGAGCCACCAGCCGCGCCGCCTGTCATCCAGTGTGGCCTCCTCGAGGGCCTGGAGCTCGGGTACCCGGGTGAGGTCCACAACGCGGGGGAAGCGCGTCAGACGCTGGGTGACCTCGAGCCAGAGGTCGGTGCCCCCGGCGACCAGCGGTGCCTCGGGGTTGGCGCGGCGCTCGGCGATCAGTGCCTCCAGGGAGTCGGGCTGGGCGAAGCCGATATCCCCGGGCGGCGACGCCGGTGCCCCGGTGGCGGGCGCTCGGGGCGCCTCCGCCTCGCCGGCGCTTTCCCGGGGAGGCGGCTCCCACGCCTTGACGGCGGGCTCCGGGTGGTCGGCCAGGGTCATGGCGGCATCGCGAATCGGGCGATAGCCGGTGCAGCGGCACAGGTTGCCCCCCAGCGCCGATTCCAGGCGCTCCGGCGTCAGCGGGGCGGGGTCGTGCCGCTGGCCCTCATGCAGGGTGAACAGCGACATCACGATGCCTGGCGTGCAGAAACCACACTGGGTGGCATGGCACTCGACCATGGCGGCCTGGGCCGGATGCAGGGCATCGCCCCGGGCCAGCCCCTCAACGGTCACCAGGGCGCGGCCATTGAGCTGATGGGCGGGGGTGATGCAGGCGTTGGCGGCGTGATAGCGCCAGGCGCCGGTGGTGTCGGCCTCGCCGATGGCCACGGTGCAGGCGCCGCAGTCGCCGGTGGCGCACCCCTCCTTGGTGCCGGTCTGGCCCAGGGTGTCGCGCAGCAATTCGAGCACGCTGGTATCGGGCGTGGCCTCGCACCGACGCGGGGCGCCGTTGAGCAGAAAGTCGATCATCGCCATGTCTCTTGTCGTTGGCATTCAGGCGGTGGTGGAATCCGGTATTGATATCTACCGCGGGATTCTCGAATCGATACTTGACCAATCGGTCAGTTTCGATTTCAGCTTGGTTCAGGAATGAGAGGAATGCAAGTCCTGGTTCGTCGGCTCTTCCCACGGTTTGCACCGCTATCGGGCGTGCGGCAAACTCCTGCCATTCAGACCGGCCAGGAGAGCCCCATGACCCAGCGCGATGTTGCCGCTTCCGTTCGCACCGACAACGGCAACGGCGCCACCCGGGAGCGCAATGAGCGAGAGATCCTGGCCGCCGCCGAACGGGTCTTCGCCAACCATGGGTATCGCGGCGCCAGCCTGGCCGCTATTGCCGCCCAGGCGGGGCTCCCCAAATCCAACCTGCTTTACTACATGGGCAGCAAGCGCGGGCTCTATGTGCGCCTGCTGGAGCGCATGATGGCGCGCTGGAATGCGCTTCTCGACGATATCTCCGCGGAGGACGACCCGGCCGAGGTGCTGGAAGCCTTCATACGCAGCAAGATGCAGCTCTCCCGACGCCACCCCGAGGGGTCGCGGCTGTTCGCCGCCGAGATCCTGGCGGGCGCCCCCTTCCTGCAGGACTATCTGCGCGGCGACCTGCGCGACTGGGTCCAGGCCCGCGCGGCGATTTTCCGCCAGTGGGCCGAACGCGGCCTGATGGACCCGGTCGACCCGGTCTGGCTCATCTTCCTGATCTGGTCGGCCACCCAGCACTACGCCGATTTCGAGGCCCAGGTGCTGGGTATCACCGACCGGGACGCGCTGTCCGACGCCGACGTCGAGGAGATCACCGTCTTCCTGACCCGAATGGTGCTCAAGGGGTGCGGCGTGGCGCCCCGGGCCGACGAGTCGGAGCGCTGAATCCCGTATGACGTTGCCCATCGATACGCGTCTCGAGGCGATTCATGACGCCCTGGTCGGTCATCCGCGTGCGCTGCTGGTGGCCGAGCCCGGGGCCGGCAAGACCACCCGAGTCCCGCTCGCCTTGCTCGAGGCACCCTGGGCCCGGGAAGGGCGCCTGCTGCTGCTCGAGCCGCGGCGGGTGGCGGCGCGACTGGCCGCGGGCTTCATGGCCGAGCAACTGGGCGAGCGCGTCGGGCAGACGGTGGGGTATCGAATGCGCGGCGAGAGCCGGGTGGGGCCCGCCACGCGCCTGGAGGTGGTGACCCAGGGAGTCTTGACCCGGATGCTGCAGGAAGACCCTCTCCTCGAGGGCGTGGCCGGGATCCTCTTCGATGAGTTTCATGAACGCAGCCTGGAGGCGGACCTGGGGCTTGCCCTGGCCCTGGACGCCCAGACGGTACGCGAGGACCTGCGCCTTTTGGTGATGTCGGCCACCCTCGACGTCGAGGCGCTGCTCGGCGTGCTGGGTCACGAGACGCCGGTGATCGACTGCCCGGGCCGGGCCTTTCCGGTCGAGACACGCTACCGAGCGCTCGGCGCCCGGGACGCGCCCCCTGAGTCGCAGGCCAGGGCCCTGCTCGATGCCATGGCCGAGCAGCAGGGCGATGCCCTGGTGATCCTGCCCGGGGTGGCGGAGATACGCCGCCTGGCGGGGGAACTGGCCCGGCGTGCCCCGGAACTGCTCGTGCTGGCGCTGCACGGCAGGCTGTCCCTGGAGGAGCAGCGCCGGGCCCTGCGTCCGGATCCCGAGGGGCGGCGCCGGGTAGTGCTGGCCACCGCCATCGCCGAATCCAGCGTCACCGTGGACGGCGTGCGGCTGGTGGTGGATGCCGGCCGGGAACGGGTGCCGGTGTTCCAGCCACGCAGCGGCCTGACTCGCCTGGAGACCCGCCGTGTCAACCGGGCCAGTGCCGACCAGCGCCGCGGTCGGGCCGGCCGCCAGGGGCCGGGGCTCTGTGTTCGGCTGTGGGCCGAGGAGCAGCCCATGAGCCCCCACGGCGAGCCGGAGATCCGCCAGGCGGACCTGGCCCCGCTGGCGTTCGAGCTGGCGCGCTGGGGCATCACCGATGCCCGCCGGCTGGCCTGGGTCACTCCGCCGCCCGCCGGTGCCCTGGCCGCCGGGCAGGACTTGCTGCGTCGCCTGGGGCTGCTGGACGCTGGCGCTCATCTCACCGAACTGGGGCGCGCCGCGTCGCGCTGGCCGACGCATCCCCGCCTGGCGGCGATGCTCGAGCGTGCCGCACGGCGCGAGGCGCTGGCATTGGCCTGTGCCCTGGTGGCACTGCTGGAGGAGCGCGGTGTCGACCCGGAGCGTGACCTGGAGCGCATGCTGCAGTCACGGTTGCGTGAGCCCCGGGCCCACCGCCAGTGGCGCCGAGAGGCCGAGCGTCTGGCCCGCATCGCCCGGGTGCCCCTCGAGGTGTCCGATTCGGCGCCGCTGGGCGAGCTGCTGGCCATCGCCTACCCGGAGCGTATTGCCCAGCGCCTCGAGGCCCCGGGTCGCTTTCGCCTGGCCGGCGGAGGGCTGGCGACCCTGCCCGAGGGCCACCCCCTGGGCCATGCCTGTCTCCTGGTGGCCGCCGAGCTCTCCGGGGAGGCCAGCGGGGCGCGAATCTTCCGCGGCGTGGCGCTCTCCCGGGAGCGGCTGGAAGCGCTCTATCCCGAATGCGCCGAGTGGCGCACGCGTCTCGAATGGTCCGACGACCTGGGCGGCCTGAAGGGCGAAGAGGTGCGGGGTCTGGGGGCCGTGGTGCTCGAGCGGCGGGCCCTCCAGACGATGCCGCCGGAGGCGGTGCGCGATGCCCTGCTCGATGCCCTGCGCCGTCGCGGGCTTCCGGATAGCGAGGCGCTCACCCAGTTGCGCGGCCGCCTGGCGCTGCTGCGACGCACCCTGGGCGATGACTGGCCCGAGGCCTCCGAGGCGGCGTTGCTCGAGAGCCTCGATGACTGGCTGGGGCCGCACCTCCATGGCATCCGCCGCCTGGACGCCGTGGAGCGCCTGCCCCTGGCCCGCCTGCTGCTGGACACCCTGGCGTGGCCGCTGCGCGCGCGTCTCGATGAGCTGGCCCCGGAGCGCCTGGCCGTGCCCAGCGGCGCCAGCCATCGGATCGACTATGCCCCCTGCCTGGAGGGCAAGCCGCCGGTGCTGGCGGTGAAGCTGCAGGAGTGCTTCGGCTGGCACGCCTCGCCGCGGGTCGCCGATGGGCGGGAGGCGGTGCTGTTGCACCTGCTCTCGCCGGCGCGGCGCCCACTGCAGGTCACCACCGACCTGGCCAGCTTCTGGGCGGGGAGCTACGCCCAGGTGCGCCGCGAGATGCGCGGTCGCTATCCCAAGCATCCCTGGCCTGAGGACCCCCTGACCGCCGAGGCCACCGCCCGTACACGGCGCCGGGGCTAGGCGGCGTCGACAGGCAGGGATGCTGCTATCAGGATCGCCGTTACCGACCAAGCAGGATCGTCGTTATCGATCGAGTCGCGTGGCCTGCCTTGTTAAGATGCCGCCATTACCCCCTCCAGCAGGAGCCGCAATGTCGAGCGCATCTATTTCCTGTCCCTGTGGCAGTGCCAGGCCGTTGGCCGAATGCTGTGGGCGTTATCATGACGGGGCGCCTGCCCCCACGCCGGCGGCCCTGATGCGTTCGCGCTACAGCGCCTTCGTGCTGAAGCGTACGGATTACCTCCTGGCCAGCTGGCACCCCGATACCCGTCCCGCCGAGCTGGGGGCGGATGACGCCACCCAGTGGCTGGGGCTGGAGGTGTTGCACAGCGGCGAGCAGGGCGACCGGGGCTGGGTGGAATTTCGTGCCACCTTCCGCGAGGGGCACGACTACGGGGTGCTGGAAGAGGCCTCGGAATTTCGCCGGGACGATGGCCGCTGGCGCTACCTGGATGGCCGGCCGACGGTGTCGCGCCTGAAGCCCGGTCGCAACGACGCCTGCCCCTGCGGTAGCGGGCGCAAGTTCAAGCGCTGCTGCGACCTGGGCTAACATCGCCCCGTCTGATACCGGCCGGATGCCGGGCTGATACCGGCCGGATGCCGGGCATGGCTGGCCGTCGCCTGGCCGGGCCCTTAAACTGGTGGGCCGTCGCCTCGATCCCCTTCACCCTTACGCTCGGATGCACTCCCATGGCCCAGACCCTCTCCAAACGAATCAACAAGTACATCAGCGAAAGCGGCATGTGCTCGCGGCGAGAGGCCGACCGATACATCGAGCAGGGCAATGTGCGCATCGATGGGCAGCGGGCCACCCCCGGCGACCGGGTCGTGCCCGGCAGCGTGGTCAAGGTCAACGGCCAGGTCGTCGAGCCCCTGGCGCTGGAGGACGAGGACCAGGTGTTTATCGCCCTCAACAAGCCGGTGGGCATCGTCAGCACCACGGACCCCGACGAAAAGGCCAATATCGTCGACTTCGTCAAACACGGTACCCGCATATTTCCCATCGGCCGCCTGGACAAGGACTCCCAGGGACTGATCTTCCTGACCAATAACGGCGACCTGGTCAACCGTATTCTGCGTGCCAGCAATAATCACGAGAAGGAGTACCGGGTCACCGTCAACAAGCCGATTACCGACGAGTTTATCGCCGGCATGGCCGGCGGCGTGCCGATCCTCGGCGAGATCACCAAGAAGTGCCGGGTGGTCAAGGAGTCGCGCTTCGTCTTCAACATCACGCTGGTCCAGGGGCTGAACCGCCAGATTCGCCGGATGTGCGAGGTGTTCGACTATGAGGTGACGAGGCTGGAGCGCATCCGCATCATGAATGTGTCGCTCAAGGGGCTGGCCACGGGGGACTGGCGTGACCTGACGCCCGACGAGGTGGCGACGATACTGGCCATGACCGAAGGCTCCGCCTCCGAGGACCCGTCGGCCGGGCGCCGGACGGCACGCCGCAAGGGCGGTGGTGCCGGCAAGCCGTCGGGCAAGGCGGGGACTCGACAGCGAGCCACCGCCGGGGGCGAAGGCGGTCGGCCCCATAAGCCCGGCAAGTCCGGTGAGGGCAAGCCCGGCAAGGGCAAGTCCACCGGCGGCAAGCCACCCAGGCGCAAGGCCGGGGAGAAGGGCGTGGCACCCGGCAAGACGCCGGGGGGCAAGAAGGCCGCCGCGAAAAAGCCTGCGGCGAAACAGCCCGGCCCCAAGCCCAAGGGCGGGCGTCCCTCCGGTTCCCGCGCCAAGGCGGCAGGGCCGGGGGCCAAACCCCGGGGCAAGAAGAAGTAGTCTCTCGCTTCACATCCATGGAATACCGATATGACCGATCCACGCCGTTATACCCCGGCCGCGGCGCGCAACCGCCAGCCGATTCTCGAGGTGCTGCAAGAGGCCCTGCCCGAACGCGCGCGCGTGCTGGAGCTGGCCAGCGGTAGCGGCGAACATGCCGTGCACTGTGCGACCGCCATGCCGGGCTGGATGTGGCAGCCCAGCGATCCGACGCCCGGGGCCCTGGCGTCCATCGCCGCCTGGCGTGACCAGGCGGGTCTGGCCAACCTGGCCGAACCACTACGCCTCGACGCCACCGCCGCCGACACCTGGCCGGCGGGGCCCTTCGAGGCGATCGTGGCGATCAACCTGATCCATATCTCGCCCTGGGCGGTGACCGAGGCCCTGATGGCCCGCGCCGGTGAGCGGCTCGTGCGTGGCGGGGTGCTCTGCCTCTATGGCCCCTACCGTCGCGGCGCGGACCACACCGCCCCCAGCAATGCCGCCTTCGATGCCGACCTGCGCCGCCGTGATCCCCGCTGGGGCGTGCGCGACCTTACGCGGGTCGTGGCCGAAGCCGAGGGCCACGGGCTGCGCCTCCAGGCCACGGTCGAGATGCCCGCCAATAATCTTGGCGTGCTGTTCGTCCGCGATTAGCGGGCCTCGGGTACCTCGCCGGGCTCACGGTAGCGAGGCGGCGCATTTTCCCGCTCATCGCGCGTCAGGGTCTCGTCGTCTGTGGGTACGCCCCAGACCGTCTCATTGTCGCGATCCGGGTAGGTGTAGGTCGTGCAGCCGGCGAGCACCGTCATCGATAGCGCACAGAGAAAAATCGGCAAGCGTGTCATGGAAGGCTCCCATAGAGCAGTGATCGGTTGATCCAGCATGCTGCCGCCCGATGGCGCCCCAGGGCAAGTGCCGAATGCCGTACCGGGCCGACCGATTTCCTCGCCTCATTGCATCTTTTGCAGTGCCTCGCGAATGCGCGGCAGGATGTCGTCGAAGCGGGGGCCATATTTTTCATAGACCGGCTCCACGGCGTCCCGGAAGGCTTCGCGGTCGGGGTCTTCTACCACGGCCATGCCGGCGTCGCGGAGCTCGTCGAGCTGTGCGTTCTGCATGGCGCTGTTTTGTTCACGAGCGTAGGCGGAGGCCTTTCGCGCGGCTTCCAGCACCAGTGCCTGAGCGCTGTCGTCGAGCTGTTGCCATACTGGCATGCCCATGATAAAGACGGCAGGCGCGTAGATATGTCGAGTCATCGAGAGGTGTGACTGGGTCTCGGCCAGATTAAAGGCATGGATGGCGTTGATCGGGTTTTCCTGGCCGTCGATGGTGCCCTGCTGCAGCGCGGTCAGCGCTTCCGTCCAGGCCATCGGGACGGCGTTGGCGCCCAGGGTGCGAAAGGTATCGACATAGACTTCGTTCTCGACCACGCGCAGCTTCAGGCCCTCGAGGTCTTCCGGCCCGTGCACCGCCTGCTGGCTGTTGGTCACGTTGCGAAAGCCGCGCTCGGCATAGGCGAGCCCCTTCAGGTTGACTTCCCCGAGTCGGTCCAGCAATGCCTGGCCTATATCCCCATCGAGAATGGCGTAGGCCGATTCCGCGGAGGGGAAGAGAAAAGGCAGTTCGAAAACCGAGAATTCCGGCGCGAAGTTGGCCACTGGCCCGTTGGTAATGACGCCCATGTCCACGGTGCCGATCTGCATCCCTTCGAGGAGCGTGCGCTCGTCGCCGAGGCTGGCATTCGGGAAGATCTCCACCTCGATATTGCCAGAGGATTCCTCTTCCAGATAGCGGCGAAAGTGGTCTGCTGCAATGTGATAGGTGTCTTCGGTATTGACCACATGGGCAAGACGCAGTGTATAGCTGTCGCCGTCATAGGCCAGAGAGAGCGGGCTCGAGACGAGCGCCGCCGCGGTCAAGGTGGTCAAGGTCAGGCGCTGGCTGAGTGTCTTGGTCGGCATGACATATCCTCGGCATGATGTTGACGGGTTGTGATTGTTTTCGCGCTTGTATCGCCCGAACGTACCCAATCCCTGTAGAAGGGTCGAATGCGCAATTTTTATGGATACATTCGCCACTTGGATAGTGCAACGCTTCCTGGCGACAGCGCTTGAGCGTGTTGCGAGGCGCGGTTAGTCTCAGGCTCCAGGCAGGGGCCGTATCCGGCGCTGCATGGCCCGATTCAAGGGCCTGAACACATGCCCTGAAGGGGGAAAGGATGCAGACAATATTAAATGAACTGGCCGAGATCGTTGGCCACGACAACGTCCTGACCGGGACAAGCGTCAGCCAGCGCAGCGTGGATTGGTTCTCGGGGCTTGCCTGCGAGGCCGGCGCCATCATTCGCCCGGCAGACACCGAAGAGCTCAGTCGGGTCATGGCCTGCTGTCATGCGGCGGGTCAGGCGGTTGTGACTCATGGTGGATTGACCGGGGTCGTCCATGGCGCCGTGACGGCGCCCGACGAGCTGGTGGTGTCGCTGGAGCGCATGACCGCCATCGAAGACATCGATGTGGTGGGCGGGACCCTCACCGTTCAGGCCGGGGCACCACTGCAGAGGGTGCAGGAAGCCGCTGAAGAGGTCGACATGCAGTTCCCCCTCGACCTCGGGGCACGCGGCTCCTGCACCATCGGCGGCAATATCGCCACCAACGCCGGCGGGGTTCGGGTGATTCGCTACGGGATGATGCGCCAGCAGGTGCTGGGCCTGGAGGCCGTGCTTGCCGACGGCACCGTGGTGAGCTCGCTCAACCAGATGCTCAAGAACAACGCCGGCTACGATCTCAAGCAGCTTTTCATCGGCAGCGAGGGCACCCTGGGGATCGTCACCCGAGCGGTGCTCCGGCTGCAGCCGCGCCTGCCCAGCGAGCAAACGGCCCTGGTGGCGGTGCCTTCCTTCAGCGCGTTGACGACACTTCTCAACCTGGCGGCGCGTCGCATCGGGCTGAGCGCCTTCGAGGCCCTGTGGCAAAGCCACTACCGGCTGATGACCGAAGAGAGCGGCGCCTACCCGCCGCCGCTGGCGACGGATTCGCCCTTCTACGCCATCATCGAGAGCCAGGGAGCCGATGTCGAAATCGATACCGAGCGCTTCCAGGCATTCCTGGAGCAGGCACTGGACCAGGGGCTGATTACCGATGCGGTACTCGCCGGCTCCGAGGCACAGCGCCAGGCGATCTGGGATATTCGGGAAGACATCGAGGTGTTGGTGAAGCAGTTGGCCCCGATGTTCTCCTACGATGTCAGCCTGCCGATTCCGGCGATGGAAGACTATGTCGCCGGGCTGGAGCGACGGCTGGCTGACGCCTTTCCCGAGCAGGGGCGGCTGGTGGCCTTCGGCCATCTGGGCGACGGCAATCTGCACATCATGATCTCGGTGCGAGATGATCGACCGGAGAGTCGTCGGGGGGTCGAACGCCTGGTCTACGAGCCCCTGGCGGCCATCGGTGGATCGATTTCCGCCGAGCACGGCATTGGTCTCGAGAAATGTGATTACCTGAGTCTCAGCCGCAGTTCAGCGGAGCTGGAGTTGATGCGACTGCTCAAGCGGACCCTGGACCCTGGCGGGCTGCTCAACCCCGGCAAGATATTCGGGGCGTCGACGCCTTGAAGCTTCCGCCTCGAGGGGCTTGACCCGGCTGGTGCACGATCATCACTTACCGCCCCCGGGTGTCGGCATGAGTACGTGGGCGGCATCACGGAGTCGCCCACGTAGCCAGGCGAGCCCCGCATCCTTGGGTCGACGGCAGTCAATGAGCAGGCAGAGGCGAAACGGCTCCACTTCCAGGGGCAGGTCGTAGAAGCGCAACCTGTCGCGTCGGCATAGCAGGCGGGCCGAGCTTCTGGTTACCACCGCCAGCAGCCGGGTCCCGGGCAGCAGGTCGGCGAGCGGGGCCACCTGTGGTGTTTTGGCGACAATGCGCCGCTGAAGTCCACGCCTGCGCAGTACGTCATTGATCAACAGCGGGCTGTCTTCCCGGTGCGAGAGTGCTACCTGGGGAGCGGCCAGGAAGGTGGTCATATCCAGGGCGGGGGTGTCGCCATAAACGGCGGGATCGCCCACGCAGCCGATGGGGTCATCGCTCAGGTGATCGTGGGGCAACTGCAGCGGCAGTGAGTCGAGCTGTACGATGGCGGCATCCAGGTCATGAGCCTCCAGGCGCGACTGAGCCTGGTCCTCATGGGCGATGCGTATTGGCAGCCAGTTCAAGCACAGGCCGGGGGCGTGGTGGAGGGTATGGCTCAGCAGTGCCGGCTGAAGGGCGCCGCTGACGGCGTCGTCGCACACGCCGATGCGAAACTCCCGGGTCGAGGTAGCCGGGATGAAACGCTCGTGCTGGGTCAGGGCGCGGTCGAAATGGAAGAGTCCATCGTCGATGCCCGCCTGCATCTGATGCGCGAGTGGGGTCGGCGTCATGCCGTCGGCGCCCTTGATGAACAGCGGGTCGTTCAGCAGTTCACGCAACTTGCGCAGTGAATGGCTCAAGGCCGGCTGGCTGAGGTTCATGACCTCGGCCGCCAGTGTCAGACTGCGATGCTGATAGAGGGTGTCGAACACCAGCAGCAGGTTGAGATTGACGCCGCGCAGCCGGGACAGCCGCGCGGCGTGCCAATCGTTTCTATTTGCCATGCGGCGTCAGGCCCCCGACCAGCCAAGCAGGATGGGCACGTATACCACCAGCATCAGGACCGCGACCAGACCCAGCAGGTAGGGCATGATGGCGCGGGTGATGCGCTCCAGGGGAAGCTGAGTGACCGACGAAGCCACGTACAGGTTGATCGCCACCGGCGGGGTGATCATGCCGATGGCCAGCCCCATGACGATGATCAGCCCGAAGTGGATCGGATCGATGCCCAGCTGGGTCACCAGTGGCAGCAGCACCGGTGTCAGGATGATCAGGGCACTGGCGGTCTCGATAAAGACGCCGGTCAGCAGGATCACCGCCACTACCAGCAGCATGATCACCAGGGGATCGGTGGAGAGCGAAAGCACCGCCTGGGCGATGGCCCCGGGAACTTGCCAGCTCGACAGGGTCCAGCTGAGTATCGCCGAGGTGGCGATGACCAGCATGATCACCGAGGTGGTGATGGCCGAGCGGATGAGGATGCGGTAGACGTCGGGCAGCGTCAGGTCGCGGTAGACGAACAGCGATACCAGCAGGGCATAGTT
Source organism: Halomonas halodenitrificans DSM 735 (assembly GCF_000620045.1). Lineage (GTDB taxonomy): Bacteria > Pseudomonadota > Gammaproteobacteria > Pseudomonadales > Halomonadaceae > Halomonas > Halomonas halodenitrificans. The sequence continues at coordinate 129,219 of NZ_JHVH01000008.1, read as the reverse complement.
GACCGCCACCACCGCCGCCTCGCTGGGGGTAAAGATCCCCGAGAAGATGCCGCCGAGGATGATCACCGGGGTCATCAGTCCCCAGCTGGCGCTCTTGAAGGTACGCCAGATGGTGGCCGCCGACAGGGCAGTGCCGCGGGGGTAGTTGCGGCGGTAGGCCTGCACGATGGCGATCACGGAGAGCCCCAGGCCCATGGCGATGCCCGGCAGGATACCGCTCAAGAACAGCGTGGATACCGACTGCTGGGCGATCACGGCATAGATGATCATCGGCACCGAGGGCGGGATCACCACGCCGATGGTGCCGCTGGCGGCGATCAGGCTGGCCGCCGAGGCGGGTTCGTAGCCCTTCTTGCGAAGCTCCGGCACGAGGCTGGCGCCCACCGCCGCGGTGGTGGCGGCCCCGGAGCCCGAGATGGCGGCGAAGAACATCCCGGCGCCCACGGAGACCATCGACAGCCCGCCCTTGAGGAAACCGAACATCGAATCGGCGAAGTCGACGAGCTTCTCGCTCACCTTGCCCTGGGCCATCAGGTCACCGGCGAGGATAAACATCGGCACCGCCACCAGGGCGAAGGAGTTGATGCCCTGGAACATCTGCTGGGTGACCACCATCAGTGGCACGCCCTGGGCCTTGAGCGCCACCAGGGTGCTGGCGCCGATGGCCAGGGCAATGGGCACGCCCAGCAGCATGAAAATCAGGAACAGTAGAAAGAGCAGGGCGGTCATGGGCGCTCCTCGTCGTCAGCCGCGGAGGCGTGGGCATCGCCCAGCGCCAGGCCGGCGATATCCACCAGGGCGTACCAGGCCATGATCGCCGCGGAGAGGGGGATCACGGCGTAGACCCAGGTCATGGAGAGACGCAGCGAGGCGGATTTCTGAAAACTCTGGACCTGCATGTAATCCCAGCCGATCAGGATCAACGCGAGGAGAAAGCCCAGAGCTACCAGCAGCGCGGCGATCCGGGCCAGGCGCCTGGGTAGCCCGGGCAGGGCGTCCACCACGAAGGTCACGGCGATATGCCGCCCTCGATGGAATGCCAGAGTGGCCGCCAGGAAGGTGATCCATATCAACAGGAAGCGGGCGACCTCTTCGGTCCAGCCCACGGCGGTAAAGAGCACACGCGAGACGATCTGCAGGGTGATCACACCGATCAACGCCGCCATCGCCGTGAAGACCACGGGCGAGATAACGGCGTCGAGGGCGCGTTCACTCCATCGCAGCGGACGCAACAGGGAATGGGCGAGGTCAGACACTTACTTCAGCGCCTCCTGGATGCGCGGCAGGTAATCGCCGAACTGCTCGCCGTACTTCTCATAGACGGGAATCACGGCTTCCTGGAAGGCGGCGATATCGGGGTCTTCGACGATCTGCATTCCTGCCTCGCGCAGCTCGGCCAGCTGCTCGGCCTCCAGTTCGGCGTTGACCCGGCGCTCATGCTCGGCGGCCTCCTGGGCGGCCTGGGCGATGACCGTCCGGGCGGCCTCCGGCAGCTCGCCCCAGGCCGGCATCCCCATCACGAAGATCGCCGGCGCGTAGGTGTGGCGCGACAGCGTCATGTGATCCTGGGTCTCGAAGAGCTTGAAGGAGTGGATCACGTTGACCGGGTTTTCCTGGCCGTCGATGGTGCCCTGCTGCATGGCGGTGAGGGCCTCGGTCCAGGCCATGGGCACGGCGTTGGCACCCAGCTCGCGGAAGGTGTCCACGTAGACCGGGTTCTCCATCACGCGGATGCGCAGGCCGTCGATATCCGCGGGGCTCTCCACCGCACGCTCGCTGTTGGTGAGGTTGCGAAAGCCGCGTTCGGCATAGGCCAGGCCCTTGAGGTTGACCTCGGAGAGGCGACCCAGCAGCTCCTGGCCGATCTCGCCGTCGAGCACTTCATAAGCGGCTTCGGGGCTCGGGAAGAGGAAGGGCAGTTCGAATACCGCCATCTCCTCCAGGAAGTTGGCGACCGGACCGTTGGTGATCAAACCCATGTCGACGGTGCCGATCTGCATGCCCTCGAGCAGGGTGCGCTCATCGCCGAGGCTGGCGTTGGGGTAGAGTTCGATATCCACCTTGCCGTGGGTGCGCTCTTCCACCAGTTCCTCGAACTTCATGGCGGCGATATGGAAACCATCCTCTTCGTTGACCACGTGGGCCATGCGTAGCGTCGTCGGGTCCATGTCGGCGAAGTCGTTGGCCTGGGCGGTGGCGGCCACGCCCAGGGAGACGGCGAGCGCCAGGGTGTTGCGGATAAAGCCGTTCATTATTTGTTTCCTTTGTGTGTCAGAGCGTTACGATTCTTGCATTAAAGCATGCACCGCCCTCGAGATGCCGGTCAATTATCGCCTGCGCCCCAGCCAATAACGATGACCGTGGCGTTCGGGGCGGGACTCCACCAGCGGCTCGCGAGGACGGTAGGGGCGCGAAGACGACGGCCTGGGTCCCTGTCGTTCGGCCAGCGCCATCAGTCGTTGTACCCGCTCGGTGGTGGGCGGGTGGGTCTGCAGGTAGCGCAGCCACCCCGGCAGCTGTTGGCGACCGAACAGGGTCGTCAGCCAGATGCCATTGCGCCGTTCCAGGGTCTCCAGAGCATCGGCCAGCCCCTGGGGGTCGCGAGTCAGCGTCATCGCCTCCAGGTCGGCGGTGAACTCGCGGTTCCGTGACAGGGCAAGCTGCAGCAGGGTGCTCGCCAGGGGGGCCAGACCCACCGCCAGCAGCTCCAGCCAGGGCATGCGAAACTCCCCGGCCATGGCCGAGGGCAGCATGGCGATCAGTGCCAACTGCACCAGCATGGTTCCCCAGACGGTGAGGCGTGTCATGGTGGCGGCCATGGACATCACCCGGGTATCGCCGTGGCGCAGATGGCTCACCTCGTGGGCGAGCACGCCGGCAAGCTCGCGCAATGGCAGGTTCCGCAGCAGGCCCTCGGTTACCGCGATGCCCCCGTCCCGGGCATCCCCCACCGCGAAGGCGTTGAGATCCGGTGAGGGCACGTAGAACAGTGCCGGCGGCTGGGTGATGCCCGCTCGCCGATAGAGCAGGGCCATTACCCGGTAGAGCTGGGGGGCCTGATGCCGGTGCAGTGCCCCGGCGCCGGTGCGCGCCAGCACCAGTCGCGCCGGTATCCGTCCGCCGAGATAGAGCGTCAATATCACCAGGCAAAAGGCCCACAGCACTCCCGCACTACCGGCCAGCAGCCAGGCGGGCACGGCGAGCAGCAGCGACATGCCGGTGAGTATCAGCAAATGTTGTAGTGTGTTGTGCAGGCGTTGGGCGCCGAGCCGAGAGATCATGGCCTCCTCCTGGGGGCATCAGGGTACCACCGGAGGCCCGGTGCAGGGAGTGTGACGCCCCCGTGCCGTTAGCAACAACACTTGGTTACCTTGCCGCAAGAAATGTGAAAGCCGCTGGCGGGGATTGCGCAGAGGGTCGTAATCGTTTTGTATTCATGGGGTAATCAACCCGGAGGAATACCATGTCCCTGCCAATTGAATCCCGCGAAGTATACGAGCGCCTGGTGCATGAAGCCGAGGCCCAGATTGCTGCACATGAGGCCATCATGGCCTATATCGATTAGGGGGTCCTCGACCAGGGAGGGTCATCACCCGTCCCCAATTGAGATGATGCAGCGCCTCCGGCACCATGGGCGCTTACCGGCACTGGACCGGTGATGGGCATGCCAACGACCAGGGACGCGACATGGGCCAGCTGCTACGCATCGTGATGATCCACGGCCACCTCGAGGGGGTGGTCGAACTCAGTGTGGAGGGCCACACGAATATCTGCGGCACCAATGCCTCGGGCAAGACCACCCTCCAGCGGCTGGTGCCGGTGTTCTACGGTGAATTGCCCAACCGGGTGGTGCCGCGCACGCGCCTCAAGTTCGACGCCTTCTATCTACCGCACCGCAACAGCTACCTCGTGTATGAATACCGCCGCGAGGAAGGAGACGTCTGCCAGGCGGTGCTGACCCGCCGCGGCGAGGGTGGGGTCGAGTATCGCTTCCTGGGGGATGCCTACCGCCCCGAGGACTATCTGGTCGAGAGTGATGCCGGCGTGACGGCCCTGGACTACGCCCAGTGGGCCAGCGGCCTGCGGCGGCGGGGCGTGTCGGTCTCCCCCAAGCTGGGGGCCACCTCCGAGTACCGCGCGGTGATCCAGAACGACTTCACCCAGACGGGCACCCAGCCCCGGGGCAACCGCAAGGAGGGGCTGCGCCTGCGTCAGGTGGCCGCCCGCTTCAGCCTGGTACGCCCCGGCCAGCGCATCCGGCATATCGAGAAGCTGGTCTCGGCGGTACACGCCAAGGAGGGCAAGATGGACACCCTCAAGACCATGCTGGCGGCGATCTTCGAGGAAGATGGCGTCGAGCTGCCGGTGACCCGCATCCGTAACACCAAGGCCCGGGAATGGATCGCCCGCATGCGCCAGTCCATGCGCCTGGAACCCCTGCAGCGCTCGCTGGGCGAGCTGGAGCGCCGGGATCGCGAGATCGCCGACCTGGAGGCCTCGCTCTGGCAGTTGAAGCCCCAGCTGGAGGCCGATCGGCATCGCGCCGAGCGCGACCGGGCCGAGCATGAGGCCGAGATTCAGCGGCGCCAGCGCGACTTTCAGGCCCGGGAAGCCGCCTACCGGGAGCAGCGTGACGCCTTTAACGACCGCGCCAGCGAGCTCGACAGCGAACTCGACCAGACCCGGGGTGTGCTGGATGATCTGCAGCAACAGTTCGAGGCCTTCGAGGCCGCCGATATGCCGGGCCTCGAGCAGGACCTCAAGGCGCTGCCCCAGTGGCGCGAACAGCAACAACAGCTGCGTGACCACCTGGAACTGATGCAACAGGCGGTCAAGGCGAGCAAGGCCAAGTTGGAGGCGCGGCTGGTGGAGCTCGGCGACCTGCTCGAGGCGCGTCGCGACGAGCTCCAGGCGCTGATCGATGCCCTGGGTGAGGAGAAGGACACCTGCCGCGACCAGCAGGTCGATGCCGAGGGCCGCCTGGACGCCGACTACCAGGCCCGCCGCCAGGCGCTGGATGATGACTACCGCGCTCGCCTGGAGCAGGTGACGGCGCGTTTGGCCGAGCTCAAGGCACAGCTGGCGCATACGGCCCAGAGCCCCGAGGAGGCCCGCGAGGCGGAGCAGGCCCAGGTCCGGGTCGATCAGGCCCAGAGCGAGCAGGCATCCGCCGCGGCGGCCATGGAGCAGCTGCGCGGCGAGCTCGACGGGCGCAAGCAGGAGCGTGACGCCGCCGAACAGGAACTGGAGAGGGCCCGGGCCCGCCGCTCCCGCGCCGAGGCCCGGCTGGCGACTCTTCAGGTCCAGCGCGATCCCGCCCAGGGCAGCCTGCGTCACTTCCTGCGCCATCATCGCCCGGGCTGGGAGCAGACCCTGGGCAAGGTGGTGGCGCCGGCGCTCCTGGAGCGGCGTGACCTCGCCCCCCAGTTCAACGAGACGGCAAGCGATGACCTCTTCGGCCTGACGCTGGACCTGGCCGCCATCGACGCGCCCGACGATGCCCAGGAGGAGGCCGAGCTGCTGGCCGCCATTGCCACCGCCGAGGCGGCGCTGGACGAGGCGAATGAAGAGGAGAAGGCGGCCGAGAAGGCGCTACGGGCCGGTCACCAGAAGGTCCAGGAGGCCGATGCCCGCCTCGAGCGTGCCCGTACCGCGCGTCGCCGGGCCGCCGAGGAGGTGGATTACGCCCTGCAGGCGCGTAGCCAGTGCCAGCAGCGCCATGCGGCGGCCCAGAAGGCGCGTCAGGCCGCCTGCCGTGAGTCGCTGGCGGAACAGGAGGCCGCCCATCAGGCCCTGCGCGATGAGCAGCGCCAGGCGCTGGAGGCGCTGGCCGACGGCCACCGTGCCCAGCGCCTCGAATTGACTGCCGATTTCCAGGCCCGCCTGGCCGGCTTCGATCAGCAGGTCCAGCAGCATCGGCGTCAGCTGGCCGAGCACAAGGAGGAGCACCGCCTGCAGCGTGATGAGCTCACCGCGGCCTTCGACCGGGAGCTGGCGGAGCAGGGCGTCGACCCGGTCAGCGTGCGGGAAACGCGTTCACGCATGGAGGCGCTGGCCGGGCGCATTCGCGACACCGAGGGGCGCCGCGAGGAGCTCGATGCCTATACGCGCTTCATGCGCGTGGAGTGGGGGGAACGCAAGCCGCGGCTGGTGGAGAAGGACGCCGAGCTCACCCGGGAACGCGATGCCCTGGAGCGCCGGCGCCACCAGCATCGGGCCGACTTTCATGCCGCCCGGGACGAATATCGAGCCGCGGCGAGCGAGCTCACGGCCCGCCGGGATGCGGCCAAAACGCTGGTGGAGACCCTGGCGCCACTGCTCGACAAGCTCGAGGCCCTGGCCCTGGCGGCGGCCCCCGAGCCTCTCGGCGAGGCGCCCGGGGACACCCAGGAGCGTATCGAGCGTCTGCGCCAGGGGCTGACCGATCATGGGCGTGAGCTGGAGGCCCTGCGCCGCGGCTGCGAGACGCTGGAATCCGAGCTGATCAAGGGCGCCAGCGCCGACTTCCAGGACACCCTGGAGGCCGAACGGGCCCGACTCGATGGCGAGAGCCCGCGCCGGTTGCTGCCGGTGATCGCGGGCATGCTCAAGCTGCTGGAAGGCCAGCAGGAACAGCTGCTGCAGGAGGGGCGCAACCTCTCCGACGATCTCGACAAGTTCTTCACCGTCTTCAGCGACCTCAACCGGCGCATCAGCGCCCAGAGCCGGCGCCTGTCGGACGAGGTGGCCGACGACCTCAAGCTCGAGGGCATCGGCCGGGCCGAGGTGAAGATCCAGTCCACCATCGACGAGCTGGGCTTCTGGGAGCCGCTCAAGCGGTTCTCCCGGCGCTACCGCGAGTGGCGTGATTCCGGCCAGCCGCTCCCCGGTGACGACTATCTCGACACCCTGGCCGACGTGGTGGAGCTGCTGCGCAGCGACCAGCAGTACAGCTTCGAGAGCCTGCTGCGCCTGGAGCTGCACCTCAACGAGGGCGGTACCGACCTGGTCATCCGCAACGATCGCCAGCTGCTGGAGTCCTCCAGCCACGGCATGGCCTATCTGATCCTGTGCAAGTTCCTGCTCGCCTTTACCCGGCTGCTGCGTGGCCCGGCCGAGATCGCCATTCACTGGCCCATCGACGAGATCGGCACCCTGGCCTATCACAACGTCGAGAAGCTGTTCGACGCCTGTGACAACAACCGTATCCATATCGTCGGCGCCTTCCCCAACCCGGAGTCGGACGTGCTGCTGCTGTTTCACAACCGTTACCTGATCGACCGCGACGCGGCGGAGCCCACTCAGCGTCGGCTCAAGCGAATCGAGCCGCGCCTGAGTCGCCTGGCCCAGCGTCTGCAGGCCCGCGCCGAGGAGGTGGCATCATGAGCGAAGCGATCCAGCCGGCGACGGCCGGCGAGGCTGAACGGTCGGAAGGCCATGAGCTCGGGCGCTCCCTGGTGAGCCATGGGCCCTTGATCGAGCGGCTGCTGGCCGGCGAGTTTATCTGTGCGGTCAGCGACGAAGGCGCGTTTCGCCACCTGCAGGATGACGCGACGCGGGAGCAGATCGATGCCTATCTGCGCCCGCTCAACCGGCGGCTGGCCACCAATCACGAGGGAAGCGTCGTCTTCCTGGCCTGGCGCGCCCTGGATGAAGGCGCCCGGGAACAACTCTCCCGTCAGCTGGCGGAGACCGTCAACAGCCTGCTTCCGCTGCTGGAGTGGCTGCAGCTGGTGCAGGAGGCGCTGGGCCGGGATGGCCCCGCCGCCCCCGGTGATGTGCTCAAGCCCGCCGACTTCAGCTCTCGCTGCGAGGACCACCAGGGCCTGCGCGAACGCCTGGAGCGCCTGGCGAGCGACCCCTTCTTCGGCTCCCAGAGCGACCAGCTCGACGCCCAGCTCAAGCAGGTGTTCAAGCGGCTCAAGGAGCATGGCTATCTGCTTCAGCCCCACGCCGATCGCCAGTATTACCTGGTCACCGCCAAGGTCGACTACCTTATCGACCTGGTTCGCTTTATCCGCGACGAGGAGAACCTGCCGGTGGATGACCAGGCGCCGAGCGGCCAGGAGAGCCTGCTGTGAGCGACGCCCCTTCACACGCCCTGGAGAGCCGCCTGATCAGTACCGGGGTCGAGCGGCTGGCGCTGCTCGGCAAGTACGCCGAGGCCTTGATGGCCGGCTACGCCCGGGATGAGGTGCCGGTGGAGACGCTCAGCACCACGGCGCTCAATCGGCTGCTGGCGGCGCGCATCCTGTGGCGCCCGGACGAGCAGGGCGGGGTCAAGCTCGCCCCCAAGGTGCGTGAGCTGGTCGCCGAGATGCTCGCGGACGAGAGTCGCCGCCACGTCAACGCCGATGTGGCCGAGACCCTGGAGCTCTTGCGCAGCCTGGTACAGAGCTACCGCGAGGCTCGGGACGGTGGAGAGTACTGGCGCCAGGAGCAGCAGCTATTGCGGCTTCGCCAGGAGGTGGATGACCTCAACGGCCGCTTCGCCGACGCCATCGATAGCCTGTGGCGACGCTTCAACGGCGACTTCGGCTTCGTCAGCCGCCTGGGCGACAAGATCCGCGAGAATGAGCGCGCCCAGAAGCAGATCGTGCGCCTGCTCGATGGCCTGGCACTGATCGACTTCGACGAGCTGATCGAGCTGGTGGGCAGCGACGGCGCCCTGCGCAAGCTGCTGGTCAGCGGCCTGCAGCATCAGCTGACCCAGCACTACACCAGCCTGCGCGAGGTGCAGCGGCGACTGGTCGAGCTGATGGCGCGTTTCCGCCAGCAGCAGTCGCGCAGCCGCCTGGTGGCCGGCATGGCCGGCTTCCTGCGCGAGCATCCCGGCTTCGTGCCCGGCAACTATGCCCGGCGCGGCGAGGTGCCGGCGCTGGTCAACCAGGCCACGCCGCTGGTCGCCGCCGGCGCCGCCGCCCTGGATCACCATCCCGATAGCCGCGCGCTCACCGAGCTGTTGCATCGGCTGCCGCGGCCCGCGTCGCGTCCGGAGCCGGTAACCGCCGCCGGCGTTGCCGCCCCCCAGGAAGACGCCCGGGTCGCCGCACGCCAACAGGCGCTCAAGGAGGAGGTGGAGCGCTTCTATCTCGCGGTGGTGGACGGCGACGAGGCGCTGAGCGCCCTGGAATATCGGCAGGCAGGCGAGCTTGAATGGGACGAGGAGATCTGGCTGTTCCAGGTGATCGCCGAGTTCCAGGGACTGCCCCGCAACGAACAGCGCGCCTTTCGCCTGAGCCAGCAGGAAACCCAGGCCAGCCCCTATAATCATCTGAGGCTGATCCACGACGTCGTCGTGCAACTCGCGTGAGGTTTCCATGCTGCTATCGAAGATGTTGCTATCCAACCGCGCTCGTCATCTGCTCCGCGATACCCTCGGGGAGCTGGCGACTCGACCCAGTATCGAGAAAAGGCGTGGCCCCGTCATCAACGCCATCGTCGACTGGTGTCAGGCCCAGGACATCGAGCTGGGGGCGCGGCTCTCCCATCGTCACCTGCGGCTGGACGCCGAGCTGCTCGGCCGGATCGACGAGACCCTGGTCGACCTGGGCGAGCCCGCCCTGGCCGTCGACCTCGCCGGCCTGAGCACGGCGGAGCAGGCGGCGTATGGCAATCGCGAGGCCAAGCCGGTGCGCGAAACGCCCCGGGAGCAGCGGGTGCTGGCCAGCCTGCCGGGGCAGGGTAAGCGAGCCGGGCTGATCGAGCGCGAGCGCGAGATGGTGGATGTCGACTGGCGCGATATCGATCTCGACGCCTTCGAGGCGCTGGTGCAGGTCGAGAACCTGGATGGTTTCTATGACGTCTCGCCGGCGATTCCGGCGCTGGACCCCTGGGGCGCCGTGCTGGTGCTCTACCGTGGCGATTACCACTACAGCGGCGGCTTCGCCAGGCTGGCCGAGGCCTGGGCCCGAGGCGGCAAGCCGCATCTCTACCTGGGCGACTTCGATGCCAAGGGAGTGGGGCTCGCGCTTTCAAGCGGCGCCACACATTTGCTGATACCGCCGCTGGCCATGCTTGCCGAGCGGGCCAATGCCCAGCACCAGCCGGCCGAGCAACTCGGCGACCAGCCACGACTGCGCGCCCACGCCGCCGGATTGCCCGACGGGCACCCGCTGGTCGGCCCCCTGGCGATTCTGTTGGGCGAGCAGCGGGGCCTGCGTCAACAGTGGTTGGGCAGCGCCGAGCACTGGGAGCGGATAGCGCTCCATGCCTAGCGGCCTGTCATGTCTCGCTGAGTCGGCACCTTGACGCCGTCACACCCTGAATTCCCTATTCGGATAACGCTACCGTGGAACTCCTCCAACAGCTCGATATGCAGCATGTCATGACCGGCCTGATAGCGCTTCTACTGGGCTTTCTGGCCGCCTTTACCCTCCAGCAGGGTCGGATCACCGGCACTCGCCGCGAGCTGGATGCCGCACGGGATGCGCTTCACGCCCAGCAGCTGGAAGGCCGGGAACAGGCGGTGGCGTTGCAGGTGGCGGAGGGCGAGGTGGAGACTCAACGCGAGGCCGTCGAGGCCCGGGCCCGCGAACTCGATCGCTTCCGTGACGCCTACTATGCGCTCAAGCAGACCCACGGCGAGCTGACCACTCGGATGGAAGAGAAGGAGGCCCATTTCGCCCGTCAGCTGGCCTGGGTGGAAGACAGCAAACAGCAGCTCAAGGTGGAGTTCGAGAATCTCGCCAACGAGCTGCTGGAGCAGAAGGGCAAGGCCTTCACATCCCTCTCCGAGCGCAGCCTGGAGGGGCTGCTCAAGCCGTTCCAGGAGGAGATCAAGGGTTTCCGCGACAAGGTCGAGACCCTGCATACCCAGGAGACCGCCCAGCGGGCCAGCCTGACCACCGAGCTCAAGCACCTGCAGCAGCTCAATCGCGATATCACCGACCAGGCCGCCCAACTGACCGAAGCCCTCAAGGGGCAGAAGAAGGTGCAGGGCAACTGGGGTGAGTTGATGCTGGAGAACGTGCTGGACAGTGCGGGGCTACGCGCGGGGGAGGACTACCAGCGCGAGAAGAGCTTCACTACCGAGCAGGGCAAGCGTCGTCCCGATGCGCTGGTCTACCTGCCCGAGGGGCGTCATCTGGTGATCGACGCCAAGACCTCACTCGCCGCCTATCTCGAGTACGTCAACGCCGAGGATGAGTGGGTCCGCCAGCGGGCGCTGGCCGACCATGCCAGCGCCGTGGGCGCACGCATCGAGGAGCTGGCCGACAAGCACTACTATGACCTGCCGGGCCTTAACTCCCCGGAAGTGGTAATCATGTTTATTCCGGTGGAGTCGGCCTATATCGAGGCGCTGCGCCACGATGCGACCCTCTATCAGCGGGCCATCGAGCGCAACGTCCTGGTGGCCACACCCACCACGCTGCTCACCAGCCTGAACATCGTCAGCCAGCTTTGGCGGTTCGAGAACCAGAGTCGCCACAGCGCCGAACTGGCCAGGAAAGCCGAGCGTTTTCACAGCAAGCTCGCCTCCTTTCTGGAGAGCATGCAGGACGTGGGCAAGAAGCTCGACGGCGCTCGAGAAAGCTACGACAAGGCGCTGGGGCAGTTGGTCAACGGCCGCGGTAACCTGGTCAAGCAGGCCAGCGAGTTTCGTGAGCTGGGTGTGGCGGTGAAAAAGGAACTCCCCGCGGAGGTGCTGGAGCGGGCCAGGCTGGAAGTGGGAACCGTCGCTCCCGCACCGGAGGTGGAATCGGCCACCGGGGACGAGCGTTAAATGCCCCGAAGGGGCGAGTCGGGATAGACTGGCGTGTAGTGAACAGAGACAGGGACTTTAGAGAACCGACATGGCCTTTCGTTTCCAGCGCCGTATCCGCCTGGCGCCCGGCGTTCGCCTCAATCTCAGCAAGCGGGGGCTCGGCCTTTCCGTGGGGCCGCGGGGGGCCAGCCTCAGCGTGGGGCCCGGTGGTGTGCATGGGCATGCGGGGGTACCCTGTACCGGCCTGGCCTATCGCCGGAAGCTCGATGGCAGCGGCAAGGCACAAGGCCAGCGCAAGGGAGCGAGTGGCTCCCGGCGCAGCGAAGCCGCGAACCTCGAGGCGCTGCTGGGCAAAGGTGGCAGCCTGGCGGTAGCGCTGGAAGTCGACGACAGCGGCCAGGTTCGCTACTTCCACGGCGATGGCACGCCCATGAGCGATGCCGAGGCAAGAGTCGTGCGCCGCCACGCCGAGCAGGGCCTGCGCGAGCAGTTGCAGGCCTATTGCGACCGGCTGAATGCGGATCTCGACCGGCTGGGTCGGCTGCATGAACAGACGCCATCACCCGAATCCAACGGCTATGTGGTCAGTGAGTTTGCCCAGGCGCCTCCGCCGCCGTTCCAGCCACAACCGCCGGCATGGTGGCATACGCTGTGGCCACCGGCCCGGCGCCGCCTCGAGGCGCGCAATGCCCGCCTCAAGACGGAGTTTGACGAGCGTTACCGCGCCTGGGAGTGGCGCAAGGCCGAACACGATGCCGCCGAGTTCTCCCGGTTCCGCCGCGAGAGCGATGGGGTGTGGGATGATCCGGATGCCATGGAGGCCACCCTGCGCGAACGGCTCGAGGAAATCGAGTGGCCGCGGGAAACGCTGGTCGATTTCGACCTCGGCAGCGATATCTCGACCATTGCGGTGGATATCGACCTGCCCGGCGAAGGGGAAATACCGGATCAGTACTGGGCCATGCCGCCCAAGCAGCTCAAGCTTTCGCCTCGCCGGTTAAGTGCCACCCGCCAGCGCGAGCTCTACCGTGACCACGTGCACGGCATCGCCTTTCGCGTGCTGGGGGCGGTGTTTGCCCGACTGCCCGGGGTCGAGGAGGCGCGCGTCTCGGGCTATCGCCAGGCTATCGACCCGGCCACCGGTGGCGAGTTTGAACAGTACCTCTACAGCGTCAAGGTCACCCGGGAGCAGTGGGAGGGGATTCAGTTCGACAGCCTCGACCGGGTCGACCCGGTGGCTGCCCTGGAAACCTTTACCCTGCGCCGCGACATGACCAAGACTGGAATCTTTCGCGATATCGAGCCGCTTAAACTTATTTGACTCTCCGTTGCGGCTGGAGCTGAGCCCGGTCAAGGTGGTGCCACCAGCTTCTTGATAATCTGGAATCAGTTGATAACAAGGGCGCCATGGCATTCCGCTGGCGCCGGGATGCCCCTCGGGAGGAAGCTGTTATGAAGGTCCAGCACTGCATCGATCGCCCCCATGAAGCCGGCCGCATCGAGGTCTACGGCGATGAGCCCTATGAATGGCGTGTTCTCGACCATGCCGAGCAGGTGGTGCGCGACAGCGCCGCCAATGGCACCGGAGATGGCGGCTACAGCTCGGTACAGGTAGCGCTGCGCGATGCTATCGACTTCGATGCCGACGACAGCGTCGTGCCCATCTTCTTCCGCCATAGCGCCGACGCCGAGCTCGAGAACGCCGCCCAGGCCCAGCGCAGTGCCGGTAGCCTGCGGGATATGGCCCAGGCCCTGAAGAGTGCCATCAGCCAGGCGCGCCTGGATAGTCGCCATGCCACCGATGATGAGGCCCAGGACTACCTCGACGCCCGCATCGAGGCCATGGAGCGCATCGTTCAGGAGCTGGAAGAGAGCGCCGGGCGGCTGATGGTGCTAGGAGCGTCCGAGGCGTAAACTGGCCAGCGACCACGATGCTGGAGAGAGTCTTGTGAGCACAGAGTACGAGCCCGAACTGATCCAGAGCCCTGTGAGCCAGGCCGTCACCTATGATGGCCACACGCTTCAGGTCGAAATCTACCGCCTGGAAGGGGAGCCCGACTGGGTGTTGGAGGTCGTCAACGAGGACGGTGCCTCTCACGTCTGGGACGATCGCTTCGTCAGCGATCAGGCCGCCCTGGAGGCGGTGCATGAGGCGGTCAGCGAAGAAGGCATCGACGCCTTTTTGGGTTGATATCTTTCTTGATCGGGGCGGGCTCTGTTACCGGCACCCGTATTGGCTGTCTCTTTACCACCTGAAATGAGTCCAACGAAAAACGGCCACTTGCTCTATGAGCTAAGTGGCCGTTTTTGCTAGTGTTTTCTGGTCGGAGCGACAGGATTCGAACCTGCGACCTTTGCAACCCCATTGCAACGCGCTACCAAGCTGCGCCACGCTCCGACTCGCGTTTTCGGTTTCTGGGCCGTGCGGCCTGTCTCCCGAGAACGAGGCGTATACTAGCGCGTTAGCCGGCAAATGAAAAGCCTCTTTTACACTTTCTTTTCAGATGCTTGGGCAGGGCAGCTGGGGTGTACACGGGACATGCTCTATGATGTTCGCGATTGGCGCAGCGTGTGGGGCGTTGTCCGGTTCGCAGAGGAGAGTCGTCGTGCCGTTGATCATGGGAATGAGCGTGCTGCTGGCTTGCCAGTTTCTGGGGGAGATGGTGGCGCGTGGCCTGACGCTACCGGTTCCGGGGCCGGTGTTTGGCATGGTGATCCTGCTGGTCGGGCTGCTGGTGATGGGGCGGGTACCGACTGGCCTGCGCATGGCGGGGGAGGGATTGCTGCGCTACCTGACACTGTTGTTTGTGCCGGCGGGAGTGGGGCTGATGGTGCATTTTGCGCTTATCGGGCGCGACCTGTGGTCGATTCTGGTCACTCTGATGGTGTCGACGGGGCTGACCCTGGCCGTCACGGCCTGGGCGCTGGATCGGCTCAATCGGCGCCGGGGAGGGGAAGGGCAATGAGCTTCACGACGCTGGATCAGTTGTGGGTCTATCTCTCCGGTAATCCGCTGCTCTCGCTGCTGATGACGCTGCTGGTATTCGGCCTGGCGGTGCGCATCAACCGCGCGCTTGGGGGAACGCCGCTGGTGCATCCGGTGACGCTGTCCATCGCCATCCTGATCGGCCTGCTGATGCTGGTGGACATGGATTACGCTACCTACTTCGAGGGGGCGCAGTTCATTCACTTCCTGCTCGGGCCGGCCACCGTGGCCCTGGCGATACCCCTGTATGACCATCGAGAGCGGGTCCGGCGCCTGCTGGGTCCGCTCACGATGGCCTGTCTGCTGGGCATCGTCACGGCGGTGGCCAGCACCCTGGGCATCGCCCTGGCGATGGGCGCGCGCCTGGAGACGGTGCTCTCCCTGGCGCCACACTCGGTCACATCCCCCATTGCCATGGGGGTGGCCGAACAGATCGGCGGCATTCCCTCCCTGGCGGCGGGGCTGGTGCTGCTGACGGGCTCCATCGGCTGCGCGTTGTCGCCCTGGGTCTTTCGCCTGCTGCGGATTCAGGACCCGGCGGTGCAGGGGGTTGCCTTGGGACTCACGGCCCATGGCTTCGGTACCGCCCAGGCCTTCGCCCGTATCGGCGCCGTGGCCGGCGCCTTCTCGGGCCTGGCCATGGGCCTCACGGGCCTTCTTACCGCCTTCCTGCTGCCGGTGATGACCCGCCTCTTCGGCCTGGGTAACTGACAAGGCGCCCGGAAGGGCGCCTGATCATTGGGTCGGCGGTTGGTGTCGACTGGCTAGATCTTCTCCCACAGTCGCTTGCGGAAGTCGTGGCTAAGCCGTGAGGCCTGCTCGAGGCTTTTCATCTGAGCGTCGCTCATCTCCTTCACCAGCGCTTCATAATAGGCCTTTACCTCTTCCGGGGTCGTGGGCTGGGGGCCGTCGAAGGTCCTGGCGATTCTCTCGCCGCTCTGGGCGATGGCCATCAGGAATTCCGCCTCGAATTGCAGGGCCTCGGCGAGGTTCTCCAGCCAGGCCTGCTGAAGGCGGACCATGGGATTTACCCCCTTCGGCCACTGTTGCTGCCACCATTCGAGCATCGGATTATCAAAGGGATTCTGGGACACGGTGACCTCCTGGTTGATACGCCAGCGGGTTAAGGATGCGGCATGCGCGTCGTGATGTTGACTAGAGTGTAGGAGACGGGAAGCGGGAGGGCGGTGCTGGAGCGGTCTCCTTTGATGCATGTCAAGAAGGAGTGGGCGATGTGGAGCGTGATCAAGTCGGTACTGGCGGCCTTCTTCGGCGTACAGAAGGATGCCCGCCGTCGTGAGGACTTCGAGAAGGGCCGCCCCGTGGCCTTCGTGGCGGTGGGTATCCTGATGGGGTTGGCATTGGTGGGAGTGGTGGCGCTGGTCGCCGTGGCGGCGGCCCGTTGAAAGTGGCGTTGGCGATGCTGGGGCTTGCGTCAGTGTGTCGCAGCCCGGGTGTCTACACTCAATGTCAGGCATAGCGAAACGGATCGAATCACCCGCGTGCGGCTAGCGCGCAATCTGACAATAACAAGCCACGACAACTAGCAAGGAGGAGGCGCCTATGCGCACGTGTATCGTGTGGATTGCGGGTTGCCTGGTCGTCCCCCTGACGACGACGCTGGCCATGGCCAATGGCTGGAATATGCCCGTGGGTGTCACCGACGTCAGTCGCGAGATTCACTCACTGCATATGACCATCTTCTGGATCTGTGTGGTCATCGGCGTGCTGGTGTTCGGGGTGATGTTCTACTCCCTGTTCCGTTTTCGTCATTCCAAGGGCGTCAAGGCGTCACACTTCCACGAGCACACCCTGGTCGAAGTGATCTGGACGGCGATACCCCTGCTGATCCTGGTCGGCATGGCGGTGCCCGCCACCGCCACCCTCAAGAAGATGTATGACCCGGCCGATGCCGACCTGGATGTGATGATCATCGGCCAGCAGTGGCGCTGGCGCTATGAGTACCTCGGCGAGGATGTCGCCTTCACCTCCAACCTGGGCACCCCCCGTGAGACGGTGCGCGGCGAGGGCGAGCGCGGCGAGCACTACCTCCGGGAGGTCGATGAGCCCCTGGTGCTGCCGGTGGATCGCAAGGTGCGCTTCCTGATGACCTCCGACGACGTCATCCACTCCTGGTGGGTGCCGGACCTGGCCGTCAAACAGGACACCATTCCCGGCTTCGTCAACGAGAACTGGGTGCGGATCAACGAGCCCGGCGTCTATCGCGGCCAGTGCGCCGAGCTGTGTGGCATCGATCACGGCTTCATGCCCATCGTGGTGCATGCCATGGAGGAAGAGGCGTTCGATGAGTGGCTGGCCGAGCGCAAGGAGGCCGCCGCCCAGGAGGCCTCGGGCGTCGACCGGGAG
Organism: Halomonas halodenitrificans DSM 735; assembly: GCF_000620045.1. Classification (GTDB taxonomy): domain Bacteria; phylum Pseudomonadota; class Gammaproteobacteria; order Pseudomonadales; family Halomonadaceae; genus Halomonas; species Halomonas halodenitrificans. Next base: position 112,180 of record NZ_JHVH01000008.1, on the reverse strand, counting down.
TGGGGCCTGGAGGAGCTGATGGCCCGGGGCGAGGAGAGCTACAACGCGGTCTGCGCCTCCTGTCACCAGCCCGATGGGGGCGGCAACGCGCCGGCCTTCCCGGCCCTGGCGGGCAACCAGGCGCTGATGGAAGAGCGCGAGCGGCATGTCGAGACCGTGATCAACGGGGTCTCGGGTGCCGCCATGCCGGCCTTCCGCAACACCCTGAGCCCGGTGGAAATTGCCGCCGTGATCACCTATGAACGCAACGCCTGGGGCAACGAGACCGGTGACGTCATTCAGCCGTCGGACATCGCCGAGCGGTTGGCCGACTAGCCTCGGCCACGGCTTTTTCCCGGCCACGGCTTCCCCGTCACGAGCCTAGAACAGCGAAGATCAGGGAGATTCACCATGGCGCCCAAGCTGCCCTTGCATCACCCCGTCGAGCAGAGCTCTACCGCCAATGCCGGTGGTCAGGCGGCGGCGCATCCCGCCCCGCGCTACGGCATCAAGCGGTGGCTCTTGACCACCAATCACAAGGAGATCGGCAGCCTCTATCTGATCTTCTCGCTGACGATGTTCTTCATCGGCGGAACCTTCGCGATGGTGGTGCGCGCCGAGCTTTTCCAGCCGGGGCTGCAGCTGGTGGAGCCGGAGTTCTTCAACCAGATGACCACCATGCACGGCCTGATCATGGTGTTCGGTGCCATCATGCCGTCCTTCGTGGGGCTGGCCAACTGGATGATACCCTTGCAGATCGGGGCGCCGGACATGGCGCTGCCACGGCTGAACAACTTCAGTTTCTGGCTGCTGCCGGTGGCCTTTACCCTGCTGCTCAGCACCCTGCTGATGCCCGGCGGTGGCCCCAATTTCGGCTGGACCTTCTATGCGCCCCTCTCCACCACCTATGCGCCGCCGTCCACCACCTTCTTTATCCTCTCGCTGCATATTGCCGGTATCAGCTCGATCCTCGGGGCCATCAATATCATCGCCACGGTGCTTAACCTGCGCGCGCCGGGCATGCGGATGATGGATATGCCCCTGTTCTGCTGGACCTGGTTGATCACCGCCTTCCTGCTGATTGCGGTCATGCCGGTGCTGGCCGGGGCCGTGACCATGATGCTGATGGACATCAACTTCGGCACCAGCTTCTTCAATGCCGCCGGGGGAGGGGATCCGGTGCTCTTCCAGCATCTGTTCTGGTTCTTCGGGCATCCCGAGGTCTACATCATGATCCTGCCGGCCTTCGGGATCGTCTCGGCGATCATTCCGACCTTCTCGCGCAAGCGGCTGTTCGGCTACGCCTCCATGGTCTACGCCACCGGGGCCATCGCGATCCTGTCGTTCATGGTCTGGGCCCACCACATGTTTACCGTGGGCATGCCGCTGACCGCCGAGCTGTTCTTCATGTACACCACCATGCTGATCGCCGTGCCCACCGGGGTGAAGGTGTTCAACTGGGTGGCCACCATGTTCCGCGGGTCGATCAGCTTCGAGCCGCCCATGCTGTTTGCCCTGGCCTTCGTGGTGCAGTTCACCATCGGGGGCTTCTCCGGGCTGATGCTGGCCATCTCGCCGGCGGACTTCCAGTATCACGACACCTACTTCGTGGTGGCGCACTTCCACTATGTGCTGGTGCCGGGGGCGCTGTTCGCCATCCTCGCCGCGGCTTACTACTGGCTGCCCAAGTGGACTGGCCACTATCCCAACCTGAGGCTGGCCCAGTGGCACTTCTGGCTGTCGGTGATCGGGGTCAACCTGACGTTCTTCCCGATGCACTTCGCCGGGCTTGCCGGCATGCCGCGGCGCATTCCCGATTACGCCCTGCAGTTCGCGGACTTCAACCTGGCGTCGAGCCTGGGGGGCTTTCTGTTCGGCGCCTCCCAGCTGCTCTTCGTGTGGCTCATCATCAAGTGCGTGCGGGGCGGCGAGAAGGCGCCGGCCAAGGCCTGGGAGGGCGCCGAGGACCTCGAGTGGAGCGTGCCGAGTCCGGCCCCGCTGCATACCTTCGAGCATCCACCCACCTTTCGCCATGAGTCGAAATAAGGGTCGCCTGTCGACCCGGGGAGAGTGGTGATGAACAAGCATCAGCACACGCAGACCCAGAGAGCGAGCGGCGTTCGGCGAACGGTGACCCGGACCCTCTTCGCCCTGGCCGGCATGTTTGCCTTCGCCTTCGCCCTGGTGCCGCTCTACGACGTCTTCTGCGAGGTGACCGGGCTCAACGGCAAGGTGGACACCCAGGGCCAGCCGCTGGTCGCCGAGGAGGTGGATCAGTCGCGTGCCGTTAGCGTGCAGTTCGTGACGCGCACCAGTGCCGGCCTGCCATGGAACCTCGAGGTGGAGACACGCCAGATCCGCGTTCACCCCGGGCAGAGCGCCGAGGTGGGTTTCGCCTTCCATAATACGGCGGACACCGCCATTCGAGGGCGGGCCGTTCCCAGCGTGACGCCGGCGCGCGCCAACCTGTATCTACGCAAGCTGGCCTGCTTCTGCTTCCAGGAACAGCATCTGCAGGCGGGGGAGCGGGTCGAGTTTCCCCTGATTTTCCAGCTGACCCGGGACCTGCCGGCCGATGTCAGCACCGTAACCCTGGTCTATACCCTGTATCCGATCGCTCGGGATGAGCCCGCGCTTCAGGCACGCGCGAGCAGCGATAAAGGAGGTGAGGCATGAGTGGTGGCAGCTATTACGTTCCCGCAACCAGCAAGTGGCCGATCCTGGGCTCCCTGGCATTGGGCACGATGTTGGTCGGATTCGGGATGATCCTGGTGCATGGGCTGAATGGCCTGATGATGGCGGCGGGGTTCGTGGCGTTACTGACCGTGATGGGGCTATGGTTTCGCGACGTGATCAAGGAGTCACGCAGCGGCCTCTATGATGCCCAGATGGATCGCTCCTTCCGCCAGGGCATGGCCTGGTTCATCTTCTCCGAGGTGATGTTCTTCGGGGCCTTCTTCGGCGCGCTCTTCTATGTGCGCACCTTCGCGCTGCCCTGGCTGGACGGCGAGGGGGCCAAGGGGGTGGCGGCCCTGCTGTGGCCGGACTTTACCGCCAGCTGGCCGCTGTTGGACCCCCCGGGCGACGTGTCGGGGGCCCGTGAGGTGCTGAGCCCCTGGCAGTTGCCCCTGGCCAACACCCTGCTCCTGGTGGGCTCCAGCATCACGCTGACCGTGGCCCACGAGGGCCTCAAGGAAGGTCTGCGCCAGACCACGCGCAACTGGCTGCTGGTCACCGTGCTGATGGGGTTCACCTTTATCGCCCTTCAGGGCGTGGAGTATTACGAGGCCTACCATCATTACGGCCTGACTCTCGAGGCGGGGATCTATGGCTCGACCTTCTTCCTGCTCACCGGCTTCCACGGAGCCCACGTGATTGTCGGGGCCACCATCCTGACGGTGATGCTGCTGCGTATCCTGCGCGGCCACTTCGCCGCCCAGGACCACTTTGGCTTCGAGGCGGCCTGCTGGTACTGGCATTTCGTGGATGTGGTGTGGGTCGGGCTCTTTCTTTTCGTCTATGTCTTCTGAGCTTATGTCTTCCGAGGCCTGCGGGGCTCTTGAGGCGGCGCGGGGCTCAGGCGAGGGTGCCGGCATAGAAGCCATAGAAGAGCAGGGCCAGCAGGGTGGCGGCCAGTACCACCCGCAGCTTGAGAGAGATCAGCAGGCGCCGCGAGGCGGCATCGTCGCGGAGCAGGAAGCCGGCACCGGCGGCCAGGCTCGCCAGCATGGCCAGGAATACCAGGGCAATCAGGACCTTGAGCAGCATGGAACACTCCTTGGACGTTGATGTTACCCAGCATGCCCGCCGTGGACGGTGCCGGCAACGCCTGTGGTGGGCGCTCTGGTCGGTGGTGGTGGCGCTGGGGCTGGTACTGGGCCTCTGGCAGTGGGAGCGCGGTGCGGACAAGCGTGCCTATCTGGCGCGGCTGGAAGCGGCCCCTGCGCTTACCGCGCCTCGGCAGTTACCCCCGGAGGGCAGCCACCTGACATTGACCGGCGAGTATCTGGCCGACGAGACCCTGTTTCTCGATAACCGCACCCATGAGGGGCGGCTGGGCGTGGCGCCCCTGACGCCGCTGCGCGGCGATGATGGCCGGCTATGGCTGGTGCAGCGCGGATTCCTGGAGACCGGCACGAGCCGGGCCGACCCCAGCGTGGCCACGCCCCGGGGCCGGGTCACGCTGCGTGGTCGCTGGCAGCGGGCAGGCGAGGGGGCACCGCTGTTCGGCCCCAACCGGGAGGGCGCGCGGCTGCAGCGTATCCAGCTGGATGCCTGGGACCTCGATTTCGCCCACGCCGGTTGGCTGCATCTCGAGAGCGGCCCCGGGGTCCTGCCCGGCTGGTGGTCTCCCAGTGTCATGCCGCCCAGCCGCCACCTCGGCTATGCGGTTCAGTGGTGGGGGCTGGCACTGGCGGCGCTGGTGGTGATGGTCATCGGGGGCCGGCGCCGGTATCGCCACCCGACTCATGCCGATGACTCGCCCGGGGAGGGCCCATGATGACAAGCGTCCACGCCGCACGTCATGGCCGGCTCAAGCTGTCGGCCCTGCTGCTGTTTCTCTCGCTGCCGGTGCTGGTGGCCACGGTGATGGCCCTGGGGCGGGTGGGTATCCCCGAGGGGCGTACGGCTCACGGGGAGCTCGCCCCGGGGGTGCCGGTGCTGACCGAGTGGCCGCTGAGCCTGCCAGTGGCGCCGGAAGTGTCCGGAGATTGGGTGCTGGCATTCGACTGCGCCGCGCGCTGTGACGCGCTCAGTAATCAATGGTGGCGGCTGCATCGGGCCCTGGGCAGCGAGGCACCCAGGGTCAGCCGGCTTCGTGTGGGCGGCACCGCCGAGGCCCTGCCCGGTGCGGTGGTCACCCGGTGGGCCCGGCGCCCGGCCTGGCTGAAGCCTGGACGGTTATGGGTGATCGACCCTCGAGGACGGGTGGTGCTTGGCTATGCGCCCGGAGTGGATCCCTATGCGGTGAAGGAAGACCTGGGGCGCCTGCTGCGCATGAACCCGGAGGCGCCCTGGCGGGCCGGCCAGGAATTGGCGGGGCATTAGGCGCGTGCGCGAAGCGCGTAGGTGAAGCTTGGATGCGAAGGGAGGTGGGGCGATGCAGGCGGCACAGCGGCGATTGACCCTGCTCAAGGGCCTCGGCCTGGCGGGCGTTGTGTTCACGATGGGGGTGATTCTGCTGGGCGCCTGGACGCGCCTGGTGGATGCCGGGCTGGGGTGTCCGGACTGGCCGGGTTGCTACGGCGCCCTGGTGGTGCCCGATGAGGGGCGGGCCCTGGCGCATAGCCCGGCATCGCCGCTGGTGAGCGCCAAGGCCTGGATGGAGATGGTCCATCGCTATGTGGCCTCCGCCCTGGGGTTGCTGGTGATCGCCCTGGTGTTGCTGGGCTGGCCGCTGCGCCGCCGGGCCGACTATCCCTGGCGTCTCTCCCTGGCGCTTCTGGGATTGATCATGCTGCAGGGAGCATTTGGCGCCTTCACCGTCACGCTCAAGCTGTGGCCCCAGGTAGTGACGCTGCATCTGCTGGGCGGATTCAGCGTGATGCTGGTATTCCTGTGGCTGCATCTACGCCTGCGCCGCTGCGCGAACGGCCACCTGGCGCCGGGTGGCGTGGCGTCGCCGCGTTGCCGCCTGACGCCGTTATGGGGTATCGCCGCGATGCTGCTGGTGGCCCAGCTGGCACTGGGCGGTTGGGTGTCGAGCAACTACGCCGGCATCGCCTGCCAGGGCTTTCCCACCTGCAACGGCGCGTGGTGGCCGGCCATGGACTGGAGCGAGGGCTTTCATCTCTCCCAGGGTGTGGGCCCCAATTACCTGCATGGCCAGCTGCATGCCGAGGCGCGTAGTGCCATTCAGGTGGGGCATCGCCTGGGGGCGCTGGCGCTGGGGATGGCACTGATGGCACTGGTGCTGCATGCCTGGCGTGAGCCGGCGATGCGGCCCTGGTTGGCGGGTCTGGGGAGTGCCTACATCGTGCAGTTCCTGCTGGGAATCGCCAATGTGTTGCTGTGGCTGCCGCTATGGCTGGCGCTGCTGCATACCGCGGGTGCCGTGGCGCTGGCCCTGAGTCTGGCGCTGGCCGCCTGGCGATGGCGTTGCCTGGCGCCGGCTTCTACCACCTCTTGTCAATCATCCCGACAGAAGAAGGAGTGGGTCCATGTCTGATTCACTGACAACCGAATTTCGCGTCACCGCGCTTTCTTCCTCCTCGCTGGGTCGCTGGGGGTGGCGGGACCTGGTCACCCTGTGCAAGCCGCGGGTGGTGGTGGTGATGCTGGTCTGTGCCCTGGTGGGCATGGCGCTGGCACAGCCGGTACTGCCGTCGCCCGGGGTAATCGTCTTCGGGCTGGCCGGTATCGGCCTGACCGCCTGCGGGGCGGCGGCCTTCAACCATGTGGTGGACCGGCGCCTGGATGCCATGATGGTGCGCACCTCGCGGCGCCCGCTCGCCTCTCGACGCATGCCGGGCGGTATCGCACTGGGCTGGGCCACCCTGCTGTCGCTGGCGGGGCTGGGGCTGCTGGTGTGGCAGGTCAATGCGCTGACGGCCTGGCTGACCCTGGGGTCGTTGCTCGGTTATGCGCTGGTCTATACGGCCTTTCTCAAGCACGCGACTCCCCAGAACATCGTGATCGGGGGAGTGGCGGGCGCCGCTCCGCCGCTACTGGGCTGGACCGCAGTGACCGGTCAGGTAGGGGCCGAGCCACTGCTGCTGGTACTGATCATCTTCGCCTGGACGCCGCCGCATTTCTGGGCGCTGGCGCTGCACAAGCGCGACGAATATGCCCGTGCCGGTGTACCGATGCTCCCGGTGACCCATGGTGAAGCCTTTACGCGCCTGCAGGTGTGGCTCTACGGCTGGTTGACCGTAGCGGTGACCCTGTTGCCCTTCGTGATCGGCATGAGTGGTGCGGTCTATCTGGTTGGCGTGATGGCGCTCAATGCGCGCTTCATGTTCTGGAACTACCGAGTCTGGCGGGGTCGGGATCCCAAGGCTCCCCTGGCCGCCTTCTGGTTCTCGATTCGCTACATCCTGGGGCTTTTCGGGGTGCTGCTGCTGGACCACTATGCCCAGGCCTGGGCGCTGTGGCTGGCGCCGGCCATCCAGTGATTGGCGGCGTGCCGTGAGGCTGAGCAGGGGGCGTGGGCCACTCGCTTCGGCGGCGTAGCATTGGGTCGTGGCCGGCAAGGGGGTAGAATCCCAGGTCCATGTTCTGTGATGCCACGGGGTCTTCCGATGAATTCCACGACTGCCTTGATGCTTGCCGGCCTGGCCCTGGTAATTATCGCCGGCCTCGGCGCCTATGCCTTCACCCTGTGGCGTGAAGTCCGCCGGCGCCAGGCCAGCCAGCAGGATGAATTACGGCGAGCCCACGAAAAGTGCCTGGAAAACCTGGAGCTGGTGGCCTCGGCGCTGCTCCAGGAGCAGGTCGACATTACCGAGGGGGCGTGGCGCTGCAAGGTGCTGCTCGAGATCCTCGATTCGCGCCTGATGGAGCGCGACAGTTTCCGTCCCTTCGGCGAGGTCCATGAGCGAACGCGTCACCTGCATACCCACCAGGCGCGCCACGACCTGAGCTCCAAGGAGCGCTTCAAGGAGGACAAGGAGCGCTTCGCCGTCGAGGAAGAGTACCGTGAGAGCATTCTCGAGGCGGCGCGCGCCGCCTTGCAGTTCAAGCGTGACTGGCCGGCGAGTCTGCACTGAGGCTTGTGCTCGAACGAGTGCTTTATCGAACACTGTGCGATTTGGGCATTTTTCTGCTAGTCTCGTCATAGACGATTGAAAGATCTGCCGAGTTACTTCAAGCTTGGCAGCGTGTCGTGGCCGGTAACTTCTCCCTTGGGATGCCGGGTCACGTTATGGATGAAGCAACATAGATTGCAACATCCGATCGTCGGGATCATCTGGGAAGGCGGCAAGCGTTTGCCTACCCTGGAGCGATAAAAGAAAAGAGAAGGAGTTTCACATGAAGAAGTCCACGACTGGCTTGCTGCTCGGTTCTGCTCTGGTGGTCGGCCTCTCAGGCTGCGCCACATCTAACACCAACACCACGTCCTCCGTCGACAAGCCCTGGTACCAGCATCCGATGGTATGTGGCCTGGCCGGCGGCGTGATCGGTGGCGGTATCGGCTACGCCAGCAGCAGTGAGTCCGATGAGGACACTGGTGCGGCGCTGGGTGGTACTGCCGGTGCTGCACTCGGTGCCGCGCTGTGTGCCGATACCCCGGAGCCGGTGGCCGAGCCCGCGCCGATGCCGGAGCCCGAGCCCGAGCCCGCCTTCGAGCCGGTAACCCTGCAAAGCGATGTTACCTTCGCGTTCGACTCTGCCGAGCTGCGTCCGGGTGCCGCTTCCGAGCTGAACCAGGTGGCTAGCACGCTCAACAACAACCCCGAGGTTCGCGTGACCATCGCCGGTCATACCGATGCCGTGGGTAGCAACGAGTACAACCTGGGTCTCTCCCAGGACCGCGCCGACTCCGTTCGCAGCTACCTGATGAGCGAAGGCGTTGCCGGTAACCGCATGAACACCGTGGGTTACGGTGAAGAGCGTCCGGTGGCGACCAACGAAACCGACGCCGGCCGTTCCATGAACCGTCGTGTGGAGATCATGAGCCAGTAATCCAGGGCTGATGATCACCGCGAGCCTTCCGGGCTCATTGACAGGGGCGCCTTCGGGCGCCCCTGTTGCGTGTATCATCTGGCATCGGGCCTGTGGCTTTGCTATCGTATTGCGTCGCGTCTTCCGGCACGGCTCGGCACCGTCTCGCCTTTATCTCGATTTATTACGGCGATGGCCGGGCTCCGGTTGACGGCACGCCTCCATTCTCTTGTTCACTGCGACACGTGGTCTTTCGTATGGGCCACCACTGCGCGAAAGGACCCCCTTCATGCCTACCGTGACCCTGCCCGACGGCAGCCAGAGACGCTTCGATGCCCCATTGAGCGTGATGCAAGTGGCCGAAGATATCGGCCCCGGACTCGCCAAGGCCTGTGTGGCCGGCAAGATCGACGGTGTGCCGGTGGATGCCGCCGATATCATCGATCGTGACGCCAATGTGGCGATCCTCACCGCCAAGGATGCCGAGGGTCTCGAGGTGGTTCGTCACTCCTGTGCCCACCTGATCGGTCACGCCGTCAAGCAGCTCTACCCCGATGCCAAGATGGCGATCGGCCCGGTCATCGATGATGGCTTCTACTACGATATCGACTTCGGTCGTTCGGCGACCCCCGAGGACCTGGAGGCCATCGAGAAGCGCATGAAGGCGCTGATCGACACGGGCTATGATGTGGTTCGCGAGTATGCCGATCGCGACCAGGCGATGCTGACCTTCCTGCATCGCGACGAGCCCTACAAGCAGGAGATCGTTCGCGATATCCCCGAGGGCGAGACGATCCGTCTCTACCATCATGAAGAATATGTCGACATGTGTCGGGGCCCCCATGTGCCCAATACGCGACACCTGAAGTCCTTCAAGCTGACCAAGCTGGCCGGCGCCTACTGGCGTGGCGATGCCAGCCAGCCCATGCTGACGCGCATCTATGGCACCGCCTGGCCCGACAAGAAGCAGCTCAAGGCCTATCTCAAGCGCCTCGAGGAAGCGGAAAAGCGCGATCACCGCAAGCTGGCGCGCAAGATGGACCTCTTCCACCTCCAGGAGGAGGCGCCGGGAATGGTGTTCTGGCACCCCAACGGCTGGACCATGTACCAGGCGCTCGAGCGGTATATGCGCCGGGTGCAGATCGAGAATGGTTACCAGGAGATCAAGACGCCTCAGGTGGTCGACCTGTCGCTGTGGAAGAAGTCCGGCCACTGGGGCCACTACAGCGAACTGATGTTCACCACCGAGTCGGAGAAGCGCGACTACGCCATCAAGCCCATGAACTGCCCGTGTCATGTGGAGGTGTTCAATCAGGGCCTCAAGAGCTACCGTGACCTGCCGCTGCGCCTGGCGGAGTTCGGCAGCTGCCATCGCAACGAGCCCTCCGGCTCCCTGCATGGCCTGATGCGAGTGCGCGGCTTTACCCAGGACGACGCCCATATATTCTGTACGGAAAAGCAGATCCAGTCCGAGGCCGAGGCGTTTATTGCCTTGACCCTCAAGGTCTATCGGGACCTGGGCTTCGATGCCGTGGAGCTCAAGCTCTCGACGCGCCCCGAGGGCTTCATGGGCGAGCCGGAGCTCTGGGACCGTGCCGAGGCGGGCCTCGAGGCCGCCCTCGATGCGACCGGACTCGAGTGGGAACTCCAGCCCGGGGAAGGCGCCTTCTATGGCCCCAAGATCGAGTTTTCCCTGCGCGACTGTCTCAATCGCGTCTGGCAGTGCGGCACCCTGCAGCTCGATTTCAATCTGCCGGGACGCCTGGGCGCCCAGTTCGTCGATGAGGATGGGGCCCGCAAGACGCCGGTGATGCTGCATCGCGCCATCCTCGGCTCCTTCGAGCGCTTCCTGGGGATCCTGATCGAGCACTATGCCGGTGCCATGCCGCTGTGGCTGGCCCCCGAGCAGGCGGTGATCCTCAATATCACCGATTCCCAGCGCGAATTCGTGCTGAATCTGGAGCGTCGGCTGCAGAAATTCGGTTTACGCGTCAAGGCGGACTTGAGGAATGAGAAGATCGGCTTTAAAATCCGGGAGCATACCTTGCAGAAAGTTCCCTATCTCCTGGTGGTGGGAGATAAGGAGGTCGAAGCCGATTCGGTTGCCCTGCGTACGCGCAGCGGTGAAGATCTGGGTACCATGACGGTCGATAGCCTCATGGCTCGCCTCGATGAAGAACTCGGTGAGAGACATTCGTCAATTGCCTAAGGAGACGGAACATCAAGCGTAGCAACCAACGTGGACGCCCCCAGGACAAGCGTCCACCCATGAACGAGCGTATTACCGATGATCAGGTTCGCCTGATCGACAGCGACGGCGAACAGCTGGGCATCGTGCCTACCAGCGATGCGCTGGAGCGTGCCGAAGCGGCGGGTATGGACCTCGTGCAGATCTCCAATGCCGATCCAATCGTCTGCAAGATCATGGATTACGGCAAGTTTGTCTTCGAGCAGAAGAAGCAGAAGGCGGCTCAGAAGAAGAAGACGAAGCAGATTCAGGTCAAGGAAGTCAAATTCCGGCCTGGCACCGACGAGGGCGACTATCAGGTCAAGATGAAGAACCTGACGCGTTTCCTCGAAGCGGGCGACAAGGGCAAGGTCACCTTGCGTTTCCGGGGTCGTGAAATGGCGCACCAGGACATCGGCCGCAAGCTGATGGAGCGGATCGCCGCCGACCTCGAGGATCTCGGGTCAGTGGAGTCCTTCCCCAAGATGGAAGGTCGCCAGATGATCATGATCATCGCCCCCAAGAAGAAGCAGTAAGCAGTACCAAAAGAAGTGATCCGGTGGCCGGTTCAACGGACGCAAGGTACAGGCCTTGCGTCGGCCTCGGGTTTTCTGAAGAACCTCGAGCGGAGTTATTCTCATGCCGAAGATCAAGAGCAACAGCGGCGCTGGCAAGCGCTTCAAGAAGACGGCCAACGGCTTCAAGCACAAGCAGTCGTTCCGTAGCCACATCCTGACCAAGAAGTCCACCAAGCGTAAGCGTCAACTGCGTGGCATGAAGCAGATCCACGACGCGGACAAGGCGCTCATCCAGCGGATGTTGCCCAACCTCTAAGTACCCTTGGTAGAACCCATTTTTCGTCAGGAGTAAGCCATGACTCGTGTCAAGCGGGGCGTCGTTGCCCGTCGCCGTCACAAGAAGATTCTCAAGCAGGCCAAGGGTTACTACGGTGCCCGCAGCCGCGTCTTTCGCGTCGCCAAGCAGGCGGTCATCAAGGCCGGCCAGTATGCCTATCGCGACCGTCGTCAGCGCAAGCGCCAGTTCCGCGCCCTGTGGATCCAGCGTATCAACGCCGGCGCCCGTCAGCACGGCCTGTCCTACAGCCGCTTCGTCGGCGGCCTGAAGAAGGCCGGAATCGAGATCGACCGCAAGGTCCTGGCTGACCTGGCCGTCAACGAGAAGGCAGCCTTCGCTGCCATCGTCGAGAAGGCCAAGGCTGCCCAGTAAGAGACAGCGTCATTGTCGGCTGCCCGGCATCACCGGGTAGTTGTGGACGTCGCAGGGGAAGAGCAGCCGCTCTTCCCCTGTTTTTTTTAGCCCTGTGTTTTACGTATCGAATTCGGAGCGCAACGGATGGACCACCTTCCCAACCTGGTCACCGAGGCCCGCGAGGCGATCCAGGCCGCCGATAGCATCGCGGCCCTGGAAGAGCACCGTGTACGCTACCTCGGCAAGAAGGGCGAGATCACCGCGTTGCTCAAGGGGCTGGGCAAGCTGCCCGCCGCCGAGCGCCCGGCCGCCGGCGAGCGAATCAACGAGGCCAAGCAGGCCCTGGCCAGCGAACTCGAGTCGCGCAAGGCCAGCCTCGAGAAGGCGGCCCTGGAGGCGCGTCTGGCCGCGGAACGGGTCGATGTGACCCTGCCCGGGCGTGGCCAACCCAGCGGCGGGCTGCATCCGGTAACCCGTACCCTGGAGCGCATCGAGGGGCTGTTCACGCGGATCGGCTATGATGTGGCGGTAGGTCCCGAGATCGAGGACGACTACCACAACTTCGAGGCGCTCAATATCCCCGCCCACCACCCGGCGCGGGGCATGGCCGATACCTTCTACTTCGACGCCACTCGGCTGTTGAGGACTCATACCTCGCCGGTGCAGGTGCGCACCATGAAGGAGGACGGCCCGCCGATCCGCATCGTCTGCCCGGGTCGGGTCTATCGCAGCGATTCGGATCTCACCCACACGCCCATGTTTCACCAGGTGGAAGGACTGCTGGTGGACGAAGGGATCAACTTCGCCGACCTCAAGGGCACCATCGAGGATTTCCTGCACGCCTTCTTCGAGCGTGATGATCTCTCGGTGCGTTTCCGCCCCTCCTATTTCCCCTTCACCGAGCCCTCCGCCGAGGTCGATATCCAGTGTGTGATGTGCGGCGGCGATGGGTGCCGGGTTTGCGGCCATAGCGGCTGGCTTGAGGTGATGGGCTGTGGAATGGTGCATCCCGAGGTGTTCCGTCATGCCGGCATCGACAACGAGCGCTATACCGGCTTCGCCTTCGGCATGGGGGCCGAGCGCCTGGCGATGTTGCGCTATGGGGTCAATGACCTGCGGCTGTTCTTCGATAATGACCTGCGCTTCCTGCGCCAGTTCGCCTGAGCCTCCACCGGATAAGCAGAACACAGCGATAGGATTTGTCATGAAATTTTCCGAACACTGGTTGCGCGAGTGGGTATCCCCCCAGCTGGGGACCCAGGCGCTGGCCGACCAGATCACCATGGCCGGCCTGGAGGTCGATGCCGTGGAAGCGGTGGCGGCGGTCTTCGAGGGCGTCGTGATCGCCGAGGTGATGGACAAGGTCCAGCACCCGGATGCCGACAAGCTCAGCGTCTGCCGGGTCGATGACGGCGGCGGCGAGCCGGTACAGGTGGTCTGCGGGGCCCCCAATGTGGCGGCGGGGCAGAAGGTGGCCTTCGCCCGGGTCGGCGCCGTGCTGCCCGATGACGCCAAGGCGTCGGGTTTCAAGATCAAGAAGGCCAAGCTGCGCGGCCAGGAATCCCGCGGCATGATCTGCTCGGCCTCCGAGCTGGGCCTGGCGGAAGAGACCTCGCCGGGGATCATGGAGCTGCCCGCCGATGCGCCGACAGGCGAGGATCTGCGCGCCTGGCTGGGGCTGGATGACCAGGCCATCGACGTGGATCTGACCCCCAATCGCGGTGACTGCCTGAGCCTCAAGGGGCTGGCCCGGGAAGTGGGTGTGCTCAATCGCCTCCCCGTACAGGGGCCGGCGTGCCGCCCGGTGCCGGCGAGCCATGACGAGACGCTTGACGTGCGTGTCGAGGACGGTGAGCGTTGTCCGCGCTATATCGGACGGCTGATCAAGGGCGTCGATGTGACCGCCGCGACGCCGCTGTGGATGGTGGAGCGCCTGCGTCGGGGTGGCGTACGCAGCATTGACCCGGTCGTGGATGTCACCAACTATGTGATGCTCGAGCTGGGCCAGCCGCTGCACGCCTTCGACCGGGAGAACCTGCAGGGTGCGGTCATCGTGCGCCTGGCCCGGGAAGGGGAGCGCCTGGTACTGCTCGATGGGCAGGCGGTCGACCTCGACGCCTCGACCCTGGTGATCGCCGACGAGCGCGGCCCGCTGGCCATGGCCGGGGTGATGGGCGGTGAGCACTCGGGGGTCGGCGAGGGCACCCGGGACATCTTCCTGGAGTCGGCCTTCTTCACGCCCCTGGCGGTGGCCGGTCAGGCACGCACCTACGGGCTGCATACCGATGCCTCGCACCGCTTCGAGCGTGGGGTCGACCCGCAGTTGGCCCGTGAGGCCGCCGAGCGCGCCACGGCGCTGCTGCTCGATATCGTCGGCGGTGAGGCCGGTCCCCTGGTGGAGGTGGCCAGCGAGGCATGGCTGCCGGCGACCCGGTGGGTCGTCCTGCGCCGCGCACGGCTCGAGCAGGCCCTGGGCAAGGCGTTTGCCGTCGAGGAGGTCAGCGAGATACTCGAGCACCTGGGCATGGGGAGCGAGTGGGACGGGTCGGAATGGCACGCCGACGTCCCGAGTTGGCGATTCGATATCGCCATCGAGGAGGACTTGATCGAGGAAGTGGCCCGTATCCACGGCTACAACCGTCTCCCGGCGCGTCGTCCCCAGGCGCGCCTGGGTCTGCGACCCGATCATGAGGCGCGGACCCCGCTGGCCCGGCTGCGTCGCCAGATGGTGGCCCGGGGTTACCAGGAAGCCGTCACCTACAGCTTCGTGGCACCGGAGCTTCAGCAGACGCTGTTGCCCGAGGCGGTGTCGCCGGTGCTGGCCAACCCCATCTCGGCGGATCTGTCGGTGATGCGGGCCAGCCTCTTCCCGGGGCTGGTGCGGGCCCTTCAGCACAACCTCAATCGTCAGCAGAGCCGGGTGCGGCTGTTCGAGACCGGCCTGGTGTTTCGCGGCGAGCTCGATGACCTGGACCAGGTTCCCATGCTGGGTGCCCTGGCCTGTGGCTCGCGTGAGCCGGAAGGCTGGGCGGGTGACCGCGCTTCGGTGGACTTCTTCGACCTCAAGGGCGACCTGGAGAGCCTGTTGGCCATGGGCGGCGATGCCGAGGCATGGCGCTTCGAGCCCGGGGCGCACCCGGCGCTGCATTCGGGGCAGTGTGCCCGGATACTGTACCGTGGCGAGGAGGCGGGCTGGATCGGCACCCTGCATCCGGCGGTGCGTGCCACGCTTGGCCTCAAGGTCGATGCGGTGCTCTTCGAGGTGCGCCTGGACGCCCTGACCCACGGAAACGTGCCGGCCTTCATGCCCCTGTCGCGGTATCCGGAAGTGCGTCGCGACCTGGCCTTCCTCGTCGACGAGGCGCTGCCCGTGCAGGCGCTGCTGGATACTCTGAGGGCTCAGGCCGGCGAATGGTTAAGCGAATGCCGGCTGTTCGACGTCTATCAGGGCAAGGGCGTGGCCGAGGGTCGCAAGAGCGTCGCCCTGGGCTTGACCTGGCAGCATCCTTCGCGCACGCTTAATGACGAGGAAATCAACCAGTTGGTCGATGCCATCGTCGAGGAATCCCGTCGGCACCTGGGTGCGGAGTTGCGCGCCTGAGCATGTTTTGCGGCGGGATGCAGCAGGCGGGTGTCGGTCGTCTAGCGGCCCCTGATCGCGTCGAGGTGGGGCCGGACAGGAGGGCAAGGATGGGTGCACTGACCAAGGCGGAGCTCGCCGAACACCTGCATGCTGAACTCGGCCTCTCCAAGCGAGAGGCCAAGTCCATGGTGGAATCGTTCTTCGAGGAGATCCGCGGCTGCCTCCGGGAAAACGAGCAGGTCAAGCTGTCCGGGTTCGGCAACTTCGACCTGCGCGACAAGCGGGAACGACCCGGTCGCAACCCCAAGACGGGAGAGGAGATCCCCATTTCCGCCCGGCGAGTGGTGACATTTCGTCCCGGCCAGAAGCTGAAGAGTCAGGTCGAGACGTATCGCGGCGAGCATCACTGAGCACTGAGCATCATTGGGCATTGCCACGCCATGAACGACAGAGGGCCACCCCATGGGTGGCCCTCTGTCGTTCATGGCGGCGGGCTAGACGGCGCCGCCGCTCTCCAGCACCCAGGTGATGACCACCTTGAAGACATAACCGAAGATGCCCGCGCCCAGCACCACGAACAGCATGATCGTGCCGAATCGGCCGGCATTGGATTTCTTGGCGAGATCCCAGATGATAAAGAACATGAAGAGGATCAGGCCACCGATCATCAGCGGGGTGATCCACGCCTCGAATGTCTGCTGCATGTCATCTCCGTCAGGGGGAAAGCCCCTCATTATACGCGGGCCAGGCCGGGCTTGAGGCGGCCTGGCTGCGACAAAATGCCCCGCCATTGATCCATGTTCAGATCTTGCGGATCGCTGCGACCCGGGTAGCCGGCGGATGCGAGGGAGCGGCGAGACATGTTAACATTCGATTAGAATTCTCAGGAAAATCCGTGACATGTCGATGCTCAAGATCTTTGTAGGAACCATGTATGGCGGCGCCCTGGACGTCGCCGAACAGGTCAAGCCGTTGTTCGAGGAGGCGGGCCATGAGGTGGCCATTCTCGAGAACCCTTCACTGGCCGACCTGACCGCGGCGGATACCGACCTCGCGCTGTTCTGTGTTTCCACCACCGGCAGCGGTGACTATCCCGGCGGCTTCGCCCCCTTTGCCAATGCCATCGCCGAGCAGAGCCCGGGGCTCGCCGCCCTGCGCTATGGCCTGATTGCCCTGGGCGACAGCTCCTACGGTGAGACCTTCTGCGGTGCCGGCCGCCAGCTCGACGAGCTGCTGGCGGGGCAGGGCGCCCTGCGGCTGGGAGAGCGGCTGGAGGTCGATGCCATGGAGACCTTCATGGCCGATGATGCCGCGATTCCCTGGGTCGAGGAGTGGATCGATTCGCAGCAGTTGAAGGTCGCCTGAGGTGGGCGCCCGGCCGACGCCGGAACGGCTCAGCCTGCTGGTGGGCCTGGTGGTGGTGATGCTCGCCACGCTGCCGCGGTATCTGGTGGGTGACCATGGCAATCGTTTCAATCTGATGCTGATGGCGTTGCCCTTGGTGGGCCTGGTCGCGGTGCTGCAGTGGCGGCTTCTCGATTCGGCGGGCAGGACTGGACTGCCCCGCCTGCTGGGACGCCTGGGGCTTTGCCTGCTGGCCGGCCTGGCCGGCATGGGAGCCTGGCATGGCCTGTTCAGCGACTTCGTCGGCTGGGAGCTGTGGATCTCCCACGGCGCCACCCTGGGGCTGCTGCTGCATGCCATCACTCTCTGGGTGAGGCCGCTCTCCCAGGAATAGCGGGGGACAGTCCCCATACCCCGGGGACAGTCCCCCCGACAGCCATATCCCGGGGACTGTCCCCCGGCAGCCTCCAATCGCTTAGCCCAGCGTATAGCAGGGCTTGTAGTCGCCGGTTAACTTCATGCGTCCCTGAACCACGAAGGAGTCGAGCAGCGCATCCAGGCGGGCCATCAGCTCGGGCTCGGCGCTGAGCCGGAAGGGGCCCTGGGCCTTGATGGCGCGGATGCCCTGCTCCTTGACGTTGCCGGCGACGATGCCGGAGAAGGCCCGGCGCAGATTGGCGGCCAGCTCGTGTACCGGCTGGTCGTGAGTCAGGGTCAGGCTGGCCATGGCCTCATGGGTCGGCTCGAAGGGCGCCTGGAAATGGCGGTCGATATTCAGCCGCCAGTTGAAGTAGAAGGCATCCTGGCGCGCTCGGCGATACTCGGCGACCTCGTCGACCCCCTTGCGCATGGCGCGTGCCACCTCGGTGGGGTCGTCGATGATGATGCGATAGCGGCGGCGTGCCTCATCGCCCAGAGTGTAGGCCAGGAACTCATCGATGCGCTGGAAATACTCGGCGCTGCTGGCCGGGCCGGTCAGGATGACCGGCATGGCCATATCGGCGTTGTCGGGATGCAGCAGGATCCCCAGCAGGTAGAGAATCTCCTCGGCGGTGCCCACCCCGCCCGGAAAGACGATGATGCCGTGGCCCAGGCGCACGAAGGCCTCCAGGCGCTTCTCGATATCGGGCATTACCACCAGTTCGTTGACGATGGGATTGGGCGCCTCGGCGGCGATGATGCCGGGTTCCGAGACGCCCAGGTAGCGGCCCTGGTGGCGGCGCTGCTTGGCGTGGGCGACATTGGCGCCCTTCATGGGGCCTTTCATGGCTCCGGGGCCACATCCCGTGCAGATATCGAGGTCGCGCAGCCCCAGGTGGTAGCCCACGTCCTTGCTGTAGTCATACTCCTCGCGGGAGATGGCGTGTCCGCCCCAGCACACCACCAGGCTCGGGTCGATGCCGAGCTTGAGGGTGCCGGCCTTGCGCAGGATGTGAAACACCGCGTTGGTCGTGCCCTCGCCGGTGGTCAGGTCGAAGCGCTGATGCCCCTGGATCTCGTTATAGACGTAGACGATATCGCGCAGTATCGAGGAGAGGTGCTCGCGGATGCCGCGAATCATCTTGCCGTCGACGAAGGCCTCGGCCGGGGCGTTGGTCAGCTTGAGGCGAATGCCGCGATCCTGGGGCACCACCTCGATATCGAAGTCGGCATAGGTCTGCATCAGGGCCAGGCCGTCATCGGTGGGCGAGCCACTGTTGAGTACCGCCAGGGCGCAGCAGCGCAGCAGGTCGTGCAGGCCGGCGCGGGAGGTGTCATGCAGCCTCGCCACCTCGTGCTGGGAGAGGATCTCGAGACTGCCTTCCGGTGAAATGAGGGTGGAGATGGTATCGGGCATGCGGGCGTCCTTGTCATGCGAAGATGTGCATCCTCGATGCTATCACGCCGGACGCGGCGTCAGTGCTAGAATCGATCCCCCATTCGTGGTGTGATCCGTCATGTTCAATGCGTTGTACTTTCGTACCTTTATCACCCTGGTCGAGACCGGTAGCTTTACCCAGACCGCGCACCGGCTGGAGATGACCCAGCCCGGGGTCAGTCAGCATGTGCGCAAGCTTGAACGCTATCTGGACAAGTCGCTGCTGGAGCGCCACGGGCGGCGCTTTACCCTGACCGAGGCGGGGCGGCGGGCCTACGACTACGCCCTCAAGCTGTTCGCCGAGCATGAGCAGTTCCGCCACTCGCTGGATGCCGATTCCACTTATTCGGGCGACTGCCGACTGGCCTCGCCGGGTAGCGTGGGCGCGATGCTCTATCCGTTCCTGCTCGGCCAGCAGCAGATGTATCCGGGGCTGACGGTAAGCTACACCTTCGCCTTCAACCAGGAGATCTCCCAGGATGTACTGGCGGGCCGCTATGACCTGGGCATCGTGACCGAACCCATGCGTCATCCCGATCTGGACGTGGCGCCCTGGCATCGCGAGCCACTGTGTCTCGTGGTCCCGGCGGACTTCGTCGGTAGTGGGCTGGCCGAGCTGATGGGGATCGGATTTATCAGCTACTTCGATGGCCTGAACCATGCCAGTGCCCTGCTGCGGGGCAACTTCCCCGGGGAATTTCGCTCCATGAGCCATTTCCGGCGCCAGGGATATACCAACGAGGTAGGCATGGTGATGGATGCCGTGGCCCGGGGGCTGGGGTTCACGGTGGTGTCGCGCCCGGTGCTGGAGACCTCGCCCTGGCAGCGTCAGGTCAAGGCGCTGGAGCTGCCCGTGGCGGTGCACGAGACACTGTATCGGGTGACCCGGGCGGGCAGCGAGATGCCGCGGCGTTATGTGCGACTGCTGGAAGACTTTCGTGAACAGCGTCGCCTGGCACTGCATGGCTACGGTGACACGTCGGAGTTGGGGCCTGCATTCTAGCCATGTCCGCCGCCTGAAAATGACGGGCCCCGCCGAAGCGGGGCCCGTTGCCAGTGACGCCACTTACCGTGAAGCGCCGTCGATGAGATTTCGACGGAATCAGCGGCGATACTCGTCGATGCTCGGGCAGGAGCAGATCAGCTGCCGGTCGCCGGAGACGTTATCGACGCGGTTGACCGCCGGCCAGTATTTGGCCGCCTTGACCGCCTCGCTGGGGAAGGCGCCGGTCTCGCGCGAGTAGGGGCGCTCCCAGTTATCATCCATGAGGTCGGCCATGGTATGGGGCGCCATGACCAGCGGGTTGTTGTCGAGGGGCCATTCGCCGGCCTCGACCCGGGCGATCTCCTGGCGAATGCCGATCATGGCGTCGCAGAAACGGTCGATCTCGTAGCGCGACTCGGATTCGGTGGGCTCGATCATCAGGGTGCCGGGCACCGGGAAGGACATGGTCGGCGCATGGAAGCCATAGTCCATCAGGCGCTTGGCGATGTCCTCCTCGCTGATGCCGGAGCTGGCCTTGAGCGGGCGGATGTCGATGATGCACTCGTGGGCCACGTTACCGTTTTCGCCCTTGTAGAGCACCGGATAATGGTTGCCCAGGCGGCTGGCGATGTAGTTGGCGTTGAGGATGGCAAGCTCCGTCGCCTCGCGCAGGCCGCGGGCCCCCATCATCTTGATGTAGGCCCAGGAGATCGGCAGGATCGAGGCGCTGCCGAAGGCCGCCGCCGCCACCGCGCCGCAATCGGCGTTGACGCCGTCGATGGGGGTAACCACGTGATTGGAGACGAAGGGCGCCAGGTGCGCCTTGACGCCGATCGGGCCCATGCCCGGGCCGCCGCCACCATGGGGGATGCAGAAGGTCTTGTGCAGGTTGAGGTGGCTGACGTCCCCGCCGAAGTCGCCGGGACGCGAGAGCCCCACCTGAGCGTTCATGTTGGCGCCGTCGACATAGACCTGGCCGCCATGGTCATGCACGACCCGGCACACGTCGCGGACCCCGGCCTCGAAGACGCCGTGGGTGGAGGGGTAGGTGATCATGATTGCCGAGAGGGTCTCGGCGTGCTTGTCGGCCTTGGCCTGCAGGTCATCGATATCGATATTGCCGTCGGCATCACACTCCACGACCACGACCTTCATGCCGACCATGGCGGCGGAGGCGGGGTTGGTGCCATGGGCCGAGCTGGGAATCAGGCAGACATCGCGGTGGCCTTCGCCCACGGAGGCCTGATAGCGGCGAATGGCCACCAGGCCGGCGTACTCGCCCTGGGCCCCGGAGTTGGGCTGCATGGAGATATGGTCATAGCCGGTGATCTCCACCAGGAAGGCGGAGAGTTCGTCGACCATCTGCTTGTAGCCGGCGACCTGGTCGCGGGGCACGAAGGGGTGCACCTCGGCGAATTCGGGCCAGGTGATGGGGATCATCTCGCTGGTGGCGTTGAGCTTCATGGTGCAGGAGCCCAGCGGAATCATGGCGTGGGCCAGCGACAGGTCCTTGTTCTCCAGGCGCTTGAGGTAGCGCAGCATCTCGGTCTCGCTGCGGTAGCGCTTGAAGGTGGGGTGGGTCAGGAAGTCGCTGTCACGACGGCAGGCCGCGGGGATGCCGCCGGCGTCCTCGGCCAGGGCTCGCTCGTCCAGCTCGCGCACCGAAAGACCGTGTTCCTCGCCGACCAGCACGTCGAAGAGGACGTCGAGGTCGTGGGCCGTGGTGGTCTCGTCGAGGCTGATGCCCACGTCACCGTTCTCGAAGTAGCGAACATTGATCGCCTGGGTGAGGGCGCGTCCATGAACCTTGCCCGCATCGATACCGGTCAGGCGCAGGGTGTCGAACCAGCTGTCGTGGGCCAGGGTCACGCCCTTTTCCTGCAGGCCGAGTGCCAGAAGGGTCGTCAGGCGATGGATGCGACCGGCAATGGTGCGCAGCCCTTCGGCGCCATGGTAGACGGCATAGAAGCCGGCGATATTGGCCAGCAGTGCCTGGGCGGTGCAGATATTGGAGGTGGCCTTCTCGCGCCGGATATGCTGCTCGCGGGTCTGCATCGCCATGCGCAGGGCCTGGCCGTCGCGGCTGTCCTTGGAGACACCGATGATGCGCCCCGGGATCGAGCGCTTGAGCTTGTCGGTGGTGGCGAAGAAGGCGGCATGCGGGCCGCCGAAGCCCATGGGCACGCCGAAGCGCTGGGTGGTGCCGACGACCATGTCGGCGCCCAGGGCGCCGGGCTCCTTGAGCAGCACCAGCCCCATGATGTCGGCGGCAACACAGGTCATGATCCCACGCGCCTTGGCCGCTTCGAGCAGCGGGGCCAGATCATTGACGCGTCCGCTTTCGCCGGGGTACTGGAGCAGGGCGCCGAAGGCATCGGTCTCGGCGAGCTGCTCCACCGGTGCGACGACCAGCTCGAAGCCGAAGTAGGCGGCACGGGTACGCACCACGTCCAGGGTCTGGGCCAGGACATCATCGGCGACGAAGAAGCTGTTGCTCTTGGCCTTCTTGTTGGCGCGCCGACATAGCGCCATGCCTTCCGCGGCGGCAGTGGCCTCGTCGAGGAGCGAGGCATTGGCCAGTTCCATGCCGGTCAGGTCCATGACCATCTGCTGGAAGTTGAGTAGCCCTTCCAGGCGCCCCTGAGAGATCTCGGGCTGATAGGGGGTATAGGCGGTGTACCAGCCGGGATTCTCCAGCACGTTGCGCTGGATCACCGTCGGCAGATGGGTGCCATGGTAGCCCTGGCCCAGGTAACTCTTGAAGGGTCGGTTCTGGGCGGCCAGGCGCCGCAGATAGTTCAGCGCCTCGGCTTCACTCTTGGGCGGATCGAGGTCCAGCTCGCCGTCCAGGCGGATATCGCCGGGCACGGTGCGTTCGATCAGGGTGTCCAGGCTGGCCATATCCAGTTCGGCGAGCATGGCATCGATCTCCTGCTCGCGGGGACCGTTGTGGCGTTGGATGAAGGCATCATGAGCGGCCAGATCGGCCAGGCGGCGGTTGTCGAGAGCCATGTAACACCCTGTCGGTAATGTTGGGGCCGGTCGCCAAGCGGCGCGGCGCGGTAATGCGTGTTACCTCCGGCCCCACAGGCCGGAGGCATCAAGGAGAGATCACTCGTCGGCGCTGGCCACGGCCTCGTAGCCGTCGGCATCCAGCAGGTCGTCGATCTGGGTGGCGTCCTCGAGGCGCACCTTCATGATCCAGCCATCCTCGTAGGGCGACTCGTTCAGCGTCTCGGGGGCGTCTTCCAGGGTTTCGTTGACTTCGATGATCTCGCCGGCCACCGGGGCGTAGAGATCGGAGGCCGCCTTCACCGACTCGACCACGCCGAACTCGTCCTTGAGCTCGAGGGTGCGGCCTACCTCGGGAAGTTCGACGAAGACCACGTCACCCAGGGAGTCCTGGGCATGGTCGCTGATGCCGATGGTCACGGTGCCGTCGCCATTATCCAGGACCCACTCATGGCTGTCGGCGAAGCGCAGATTGGCAGGAATAGAGCTCATCGAATTTTCCTATAAGAAAAGTTTTTCCGGGCGGAACGAATGCTACCGCCATTGGCAGCGTTTGGCGAGTCCTCAGCGCTTCTCGCAAGCGTGGACCGAGGTCTCATGGTGCAGGGTGGCGCCTAGTGGGCTTTCCGTCCACCCCCGGCATGGGCTGGATGGGCGGGTAAGCCGGTGTATAGCGAAGATTACACGCGCGGGCGATGTCATGGCGTCAATACAGTCTGCAGGATCATGGCCGGTCGAGGGGCGAATCGGCGTGTGCATGCGCCCGGAAGGTCGGTAGAGGCGCAGGCCCCAGGTTTCCCATCGGAAACTCATGGCCGGCTCCGGGCGCTCGCTCTTTTACTCGTATTGCTCGTTTGGGTGGTGCAACGGCCATAAAATCCGCTATGTTACGCGGGCTTGCGCTGTGTTTTATGTGTCCGGCGCCGCGGGTCGTGGTGAATCCTGTGCTGTTGCCACGGCGCCCGATTCTCTCATCATGAAGGCAGGATCGGGCCAGTCATTGATTGCCGGGCGAGGGGATACCTGAACCCAGTGCACAATAATAATCGCTTAGGGAGAACGACGTGGAAACCTTGAATACGATCTTTAGTGCCATCAACGGCGTGGTATGGGGGCCGCTGATGCTGATCCTGTTGCTCGGGGTAGGCATCTATCTACAGGTCAGCCTCAAGCTCATGCCGATCCGCAAGCTTGGAGAGGGTTTCAAGCTGATGTGGCAGGGGCGGGACAGCAAGCACAGCCCGGACGGCAAGCCGAAGAGCGAGGAAGATGGCGAGATTTCGCCCTTCAACGCGCTGATGACGGCGCTGTCGGCCACCATCGGTACCGGCAACATCGCCGGTGTCGCAACTGCCATCGCCCTGGGCGGTCCCGGTGCGGTGTTCTGGATGTGGATCACCGCCCTGGTGGGCATGGCCACCAAGTTTTCCGAGGCGGTGCTGGCGGTTCGCTTCCGGGAAACCGATAGCACCGGCTTCCATATCGGCGGCCCGATGTATTACATCAAGAATGGCCTGGATCGTAAGTGGCTGTGGCTGGGTGGGGCCTTTGCCTTCTTCGGCGCCGTCGCCGCCTTTGGCATCGGCAACACCGTCCAGTCCAACTCCGTGGCCGACGCTCTCGACAGCACCTTCGGGCTGCCCCACTGGATTACCGGTGTGGTAATCATGGTGCTGGCCGGCGCGGTGATTCTCGGTGGCATCAAGCGTATCGCCAAGGTGGCAGGCAAGCTGGTGCCGGTCATGGGGATTGCCTACGTGATCGCGGGCCTGGTCGTGCTGGTGGTCAATGCCGATCAGGTCGGCGGTGCCTTCGGCATGATCTTCACCTACGCGTTCAATCCGCATGCCGCCGCCGGTGGCTTTGCCGGTGCGGCGGTGATGGCGGCCATCCGCTTCGGCGTGGCCCGCGGGATCTTCTCCAACGAGGCGGGCCTGGGGAGTGCCCCCATCGCGCACGCCGCGGCGCAGACCAAGAATCCGGTTCGCCAGGGCCTGATCGCGATGCTGGGTACCTTTATCGATACCATCGTCGTGTGCTCCATTACCGCCCTGGTCATCCTGACCGCCGGCGTGTGGAAAACCGGCGAGGCGGGCGCCTCACTGACCGCGCTGTCGTTCGATGCGGCCTTGCCGGGCCTGGGTAACGAGGTGGTATCGCTGGCGCTGACGGTGTTTGCCTTCACCACTATCCTGGGCTGGTCCTTCTATGGCGAGAAGTGCTTCCAGTTCCTGTTCGGCACCCGTTCCATCACGCTCTATCGGGTCCTGTTCGTGCTGGCGATTCCGCTGGGTGCCCTGGCCAACCTGGGGCTTATCTGGCTGATGGCCGACACCTTCAACGCCATGATGGCGATTCCCAACCTGATCGCCCTGGCGCTGCTGTCGCCGGTGGTCATCAAGCTGGCTCGCGCCTACTTCAATGGCGAAGAGGTGCTGCCGGGAGAGGAACTGGACCACGACAAGTCGTGATCCGCTGGCCTCTGGCAGAGTGACGGAAGGCGCCCCGAGGGGCGCCTTCCGTCGTTTGGATGGTACCGGTTTCGGCAGACTGACAGTTTATATACCGTTATCCATTCGGGCATGCGCCGCGAGGCAAGCTTGAGGATCACCCCCGGGGCAGGACATGGCGAAAGGTAAGGCTGATGCGAAGGCCCGGGATGCGTCGGGGCAGCAGGGCATGCTGAAGCCGCGACTGGACCCCCGGACCCATCACCAGGAGACTCCCGTGGGATAACCAGAGGTTGAAGGCCGGGGCCTGGCGGTTCTTCCAGCGAAAGCGCAGCGGACGCTCGGCGCCCAGGCTGACCGCGGCAATCTGCGGGTCACCGCCAAGTTCGGGCTCGTCGTCACTATGCCAGCCCATGCGGTCGTTGCCGTCGGCGTAGCGGTTGATCAAGACGCTGTTGAAGCGTGGGGCGGTTCCCGCGGCGTCAACCGCGTTGACGACCCGGTCTCTCAGGTCCGCGATCGGCGGATGCCAGGGGACGGGGAGGAAGCCCTGGCCGGAGTAGCGGTAGCGGGCATCGGGGTCCCCCATCCAAACCTGGCGGCGTGGGATGAGGTGTTGTCGGCCATACAGGTGAAGCCTGGGCCGTTGCCAGTCAAGGCACTGGTCCAGGTGGGCCAGCAGGTGATCGGCCTCGACCCGGGCCAGAAATCCCGGTTTGACCCATAACGGAGGCGTTTCCAGCACGCCGGTGAGCCCCTCAGCGCAGGACACGGCGCGGATTCACCGGCTTGCCGCCGTGGCGCAGGTCGAACAGCAGGTCATGACGTTCGGTGGCGCTGCTGTAGCCCACCTCGCAGAGCGGGTCGCCCGGCTTCACGGTGCTGCCATCCTTCACCATGAGTCGCTTGCACTGGGCATAGACGCTCTGCAGGTTATCGGCGTGGTGAACGATGACCACCTGGTCGAGCTGGCGCATGCTGCCGGCATAGCGTACCTCACCGGCCGCCACGGCCTTGGCCGTGGCCCCCTTGTCGGTAGCCAGCAGCATGGGCTGGAGGGTGCCGCGGCTGTCGGCCCCATAGGCACGCACGATACGGTAGTCGTCCAGCGGCCAGGGCCAGCGGCGAGCCGAGCCCGGCAGATCGCCGGGGTCCGGAAGGCTCGCGCGTCGCGCGGGCTTCGATCCACTCGACCCGGAACTTCCTCCGGAAGCCGACGCGCGGGCCGCACCGCCAGACGATAGCGGTACCTTGATCAGCTGTCCGACGCGAAGTTGGGTCGAGGCAACGCCGGGATTTGCCTTCTGCAGGCGCGAAGCACGTGTCTTGAAGCGTCGAGCGATACTCGTGTAAGTATCCCCGGCACGCACCTGATAGCGATAGGGACCCTGGTAGGGCGCGCGTTCACGCTGGGTCGGCATCAGCAGTCGCTGGCCCACCGCCAGGCGTCGGGAGTCGGCGCCCGGGTTGAAGCGCTGCAGCCGCTCCAGGGGCACGCCGGCGCGCTGTGCCAGGGTGCCGAGGGTATCGCCACGCTGCACGATAACCCAGCTACCGCGGCGGGAGGCTTCGGCCGCATCACGTGTGGCACCGTCCTTCTGCTGGGCGGCGCAGCCGGCGAGGAGCAGTACCAACAGGCCGATCAGAAGTGCGAGAGACGTTCGTCCTTTTGGTGCCAAAGCGCATTGATCCATGATTGGAAGCGTTCCTTGTCGCTGGCGTTATCCTGGTAGTTACCGTTGTGCATCCAGTCCTCGATCGACAGGATACGGGTCTGCATCACGATGCGACCCTCATGGCCACACAGGTAGCCCCAGAAGCTCGGGTTCGGATTGTCGTAGTGGAGGGTGACATCGATGATGCCGGCGAGCTGGTCGCCGAGCAGGTTCAGCACCTGGGCGACGCCGCCTGCACGAGGCCGCAGCAGGTGCCGATAAGGCGCCCCCTGGGCGGCATGCTTGACCGGGGTGAAGCGTGTGCCTTCCACGAAGTTGAAGATGGCGATGGGCATCTCCCGGGCCCGGTCACACATGCGCTCCGTGGCCTGTTGGTCGCGGCGAGCGAGGTGAGGGTGACGGGCACGCTGCTCGGCGGTCATGCGGCGCATGAAGGGATATTCGAGGGCCCACCAGGCCAGCCCGACGATCGGCACCCAGATCAAGACCCGCTTGAGGAAGAAGCGTGGCATGGGGATGCGCCGGTGCATGGCGAAGAAGAGCACGAAGATATCGGTCCAGCTGCGGTGGTTGGAGAGCACCAGCCAGCCGCGCCGGCGAGAGAGGCCTTCGGGCAGCTCGATGTCCAGCTGCGGTTTCAGCCAGTGTCGCATCCACCACAGATTGAGCCCGATCCAGTTAAGCGCGATGGCGTTGATCACCTTGAGGACCGCCAGGCGCCATCGATGCCCGGGGGTCAGCAATTTCACCAGCGTCATCATGAGCAGGGGGACCCCCCAGATCAGCGTGGTCAGAGTAAGCAACAGCAGGCTGACAATGCCCCTGAGGGTCGACATGCCGCTCTCCATGGGTCGTTGGTGAGAATCTGGGCAATGCTAAAGGATCGTCGGGCGCCTGCCCAGCGCCCGGGGCAACGTATCCGTCTCATTGACGCTTGAGGGGCCGGCAGGAGCGTTTTGACTCTCGACGATGACCTCCTTCAGGGCCAGGGCCGCGGTGGAGAGTTCACCGTGGGTGAGGATGCCCACGGCTCGTTCGATGGCGGGCGTTTCCAGTGTCAGGCAGCAGGCACCGAGCTCCTCCATCTGACGGCGGCATAGCGAAGGAACCGCGCTGACCCCCAGGCCGCTGGCGACCATGCGACCCACCGTGGCAAGCTGATGGCTCTCGAAGGCGGTCGGCAGGGACATGCCTTCGGTTGCCAGCTGCCGCTCCAGCAGGCGACGCACCATGGAGGGGCGCTGGAGGGCGATAAAGTCGTGAGTCAGCAGCATTTCCCAGCGCAGTGTGGCCTGCCTGGCCAGCAGCGAGCGGGGCGGCACCACGGCGACGAAGCGGTCATCGAACAGGGGGGTGAAGGCGAGGCTTCCCGTGGCCTCGGGTTCGAAGGCGATACCCAGCTCCACCTGGCCGTTACGCACCATGTCGATGACCTGCTCGTTGATGACGTCATGCACGGTGATGTTGACGCGCGGATAGCGCTGCCGAAAAGCCATCAGGGCGGTAGGCAGGAGGTTGCTGGCGAAGGAAGGCATGGCGGCGACGCCGAGTCGGCCCATCTGCAAGGTGAAGCGCTGGCGCATGAGCTCTTCGGTGTTGTCCCATTCGGCCACTAGCCGCTTGGCCAGCGGGACCAGCGATTCGCCCTCGGGCGTCAGGCGAACGCTGCGCGTGGTCCTGGTCAGCAGTCGGCCGCCAAGGCTCTCCTCGAGCCCCTTGATCGCCAGGCTCAGGGCCGGCTGTGAGAGGTGCAGGTGCTCGCAGGCCTGGGTAAAGCTCAGGGTCTGGGCGACGGCGAGGAAGGCGCGGAGCTGCTTGGTGGTCATGGCAAGGGCGCTCGAAACAGGCATGCGACGAAGGTGTGATTAATGAGTCTTATAGATTAAAGGATAAAAAAAACAAACTTAACAAATATATTTCCCGGGGTAACACTGGACTCAGGGCCTCGACAGGCCCACGATTCTTCCCGAGTCCCTTCTTTTCCCCGAGTACTCTAGCCACATTCCCGAGTACGTCAGCCAAACGACATGAGGCGCCCCAATGGCCGGATTCGACAAGCGCGTTAACTCCTACGAAGAGGCGATGGCAGGCATCGAGAGCGGCATGACCGTCGCTGCCGGTGGCTTCGGCCTCTGCGGCATTCCCGAGAACCTGATCGCCGAGATCAAGCGTCGCGGCGTTAAGGATTTGACCGTGCTCTCCAACAACTGCGGCGTCGATGGCTTCGGCCTGGGCCTGCTGCTGGAGGACAAGCAGATCTCGTGCATCCATGCCTCCTATGTGGGCGAGAACGCGCTGTTCGAGCAGCAGATGCTCAACGAGGAAATCGAGGTCGTCCTGACGCCCCAGGGTACCCTGGCCGAGAAGATGCGTGCCGGCGGCGCGGGGATCCCGGCGTTCTACACCGCCACGGGGTACGGCACGCCCATCGGCGAGGGCAAGGAAGTTCGCGAGTTCAATGGCCGCCCGCATATCCTCGAGGAGGCGTTCCACGCGGACTTCGCGATCGTCAAGGGCTGGAAGGCCGATCGCTACGGTAACGTGGTATATCGCGACACCGCCCAGAACTTCAATCCGCTGGCGGCGACCTGCGGCAGGATCACCGTGGTCGAGGTCGAGGAGATCGTCGAGCCGGGCGAGCTCCATCCCGACCAGATTCACACCCCGGGAATCTATGTCGATCGCATCATCAAGGGATCCTTCGAGAAGCGCATCGAGAAGCGTACCGTGCGCGACGCCTGAGGCGTGCATCACGACCGTTTCCCACCGACCGTTTCTCATCGAACAAAGAGGCAACAAGATGGCACTGACTCGCGAACAGATGGCAATGCGCGTGGCGCGTGAGCTGGAAGATGGCTTCTACGTCAACCTCGGCATCGGTATCCCCACCCTGGTGGCCAACTATATCCCCGAGGGCATCGACGTGATGCTGCAGTCCGAGAACGGCCTGCTCGGCATGGGGCGTTTTCCCTCCGAGGAGGAAGTCGACCCGGACATGATCAACGCCGGCAAGCAGACCGTGACGGCGCGGCCCGGCGCGGCGATCTTCGACTCCGCGGAATCCTTCGGCATGATCCGCGGGGGACACGTGGATCTGACCGTTCTGGGGGCGTTCGAGGTCGACCAGAACGGCAACATCGCGTCCTGGATGATCCCCGGCAAGCTGATCAAGGGCATGGGAGGCGCCATGGACCTGGTGGCCGGCGCGGAGAACATCATCTGCACCATGACTCATGCCTCCAAGCACGGTGAATCCAAGCTTCTCGAGTCCTGTAACCTGCCGCTTACCGGTGCCGGCTGCATCAACCGCGTGCTGACCGATCTTGCCTACCTCGAGATCAAGGACGGCGCCTTCCACCTCAGGGAGCGTGCCCCTGGGGTCTCCGTGGAAGAGATCGAGTCATTGACGGCCGGCACGCTGGTCGTGCCCGACCACGTGCCGGAAATGACCTTCGATTGATCGGCGATGATTTTGTGACCGTCCGCCGCAGAGTCGATGCGGCGGGGCAATAGCGCCAGTGTTGCACAGCGTTATCCACAAATTCTGTGGATGACGCTCAGTTGATCTCGCAGCGGGTATGGTGGGGCAGCAGCAGCTCGACCGCCCGTTCCTGGTCGGCACCCACCGATTTCTGTACCAGCGCGACCCCCCCGGTCTCGACTCGGTGCTCGTCACCCTCGGCGAACGGCAGGGGATGCGACCCGCCAGGATAGAAGCGGTACTGAATCAGCGGGGAAATGGGGAAGAGGCCATGCTGGCGGTCCGCCGTCCCGGCAAAGCCGGCGTCTTCCATTCCGCGGTGCAGGTCCTCCAGGGCGGTACCCAGGCGCTGGCAATCATAGCCGACGTGATGGAGGCGAGGGCCGTTGATGGCAAGCGCCGCCGCCAGGGGGTGAGCCTGGTACAGGGTCTGATAGCTATCCCAGTCGGGCATGGGCCAGGGGCGGCCACGACACAGTCGGTTGGGCCCTCGGTGGGCCGACTGGGGGGCCAGGTCGACGAGGTTCTCGAGCAATGCCCTGGCGTGTCGGGGCAGGGTTCCCGTCTGGAGTTCGGCGACCGCGAACCAGGGACCCTCCTGTGGTGGGGACAGCAGGTTGACCAGCAGCCCACGGTCGGCCATGGCGTGGCGGTGTCGGATGCGGTAACCGAAATGCTCGAGTGAGGGAAGCAGGGCGTCCATGCCGTGATCACTGTGGTTGAGAGTCAGCAGGGCAAGGTATTCGGCCGGGGCATTCGGCGCCCACAACCGCAGCCCACCGATCTTCGGGTGTTGATGGATGAAATCCAGCCATAACTGCTGAATGAACTCTGCTCTCTGCATCGAAAGCGCTTCCCTTGTCGTCGTGGACTGGCAGGAAGTATAGGCGCCGAGGGTAGAGAGCTTTCAACGCCCGGACCACGCGGCCGAGCGGTGGGGATCTCAGTTGGCTGGAGCGGTGGCCAACAGGCCGTGTTCGCGTACGTACTGATCGAATTCGGAGAAGCCGCCCACCGGGGTGGCATCGAGGAACACCTGGGGCACGGTATGCACGGTCTGGCCTACCTTAACCGTGAGGTCGGCCTTGGTCAGCCCTTCCGCGTACATGTCGACATAACGAAAGCCCTCTATGGCGCCGCCGGCCTCGAGGCGCTGGGCGAGGTCCTTGGCAAAGACGCAGAAGGGGCAGCCGGGGCGGCCATAGATGGTCACGAACATGGAAACTCCTGGGCGCCAGGGGCGCGGATGAAAATATCAGGGGCGCCCATTATCGGTGATAGGCCAGATTCTGGCCAATAGGCCCTGGCGAGCCGGGCCATTGAGAATGTCTATTGAGAGTCTCAATACCTGGCGATGGCGGCCTGCTCGGCCATCGACCTAGGGGCTTTCCAGCTCTCCGGCATCGGCACGCCGCAGCAACTCGCCCAGCTCGGCGTGAATGCCGGGACTCGAGACGAGCAGATTCTCTCCGTAGAGGGCCGCGGGGATGCCCTCGGGGCAGGGATAGAGATGGCCGGTACGGGCACCGGCTTCGCCGGCAATCAGCCAGCCGGCCGCGAAGTCCCAGGGAGACACGCTCTCGTAGTAGGCATCCAGGCGGCCGCAGGCCACATCGCAGAGGTCCAGGGCCGCCGAACCGTTGCGGCGCACGTCCTGGCAATGATCGAGCACGGCGCCCAGTCGCCGCATCAGCGGTGGCCGGCTGTCGCGGCGGTACGGAAAGCCGGTGGCGACCAGACTGCGGCTCAGCTCCTTGCGGCGGCTGGCGTGAATCGGCAGATCGTTGCGCCAGGCACCCTCGCCGCGGATCGCCGTGTAGGTCTCGCCGAGGAAGGGAGCGTGGACGACGCCGATACGGGTCTCTCCATGCTCCAGCCAGGCGATGGAGACGGCCACATGGGCCAGGCCGTGGGCAAAGTTGACGGTGCCGTCGATGGGGTCGACGACCCAAAGGGGGCCCTCGACCGCCAGGGCTCTGCGGTCGGGAGAGAGCTCCTCGCTGAGGCGAGCCTCGCCATGAAAGGCCGCATCCAGGCGGTCGCGGATCAGGCGATCCACCGCCACGTCGATATCGGTCACCAGCTCCTCGCCGGCCTTGTAGCGGTGGCCGAAATCCTGGTGATCGCGTGCCTGGCGGATATGTTCCCCCGCTTCCAGGGCAATCGCCAGGGCATGCTGCAGGCGTTCGTTATCGGTCATGGTGGGGCTCTTTGCGCTGGACTGGGTTTGCTGGGCTGGATGGCGTGTGCCACCAGCCTAGCAGTTTGTCGGGCTGGCGCCGATGGCTGGTCTGGGGCCGACGAGTGATCCTGTCAGTTGGCGCCGTGTTGGCGGTCTTCTGTCACCTGACTCACCAGGGCGCCGTAACCTTCTTCTTCCATGTGTTCCAGGGGGATGAAGCGTAGCGCCGCGGAGTTCATGCAGTAGCGCAGCCCCGTGGGCTCCGGGCCGTCGTTAAACACATGCCCGAGGTGGGAGTCGGCGTATCGGCTGCGGATCTCGGTGCGCTTCATGAAGAAGGTGTTGTCCTCCCTTTCTAACCGGGCCTGGCGCGGATCTCCCGACACAGGGAGAGACCGTCCATTCCGGGCAGCATCAGGTCGAGGATGACCAGGTCTATACCGCCTTGAAGAAAGCGTTCCAGCCCGGAATCGCCCAGTTCGTATAGCATCGGATGCATGCCAAGGTCGGTCATATGCATCCCCACCAGTTCGCCGATACTGCGATTATCTTCAATAATCAGTACGTTTCGTGTCATGGTGTCATCGCTCTATCATCCTGCGTTCTCAACCCTTGTTATAGTCAACCATTGCCATACCCTGTCGGCCTGGCAAAAGGACACGCGCTTGGATGGGCGGATCCTTCGCGTCGCTATATCATGCCCTGTGCCAGGACGCCACCAACCACTCGAGACCCGCATGAACGGCCGTACTGGCACCGCTATGTGGATATGGAGAGACCCATGCATGCCCTGACGCCGGAACAGTATCAACGCCTGCGGCGACTCGCCGAGGCCTGGACCGCCAGCCATCTGCGGGAGTCCAAGACCCTGCCCCAGTTCAACCCACGGCTGGCCGCCGATGCGCTGTGCTTTCAGTGTTATCGCCTGCCCGAACATGGCGAGCAGCTGGTGGGGGCGCTGGTCACGCCGGTATCACTCTGGCTGGTGATGCTGCCTGCCGAGCCGGAGGCATCCATGCCTGCCGCCGGGGAGCATTGCAGTCTGTCGCTGCCCTCCGGCCGTTACCCCATGGAAGCCGTGACGCTGGGCGAAGGGGTCGGCTGCTGGCGCCTGGTTCTGCTCGATGACCTCGGCGATGTGGCCTCGCGTCAGGATGCCAGCCGGCTGGCCCAGCGGATGATGGAGCGGGTCATGGTACGCCAAGAAGAATCTCGGGACGGCGCGCCTGGCGGCGAGTGATTCGCCGCCTCATTCGGGGTGGCGTGGCATAGCGGTATCCCCTTATGCTGGTCGTGCAGCACGTTTTTCGGCTATCTACCCGCAAGCCCCACTTATTCAGCAAGGAGTTGCCCATGTCAGCGTCCGTTACCCCCCGTGTCGCCCTTGTCACCGGCACCAGCAGCGGTATCGGTGAGGCGGTGGTTCGCCATTTCTGTAAGCTGGGCCATCAGGTGCTGGCGGTGGACTTCAACCCCGCGGGCCGGGAGGTGGCGGAGAAAGCCGGTGCCAGCTTCTTCCAGGCCGACCTGACGGATGGGGAGGCCTGCCAGGCGGCCGTGGCCGAGGCCATCAAGCGTTTCGGGCGGGTGGACATCCTGGTCAACAACGCCGGCATCCAGCATGTATCGCCCATCGAGACATTTCCGGAAGCGAAGTGGCGTCAGATCATCGACCTGATGCTGACCGCCCCCTTCCTGCTGAGCCAGGCCGTCTGGCCTTCCATGCGCGAGAATGGCTGGGGCCGCATCGTCAATATCGCCTCGGTACACGCCCAGGTGGCCTCGCCGGGCAAGTCGGCCTATATCAGTGCCAAACACGGCATGATCGGCCTGACCAAGACCGCGGCGCTGGAGGGTGGCGGCCAGGGCATCACGGCCAATGCCATCTGCCCGGCCTATGTCAAGACCCCGCTGGTCGACAACCAGATCGCCGATCAGGCGCAGATGCACGGCATGCAGGAACAGGAGGTGATCGAACAGATCATGCTCAAGAATGCCGCCGTCAAGCGCCTGATCGAGCCGGTCGAGGTCGCCGAACTGGTGGCCTACCTGGCGTCGGATTCGGCCGGCGCCGTCACCGGTGCGAGCTGGAATATCGATCTGGGGTGGACGGCGCAGTAAGCCCGGCTTACCGCCGCACCGGCCGCTTCTGTAGCTTGCGCTGCAGGGTGCGTCGGTGCATGCCCAGGGCCCGGGCGGTGGCGGAGATGTTGCCGTCGTGCTCCTGGAGCACCTTCTGGATATGCTCCCAGGCGATTCGGTTGATGGAGGGCGGCTGCTCGGCCACCTCTATCTGCGGATCGCCGTCATCCTTCTCGAAGGCGGCGAGCACCTCGTCGGCATCGGCCGGCTTGCACAGGTAATTGACCGCTCCCAGCTTGATCGCTTCCACGGCCGTGGCGATGCTGGAGTAACCGGTCAGGATCACGATCCGGCACGCCGGAACCACTTCCAGAAGCTCCGGAAGCAGCTTGAGACCTGACTCGTGTTCCAGCTTGAGATCCAGTGTCGCCAGAGTCGGACGATGCTGACGCGCCAGGGACAGAGCCTCCTGGGCGTCGCGGGCAACCACGACCTCATGGCCACGGCGCGTCATGGCGCGGTCGAGTACATGGCAGAACATCTCGTCGTCGTCGATGATCAGCATGCGTTGGGGCGTGTCTGGCATGGGGCTCTCGCTTGGATGGTGGATGAGTTCATTCGTTGGCGGCCGCGCGTGGCAGCACGACCTCGGTCAGGGTGCCACCCTCGGGGTGATTATATAGGCTGACGCCACCGCCGAAGCGGTTGATGGTGGCATGGGTCAGGAACAGCCCGATGCCCATCCCCTTGCTCTTGGTGGAGACGAAGGTTTCGCCCAGCTGATCGGCAATGGACAGGGCCACCCCGGGGCCATGGTCCCGGATGTCGATGATCACTTCGTTGTCGTGCCAGTCGAGTCTGATGGCGATATCGTCGGGATTGGCATCGGCGGCATTATTGAGCAGGTTGATCAATGCCTGTTCAAGGGTGGTGTCCACCGCGAGCCTGGCGCGCTTGCGATGTTCGGCTACCTCCATGAGATGGTTGACGTCGGGTCTCAGCACCAGCCAGCGCTGTACCACTCCAGCCACCCAGAGCTCGGCATCCGTGATCTGAGGCCTTGCCATGCGCCGACGGTCGGCGCTTTCCACCAGTTGCTGCAGCCGTGACTTGCAGGTGTCCACCTGTCGGCGGAGAAGGTCGATATCCTTCAGCAGCATGGGCTGTTCGCCGGCCTCCTCCCGCATTTCGGAGAGCAGCACCGCCATGGTGGAGAGCGGAGTCCCCAGCTCATGCGCGGTGCCGGCGGCCTGGGTGGCAACGGCCAGCACCTGTTCATTGCGCAGGGCCGCCTCGCGGGTCCGCGACAGCGCCTGTTCCCTGCTGCGCAGGGCGTGAGCCATCTTGTAGATGAAAAAGGTGACCAGGCCCGCGGAGAGGGCAAAGTTGAGCCACATGCCCAGTATATGCAGGTTCAGGCTCTCGGCGGGGCCGTAATGGCCACCGGTCAACTGGGGCACCGGGTGGTGGAAGGCGAGTAGAGCGCTGTAACCGGCCATGGAGGTCGCGGCAATGATCCAGGCGCAGCGCCATGGCAGGGTGGCGGCAGCGATGGTGACCGGTACCAGGTAATAAGTGATAAAGGGGTTGCTGGCGCCGCCGGTAAAGTAGAAAAGGGATGTCAGGCCGGCAACGTCGGCCAGCAGGTGGAGCAGGTATTCGCCGTCGGTGACGGCACGGTGTCGACCCAGGCGCCACCAGGTTGCCAGGTTGATCACCGCCATGATCAGCACGACCCCGATCACCGCGGCCACCTCGAGCTCGAAGTCGAGCACCTCGACCCCGAAGATGATGGCGGCGAGAAACCCGGTCCAGGTGATGCCACGCACGATCGTCAGGCGGACCAGGTTGCGGTTGGGGGTGGAGAGCGGAAGTGGCTGCGTGGTGGGCATATGGGCTCCTTGACGTCTGGGCCATGATAGCGCGTTCGGCCTACATTTCGCCCCGGTGAGGGCGTAGAATATGCGCCAAACTCCTTTCTCGATGCCGCCCGGTATTCACCGGGTGCCGCGTCGAGTACAAATTGGCGACCCTAATGTCAGACCTGATACAGGCCCATGAGACCGGGCTTCGACGTACCTTTGCCATCATCTCGCACCCGGATGCGGGCAAGACCACCATCACCGAGAAGATGCTGTTGTTCGGCAATGCCATTCAGATGGCCGGCTCGGTGAAGAGCAAGCGCAACGACCGCCATGCCACTTCCGACTGGATGAAGATGGAGCAGGAGCGCGGTATCTCGGTGACCACCTCGGTGATGCAGTTTCCCTATGGTGGACGAGTGGTCAACCTGCTCGATACCCCGGGCCACGAGGACTTCTCGGAGGACACCTACCGGACCCTGACGGCGGTGGATTCGGCCTTGATGGTGATCGACGGGGCCAAGGGCGTCGAGGCGCGCACCATCAAGCTGATGGAGGTGTGCCGGCTGCGTACCACGCCGATCCTGACCTTTATCAACAAGATGGATCGCGATATTCGCGACCCCATCGAGGTGATGGATGAGGTCGAGACGGTGCTCAATATCCAGTGTGCGCCAATGACCTGGCCCATTGGCATGGGCCGGCACTTCAAGGGGGTCTATCACCTCTACAACGATACGATCCATCTCTATACCCAGGGCCAGGGTAACCGTATTCCCGACGACAAGTGCATCGAAGGGCTCGACAATCCCGAGGTGGATACCGTGCTGGGCGAAGACCAGGCCGAGGAGCTGCGCATGGAGGTGGAGCTGGTCCGCGGCGCCTCTCATGAGTTCGACCTGGAGGCCTACCGCCGGGGCGAGCTCTCGCCGGTGTACTTCGGTACCGCCATGGGTAATTTCGGCGTGCGCGAGATGCTCGATGGGTTCGTCGAGTATGCGCCGCCCCCCCAGCCGCGCGACACCGACCTGCGTAATGTGGAAGCCGACGACGGGCGCTTTACCGGCTTCGTGTTCAAGATCCAGGCCAACATGGACCCCAAGCACCGCGACAGGGTCGCCTTCCTGCGCGTCTGTTCGGGCAAGTACGAGAAGAACATGAAGATGCGCCATGTGCGGATCGGCAAGGACGTCAAGATAGCGGACGCGTTGACCTTCATGGCCTCCGATCGCGCCCAGGTGGAAGAGGCCTGGCCCGGTGACATCATCGGCCTGCATAACCACGGTACCATCCAGATCGGCGATACCTTCACTCAGGGCGAAGACATCCGATTTACCGGTATCCCGCACTTCGCCCCGGAGCTGTTCAAGCGGGTGCGTCTCAAGGACCCGCTGAAGATGAAGGCACTCCAGAAGGGCCTGCAGCAGCTCTCCGAGGAGGGGGCCACCCAGGTATTCATGCCGCTGGACAACAACGACCTGATTCTCGGTGCCGTGGGTACCCTGCAGTTCGACGTGGTCGCCCATCGCCTCAAGGAGGAGTACAAGGTCGACTGCATCTATGAGGGCGTCAACGTCAATACGGCGCGCTGGATCTACTGCGACGATGCCAAGAAGCTCGAGGAGTTCAAGCGCAAGGCGAGTGCCAATCTGGCCATCGACGGCGGCGGCTACCTGACCTATATCGCCCCGACGCGGGTCAACCTGCAGATGACCCAGGAGCGTTGGCCGGAGATTCGCTTCCAGGCGACCCGGGAGCACTGACGCTTACGACTCATGTTGATCGATGCCCACTGCCATCTGGACTTCCCCGACTTCGACGCCGATCGAGAGGCGGTCATCGCCCGGGCCCGGGCGGCAGGAGTGCAGCATTTCGTCGTGCCCGGCACGACCCGCGTCCGCTGGTCGGGAGTGCTGGCGCTGGGTGAGCGCGACGCGATCAGTCCCTGCCTGGGGCTGCACCCCTACTTTATGGATGCCCATTGCGATGCGGATATCGATGCCCTGGCCCGGTCGCTGGACGACAATCCCCAGGTGGTGGCGGTAGGAGAGTGCGGCATCGATGCCCGCTTTCCCGAGACTCTCGAGGCCCAGTGGCGGCTCTTCGATGCCCAGCTCAGGCTCGCCAGGGCGCATGGCCTGCCGGCGGTGGTCCACTGCGTCCAGGCCAATGACAAGGTGGCCAAACGGCTGCGCCAGCTGGCGCTTCCCGCCGGGGGGTTGATCCATGCCTTCGCGGGATCGCCCGAGCAGGCCAGGCGGTTTCTCGATCTCGGCTTTGTCCTCGGACTGGGGGGAGCCGTAACCTTCGACCGCGCGAGGCGGCTGCACCGCGCCGTACAGAGCCTGCCCGACGATGGCTTCGTGCTGGAGACCGATAGCCCCGACATGCCGCTTGCCGGCCATCAGGGCCAGCGTAACGAGCCGGCGCGGGTCGCCGAAGTGTGTCGGGCGGTAGCGGCGCTGCGGCACCAGGCCGTGGAGGAGGTGGCGGCCAGTGCCGACGCGACGACGCGCCGGCTGTTCAGGCTGGCCTAGCCGGCAGGCGTAACCGGCATCGACGACCCGCCGGCGCCTAGCCCCGGTCGTGCAGGGTTTCCGGGTCGAGGCGTTCGACGGGGTAGGGCAGCTTCAACACCTTGAGGGTCTGGCCGGCCACGCTGAGCGGACCGATGTCCTCCTTGGTGCTCAGCACCACCAGCACCTCGGCCTGGTCATAGGCATCTAGCTCCGTGGCGAGCACTTCGCCTACGGCCTTGTCACGGTGGTCGAGTACCGCGCTGCCGATCTCCGGCAAGGCGTCGCCCTCGAGCTGGCCGCGCATCAGGCGACGCTTTACCTGTCCCCGAAAATGCGCGCGGGCCACGACCTCCTGCCCGGTGTAGCAGCCCTTCTTGAAGCTGATGCCGCCCAGCGCCTCCCAGTTGATCATCTGGGGCAGGAGCGCATCGCGATGGTGTGAGGTCAGCCAGGCCAGGCCGGCCTGGATGTCATGCAGGGACCAGACGGCATTGCCCACCGGCGTGGCCTGCTCCGTCAGGCGTGGCCAGAGCTCGGTGGCTTGCTCGGTGGGCAGGATGGCCAGCAGTCGCGGGCGAGGCCCCGGGTGGGCAAGCAGCTGTGTATCGGCATCGCCGGCCTGGTGCCAGGCCGACGGGGGCGGCGTATCCAGCCGCACCTCGGCGAGGGCGCCGGCTTCCTGGCCGATCAGGCCGATCAGCGCCAGGTCATCCCGGGTCTTGAGCTCGACCCGGTAGAAGACGGCAAACTTGCCCAGATGTGCGGCCAGGGGCTCGACCAGGTCGCGGTGGAGCACCAGGCGATAGTGCTCCTCGGCGATGCGCATCAACTGGGCGTTGGCCAGTATGCGCCCCTTGGGGCTGCAGAACACGGTCAGCGGGGCGAAGTCTCCCTTGACGAGCGTCAGTTGGGCGCTCGCCTGGCCCTGGAGGAATTTCTCGGCGTCGGCGCCCAGCACATCGAGCACACCGAACTGAACGAGGGGGGTCACGGCCGTGCCGTCCAGCGTTCGACGGGCGTCATCCTGGCCGTCGAAGGTGATACGGTCGTCGGCGAGCGCGCGTGCGCCCAGCCCGGTAATCCAGTCGTGCATGAGAGCCTCGTCGTATCGGGAAAAGTGTTGGTATACCCGATACATGTGGGCGCCGGTGCGACATTGCAACCGCTGCTGTCCGGGGCCGGGGCGTGCTAGACTCGCCGCTTGATCCATGCCAGCCAGGAGTCACGTCATGGCACATCAATCGCTGAACTTCGAGGGCGTAGTCGACGCCGACCAGGTCAACCGCATCACCACGGCGTTGATGATGCTCGACGGTGTCGACAGCGCCGAGGTGGGGCGTCACGGTGCCGAGGTGGAAGGGCGTGTTCGACGCGAGGCGCTGATCAAGGCGGTAAAGGCCCTGGGGCTTCCCATCGACGTCAAGTGAGCGGAGCGGTGTTGCCATCTGCGACGGCCCTGAAGTGAATGGAGAGTAACTTGCATGAAGAAGACCATTGAGATCGAGAGCGTACGCAACCATATCTTTCGTCAACGAGTGGAACTCGATGACTTCGAAGATCTGTTTGTCGACGTGCCGGAGGCCTATGGCGGCGAGGAGACGGCCCCCGACCCTCACGACTACTTCGATCTGTCGCTGGGTGCCTGCAAGGCGATTACCTCGATGATGTATGCCCGCCGCAAGGAGTGGCCCCTCGAGGGAATCAGCGTGAAGGTACACCGTGATGACAGCGAGGAGCGCCAGGGTACCTATCGCCTCGAGGTGGTGATGAACTTCCACGGTATTTCCGACCCGGAACAGATCGCGCGCCTCGAGGACATCAGCCACAAGTGCCCGATCCACCGTTTGATGACCAGCGCCACGGTGGAGGTAAGCACGCGGGCCGTGACGCCGGCCTGATCCGGGGTCGAGTGTTCGGCAACGCCCGCCGGGGCCGTTGCACGACCTGGAGTAACTACGCGGAGTCACCATGAGCAAGCCCTTTCGCCTCGCCTCGAAGTTTCGGCCCGCCGGTGATCAGCCAGCGGCCATCGATGGACTGATAAACGGCCTGGACTCCGGGCTTGCCCATCAGACCCTGCTCGGTGTCACGGGCTCCGGCAAGACCTTCACCATGGCCAATGTGGTCGAACGCCTCCAGCGTCCGACCATCGTCATGGCCCCCAACAAGACCCTGGCGGCCCAGCTCTATGGCGAGTTCAAGGCGTTCTTCCCGGATAACGCCGTGGAGTACTTCGTCTCCTACTACGATTACTACCAGCCCGAGGCCTATGTGCCGTCCTCGGACACCTTCATCGAGAAGGACGCCTCGATCAATGACCATATCGAGCAGATGCGCCTGTCGGCTACCAAGGCACTCCTCGAGCGTCGGGATGCCCTGATCGTGGTCTCGGTATCGGCCATCTATGGCCTGGGCGATCCCGACCAGTACCTCAAGATGCGCCTGCACTTCACGCGTGGCGAGCTGATCGACCAGCGCAAGCTCCTGAGGCGACTCGCCGAGCTGCAGTACACGCGCAACGACATGGACTTCAAGCGTGGCACCTATCGGGTGCGCGGCGACGTGATCGATATCTTCCCGGCAGATGCCGAGGACGAGGCGGTGAGGGTCGAGCTGTTCGATGACGAGATCGACACCATCCGGCTGTTTGACCCTCTGACCGGGGAGGTGCGCGCCGAGGTGCCGCGCATGACCATCTACCCCAAGTCGCATTATGTGACGCCCCGAGAAACGATTCTGGGCGCCATCGACCGGATCAAGGCGGAGCTCGTCGAGCGCCTCGACTGGCTAAGGAAGCACGAGCGGCTGGTGGAGGCCCAGCGCCTGGAGCAGCGCACCCTCTACGATATCGAGATGATGCTGGAACTTGGCTACTGCAACGGTATCGAGAACTACTCCCGCTACCTGTCGGGGCGCAACCCCGGCGATGCGCCGCCTACCTTCTTCGATTACCTGCCGGATGACTCGCTGCTGTTTATCGATGAAAGCCACGTCAGCGTCCCCCAGGTGGGGGGCATGTACAAGGGGGACCGCTCCCGCAAGGAGACCCTGGTGGAGTACGGTTTCCGCCTGCCCTCGGCGCTCGATAACCGGCCGATGAAGTTCGAGGAGTGGGAGGCGATCTGCCCCCAGACCATCTTCGTGTCGGCAACGCCGGGGCCCTACGAGGCCGAGCATGCCGGCAGCGTGGTGGAACAGGTGGTGCGCCCCACGGGGCTGCTCGATCCGGAGCTGGAGGTGCGCCCGGCCACCACCCAGGTGGACGACCTGCTGTCCGAGATTCATCGCCGCGCCGGTGTCGGCGAGCGGGTACTGGTGACCACGCTGACCAAGCGCATGGCGGAAGACCTGACCGAGTACCTGGATGAGCACGGGGTGCGCGTGCGTTATCTGCACTCGGATATCGATACGGTGGAGAGGGTGGAGATCATTCGCGACCTGCGCCTGGGCAAGTTCGATGTCCTGGTGGGTATCAACCTGCTGCGCGAGGGGCTCGATATCCCGGAGGTCTCGCTGGTGGCGATCCTGGATGCCGACAAGGAGGGCTTCCTTCGCAACGAGCGCTCGCTCATCCAGACCATCGGCCGGGCGGCGCGTAATGCCAACGGCCGTGCCATCCTCTATGCCGACCGGGTCACCGATTCCATGCGCCGTGCCATGGAGGAGACCGAGCGTCGTC
Source organism: Halomonas halodenitrificans DSM 735 (assembly GCF_000620045.1). GTDB lineage: Bacteria > Pseudomonadota > Gammaproteobacteria > Pseudomonadales > Halomonadaceae > Halomonas > Halomonas halodenitrificans. The sequence continues at coordinate 69,448 of NZ_JHVH01000008.1, read as the reverse complement.
GCGCCAAGCAGCAAGCCTTCAACGAAGAGCACGGGATCACGCCGACCACGGTGACCCGCTCGGTGGCGGATATTCTCGAAGCGGCCCAGACGCCGGGGAAGAAGGGCAAGGGCCGCCGCGGCGAGCGCAAGGTCGCCGAGCCGGATGGCGTCTACGATCCCGCCGATCTGTCGCCTCAGGAGCTGATGCGCGAGCTTACCCGAATCGAGGATGCCATGTTCGAGGCCGCCCAGAATCTCGAGTTCGAGGAGGCCGCACGCTTGCGAGACAAGCTGAACCAGCTCAAGGAACGCCAGCTGGCGCTGGGGTAGCGCGCCTTGGCCTTGCAAGACCGGGATCAGGGTCCTTGGGGCCCTTGGTTTCGGCTACCGGCGGGTAAATGTTGACTCGCATAACGATATTTATACCGTTATCTAGCATCGCACCCATCACATCGGCCAACTTTAGCGGCATCGATGTCGACAGGCCGGGGGGTAGGGTATAATGCCCCTGCGAGAGCCCGCTCTCCGGCAGACAAATGCCACCTGAAGGCGGGCGTGCCGACCAGTTAAGGAGCTCCTTGCCCATGACCGTGATTCGTCAGGACGACCTGATCCAGAGCGTTGCCGATGCCCTGCAGTACATCTCCTATTACCACCCCAAGGATTTCATCGATGCCATGGCCCAGGCCCATGAGCGCGAGGAGAACCCGGCCGCCAAGGATGCCATTGCCCAGATCCTGATCAACTCACGGATGTGCGCCCTGGGTCATCGCCCCATCTGCCAGGATACCGGCATCGTTACCGTCTTCGTCCATGTGGGCATGAATGTCCGCTGGGAGGCCGACATGAGCCTCGACGACATGGTCAATGAGGGGGTGCGTCGCGCCTATCAGCTTCCCGACAATGTGCTGCGGGCCTCGGTGCTGGCCGACCCGGACGGCGCCCGCAGGAACACCGGTGACAATACGCCGGCGATCATTCATCACAAGATCGTCCCCGGCGACACCGTCGAGGTGCATGTCGCCGCCAAGGGGGGCGGTAGCGAAGCGAAGTCCAAGTTCGCCATGCTCAACCCGTCCGACAACGTGGTCGATTGGGTCATGGAGCAGCTGCCCAGGATGGGGGCAGGGTGGTGCCCCCCGGGAATGCTGGGTATCGGCATCGGGGGGACCGCCGAGAAGGCGATGGAAATCGCCAAGGAGGCGCTCCTCGACCCCATCGACATCCAGGAGCTGCAGGCGCGCGGCGCTTCCAGCCGTGCCGAGGAACTGCGCCTGGAGCTGTTCGACCGCGTCAACCAGAGCGGCATCGGCGCCCAGGGCCTGGGTGGCCTGACCACGGTGCTCGATATCAAGGTCAGGGACTATCCTACTCATGCGGCCAACAAGCCGGTGGCGATCATTCCCAACTGCGCCGCCACACGCCACGCCCACTTTACCCTGGATGGCAAGGGCCCGGCGGCGCTGCCGGCACCCCGGCTGGAGGACTGGCCGGAGGTCACGCGCGAGGCGGGCGATAACGTCAAGCGGGTCGATCTCGACAACGTGACGCCACAGGAAGTGCAGACCTGGCAGCCCGGCGATACCCTGCTGCTTAACGGCAAGTTGCTCACCGGCCGCGATGCCGCCCACAAGCGCATGGTCGACATGATCGCCAAGGGCGAGCCGTTACCCGTGGATATGCAAGGACGCTTTATCTATTACGTGGGGCCCGTGGACCCGGTAGGCGATGAGGTCGTGGGCCCGGCCGGCCCGACCACCGCCACACGAATGGACAAGTTCACGCGCACCATGCTCGAGGAAACGGGCCTGCTGGGAATGGTCGGCAAGGCCGAGCGTGGCGAAGCGGCCATCGAGGCGATCCGCGACAACAAGGCCATCTACCTGATGGCCGTTGGCGGCTCCGCCTACCTGGTGGCTCAGGCCATCAAGAAGGCTCGCGTGGTGGGCTTCGAGGACCTGGGCATGGAGGCCATCTACGAGTTCGAGGTAGAGGACATGCCGGTGACCGTGGCGGTCGACAGCCAGGGTACCTCGGTACACCAGACGGGTCCCGCCAAGTGGAAGGAGATCATCGCCGAGCGTGCGTGACGTCGGGTGATGATGCCAGAGGCCCCGCCACCTGGCGGGGCCTCTGTGGTTTGGGTATGCTCCCCACGATACATGGGGTATCACGAGGGTGCCTTTCATGCGCCGAAGAGTCGGTGCCGAGGTGCCCCGGCGATGCCGGTGATCATTACCTTGCAGGGAGAGCTCATGACGTCCTGGCTGATCGGGCTTGCGATCTTTACGATGTACGTGCTGGGAGTTCTCTCGGCGGTACTGGCGCTCTTGTCCAGCCGCACCTCCCAGGGTGCCGTCGCCTGGATTCTCTCGCTGCTCACCTTTCCCTATCTCGCCGTGCCGGCCTACTGGATCTTCGGCCAGCCACGCTTCTATGGTTATGTCACCGCTCGAGGACAGCGCGACAGCATATTACGCCGAGTGCTGGCCCGCTATCGCTCGCATATCGACCCCTACCTCACGGATGTCCACGATCCCGATGTGCGCGCCGTGGAGCAGCTGGCCCAGATGCCGCTGACCAGTGGCAACCGCGCCGAGCTGCTGGTCGATGGCCAGGCGACCTTCGAGAGCCTCTTCGACGGTATCGACAGGGCCGAAGAGTATGTCCTGGTGCAATTCTTTATCGTGCGCGACGATGCGCTGGGTGCCAAGCTGAAGCGACACCTCAAGGGGGCCACCGAGCGGGGGGTCAGGGTCTACTTTCTGTATGACGAGATAGGCAGTCATAAGCTCAACGACGATTTCCTGCGGGGCCTGGTGGAGGAGGGCATCGAGGTGAGTGCCTTTCGCTCCTCGCGTGGTTTCAAGCATCGTTTCCAGATCAATTTCCGCAACCATCGCAAGATCCTGGTGGTGGATGGCAAGGAAGGGTGGCTCGGTGGCTTCAATGTCGGCGTCGAGTACCTGGGCCAGCATCCACGTCATGGCCCCTGGCGTGATACTCACCTCAAGCTTGTGGGTCCCAGCGCCCTGGGGCTGCAGGAAGCCTTCTGGGAAGACTGGCACTGGGCGACCGGCGAGCTGATCAATCTCTCCTGGAAGCCCACCCAGACCTGCGAGGAGTGTCATAATGTGGTGATCGTGCCCTCGGGGCCGGCTGACAATCAGGACACCGCCGGCCTGCTTGTTCAGCATGCGATACATAGTGCCCGGGAAAGATTCTGGGTCACCAGTCCCTACTTCGTGCCCGATCAGGGGGTGCAGGATGCCCTGCGCCTGGCGGCCATGCGGGGGGTCGACGTAAGGATCATGATCCCCGAGCGTCCCGACCATCTGCTGGTCTTTCTCTCCGCCTTCTCCTTTCTTCCCGATATGCTCCGCGCCGGGGTCAAGGTCTACCGCTATCAGCCCGGCTTCCTGCATCAGAAGGTGATGCTGATCGATGACGCCTCGGCCTGTGTGGGCACCGTCAATCTCGATAATCGGTCATTCCGGTTGAACTTCGAGATCACGGCCTTCCTGCCGGATCGTCAGTTCGCCGCCCAGGTCCACAGCATGCTCGAAAAGGATTTCAGAGACTGTCGCCGGATCGAGGTCGAGGAGATCACCTCGCGTCCGCTATGGCGCAAGCTGATATCCCGAGCCGCCTACCTGATGGCTCCAATTCAGTGATATATTAATTAGTTGCGGTGGTCGGCGAGTCCGGCCGTTATTCACACTCCGAACCGGGAGTCGCGGTGAACCTCGAGACCAAGTGGCTAGAGGACTTCGTTGCTCTAGCCAATACGCGCAGCTTTTCCGCTTCGGCGCGCCAGCGTCATGTGACCCAGCCCGCCTTCAGTCGTCGCATTCGCTCGTTGGAGCAGGCGGTCGGTGCCACTCTGGTGGATCGTTCCACCACACCGGTGGGGCTGACGCCGGAAGGGCAGCTCTTTCTGGTCACCGCCCGTAACCTGGTCGAGCAACTCAACGAGAGTCTCGGGCATCTGCGGGGGCTTGCCATGGCCAACGAGGCGCTGGATATCGTCGCGGCTCATTCCCTGGCGCTAAGCTTCTTTCCGCCCTGGATCTCGCGCCTTCAGCAGGGCATCGGTGAACTCCCCACTCGACTGCTGGCAATGAACGTGGGCGAGGCGATCCACGTGCTGCGGGAGGGCAACTGTGATCTGATGCTGGCCTATCATGATCCCCATGCCACCATGCAGCTCGACTCCGAGGTCTTCCCGTCATTTTCCATCGGCCAGGTCAAGATGGCCCCTGTATGCCTCCCGGACGAGGATGGTGAACCACGCTTCTCCCTGGAGGGGGAAGAGTCGATTCCCTACCTCGCCTATACCCAAGCCGCTTTCCTGGGTCGCAGCGTGCGCATGTTACTCAAGAACGATCCGCTGCGCCTGCGGCTACGTACCGTGTACGAAACGGCCATGGCCGAGGGCCTCAAGGGCATGGTGATGCAGGGCATGGGCCTGGCCTGGATCCCCGACTTCTGCATCCGCCAGGAATTGAAGCAGGGGCGTCTGGTTCGCGCCGGTGACGAGAAGTGGGATATACCGCTGGAGATCCGGCTATATCGCTGTTCCCTGGTTCACAAGCCCGGCGTCGAAAAGCTCTGGAAGCAGATGCAGAAGCTACCCCGCGACTTCCTGCAGGGTTGATCCCGCCGCTGGGCGCGACGCTCGGGTTCGGTGCTCGAGTGCGCCGTTCCGGTCGCGGTTCCTGTCACGGCCCTGCTCGCGGCTGGTCGTGATGTCAGGAGCTGCCGAAATCGGCGGGCAGGCCCAGGAAATCCTGGATGATAAAGAAGTGGTCCTCGAACAGACTCTCCGGATCGAGATCGGCGAGTGCCACCCAGCGGGCATGATCGCCGCCCTGGACCGGCTTCAGCCGGGGTAGCTGCTGTTCGGGTCGCAACGCGAAGTAGAAGGCCTCTGCCAGGGTCCGCCCCCGCCAGCTCCGATGGGGTTCGTCGAACAGCCGCTGTCCCCGCAGTGACCCCTTCAGCACCGGTTCCGGCACCTTGAGACGCACGCGTTCACGAAGTTCTCGCAGGCAGGCATCCAGCAGCCGTTCATGGGGATTGATAAAGCCGCCGGGCAGCGCATAGAGCCCCTTGCCGGGAGCCGCGGTGCGGCGCACCAGCAGCACGTGGCCGGATTGCACCACCACCGCGTTGACGGTGACGAAGATGGGCGGGTAGGGCGCCTGGGCCCAGGCACTGCGATATTGATCCAGCAGCACCTGTTCCTCGATCAACTGGCGATAATCATACCCGGCGCAGAAGTCACACAGGGTATCGACGACACCGGGAGGCAGGTCATGGGATGCACCGGTGCTGAGATAGTCGCCGGCCGACGGGGAGGAATGAAACAGTCTCTCGCGGATCTGGCTGGCGGAGATGCCTTCCACCAGGGGAACACTGACCGATTCCCACTGGGGAAACAGCGTAAGGTAATAGCTGGACTGGCCCCGGTTCGCCCCGATCAAGCCAATACGCGGCAGGCGTGCCTCCAGTGGGCTGGCAATATCACGCACCTTGCGCTGTACGTCACGCACCCAGACATCATTGTTGTAGAGGGCATCGAGCAGCGGCACGATGGCCAGGCGTTCATTATCGTCGGCATCGAAGGCGCTGCGCAGCATGGCGCGACGCTCCTCGAAGCGCCACGGATTGCGCAGCGATCGCGCCTGCCATGCCGACCCCACCATGACGATCACCTGTCGGGCACGCTTCAGGGCCTCGTGGATCACGGCAAGGTGGCCCAGGTGGGGTGGCTGAAAGCGTCCGATGAAGACCAGGCAGTCGAAATCGGGGCTCTCCGAATTGGCGTCCGTGAAAGGAGTCATGATGGGCCCAGATGATGATGACGGCCCCATTATGTTTTTCTCCTCAGTGGCTTGCAATGTCCAGCGGGTGACAGCAAGACGCCCCGGGCAGGCTTCGGGTATCCTGTGCCTAAATCACAGGGATGCGGGGAATGCGATGTTCGATCCGAGAAAGCTGACGCCCAGCCGGCTCAAGGCCGGGATCATGTTCTGGTGGCGCGTGATGCAGGGTGCGATTCAGCTATGGCTGGAGCGCAATGCCTTCAGCTACGCGGGATCCCTGGCTTTCTACACGCTGTTCTCACTGGCGCCCACCGTTATCATCGCGGTCACCGTGATCGGCCTGGTCCTCGGCGAAGAAGCCGCCCAGGGTCAGATCGTCGCGCAGCTGCAGGGCACCATGGGCCCGGAGGCCGCCACCGCCATCGAACAGGCCGTAGCCCATTCACGCATCCAGGAGTCGGGGCTGCTTCCCACGCTGCTGGGGTTCGGCGCCTTGGCCGTGGGTGCTACCACGGTGTTCGCCCAGATGCAGTTCTCCCTGAATACCATCTGGGGAGTGACGGCTCGCCCCAGCGCCAACAGCGCCCTGGTGTTTATCAAGAACCGCCTGCTGTCGCTGACCGTGGTGCTTTCGATCGGCTTCATCCTGCTGGTCTCCCTGGTGCTGGGCGTCATGCTGCGTGCCGCCCTGCAAGCCGCCGACACCTTGTTGCCCTATATGGGCCTGCTGACGACGGGAGCGGAATTTCTCGTCTCCCTGGTCCTGATTGCCGCGCTCTTCGCGACCATCTTCAAGATTCTTCCGGATGTGGTGCTTGACTGGCGGGACGTGGTGGTGGGGGCCGTGGTCACGGCGCTGCTGTTTGCGATCGGTCGCTCGATGATTGCACTCTATCTGTCGCATACGGCCACCGCGTCCACCTATGGTGCGGCGGGGTCGGTGGTGATGATCCTGCTGTGGGTCTACTACTCATCGCTGATTCTGTTGTTTGGCGCCGCCTTTACTCGCTGCCACCTCCTGGCGCGAGGCAAGCGCCTGGTGCCGCGCAACTCTGCCGTGGTGGTCAAGCGCGAGCTGATGGAGACACCAGCCCCGGAGGGCGACGCCTCCTGACGTCGCCCTCCGGGGCTGAGGGCCGGTGTTCTGGACGCCGGCCCTCAGCCGCGTCCGAAACGCTCCCGGGCCATGATGTCGGCTATCTGAGCCGGGCTGGAGTCTTCGCGGGCGGCCCGGGCGAAGAGCTCGTCGAGCGTCGTACCGATGCCTTCGATCCGCCGCATCGCCGCATCATGGTCGTGACCATCGAGTCGCTGTCCGGCGATATCCATGACCCCGCCGGCATTGGCTACATAATCCGGCGTATACAGGATGCCGCGAGCCATCAGCCGGTCGGCGATTTCGGGGGTGGCCAGCTGATTGTTGGCGGCTCCGCAAATGACCCTGGCCTTGAGTCGTTCGACTATGTCTTCGTCCAGCACGGCCCCCATGGCGCAGGGAGCGAAGAGATCAACGTCGGCATCGAAGATGGCCTCCGGGGCTACCGCCTCTGCGCCCAGCTCTTCGGCGAGCAGGGCAAGGGCCTGACGGTTGACGTCGGTCAGCACGAGCTGCGCTCCCGCCGCGTGCAGGTGGCGAGCCAGATGGGCACCCACTTGACCAACGCCCTGAACCGCCACGCGAAGCCCCTCGAGCTCGGAGCGGCCCAGGCCGTGGCGCACGGCACTCTTCAGTGCACAGAACACGCCCCAGGCCGTATAGGGGGAGGGGTCTCCGGAGTCCTCTCCGGACTGAGCCAGTCCGCTGACGTGGCTCGTTTCTTCGGCGATTATCTGCATGTCGGCCTCACCCGAGCCCGAATCCTCGGCGGTGATATAGCGCCCCCCCAGGGATTCCACCAGTCGCCCCATGGCCTGCAACATCGCCGGAGTCTTTTCGGTATGCGGGTCGGCAATTATCACCGCCTTTCCACCACCCAGTGACAAGCCGGCCATGGCGGACTTGTAACTCATGCCACGCGAGAGACGAAGCACGTCGGTCAGGGCATCGGCCTCGCTGGCATAGGGGTAGATGCGCAGGCCGCCCAGGGCGGGTCCACGTGTGGTGTCATGGATGGCGATGATGGCACGCAGGCCGCTGGCGGCGTCGCTGCCGAATACGACCTGCTGATGACGGTCGAACTCCGGGTGTTCGAAGACAGACATGATGTGTCTCTCCCTTGTGAGGATTATCGTTGTTGATGGCCCGGGTAGGGCACGGCTTCGCCCATGCTGGCTTGTGGCCGCCGGCGAAGCTGCCCTCAAGACTAATGCAAGCCACCGCGAGAAGAAAGCGGCGGGCAGGCTGGCAGAGACAGGTGCATGATTGGTAGAAAGGCCATATCCTCGCTCCATATCCCCTCGCGAGTCAGTGCGGGGGTCACGCATTCAGATGAGGTACCTGCCATGGAAATGACCTGTGTGAAGGCCCTGGTGACCGGCAAGGTCCAGGGCGTCTGGTATCGTCGTGCCGCCCAGGAACAGGCACTGAAGCAAGGCCTGACGGGGCATGCGTTCAACCTGCCCGACGGCCGTGTGGAGGTGCTGGCGTGTGGCCAGAAGGAAGCCGTCAGGGTATTCAGTGAGTGGCTATGGAAAGGCCCGGAAAATGCAAGAGTCACCCATGTGGGACTCGAGGTCATCGAGACGCATGCTCCGGACGACTTCCGTACCGGTTAGGGAGAAGACCTCGGCGTCACGCCAGGACGTCGGCGATCCAATCGCTGATGGCCTGGCCATCGGCCTCGAGGCAGACGTCGACCAGCGGCGTCGTTGACCAGCGCTCCTCGATAAAGCCGCGACCCTCGGGAGCGAAGAGTGTCTGCCCCTCCGCCGCGCCGTCGGTGACCACCGACAGGTGGCCCCGTGCCGTGGTGAACAGCTCAGGCTGCAGCAACCAGGCCAGGGCGCAGCTGTCGTGGGGGCAGCAGCCATCGATACCCAGGAACTCGTGGTAGAAGTCCCGATAGAAGGCATAGCTGCCGGCCAGCAACCGACCCAGCTCACCCTGACCGGCCTCGATTCTCGCCATGTGCGATGGCCTCAGCACACAGCGATGGGTGGCGTCCAGACCCACCAGGGTCAGCGGCCAGCCGGCGGTGAGTACCCGTGCCGCGGCGTCGGGGTCGTTGAACATGTTGGCTTCGGCCACGGGAGTCACGTTCCCGCCTTCGTGAATCGAGCCGCCCATTATCACCACGCCCTTCACCTTGTCGATGATGGTCGGGTCGAGCTGTAGCGCCGCGGCCAGATTGCCCAGGGGCCCAACGGCCACCAGGGTCACCTCGGCGGGGCGTTCGTTCACGGTGTCGACGATAAACTGCGCCGCACTCCTGGATTCCGCCTGGCGGTTGACCGCCGGCAGGGGGATATCGCCCAGGCCGTTGGCGCCGTGGATATGCGCGGGCGGTGCATGGCGCCTCTTCACCAGAGGCGCCGCGGCGCCCTGGGCAACGGGTATCTCGCGCCCCGCCAGCTGGGCGAGCAGCAGGGCGTTATGGGTGGCGACCTCGACATCCACATTCCCGTAGGTGGTGGTCATGCCCAATAGCTCAAGCTTCGGATGGCGCAAGGCGATGGCGATGGCCTGGGCGTCGTCCACGCCCGGATCGGTATCGAAAATGATCGGGTGAGTCATCGAGTTCTCCTTGTGGCCCCCCAGCCCTCGACCTCGTCGAGGAAGGGGATGCTGTCGGCGGCACCGGCTCGTTGAACGCCCAGTGCCGCGGCGGTGGCGGCGCGCCGCAGGCACTCCTCGACAGGCAGGTTGGCCTGCAGTGCCGCGAGATAGTAGCCGACAAAGGTGTCGCCGGCACCGGTCGTGTCCACCGCCACGACCGGCAGGGCCGGCTGGTGGCGGCGCAGGCCTGCCTGCTGATGCCAGGCACCTTCGCCCCCCAGGGTCAGGACTACCTCGGCCCCGGGCAGTTGCGCCGCCAGGGCATCGAGCAGCGCCTCGGCGCTGCTTTCCACGGCGAGCCCGCAGAGCAGGGCCGCCTCGGTGCGGTTGACGAAGAGCAAGGAGCATTGCTGAAGGGGGAGCCTGGCGACGCTGCTGTCCATGGGGGCCGGATTGAAGGCCACCTTCAGTCCATGCGCCACGGCCAGGGGTATCAGTTCCTCCAGGCCGTTGCGCTCGTTCTGCAGCAGCAGCCAGTCACCCGGGCGTGAGGCGGCAAGGAGGTCGGCCAGCTCCTGCCTGGACGTCTCATGATTGGCCCCGGGGAACAGGATAATGGCATTCTCGCCGGCGTCATCTACCTGGATGATGGCGTGCCCGCTGGGCCCATCGACCAGCATGATCGTGGAAACGTCGACGCCGTCCCGGGCCAGGGCATCGCGTGCCCAGGCGTCCTGTCGCCCCAGTCGCCCCCAGTGACTCAGGCGCCCCCCGGCCCGGGCCATGGCCAGCGACTGGTTGGCCCCCTTGCCCCCGAGGCCGACTCGATAGTCAAGGCTGGCAAGCGTCTCGCCCGGATGTACCAGGTGAGGCACCCGATAGACATGGTCCAGATTGATCGAGCCGAAGTTATGGCAATGAAACTCATGACACTGGGAATGGCCACCTGCACCACCGGAAACGACAGGATGTCGAGTAGCGTCATGCCCGGTCATGGTCAATGCCCCCTGAGCCAGTCTTGCAGGTTATTGACCGTCAGCGATACGACATTCTGACGCGCCTCGGGGGTAATCCAGGCGTTGTGAGGCGTCACGATCAGGTTGAGCGGCTCGTGCAGGGCGTCGAGCAGCGGATGGCCATCTCGAGGCGGCTCCTCGGGGAGGACATCGACGGCAAGTCCACCCAGGCGCCCGGCACGCAGGGCGTCCAGGGCCGCGACCTCGTCGATGATGCTGCCACGGGCGCAGTTGATCAGCAGGGCATCCTGCCTGAGCCGGGCCAGCAGGTCGGCATCGACCAGGTGGTGGGTGGCCTCGCTGAGCGGGCAGTGCAGGCTGACGGCATCCACATCGGGGGCCAGCTCGAGCAGGCCGGGGCGGGCATCATGGGCCTCGTTGCCGGGGCGGGCGGTAAAGGTTACCCGCATGCCCAGGGCCTCGGCCAGCTGGGCCACGCGCCCCCCGAGTTCCCCCTGGCCGACGATGGCCAGGTGTTTGCCCTCGAGCTCCAGGGTGCGGTGGTCCATCAGGCAGAAGAAGGGGCTCTGGTTCCAGTGGCCCGCCGCCACGTCGTGCCGATAGAGGGGCAGCCGGTTCGCCAGGTTCAGCAGCAGCATCAGGGTATGCTGGGCGACACTCGCGGTGCCATAGCCGGTGACGTTCTTGACCGCGATACCCAGGCGATTGGCGGTGGCCATATCGATATTGTTGGTGCCCGTGGCCAGCACGCAGATCAGCTTCAGGGAGGGCAGGGCCTCCAGGGTCGCGGCGTCCAGCACCACCTTGTTGACGATGGCGATCTCGGCGTCGGCCAGCCTGGCCTGGGCCTCATGAGTGGTACTGCGCTCGTGCACCACCAGCGTCTCTACCTGCTCGTGAAGGGGAGCGAGATCGATATCGGGGCCGAGGCTTGCGGCATCGAGAAGGACGGCTTTCATTACAGGGTTCCTCGTTGTATGAGGGGCGCCTTGCCCGCACAGGTATGAGGCGCGCTATAATAGCGCGCTTTGGCAGGCTTGGAAGTCGCCACACTCGGCCCCATATCCATCGGGGTCGGGTCGGGCCCGACCGCGTCCTGAATTGGGTAGTGACGATTTGGAGTGAGCAAACCATGCCCATCTACGAGTACGAGTGCAAGGCCTGCGGCCATCGCCTGGAGAAGCTCCAGAAGCTGAGCGCCGAGCCGTTGACCGATTGTCCCGCCTGCACGGCCTCGGCGCTTTCGCGCCTGGTCTCCGCCGCCGGCTTCCGGCTGGCCGGTGATGGCTGGTACGAGACCGACTTCAAGTCCGGCGGCAAGAAGAATCTTGCCGGGGACGGCGGCAGCGACAAGACAAGCAGCAAGGACGGTGCGGCGGCCTGAGGTCGGCCCCTCATCGATTCGACCCTATTTTCGAACGTTATTCGACTTACACCACGCAACAGAACAGGACACGACATGCGCAGCCATTATTGCGGCCAGCTCAACGAGACCCTGGTGGACCAGACGGTCACCCTGTGCGGCTGGGTACACCGCCGCCGTGACCACGGGGGCGTGATCTTCCTCGACATGCGCGATCGCGATGGCATCGCCCAGGTCGTGGTCGACCCCGATACCGCCGAGGCCTTCGCCAACGCCGACCGCGCCCGCAGCGAGTTTGTGCTGCGCATTCAGGGTCGTGTGCGGCTGCGCCCCGAGGGGACCCAGAACCCCAACATGCCGACCGGCATGATCGAGGTGCTGGCCAAGCAGGTGGAAGTGCTCAACACCGCCGCCACGCCGCCGTTCCAGCTCGACGATCACGGCAAGGTAGGCGAAGAGGTCCGCCTCAAGCATCGCTATATCGACCTGCGCCGCCCGGAGATGATCGACAAGCTGCGCCTGCGCTCACGCATCTCTCACAGCGTGCGTGCCTACCTCGAGGGGCAAGGCTTCCTCGACATCGAGACGCCGATCCTGACCCGCGCTACCCCCGAGGGCGCCCGTGACTATCTGGTGCCGAGTCGTACCCATGCGGGCAGCTTCTTCGCGCTGCCCCAGTCGCCGCAGCTGTTCAAGCAGCTGCTGATGGTGGCCGGCTTCGATCGCTACTACCAGATCGCCAAGTGCTTCCGCGACGAGGACCTGCGCGCCGATCGTCAGCCGGAATTCACCCAGATCGACCTCGAGGCCTCCTTCGTGGAGGAAGAGGACATCATGGGCATCACCGAGTCGATGATCCGCCAGCTGTTCCAGGACGTGCTCGGCGCCAAGCTCCCCGAATTCCCGCGCATGACCTGGCATGAGGCCATGAATCGCTACGGCTCCGACAAGCCCGACCTGCGCATTCCGCTGGAGCTCACCGATGTCGACGACCTGATGACCCAGGTCGACTTCAAGGTCTTCTCCGGGCCGGCCAGCGCCGACGACGGTCGCGTCGCGGCCCTGCGCGTCCCGGGCGGTGCCAAGCTGTCCCGCAAGGAGATCGACGCCTACACCCAGTTTGTCGGCATCTACGGTGCCAAGGGGCTGGCATGGATCAAGGTCAATGAGCGTGCCAAGGGGCTGGAAGGCCTCCAGTCGCCCATCGTCAAGTTCATGGAGAACGTGGTAGAGCAGCTGCTCGACCGCGTGGGGGCCGAGGATGGCGACATCATCTTCTTCGGCGCCGACAAGGCACGCATCGTCAACGAGGCGATCGGTGCCCTGCGGGTCAAGCTGGGTGAGGATCTCGACCTCTATACCCAGGAATGGGCGCCGCTGTGGGTGGTGGAATTCCCGATGTTCGAGGCCGACGACGCGGGTCGCCTGAGCCCGCTGCATCACCCCTTTACCTCGCCGGCGTGCAGTCCCGAAGCGCTCAAGGCGAATCCCGCCGAGGCGCTGTCCCGGGCCTATGACATGGTGCTGAACGGCACCGAGCTGGGTGGCGGCTCCATTCGTATCCACGACCAGGCGATGCAGCGTAGCGTCTTCGAGATTCTCGGCATCGGCGAGGACGAGGCCCGCGAGAAGTTCGGCTTCCTGCTGGATGCGCTGCAATACGGGGCGCCGCCCCATGGTGGCCTGGCCTTCGGCCTCGACCGTTTGGTGATGCTGATGACCGGCGGGCGCACCATCCGCGAGGTCATCGCCTTCCCCAAGACCCAGAGCGCGGCCTGCCTGATGACCGACGCCCCGGGCGAGGTCGGCGGCGACCAGCTCAAGGAGCTCAATATCCGTCTGCGCCAGAAGGCGAGGACAGAGACCGCCGAGGAGTAAGCCTCGGCCGCCTCACCAGCCCCTTTCACCGGCGCCTCAGGGCGCCGGTGTTGTGTCCTGTTTTCTCTCGGGCGCTGATGTTATGACTTTTTCCCCGGGGCTAACCCGGCGGCAGGCCGACGAGGAGGCGCTGTGAACCCTTCCCTGGGCGCTACCGACGCCATCCTTGGCGTAGGACCTCCTCTTTGGCCTACCGTCGGCGCCCCTCGCCACGGAAGACCCCGTGACTGTCTGCGTTTCTGGATACACCGGAGGTAATATGGCCGGCCATAGCAAATGGTCCAACATCAAGCACCGCAAGGCGGCTCAGGACGCCAAGCGGGGCAAGATCTTCAACAAGCTGATCCGCGAGCTTACCGTGGCCGCGCGCCAGGGTGGCCCGGACACCGCCGACAACCCGCGCCTGCGCACGGCCGTCGACAAGGCGCTGGGCCACAACATGCCCAAGGATACCGTGCAGCGCGCCGTCGACCGGGGTGCCGGCAATGCCGATGACGATGCCATGGAGGAGTGCATCTACGAGGGCTATGGGCCGGAAGGGGTGGCGTTGATGGTCGAATGCCTCACCGATAACCGCAATCGAACTGTCTCCGAGGTGCGACACGCCTTCAACAAGAGCGGTGGCAACCTGGGTACCAGCGGGTCCGTGGCCTTCATGTTCCACCAGCAGGGGCGCCTGGCGCTTCCCGCGGGCATCTCCGAGGAAGCGGTGATAGAGGCCACCCTGGAGGCCGAACCCGAGGATATCGTGACCCTGGATGACGACACCCTGGAGGTGGTCACCCGCCCCGATGCCTACCATGAGGTGAAGGAGGCACTGATCGCGGCAGGGCTCACCCCTGAGCGCAGTGAGCTGGGACTCTTCCCGGAGACCACCACACCGATCCAGGACGAGGACCTGGCCCGCAAGGTGGTGCGCCTGATCGACATGCTCGAGGACCTGGACGACGTCCAGAACGTCACCACCAATGCGGAGTTCGACGATGCCATTCTCGATGCCATCGAATAGGGGAGTGGCATGCTGATTCTGGGCATCGACCCCGGCTCGCGGATCACCGGCTATGGCGTGCTGGACGTGACCGCCGCCAAGCCGCGCTATGTGGCCAGTGGCTGTATCCGCATCCGCGCCGACGACCTGGCCCAGAAGCTCGCTCAGGTCTATGCCGGCGTCAGCGAGCTGATCGGCGTGCATCGCCCCGGGGAGTTCGCCATCGAGCAGGTGGTGATGTCGAAGAACGCCGATTCGGCGCTCAAGCTGGGCCAGGCCCGCGGCACCGCCATCGTCTGCGCCGCCAACCATGGGCTGCCGGTCAGCGAATACGGCCCGCGCCAGATCAAGCAGGCGGTGACCGGCTCGGGACGCGCCGACAAGCTCCAGGTGCAGCATATGGTCACCGCCATCCTGGGGCTATCCGCGACACCCCAGGCCGATGCCGCCGATGCGCTGGGCATCGCCCTGACCCATGCCTATGCGCGACGCGGCCTGGTGACGAGCGGCAGTTTCGGCGGCCATCGCGGCCGGCGCAAGGGCGATTCCTGGCGAGACTATCGACCCTGACGGTGTCGCTTTTCGGGGACAGTGATGGCGTTCTCGAACACTGTTCCCCCGGACTGGTCAGCCCCGGGGCCGACCAGTATAGTGGCGACACCAGCCATAGTGGCGGCACCAGCCATAGTGGCGGCACCAGCCATAGTGGCGGCGCTCGTCATAAGTGGCGGCACTCGTCATAAGTGGCGGCGCTCGTCATAAGTGGCGGCACTCGTCATAAGTGGCGGCATCGATGGTGCCTGCCGTTAACCCTGATGCAAGGATACGACTTTCCATGATCGGACGCCTGCGAGGCACGCTTCTCGACAAACAGCCCCCCTGGCTGGTGGTGGACGTGGCCGGTGTCGGCTATGAGCTGGAGGCCTCGATGACCACGCTGGTGGCCCTGCCGGCCGCCGGCGAATCGGTGACGCTCTATACCCATCTCACCGTGCGTGACGATGCCCATCTGCTGTATGGCTTTGTGCGTGACCAGGAGCGGACCCTCTTCCGTGCGCTGATCAAGGTCAATGGCGTGGGCCCCAAGCTCGCCCTGGCCATCCTGTCGGGCATGGATGAGAACGCCTTTCGGCGCTGCGTGCTCGATGACGACGTCAAGTCACTGACGCGCCTGCCCGGTGTCGGCAAGAAGACCGCCGAACGCCTGATCATCGAGATGCGCGACCGCTTCCCGCACTGGGAGGCCCCCGAGCCTGGCGTTGCGGGACCGGAGGGTACGGCCCCTTCCGGGGAACCACGCCAGGACCCGCTGGCCGATGCCGAAGCGGCACTGGTCAGCCTCGGCTACAAGCCGGCCGAGGCGGCCCGGATGCTCGCCGGCCTCGAGGGCGAAGACAGCACCGAGGCCATGATCAAGGCGGCGCTCAGCCGCCGGATGGCGGGGTAGCGCCATGCTGGAGAGTGACCGTTTGATCGCCGCCGATGTCCGCGAGGGCGAGGAGCCCGTCGACCGCGCTATCCGCCCCAAGCGACTCGCCGACTATATCGGCCAGCCCCGGGTCCGCGAGCAGCTCGAGATCTTTATCGGGGCCGCACGCGGGCGCAACGAAAGCCTCGATCACACCCTGGTGTTTGGCCCGCCCGGGCTCGGCAAGACGACGCTGGCCAATATCATCGCCGAGGAAATGGGCGTCGGGTTGAAGTCGACCTCGGGGCCGGTGCTGGAGCGCGCCGGCGACCTGGCCGCCATGCTGACCAACCTCGAGCCGGGCGATGTGCTGTTTATCGACGAGATCCATCGTCTCTCGGCCGTGGTGGAGGAGATTCTCTATCCCGCCATGGAGGACTTCCAGCTCGACATCGTGATCGGCGAGGGGCCGGCGGCACGCTCCATCAAGCTGGACCTGCCGCCTTTCACCCTGGTGGGCGCCACCACGCGTGCGGGACTGCTCACCTCGCCGCTGCGCGACCGTTTCGGCATCGTGCAGCGCCTGGAGTTCTATGCCATCGAGGAACTCACCGAGATCGTCGCCCGCTCGGCCCGCCTGATGGGCGTCGAGGCCGCATCCGAAGGCGCCCTGGAGGTGGCACGGCGCTCGCGGGGCACCCCGCGCATCGCCAACCGCCTGCTGCGCCGGGTGCGCGATTATGCCGAGGTGCGTGGCAGCGGCGATATTGACGCCGCCATCGCCGACCGGGCCCTGGATATGCTCCACGTGGATCAGCATGGTCTCGACCACATGGATCGCCGACTGCTGCTGGCCATGATGGAGAAGTTCGACGGCGGACCGGTAGGCGTCGACTCCCTGGCCGCCGCCATCGGCGAAGAGCGCGATACCATCGAGGACGTGATCGAGCCCTATCTGATTCAACAAGGCTTGATGATGCGCACCGCCCGCGGGCGCGTGGTGACCCGTCAGGCGTGGCAGCATTTTGGCCTGCCCCCTTCGCCGGCGGCGGGAGAGGCGCGCCCATGAGCGAATTCAGCTTCCCGGTGCGGGTCTACATCGAGGATACCGATGCCGGCGGCATCGTCTATTACGTCAACTATCTCAAATATATGGAGCGTGCCCGCAGTGAATGGCTCCGGGCACGGGGCATCACCCAGCATGAGCTCTTCGAGACCGGGGTCCAGCTGGTCGTCCACCGGCTCGAGTGTCGTTATATCAGGCCCGCCAGGCTGGATGATTCCCTGGCGGTCAGCGCCGAGGTGCTGACGGCGGGGCGTGCCCGGCTGCAATTCGCCCAGGTCGTGACCCGCGATGGGGAACCTCTGTGCGAGGCGAGAGTCGACATCGCCTGTATCGATGCCAAGCGCCACAAGCCCATGCCCTGGCCCCCGGTACTCGCCGAGCCATTGGCTCCCTTTTTCGCCTAACCGCAAGCCTGACGAGGATTTCCGTGAACGACGCCATGTCCATTCCCCACTTGATCATGAATGCCAGTACCGTGGTGCAGCTTGTCATGCTGTTGCTGACGGTGGGCTCACTCCTTTCATGGATCGTGATCTTTCAACGTACCTTCCTGATGCGCCGCGCCCGCAAGATCCATCGCGGGTTCGAGGACCGCTTCTGGTCCGGGGTCGATCTCAATGAGTTGTACCGCGAGGTCCCCCCGGAGCAGGAAACCGAAGGGGGAGAGCACATCTTTCGCGCCGGCTTTCGTGAGTTCAACCGTCTGATGCCCAAGACACGCAGCCCCCAGGCGATTCTCGACGGGGTACAGCGCAGCATGCGAGTGGCCTGGTCCCGGGAAGAGGAGCGCCTCAATCGCCACCTGGTCTTCCTGGCGACCGTGGCCTCGGCCAGCCCCTATATCGGCCTGTTTGGCACCGTGTGGGGCATCATGGGGTCCTTCCAGTCACTCTCCATGGCCCAGCAGGCGACGCTGTCTACCGTTGCCCCCTGGATTGCCGAGGCCCTGATTGCCACGGCCATGGGGCTCTTTGCCGCCATCCCGGCGGTGATCTTCTATAACCGCCTCACGGCCGAGTCGGGCCGCATGCTGGGCAAGTACGAGGACTTCGCCGAGGAGTTTCACTCCATCCTGCACCGTAATCTGCAGGGGCGGTCCGACGCCGCCGGCGCCTGAGGGAGTCACGTCATGCATGGACCCTTTCATCGCGGCGGAGCCCGCAAGCCCATGGGCGAGATCAACGTGGTCCCCTTTATCGACGTCATGCTGGTGTTGCTGGTGATCTTCATGATCACCGCACCCATGCTGACCCAGGGGGTGAACGTCGACCTTCCCCAGGTGACCTCCGAGCCCATCGATCCCCCCGAGGATAGCGACCCGATCATCGTCTCGGTGGACCGCGACGGCCAGCACTACCTCTCCATCGGCGGAGAGGAGACCGCCATGCCCCTCGAAGAGGTCGCGGACCGCGTGATCATTCTTCTGGAGCGCAAGCCCGGCACGCCGGTGATGGTGCGCGGGGACCGCAACGTCTCCTATGGCCGGGTGGTGACCCTGATGGGCACCTTGCAGACCGCGGGTGTCGGCAGCGTCGGCCTGATCTCCGAGCCCCCCAGCGGGGAGGAGTGACACCGCCATGGCCAGACGACACGCTCGGGTAGGCTATGGCCTGTCGACACTGCTGGCGGTAGGCCTGCATGGCCTGGTGCTGCTGGTCAGCGTGATCAGCCTGCCGGCCAGCGACCATGAGCCCAAGCCCTCATCCATCGTTCAGGCGACCCTGGTGAGTACCGAGACGGTTACCGACCAGGCCCAGCGCGCCGAGGCGGCGAAGCAGCGCGCGCTGGCCAGGCAGGCAGAAGAACAGCGCCAGGCCGAGGAGCAGGCACGCCAGGAGGCGGAAGCGGCAGCGGCAGCGGCCCAG
Organism: Halomonas halodenitrificans DSM 735; assembly: GCF_000620045.1. GTDB lineage: Bacteria > Pseudomonadota > Gammaproteobacteria > Pseudomonadales > Halomonadaceae > Halomonas > Halomonas halodenitrificans. Next base: position 50,439 of record NZ_JHVH01000008.1, on the reverse strand, counting down.
GAAGCGCAGCGCCAGACCGAACAAGCGGAACAAGCGGAACAAGCGGAACAAGAGGCGCAGCGTCAAGCCGAAGAAGCGGCGCGTGAAGCGGCTCGCCAGGCCGAAGCCGAGGCCGAACGACGCGCCGCCGACGCCGAGGAACAGGCCCAGCGTCTCGAGCAACAGCGCCAGGCCGAGGAAGAAGCCGCCCGCCAACGCGAGAAGGAGGCCGAAGAGCAGGCCCGCCGCGAGCGAGAAGCCGAAGAGCAGGCCCGCCGCGAACGGGAGGCTGAGGAACAGGCCCGCCGCGAACGGGAAGCCGAAGCCCAGCGCCAACGCGAGAAGGAGGCCGAGGAGCAGGCCCGCCGCGAGCGAGAAGCCGAGGCTCAGCGCCAGCGCGAGAAGGAGGCCGAGGAACAGGCCCGCCGCGAGCGAGAAGCCGAAGAGCAGGCCCACCGCGAACGGGAGGCCGAGGAACAGGCCCGCCGCGAGCGAGAAGCCGCGGAGCAGCGCCAGCGCGAGAAGGAAGCCGAGGAACAGGCCCGCCGCGAGCGGGAGGCCGAGGCTCAGCGCCAGCGCGAGAAGGAGGCCGAGGAACAACGCCGCGCGCGTGAGCAGGCCGAAGCCGAGATGCAGCGGTTGATCGAAGGCGCGAATGAGCCTGCCACCAATGCCCAGCAGGGTCAGCAAGCCGCCAACGACTTTACGGCCCTGGTGCGGCAGGCAATAGAGCAGGCCTGGCGGATTCCGCCCAATGTCGCCTCCGGCGCCAGGGTCGAGATCTCGGTGCGGCTCGGGCCTTCCGGAGAGCTGTTTGTCGCCGAGGTCGCGACCTCCAGCGGTGACGGTGCATTCGACCGCTCGGCCGTTCAGGCCGTCGAAGCCGCGGCGCCATTCGCCGAGCTACGACAGTTGCCAGCTCACCTGCAGAGAGAATATCGTCGCATTAGTTTTGTCTTTTCACCTGAGGGCGTACGTTGATGAAATCACTGATGACCGCCTGGTTGACCGCCACCCTGCTGCTGGTGAGTCAGCTCGCCCAGGCCAACCTGACCATCGAGATCACGCGTGGCAACGAGAGCGCCACGCCTATCGCCGTGGTGCCCTTCGCGGGTAACGAAGCCCTGCCGGATGACGTGGCCAGGGTCGTGCATGACGACCTGGAACGCAGCGGCTACTTCGATCCATTGCCGCGGCGCCAGATGATGGACCAGCCGAGCAGCGCCGATGAGGTGCGTTACGCCAACTGGAAGGCCCTGGATGTTCGCTACCTGGTCGTGGGCAGTGCCTCCCGGGAGGGCAACGGCTATCGACTGCGCTTCGAGCTCATGGATGTGAGTGGCGAGAAGCGCATGCTGGGCGAGGTGGTGACCGCCAGCGGAGACGATTTGCGCGGCGCCGGCCACCACATCAGCGACCAGATATTCGAGGCCATTACCGGGATCCGCGGCGCCTTTTCCACTCGAATCGCCTATGTCACCTCCCAGGGCGTTGGCAATAACATGCAGTTCGCCCTCCATGTCGCCGACGCCGATGGCCATAACAGCCGCGAGGTCCTTGGCTCACCGGAACCGATTCTGTCGCCCGCCTGGTCACCGGATGGACGCAAGCTGGCTTACGTCTCGTTCGAGACCGAGCGCCCGGCGATCTATGTCCAGGAGCTGGGCTCCGGCAAGCGGGCGCGTATCAGCTCCTTCGAGGGCATCAACGGGGCCCCCGCCTGGTCACCGGACGGTCGCCGCCTGGCGATGTCGCTCTCCAAGGACGGCCAGCCGGAGATCTATGTGATGGATCTCGGCTCGCGCAACCTGCAGCGCATCACCAATGATGCGGCCATCGATACCGAGCCCTCGTGGGGGCCGGATGGCCGTAGCCTGGTGTTCACCTCCGACCGCAGCGGGGGCCCGCAGCTCTACCGGCACGACCTGGCCAGTGGCGAGCAGAAGCGCCTGACATTTACCGGCGGCTACAACGCCCGCGGCCGCTTCTCGCCAGACGGCGAGGCGCTGTTCCTGATTCATGGCTCGAACAAGGGCTTCCAGGTGGCTCGTCAGGATCTGGACAGCGGCCGACTGGTAACGTTGAGTCAATCGGGTGCCGATGAATCGCCCAGTGTTGCCCCCAACGGGACCATGGTAATCTTCGCCACCCAGCAGGGTAACAGCGGGGTGTTGGGGGCGGTCACCGCCGACGGACGTGCGTCCTTCCGGCTGCCCTCCGCTCAGGGTGATGTGCGCGAGCCCGCGTGGTCACCTTTCATGAACTGATTCTTCAGGAGTATGACAAGATGCAATTCAAGCCCTATGCCCGCTCCCTGGCGGTCGCCCTGTCGCTGGCCGTGCTGGCCGGTTGTTCCAGTACCGGGGGGAGCCAGGAAGGCTCCATGGACGGCACCCGCAGTGGAAATGGAAGTGGTGTCAGCAGCAGCGGCGTGAGTGACGGCCGGACCAGCGGCTCCGGCTACGGTGGCACGGCGAGCGGCACATCGAGCACGTCCGGACAGCAGGCCGATGGACGCATCCCGCAGCAGCGCACCATCTACTTCGCGTTCGACAGCGATCGTATCCGCAGCGAGTTCGAACCGGTGCTGGCCGCCAATGCCCGTTATCTGCGCGAGAATGGCAATGTCCGGGTTGTCCTTCAGGGGCACACCGACGAGCGCGGTACCCGCGAGTACAACATGGCCCTGAGCGAGCGGCGTGCCCGTTCCGTGGAGCAGTTCCTTTCCGTGCAGGGCATTTCCCCCTCCCAGGTGGAAGTGGTCGGCTACGGGGAAGAGCGTCCCGCGGCCCGTGGCCAGAATGATCAGGCCTACGCCCAGAACCGTCGCGTCGTGTTCGACTATTGAGGCGAGACCCCGCGTTGAGGAAGAGACACATGAAACACGGTCTTAAGCGACTGTGCGGTGCGGGAGCCCTGGTGCTCCCGCTTTCCGTAGGGCTTCCCGCACTGGCCCAACAGCCGGTGGTCGAGGATCTGACCACCCAGTCCAATACCTTCTATCAGCAGACCGAGACCCGCGAAGCGGCCGGTGGCAGCCTGGTGATCTTCAATCGCGTCCAGGAGCACCAGGAGGAACTCCGCCGCCTGAGGGGGCAGGTGGAAGAGCTGCGCCATCAGCTCGACCAGCTGCGGCGTCAGACCCGCCAGCAGTACATGGACCTCGAGGACCGACTCGCCTCGGTAGCGGCCGGCGCCACCGGCCTCCCGACCGATAGCGAGGCGGCGTCGGATGACGCGGGAGATATCGCCAGCAGCGACGAAGAGACTGCGCCCCCGGAGACCGCCGACACCGGCAAGCCGTCATCGAGCGCCGGTGATCGTGACGCCCAGGCGGCCTACCAGAAGGCCTTCTCCAGCGTTCAGGACCGCGAGTTCGAGACGGCCATCGCCTCCTTTGAAGACTTCGTGGCCGACTATCCGCAGAGCCACCTGACGCCCAACGCGCATTACTGGCTGGGTGAGCTGCATGCCGCCGAGGGTCGCCCTGGGCCCGCCGAGACGGCCTTCACCACCGTTCTCGAGGCGTACCCCGAGAGCAACAAGGTCCCGGATGCCCTGTACAAGCTGGGCCTGCTCAAGGCCCGCCAGGGCCACCCCGATGAGAGCCGAGTGCTTCTCGAGCGGGTCCGTGAGTCATATCCCGAGAGCTCCGCGGCGAGTCTCGCCGGGGACTTCCTGCGCCAGTCCGGCAACTGATCATCGAGGAGAGAGTCATGGCCATTTGCAAGATCGATTATCAGGCGCCGGCCGAGCTGCTTCGCGACCGCGTTATCCTGGTCACCGGTGCCGGAGACGGTATCGGTCGGGATGCGGCCCTCGCCTATGCGCGCCACGGCGCCACGGTGATCCTGCTGGGGCGCACCACTGCCAAGCTGGAGGCGGTCTACGATGAGATCGAGGCGGCGGGCGGTCCCCAACCGGCCATCTTTCCGCTGAACGTCGAAGGCGCCAGCCTCAAGGACTACCAGGACATGGCCGAGACGCTGGACAAGGAATTCGGCCGCCTGGACGGGATCCTGCACAATGCCGGGCTGCTCGGGCGCATCACGCCCTTCGAGCAGTACAACCCGGAGCTGTGGGAGCAGGTCATGCGGGTCAATATCCATGGCCCGACCTGGATGACCCAGGCGTTGCTGCCGCTGCTCAAGGACTCCCGGGACGCCTCGGTGATCTTCACCTCATCCAGCGTGGGCAGGAAGGGGCGGGCCTACTGGGGAGCCTACGCGGTCTCCAAGTTCGCCACCGAAGGCTTCGTGGAGGTACTCGCCGAGGAGCTCGAGCACCTGGGCAATGTCCGGGTCAACACCCTCAACCCGGGCGCCACTCGCACCCAGATGCGCCGCTCGGCCTATCCGGGAGAGGACCCGGATACCCTGCGCACGCCCGAGGCCATCATGCCCACCTACCTGTGGCTGATGGGGCCGGACAGCCACGGGCACAGCGGCGAGAAATTCGACGCCCAACCCCCCAGGACGAGTTAACTGGGGTAGTAACTGGGGTCAGCCCCCTCAACCTGGGGTCAGACCCCTCAACCTGGGGTCAGACCCCCAACCCCATGGGGTCTGACCCCAATCGGGGTGGCTAGCCGCCTTCCGTGAGGAGGGCGGCGACCAGTTCCTCGCCGGTCTCGAACCAGAGGTCGGCGGGCCAGCCACGAAAATCCTCGCCATCTTCCATATAGCCCCAGCCCACCGCGACGGCGGGCATGCCGGCGGCTCGTGCCGCCTGGATGTCACGCAGGTGGTCGCCGAGATACCAGCAGGATGAGGGGGTCACGCCCAGCCGGCGCGCGGCCTCCAGCAGCGGGGCGGGGTCGGGCTTCTTCACCGGCAGATCATCCGCGCAGAGCAGCGCCCCGGGCGCCAGGGTCAGGGCCTCCACCAGCGGGGCGGCATAGGCCCGCGGCTTGTTGGTGACGATCCCCCAGGCCGCTCCCCGGGTCTCCCAGGCATCGAGCAGCGGGGCGAGCGGGGCAAAGACCCGACTCTCGGCGGCCACGTCGTCGCCGTAGGCGGCGAGCAGGAAGTGCCGGGCCTCAGCGTGCCCTGGCGTGTCCCGGGCCAGTCCCAGGGCGAGCTCCACCAGGGCACTGCCGCCGTTGGACACCTGGGCGCGAATCACCGGATAGGGCAGGGCGGGGAGGCCATGGTGCGCGCGTAGCGCATTGGTGGCCCGGGCCAGGTCCGGGGCGGTGTCCACCAGGGTGCCGTCGAGGTCGAAGAGCAGGGCGGCGGGGGCGGGGTGAGGGGTCGACATCAGGCATCCTCGCGTTGACAGTGCATCAGGTAATTGACCGAGACATCGGTGGGATGAAGCCGATAACGGCGGGTCAGGGGGTTATAGACCAGGCCGCTCTGCTCACGCACCGCCAGGCCCGCCTCCCGGCACCAGCGGGCGAGCTCCGCGGGGCGAATGAACTTGGCGTAGTCATGGGTGCCTCGGGGCAGCATACGCAGCACATATTCGGCGCCGACCACGGCCAGGGCCAGGGCCTTGGGGTTGCGGTTGAGTGTCGAGAAGAACACCTGGCCTCCGGGCTTGACCAAGGCCGCGCAGGCCCGCACCACCGAGCCGGGGTCCGGGACATGCTCGAGCATCTCCAGGCAGGTGACCACATCGAAGCGGCCCGGGGCCTCCTCGGCCAGGGCCTCGACGCTGACCCGGCGATAGTCGATGGCAAGCCCGCTCTCCTCGGCATGAAGGCGGGCGACACCCAGCGGGGCCTCGCCCAGGTCGATGCCGATGACATCGGCGCCACGGTGCGCCATGCCCTCGGCGAGGATGCCGCCGCCGCAGCCGACATCCAGCACCCGCCGCCCGGCCATGCCGGCGCGGGCGTCGATGAAATCAAGCCGCAGGGGGTTGATATCATGCAGCGGCTTGAACTCACCCGTGTTGTCCCACCAGCGTTCGGCCAGGGCCTCGAACTTGGCGATCTCGTCGGGGTCCATGTTTTCCACTGGTGACGGCGTTGTGCCCATTCGCTCTCTCCTGGTTAATAAGGGAGGTTGACAAGGGAGTGACCGGCGCGGGGCGGTGGCAGACCACGCCGAGTCCGGTATCATTGGGGGCATTCTACCCGTTGCCGGCGGCGACTTCCCGTCTCGCGTGCCGGTGTGATTTCCTATTCGCGACCCTCGACAAGGACTGCCCATGATTCGCAAGGCCGTACTTCCGGTAGCCGGTTTCGGCACTCGCTGCCTGCCCGCCTCCAAGGCGATCCCCAAGGAAATGATCACCATCGTCGACCGCCCCGTGATCCAGTACGTGGTCGAGGAAGCCGTCGCCGCGGGTATCCGCGATATCGTGCTGGTGACCCACGCCAGCAAGGGGGCCATCGAGAACCACTTCGACAAGCACTTCGAGATGGAGGCGAGCCTCGAGGCCAAGGGCAAGCACGAGCTGCTCGAACAGCTGCGCTCGATCGTCCCCGACGACGTCAATATCATCAGCGTGCGTCAGCCCGAGCCGCTGGGCCTGGGGCACGCGGTGCTCTGCGCGCGGCCGGCGATCGGTGACGACACCCCCTTCGCGGTGCTGCTCCCCGATGTGCTGGTGGACGGCGAGGGCCTCGAGCGCAACGACCTGGGCGGCATGCTGGACGCCTTCGAGCGCACCGCCCATGCCCAGTTGATGGTGGAGGAAGTGCCTCACGAGATGACTCGCCAGTACGGCATCGTCGACACCGGCGGGGAGGTGCCCGGCCCGGGGGAGTCGCGCCCCTTGGCCGGCGTGGTGGAGAAGCCGCCGGTGGATGAGGCGCCTTCGGACCTGGCGGTGATCGGCCGCTATGTGCTGCCCGGCAGTATCTTCGCCCTGTTGGCCGAGACTCCGCCCGGCGCCGGAAACGAGATCCAGCTCACCGATGCCATCGAGGCCCTGCGGGCCCGCGAGGGCGTCGACGCCTACCGGATGAGCGGCAAGACCTTCGACTGCGGCCACCAGCTCGGCTACCTCGAGGCCACGCTCGCCTACGGTCGTCGCCATGCCCGCTATGGCCAGGGGTTTCGTGAACTGCTGGCACGTTACGCCGGGGAGGACTGAACCATGCGTGTGCTGGTCCACGGCAGCGAGCTCGCCGCCGCCACCGCCGCCGCGGCCCTTTCCTCTGTGGGCCACACCGTCACCTGGCTGCCGCATGCCGACCAGCCCTGGTCGGCCCTGCGTCAGGCCGACTGGCTGATCCGCGAGCCACGCCTGCTCGACCAGCTCGAGGCCGGATTATCCGGTACTGGGCTGCGCCTGGCAGGCGACGCCGAGGACGCCCTGACAAGCCCCCAGGAGGTCGTCTGGCTGGCCCTCTCGCCCGAGCAGCGCAGTGAACTCGACACCCTGTTCGCGGCGCTGAAGGGCGCCGGCGACCGGCCGCGGCTGCTGGTCAATCACTCGACCTTCCCGGTCGGTGAGACCGAACGGCTGGAAGGCCGACTGGGACAGGGCAGCCACGCCGTGGCCCTGTCGGACATGATCGAGGAGGGGCGCGCCTGGGACACCTTTACCCGGCCCAGCCGCTGGTTGCTGGGCTGTGACGATGCCGGGGCCGAGGCACAGGTGCGCGAGTTGCTGCGTGCCTTCAATCGCCGCCGGGAGGTCATCCAGTGCATGCCGCGGCGCGCGGCGGAACTGACCAAGCTGGCCATCAACGGCATGCTGGCCACCCGCATCAGCTACATGAACGAGGTGGCGGGCCTCGCCGATAGCCTGGGTGTCGACGTCGAGTTCGTGCGCCAGGGCATGGGATCCGACCCGCGTATCGGCTATGAATATCTCTACCCCGGCTGCGGCTTCGGTGGCCCCAACTTCTCCCGGGACCTGGTGCGCCTGGCCGACGTGCAATCCGCCAGCGGCCGGCATTCGGCCTTGCTCGATCAGGTGCTCGACATCAACGAGCACAAGAAGGAGACGCTGTTCCGCAAGCTGTGGTCACACTTCAACGGCCGCCTCGAGGGGCGCTGCGTGGCGATCTGGGGGGCGGCCTTCAAGCCCGGCACCGCCCGCATCGACCATGCGCCGGTGCTGACGCTGCTGCGAGCGCTATGGGCCCAGGGGGTGCGGGTTCGCCTCCATGACCCGGCGGCACTGCCCGCCTTGCGCGAGGAGGTCGGAGACCACCCGTTGCTGGAGCTCATGGACGCGGATCCCCTCGAGGCATGCCGGGGAGCCGATGCCCTGATGCTGGTGACCGAGTGGAAGGCCTACTGGAATCCCGACTGGCGTGAACTGGCCTCGCGACTGACGGAGCGCCTGGTGCTGGATGGTCGCAATATCTATGATCCCCAGTGGGTCGCCGCCCAGGGGCTTCACTACCGGGGCATCGGGCGCCGGGCCGACCCGTGAGTCGGCATCATCGGTGTACGGCGGGGCCGGCGAAGTTGATGGCCGCGAACCACCAGTTGGCCAGTTTCCAGAAGGAAGAGAGCGGCGTCGGGGCGCTCGGGTCCGCCGCGGGATGGTGGACCAGCAGGGGCGTCAGGCCAAGCGTCAGGGGCACCTGGTGTGCCTCGCTGCCCAACACGGCCAGCCCCTCTGGGCCCCGCACCAGCCATATCCAGCCGTCGTCGGGGGCCTCGTCGGCGGCGGTGGCGAAGGCCTGCTCGAGACCGGCGAGACTCCCCCAGCGGGCTTCGATCGCCTGTATCAGGGCGGCGTCCGGCGAGCCGCCCTGGGGCGAGAGCGAGTGCCAGTAGAAGGTCAGGGCCCAGGCCTTCGCCGCCTGGCGGGCGATGTCCGCCTCGCCACCGAGGAGGATCGCCTCCAGCGAAGCGGCCGCCCAGGGGGTGCCGGCCACCCGCCGGTTGAGGCGGGTCAGGCAGGCCCGCTGGGTCTGGCCGTGGAGCCGTATCACCGTCTCGCGCGACAGATGCGGCTCCAGTGCCTTGGTATCGTAGGGCAGTGCGGGCAATTCGAAGGGCATGGATCGTCCTTGGCGCAGAAGGCGGTGATACGGCATGATATCAGGCGACCCGGATCCCGGCATCCCGTCCCCGGCCACACGAGGAGCAGAGCATGGCAGAGCGACCGGAACCCCGCCGCGACGCCGGATCGATAATCCCGGATCCGGAGGCCAGCCTGGCGGCACACCGTCCCCGGCATCCCGAACCGCCGCGGGTGTGGCCGCTATGGCTGCTGATCCTGATGCTTGTCGCGGCCCTGGCGGCGATGGGCTGGTTCGGCTGGCAGGAGCGCCAGCGTCTGACGGCAGAGACCGCCCGGCTGAGCGGTGAGCTCTCCAATGTGCATGCCCGCTTCGATGCCGCCACCGGAGACGACGACGGCCTCGACCGCCTGGAGGCCCGCCTCGATGCCCTGGCCAATCAGGATGCCCCTCTAAAGCCTCGCCTCGCGGCCCTCGAGGACGACCTGGCCACGGGGGTCGAGCGTCTCGAGGGAGTGATCGCTCGGCACGAGACGAGCCTGGCCCGCATGAAGGAGGCCGCCGCGACCCGGGAGGCGACGCTTTCGGCCTTCCAGGAATCTCTCGATGCCCTGGAGCGCGCCGGAGAAGAGGGACGTGGCGCCCTCGGCGAACGCCTCGATATCGTCAGAGAAGCCCAGGGCGAGAACGCTCGGCGTCTCACCGAGCTAGAGGCGCAGGGCATCGAGGCGGCGGCACTCGAGACGCTGCGCGATGAGCGGGAGGCGGCCGAGAAACGCCTCGCCGACACCCAGGAAACACAGCGCTCGCGCCTCGACACCCTGCAGGCGCGCGTCGCTACGCTGACCGAGACACTTGAAGGCGTCGACGAGGCGCGGGAAGATGGGCAACAGCAACAGGGTGCCCTGCGCCAGCGCCAGACCGCGCTGGAGGCCGAGATTGGCGAATTGCGTCGAAGTCAGCTTGCGCTCAGCGCACGGCTCGAAGCATTGCGTCCTTGACGCCCACGGCAGGACTCCCCCCCGAGTCGCAGACGGCAAGGCGTAAGGATATGGAGAATCATAGCGGAGTACGCCTGATCGCGGCGACACTGGCACTGGGCATGCTGCCCGTCCCGGCGGCGATGGCCATCGAGGCCCGGGTCGATGGGCTCGAAGGGGACGTGGCGAAGAATGTGAGCCACTACCTCGAAGGACTGGATGAGACGCAGTACAGCCGCGCGCGGCTCGAAGGTGAGTCACGCCGCCTTGCCGCCGAGGCGATGCGGGTCTACGGCTATTACGAACCGGAAATAGAAGCCCGGCTGGCCGAAGGCGAGGCGCCCGAGTTCGTCGAGCTGGTCATCGACCCGGGCGCGCGAGTGCGTGTCGAGACTCTCGATTTTCGCCTGGCGGGGGATGCCCAGGATGATCCGCCTTTCCAGGAAGCCATCGATGAATTCCCCCTGGCCGAGGGGGACCCTCTGGTGCACGCCCCCTATGACAGCCTGCGTGGCAAGCTGGCCAATCTCGCCATGGAACGGGGCTACTTTCAGTGGCGTTACGCCGACCGCCGCATGGAGGTGCGCCCCTTCGCCGAGAGCGCGAGGCTCTACCTGGCCCTGGATAGTGGGCCACGCTATCGTTTCGGCGAGGTTGCCATCAGCGGCAGCCATATCGAGCCCGAGCGCCTGCGCAGACTGCTTCCCTTTGCCCCGGGTGAGCCCTATCTGGCCAGTGAGCTTGCCAGCTTCAACCAGCGTCTGGGCCAGACCGAATGGTTTCGCTCCATTACCGTCAAACCGCGGCTCCAGCAGTCCTCTCTGGCCCTCGAGGAGGGCTCGCCGGGCTGGACCGAGGTTGTGGCCACCCAGGGTGGGGAGCGCTATACGGCGACGCCGCGTGTTTCCGGGGCGGCCCTCGAGGGGGCCACGGCCCTGACCGCCCGCCAGGAAGCGCGCCCCTCGGTACCCATCGACGTCAGCGTGGCCCCCGCCGACCGTCACCGTTTCGAAACGGGGGTCGGCTACGCCACCGACGTGGGTCCGCGCATGCGATTCTCCTGGGAACAGCCCTGGATCAATCGCTACGGCCACGGGCTCGATCACGACCTCTATCTCTCGGCTCCCGAACAGCGCTTCGGGGGCGTCTACAAGATGCCCCTCGACAATCCGCTGCGCGATAGCTACCGCTTCCAATACGGGATTAGTCACAAGGACAATGACGACACGCGCTCGCTGGAGGCGACCGTCGAGGGCGCGCGCCGCTGGGAGTTCGACAACGGCTGGATCCAGCACCTCTATGTGCGGACCACCTACGAGGACTACACCCAGGGGAGTGACAGCGAACAGGTGCTGCTGCTCTATCCCGGCATCCGCTGGTCGCGCACCCGCACCCGTAACCCGACGTTCCCCACCTGGGGTGACTACCAGCAGTTGAGCCTGGAGGTCTCCGACAGCACCTGGGGTTCCGATGCGGATTTCGTCCGCGTCACCGGCGATACGCGCTGGATTCGCAAGATCGGTGCCGACAACCGCGTGGTAACGGGGCTGGGGTTGGGGGCCATCGAGACCAACGACTTTTCCCTGATTCCCCCGTCGCTGCGCTTCTTTGCCGGCGGCGACAACAGCGTGCGTGGCTACGGCTACGAGAGCCTGTCGCCGGAGGACGATGATGGCGACCTGACCGGCGGGCAGCAGCTGTTGACCTACAGCCTGGAGTGGCAGCATCGCGTCACCGGCGACTGGTGGGGGGCGGCCTTCGTCGACACCGGCGATGCCTTCGACGACTGGGGCCCCGACGACCTCAAGACCGGCGCCGGACTCGGCGTGCGCTGGATATCACCGGTGGGGCCGATCCGCCTGGATATCGCTCATCCCTTCGACGACGAGGACAATTCGTGGCGCCTACACTTCGCCATCGGTCCAGAGTTTTGACCCTGCTCTGGGCACTGATACGCCTGCTGATCCTGCTGCCTCTCTGGCTCTTCGGCCTGGTCTGCCTGGCGCTGGGCCTGGGGCTCTCGCCCTGGGGCACCGGCCTGCTGCTCGATCAGGGGGAGCGCCTGGGGTTGTTCAGCGTGGACGCCTACGAAGGGGCGCCCCTGGATCGCCTGGTGGTCGAGGGCTTCTCCATGCACGCCGGGACGGCCAACGTCGCCCTGGATCGCCTGGAGATCGCCTGGTCAGACGAATGCGTGCTATCCGGCCGTCTCTGCCTGGAGGTGCTGGGCATCGAGGGGGCCCGGGTGCGCCTGGCCGAGGGCGAGGGCACCGACGCCGAGGAGCCGACGCCGGCGGGCGAACCACCCGGCCCCATCGAGCTGCCATTTCCCATCGAGCTGCGGCGGATATATCTCGAGGATGTCGAGGTGATGCTGGCCGATGGCACTCGGCTGCGCTGGGACCACTTCAGCACCGGTGCTCGGGCCCAGGGCGATACGCTAAGGCTTCTGCCCACGCGCCTGTCCGGCACCCGCCTGCTGCTGCCGCTCTCGCCCGGCGCCCGGCTGGCACTGACCGAAGGCGAAGAAGAGGGGCCACGCCTGACCGCGGCCGGGATCGATGCCGCCATCACCGTGCGTTCGCCGCTGCCCGAGGAAGTGGCCGCCCCGGCCGAAGGGCTGGCGGCCGGGGACCTGGTGGAGCAGCCTCGCCGGGAGCTGCCCGAGGTGACGCTACCATTGCGCGTGGAGGTACCGGAGCTGCTGGTGGAAGATAGCGCGGTGGAAGGGGCCGTGGACTATGGCGTCGAACGGCTGGCCCTCTCGCTCTTCGGCGAAGGCCATTCCCTGGAGATACGCCCGCTGGAGGTCTCGACCCGCGACGTTGACGCCAGCCTCGAGGCCGCCATCACGCTGAGCGATGATTATCCGCTCGAGCTGCGCCTCGAGACCGCCCTCTGGCTTCCCGACATCATGCCGGCGCTGGCCGGTCAGCGTATCGCACTGGGCCTGGATGGCAGCCTCGCCGATTTGTTGATGCGCCTGGAGCTCAGTGGCCCCGTCGACCTGGCGCTGGATGCCCGGGCCGATCTGCTCGACCCCACGCTGCCGTTGACCGCAAGCCTGGCCAGTGACCTGGTGCAGTGGCCGCTCCCCGGGCACCAGACCACCACCAATGCCCAGGGAGAGACGGTTGCCGTCGCACCCTGGCTGGTCAAGGACCTGGCCCTGCGTCTGGAAGGGAGCCTGGTGGGCTATCGTCTCGCCACCTCGCTCAAGGCCGAGGGGCCCGAGCTTCCCTATACCCGGCTGGCACTGGCCGGCAGTGGGGACCTGACGCATTTCGCCTGGACGCCGCTGTCGCTTGCGATGAGCGAGGCCTCGGTGACCAGCCAAGGGCGTGCGTCCTGGGAGGATGGCATCACGGTCGATGCCCGGGCCCGACTCGACAATGTCGACCCCGGCCAATTCGTGGAGGGACTGCCCGGCCGCCTCGATGGCGACGTGGCGCTGGGCTTTCAGCAGGGGGAATCCGGCTGGCAGCTTGGCATATCCGAGCTTTCCATCGACGGTGAGCTGCAGGAGCGCCCGCTCGCCCTGCGGACCGAGCTCGAGGGTGACAGCGAGATGCGCTGGGATATCACCCGGCTGGACTTCCGACAGGGCGAGAATCGACTGCAGCTGGCGGGGCGGGTCAGCGAGCCTCGGATCGCCCTCCAGGGCGAGATCGACATGCCGAACCTGGCAAGCCTGCACGAGTCGCTCTCGGGGCGGGTCAGCGGCGGCATCGAGGCGGCCGGCAGCCTGAAAGCGCCCCAGCTGGACCTGGACCTCACCGGTGAGTCCCTGGCCTTCGCCGAGAATCGCCTGCGCGACCTCAGCCTGTCCGGCCGCGTCAGCGGCCTGGAGGACCCGGCCATGGAGGTGGGCCTGACGCTTGCCGGCCTCGAGGCCGGCGGCCAACGCCTGGACGAGGTGACCCTGGGGCTGAATGGGCGACTCTCCGACCACCGCCTCACCCTGGAGGCCGAGGCGCCTTCGAGCATGCCGCTCTCCCGCGCGGCCCTGACTTTGGAGGCGGGACTCGACGCCCAGCGTACGGCCTATGCGGGACGGCTGTCCCGCCTCGAGGTCGATGCCGAGCAGGGCGATCTGCGTCTCGACACGCCGATGGTATTTGCCTCCGACCTCGAGCAGGGCAGCGCCCGGGTCGAGCCCTTCTGCCTGACCCGGCGCCAGGGCGGCAGCCTGTGCCTGGTCGAGACCATGACGGCGTCGGCGGATGGTGGGGCGGTTCGCCTCAGGGTCGAGGAAGTGCCCATGGCGCTTGCCGACCCGTTTCTGCCGCCCGGCTGGGCCGCGCAAGGCGATACCGGCCTCGACCTCGATGCCGGCTGGGGGGCGGACGGTAGCTGGCGTGCGAACGGCCGCCTGGAGAGCCGCCTGGCCCTGGATGGGCAGGATGCCTATGGCCAGCCCTGGTCGCTGCCCGAGACCCGCCTCGCGGGGGAGTTCGACGCCAATCAAGGCGCCGCCGACCTCGATCTCGAGCTGACGCTCGACCAGGCCGGGAGCCTGGCCCTGGAGGCCCGCGTCGACGACCCCGTCGGTGCGGGGAGCCTGTCGGGCCGCCTGTCCCTCGATGGACTGCGCCTGGCCCCCTATCGTGGCCTGGCCGCCGGCATGGAAACCCTGGAGGGGCGGCTCTCGGGCAACGTCGATCTGGGCGGTCGCCTCGAGTCCCCCGAGATGCGCGAACGCATCGCCCTGACCGGTTTGAAGGCCAGCGGTGCCGATGTCCCCGTTGAGGTGCGTGATGGCGAGCTGGGCATCGACCTGGAGGGCACGGCGGCCAGCATCGACGGTTATATCACCGCCGAGGAGGGGCGGCTGGATATCGACGGCGATGCCGCCTGGCCCACGCCGGACGACTGGCGTGCCGACGTCTCCCTGCGCGGCGTCGACCAGCCCATCCTCGCGGTGCTGCCGGAATTCGGGCGCCTGCGTATCGCCCCGGACCTTGCGATTCGTGCCCGCCCGACGCGGCTTCAGGTACGCGGCGAAGTGAGCGTGCCCTGGGCACGCCTGGAGGTCGGGGAACTGCCGGCCTCGGCGGTGGCACCCAGCCCCGACGAGGTGATCATCACCCAGGAAGATGACGAGCAGGCTCGGCGTGAGGCCGAGCGTGCAGCGCAGCAAGCCGATAGCGGTGAGGATACCGCCGAGGCCATGGCCGACGCCGGCATGGCGTTGGACGTGCAGATCGAGCTGGGCCTGGGGCCGGACATGGAGCTCTCCGCCTACGGCCTCGAGTCCGGCCTCTCCGGCACCCTGGAGGTGCGCCAGCAGGACGGGCCGGTACAGCTGTTCGGCGATGTCAGCCTGGTGGACGGGCGTTTCCGCGCCTATGGTCAGGACCTGATCATTCGTGAGGGTCAGCTGTTATTCAGCGGCCCTCCCGGACAGCCGCTGCTCAACTTCGAGGCGGTGCGCAACCCGGACGCGACTCAGGATGGCGTCGTCGCCGGCCTGCGCGTGACCGGCAGCGCCGCGTCGCCGCAGCTCGAGGTGTTCTCGGAACCCGCCATGGACGAGGCGAGCGGGCTCTCCTATGTGCTGCGCGGGCGGGCGCCCAACGACAGCGATAACGACGGTGCCCTGACCTCGGCGCTGGTGGGGCTCGCCGTGGGGCAGGCCGGCGGTGCCGTGGGTGGCATCGGCGAGGCCTTCGGCGTCTCGGACCTCACCCTGGACACCGCGGGAAGCGGCGATGATAGCCAGGTCACCCTCAGCGGCCAGCTGACCGACGACCTCGAGGTAGGCTATGGCGTAGGCGTCTTCTCGCCCATCGCCGAGCTGACCCTGCGCTACAACATCTGGCGTAGCCTTTACCTGGAGGCGGTCTCCGGTGCGGCACAGGCGGTGGACCTGGTCTACAGTTTCAGCCGCGCCGGCAACCCCAACACGCTCGATGATACTCGACAGGAGAGCCAACCATGACGCTCGACCTCTCCCGGGCCCTGCCCGGACGCGATACACCCCTCGCCATCGGCGGGGTGCATGCGGTCAATGGCCGTTCGATGCTGCCGCCGTTTCCCGAGGGGCTGCAGCAGATCGTGCTGGGCCTGGGCTGCTTCTGGGGGGCCGAACGGTTGTTCTGGCAGCTCCCCGGTGTGTACGTCACCGCCGCGGGCTACGCCGGTGGCATCACACCGAACCCCACCTACGAGGAGTGCTGTAGTGGGCTGACCGGCCATGCCGAGACGGTGCGCGTGGTGTTCGATCCCGCCGAGATCGACCTCGAGCGGCTGCTGCAGCACTTCTGGGAGGCCCACGACCCGACCCAGGGGAATCGTCAGGGCAACGATGTCGGGTCACAGTACCGCTCGATCATCCTGACCGCCGACGAATCACAGCAGGCGCTGGCGTTGCGCACCCGGGAGGCCTATCAGCGGGCGCTCGCGCGCGCAGGCGGTGGCCGCATTACCACCGAGGTCGAACCCCTTGGCGACTTCTACTACGCCGAGGAGGTCCACCAGCAGTACCTGCACAAGAACCCCGGCGGCTACTGTGGCCTGGCCGGCACCGGCGTCAGCTGCCCCATCGGTCTGGGTGCCTAACACACTATCGGGGTCAGCAGGGTCAGCTGTCCCATCGGCCTGGGCGCCTAGTGTCCCAGGCCGTCGAGGCTATCCCATAACGCCGCCACCGCCGGCTGCTGGTTATCGACACGGCGAAACAGCCGGATCTCCATGGGCACCCACCAGCGTTCGCCGCCGGCCGGTACCAGGCCGCCGCTGGCCAGGGCGTCTTCTACGTTGGACTCGGGCAGCCAGCCCAGGCCGTAGCCCAGGGCCACCAGTTCGCGAATGTTGCCGCTCTGGATGCTCTCGTTGAGGATGCTGAACGCCGGCGCGTCGCCGAGGCCGGCGAGGTGGGAGCGAATCGCCGCGGCGGTCAATCCCCCCGGGTGATAGGCGATCAGGGGCAGGCGCGCCGCGCCCTCCAGCCCGAAGCGGGGCTGGCCATCCGCCTCCGGCAGGGAAAGGGGAATAAACCGCTCGTCGGCCAGCCGGCAGGAGAGATAGTCCTGGGTGTCCGGCTCGACCCCGCAGGGGGCACAAGGCCAGTAGCAGAGCACCAGGTCACACTCGTCATGAGCCAGGGCCCGAAAGAAGTCGTCCGCCAGCCAGCCGGTGGCCCGCAGGTCGGGCGTGACGGGGGGCGGCACCGGCCACTGGCCCAGCCACGCCGGAAGAAAGTGGCTCAACAGGCTCTGGGGGGCTGCCAGGCGGATGCGCCCGGCATGCTGTTCGGCGAGCTGCGCCAGGCGTCGCCGACTCTCGGCCACCCGCCGGGAAACATCATGGCACAGGGCCAGGAATTCCTCGCCGGCCGGGGTCAGGGAGAGGGGCAGCGTCTGACGATTGATCAGGACGGTGCCCATCTCCTCCTCGAGCAGCTTGATGCGGCGGGAGAACGTCGGCTGCGTTACGTTCTGCTGCTCTGCCGCCCGCGAGAAGTGTCGCGTATGCGCCAGCGCCATGAAATCCTCGAGCCAGCGCAGCTCCATGTGCTCTCCCGTTGCCGTGCCAAGTTGCCGTGCCCAAAGGGCATTATGCCAGATGCCTGACGGGGTCAGTCGATTCGGCCTTCTTCGACCCCGTGGCAGGCGACCTGGCTGCCATCCTCCCGGGCGATCAGCCGAGGTATCTCCTGGCGACAGCGCGCATTGGCATGGGGACAGCGGGCATGGAACACGCACCCCGGGGGCAGGTGGACCGGCGTGGGCACCTCGCCTTCCAGGCGAATATGCTGGGGGCGTTCGTCCTCGAGCCGGGGTATCGCCGACATGAGCGCCTGGGTGTACGGATGGCGCGGCGTGGCGAAGAGCGTTGCCGTGGGAGCGACTTCACACACGCGTCCCAGATACATCACCGCGACTCGAGTACCGAAGTGCTCGACCACGGCGAGGTCGTGGGTGATGAACAGATAGGTAAGGTTACGATCCCGCCGGGCGTCCATCAGCAGGTTGAGCACCTGGGCCTGGATCGAGACGTCAAGCGCGGAAATCGGCTCGTCGGCGACGATGAATTCGGGGTCCACGGCCAGGGCTCGGGCGATGGCGATACGCTGACGCTGACCGCCGGAAAACTCGTGGCCGTAGCGCTTCCCCCAGTCCGCGGCGATGCCCACCGACGCCATGACCTCATCGACCTGGTCACGGACCTGTTGCCGGCTCCAGTCGGGGTGATGCAGGCGAATGGGCTCTTCCAGGGTCTGCTGGATGGTCATGCGCGGATTGAGCGACGCATAGGGGTTCTGGAAGATCATCTGCATACGCCGCCGGTAGGGCATCAGCGCCTGGGTCGAGAGGTCATCGATGCGCTGGCCAGCGTAATGAACCTCGCCCGCCGAGGGGTGCAGCAGCCCCATCACGGTACGCGCCACCGTGGACTTGCCGCAGCCGGATTCGCCGACCACACACAGGGCCTCGCCGCGCTGGATCTCCAGATCGACCCCGTTGATGGCGTGGACATGCACCTGCTCGCGTACCAGCTTGCCGCCCTTGAACTTGAGCTGCTCGAGGAAGTCTCCGGAGAGCGAGAAGCGCTTCTCCAGCCCACGAATCTCCAGCAGGGTCTTGTCCTTCCCGGTGTCGGACCGGGAGGGTGTCCGTCGCGCGTGGGATGCAGTATCGGTCATCGGGTGGTCTCCTGTGCCGGAATACGCTCCTGGTCGAGCATTTCGGCCACCATGTGACAGGCCGCCTGGCAGTTGCCGGAGGCGACGAACTCGGGTACCTGGGTTCGGCAGGCGGTACGCTCGCTGCCATCCGGACGCCGGGTAAAGCCGCAGCGAGGATGGAAGGCGCAGCCGCTGGGCAGGTTATCCAGCGACGGCATGCTGCCGGGGATCTGATTGAGCCGGCTGCCCGGCGTGGCCATCTGGGGCAGGGCGTTCATCAGCCCCTGGGTATAGGGATGCTGGGGGGCATTGATGATCTCCCGGGTCGGACCCTGCTCGATCCCCCGGCCGGCGTACATCACCAGCATGCGCTGGGTGACCTGGCTGACCACCCCCAGGTCGTGGGTGATCAGGATCAGGCCGACGTTGTGCTTCTCGCACAGCTCCAGCAAGAGGTCCATGATCTCGGCCTGGATGGTCACGTCCAGTGCCGTGGTGGGCTCATCGGCGATGATGATATCCGGGTCCAGGAGCAGGGCGATGGCGATGATCACGCGCTGACGCATGCCACCGGAGAGCTCGTGGGGGTACTGGTCGAGGCGCGCCTCGGGAGAGGGGATATGCACCTGTTCCAGCTTGCGCAGGGCGATGGCACGCGCCTCGCGCCGCCCGATGCGACGATGAGCCTTGAGACACTCGACCATCTGCTCGCCGATGGAGAGCACCGGGTTGAGCGTCATCATCGGATCCTGAAAGATCATCGAGATGCGGTTGCCGCGGATCTGGCGCAGGGTGCGGTCGCGCATGCCGATCAACTCCTGGCCGTCGAAGCGGATGCTGCCACCGGCGATATAGCCGGGCTTGGCGATCAAGTTGAGCAGGCTGAAGGCCGCGACGGACTTGCCGGCACCGGACTCACCGACGATGCCCAGGCGTTCGCCGCGGTCGAGGGTAAAGCCGACGTCGCGCAGGGCCCTGACGTCGCCATGGCGCAGGGCGAAGCGCACGTCGAGCTGGTTGACTTCGAGAAGTGACATGGGAACTCCGTAAGCGTCATCAGCCCTGGTGATACACCCAGGGGCGCGGGTTGAGCGTCGCGTGCCGGAAGGCGCCGGGCAGATGAAAAAGATCGAGCCGTTGCATGGGGATCAGCCCTTGTAGAGGCGAGGATTGAGCACATCGCGCAGCCAATCGCCGAGCAGGTTGATCACCAGCACCAGCACCACCAGCACGGCGCCGGGAATCAGGGTGATCCACCAGGAGCCCGACTGGATGTAGTCGAAGCCCGACTTGATCAACGAGCCCAGCGACGGGTGAGTCTCCGGCATGCCCAGCCCCAGAAAGGAGAGGGCGGCCTCGGAGATGATGGCGTTGGCCACCTGCACCGTGGAGATCACGAAGATCGGCGACAGCGTATTGGGCAGGATGTGGCGAAACATGATACGTCGGCTGGGCAGCCCCATGGTGCGGGCGGCATCCACGTATTCCTTGCCCTTCTCGGCGAGCACCGAGGCCCGCACCGTGCGCGCATACTGGGGCCACTCGGCGAGGCCGATGATCAGCACCAGCAGCGGCACCGCATAGGAGCTGAAGGTGGCGCCCCCGAAGATCGCCTTGACCAGGGCACCCACCACGATGGCTACCATCAGGGTGGAAAAGGACAACTGGATATCGGCCAGGCGCATCAGAAAGGCATCGATGCGCCCGCCCAGGTAGCCGGCCATCAGGCCGAACACCACACCCAGCAGGGCCTGCAGCGCCACGGCGCCGAAGCCGATGATCAGCGAGACCCGGGCGCCATACAGGATGGTGGAGAGCAGGTCGCGCCCCTGGGCGTCGGTGCCCATCATGTAGGCGGGGTCACTGCCCTCGATCCAGAAGGGTGGCAGCTCCGAGGCCAGAATATCGATCTGCGCCAGGTCGTAGGGGTTCATCGGCGCCAGCCAGGGGGCCAGCACGGCGCCGGTCACGAAGACGATAAACACCAGCAGGCTAAGCTGGGCGATGGGATCGCGCTTGAAGCTGTAGAGCAGGTAGGAGTCGCGCAGGCGCTCCCAGCGGCTCGGCAGGGGCGGGGCCTGCAGGGGAGAGGTCTCGGTAGTCATGCGGGCTTCCCTGTAAGCTTGACGGTGGGGTTGACCATGCCGTAGATAAGGTCGACCAGCGTATTGGTGATCACGAAGATCAGGCCCACGATCATCAGGTAGGTAATGATCAGCGGGATATCCGAGCGGTTGATGGCGTTGAGGAACATCAGGCCCATGCCGGGCCACTGGAACACGGTCTCGGTCAGGATGGTGTAGGCCACCAGGGTGCCGATCTGCACGCCGCCCACGGTGATCACCGGGAGCATGGTGTTCTTGAGGGCATGCAGGAAGTAGATGCGGCGCAGGCTGATCCCCTTGGCCCGGGCGAACTTCACATATTCCGACTGCAGTACCTCGAGCATCTCGGCGCGTATCAGGCGGATGAACAACGGCAGCATGATCGACGTCAGCGAAATCGCGGGCAGCACCAGGTAGACAAGCCCCTCGGTCGACGCGAAGTTCGTGTACCAGGTGCCGAAGACGTGCACCGGGTCACCGCGGCCATAGGCGGGCATTCCCCCCTCGGTGGAGAGCACGCCGTTGAGCCAGCTGCCCCAGCCCGATTCCGCAGGAAAGGGAGCCCAGCTCACCCCGATGGAGAACAGCTGGATCAGCACGATGGCGGTTAGAAACACCGGTATGGAGATGCCGACGATGGAGGCCCCCATGAAGAATCGTGACAGCCAGGCGCGTGGCTTGATGGCACTGTAGACCCCGATGGGGACCGACAGCAGCACGATCAACAGGGTCGTGGCCGCCACCAGCTCCAGTGTGGCGGGAAGATGGCGCATCACGACCTCGGTGGTCGGCTCGTTGAAGATATAGGAGTAGCCGAAGTCCAGCTGGGCGGCGTTCTTCGCGAAGCGCAGGTACTGCACCATGAAGGGGTCGTTGAGGCCCAGCTCTTCACGCAGGGCCTCGCGCTCGCTTTCGGGCACCGACTGGCCGACCATCTGCTGAATCGGGTCGCCGAGGTTATCCTGAATGGAGAAGGCGATAAGGCTGATGACAAACATCACCAGCAGCGCATGGAAGAGGCGCTTGATCAGAAAGGCGATCATGGAGGTGTCCTGTGGGCAGACAGGAGGCGTCGCACTCCCGGGAGGAGTGCGTCGCTCATTGATGGGGAGTCGGCAAACGGATGCTGCCGGCCCGGCGGGCCGGCAGCGGGGTCAATCGTCCGCGTCGATGACCAGATCCCCGAGATAGGGGAAGTTCATCACGTTGATCACCGGCTCGATGTTGACGTTGTCTGCCGCCGCCCAGGCCAGGTCCTGCCAGTGCAGGGGCACGACCGCGGCCTCGTCGTAGAGGGTCTGTTCGACCTGCTGCAGCATCTCGGCACGCTTCTCGAGGTCCACCTCGAGGTTGGCCTCGGTCACGAGCTTGTCGAGCTCCGGATTGCAGAAGTTGCCGGCGTTGTACTGGCCGGCGCCGGTATCGGCATCCGGGCAGGCGGTCAGGTACTCGTGGAAGTTGGCGCTATCCTCGGTATCGGAGTGCCAGCCGATCATCATCATGTCGGCGGCCCGGTCATCGAACTCGCCCCAGTACTGCGCCTTGGGCAGGGTCTTGAGGTCCACATCGACATTGATGCGCGCCAGCATGGTGGCGACCGCCTGGGCGATCTTGGCGTCGTTCACGTTGGGCGCCATCATGCTGATCTCGAAGCCATCCCCGTAGCCGGCTTCTTCCATCAGGGTCTTGGCCTTCTCCAGGTCATAGCGGCGCTCGAGGGAGTCGATATGGCCGACATACCCATCCGGGGAGAACTGCGCCGCCGGCGTGGCGAAGCCCTTCATCAAACGGTCGGCAATGGCGTCCTGATTGACGGCATAGGCGAAGGCCTGGCGCACCTTCGGGTCCTGGAAGGCCTCGACGCGCTCCTGGTTCATATGGAAAAAGATGATACGCGTGCCGGAGAGGGTCACCAGCTTGGCATCATCACTCTCGCGTACGCGATCGAGGTCATTGGGCGGGACCGGGGCGATGAAGTCGACGTCACCGGAGAGCAGGGCGGCCACCCGCGTGGCGTTCTCGCTGATCGGCGTCAGCACGATGGTGTCGACGTTACCCGGCGACTCGCTGTCCCAGTAGTCGGGGTTGCGCGCGAACTCCATGCGCGTGCCCTTGCGATGCTCGACCACCGTATAGGGGCCGGTGCCCGAGAGGTTGGAGGACGCGAAGGAGTTGCCGTTCTTGACGATCTCGTCCTTGGCGTCGCCATCTTCATCGGTGCCGGAATAGTACTCGCTATCCATCGGGAAGATGTAGGTGGCCAGGTTGAGCAGCAGCGGATAGGGGTCGGCGGTCTTGAACTCCACCGTGGTCTCGTCGATGGCCGTGACGCTCTCGATGGGGTCGAAGATCGCCTTGAAATCGGGGCTGCGCTTGAGGCGCTCCACGGTCCATACGACATCGTCGGCGGTGAAGGCATTGCCGCTGTGGAAGTCGACGCCCTCGCGCAGGGTCATGCGCATGGTGGTGTCGTCGACCTGCTCCCAGTCGGTGGCCAGGCGCGGCTCGAAATCGAGGTCCTTGGTCCAGCGAACCAGAGGGTCATGAGTCATGTGGGACAGCTGCAGGATGCCGCCGGAAAGCTGCTCGTGGATATCCAGCGAAACCGGGTCCGCATCATAGGCCATGCGCAGGGTGGTCTCGGCGCTCGCGGTAACGGGCAGCAGAGCCGCACCGGTCATGGTGGCGCCTACGACGGCGGCCAGTAGAGTGCGCTTGAACATCATGTCGGGTTCCCTTGATCAGGATTGTTGTTGGTGCGCGACCTCGCGCACGAGGGTTACATATCCCAACATAGAGACCCGACGAGGATCGGTACAATCGAAATTCCGATTGGCGTCATGCGCTGGACGAATGAGCCGGTGATTTTTGATACGAAGGTCGAATAACTGCTGGTTACTAACCGATGGTTGAGGCCGCCATCCGACCGGAGCGGCGGCCTTGTCGGGGTCTCAGCCGGCGGGGGTGGCGCGCTTGATCCGGTAGAGGTCGGCGGCCTCTTCCGGGCCGGCGATGGTGCAGTCCAGGTCCTTGACGCGGCCATCGGCGAGGCCATATACCCAACCGTGAAGCCAGATGTCCTGACCGCGCTGCCAGGCTTGCTGGATGATCTTGGTGCGGCTCAGACGCGTCACCTGAGAACAGGCATTGAGCTCGCACAGCCGGTCCACACGCGCTTCTGTCTCGAGTGGTTCGAGTTCATCACGGTGCAGATGATAGAGCTCACGCACCGAATGCAGCCAATTGTCGACCAGGCCATTATCGCCGCCCTCGAGAGCCGCGCGCACGCCACCACAGCCATAGTGGCCCACCACCATGATATGGCGCACCTTGAGCACATCCACCGCGTACTGGAGTACCGACAGCGCATTGAGGTCGTTATGGTGCACCAGGTTGGCGACGTTGCGGTGCACGAAGACCTCGCCGGGGGGCAGGGCGATGATCTGGTTGGCGGGGACACGGCTGTCCGAGCAGCCGATCCACAGATAGTCGGGATTCTGCTGGTTCGACAGCCGCGCAAAGAAGTCCGGGTCGTCGCGATGGACTCTTTCGGCCCAGGCGCGGTTGTTTTCCAGCAGGGTTTCGATTTCCTTTCGCATGGTGGGCCTCGGTTGTGGGGGGGAGCGTCATGGGAGCGGATAGACGTCGCAAGAAAGAGTGGGCGCTTTTTTACCGCTCCTTGGGGAAGCGGTCAACACGAGCGCTGCCGCCGACCGGCCATCGGCCTGGTACGCATGTCGTGCTATGCCGTCGGGTTTCTATCGCTGCTATCATCGCCTCATCAAATTCAGGGGCCAAGTGCCCATGGCAAGGAGCAACATCGTGTCCGATATCGAACCAAACGCCTACGACTGGGATCTCTTCGTGATCGGCGCTGGCTCGGGAGGCGTCCGTGCCGCGCGCACGGCAGCCGCCAGCGGCGCTCGGGTGGCCGTGGCGGAGGACCGCTATCTCGGTGGCACCTGCGTCAATGTGGGGTGCGTACCCAAGAAGCTCTACTCCTATGCCGCGCATTTCCATGACGCCTTCGAGGATGCCGAGGGCTTCGGCTGGCGTCAGGCCCAGCCGCCGAGCTTCGACTGGCCGACGCTGCGTGACAACAAGATTGGCGAGATCAAGCGCCTCAACGGCATCTACTCGCGGCTGCTCGAGGGGGCGGGAGTGCGCCTGATCAACGGCCGTGCCCGGGTGGTCGACGCGCATCATGTTGCGGTAGGCGACGAGGTCTACAGCGCCGAGAAGATCCTGGTCGCCGTCGGGGGCTGGCCCTGGATACCCGACTTCCCCGGCAGCGAGCTGGCCCTTAGCTCCAACGAGGTCTTCGACCTGGCGAGCTTCCCGGAACGCTTCCTGGTGCTGGGCGGCGGCTATATTGCGGTGGAATTCGCCAGTATCTTCAATGGCCTGGGCAGCGATACCCACCTTGTCTATCGTGGCGAACTCTTCCTGCGCGGCTTCGACCGCGAGGTTCGTGAGTTTACCCGGGACCAGATGGCGGAGAAGGGCGTTGGGCTGCGCTTCGAGACCAATGTCGAGCGTATCGACAAGGGCGAGAATGGCCTGCTGGTGACCCTGACCGATGGCCAGGTCCTGGAGGTGGATGCGGTGCTGTCCGCCACCGGGCGCCGCCCCCACCTGGAAGGGCTGGGCCTGGATGCCCTGGGCGTGGAGCGGGATGCGAGCGGCTATCTAAGGGTCAATGATCGGTTCGAAACCTCGGCGCCCTCGGTGCTGGCCCTCGGCGACGTCATCGGCGGGCCGGAGCTCACTCCCGTGGCGCTCGCCGAGGCGATGCACCTCGTCCGGTGTCACTACGCGGATACGCCGCCGAGCGCGCCGCTGGACTACCGCAATATCGCCACGGCGGTCTTCTGTCACCCCAATATCGGTACCGTGGGGCTCTCCGAGGAGCAGGCGCGGGAGCAGTATGGCGAGATCCGCGTCTACAGTGCCGAATTCCGCCCCATGAAGCACACCCTGTCGGGGAGCAGCGAACGCTGCCTGATGAAGCTGATCGTCGATGACGCCAGCGACGTGGTCGTCGGGGCCCATATGGTGGGCGAGGAGGCCGGCGAGGTCATCCAGGGCATCGCCATTGCGGTCAAGGCCGGCCTGACCAAGGCCGACTTCGACGCGACCGTGGGTATCCATCCCACCGGTGCCGAAGAGTTCGTCACCATGCGCACGCCGACCCGGCGCTAAATACGCTTTACCAGGGCCGCCTTCGGGCGGCCCTTTTCATTGCGTCATTGCCGGCAACCTGAACTAGACTTGAAATGCTCCAGTGGCCCCGGCCAATCAGTCCCTTGGCCGCCATGTGCGTGTCTCGCATAATTTTTTATTATGGATATGGCTCTTCAAAATAATGGCAAATTTGAGATTTTCCGGGCGCTTGATATAATCCTTGCCGACATCGCCGAAGCGAACACCGCCAATGATGACAATGACAGAGCCCTTCACACCTTCTGCCGACCTCGCACGGCCCACCGTGGCCGACGAAGTCGTCGACGCCGAAGCCAGTGACCTCTTCATCCGCAAGTCCAATCCCGATGACGGCTGGGGCATCTACGAGCTGGTCAAGTCCTGCCCGCCGCTGGATGTCAACTCCGCCTATGCCTATCTGCTCCTGGCGACCCAGTTTCGTGACACCTGTGCCGTTGCCACCGACGAGACCGGTGAGATCGTGGGCTTCGTCTCCGGTTATGTAAAAAGCAACGCGCCGGATACCTATTTCCTGTGGCAGGTCGCCGTGGGCGAGAAGGCCCGGGGCACCGGCCTGGCTCGACGCCTGGTCGAAGCCATCATGACGCG
Source organism: Halomonas halodenitrificans DSM 735 (assembly GCF_000620045.1). Taxonomy (GTDB): domain Bacteria; phylum Pseudomonadota; class Gammaproteobacteria; order Pseudomonadales; family Halomonadaceae; genus Halomonas; species Halomonas halodenitrificans. The sequence goes on along the minus strand of NZ_JHVH01000008.1, from coordinate 24,057 downwards.
TCCGGAGCTCGTGGGGGTTCACCATCTCGAGACCACGATCACGCCCGACAACCTGGCGTCCTGGGGCCTGTTTCGACGCCTTGCCCAGCGCTGGCAGGCGCCCCTCAACAGTCGCGAATACTTCTCTACCGACCAGCTGGGCGGCGAGCACGATCCCGAGAACCTGATCAGGATCGGCCCCTTCCAGACTGATCGTCTCTGACTCTTGATACTCTTCGATCGAGCGCGAGGGCGCCCGTGAGCCTCGCGTCACCTGACCTATCCATTTCCTATCCCCTGGAGGGCTCTCAATGCAGACCCAGATCCTAGAACGCATGGAATCCGACGTCCGTACCTATTCACGCTCCTTTCCGGTGGTCTTCACCAAGGCCCGGAATGCCCGCCTGACCGATGAAGACGGCCGCGAATATATCGATTTTCTCGCCGGCGCCGGCACCCTGAACTACGGGCACAACAACCCGAAGATCAAGCAGGCCCTGCTCGAGTACCTGGCCGAAGACAACATCGTCCATGGCCTGGACTTCTTTACCGCCGCCAAGCGTCGCTATCTCGAGGCGCTCGACGAGATCATCCTCAAGCCGCGTGGCCTGGACTACAAGGTACAGTTCCCCGGGCCGACCGGTACCAACGCCGTCGAGGCGGCGATCCGCCTGGCGCGTAATGCCAAGGGCCGGCACAACATCGTGACCTTTACCAACGGCTTCCATGGCGTGACCATGGGCGCCCTGGCCGTGACCGGCAACAGCAAGTTCCGCGAGGCCACCGGCGGGGTGCCCACCGTGGGGGGATCCTTCCTGCCCTACGATGGTTACCTGGGAGATGGCACCGACACCCTGGACTACTTCGAGAAGCTGCTCGGCGACAAGTCCGGCGGCCTCGATGTGCCGGCGGGCGTCATCGTCGAGACCGTGCAGGGGGAGGGCGGTATCAACGCCTGTGGCCTGGACTGGCTCAAGCGCCTCGAGCAGATCTGCCGCGCCCATGACATCCTGCTGATCGTCGACGATATCCAGGCAGGCTGCGGGCGTACCGGCAAGTTCTTCAGCTTCGAGCACGCCGATGTGGTGCCGGACATCGTGACCAACTCCAAGTCGCTTTCCGGGCTCGGCCTGCCGTTCTCCCAGGTGCTGATGCGCCCGGAGCTGGACGTCTGGAAGCCGGGTCAATACAACGGCACCTTCCGCGGCTTCGCCCTGGCCTTCACCACCGCCGCCGCGGCACTCGAGAACTTCTGGGCCGACGACAGCTTCGCCAAGGACGTGCAGCGCAAGGGCGACATCGTTGCCGAACGTTTCGGCAAGATCGCCGCCTGGATCAGCGAGCAAGGCATCGAGGCCTCCGAGCGTGGCCGCGGCCTGATGCGTGGTATCGATGTGGGTAGCGGCGACATCGCCGACAAGGTCACTCACCAGGCCTTCGAGAACGGCCTGATCATCGAGACCAGCGGTCAGGACGGCGAGGTAATCAAGTGCCTCTGCCCGCTGAGCATTCCCGACGAAGACCTTCAGAAGGGTCTGGACATCCTCGAGCAGAGTGCCAAGCAGGCGCTAAGCTGATAGGCCAAACGCAGGACAACCGATGCCACGCAGCAAAATTCAAGGAGAGAACCCATGATCGTTCGTAATCTCGATGAGTGTCGCCAGACGGATCGCATGGTCACCGCCGAAAACGGCAACTGGGACAGCACGCGTCTTTCCCTGGCCGATGATGGCGGCCAGTGCTCGTTCCACATTACCCGTATCTACGAGGGCACCGAGACCCATATCCACTACAAGCATCACTTCGAGGCGGTTTACTGCATCGAAGGCGAAGGCGAGGTGGAGACCCTGGCCGATGGCAAGATCTGGCCGATCAAGCCGGGCGATATCTACATCCTCGACCAGCACGACGAGCATCTGCTGCGCGCCAGCAAGACCATGCACCTGGCATGTGTCTTTACGCCGGGCCTGAGCGGCAACGAAGTCCACCGCGAAGACGGCTCCTACGCGCCGGCCGAGTAAGCGCCGGGGCCGAGTCAGTACCTGGCCTGGCCAGTAGCGGTGTGATCGGCCGGCGCGTGGCGTCGGTCGAAACAGATATAACTGCAGCGGGCGTCGATCATCGGCGCCCGCTGCAGTTGTTCGGGTGTATCGCGATATGGCGCATCGAACATGACACTGGCGCTTGTCGAGACAATCAAGCGGCTCTTCCAACCTGGCATGACAGGATTTCGCATAATGTATATTATGTTAAATCGTGTCATGTTGTAATCCCATTCCGCGGGTCCGGCAGCTGTTCCTGAGCCTGGTTCTCATGCGTCGAGTTGGACAAGGCCCTTGGGGACTCATTATGATCGCCGGATCGTTCAAAGGAATTGCCCTGCCCCATGTCCCATCCTCTATTGAATGCGACTCTTGCAGCATCCGTGATCCTGCTCTCCGGTTGTGCCATGCAGGCGGAAGAGCCCGAGCCTGCGCCGACGCTGGCACCGGCGGACTTTCATCAGCGCATGGATGCCATGGAAGATGCCCTGAGCGCTCGCTGCGACACTCCTCAATTGAGCGCCGAGGTATCCGGCGTCGCGGATCGCCAGGACGTGCTCATCGGCGATATACGCGAAGTCGGCTCCCTGTTGCGGGGAATGCAGGCCCGCCTGGACGACCTCAACAGCGAAGACGCCGAGCCGGTGGTCGTCAATCAGCAGTGTGCCGCCGATGAACACGGCCTGGCCAACAAGACGGTACTGGGCGGTCGCGAATGGATCAGCCTGGTCGATGTGGGCACCTATCTCAAGGCCCGCATCGATTCCGGCGCCAACACCTCGTCGCTATCGGCCAGCGAGATCACCCCCTTCGAGCGCGACGGGGAAAACTGGATCCGCTTCAAGCTGGGCCTGGACGATAAGGATGTGGTCGTGGATGCCGTGCGCGATGAGTGGATCGAAGCGCCCGTCGAACGCCGCGTCCGTGTCATTCAGGCGACCGGCGAGGAATCGCGGCCGGTGGTGACGCTGATGATGACCCTGGGGTCGATTCGCGAACCGGTGGAGTTTACGCTCAGTGACCGCACCCATCTCGACTTCCCGGTCATCCTGGGCAGGCGCTTCTTGCTGGACATCGCCGTGGTCGACGTGGCCCAGCGCTATCTCCACGAGCGCCCCGAATTTCCCGGTGGTCGTCCGGCAACGGAAGCCGAGCGCGACCAGAATGACACCGAACCCGACAACGAAGAGCGCTGAGCCAAGCCCCAGTCGCTCTCTGCCAAGGATGACCCATGTCACGACTGCCTTTCTATCTACTGGTTGGCGTCCTGTTCCTGGCCGGCGTGGCCATGACCCTGCATCGTCACTATCAGCTCGAGGTGCCCTGGACGCCGGGTGAACAGCGCCAAGTCTGGGAGGTAGAGGCGCAGGTCAACTTCACCGCCCTGGGCGAGCCGGTGCTGGTGGACATGGCCTTGCCCTCTTCCCAGGAAGGCTTTCGCCTGCTCACCGAACACACCGCCTCACCGGGCTTCGGCCTCTCCTTCATCGAGAAGAACGAGGCCCGGCGCGCCCAGTGGTCGATCCGTGAGGCCAGTGGCTCACAGCAGCTTTACTACACCGCCCAGGTTCTGCGGGCCCCGAGCAACCCCCCTCCTCGCCTGGCCTCGCCGCCGCCGCAGCGTGACATCGTCTGGGAGCGCCCCTACGACACCGCCGCCGCCCAGCTGATCGAGCGCGCCTGGAGCCGCAGCGCCGACCCCTTCACCTTCGCCCGCGAGCTGCTCCATGACTTCGACGAAGAGCGTCAGGGCGAGAATGCCCGCCTGCTGCTGACCCAGTTCGAGCGCACGCCCTTGCTGGTCCGCCTGCTTAACCAGGCCGATGTGCGCGCCCGGGAAGTCAGTGGATTGCTGCTCGAGGATGGCCGGCGGCGCCAGTCCCTCACCAGCTGGGTTCAGGTCTTCGATGGCGAGCACTGGGCGCTTTTCGACCCGGCCACCGGTGCCCAGGGACGTCCCGATAACCTCCTGATCTGGGAGGGTAACGGCCAGGCGGTGCTGGAGGTGGAAGGCGGCACCAATTCCCAGGTCAACTTCTCGATGATTGCCCGCAACCAGCCGGCGGCCGCCGCGGTACGCAATCAGCTCGCCGATGACACGCTGCTGAATTTCTCGATTCACAGCCTGCCGCTGGAGGAGCAGGCGCTGTTCCAGACGATCCTGCTGATCCCGATCGGTGCACTGGTGGTCGTGCTGCTGAGGATCCTGGTGGGGATCAAGACCTCGGGCACCTTCATGCCCGTGCTGATCGCCCTGGCCTTTATCCAGACCAGCCTGGCGACCGGCCTGATCGGCTTCTTGCTGGTGGTCTCGGTGGGCCTGGTGATCCGCAGTTACCTGTCCTATCTCAACCTGTTGCTTGTGGCCCGGGTGACGGCGGTGATCATCACGGTCATCGGCATCATCTCGGTCTTCTCGGTGCTCGCCTACCGCTTCGGCCTCAATGCCGGGCTGACCATCACCTTCTTCCCGATGATCATCCTCGCCTGGACCATCGAGCGCATGTCGATCCTGTGGGAGGAAGAAGGCCCCAAGGAGGTGCTGATTCAGGGCGGCGGCAGTCTGTTTACCGCGGTGCTGGCCTTTCTGGCGATGAATAACCCTTGGGTGCGCCATATCACCTTCAACTTCCTCGGGGTGCAGCTGATCCTGATGGCGCTGATCCTGATGATCGGCAACTACACCGGCTATCGCCTGCTGGAGCTGCGTCGCTTCAAGCCGGTCACCGAGGAGTGAGTCATGGGTGAATGGACGACCCCCGGCAAGCTGCGCGCCAAGGGCATCATCGGAATGAACCGGCGCAATATTCGCTATATCGGACGCTACAACAACCGCCGCCTCTACCCGCTGGTGGATGACAAGCTGCAGACGAAACTGCTGGCCGAGCGCTATCAGATCACCACGCCGGCCCTGATCGGCACCGTATCCACGCAGTTTGGCGTCAAGCGCCTCGGCGAGCTGCTCACGAACCGGAGCGGCTTCGTGATCAAGCCGGCCAAGGGCAGCGGCGGCAAGGGCATTCTGGTGGTCGATCGCGTCGAAGGCGGCGATTACATCAAGCCCAGCGGCGTGCGCATGAGCCTGTCCGACGTGGAGCGCCACGTCTCCAACATCCTCTCCGGCCTCTATTCGTTGGGGGGCGCCCCCGATGTGGCGGTGATCGAGGCGCTGATCAACTTCGACGAGAGCCTGTCCGCGTACACCTACGAAGGCGTGCCGGATATCCGGGTCATCGTCTTCAAGGGCTATCCGGTAATGGCCATGATGCGCCTCTCCACTGCCGCCTCGGATGGCAAGGCCAACCTGCACCAGGGCGCGGTCGGGGTGGGGCTCGATATCGCCACCGGCACCGCCATCCGCGGCGTTCAGTTCGACCGCACCCGCCACGACCACCCGGATACCGGCCATGAGTTGATCAGCCTGGCCATCCCCGACTGGCCTACCCTGCTGCAGCTGGCCGCCGGCTGCTACGAGATGACCGGCCTGGGCTACCTGGGTACCGATATGGTGCTCGACCAGGACCAGGGGCCCATGCTGTTGGAGCTCAATGCCCGGCCGGGGCTCGCCATCCAGATGGCCAACGGCGAGGGGCTGCGGCGGCGTCTCGATCTGGTGGAGGCGCAGCCGGAAGGCGTTTCGCCCGAGGAGCGAGTCGCCTTCTCGCGTCGGCATTTTGCACGGCGCAGTGAGCTCGAGCCCGCCGCCGGCGCCTGAGTGCGGTAGCCCGCCTCGCCGCCTCTGGGTAGAATGGCGCCAGACCTCACCAGCCGACGGGCGCCATGACCGATTCCCCCAACCTGCTGCTTCAGGCGGAGCGGCAATGCCAGCAGCGCGGCGTGCGCTTCACACCGATCCGCCGCCGCGTGCTCGAGATGATTGCCGCTACGTCCGGTGGGCTAAAGGCCTATGAGCTGCTCGAGCGCCTGGCCGCCGAGCATGCCTCGGCGCGTCCGCCAACGGTCTATCGTGCCCTGGAGTTTCTGATCGCCCAGGGCCTGGTGCATCGCATCGAGTCGCTCAATGCCTATGTCGCCTGCCCCTGCCCGGAGCATTCCCACGGCTTTCAGCTGCTGATCTGCCGCCTCTGTGGCCGCGTCGAGGAACTGCACCTGGATGACGTCAATGCCGAGCTCGCCCACTGCGCCCATGGGCTGGGTTTCCGGGTGGAGCGCCAGACCATCGAACTGCTGGGACGCTGTGACGCCTGCTGCGCCCCCCACGCCTGATCCTTTCCTGCGGAGACCCGCCATGTCCGATACCTTCAAGGCCCTGGAACGAGCCCCGGCCGAGAGCCGCCACGACCTCGCCGCCGTGCTCGAGGCCATTCGATTCAATGCCGACGGGCTGATTCCCGCCATCGCCCAACAGCATGACAGCGGCGAGGTGCTGATGATGGCCTGGATGAACCGGGAGGCATTGGAGGAGACGCTACGCACCGGTCGCGTCTGCTACTGGTCCCGCTCCCGGGGCAAGCTGTGGCGCAAGGGAGAGAGCTCGGGGCAGCAGCAGCATCTCATGAGTGCCGCCCTGGACTGTGATGGCGATACGCTACTGCTGCGGGTCGATCAGACCGGTCCGGCCTGCCACAGCGGACGCCGCAGCTGCTTCTATGTGGCCCTGGAGCAGGACACGGCGCGCATCACCAGCGCCCCGCTGATCGATCCCGCCACCCTGTACGGAACCCCCTGATGCCCTGCCTCGCCGCCTGCCTCGCCAAGCTGGTTCGCGGCCTGCGAGGGGCCGCGGCGGGGGTGATGATCGGCCTGGTCAGGCTCTACCAGCTCACCCTGAGCCCCCTGCTCGGCCCGCGCTGTCGCTACTGGCCGAGCTGTTCCAGCTATGCCGTGGAGGCGATCCGGGTGCAGGGCCCGCTCAAGGGCGGGCTGTTGGCGGCGCGGCGCATCGCCCGCTGCCACCCCGGTAGCGAAGGCGGCATCGACCCGGTGCCCGGCGGCCCCAGCGAGACGCTATGCCGCGAGGACCCCGAGCTCGATGAGCACTTCCGGCCCCGAACGCCGGAGCATGACGGCCATTAGCACCAGCCACTAGCACCAGCAAGTCGAGGCCAGCCATACCCGATTTCATTCCTGTCCTGGGCTGACAAAACGATTCCGGCCGCCCGGTGCGTCAGGCTCAGGCGGCGGCTTCCTGCTTGGCCACCTCGTAGATGCGCTTGAGCATCGCGTTGAGGCCGTTGCTGCGGGTCGGCGAGAGATGCTTGTCCAGCCCCAGATCGCCGAGGAAATGCGGGCTGGTATCGCGGATCTCCGCGGCCGGCCGGTCGTTGTAGATGCGCATCAGCACCGCGATCAGCCCCGAGACGATGGCGGCATCGGATATGGCATCGAAGTGCAGCACCTCGCCCTGGCGCTCGTGGCGCATCCAGACGTTGGACTGGCAGCCCTGGATCTTGAGCTCGGCCTGCTTCCACGCCTCGGGAAACTCGGGCAGCGCCTTGCCCATATCGATGATGTACTGGTAGCGATCCATCCAGTTGTCGAACATCTCGAATTCGTCGATCAGTTCCTGCTGAGCCTGTTCGGCGGTGGCATCGGTAGTCATGAACACTCCTTGAAATCGTTACCCTGATTATACCGGCTTACCCCCGGTCGCGTCCGCCCCCTTCGGGGTCAGACCCCAATGCCCTGGGGTCTGACCCCAAAAGGCCATGGCGGGCCTGCTGCTGGTGCCAGGCCTCGTCCTCGGCATGCAGGTAGCGGGCGGTGGTATCCAACCGGGAGTGCCGGGCCGTGGCCGCCAAATAGCGCAGCTCGACCCCGGCCTGGGCCTGGTGGGTCAGCGCCGTATGGCGCAACCAGTGCGGGGTGGCCTGGCGCAGCTGCAGCGCCCAGCGGTGAGACGGCTCGCCCTGCCCCATCGCCAGCGCCTCGGCCGCCTCGCTAAAGGCCTGGCGAATCAGGCGATAGAGGCGGTTGTCGCCGATGCCGCGCCTGCCGTCCAGGGCGCGTAGCAGCGGTGTCGCCTCATCCGGCTGGGGCTCTGGCGCCAAACCCAGGGCCAGACGCCATTCGGCCAACAGCGCCATCATGTCCGGGGGCACCGGAATGCTGGCGGCCTTGTCGCCCTTGCCCACGACGCTCCACCACCAGCGCCCCTCGCGTCGCTGGAAGTCACCCATGTGGGCGGCACTCATCTCGGCGATACGCGGAGCCAGCAGGTAGGCAAAACCAAAGATAAACCGGCGTCGCGCCCTCTCGTAGCGATGCCGCGGCGATGCCTCCTCCTCCGGCGACAGTCCCGCCGCCTCGTTCAGCCAGCCCCAGAACCATTTCCATAGCGGCGCCTCCAGATAGCGCTCGATGCGCCCCTGACGGTTGTCGAGACGCCGGCGCTTGTCGCGCATCAGCCGAAAGGGATTGTGGGCCACCCACCCCGCCTCGGCGAGCCAGGCATACATCCCCTGCAGGACCACCAGGCTCTGACGGCGACTGGCCGGCGACAGCGGGCCGCGAAACGGCCGCCAGTCATCGGCATGGCGCGGCCGCGGCGGCCCCACCCAGCGTGCTCGGGGCCGTGGATCGGCGAGAAAGGCCTCGAAGTCCTCCAGGTGGTCCCGGCGCACCTCGCCGAGGGTCATGCCCCGCTCGGCGAGCCACAGGAGCAGCCGCTGGGCCTCGCGACGATAGGCCTGTTGGGTCCTGGGGCTGGCACGATACTCCGCCAGCCACTCGGCCACCGCCTCGGCATCGCTGCGCGCCGCGATATATCCACCCGGCGCCGCCGGCAGTTGCCCCGCCGGCGCCGTCGTTATCTCTCCTGGCGTCTGATGTGCCATTGGCTCACTCCTCACTCCTCACTCCTCACTCCTCACTCCTCACTCCTCACTCCTCACTCCTCACTCCTCACTCCTCACTCCTCACTCCTCACTCGGCAAGTATCCCGCCTCCTCCTCAACAAAAGCAAGATAAGGCGCGTAATCTTGCTTTTCCCGTGTATACCGTAGTGTATTTTACGTATTACGTATTATGTAATTACCTTCCATTTCCGCCCAATCCCCGCTAAGCTGCGCCGGATATCGACTCACAGGGGCGCCATGAGCCATCCGCTCGCGCCCCCTTGCCCAGGAGAAGCCCCATGGCGCGCACCGGCGTGACCTACGAAGACGTTCAGCGAGCCATCGACGAACTGCTGACCGGCGGTGACGCCCCTAGCGTGCAGAGGATTCGAGAGGTCCTGGGGACCGGGAGCTTCACCACCATCAGCGACCACCTGCGTACCTGGCGGCAGCAGCGCGAGGAAAACCGCGACGTGCCGCCACCCCGGGGCATGCCGGCGGCACTCCAGGAGCTGGCCGAAGGGCTCTGGCGCCAGGCCCAGGAAAGCGCCAACGAGACGCTGCGCCACTACCGGGAAGAAGCGGATCGCCGGGTGGATGAGGCCCAGGAATCGGTGGCCGAGGCGCGTCGCCAGGCCGAGGATGCCCGGCAGCGCGAAGCCGCCCTGGCCGAACATCTGGCCGGTACCGAGCAGCGCCTGGAGGCGCTGAGCGCCCAGCTGGCCACCTCTCAGGCCCAGGTCGAGGCCCTGCAGGCCACGGAGAACCGACTCGCGACACGCCTGGCCGAGGCCGAGTCCCTGGCGCAGCGCTACCGCGACGAGGCTGGCCGCGTGGCCGAGGAGCACCGCCAGGCCCTGCAGGCGCTGGATGAGGAGCACCACGCGAAGCTGACCCGGGAGGAGCAGCGCCATGAGAGCGCCGAGACCCGCCTGATGACACTGCTCGACCAGGCGCGCCAGGAGCGTCTGGCCCAGGAGAAGGCGGCGGCCGGCCGGGAGGAGCAGCTGGAGAAGCGTCTGGCCCGGCGCGAAAGCGAATGGCAGGAGGCGTGCGGCCGGCTGGCCGAGGAGGAGAAGCGGCATCGCGAGAGCGAGGGAGTGCGTCGCGAGGCGGAGGTGCTGGCCGAGACCCGCCAACACGAGCAGACGCTGCTTCAGGCCCGTATCGACGAGCAGAAGCGTCATCTAGAGGAGCAGTCGCAGCGCGTGAAGAGCCTGGAAGAGCAGCTCTACCGCTGCCTATGGGAAGGCTCCGCAGCCGCGGAGAATACAGAGGAAGAGAAAGAGGAATCGGAAGCGCAGGAAGCGCAGGATGATGCCACCGATAACAACCGCTAGGTGGCTATTTGCACTCCCCTGGGGTCAGACCCCAGGGGTTGGGGGTCTGACCCCAACGGTGCCACCGCGTCGCTTAACGATAGTAGGCGTTGGTGGTATCGGTATGGTCGGTCACGTCGCGAATCCCGCCGAGCTCCGGGATGCGCTCCAGCAGGGTGCGCTCGACGCCATCCTTCAGGGTCAGGTCGACAGCGGCGCAGCCCTGGCAGCCACCGCCGAAGGCCAGCACGGCGATGCTCTCGCCGGTCAGCTCGACAAGCTTGATCTCGCCGCCGTGGGCCGCCAGGCCGGGATTGATCTCGCTATACAGGACGTAGTTGATGCGGTCCTCCAGCGGGCTGTCGGCGTTGACCTTGGGCATCTTGGCGTTGGGCGCCTTGATGGTCAGCTGTCCGCCCATGCGGTCGGCGTTGAAGTCGACCACCGCCTCCTCGAGAAACGCCAGGCTGTTCTTGTCCAGGAAGACATTGAGCTTGGGGAATTCGAGTTTCTCGTCGGTGGACTCTTCCTCGCCGGGCCGGCAATAGGCCAGGCAGGTCTCGGCATAGGGCGTGCCGGGCTGGGTAATGAAGATACGCACCGCGATCCCCTCGACGCCCTGCTTTTCGAGCAGCTCGGCGAGGTAATCCTGGGCACTATCGGTAATCTGGATCGATTCGCTCATGGTAATTCCCGCTCCGCGGCAGCGGCGAGGTCGCCGCGTACCGGATACATTGATGCCGCTTATGGTAAGACACGCGGACCGACGAGACAATCCCGAGTGATTTGGTGGGTTTTGTTCGTCTACCTGCCCTCCTGGGGCCGGGTTTGTTACCATGGCGGGCTTGATATTAATAGAGACCGCCTCACGGAAGATGCCTTCAGGCACGATGGCGGCCGCGCCCCCTGGACATCCTACGCTGGAGACACCCTCACGCCATGCCCGCCGCCCCGACAGCCCAGACCGCCACCCTGATCGAAAGCCTCGATGAACGCATCCTGATGCTCGACGGGGGCATGGGCACCATGCTCCAGAACGCCGGGCTGTCCGAGGAGGCGTTCCGCGGCGAACGCTTCGCCGACTGGCCCTCGGACCTCAAGGGCAACAACGACCTGCTGGTGCTCACCTGCCCCGACCTCGTCACGCGCATCCACCGCGAGTATCTCGAGGCCGGTGCCGATGTGGTAGAGACCAACACCTTCAACAGCACGCGTCTCTCCCAGGCCGACTATGGCATGGAAGCGCAGGTGCCCGAGATCAATCGTGAGGCGGCGAGGCTGGCCCGCGAGGTGTGTGATGCCGTGGGCGCCGAGACCGGCGTTCCCCGCTATGTGGCCGGGGTCCTCGGCCCCACCTCGCGAACCGCCTCGCTCTCCCCGGACGTCAACGACCCGGCCAAGCGTAACGTTACCTTCGACGCGCTGCGCGAGAATTATCGCGAAGCCGCCGAGGCGCTGATCGAAGGGGGGGCCGATCTGATCATGATCGAGACCATCTTCGACACCCTCAACGCCAAGGCCGCGATCTACGCCCTGGAAGAACTCTTCGAATCACGGGGCGAGCGCCTGCCGGTGATGATCTCCGGCACCATTACCGACGCCTCCGGTCGTACCCTGTCGGGGCAGACCACCGAGGCCTTCTGGAACTCGGTGCGCCACGCCCGGCCCCTGTCGGTGGGCCTCAACTGCGCCCTCGGCGCCGCCGAGCTGCGCCCCTACGTCGAGGAGCTGGCCGCCAAGGCGGAAACCCACGTTTCCGCCCACCCCAACGCCGGCCTGCCCAATGAATTCGGCGAATACGACCAGACCCCGGAAGAGATGGCGGAGATCGTCGCCGAGTTCGCCGCCAGCGGCCTGGTCAATATCATCGGCGGCTGCTGCGGCTCGACGCCGGAGCATATCGCCGCCATTCATCGCGCCATCCAGGGCATGTCCCCGCGCCGTGTCCCCGCCATCCCGGAGAACTGCCGCCTGTCCGGCCTCGAGCCCTTCAACATCGGGCCCGAATCGCTGTTCGTCAACGTCGGGGAGCGCACCAACGTCACGGGGTCGGCACGCTTCAAGCGACTGATCAAGGACGAGGACTACACCACGGCCCTGGAGGTCGCCCTGGAGCAGGTGGAGAACGGCGCCCAGGTCATCGACATCAACATGGACGAGGGGATGCTCGAATCTCAGGAGGCCATGGTGCGCTTCCTGAATCTGATCGCCGGCGAGCCGGATATTGCCCGGGTGCCCATCATGGTCGACTCCTCCAAGTGGGAGATCATCCAGGCGGGGCTCGAGTGCATCCAGGGCAAGGCGGTGGTCAACTCCATCTCCATGAAGGAGGGCGAGGACGCCTTCCGCCAGCAGGCCACCATCTGTCGCCGACACGGCGCCGCCGTGGTCGTGATGGCCTTCGACGAAGTCGGCCAGGCCGATACCTTCGCCCGCAAGACCGAGATCTGCCAGCGCGCCTACCGGATCCTGGTCGACGAGCTCGGCTTTCCGCCGGAAGACATCATCTTCGATCCCAATATCTTCGCCATCGCGACCGGCATCGAGGAGCACGACAATTACGCCGTGGACTTCATCGAGGCCACTCGCTGGATCCGCGAGCACCTGCCCCACGCCATGGTCTCCGGCGGCGTCTCCAACGTCTCGTTCTCCTTTCGCGGCAACAATGCGGTGCGCGAGGCGATTCACTCGGTGTTCCTCTATCATGCCATCCGCGCCGGGCTGACCATGGGCATCGTCAATGCCGGCCAGCTGGGGGTCTACGATGACCTGGATGCCGAGCTTCGCGATGCGGTGGAGGACGTGGTGCTCAATCGCCGCAGCGACAGCACGGAACGCCTGGTGGACCTCGCCGAAAAGTACAAGTCCGACGGTGGCGGTGTCGCCAGGAAGGAAGACCTGGAATGGCGCTCCTGGGAAGTGGAAAAGCGCATCGAGCATTCGCTGGTCAAGGGGGTGACCGCCTACATCCTCGAGGATACCGAAGAGGCGCGCCAACGCTTCGACCGCCCCATCGAGGTGATCGAGGGCCCGCTGATGGACGGCATGAACGTGGTCGGCGATCTGTTCGGCGCCGGCAAGATGTTCCTGCCCCAGGTGGTCAAGTCGGCGCGGGTGATGAAGCAGGCCGTGGCGCATCTACTGCCTTATATCGAAGCGGAAAAGGACGACAATGCCCAGGCCAAGGGCAAGATCGTCACGGCCACGGTCAAGGGTGATGTCCATGATATCGGCAAGAATATCGTCGGCGTGGTCCTGCAATGCAACAACTACGAGGTGATCGATCTCGGCGTCATGGTGCCGACGGAGAAGATCCTGCAGACCGCCAGGGACGAGAATGCCGATATCATCGGCCTCTCGGGCCTGATCACGCCATCCCTCGACGAGATGGTCGGCGTGGCCAAGGAGATGCAGCGCCAGGGCTTCGAGCTCCCGTTGCTGATCGGCGGTGCCACCACTTCCAAGGCCCATACGGCGGTCAAGGTGGACCCTCAGTACGCACAGCCGGTGATCTACGTCTCCGATGCCTCCCGGGCCGTGGGGGTGGCCGGCAAGCTGCTCTCCGACACGCTCAAGCCGGCCTACGTGGCCGATATTCGCGAGGAATACGAGAGGGTTAGAGAGCGCAATGCCAAGCGCCGCCCCAAGGCCGCCGACCTCACCTACGCCCAGGCCCGGGAGCGCAAGTGTGACCTCGACTGGAGCGCCTACACGCCGCCCCGCCCGGCCATGACCGGCACACTCGCCTTCGATGATTACGACCTCGAGGAACTGGTCGAATGCCTCGACTGGACTCCCTTCTTCATGAGTTGGCAGCTGGCCGGCAAGTACCCGAAGATCCTCGACGACGACAAGGTCGGGGAGGCGGCGCGCAACCTGTTCGCGGATGCCCGGGTCATGTTGCGCAAGTTGATCGACGAGAAGCTGGTAGAGGCGCGGGGTGTGATCGGGATCTGGCCCGCCAACAGCGTCGATGATGACGTCATCGAGGTATATGCCGACGAGTCCCGCGACACCGTGATCGAGCGCCTCCAGCATATCCGCCAGCAGACCACCAAGAATCGCGACGGGGTCTGCTACAGCCTGGCCGATTTCGTGGCGCCCCGGGAGAGTGGCAAGCCGGACTGGATCGGCGGCTTCGCGGTGACCACCGGCCATGGCGTCGAGGCGCTCGCCGAGCGCTACAAGGCCGACGGCGACGACTACAACGCCATCCTGGTACAGTCGCTCACCGACCGCCTGGCCGAGGCCTTTGCCGAGCGCCTGCACCAGCGGGTGCGCAAGGAGTTCTGGGGCTATGTGCCCCAGGAGACCCTGGACAACGAGGCGCTGATCGCCGAGAAGTACCAGGGCATTCGCCCGGCACCGGGCTATCCGGCCTGCCCCGACCATACCGAGAAGCCCAGCCTCTTCACGCTGCTCGAGGCCACGGACCAGGCCGGCATCACGCTGACCGAGAACTTCGCCATGTGGCCCGCCGCGGCCGTGGCGGGCTGGTACTTCTCGCATCCCCAGTCGAAGTATTTCGCCACCGGCAAGATCACCCGGGACCAGGTGGCGAGCCTGGCCGAGCGCAAGGCGATGAGTCTCGAGGAGATGGAACGCTGGCTGGCGCCGGTGCTCTCCTACGACCCCGCCTGACTCCCGGCGGGCCGCCCTCGCGGCCCGCCTCTGCCCTCGCCGCGGAACGCCATGCTGCCTCCTACGACACGCCGCCGGACCATCCTGCGCCTCGCCCTGCCGATCATCGCCGGAATGCTGACCCAGAGCCTGATCAACCTGGTGGATGCCGCCATGGTGGGCACCCTGGGCGAGGCGCCCCTGGCCGGCGTGGGCATCGGGGGCTATCTGATGTTCATGGTTACCGCCCTGTTGTTCGGGCTCTCCTCCGGCGTGCAGGCCCAGACTGCCCGGCGCCACGGTGAGCGGGCCTGGGGGGAGCTCGCCGTGGCGCTCAATGCCGGCCTGTTCATCGCCGCGTTGCTGTCGCTGCCCATTACCCTGCTGTGTCTGTGGCAGGCGCCGACACTGATGGGATGGATCAACCAGGACCCCGCGGTCAACGCCGAGGCGGTCGCCTATTTTCGCTGGCGGGTACTGTCCCTTGCCCCCGTGGCGATGATCTTCTGTTTCCGGGGCTACTGGAACGGTATCCAGAAGACCGGCCTCTATCTTCGCATCATCCTGGTGATGCATGTCATCAACGTGCTCGCGAGCCTAGGGCTGATCTTCGGCTACCTGGGGCTGCCCGCCATGGGAGCCGCCGGTGCCGGGGCCGGCACCACCCTGTCGCTGTTGGCGGGGCTCGTCATCTGGGCCGCCGCCAGCCTGCGGGATGCCCGGCCCGCCGGCCTTCTCGCCGGGCTCCCGCGCCGCGCCACGCTCCTGACCACCCTGCGCCTGGCCGGCCCCCATTCCTTCCAGCAGCTGTGGTTCGCCACCGGTTATGCGGTCCTGTTCTGGATCCTGGGCCGGGTCGGTACCCCAAGCGTCGCGGTGGGCCATGTACTGGTGAACCTCTCGCTGCTGCTGATCCTGCCCGGCGTGGGCCTGGGCCTCGCCGCCATGAGCCTGGTAGGCCAGGCTCTGGGGCGCGAGGCCCATGCCGATGCCTATCGCTGGGGCTGGGACGTCGTCCGCCTCGCCTGGCTCTGCCTGGCGCTGATCGCCCTGCCCATGGCGCTGTTTCCCGACGCCGTGCTCTCCCTGTTTTTGCATGACTCGGCCCTGATCGAGCTGGCGCGCCTGCCGCTGCGACTGACGGCGCTGATGATCGTGCTCGACGCCGCGGCCCTGGTGCTGGCCCAGGCCCTGCTCGGCGCCGGGGCCAATCGCACGGTGATGACCACGACCCTGTCGCTGCAGTGGCTGGTGTTCCTGCCGCTGGCCTGGGTGATAGGCGTCGAGTTCGAACAGGGGCTGATGGGGATCTGGTGGGTACAGCTCGCCTACCGCTGCCTCAACTCGCTATGGTTCGCCGTCATCTGGCGTCGCCGTCGCTGGCAGCGACTCGCGGTGTGAGGACGACGCCGCGAAAAGTCGATGGGGTCAGACCCCCAACACCTGGGGTCTGACCCCTAACCTCACACGTCGGCCTGCGAAAAAATCGCGAAAAAGACGCATTCTTAATTACTTTAAGAATAAAAACTATAATTTTTTATTCTTTTAAATAATATAAAGGCCGCCGTATGCTGCATGGCCAGGCTCTGCCACTTTCACTGCAGCAGGATGGCTGAATGTACCGCTACGATTCCCACGATCAGACCCTCGTCAACGAACGCGTGACCCAGTTCCGCGACCAGATGGACCGCTACCTGGCCGGGCGCCTGAGCGAAGAGGAATTTCTGCCGCTACGTGTGCAGAATGGCCTGTATGTCCAGCGCTACGCCCCCATGCTGCGCATCGCCATTCCCTACGGCATGCTGGCCGCCTACCAGCTGCGCAAGCTGGGCGATCTGGCCCGTGACTATGATCGCGGCTATGGCCACTTCACCACCCGCACCAACCTGCAGCTCAACTGGCCGAAGCTGGAGAGCGTGCCGGACATGCTGGCCGAGCTCGCCAGCGTGCAGATGCATGCCATCCAGACCAGCGGCAATGATATCCGCAATACCACCACCGACCAGTTCGCCGGCGTCGCCGAGGACGAAGACGTCGACCCGCGCCCCTGGTGCGAGCTGATCCGACAGTGGTCCACCTTTCATCCGGAATTTGCCTACCTGCCGCGCAAGTTCAAGATCGCCGTCACCGGCGCTGCCGAAGACCGCGCCGCCATCCAGGTTCATGATGTGGGCCTGCGGCTCTGGAAGGACACCCATGGCGAGGTGCGGGTCAGGGTCCTGGCCGGCGGCGGCCTGGGTCGTACGCCCATGGTCGGCGAAGTGATCCGGGACGACCTGCCCTGGCGGCACCTGCTGACCTATCTCGAGGCGCTGGTGCGGGTCTACAACCAGTTCGGCCGGCGCGACAACAAGTTCAAGGCGCGTATCAAGATCCTGGTCAAGGCATTGGGCGTCGAGGAGTTCGGCCGACGGGTCGAGGAGGAGTGGGCGCACCTCAAGGATGGCCCCCAGACCCTGACACGCGAGAGCCTCGAACGGGTGGCGGCCCACTTCGAGGATCCCGAGCGCCGCCCCGTGGCCGCAGATGCCATCGCCGAGGTCGAGGCCCTGCGCCGCGAGAATCGGGCCTTCGGTCGCTTCATGACCAACAACGTCCACGGCCACAAGGTGCCCGGCTACAAGGCGGTGACCCTGTCCCTGAAGCGCCGCGGCCACTCCCCCGGCGACGTCACCGCCGAACAGATGCATCAGGTGGCCGACCTCGCGGATGAGTACACCGCCGGCGAGCTGCGGGTCACCCACGAGCAGAACCTGGTGCTGAGCGATGTGCCCATGGATCGCCTGGAATCGCTTTGGCACCGGCTCGAGGACCTCGGCATGGCCAACCCCACGGTGGGCACTCTGGCCGACCTCATCTGCTGCCCCGGAGGGGATTACTGCGCCCTGGCCAACGCCAAGTCGATCCCGGTGGCACAGGCGATTCAGGAGCGCTTCGAAGACCTGGACTTCCTCTACGATCTGGGTCCGCTGGATCTCAATATCTCGGGCTGCATGAATGCCTGTGGCCACCACCACGTTGGTCATATCGGCATCCTGGGCGTCGACAAGAAGGGCGAGGAGTGGTACCAGATCTCGCTGGGCGGCGCCCAGGGCAACGCGGCATCGCTGGGCAAGATCCTCGGCCCCTCCTTCAGCCGCGACGCGGTCCCGGATGTCATCGATACCCTGCTCAAGGTCTATGTCGGTGAACGCAGCGCCGAGGAGACCTTCCTCGATACCTATCGTCGCATCGGCCTCAAACCCTTCAAGGAGCGTGTCTATGCCTGATCAAGCCCCCCGAGCCGCTACTCCGCCGGCCCAGCCGCGTCCCTATCTGTTCCGTGGCCGGCCGGCCGCCGATGACTGGCGACTCATTCGCGAGGCCCAGGCGCCGGGCGATACCCCGGTCATCCTGCCCCTCGACCAGTGGCTCGAGGCCGAGCCCTCGGATCGCTGCGCCCCCTGGCTGGCAGCCGATACCGAACTCGACCCCGCCCTGGCCGCGCGTCTCGCCGAGGCACCGCTGATCGCCATCGACTTCCCCAAGTTCACCGATGGTCGGGGCTACAGCCTGGCGCGCCTGCTGCGCGAACGCTTCGGCTATCGCGGTGAGATTCGTGCCATCGGCGATGTGCTGGTCGACCAGCTCTTCTTCATGACCCGCTGCGGCTTCGATGGCCTGTCGCTGCGCGAGGACCAGTGGCTCGATGATGCCCTGCGCAACCTGCATATCTTCAGCCGCGCCTATCAGCCGGCCGTCGACCAGCCCGAGCCGCTGTTTCGCCGGCGTCAGCGGGACGCGGCGGCCCGTCGGGAAGAGGCTCCCCTCGCCGCCATGGCGTGACCCTTTGCGTGATCGCGACCGCCCCGGGTAGGCTAGCGCCCCATGCGCCTGCGCCACCCGCTAATCCTCGTCCTCTTCGGCTCCCCACTGGCGGTGGGGGGCTGGCTCTGGTTGACCCTGCTGAGCCCCTTCACCTACGACCGACCCGAGCACCTCGCGCCTATCGATGAGGGGCCCCATCGCGTTTATGTCTACGGCACCCTGCGCCTGCCACCGGTGCGCTGGATCGTGATCGGCGAGGCGGTTGAGACCCGGCCCGCCTATCTCGAGGATTGGCGTCGAACCCGCCTCGACCTGGAGCCGGCGCCCGGCGAGCGGGTCCCGGGAGCGGTGTTCACCGTCGATGCCGAGGCCCTCGCCCGACTCGACCGCTATGAGCGACTGGGCATTCGCTATGAACGGGTATGCATCACCCTCGCCGACGGCAGCGAGGCCTGGGTCTATCGCCGCCTGCCCTCGACATCGACCTCGGCCTCGACACCGGCTTCTCCGTGAGCCCGGGCCCGGCAGTTGTTACAATGGCCGTTGTTACAATGAGAGGTCATTCTCGCGCCGCTCGACTGGCCTTTCCCATCACTCCAGCCCCAGGAGCCCCGATGAGCGCTTCCCTGCCCTATGTGCTGATCCTCTATTACTCTCGCCACGGCGCCACCCGTGCCATGGCCGAGCGCCTCGCCGCCGGGGTGGAATCCCGTCATGGCATCGAGGCCCGGCTTCGGACCGTGCCCCCGGTATCGCCCACCTGCGAGGCGGTCGACCCCGAGATTCCCGCCGAAGGCGCTGTCTATGCGAGCCTCGATGACCTGCGCCACTGCGCCGGCCTGGCCATCGGCAGCCCCACTCGCTTCGGCAACATGGCGGCCCCGCTCAAGCACTTCCTGGACGGCACCAGCGAGCTATGGCTGGGCGGGGCACTGATCGACAAGCCGGCCACCGCCTTTACCTCGACCTCGAGCCTACACGGCGGCCAGGAGGCAACGCTGCTCACGATGCTGGTGCCTCTGCTGCACCACGGCATGGTGTATGCGGGCCTGCCCTACAGTGAAACCGAGCTCATGGAGACCACGCGCGGGGGTACCCCATACGGGGCCAGCCACGTCGCCGGCAAGCGTAGCGACCAGCCCCTGGACGAGCATGAACGCACCCTCGCCCATGCCCAGGGTCGGCGTCTATCGCGACTCGCCCTGGCCCTGTCGTCGCTGCGGGAGAACGACCGATGAGAGCCGCCCTGGAACGCCTGGAAAACGCCAAGGGCCTCGATACCCTGACCACGCGGATGCGC
Organism: Halomonas halodenitrificans DSM 735; assembly: GCF_000620045.1. Taxonomy (GTDB): domain Bacteria; phylum Pseudomonadota; class Gammaproteobacteria; order Pseudomonadales; family Halomonadaceae; genus Halomonas; species Halomonas halodenitrificans. Next base: position 4,193 of record NZ_JHVH01000008.1, on the reverse strand, counting down.
AGACTCGTCCTGGGCAGCTACGCCGCCCTGGTGGCGCTGATGGTCTATCGTGGCCTGCTGATAGACAGCGATAGCGGCACCTGGATGCCCATCGTCGCCTTCGTGCTCCCGTTGGTACTCTTCCTGCCATCGCTGATTGGTCAGCGGCCCCGCGGCCATGCCTGGCTGGCCTTCGTCAGCCTGCTGTATTTCGCCCAGGGGGTCATGGTTGCTACCCTCCCCGGCCAGGGCCTGCGGGGCCTGGCCGAGGCGCTTGTCGCCCTGGCCCTGTTCGCCGGCTGTACCGGTTATGCACGCTTTCGCAGCCGCCAGCAGCGTACCGCCGAACGTAGCAGTTAGCGGCCTTCTCTTTCCATGCTAGGCTAGGCCAGGCTAGAACTGATATGCATCAAGCCTGAGACACATCAAGCAAGAAAAAGGAGTTTGTGATGACCGTGACGTTCCGCCCCCTGCTGGCCCTCGGCCTGTCGGCCGCCCTGGCGCTGCCACTCGCCGCCCAAGCCGCCGAACCCGAAGATGCCATCCACTATCGTCAGTCCGCCCTGAGCGTGATGGGCTGGCAGATGGGACCCATGGGCGCCATGGCCCAGGGGGATATCGAGTATGACGCGGACGAGTTCGCCACTCGGGCGAATAACCTGGCGGCGGTCGCCCACCTGCCCTGGGAGGGCTTCACTGAAGGCACTCTCCAGGGTGACGACCACGGTGTCGAGACCGACGCCCTGGCCGATATCGGCGACGACTGGGAAGGTTTCGAGGAGCGTCAGGAGACCTTCAAGCAGGAAGCCGCCACCCTCGCTCAGATGGTGGACGATGGTGAAGAGTTCAGCGCCCTGCGCCGCCAGGTCGGCGCCGTCGGCAAGAGCTGCAAGGGCTGCCACGACGACTTCCGGGCCGAATAAGGCGCTTTGGACGCGGTTGACAGCAACCACAGGGGGCGGCCTGAAGGCCGCCCCCTGTGGTTTTCATGGCTATATTTTCATGGCCACCCGATCGCGCTACGTCACGCCTTCCATAACCAGATCACCGGCAGGGCGCAGAGCACGACCAACCCCAGTGCCAGATAAAGGCTCGCTGCTCGACGCTGTCTCGGCTCATCTTCCGGCGGTCCCTCGAGGGTCTTTCGCCCGGTGACCATGGCCCCCACCAGCCGCTCCCCCTTGAGCCGGTGGAGCACCAGGGCCAACAGATGGCCGGCAATCAGTGCCACCAGCAGGTTGGAGTTCAGCGAGTGCAGCGTGGCCAGGGTCTTGACGGTGTCACCGCTGGCCAGGCCATTCAGGGGGGCCGTGAAGAAGATGTCGTCGGTCAGAAACAGCCCGCTCACCGCCTGAAAGGTCAGGGACAGCAGCATGATCACCACCATGGCGCCGCCCAGCGGGTTATGGCCGGCGAAGATGGGGGGCCTGGCGCCCGCCAGCCGTCGGCCATAGGCAATCATGGTGCCGGGGGAGCGCAGAAAGCTTGCAAAGCGTGCATGGTGGCTGCCCAACAGTCCCCAGAGCCAGCGAAACAACAACAGTCCACTCAGCAGATAGCCCGCTCGAGCATGGATCTCGATGGGAAAGACAAAGGGCGCCCCCTCTGTCTTCATGGTGTAGAAGGAAAGTCCTATCAGGGCTACCAGTGACCAGTGGAAGAAACGAACGGGTATATCCCATACCAACAGTCGAGTCATCTTGTCTCCTTGCATAAATTAGTCGCGTTTCTTGCCAAAAGCTGCCATGTCGGTGGATCTGTCTTACCATGGGATGCCTTGGGTATCGCCCCCCACCCAGCAGCCGACCCATCAGCCGAGAGGAGTTTATCACCGTGTCACCGACAAGTGCCTGGAAGGAAGCCGGGAAACTCACCCTGCCGGTGATGTTCGGCTATCTACCGCTGGGGGCCGCCTACGGTATCCTGGCCGTGGAGGTCGGAATGCCCTGGTGGGCGGCGCTTCTGATGTCATTGATCATCTACGCCGGCGCGGGCCAGTTTCTCGCCGTGGCCCTGCTGGCCGCCGGTGCCGGCCTGATGGAGCTGGCCGTGGCGACGCTGATGCTCAACTCTCGCCACCTCTTCTACGGCCTCTCGCTGCTCAAGCGCTTCCAGGGTGCCGGCTGGCGCAAGCCGTACCTGATCTTCGCCCTGACCGACGAGACCTATTCATTGATCACTACCCTCCCCACCGAGCATGGCAATGACCATGGCCTGGCCTTTCGCGTCAGCCTGCTGAATCAGATCTGGTGGGTACTGGGGACGATCGCCGGCGTGCTGGCGGGCACGACACTGGCCTTTAACAGTCAGGGAATCGAATTCGCCCTCACCGCACTGTTTATCGTCTTGACCCTCGAACAGGCGCGCCGCCTGCGCCGCTGGTTGCCCTTTGCCATTGCCCTGTTCACCGGCCTGGGCGGCGTATTGCTGCTACCCGACCGCCATTTGCTGCTGGGCGCCATCGGGGCGGCCAGCCTGATACTGCTGTTTCACTATCGCCTCGGCCGCGACCGGGAGACCACCCCATGAGTCAGTCGTCACTGCTGGTATTCATCGCCGTCTGTGCCGCGGCGACCTTCGCCACTCGCATCATTCCCTTCGTGGCCCTGGCGCGACACGCCGACCACCCCCTGATCCTGCATCTCGGGCGCTACCTTCCCCCGACGGTGATGTTGATCCTGGTGATCTATGCGCTACGCGACTTCCGCCCGCTGCTGGAAGGCCAGTTCAATACCGGCGCCAATGGCTGGCCGATGATGGCGGCATCGCTGATCGTCGCCGTGCTGCACCTCTGGCGGCGCAATGCCCTGCTGTCGATCATCGGCGGCACCGGGGCCTATATGGCGATGGTGCAATCCACCATAACGTGACCACAATCAAAATCAGATGTTGAGCTGCGCCGCCGGAGCGGCGACCATGCACAATAATTTTCAGGGGAGCATTGGACGATGACACGCAAGATTGCCGATATCCGCCGTGACTACGAGGGCGGTCAACTCGACGAACCCCAGGCTACCGACGAGCCCATGCCGCTGTTCGAGGAATGGCTTACCCTGGCACTGGAAAGCGAGGGCCTTGACGGTAACGCCATGACGCTGGCGACCGTGGATAGCCAGGGGCGTCCCCATGCTCGCGTGGTGCTGCTCAAGGGTGTTGATGAGCAGGGCCTGATCTTCTATACCAACTATCACAGCCACAAGGGCAGCGAACTGTCCAATGTGCCCCACGCCGCCCTGACCTTCTGGTGGCCATCGCTGTCTCGTCAGGTACGCATCGAGGGGCGTGTCGAGCAGGTCAGCGAGCAGGAGTCCAACGACTACTTTGCCAGCCGTCCCCGCCCCAGCCAGCTCGGGGCCTGGATCGCGACCCAGAGCGTGGTCATTCCCGATCGAACCTGGATCGAGGAGCGTCAGACCCGCTTCGAGCGGGCCTACGAGGGGCAGGAGATTCCCCGGCCGGTGCACTGGGGCGGCTATCGCGTAATCCCCGAGATGATCGAATTCTGGCAGGGCCAGCCCAGCCGCCTCCACGACCGTATCCGCTACGAACACCGCGACGACGGCTGGCACCACTTCCGCCTGGCGCCCTAACCAGGGCATGGGGTTCCTGATGGGGTCAGACCCCCCAACCCCGTCTGGCGCCCTAACCGGTAATGGGGTCAGACCCTGAGGCCTCCCCACGAATCATACGGTAACGCTTAGCTTCGCCTCTTGTCGCATCAGCCGGAAGAGCCGGTCCATTCGGCCCGCTGGATGGCGGGCCAGAACAGCCTCACAACCAAGTCGCCACAGTGAGAGGCCCCGCCGTGAGCGACGCGTGTTGCTCTGATAAGCCGGCGCCTTTCCCGCATGATAGAGGGAAAGTCCATGGGCCAAGAGGCGCAAACTGGCCAGCATCGCGATGAGAAGCAGGACCTCGATGCGCCGTGCGTGTCGGGTGCCATGCAGGTAGAACGCAAATCCAAAGCGTTCGCTCTTGATGTCCCGAAAACCCTCTTCGATTTCCATGCGCTTGGTGTAGAGCCCAACGACCTTGGCAGCGGTGGAATGGCGTGATGGCAGGTTGCTGACCAACACCCAGGGCTCTCGCTGCCCCTTGGCCGCCTTACGGCTTCGGCCAGCACGTGACGTACTGCCGTTCTTGTTGCGGTCTTTACGCCCTTGATAGGGCGCGCGGTACAGATACAGATGGGTCGCCAGTGAGCGTGTCTTGGC
>NZ_KK211059.1:51409-173776 GCF_000620045.1 Halomonas halodenitrificans DSM 735 | reverse complement strand
CGCCATCCAGCGGGCCGAATGGACCGGCTCTTCCGGCTGATGCGACAAGAGGCGAAGCTAAGCGTTACCGTATGATTCGTGGGGAGGCCTCAGGGACTGTCCCCGTGGGGTTGGGGGACTGTCCCCTGGGGGGGATGACGCTGGAAGGGGACTGTCCCCGGGGTTTGGGGGACTGTCCCCTGGGGTTGGGGGACAGTCCCCTTGCAGCGTCGCCTCCAGGGGGTCAGCCCAGCGCCAGCCACAGGCCGACACCGACCATCAGGGTGCCGGCGATACGGTTGAGCAGGCGCACGCTGCCTCCCCGAGACAGCAGGCGACGCAGCCGGCTGCCGCCGGTGGCGTAGAGCAGCAGGCAGGTGAATTCGATGGCCAGTATCAACGCCACCAACACGCCGAGCTGACTGGCCAGTGGACGCTCGGCGTCGAGGAAGGGGGGCAGCAGCGCCACGAAGAAGGCCCAGCCCTTGGGATTGGCCACGGCGGTCACGAAGCCCTGGACGGCCAGCTGGCCGCGACCGGCGGGGGCCACCTCGAGGCCCTGCTCGGGAATCGCCATGCGGCCGCGGGAGCGCCACATCATGATGCCGAGATAGGCCAGATAGGCCCCGCCCAGCCACTTGAACAGGGCGAACATCTCCGGCTGGCGAAGCATCAGGGCGGCCACACCGGCCCCCGCCGCCGCGGCCACCAGCCCCACCCCAGCCAGTTCACCGACCATCATCCACAGGCTGCGCCGAACGCCCTGGGTCATGCCCAGCACCATGGCCAGGGTCATGCACATCCCCGGGGTCAGGGAAACGAGAAAGAAGGTCGGCACGAAGACCGACAGCATCCCCGGATTGATCATGCGAGAGACCTCCCTGTCACGATGCGCCAAACCCAAGGGGACTGTCCCCGAACCCAAGGGGACTGTCCCCGGGGGTTGGGGTTAGCCAGGGGACTGTCCCCGTGCAGCCGATTCGCCCCAGCGGGGCATCAGCCGGTGCTCGATGCCAAGCTGATTGAGGATACGCGCCACGATAAAGTCGACCAGATCCTCTACCGACTCGGGCCGGTGATAGAACCCCGGCGCCGCCGGCAGCATCACGGCGCCAAGGCGGGTCAGGTCAAGCATGTGCTGGAGGTGAATGGCCGATAGTGGCGTCTCACGCGGCACCAGGATCAAGGGGCGCCTCTCCTTCAAGGCCACATCGGCGGCCCGCTCGATCAGGTTATTGCTGGCGCCGGTGGCCACCGCCGACAGGGTGCCGGTGGAACAGGGGCAGATCACCATGGCCGAGGAGGCCCCGGAACCTGAAGCCACCGGCGCCATCCAGTCCTCGCGGCCGAAGCAGCGGATCTGTCCCGGCCGCGCCCCGGTGCGCTCGACCAGGGTCTCGGCCAGCCGCTCGGGGCGGGCCGGCAGTTCGGCATCGGTCTCGGTGGCGACGACCAGATGCGCCGCCTTGGAGACCATCACCCACACCTCGTGATTCGCCGCCACCAGCGCCTCTATCAGCCGCAGCCCATACTGGGCCCCGGAGGCACCGGTCAGCGCCACCGTGACCGGTGAGGCCAGCCTGTCAGCCATGTGCGGACTCCAGTGCGGCCAGCAGCTTCTCGTGAATGCCGCCGAAGCCGCCGTTGGACATCACCACGATACGATCATAGGGCCTGGCCTCCTCTACCAGCGACGCCACCAGGGTGTCCAGGTCCTGCTCGAGCCGTGCCGGCACCGGGCTCGCCGCGATGATCGGCTCCAGCGGCCAGTCCAGGCCCTCCGGGCGATACCAGAAGGCGGCGTCGGCGGCGGAAACGCTGGCGGCCAGGCGGTCACGCAGGGTCCCCAGGCGCATGGTGTTGGAGCGTGGCTCGATCACCGCCAGCAGGCGCCCCCGGGCGGTGGCGGCGCGCAGGCCCTCGAGGGTCGCGGCGATGGCCGTGGGATGGTGGGCGAAGTCGTCGATCACCTGGATATTGGCCACTTCCCCGCGCACTTCCTGGCGGCGCCGTGGAGACTCGAAACGCGCCAGGGCGGCGGCGCCCCGGGCCAGGCTCACCCCGCAGGCATGGGCCGCGGCCAGGGCGGCCTGGGCATTGCGGGCGTTGTACAGCCCGGTCAGGGGCCAGTCGACCACGGCATCCTCGTTGGCTTCGCCATCCTGATGGATCACACGAAACCGCGAGGCATCGTCGCGCTCCCGTTCGAGCCGCCAGGCGCTGCTGGCGGCCTCACCGAAGTGCACCACGGGACTCCAGGCCCCCATGGCCAGCACCCGCTCGAGGGCCGGTTCGCCATCGGCCACCAGCAGGGTTCCCTTGCCCGGCACCGTGCGGACCAGGTGATGGAACTGGCGCTCGATCGCCGCTAGATCATCGAAGATGTCCGCATGATCGAACTCCAGATTGCAGAGCACGGCGATCTCGGGCCGGTAGTGAACGAACTTCGAGCGCTTGTCGAAGAAGGCGGTGTCGTACTCGTCGGCCTCCACGACAAAGGGAGCGTCCGCGGCACCGAGGCGGGCCGAGACCCCGAAGTTGCGCGGCACGCCGCCGATCAGGAACCCCGGGGCCAGGCCCGCCGATTCCAGCAGCCAGGCGGCCAGGCTCGCCGTGGTGGTCTTGCCATGGGTACCGGCCACGGCGATCACCCGCCGTCCGGGCAGCACGTGCTCGGCCAGCCACTGGGGGCCGGACACATAGGGCAGGCCCGCATCGAGCACCGCTTCCACCTCGGGATTGCCCCGGGACAGCGCATTGCCGATCACCACCAGGTCGGGGCGCGGCTCGAGGTTGACCGGCGAATACCCGTCACGCAGCGCGATGCCGGCCTCCTCGAGCTGGGTGCTCATGGGCGGATAGACGCCGGCGTCCGAGCCGGTAACCCTGTGGCCCAGTTCCCGCGCCAGCAGCGCCAGGCTACCCATGAAAGTGCCACAGATACCAAGGATATGAAGATGCATGGGACTCGCTCCAGCATGGGTCCGGTGGCCGCGCCACCATGGCACGGAGAGTGGCGAGACTAGCATGGCCCCAACGACCCTCTCCAGCACCCCGGGTGCAGGGCGAGGGGCTTTCGGCTAGAATCCTCCCTCTTTCGTCACCCTCCACCCGAACAGCAGCGACGATCAGGAGCAAACCAGCCCCATGGCCCATAATGCCTTCTATGCCCAGTCCGGCGGCGTCACCGCCGTGATCAACGCCAGCGCCTGCGGCGTGATCGAAGCCTGCCGCCGTCATCCCGACCAGATCGGCAAGGTCTACGCCGGCCACAACGGCATCATCGGCGCCCTCACCGAGGAGCTGATCGACGTCAGCCAGGAGTCCGACGAGGCCATCGCCGCGCTGCGTCATACGCCGGGCGGCGCCTTCGGTTCCTGCCGCTACAAGCTCAAGGACATCGAGACCCACCGGGCCCAGTACGAGCGGCTGATCGAGGTCTTCCGCGCCCACGATATCCGCTACTTCTTCTATAACGGTGGCGGCGACAGCGCCGACACCTGCCTCAAGGTCTCCCAGCTCTCGGAGAAGCTCGGCTACCCGCTCACCGCCATCCATGTGCCCAAGACCGTGGACAACGACCTGCCGATCACCGACAACTCGCCGGGCTTCGGTAGCGTCGCCAAGTATATTGCCACCTCGACCCTGGAGGCATCGCTGGATATCGCCTCCATGTGCGCCACCTCCACCAAGGTGTTCGTGCTCGAGGTCATGGGTCGTCATGCCGGCTGGATCGCCGCCTCCGGCGCCCTGGCCGGCCAGGGCGAGGGCGAGCCGCCCCACCTGGTGATCTTCCCCGAGATAGCCTTCGACCGCGAGGCGGTGATGGCCCGGGTCGACCATGCGGTCAAGCAGTATGGCTACTGCGTGATCGTGGTCTCCGAAGGCGCGCGCTACGAGGACGGTACCTTCCTCGCCGACGCCGGTAACACCGATGCCTTCGGCCATCGCCAGCTGGGCGGCGTGGCGCCGACGCTTGCCGGCATGGTCAAGCAGGACCTGGGCTACAAGTACCACTGGGCGGTGGCCGACTACCTGCAGCGCGCCGCACGTCACCTGGCCTCCGGGACCGACGTCGAGCAGGCCTATGCGGTCGGCGAGAAGGCCGTGGAGTTGGCCATCGAAGGCAAGAACGCGATGATGCCGGCGATCAAGCGTGTCTCGGACGCGCCCTACCAGTGGCGGATCGAGGCCGCCCCGCTGGCCGAGATCGCCAACCGCGAGAAGTTCATGCCCCGCGACTTTATCAGCGAGGATGGCTTCGGTATCACCGAGACCTGCCGCCAGTACCTGTCACCGCTGATCCAGGGCGAGGACTTCCCCCCGTTCGACAACGGCCTGCCCAGGGTGGCGAAGCTCGCCAAGCACCGCGTCGAGCGCAAGCTGCCGGAATTCAAGCTGTAAATACAGGAATCGCGCTCCTGCGACACCGGGGCCACCTCATGCCGTGGGAGTCGGATTTATCCGGCGATAAACGCCAGCGCGAGTGAGAGGCGGCTGCGGCCGCCGCTATCGCAGCAGCCAGGAAAGCACCAGCAAGAGCAGCAATATGCCCGCGACGCCCTGCCAGAAATGGCCGGCGTCGCGGAATCGTCGTTGACCGTTGCGCGAGCCCGGTTCGCGACGACGCGCCGCCAGCGGCTGGCGCAGCTCGCGTAGAAACTCCGACATTCGCCGATAGCGCAGCGCTCGCTGGGGATCCAGCGCCCGGCGCAATGCATCGTCGAGTGCCTGGGGTATCTCGGGATTGCGCTTTCGCCCGCGGCGATAGACCAGCTGTTCGAGATCGGTATGGCGCAGCAGGCGATCGGGCGACACCGCGTAGGGCAGTTCCCCGGTCAGCAGCCAGTAGACCGTTGAGGCATAGGAATACTGGTCGCTGCGCCGCCCGATGTCGTCGTCCAGCGCATATTCCGGGGCGCTGTGCTCGGTGAGCCCCACCTGACGCAGCAGTTCGCGAGCGTCCTTGTGCCCTCCGCCATCGCGCATCCGACAGGCACTGAAATCGGTCAACACGACCTGCCCATGGGCGTCGATCAATACGTTGCCCGGGTGAATCTGCTGGTGCAGCAGATCGCGATGGTGCAAGGCCTGCACCGCCTTGCCCAGCTGGTTGGCGATATCCAGACGCTGGGCAAGGCTCGCCTGGGGGTGTCGGCGCGCCCAGTCGGCCAGGGTCTCACCCTCGACATAGGCCATCAGGTAGTAGAGGTAGCGCCGCGGCCGCGACGGCTCCATGACGCGCACCACGAAGGGCGATTTCACACGCTCCACGACCCATTGCTGAAGCAGGAAATGCTCCAGGTAGACATTGCGCTGGGAAAGCGCGGGACTCGGCGCCTTCATCACCATATCGCGCTCGCTGTGGAGGTCGCGTACTCGGTAGACCCGGGACTGGGCGGTGCGCGACAGCACGGCCTGCACCTCCAGGCCGTCGAGGCGCTCACCCGGTGACAACTCCGGCGGGATGGGCAGTTCGCCGTACACCCTGGTTGAGCTGTCCGACTGGGCATCGGGCAACTCATCGATTCGCACCAGCTGAAAGCAGAACTGACCGGCCCCAAAGCCACGAGACTGGGCACGCTGCACCGCCGCCTCGGCCAGGCGATCACAGGCGGCATCGAGGTCACTGGCATCCTGGCGAATCAGCTGGACATACTCCGAGGGCATCAGGGTGCCCTGCATCGCTCGGGTGGTGAACAGGAAGAGATCTCCCTGCTTGGCGGGAAAGCCGACATAATCGATGTCGATGCTGTTATCCATGCCCAGTGCCCGGGAAGGATAGCGATAGCCCCCCAGGTCCGTGACATGATCGCGGGTCAGCTGCTCGAACTCCGCGCCGCGCAGCCGGAACACCAGGGTGTCTCCCATATGGAAGAGGTGGCCCTGGGTCCCGCGCAGCACCAGCGCCGACAGCGAGGTAACATAACTGCCCTCCGCCACCTGGCGGCCCTGGCTGTAGGTCCAGCCATTGAGGGAGCGCAGGACCCGGGTGGCCGATGTCTTGACGTCCCAGTGATCGGGGGTGGAGTAGTAGTCGGCCAGAAAGCTGCGTACGCTGAGGTCTCCGGCCTGCTTGGCCATGCTGTTGCGCTGGGTGGCATCGCTGATCAGCGCACAGGCCCCCTTGGCGTTGAGCTGGGGTGGCTCGGGCAGACACACCGACATGGAGCTGCGGTGGTGCCGGCGATCCGGCGCCACGAAGGCCTGACCAAAACTCAATGACAGCTGCGCGGTTGCCACTCGCCCCTCCTTGCCCGATGGATCCATGCGCGTCCTATCATACACGCAGCGGCCCCACACAGGAGGCCCAGCAGGGATTCACGCATCTTCAAACACTTTCGAAAACGTGACGGCACCTATGTCGAATTGGTATTCGGCCAGGCTGGCCCTTATAATCTTGCGGATTTTTTTCTTCCCGATGACTCGCCAAGACCGTCTGCCAACCCAAGGAATCGACGATGAACTTCGATAATATCCCCGCCGGCAAGGAACTCCCCAACGATCTCTATGTGGCGATCGAGATTCCGGCCAGCCATTCGCCGGTAAAGTACGAGATCGACAAGGACATGAGCGCCCTGCTGGTCGACCGTTTCATGGCGACCCCGATGTTCTACCCCGCCAACTACGGCTTTATTCCGCACACCCTGGCCGACGACGGTGATGCCCTGGACGCGCTGGTCGTGACTCCCTGCCCGGTCCAGCCCGGCAGCATCATCCGCGCCCGCCCGGTGGGTATTCTCAACATGACCGACGAAGCCGGGGAAGATGCCAAGCTGGTGTGTGTGCCTCACCACAAGCTGTCCAGCCTGTATGACGATGTCCAGGAGGTAACCGACCTGCCCGAACTGCTGCGCCAGCAGATCGCGCACTTCTTCGAGAACTACAAGGATCTCGAGAAGGGCAAGTGGGTCAAGGTGGAATCCTGGGAGGGTGCCGATGCGGCCCGCAAGGCCATCGAAAAGGCGGCCGCCGCCTATCACAAGGCCTGATGACACGGCCTGCTTGAGCGCGCCACGGGGCGCTCAAGCGTCGCGCAACAGCGCAGCGGGCCGCCCAAAGGGGCGGCCCGCTGCGTTTTCCAGCCATCACCCCGGGCAATAACCACACCCGGGGCATCACTCACTACTGGCGGGTCTCAGCCTCGTCAGCCCCGGGCTGCATCTGGTCCTCCTGCTCGGGTGACTCTTCAGAAGCCGACTCCTGCTCGGCCGCCTCTTCAGACGCTGATTCCTGTTCGGTCGACCCTTGAGGCGCTGATTCCTGTTCGGTCGACCCTTGAGGCGCTGATTCCTGCTCGGGCGCCTCTTCAGACGCTGGCCCCTGCTCGGACCTGGCGCCTCGCTCCACATCCACCACTTCGGGCTGACTGGCGGGTGCTTGCCGGACGTCCTCTCCGGATACCCCCTGCTCGGCGCTCTCGGCGAGTCGTGTGGCAATCTCCTCGACCAGGTCGCGGGCCCGACTGACATGAAGCGCCATCACCAGGGTATGGTTGGCGAAGGGACCAAAGCCCGAGCCACTCATCACCACCGGGCTCCACAGGCGCCGCTGGGTCATCGCCAGCTCGGCGCGCAGGCGCTCCCACGCCTCGACGACGCCGGCGGCTTCCAGGATATCGTGCTGATCACGCTGCACCCCCTCCAGCATCTGGACCAGCGCCCAGCCGGTACCCCGGGCCTCGAAGAAGACATTGTCGACCCGGTACCAGGGCGGGCTCTCGGGAAGCGCCTCGCTATCGATGGCCAGTTCACGCAGCAGCTTGTGTCCGCCGGCACTCGATGCCAGCTGCAGCAACAGGCCGTCGAGGCGGACACCGACGTCGGCCAGCCAGCGGCGCAGGCCCGCCCCGGGAACGAAGCCCTCGGCCTGCATGCCACCCAGCGCCATCAGTTGCTGATCCAGGGCGGCGACCGCCGCCGCCAGGTGTGTCTCGGTGGCCGGTCGATGCCAGTCGAGGCCATCACCGGACAGGCCGCGAACTGCCTCTTCCAGGAGCTCGACTTCGCTCGGGTTCATCGAGGGAAGCGCCCGCGCCAGATCCTTGGCCTGATCCAGCACACCGCGCTCCCAGCTCGGCATGTTGTCCAGCCACAGGCCCGGCGGCAACCGGTCGTTGCGTAGATAGCCGCCGGGCTTGTCGTAGAGGGTCTCGACGATGGAGGCCAGGGTGGCCACCGTCACGGCGCCTCGCGCGGCAGGCTCGCCGCCGGCGTCCCCGCGGCGCTCCATGGGCACCTGCTCGACGCTGTACGGTGCCGGCGTGCGGCTCCACCAGATGCCCAGCGCCAGTGTCACGACCAGGTAGACCACCAGCAGCGTCAGTAGCGGTTTCCAGATCCAGCCGTATTCGGGGCGCTCCAGCGCCTCGACTCTCTCGCGGCGCCTGGCGCCGCCCTTACCCATCCAAGCCATGTGCGGGTTCCTTTCCAGTACGAGACTTTTTTCTACGAGGCATCGGAACGTGCGACAACGTGGCACACCTGTCGGCACCTTCCTCGATGAAGCCACGCCCTCCTGTACGTTATCCTAGCACCCGACCGGCGGGAGCGGTCAGCCATGCCCTGTCGAAGCCATGCCTTTTTGGAACCCCGGGAGACAGGCAGGGTCTGACCGCCATCCACACTATCAAACCAAGGACAGGACTTCCGTGATCAGTCTTCAACGCCTCGCGCTGACGAGCCTGCTGTTACTGCTGCCGTTCGCCGCCCAGGCGCAATGGTTCTCCAGCGACGACTCCGAGTTTCTACCGGTGCTGGAAGCCTTCCAGCCCAGTGCCTGGCATGATGGCGAGACCCTCTACATCGGCATGCAGGCGAAGGAGGGTCATTACCTCTATCGTCATCAGTTTGCCATCGAGAGTGACGCGATAACCCTGGGCGAGCCGGAGATCCCCGAGGGCACCTTTACCAGCGACGAATTCCTCGGCGACGTCTACGTGTTCCGTGACACCCTGGTCTTCGGGGTGCCCATCGAGGAGGACGCCAGCGGAGTGGTGCCGGTCACCCTCACCTTCCAGGGCTGCGCCGATGCCGGCCTCTGCTATCCCCCCGAGCACGTCGACCTGGATGCCGCCGAACAGCAGGCCCCCGCCGCCTTCGCCGGCTGGCAGGCGGCGAAGGCCGATGCCGGCTCGGCCTCCGCCGGGAATGCGGGCTCCGAGCCCCCCTCGCCGAAGCCCGCCGCCCCTCAGAGCGAGGACGGCCGCTTCCAGGCCCTGATGGCCGAGGCCAGCCTGCCCCTGGCCCTGGGGCTCTTCTTCCTCGCCGGCCTGGGGCTGACCTTTACCCCCTGCGTGCTGCCCATGGTGCCGATCCTCTCGTCGATCATCGTCGGGCAGAACCCGGGGCGAGCCCGCGCCTTTGCGCTCTCCGCCAGCTATGTGACAGGGATGGCACTCACCTACGCGGTCGTGGGCGTGCTGATGGGCCTGTTCGGAGCCGGGCTCAACCTCCAGGCTCGCCTGCAGTCGGCGCCGGTGCTGATCACCTTCGCGATACTCTTCACGGGGTTCGCCATGGCCATGTTCGGTGCCTTCGATCTGCGCCTCTCGCCTCGGCTGGCCGGCCGCATCGATGGCTGGCAGGCGCGCGCCCAGCAGAGCGGTCCCGGCGGCCTGGCCCTCGCCGGCGCGCTGTCGGTGCTGGTGGTGTCCCCCTGTGTCTCGGCCCCCCTGGCCGGCGCCCTGGTCTTTATCTCCACCACCGGCGACGCCCTGATAGGCGGTGCCGCCCTCCTCGCCCTGGGCCTGGGCATGGGGATACCGCTGCTCCTGGTCGGCACCTTCGGCACCACTCTGCTGCCGCGCAGCGGTGCCTGGATGAACGGCGTCAAGATCGCCTTCGGCCTCCTGCTGCTGGGCGTCGCCATCTGGCTGGTCGAGCGCCTCCTGCCGGCGACCACCGTGCTGCTGCTGTGGGCCGCCCTGGCCATCGGCACCGCGGTGGCACTCGGCGCCATGACCACGAACCTGCCCCAGGGCTGGGCCCGGGCACGTCAGGCACTGGGGCTGCTGCTGCTCGCCTGGGGCCTGGCACTGGTACTGGGCGCGGCCAGCGGGGCCAGCGACCCGCTGCGCCCCCTGGCGCCCCTGGCCTCCGGGTCTGGCGCCTCGGCCGGCGCCACGGTGCCATCTCGTGAAGAGATCACCACGGTGGCCGACCTGGACCAGCTGCGCCAGGCCCTGGCCTCCGTGCCGGACGACCAGACCGCCTTCGTTCACTTCACCGCCGACTGGTGCATCGCCTGCAAGCAGCTCGAGCGCCGGGTCTATCCCGACGCCCAGGTCGCGGGCCCCCTGTCGGCCTTCGCCCGCATCAATGTCGACGTCACCGATAGCGATGCCGCCAGCCGCGAGCTGCTCGAACGCTTCGAGCTCTTCGGCCCCCCCAGCCTGCTATTCTTCCGTGCAGGCGAGGAGATCCGCGAGGCACGCATCCTGGGTACCCCGGATGCCCCGGAGCTCGCCGGCCACCTGGATAGCGTTCTCGACTGGAGCAACGAGGGGGACCGTGCATGACCCGGCATCGCCGGGTTTGACGACGCGAGGATCCCACACCCGAACAGCGTTTTCAGGGCCGCTGGACATCCTCGCCTTTTTTCGGCAAAATCCGCCGCTATCCTGCTTTAACGGCCGATAAGAGGCGGAAGAGTCGCCATCTTGCCGCGATCTAATGAGATCAGGCCCAGGTTGACAGCACCGGATCAACGGCCACACACCGCACCCAACCGATCGGAACGAATGTCATGGATATCCGCAAGGTCAAGAAGCTGATCGAACTGCTCGAAGAGTCGAACATCAGCGAAATCGAGATCCAGGAAGGCGAAGAGTCGGTTCGCATCAGCCGCCATCCCAACGGCACCAACTGGCAGCCCAGCGAGCCCCAGGGCTATGCCCCGGCGCCTTACCCCGCTCCCGCCGCGGCACCGGCACCCGCCGTAGGCGCCGAGCCGGCCACCACCGACGAGGCCCCCGCCTTCCAGGGTCAGGCCATCACCTCGCCCATGGTCGGCACCTTCTACCGTTCCCCGGCACCGGGTGCCCAGGCCTTCGCCGAGGTTGGCTCCCAGGTCAAGAAGGGCGAGACGGTGTGCATCGTCGAGGCCATGAAGATGATGAACCAGATCGAAGCCGAGCGTGACGGGGTGGTCGAGGCCATCCTGGTAGAGGACGGCGAGCCGGTGGAATTCGATCAGCCTCTGGTCGTCATCGCCTGAACACCATCTCCCTCTTCATTCACCCGATACTGGCGGACCCATCATGCTGGACAAGGTTCTAATCGCCAACCGCGGCGAGATCGCCCTGCGCATCCTGCGCGCCTGCAAGGAGCTGGGCATCAGGACGGTGGCGGTCCACTCCAAGGCCGACCGCGAGCTGATGCATGTGCGCCTGGCCGACGAGGTCGTGTGCATCGGACCGGCCTCATCGGCCCAATCCTACCTCAACATCCCGGCGCTGATCAGCGCCGCCGAGGTCACCGACAGTAGCGCCATCCACCCCGGCTACGGCTTTCTCTCCGAGAATGCCAACTTCGCCGAGCAGGTCGAGCGCTCCGGATTCACGTTCATCGGCCCCCGGGCCGAGACCATTCGCCTGATGGGCGACAAGGTCAGCGCCATCGAGTCGATGAAGAAGGCGGGGGTGCCGACGGTACCCGGCTCCGACGGCCCCCTGCCCGAGGACGACGAGGGCGAGGTACTGGCCACCGCACGCCGCATCGGCTACCCGGTGATCATCAAGGCGGCGTCCGGCGGCGGCGGTCGTGGCATGCGCGTGGTACACACCGAGGCCCACCTGCTCTCCGCGGTGAACGTGACCCGCACCGAGGCACATTCGGCCTTCGGCGACGGCACCGTCTACATGGAGAAGTTCCTCGAGAACCCGCGCCATGTGGAGGTACAGGTACTGGCCGACGGCCAGGGCAATGCCATTCATCTCTATGACCGCGACTGCTCCCTGCAGCGCCGCCACCAGAAGGTGATCGAGGAGGCCCCGGCGCCGATGCTCGACCCCGAGGCACGCGCCGCGGTGCTCGAGGCCTGCCGCGAGGCCTGCATCACCATCGGCTATCGCGGTGCCGGCACCTTCGAGTTCCTCTACGAGGATGGCCAGTTCTTCTTCATCGAGATGAATACCCGCGTGCAGGTGGAGCACCCGGTCACCGAGATGGTCACGGGCGTGGATATCGTCAGGGAGCAGCTGCGCATCGCCTCGGGCCTGCCCCTCTCCATCCGCCAGGAAGATGTGAAGCTCAGCGGCCACGCCTTCGAGTGTCGCATCAACGCCGAGGATCCGCGCACCTTCATGCCGTCTCCCGGCCAGGTGACGCTCTACCATCCCCCGGGCGGCCTGGGCGTGCGCATGGATTCGCATCTCTATACCGGCTATACGGTACCGCCCCACTACGACTCGCTGATCGGCAAGCTGATCACCTGGGGCGCGGACCGTGAGACGGCGTTGACCCGCATGCGCATCGGCCTCGACGAGCTGCTGGTGGAAGGCATCAAGACCAACACCGAGCTGCACAAGGACCTGGTACGCGACGGGTACTTCCGACAGGGCGGCGTCAATATCCACTATCTGGAAAAGAAGCTGGGCATCTAGCCGGCCCGGTCACGATGCAAGCGGGGCGGCCACGGCCGCCCCGCTTGCGTTACCGCCCCCTTGCCAATCGGAGACCCCATGCCCTGGCTGCAACTCAAGGCCCATGTCGCCCCGGAACAGGCCGAAACCCTCGAAGAGCTGCTGCTCGCCGAAGGCGCCACCGCCATCACCCTGCAGGATGCCCACGATGACCCGGTCTTCGAGCCGGAGCGCGGCAGCACCCCGCTGTGGCACGAGACGGTGCTCACCGGACTCTACGATGACCTCGAGGGGGTCGACGCCATGCTCGAGCGGGTGCACCAGGCCTGGGCTGCCGAGCAGCCCGAGGACCCCTGCCCCGAGGTCGAGGTGGAGCTGCTCGCCGACCGCGACTGGGAGCGCGAGTGGATGGACGACTTCACCCCGATGCAGATGGGTGAGCGGCTGTGGATCGTTCCCAGCTGGCATGAGCCTCCCGAACCCGGCGCAGTCAATCTGCATCTGGACCCGGGGCTCGCCTTCGGCACCGGTACCCATCCGACCACCGCACTCTGCCTGGCCTGGCTCGATGCCCTGGCCATCACCGAGGCCCTCGATGGCCAGGCGGTTCTCGATATCGGCACCGGCTCGGGTATTCTGGCCATTGCCGCCCTCAAGCTGGGCGCCCGGCGCGCCCTGGGGACCGATATCGACCCCCAGGCGCTGACGGCGAGCCGCGACAATGCCGAACGCAACGGCGTCGCGGAGACCTCCCTGGGACTCTGCTACCCGGAACAGCTTGACGACGCCGAGGCCTTCCCCATCGTGGTGGCCAATATTCTCGCCGGCCCACTCGTCGAGATGGCGCCGATGATCGCCGGTCACGTCGCCACGGGGGGGCGCCTGGCGCTTTCCGGCATACTCGAGAACCAGGCCGAAGAGGTGCTTCAGGTCTATCGCGAGCAGGGCCTGCTGATGGACGATGCGGTCACCCGGGAAGGCTGGGTCCGCCTCACCGGTCGCCGCCCCGCCTAGACGCTGCCACTTCACCCTTCCCGATGGGGGGCGTATGATATGCCCCCCTCTTGCCACTACTATCCGAGCCATGCCCGACTCCAGCCAGCCATTGCCCCGCATCGGTGATCACACCCTGCCCAACCGGGTTATCCTGGCACCGATGGCCGGCGTGACCGACCGCCCCTTCCGGCAACTTTGCCGTCAGCTGGGCGCCGGCCTGGTGGTCGGCGAGATGGTGACCTCGGATACCAGCCTGTGGCATACCCGCAAGTCACGGCTGCGCATGGATCATCGGGGTGAACCGGGACCGCGCAGCGTGCAGATCGCCGGGGGAGATGCCGCCATGCTGGCCAGTGCCGCGCGCATCAATGCCGACCAGGGCGCCGAAATCATCGATATCAACATGGGCTGTCCGGCCAAGAAGGTCTGCAACAAGGCGGCCGGCTCGGCATTGTTGCGCGATGAGGCCCTGGTGGCCGATATCCTCAGCGCCGTGGTGGCGGCGGTCGAGGTACCGGTGACGCTCAAGATTCGTACCGGTTGGTGCGCCGAGAGCAACAACGCCCTGCGCGTGGCACGCCTGGCCGAAGAGGCCGGCATCCAGGCCCTGGCCGTACACGGCCGCCATCGTCAGCAGCGCTACTCCGGTCACGCCGAGTATGACACCATCGCCGCCATCAAGGCGGCCGTCACGATCCCGGTATTCGCCAACGGTGATATCGCCTCTCCGGAAAAGGCCGCCGCCGTCCTCGACTATACTGGGGCCGATGCGGTGATGATCGGCCGGGGGGCGCAGGGCTACCCCTGGATCTTCCGCGAAACCGACCACTACCTCCGCCACGGCGAACACCTGGCGCCACCGGATGCTATCGAGCGTGCCGATGTGCTCCGCAACCACCTGGAGGCACTGCACGATTTCTACGGTGACTATATGGGTGTGCGCATCGCTCGCAAGCATGTTGGCTGGTATCTGGCCGGTGACGCCCGCATCGCCGAGGCACCGCGTCGTGAACTCAAGGGGCGCTTCAACCGCCTCGCAAGCCCTGCCGAACAGTATCGCTTTATCGACGACCTCTTTGGTCATGCCCGTTCGTCGACCACTGCGTCGGACGAACCGGGCGAGACCGCGAAAGGAATACGAGCCGCATGACCAGTCAAGCCCTTCCCTCCGATCCAGCGCTTTCGAAAGGCCGCCTACTGAACGAGGCAACGACGGAACAGTCGTCGCCGGAGGCTGGCCAGCAACCCCTTCGTGAAGCCGTGGACCTCTCCATGCGCCGCTATTTTGCTCATCTTGATGGCGGCGAAGTGACCGGCCTCTACGCCATGGTGATGGCCGAAGTCGAGGCACCACTGCTCGCCTCCGTGCTCGAGCACACCCAGGGCAACCAGACCCGCGCCGCCGAGATGCTCGGCCTCAATCGCGGCACGCTTCGCAAAAAGCTAAAACAGCATGACTTGATATAATGAAGGGAGCCTCGCGCTCCCTTCGGTGCGTCATACGCCCCGCCGTCACGACTTTTCACTGACTCTTCACCCCCTTCCCACCCACCGTCCCAGACGTCAAGAGAGTGTCACCATGGACCAAGCCTTCTCCTCCCCGGTACGCCGCGCCCTGATCAGCGTCTCCGACAAGACCGGTATCGTCGATTTTGCCCGCGGGCTCAACGAGCATGGTGTCGAGTTGCTTTCGACCGGCGGCACCTTTCGCCTGCTCCAGGAGAACGGTATCGCGGTGACCGAGGTCTCCGAGCACACCGGATTCCCCGAGATCATGGACGGCCGCGTCAAGACGCTGCACCCGAAGATTCACGGCGGTATTCTCGGTCGCCGCGGCCAGGATGACGCGGTCATGGCCGAGCACCATATCGCGCCCATCGACATGGTGGTGGTCAACCTCTACCCCTTCGCCCAGACGGTAGCCAATCCCGACTGCACCCTCGAGGACGCCATCGAGAACATCGATATCGGCGGTCCCACCATGGTGCGTGCCTGCGCCAAGAACCACGCCCACACCAGCATCGTGGTCGATGCCACCGACTACGCTCGGGTACTGGCCGAGATCGCCTCCCAGGACGGCCGGGTCTCCGATGCGACCCGCTTCGACCTGGCGGTAAAGGCCTTCGAACACACCGCCGGCTACGACGCCGCCATCGCCGACTATCTCGGTCAGCGGGTACCCGGCGGCGAGGCGGGTTTCCCGCGAACCTACAACCTGCAGTTCGAGAAGAAGCAGGCCATGCGCTACGGCGAGAACCCTCACCAGAACGCGGCCTTCTACGTCGAGGCCGATGCCAGCGAGCCCTCGGTGGCCACCGCCGTGCAGCTCAACGGCAAGGCGCTCTCCTTCAACAACGTCGCCGATACCGATGCCGCCTTCGAATGCGTCAAGGCCTTCACCGATACCGCCTGCGTGATCGTCAAGCATGCCAACCCCTGCGGCGTGGCGGTGGGCGCCAGCGCCAGGGAGGCCTATGACAAGGCCTTCGCCACCGATCCTACCAGTGCCTTCGGCGGCATCATCGCCCTTAACGTGGCGCTGGATGCCGACACCGCCCGGGCCATTATCGACCGGCAGTTCGTCGAGGTCATCATCGCCCCCGGCGTCGACGACGAGGCCGCCAGGATCGTCGCCGAGAAGCAGAATGTGCGCCTGCTCGACGTGGGAGCCAGCTGGCCCGGCGAGCGCGGCCATGCTCATGATGTCAAGCGCGTCACCGGCGGCATGCTGGTCCAGGACCGTGACCTGGGCATGGTGGGCCGCGACGAGCTCACGGTGGTCAGCGAGCGCGTGCCTACCGAGCAGGAACTCCGCGATCTGGCGTTCGCCTGGAAGGTGGCCAAGTACGTCAAGTCCAACGCCATCGTCTACGCCAGGAACGGCCAGACCGTCGGCGTCGGCGCCGGCCAGATGAGCCGCGTCTATTCGGCCCGCATCGCCGGCATCAAGGCCGCCGACGAAGGCCTCTCGGTGCCCGGCTCGGTGATGGCCAGCGACGCCTTCTTCCCGTTCCGTGACGGCATCGATGCCGCCGCCGCCGCCGGCATCGCCGCCGTGATCCAGCCCGGCGGTTCCATGCGCGACCAGGAAGTGATCGACGCCGCCAATGAGGCCGGCATCGCCATGGTATTCACCGGCATGCGCCACTTCCGCCACTAAGCGCCTGCGGCGAGCTGTAAGCTGTAAGCCGTAAGCTGTAAGCCGTAAGCCGTAAGCCGTAAGCCGTAAGCAAATCGTAACAAACCCCATTCGGAATGTCCGAATGGGGTTTTTCTTACCGCTTAAAGCGTAACGCTTACGGCGTCGGGCGAAGCCCGGTTACCCGAGATCGATACAGAGGTACTTGGTCTCCAGGAACTCCTCCAGCCCCTGGTGTCCGCCTTCGCGGCCGAGACCCGACTCCTTCACGCCGCCAAAGGGGGCGGCGGCGTTGGAAATCAAGCCGGTATTGATGCCTACCATGCCGTACTCCATGGCATCGGCGACGCGCCACACCCGCCCCAGGTCCTGGGAATAGAAGTAGGCGGCGAGACCATACTCGGTGTCGTTGGCCATCTCCACGGCGCTCTCCTCATCGTCGAAGGGGAACACCGCCGCCAGCGGACCGAAGGTCTCCTCCCGGGCGACCCGCATCTCGTCGGTGGCAAAGCTGATCAGGGTCGGGCTGAAGAAGTTGCCGCCCAGCGGGTGGGGATGGCCCCCCAGCAGCAGCTCGGCCCCCTTGTCCACGGCGTCCTGGACATGCTCGCCGACCTTGGCAACCGCCTTGTCGTCGATCAGCGGCCCGATATTGATCCCAGGCCGGGTACCGTCCCCCACCTTCAGCTCGCTGTTCATGGCCACGGCGAGCTTCTCGCAGAAGGCGTTGACCACGCTGGACTGCACCAGCAGCCGGTTGGTGCAGACGCAGGTCTGGCCGGCATTGCGGAACTTGGCCGCCATGGCGCCCTCCACCGCGGCGTCGAGGTCGGCATCCTCGAAGACGATAAAGGGCGCATTGCCCCCCAGCTCCAGGGAGATCTTCTGGATGTGCTGCGAGGCGCTGGCCATCAGTTCACGGCCTACCTCGGTGGAGCCGGTGAAGGTGATCTTGCGCACCAGCGGCGATTCGGTCATGGCCGCGGCGATCTCGCTGGCGCGCCCGGGCACCACGTTGAACACCCCGCGTGGCACGCCGGCGCGCTCGGCCAGCAGTGCAAGCGCAGTGGCCGAGAACGGCGTCTGACTCGCCGGCTTGCAGACGATCGTGCAGCCCGCGGCCAGCGCGGCACCGGCCTTGCGGGTGATCATGGCCGCCGGGAAGTTCCAGGGCGTAATGGCCCCCACCACGCCAACGGGCTGCTTGGTGACAACGATACGCTGGTTGCCCTTGGCGGCGGGAATGGTTTCGCCATAGACACGCCGCGCCTCCTCGGCGAACCAGCGCAGGAAACTGGCGGCGTAGGCAATCTCGCCGGCGGCCTCCTTCAGCGGCTTGCCCTGTTCGAAGGTCATGATCATGGCCAGATCATCCTGATGCTCGAGCATCAGGTCATGCCACTTCATCAGAATATCGGCGCGCTCCAGGGCACTCAGCGCCTTCCAGGCCGGCAACGCGACATTCGCCGCCTCGATGGCGCGCTCGGTCTCGGCGCGGCCGAGCCGGGGCACATCGCCCATGACATCACCGGTGGCCGGATTGACCACGTGAATCTGCTCGCCGCTGTCTGCCGCCACCCAACTGCCATCGATATAGGCGAAGGGGCAGTAAAGCTGCGTTTCCTTGAGGGCTTCCATGTTGTGCTCCCGCCGCAATGCGGCACTGATAGGTCTGCCCTCATGCTAAGCGCAAAGGCCCCGTCACTCCAAGCGACGAGGCCTTCTCTTCTCACTCCGGGATCAACTTGTTCCGAATCAACGCGGCTTGCGGGTCTCGGAGAGGGTAATGGACACCGAATCGGCGAAGCGCAGGGCATGGGGCTTGTCGATCTCGACCTGCGCGGTCAGCACCTGCTCATGGCCCATGATCAGGTCGAGCACCTCGCGGGTCATGCGCTCGAGCAGCAGGAAGCGATTCTCCTCGATGTGAGCAATCACCTGCTTGGTGATGGTGCGATAGTTCAGCGCCTGCTCGATATGGTTGAACGCCACCGCCTTGTCGGCCCGATAGCGGATGACCGCATTGATCACCACGTCCTGGCGATTACGAATCTCCTCCTCCTTGATGCCGATATGGGTGCGCAGCCGGAGGTTCTTGATACGAATGGTCGCCAGGTCATGGTCGAAATGCTGGTCATCGATGGCGTGCAGCGGCATGGATGGCTCTCCTGATGTCGCGACTGGGTGTAGGCGTCCGGGACGGTGCCGGGATGGTCTCAGCGACCGTTGATCAGCGTCAGGAATTCCTGACGGGTCGACGGATTCTCGCGAAAACCACCGAGCATCACCGAGGAGGTCATGTTGGAGTTCTGCTTCTCGACGCCACGCATCATCATGCACAGGTGGCGGGCCTCGATCACGACCGCCACACCACGGGCGCCGGTCACCTCCTGTACGGCTTCGGCGATCTGCCGGGTGAGGCTCTCCTGGATCTGCATGCGCCGGGCGAACATGTCGACGATACGCGCAAACTTGGAGAGTCCCAGCACCTTGCCGTCGGGCAGATAGGCGATATGGCACTTGCCGATAAAAGGCAGCAGATGATGTTCGCACATGGAGTAGAGCTCGATGTCCTTGACCAGTACCATCTCGTCGGTCTCGGACGCGAAGACGGCGCCATTGACGATCTCTTCCAGCGACTGAAGGTAGCCGTGATTGAGAAACTGCATGGCCTTGGCGGCGCGCTTGGGGGTATCACGCAAGCCCTCCCGCTCGGGATCCTCGCCCAGCGCAAGGATGATCTGCCGATAATGGTTGGCGAGCTCTTCTGTCATGGGGGCCCCATCGGTTCGTGTCTGGTTATCAATTATTCATGTACAACAAATGTACACTCGATTTAATAAGTACAATATTGCTTCATTTAGAGCCCCTAGTCTAGCAGCACACCGCGCCAATACGGCATTCATGATAGCCTGGCCGGCCATCGCCACCTCGCGACATCCTGCCGCACCTTGCGAAGGCCAGTGAGCCAACGCCTCAGGCTGTGATATTATGCAGACTTTCATGCTGTGCAGATCTAGCGACGAGAGCCCGACATGACCAAGACACCCCTGTTTCTGGGCCTCCTCCTGGCCCCCACCCTCGCCTTCGCCGACACCCTGGAACTCCCTGCCGATGCCCGGCTGGAAGTGCAGCTCGTCGAGTCGCTGACCCTCGGCCCGGACACGCCGCGTCAGGATGATATCCTGCTGCACCCGGTCGCCAACGGCAGCGGTAGCCATCAGGTACCCGACTACTGTGTCGTGGTGGGTGACGCACAGCTCGATGACGAGCGGATCCGTATCACGACCTCCAGCGTTACCTGCATCGACACCGAAGGCAACGACAGCCATATCTACAGCGGCGATATCTCCGCAGCCGCCTATGACGGCGATGGCAACTTCGGTATCGATGCCTGTCAGGACGGGCTCTGTGAACTCTCTCCGGAGCACGGCTTCGAGCTTCAGCTGGCCGGCGACCTGGCCATCGAGGAGCAGGAGAATCCCTCCGAGCAAATCAATATCGAGCGGCGCCAGGCCTCCTCCGAACAGCCTGACCCCGAAGACTCCTAGCCGCCACCCTGCCGCTGTCGCGGGCCTCGCCTTGCTCACAAGGCGAGGCCCGCCGTTTATTGAGAGCCTTTATGCCAGCCAGCGCGGCGCGTTCTCCAGCGCCTGGCGCTGCTGCTCCAGCGTTTTGATGTGGGATTCCCAGTAGCCGGCATCGGCCACCCAGGGGAAGGCGACCGGGAAGGCGGGATCCTCCCAGCGTGATACCAGCCAGGCACTGTGGCGCAGCAGGCGCAGGGTCCGCAGCGGCTCGGTCAGCGCCAGCTCACGGCGGTCGAACTCACGCTGCTGTTCGTAGCCCTCGATCACCTCGGACAGCTGCATGTGGCGCTCCTCGGGCGACTGTGCCGTGATCAGCATCCACAGGTCCTGCACCGCCGGGGCCATCAGGCAGTCGTCGAAGTCCACCAGCGCAAAGTCCGCGTCGCGGCCCAGGATATTGCCGATATGGCAGTCGCCGTGGACGCGTATCGCGCGTTCGGGGGCCCAGCGATACGCCGCCAGCGCCTCGTGCAGTGCCGCCGTGATCCGCTCGTAGGCCTGGCGCTGATGGCGGTCCAGCCAGGGCCCGGCGAGTACCCGCTCACGGGCCTCGACCACCATGGCATCCAGCTCCATGACGCCACGATGCCGGAAGGATTCACGCTCCCCCACCGCATGCACGCCGCCGATCAATTCCCCCAGGGCGAACAGGTGATCGGGATCCTCCAGTTCCGGCGCCTGACCCGGCCGCTGAGGAAAGAGCGCGAAACGAAAGCCCTCGGCATGCTGCAGGCTGCGCCCCTCGGCATCGCACCAGGGCGCGGCCACCGCCACGCCCGCCGATGCCAGTTCGGCGAGGAAGTCGTGCTCCTCCTGGATACAGGCATCGCTCCAGCGTTCGGGCCGATAGAACTTCGCCACCCAGCGACGACGCT
The DNA here is from genome assembly GCF_000620045.1 of Halomonas halodenitrificans DSM 735. Lineage (GTDB taxonomy): Bacteria > Pseudomonadota > Gammaproteobacteria > Pseudomonadales > Halomonadaceae > Halomonas > Halomonas halodenitrificans. The sequence goes on along the minus strand of NZ_KK211059.1, from coordinate 152,614 downwards.
CGTCGTCATGCACCAGGTAGACACGGTTCTCGTAGCTGTTCAACGCGAAGGGCTCGCCGGGCAGCCAGAAGCCCAGAGACTCGATGGCCGCCACGACCCGAGCCGGCGATAGCGTGGAGAAGGGGTGCTGATCGGCATCCATGGTCCGTCCTCCCGGAAAAGCCTCCACTCTACCAGGCTTGCCTCATATTTCCCCCCCGCGGCGTGCGGGCGACGGCCCAGGCCTCGACCTCCTCGGCACCGGCGGCCAGGCAGGCCTGGGCCAGCGCCTCCAGGGTCGCCCCGGTGGTCATCACATCATCGAGCAGTGCCACGCGAGGCGGCAGGCGAACCGGCACTCGAAACCCGCCGCGCAGGTTGGCCCGCCTCTCGCGGCGGTCGAGCCCACGCTGGCTGGGGGTATCACGCAGGCGCCTGCCCTGCCCCAGTGGCACCCTCATTTGCCTGGCCAATCGCACCGCCAGCCATTCGGCCTGGTCGAAGCCGCGCCCACGGGCACGCGACTCATGCAGCGGAACCGGCACCAGGGCCTGGGGCCAGTCGCGCCATTTCTCCTGCAGCCCCGCCGTCAGCAGCTCAAGCAACACCGCGCCGGCCCGCGGTGAGGCATGAAACTTGAAGCGCCGCACCAGCCAGGCCACCTCCTCGGCATACCGCAGCGGCACCCTCGCCCTCACGAAGGACGGCGGCCGGCGCAGGCAGGCGCCGCATATCCGGGCCTGTCGGGCGCCTGGCTGAGGCTCGGCGCAGACGGGACAGGCGGGCCGGTTCCAGGGCAGCCCCGCGAAGCAGGCCTGACACCAGGGGGACTCGTCGAGGACGGGCGCCAGACAAAAGGCACAACGGCCTGGCAGCGCCCGGCGCAGCACCCTGTCAACCAACCCAAATCTTTCGGTTGACATCGAAGCGTCAGTCCGTAGGCTACTGGTCAACTTTAACTTATTAGCAAAGTTGACCAAAGGCGATCCCTTCATGTCTCAAGCCTCGCAAGCCCGCACAGCCGATACTCAGACCCTAGGCAGCCCGGCCGAAATACGCCACGACTGGCGGCTCGAGGAAATCGAGGCGCTCTTCGCGCTCCCCTTCAACGACCTGCTGTACCGCGCCCAGCAGATACACCGCCGCCACTTCGACCCCAACGCCGTGCAGGTCTCCACCCTGCTGTCGATCAAGACCGGTGCCTGCCCCGAGGACTGCAAGTACTGCCCCCAATCCGGGCACTACAACACCGGCCTGGGCAAGGAAAAGCTGCTGGAGATCGACAAGGTCGTGGAACAGGCCCGGGCAGCCAAGTCCGCCGGCGCCAGCCGCTTCTGCATGGGGGCGGCCTGGAAGAGCCCCCGCGAGAAGGACCTGGACGTCGTGCTGGAGATGGTCAGCCGGGTCAAGGCGCTGGGGCTCGAGACCTGCATGACGCTGGGCATGCTCGACGGCGACCAGGCCGACCGCCTGGCCCGGGCGGGGCTCGACTACTACAACCATAACCTCGACACCTCCCCCGAGTACTATGGCGAGATCATCACCACGCGCACCTATTCCGACCGCCTGGAGACGCTCGACCAGGTGCGCGGGGCGGGCATGAAGGTCTGCTCGGGGGGCATACTGGGCATGGGCGAGGCCCCCCGCGACCGCGCCGCCCTGCTCCAGCAGCTGGTGCGCCTCGAGCCGCACCCCGAGTCGGTGCCGATCAACATGCTGGTCAAGGTCCCCGGCACCCCCCTGGAGAACGTCGAGGACCTCGACCCCATCGAGTTCATCCGGGCCATCGCCGTCGCGCGCATCCTGATGCCAAAAAGCCATGTGCGCCTCTCCGCCGGTCGCGAGCAGATGGATGACTCGACCCAGGCCCTGGCGTTTCTGGCCGGTGCCAACTCCATCTTCTACGGTGACCAGCTGCTGACCACCGCCAACCCCCAGGCGGAACGCGACAGGTCGTTGTTCACCCGGCTCGGCCTTCACCCGGAGCGCCGGGACACCTGTGCCGATGACGCTCACATTCAGGCCAGCGTGGAGGCCGACCTCGACCAGCAGGCGGCACACCGGGCCGCCGCCCGGGTGAGTGAGCTGGCCTATGATGCCGCCAGCGTTGAGCCATGACCCTTTGCGACTGGCCGAGCCACCTCGCCGAGCGCGCCCAGGCGTGCCGGGCAAGCCACCTGTGGCGACACCGCAACACGCGCCAGCCGGCGAGCCGGCGGCGCGACTTTGCCGGCAATGACTACCTGGGCCTCTCCCGGGACCCGCGACTGGCCGAGGCCATGGCGAAGGGGGCACGCGATTACGGCACCGGAGCCCGCGCCTCGCACCTCGTCAACGGGCATCTGGCGGTTCACGAGGCCCTCGAGCAGCGTCTCGCCGAGCTCACCGGGCGCCCCCGGGCACTGCTCTTCTCCACCGGCTACATGGCCAACCTGGGAGTGATCCAGGCGCTCTGCGACCCCCGGACGAGGGTCTTCCAGGACCGTCTCAACCACGCCTCGCTATTGGATGGTGCCAGGCTTTCCGGGGCCGTCTCCCGCCGCTTCCATCACCGCGACACCGCCGACCTGGAGCGACTCCTGGAGCGCAGCCCGGCCCGGCACCCCAGGCTGGTGGTGAGCGATGGCGTCTTCAGCATGGATGGCGATGTGGCCGATATTCCCGGGCTGGCCGCCACGGCGCGCCGCCACGCCGCCTGGTTGATGGTCGATGATGCCCACGGCCTGGGCGTGCTGGGCGAGCGAGGCGACGGCTGCGTGGGCCGGGCCTACGGCATCGATGAGGTCCCCGTGCTGGTAGGCACCCTGGGCAAGGCGCTGGGCACCGCCGGGGCCTTCGTCGCGGGTAGCGAGGCACTGATCGAGCACCTGATCCAGTTCGCACGCCCCTACACCTATACCACGGCCCAACCGCCCGGGGTGGCGGCCGCCTCCCTGGCCGCACTGGATCTCCTTGCCGAAGAGCCGGAACGGCGCGAGCGCCTGCATGCCTTGATCGCCCGCTTCCGGACGGCCGCCGAGCGCCTCGGACTCCCCCTGGTCGCCAGCACCACGCCGATCCAGCCCATCGTGCTCGGCGACAATGCCACCACCCTGGCCTGGGCCTCTCGACTCGCCGAGCGTGGCATCCAGGTCGGGGCCATTCGCGAGCCCACCGTGCCACGCGGCAAGGCTCGGCTGCGTATCACCCTCTCCGCCGCCCATGCCGACGATGATCTGGACGCCCTGATCGATGCCCTGGCCGAGTGCCGGGATACACACGCCGCGACAGGCGAGGATACGGCGACATGACCCGGCTGGTGCTGCTTTCCGGCTGGGGGATCGACGCGCGAATCTGGCGGCCCCTGGCGCCCCTGTGGCCGGCCGGAGTCACCGTCACCACACCCGACTGGCCGGGCTACGGTGGCCGGCCGGCGCTGGCGTCTCCCGGCGATCTCGAGGCCCTTGCCAGGGACGTTGCCGACGAACTCCCCCGGGACGCCGTCTGGGTCGGCTGGTCCCTGGGCGGGCTGCTGGCGGCCGCCCTGCTCGGCCTCGGGTCGACAACGCTGGTCCCGCCCCGGGGGCTGATCCTGATGGGCACGGGCCCAGGCTTTTGCCACCCAGAGGGGGTAACGCAGGAGGAATTGGCGGTCTTTCGTCGCGCCTTCGACCGCGACCCCGTCGCGACACTGACACACTTTCGGCGCTGGATGCTGCGCGGCGAGACGCGCCCCAGAGACGCGTACCGACGCCTTCTCGACCTGCTCGGGGAGGGACCTCCCCCCGACGCGGCCACCCTTGCCGCCGGGCTACAGTGGCTTGCCGAACTCGACAACGGCCACTGCCTGGCCGAGCCCCCCTGCCCGGTGCGCTACCTGTCGGGAACCCATGACCCCCTGCTGCCCGAGAGACGCCGCCACGGCGCCGACCGGCGCATCGACGGCGCCGGTCACTGCCCCATGCTGTCGCGTCCCGACACCCTGGTGACGCACCTGGTCGAGCTCGCCCGGGAGTGCCTGGAGAGTCGCGCCGCCGCCAACCCCGAGGGGCACGCATGAGTTCACCGGCCTTGCGCCACGAGGCGGCCCCCGACGGCTGGCGACAACGCGTATCCCACGCCTTTTCCCGCGCCGCCATCGACTACGAACGCCTGGCGACGGCACAGCGAGTCATGGGCGACGCTCTCTGGGCCCGGCTACCCCGGGAAGCGATGCATATCCTCGACCTGGGGTGTGGCCCAGGCGGCTGGAGCCAAAGCCTGGCCGAGCATTACGCGTCCGGTGCCCGGGTTATCGGCCTCGACCTGGCCCCGGGAATGCTGGACGTCGCCCGCCGTGATCGAGGCGACGGGGTGCACTGGGTCTGCGGTGACGCCACCGCCCTGCCGCTGGCCAGTGCCGGCCTGGATCTGGTGTTTTCCAACCTGGCGCTGCAGTGGTGTCCCGACCTCGACGCCGCACTGGCCGAGCTCCACCGCACGTTGCGCCCCGGCGGTCGCGCCCTGATCAACACCCTCGGCCCCGAGACCCTGGCCGAGGTCGGCTACGCCTGGCAGCGCCCCGGGCGGCGCACCGCCCTGCTCGACTTTCGCCGCCCCGAGCACTATCGCGAGGCCGCCTGCCGGGCGGGGTTCCGGCGAGTCTCGGTAGACGCCTCCCGGCCGAGGTTCCACTACCCGAACATGACCGCGGTCATGGCCTCCATCAAGGGCGTCGGCGCCCAGGCCTCACGCCCCGGGGGCCACCTGACCCGGGCCGACCTTGTCCGCGCATCACAGCGCTACGAACGCCTGCGCGAGCCCGAGGGGCTGCCTGTCACCTATCACCTACTGACGCTGGAGCTCGAACGCTAATATGGCCGCCCTCCTGGTTACTGGCAGCGACACCGACGCCGGCAAGACCCTGATCACATCCGGCCTGCTGGCCCTGGCACGCCGCCAGGGCCTGTCGACCCTGGGCCTCAAGCCCGTCGCCTCGGGCAGCGACCCCACCGATGCAGGCTTGCGCAACTCGGACGCCCTGGCCTTACAGGCCCACAGCCACCCCCCGGTGCCCTACACCACGGTCAACCCCCATGCCTTCGCGCCGGCAATCGCGCCTCACCTGGCCGCGCGAGAGGTCGGCATCACGCTGACGCTCGACGCCTTGAGCGAGAGCCTGCGCGAGGGGCTGGCCCTGGACCGGGACCTGACGCTGCTGGAAGGCGCCGGCGGCTGGCGGGTACCACTGAACGAACGGGAAGACCTCGCCGACCTGGCGACGCATCTGGGGCTACCGGTGATCCTGGTGGTTGGCCTCCGGCTGGGCTGCATCAACCACGCCCGCCTGACGGCCGAGGCCATACGCGCCGATGGCCTGCGCCTCGCCGGCTGGGCGGGCAGCCTCGTCGATTCGTCATTCGGCCTGGATGAGGCCCTTTACCGTGACAACCTGGCGACCCTGGAGCGCACCCTCGATGCCCCCTGCCTGGGTATCGTCCCCCATCTTCCCGCCGGCGAGATGGCTACAGCCGCGGCGGATTATCTGGTGTTGCCCGAGAGCTGAATACTGGATGAAAGCATGGTTCGTGAAATCATTCGGGCACAATCACAACGCGCCGCCTATCGGCCCGACGATGTATTCAACGAATAATGTTTCCGGGGCATCGCAGACAAGAGTGCTGCGATAATAGAAGGGAAAATCTGCGCCTTGCGTGTCTCACCTGCCATCAATAAACCAGGACATGGGGCGAGAGCGAGTGCAAGAGCCGAGATGGTGCGTCGGGTGGGACTCGAACCCACACACCCGAAGGCACGAGGACCTAAACCTCGCGTGTCTACCAATTCCACCACCGACGCATTCGAGGGTTGTCCACCTTCGAAGGAGCCGTATATTGCCAGCGAAACCCAACGACCGCAAGAGCGATCGACCCATACCACCGCCAGGGAAAGACACCCCAAACCTCAGTAAACATTTTATTTTAAATAAGTTTACAATAGGCCAGTTTCCACGTCCCAACAGGAATCTTGATGTCCTTATCTCCTCTTTGGCACCCCTACGCCCATCTCAAGACTCAGCAACCGGCGCCCAAGGTAGTCGGCGGCGAAGGCCCGAGCTTCCGGCTGGAAAGCGGCGAGACCCTGCTCGACGCCACCTGCTCCTGGTGGTGCATGATCCATGGGTATCGCCACCCGCGGCTGGTAGGCGCCATCCAGCAGCAGGCCGACACGCTCTGTCATGTCATGCTCGGCGGCCTGACCCATGATCCCGCCGACCGCCTGGCCCGCGAGCTGGTGCGTATCACGCCCCCGGGCCTCAACCATGTGTTCTTTTCCGACAGCGGTTCGGTGGGCATGGAAGTGGCCATGAAGATGGCCGTACAGTTCCACCAGCTTCGCGGCAAGAGCCGCAAGCACCGCATGCTGTCATTGATGAAGGCCTACCACGGCGACACCGCCGGCTGCATGGCGGTGTGCGACCCCGAAGAAGGCATGCATTCCCTGTTCGCCGGCTACCTGCCCCGCCATCATTTCGCCCCGGCGCCAACGGCCCCCTTCGATGCCGCCCCCGACGCGGTAGCGGTGGACCTGGCCAATCTGCGCAAGGTACTGGAACGCCATCACGAGGAGATCGCGGCCCTCCTGGTCGAGCCGCTGCTGCAGGCCGCGGGGGGACTGAACATGACGTCGCCTCACTATCTGCGGGGGGCCCGGGCGCTATGCGACGAGTTCGACGTGCTGCTGGTATTCGACGAGGTGGCCACGGGCTTCGGACGCACCGGGCGAATGTTTGCCGCCGACCATGCCGATGTCACCCCGGACATGATGGTGCTATCCAAGGGACTCACGGGGGGCTATCTGGGACACGCGGCGACACTCGCCACCACCCGGGTACATGACGCCTTCGTGGGCGACTCGCCTGAGCATGCCTTCATGCATGGCCCCACCTTCATGGGCAATCCGCTGGCCTGCGCGGTAGCGCTGGAGAGCCTGGCGGTGTTTGAAGAGGAGGACTACCTGGGTCGCATCGCCGCTCTCAGTGAGGTGCTGCGCCGGGAACTGCTCGAAGACGAGCAACTGAACGAGCATCCGGCGGTAGCGGATGTACGCGTGCTGGGCGCCACCGCGGTGATTGAAACCCACGACGCATCCGCACTGGATGGCGTGGCAGACTGGGCGCGGGAACAGGGCATCTGGCTGCGCCCCATCGGCCGCTGGCTCTATACCATGCCCGCCTATGTCACCTCGGAAGCACAAATTCGGCAGATTACCGAGGTCATGAAGGGCTGGTTCCGATAGACTCTGCGTGCAACGAAAACAACGCGAGACTACCGAGATGAAGAAGGCGCTGATCGCTCTGACGGCTTTCCTGAGCATTGCCGCTCATGCGGACACCCCGGCACCCAGCGACGACAGCGATCTGCCGGAGTGGGCAGAGAAGCAAATCGGCCCCTTCCACGCCACCATGACCGACTGGGTGGATGGCACCTCGCGCAGCATCGACGGTTTCTTCGGCACCACCGATGCCCTGACGGTGGATTCCGACTCCTACCTGCGCATCAGCCAGGAGCTCGCCTGGAAAGAGGGGGAAGAGTTTGACCAGGACCTGGGCGTGCGCTTCCGCCTCGACCTGCCGACCACCGAAGAGCGCCTGCGCCTGATCATCGAAAGCGAACCGGACGAGACACGCGGCACGCTCGACGAGCAGGAGTCATCGCTGGCCGATGATCGGGGCAACAGCATCGAGGATGTGCTGGTCGGGCTGCGCCATCTGGGGGAAGGCGACAGGACCCGGGAATGGGATACCGAGCTGGGTGCCGGCATCAAGGTCCGTCTGCCCCTCGACCCCTATGCGCGCCTCTCTACCCAGCGGCTATGGACCCTGAATGACGGCCCCTGGAAACTGCATAGCGACAATCGCTTTTCCTGGTTCAACGAGGACGGCTTTTCCGCGCGTACCCGCTGGGACCTCGGTCGCCTGGTGGACGAGAAACGCCACCTGCGCTTCATCAGCAATGCCCAGTGGCGTGAAGAAGTCGACACCCTGGAGTTCCGTCAGGTCGCCGAACTCAACCAGCGCGTCAACAGTCGCAGTGTGCTGCGCTACTCCGCCGCGGTGCTGGGCGAGGGCCTCTCCCATGCCACCATCGAGGATAGCTATCTGCAGCTGCGCTTCCGCCGCGATATCCACAAGGGCTTCACCTTCCTGGACGTCGCACCGGCACTTCACTTTCCTCGTGACGTCGACCGCGAGCCCCGCTGGGCGCTCACCCTGCGGGTCGAAATGTACTTCCGCCGCTTTATCGACCGCGTCACTCTCTGACCGCCTCCCACTGCGGCGCGCCCTGTGCCGGGCCGCCAGGGCCCCGGTGTCCCGGCGCGTCAGCGGCGCTCCGAGTCTTCCTCCAGCGCCCGGCAGAGCGCTTCATCGGTGACCTCCTGCCCCCAGCCGTTGGCATGCACCAGCTCCGCCAGGGGCAGCCGCTGACGCCAGCCCTTACGAGCCAGCTCCGGTTCATCCAGAAATTCGCTGACGTAGCCGATGCACAGATAGGCAAGTGGGTAGACGTGTTCCGGCAAGCCCAGCGCCGCGGCCAGCTCGTCCTGATCGAGAATGCTGACCCAGCCCACGCCGATGCCCTCGGCACGCGCGGCCAGCCAGAGGTTCTGGACCGCCAGGCAGCTGCTGAACAGGTCCGTGTCGACGATGCTGGTACGCCCCAGTACCGGGCCGCCGCCGCGGCGGCGATCGCAGGTAATGCAGAGATTGAGGGGGCTTTCGAGGATGCCTTCAAGCTTCAGGCTACGGTAGCGCTGCTGGCGCTCTCCGGAGAACTGCTGCGCCCCCTTCTCATTTTCCCGGGTAAAGATAGCGTGCACCCGCCGACGCACCTCGAGACTGTCGATCAAGAGGAAGTCCCAGGGCTGCATGAAGCCCACCGAGGGCGCGCGATGGGCCGCATCCAGCAGTCGGTGCAGTATCGACGGCGGCACCGGGTCCGGCAGGAAGTGCGAACGCACGTCCCGGCGCTCATGGATGGCACGATAAAGCCCCCTCTTTTCCGTGGCGGAGAAGGGCGTATTGGGATCATGCATGGTTCACTCCTCTCCGCTTGTCCAGCGGTACGAAAACGGGGGCCCCATCGATCTCGGCGCTCGCCAACCGCTGACCGTAGAGACGCTCCATCGCCTCGGGCACCAGCATGTCCCGGGCCGGTCCCCAGCACGCCTCTCCGTCCGGATAGAGCAGCAGCAGGTGATCGCACCAGCGAGCGGCCAGGTTAAGGTCATGCAGACACATCATCACCGCCCGCCCCTCTCTCGCCTGCTCGGCGAGCAGCGCCATTACCGACGCCTGATGGCGCAGGTCCAGGTGGTTGGTAGGCTCGTCGGCGAGCCAGATCGCCGGTGCCTGGGTCAGCACCGTGGCAATGGCCAGCCGCTGGCGCTCGCCGCCGGAAAGCGTGCTCACCAGGCGTTCGGCCAGGTGCGCCACATCGAGTCGCTCGAGCGCCGCCTCGGCCAGGCGCCGGTCCTCGCTGTCCTCCATCTGCCAGGCGGAAAGCCAGGGATGACGGCCGATCAGCGCCGTCTCGAGCACCGTGGCGGGAAAGCCATCGTGGCGTTCCTGAAAGATCAGCCCCAGGCGTCTCGCTACGTCGCGTCGACGCAGCGAGGCAAGCGATGCCTCGCCCAGACATACCGCGCCTGCCCGAGGCGGTCTCAGCCCCGCCAGGGTATGCAGCAGCGTGGTCTTGCCGGCCCCGTTGGGACCCAGCACGCCCCAGACCTGTCCCGACTCGACCGCCAGGTCGAGGACCCTGCCATCCTCGCGCCCCGGCACATCGATCACCAGATGGCGGGCCTCCAGGGGTGGCGTCGCATGGTCGATCATCAGGACTCCCGATAGAGCAGGTAAAGGAAGGTCGGCACACCGAGCAATGCGGTGATCACCCCCACCGGCAACTGCTCCGGCGCGATCACCGTGCGGGCCAGCGTATCGGCGACTACCAACAGGGTGCCACCGGCCAGCGCGGAGGCCGGCAGGATCAGTCGCTGATCGTTACCCAGCGCCAGGCGCAGCATATGCGGCACCACCAGGCCCACGAAGCCGATGCTGCCCGCACCGGTCACCGCCGCCGCGGTCAGCAGGCTGGCGGCCAGATAGAGCCCCCATTCCAGGCGTCGCACCGCGACCCCCAGGGCGGCGGCCTGTAGCGGCCCCCGCGCCAGCACATTGAGGTGGCGCCCCAGGGGCACCACCAGCAGACAGGCACCCAACAGCAGCGCCAAAAGCGGCCAGGGCGTGCCGGCATGGGCGAGATCCCCCATCAGCCAGTAAAGCATGCCGGGCAGGCGCTCGACGGGGCTGACCGACAGCATCAGGGTAATCACCGCCCCCCAGCCGGCCGCCACCACCACGCCGGTCAGCAGCAGCCGCGAGGGCGTCCAGCCGCCGCGCCCGTGGGCCAGCCCGAACACCAGCAGGGTCGACACCAGGGCCCCCACGAAGGCGGAGCCGGAGACCATCAGCCCCCCGACGCCCGCCAGCATGGCCATCAGTGCCCCCACTGCGGCCCCGCCGGAGAGACCCAGCACATAGGGGTCGGCCAGGGGGTTGCGCAGCAATACCTGCATCAGTGCCCCGGCCACGGCGAGCAGCCCGCCCACCGCAAAGGCGGCGAGTGAGCGCGGCAGTCGCAACTCGAGGATCAGGGTACGCGAGAGGCCTTCGCCCACGCCGCCCAGGGCGGCCAGGATCTCGCCAGGCGGCAGCGTCACGCTGCCCAGCGCCACGGACAGCGCCAGAGCCGCCAGGGCGGCGAGTGACAACAGGCCCAGGGGGCGAAGCAGCGCAATCACTCCTGCCTCTCCCCAAGCCGCTCCCGGGCCTGGTCGAGCTGCTTGCAGACCATACCGGTGCCCTCCAGCAGCCGCGGCGTCGGCCGTTGAATCAGCGACGGCGGCACGAAGAAGAGGTTGTCCTTGGCAACGGCGGTGAGAGATGGATAGCCACGCCAGTGTTCCAGCCAGTCGCGATTGTCTTCCCCTCTGCCACCGGCGAGGATCACCTCGGGGTTCGCCGCCAGCAGCGCCTCCTCGTCGAGGCGCGGCGCCAGGCGCTCGAGCTCGCCGAAGACATTGGTACCCCCGCATAGCCGCAGTACCTGGCCGATCCAGTGCCGGTCGTTGATGGTCATCAGCGGCTCGTCCCAGACCTGGTAGAAGACCGAGACCGGCTCGGCCCGGGCATGACGCTCGGCCAGCGCCGCCATTTCCCGGCGGAAACGCTCGGCCTCGGCCTCTCCCGTTTCCCGGGTATCGGCGAAGCGTGCCAGCTGCTCGATCGTGGTGCCTATTTCGGCAACGGTGCGTGGCTCGATATAGAACACCGCCATGCCCAGCGCCTCCAGGCGCTCGAGCTGTTCGGCGGGGTTGCCGGTGACCCAGCCAATCACCAGATCAGGGTCGAGCGTCAGCAGACGCTCCAGATCGAGGCGGCCATGACTGCCGACTCGAGGAATCTTCAGGGCATCGGGCGGATAGTCGCTGTACTCGACCGCCGCCACCACCCGCTCGCCCGCACCGGCGGCGAAGGCGAGCTCGGTGGCTCCCGGTGACAGCGTGGCGATGCGCGAGGCGGGCCTTTCCAGGCATATCTCGCGATCCAGGGCATCGACCACGCATATTTCATCCTGGGCCTGCGCCGCCGCCAGGGGCAGCAGCGCAAGGCCGGCCAGAAGTAGCCGAGAAAGCCGTCTCGTGATCACGGTCCGAAGTGCACGCTCAGGAAAGCCGCACGGCCGGCGTTGATGTAGTCCTTCGCGGTCTCGTACTCCTTGTCCAGGGCGTTTTCGACGGTCACACGGGCCGACCACATCGGGGCAAACGTCCAGCCGGCACGCAAATTGACGATGCCGTAACCTGCTACACGCTCCTGACTAAACCCATCAATTCGATCGCTTTGCGCCAGCCATGACGCACCAATATCAAAATCCGAGATTGAGCGGTCTAGATCAAGCCTGATACTGCGTTTGGCTATGTTCGGAAGCCTGTCGCCAGAATCAGAGTCTTCAGCGTCCGTATAGGTTAGCGCTGCTTGCAATGCCCAACCAGCGATATCTGTACCGGCCGAAAGTTCAGCACCCTTTATCTCAGCGCTATCAACATTGTCAACTGATTTTCCTACAGATACGATCTTGTTATCAATATCAGTCTGGTAAACGACGAAGTCCCAAAAATAGCTACTGTACTGTCCGCGAACACCAACCTCTACGGAAGACGATGTTTCCGCCTTCAAGTCAGGATTACCCTCAAACGTAAACCCAAAACCATAATCGGTATAAGGAAAATAGAGATCATTAAAGCTAGGTGCTCTGAATGCCGTACCATAGCTAGCCCTCAGAGTATGATAAGTATCTAACTCGTACCCCAAAGCCAAACTTCCCGTCACTTCGTCACCGAATGCCTCGTTGCTGTCGTGTCGGAGGCTAGCCTGAAGCGACACAGGCGAAAAATCGAACAACCCTTGGGCGAACACTGCCGAATTGTAACGACTCTCGATGTCGTACGCCCCACTCCCCGTATCACTTCCGTCAACGCTGTCTTCAGTATGCTCGGCACCAATAACCAGTTCATGACCGGAAAGGTAGAAAGTATTCTCCAAGCGCGCTGTTTGAGTCTCTGTCAGGTAGGCATCGCTATAAGCAGGTGTAACCTGCTCGTCCTTTGCATCGCTCAATGTCAACCGGCTGTGAAAATTTTCCGATATCGATATTTCACCATAGACGCCAAGGGTTTGCTGAACGAAGTCAGTTTCCCCACCATCAAATTCTGTGGCACCTTTACTACGCAGTGCAAGTAGACCTACCTCGGCACTGTTATCAAATGTATGGGAAAGCCGCACCAGGCCGTTGGTATTATCGTACCCCTTGTCGTCACCATCACGCCGCACCGGCACGCCCTCGGTATCGAAGCGGCTGGCGGCAAAGTAATAACGGGTGCCGCCCTCGGCCCCGGAGAGACTGGCGCTGTAGCGCTGGGTGTCGAAGGAGCCGCCGCCGAAGGAGAGGCTCGGTGTCGGCTCGCCCTCTTCGCCTTCCGGCGTAAACAACTGGACCACGCCCCCCATGGCATCGGCGCCATAGAGGCTGCCGCGGGGGCCGCGCACGATTTCGGCGCGCTCGAACATGCGCGGATCGAGAAATTGCCAGGAGGCCCCACCAAGAGTTGCGGAGCGTAGGCGGATTCCATCGATCATCAGCAGGCTCTGGCTGCTGGACGTGCCCCGAATGGAAACACTGCTGGTCTTGCCGAAGCTGCCGTTGGTATTAACATCCACCCCCGGCTGGCCGCGAAAGAGATCGGTCAGGCTGGTGGGGTCCTGGCGGCGCAGGGTGGCCTCGTCCAGCAGCGTTACCGAGGAGAGGCTTTCATCGGCGGTGCGCGGCGCCAGGGCCGCCGTGACCACCATGGGATTGAGCGCCTGGGGCTCGCCGGTCTCGGCGGCCTGGGGCTCTGCGGCCTGCACGGCCAGGGGAAGAGTGGCCAGTGCGAAGGTCGCCAGGCCACGCGTTGCGTGTGTCGTGTTCATTTCTGTCCCTTGCTTACCGTACTCACCCGCACGGTATCCTGCTTCTTTTTTAGGGCCGGCACAGAGGACAGAAGGAAGGGGGACGGCGCAAAAGGGTGCGGTCGATGCCCTGCCTGTTGACCACCCTCCGCGGTCCGGCATGCGCTCTCGGGCCGGTCTCCGGACTGACGAGCGAGGGCCAGGCGCGATGCCTGCGGCCCTGCTGAACCACCGCCTTCCCATGCCGATTGGCACAGTGGCGCACCCGTTGAAGGTAGTGGCGGCTCTTGACTCGATCACCGTTGCGGGGGCAGCGTCGGAGTGGCGGGCAGAAGAACACCGCGCACCGACTTCCCGTTTACCTGGCGGCACTCACTCCGCCAGCACCTGAGAGTGCGCGTAAGCTACCAACCCCTACCAGAAGCGTCAACGCGGTCCAGTCGTCTGGCCAGGCCATGGCGTACATGCCACACCGGCGTGCAGCGCGACGCCACCTCCTGGGCCAGCCAGCCGTTGAGGTCGCGCAGCCGGCGCGCCTCGGGTGCCATGGGCACGATGCCGCGCCCCATCTCGTCAAGGATCAGCACGAGCTCGAGGCCCTGGCGACGTTGCGCCGCCGCCAGGGCCTCGAGCAGGGCTCGCCAGCTCGCCCGCACGCCGTCGTCGTGGTCCTCGGCCAGGGTGGCAGAAAGCCAGGCGGCCCAGCCGGTAATCACCAGGGTCGCCCCCATGGGCACCTCGTCGAGCCAGTCCGCAACACCCTGCCCCGGCGCCAGCCGGTGCCAGCGTGCTTCTGGAAAGCGCTCGTCGACTAGGTCGCTTCGCCCGGAACAGGCACCGCCGATGAAGCACTGCATCGCCAGGCTCCTCCCTGGTGAATGAATGTGAAATGCCGCCCCTGGGCCTGGCCGACAACGCCCTCCCAGAAGTCGACGGCCTCCAGGCGACGACGTAGCTCGCGGATCACCCCGCCGTGGCTCACCGCCAGCACATGGCGTCGATCCTCGGCCTGTGACAGGACATCGTCGAGCCAGGCAGAGAGCCTTTCCCAGAGCATGTCGGCCGACTCACCGCCGGGCGGTGCCTGCATTCCGGCACTATCGATCCAGGCCCGATAGCTCGGATCGTCCTTGAGCTCATCCCAGCGGCGTCCCTCGTAATCACCGAAGTCCAGCTCACGCAGGCGCGGGTCGAACAACGCCGAGGCATCGCGACCCGGCTGCACATGGGCCAGGGTCTGACGACAGCGCGCCAGGTCGCTGCAATGGATGGCATCGAACTCGGCGCCGGCCAGGTGTTCGCGCAGCCGGTCCATGTCCGGCACGGCATCGGGTAGCAGGAGCGGGATGTCGCGCTGCCCCTGATAGCGTCGTTCAAGGTTCCAGGGCGTCACGCCATGCCGAACCACCACAAGCTCCAGGCGCCGAGCAGCAACCATAGTTCTCCCCCCTCGATGGCGGCACCGGCGATATCGCCGTTGATGCCGGAAAAGGCCCTGACCATGAACAGGCCATAAAGACATAGAAAGATCAGCAGAAGCCCAAGCAGCCAGACGCCGCCGGGCACGAAGCCGAAGATGGCCACCAACGGCAACAGCGACAGGGCCAGGTCGCGATATTCAAGATGTTGCCGCCAGGTCCAGGCCAGCCCTTCGCGCCGCGCCAGGGGCGCCAGGCGCAGCAGAACCAGCGCACCGAAGCGGGCCAGGGCCGGCAGTGCCACCCATAACCAGGGACTGACCCCGGCCTCGAGCAGCGCCCACAGCAGCACCCCCTTCCAGGCCAGGAGGAAGACGAGCGCCAGGATGGCGAAGCTGCCCACCTGGCTGTCCTTCATGATCGCCCAGCGCCGCTCCAGGGGCGCATTGCTGCCCAGGGCATCGGCCAGGTCCATGACGCCATCGAGGTGTAGCCCTCCACTGAGGGCCACCCACAGGCTGAGCAGGGCCAGGGCCAGCAGCGGCGTGGGAAGCGCTTGTCCGAAGACGGCCAGCCCCGCCAGGACGGCGCCGATCAGCAGGCCCACCAGGGGATAGCAACGCAGTGCCCAGCGACAGGTGCCGGCATGCCAGGGGCAGGCGATCGGCAGGGGTATCCGGGTCAGGAACTGCAGGGCCAGTATCAGGCCGTAGAGGGCCTCCTTCATCGCAGTGCCTCCGTATCGCCCTCACCGGCGGGCACGCCGTCGGCGTTCTTCCAGTCGATCGCCATGCCCGCCACCACCTCGATCACCCTGTCCGCCTCTCGAGCCAGCCGGCGATGCAATCGCTGGAGGAAGGCAAGATAGCGCCAGGTTTCGGCATCGGTGGGCGGCGGCTCCTCGTTGAGGTCGTTGGAGACCACCACCAGGGCAATATCACGCGTTCGAGCCATCTCGACCACCCGGCCCAGCATCGCCTCCCCGTCGGCCTCCCGGCCGCCGCCGGCGTAGAGCCACTGGCTGGCCCAGAGAGTCAGGCAGTCCAGCAGCACGCTGTCCCCCTCGGCCACCTCGGCCAGGGCGGCGTCCAGCGCCAGGGGCGCCTCGAGGGTGCGCCAACCGGAGTCTCGTTCGCGTCGGTGGCGCGCGATACGCGCCGCCATCTCGGCGTCTGCGGCTCGGGCCGTGGCGAGATAGACGAGCTCCCCGCCGCGGGAGCGATGCCACGCGCCGGCCAGCGCCTCGGCGTGATGACTCTTGCCGGAGCGGGCTCCGCCGCCGACGAAGGCGATCATGGCGTACCCTCCCCGGCTTCAAGCACCTCGGCCAGGGCCGACAGCAGGCGCTTGTTGGACGCGGCATCCCCCAGGGCCAGGCGCAACCAACCGCCGTCGAGGCCCATGAAGGATTCGGTATGGCGCACCAGCACGCCACGACGAAGCAGCGCCGGCAACAGCCGACGCGTCGCCTCACGCCCCCCCGGATGACGCACCAGGAAGAAGTTGGCTCGGCTGGGCATGACCTCCAGGCCCAGGGCAGCGAGACCCGTCTGCAGCCGAGGCCGCTCGGTGACGAGCCACGCCTCGGTGCGTTCGGCGAACTCACGATCGGCGAGCAGCGGCGCCACCAATGACGCCGCCAGGCCGTTGACACTCCAGGCGGGCTGGCAGGCCCCGGCATCGCATACCGTCTCGCGGGCGGCCAGCAGATAGCCCAGGCGCAACCCGGGCAGCGTAAAGCGCTTGGTCAAGGAGCGCAGCAGGATCAAGTGCTCGAAGCGACTCAACAGCGGCGTCAACGCCTCGTTCGCCGCCTGCCCGCCGTCACTGCCCACGAAGTCGATAAAGGCCTCATCCACCACCACCCGACAGCCGCGCTCGGCGGTGAGTTCGAGCAGCCGCTCCACCCGCGCTCGCGACACCAGGGTGCCGGTGGGGTTGTTGGGTCGGCACAGGAAGATCAGCCGCGCCTCGCCCAGCGCGTCGACCACCGCCTCGGGGTCGAAACGAAAGTCCGGCGGTTCGAGGCCGAGGTGAATGACCGGCAGGCCATGAGCCGTGCAGGCGCGCGCATATTCGGCAAAGGTGGGCTCGACGATGGCCACGGGGGTGCCCGGATGCTCCCGGGCATGGAGGGCGGCGGCCAGGGTGATCGCCTCGGCGCCACCGTTGGTCAGCAATACCCCCTCGGGCGCCACGCCATCCTCGGCGGCGATTGCCGCACGCGCGTCACGATAGTCGGGATCGGGATAGCGAGCCAGCGCCTCGGCCCCACCCTGCAGGCGGGCCGCCAACCAGCCGGGGAGCCAGGTCGGCGGCCCCAGGGGGTTGAGATTGGCGCTGGCATCCAGCAGCGGCATGTCGTCCGCCAGCCCGAAGCGGGCCAGCAGCGGCGCCGGCTGCCCGCCGTGGAGCGGCCACTCTTGCGAGCTCATGTCAGGACCTCCTTCAACAGGATGACCACGGCCGGAAGCGCCAGGAAGACGAGCCAACCACCATGCATCAAGCGAAGCGCTGCCGGGATATGTCGGGCACCGAGGGATTCATGTGGCGAGCCGAGTCGAGCCCGCTCGGAGCGCTTCCCGCGGTAGTGGTTGTTGCCGCCCAGCTGGACGCCCAGCAGGTGCGCCACCATGGCCTCGGGCCAGCCACTGTTGGGACTGGGATGGCGTGGCGCTTCTCGACGGGTCGCAACCAGTGCCCCCGGCGTGCGCTGAGCGCTCCTCAGCCGGGCGCCGAGCCATAGTGTCAGGGCGGTCAGGCGCGCCGGCAGCCAGTTGGCCATGTCATCGAGCCGGGCCGAGGCCCGGCCAAAGTCGATATAGCGCTCGCTGCGATAACCCACCATGGAGTCGAGGGTATTGATGGCCTTGTAGGCCAGCGCCAGGGGCGCACCGCCGAGCAGGGCGAAGAGCAGCGGCGCGGTGATGCCATCCACGGTGTTCTCGGCCACGGTTTCCACCGTGCCACGAGCGATCTCGGCGGCGTCCAGTTCGGCGGTATCGCGCCCGACGATCATGGAAAGCGCCCGGCGGGCACTGGCCAGGTCGCCATCCGCCAGCGGCACGGCCACTGCCAGGGCGGCATCGCGAAGGCCTCGAATCGCCAGGCAGCAGGCCAATAGCCACCCCTCGGCCAGCCATCCCAGCCAGGGGTGGAGTCGCGCCAGCGCAGCGATGGTCAGCCAGGCCAGGCCCCCGGTGCCCAACACCACCAGTGCCGTCATCAAGGCCCCCTTGCGCCGGCGGCTCAGCGGGCTGCCCTGGTTCCAGGCGCCTTCCAGGCGAGCGATCACCGCCCCCATGCCCACCACCGGATGCGGCAGGCGACGCGGATCACCGACCAGCAGGTCGAGGCCCACGGCGGCGAGCACCAGACCCAGCATGGCAAGGGAGAACGGCTCAGCCATGGGGCACCGCCCGCTGCTCGGCGTCTCGGCGCCATTCCCGGGACGCCAGCAGGGCCTCTCGTGTGGCGCGATATACCACCAGACCCAGTTCGCGCCCCAGGCGCGTGCCGGAACCCGCGTAGGGCGTCTGCGCCCCAGTCTGGGTCGCGGCAATGGCCAGGCAGTCGGTGGAAGTACCACTGGCCGGGGTGCCGCTGTGGGGGTCATGCACCTCCAACGACTGGAGGGCGCGTACCTTGGCTTCGCTGGCGGACAGACAGGCGTTGACCATGGCGCCGTCGGTAAGGCAGCCATCGAGAAACACCAGGGTATTGATGGTGCCTACCGGCCGTGGATCACCTTCCAGGGGGGCGGTGATGTCCACGGCGTTGCCCGCTCCCGCCGTTACCGCCGCCAGAATGCCATCGCCTTCCACCACCGCCAGGTGTTCGAGACGCACCGCGGTCATCATGGCCATGGCCTCCCCCGAGGGGATGCGACGAGCCTCGAGCCAGGTCGCCAGATCCCTGGCCGGCGCATGGCCAGCGTAGTCCTTGTCGACATGAAAGTTGCAGTAATGGCGTCGCCAGCCGAAGCCGCCGCCCACCAGGGCACTGCTCAATGTCCAGAGGGGGCGCGGGGTCGTCAGCTGTACGCACCCCTCATCCACGGCCAGCGTCAGCCCGGGCCCAAAGGCGAGTCGGGAACCCCCTGACATCATGAGGACGTGTCGATCCCGGCATCGCCGAAGGTGGCCATCCCTTCCAGCAGGCGGCAGGCCGAGTCGAGCAGCGGGAAGGCCAGGGCGGCGCCGGTCCCTTCGCCGAGGCGCAGCTCGAAGTCGAGCAGCGGCCGGGCATCGAGGGCCTGCAGTGCCAGTTCATGTCCCGGCTCCCGGGAACGATGACCGAAGATCAGATACTCACGCAGGCCGGGGCACAGTCGACGGGCCACCAGGGCGGCCACGGTGGCAATAAAGCCATCCACCAGCAGTGGCAGGCGCTGTTTCGCTCCCCCCAGAAACGCCCCGGCCATGGCGGCGATTTCCAGCCCACCCACCGCGGCCAGGGCCCCCAGCGGGTCATCCGGATCCGGCTGACGCGCGTCCAGGGCACGCTCGATCACCGCCTGCTTGTGGGCAACACCGGCGCTATCGATACCGGTCCCGACCCCGACCAGCCTCGCGACCGGCCTACCGGTCAGCGCGGCCAGCAAGGCACTGCTCGCCGTGGTGTTGGCGATCCCCATTTCGCCGATGATCAAGCAGCGACAACCGGCGGTGGCGGCACGCTGGGCGGCACGCTCGCCCGCCGCCATGGCCTGCAAGGCGTCGTCTCGCGTCATGACGTCGTCTTCCAGCATATTGGCGGTACCGGCGCGCACCTTCTCGTTCACCAGCAGCGGATGACGGGCCACCGCCTCGGGCAAGGGCGTCGCGACCCCCACGTCGATGACTTCCAGGTGCGCCGCGTGCTGTTGCGCGAAGACATTGATGGCGGCGCCACCGGCGGTGAAGTTGGCCACCATCTGGGCGGTGACCGCCTGGGGAAACGCCGAGACTCCTTCGGCGGCCACGCCGTGATCGGCGGCAAACACCAGCATGGCGGGCGGGGCGACCCGCGGTATCGACTGCCCCTGGATGGCCGCCAACTCCACGGCCAGGCGCTCCAGGCGCCCCAGGCTGCCGGGGGGCTTGGTGAGCTGGTCGAGGCGTTGCACGGCACGCTCGGCGGCGATGCTATCGAGCTGGGGTAGACGGACGGGAAACATGCTGAATGAGCCTCACCTGGCAGAGACATTCGGTCTGAGCCGACCATCTTACCAGAACGCTCGTTGGGGGCGACGGCTCCTCTCGTCGGAGCAGCCTCCAGCGGCCATCCGGCAACCACCACAAGAGGCACGCTCTTTATATTTAAATAACTAAATTTAAAAAGACTTTGAATGAATTCAGCTCACGTCCAGGCGAAAAGACTTCATTAGTTGGGGAGGCAAGGGGCTGCCAGAATGACTCTCGATTCCTCAATGACGACACCCCCACCTCGGAGAACCTGACTCATGCCACAAGACCCGATTACCCAGCGACTCGACCAGGGCCCCCTCATCTGTGCCGAAGGCTTTCTGTTCGAACTTGAACGGCGCGGCTATCTCTCCGCCGGCGAGTTCGTGCCCGAAGTGGCACTATTGCGACCGGACGCCCTGGAGGCCCTGCACCGCGATTTCCAGCATGCCGGCTCGGATATCGTTCAGGCCTTCACCTACAACGGCCACCGCGAGAAAATGCGGGTGATCGGCAAGGAAGAACTGCTGGAGCCCCTGAACCGGGCCGCGCTCAAGATTGCGCGCAAGGTGGCCGATGAGCAGGCGGGCAACCTGATGGCCGGCAATATTTCCAACAGCAACGTCTGGGACCCGGAAGACCCGGCATCCCAGCGAAGCGTACGGGCCATGTTCGACGAAATGGTGCAATGGGCCGTCGAGGAAGGCGCCGACTTCATCATCGGCGAAACCTTCTACTATGCTGGCGAGGCCCAGGCAGCACTGGAGGCGATCAAGGCCAGGGGACTGCCTGCCGTAATCACCCTGGCGCCGATGGCCGAGAATCGCATGATCGATGGCCCCGGCATCGTGGAAACCTGTGTCGCACTCGAGAAGAACGGCGCTAGCGTTGTGGGCCTCAACTGCTTCAGGGGCCCCGATACCATGCTGCCCTGGATCCAGCAGATTCGCGAGGCGGTCTCCTGCCATGTCGCGGCGCTGCCGGTGACCTTTCGTACCACCGAGCAGGAATCGACCTTTTTCAATCTTTCCGACAACCAGGGTTGCGGCTGCCCGTCTCCCCACGGACGCCCCTTCCCGACCGCCTTGGACCCCTTGTTCTGCAATCGCTATGAAATAGGCGCCTTCGCTCGCGAGGTTTACGACGGCGGGGTTCATTATCTCGGGGTGTGCTGTGGGGCATCACCGATGCATATTCGTGAAGTGGCCATGGCCGTTGGCCGTGAACCCGAAGCCGCCCGGTTTGCCGAGCGGATGGAGAACCACTTCATGTACGGTACCCACGACCGCCTGCCAAGCCACATCACCGCTCTTGGCGAAAGAGCCTGACAAACGGATACAGGCCTCTCAGGCGCCATGCAGGCGGCGGTGCAGCTCGCGAATTCGCTCGGCGAAGGCCGGCACCGGCCCCTCGACCCATGCGCCCGGCACCACTGTCTGGATGGGCAGCGGTGCCACCGGCGCCGGGGCGACCGCCATCTCCTTCAGCCAGCTGCCGAGCTGCTCCGACGAGCTGGCGTAGACGATACGCCCGAGCCCCGCCCAGCCATGGGCCGCGGCACACATGGGGCAGTGCTCACCTGAGGTGTACACGGTGGCGGCCGCTCGTTCTTCGGGGGAGAGTCGCTCTGCCGCCCAGCGTGCCAGGAAGAACTCGGGATGGCGGGTGGCATCGCCGCCA
Organism: Halomonas halodenitrificans DSM 735; assembly: GCF_000620045.1. Classification (GTDB taxonomy): domain Bacteria; phylum Pseudomonadota; class Gammaproteobacteria; order Pseudomonadales; family Halomonadaceae; genus Halomonas; species Halomonas halodenitrificans. Next base: position 130,841 of record NZ_KK211059.1, on the reverse strand, counting down.
ACCACATGGTTATGGTCCTCCGCCAGCACCTCGCCGGCCCCACTCACCAGCACCGAGGCGAAGGGTTCATCCCCCGCCTCCAGCGCCTTCTCCGCCAGCACCACACAGCGCTCCAGATGGGCCATATCGGTATCGTCGATCATCCGTCCTTTCCTCCCTTATCGAGTGGTACTCGGCCTCCTGACCTCTATCAGACGGCCCGCCCATCAACGGGTGCCGGGTCCTGCTCGAGGCGCTCCTGCTCCTGGCGATTCTGCTCGCCGGTCTTTTCCAACGCCGGCAGGACAAGCACCCGGCACGGCGCGTTGACCGACACATACTCCACCGTAGCACGGCGCAGGGGCCAGGAGCTGGCGCCACGTGACACCAGCATTATCAGGTCGGCACCCAGCTGCCCCGCCAGGCCCACCAGCCTTTCGCCGGCGCTGCCCGCCACCACATGCAGCCTCGCGTTGTGATTCAAGGGCAGGTATTTACGCACCAGCAGGTCGAGGGTCTCCCGGACCTCGGCCTCCTTCTGCTCCGGCGCATCACCCGCCACATGGGGGAAGAATCCCCCGCCTCCCGGACTGAAGACACTGGCCAGGTGAAGCTCACCCCCCTCGGCCAACAGATCCATGGCAGCCCCCAGGGCGCATTTGCCTTCGCCGTCATCCTTCGGATCAATGGCGATCAACACTTTCTGGTACATGACCGACCTCCTGTTGGGTTTGGGTGCTGGCCTCCACCTCGGGAAAGGCCCTGCCCTTGACCAGTTCACTCACACTGTAGCCCCGGTAATCGGCTCGCAGCGATCTGAAGAGCGCTACCGCCATGAACACCAGGAGAATGCAGAACGGCAGGCCCAGGGAGGTGATGACGTTTTGCAGGGCATCCAGCCCACCGGCCAGCAGCAGTGTCGCGGCAATCATCCCCTGGGCCGCCGCCCAGAAGATGCGCTGGCGAACCAGGGAGGGTTGGTCATCCCGGCGCGTCAGCATATCGATCACCAGGGAGGCGGAATCGGAAGAGGTGGTGAAGAAGATCACGATAATGACCACGCTCAGCGTCGACGCCGCCCCCGCCAGCGGGAAGGACTGCAGAAAGGAAAAGATCGCGACCGAGGGGTCCTGCAGAACCTGCTCGGCCAGGGCCAGCTGGCCGTTCATCTCTACCTGGATGGCCGATAGGCCGAAGATACCGAACCACACCAGCGTAAAGGCCGTCGGGGCAAACAGCACACCCCCGACAAATTCGCGAATGGTCCGTCCGCGAGATATCCGGGCGATGAAGATACCGACATACGGTGCCCAGGATATGGTCCAGGCCCAGTAGAACAGGGTCCACTGTCGCTGCCAGTCGCTGTCCTTGAAGGTCTCGGTCCAGAAGGCGAGCCACGGCAAGGCGTCGAAATAATCCCCCAGGCCCTGGACCATGCCCTCGGCGATGAACACCGTGGGGCCGGCAATCAGCACGAAGGCAAGCAATGCCATGGCCAGCACGATATTGAGCTGGGACAGCCGGCGCACGCCCTTGTCCAGGCCCAACGCCACCGAGGTGGCGGCGATGCTGGTGATGACGGCAATCAAGATGACCTGGACCAGGCCGGTTGAAGGTATACCCAACAGGTAGGTCAGCCCGCTGTTCAGCTGCAGTGTCCCCAGGCCCAGGGAGGTTGCCACGCCGAACAGGGTACCGAGTACGGCAATCACGTCTACCGCCCAGCCCAGGGGTCCGAAAGCACGATCACCGAGCAGTGGATAGAACAGGCTGCTGATACGCATGGGCAGATTGTGGCGATAGGCAAAGTAGCCGATCGCCAGGCCCGGCAAGGCAAAGATGGTCCAGGTATGCAGGCCGAAATGGTAGAGCGCGATCATCATGGCGTCGCCAGCGGCGCGCTCCGAGCCCGGTTCCACGCCATCAAACGGCGGATTGGCAAAGTGGGAAACGGGTTCCGCCACGCCCCAGAACATCAGGATGGTGCCGATGCCGGCGGCGAACAGCATGGTGAACCAGGTCAGGTTGGAGTAGTCGGGACGACTATCATCGGCACCCAGGCGAATATTGCCATAGCGGCTGACCGCGATGGCCAGCAGGAAGATCAGCAAGGCGCTGACGGAGAGAATGTAGAACCAGCCCAGGTTACGTGCGACCCAGCCGGTGAGCTGCCCGAAACTGTCGGCAACCGCCTCGTCAAACGGAATGGCCAGGGCCACAAAGAGTGCCGCAATCCCGGCCGAGGTAAAAAACACCCCCGGTATGGTCTGCAGTCCCAACCAGCGTTGCAGCCGATCCAGCACATTGGCCTCCGTTGCTAAAGGAAAGACAACTCAAGGCCTTACGTTACCACAGGCGCGAAAGGAAAGGCGGCGAGGTTGCCCCCGCCGCCCGGCGATCGTTTGTGCTCGACAAGCGTTGGATCAGATTTCGAAGCCCAGGCCGAAGTCTTCGGGGCTGGTCGCCATCAGCGATTCGGCACCCGCCTCGAGGGCGCCCTTGTGGGCCTGGGTGCGCGGCAGCAGGCGCTGGTAGAAGAAACGCGCGGTATCCAGCTTGGCGCGGTAGAAGGGCGCCTCGTCGGTGCCCTCGTCGAGTGCGACGCGGGCCTGCCTGGCGGCACGGGCGAACAGGTAGGCCAGGGTCACATAGCCCGAATACATCAGGTAGTCGACGCTGGCCGCCCCGACCTCTTCACGGTCGGTCATGGCCTTCATGCCGATAGCCATGGTCATCTCGCCCCACTCCTGGTTGAGCTTGGCCAGCGGGCGAACGAACTCGGCGAGCTCGGCATTGCCCTCCTCGGCCTGGCAGAACTTGTGGATCTCCCGGGTGAAGGCCTTGAGGCTCTCGCCCTGACTCATCAGCACCTTGCGGCCCAACAGGTCGAGGGCCTGGATGCCGGTCGTGCCCTCGTAGAGGCGAGTGATGCGCGCATCGCGCACCAGCTGCTCCATGCCCCATTCCTGGATGAAGCCATGCCCGCCGAATACCTGCACACCCTCGTTGACCGCCTCGAAGCCCGTCTCGGTAAGGAAGGCCTTGACGATGGGCGTCAGCAGGCCCAGCAGGGTCTCGGCACGCTCCTTCTCGCCGGCATCGGTGCCGTGCTCGACGACATCGATCATCTGCGCGGTATAGAGCGTCAGCATCCGCCCACCCTCGGCGAAGGCCTTCTGGGTCAGCAGCATGCGGCGGACATCGGGATGAACGATGATGGGATCGGCCGCCTTGTCGGGGGCCTGGGTACCGGAAAGCCCGCGCATCTGGAGGCGATCGCGGGCATAGGCCAGCGCATTCTGGAAGCTCGCCTCGGTCAGGCCCAGCCCCTGAATGCCCACCCCGATGCGGGCGGCGTTCATCATGGTGAACATGCAGGCCAGGCCCTTGTTGGGCGCCCCCACCAGGAAGCCCTTGGCGGCGTCGAAGTTCATCACGCAGGTCGCGTTGCCGTGGATGCCCATCTTGTGCTCCAGGGAACCGCATACCACGCCGTTACGCTCACCCGGCTCGCCCGTCTCGGTGGGCAAGTACTTAGGCACCACAAACAGCGAGATACCCTTGGAGCCTTCCGGGGCATCCGGAAGCTTGGCCAGCACCAGGTGGACGATGTTCTCGGCCAGGTCATGCTCGCCGGCGGAGATAAAGATCTTGGTGCCGGTGATCTCATAGGCATCGTCGGCACTCGGCACCGCACGCGTCTTGATCAGGCCCAGGTCGGTGCCACAGTGGGGTTCGGTCAGGCACATGGTGCCGGTCCAGGTGCCCTCCACCAGCTTGGTCAGATAGGTGGCCTGCTGAGCCTCGGTGCCGTGATGGCGCAGCGCATCGGCGGCGCCGTGAGAGAGCCCCGGATACATGCCCCAGGCCAGGTTGGTAGAGCAGATCATCTCGTTGAGTACCATGGCCAACGAGTGGGGAAGACCCTGGCCGCCATGCGCGGGATCGGCGGCCAGGCTCGGCCAGCCACCCGCCACGTACTGGGCGTAGGCCTCCTTGAAGCCCCTGGGTGCCTTTACCTCGCCGCCCTCCAGCAGGCAGCCCTCACGGTCACCGCTCTGGTTCAGCGGCAGCAGCACCTCGCGGGAGAAGCGGGCGCCCTCCTCCAGAATGGCGGCGACGACATCCGGGCTCGCCTCTTCACCGCCGGGCAGGCTGGCGTAGTGGGCCGGGAAGTCCAGCATTTCATCCATCACGAAGCGAAGGTCACGCAGGGGGGCCTGATAATCGGGCATCTCGTCTCTCCTGGAAATCGGGCGCGCCTGGGAATCGGACGCAGGCAGCGGCGACGGCCGCTTTCAAACATGTGTTTGAAACTAGCCTCCACAGGATCGAGAGTCAAGCGTTCGTTTAAAAATGGGCGGCACAGGCCCCACCGCGCCATGCAAAACACCCCGAAGGCTGGATTGGGTGTCCAACCTGCGGGGTGCAGTTCAACGGCCATGAAGATGTTGTGGATCGCTTATAGCGTCCGGCGAAGCCGGATCACTGCATGCGAATACCGCCGTCCAGGCGAACCACTTCACCGTTAAGCATGGTGTTGGTAATGATCTGCTCGGCCATCCGGGCAAACTCATCGGGACGACCCAGGCGCTTGGGGAAAGGCACGGCGGCGGCCAGGGCCTGGGCGGCCTCATCGGGGATCTCGCTCATCATGGGGGTCTCGAAGACGCCGGGCGCGATGGCCATCACCCGCACGCCGTGGCGCGACAACTCCCGGGCCGCCGGTAAACTCATGCCGACCACCCCGGCCTTGGAGGCGCTGTAGGCACACTGCCCCACCTGACCGTCGAAGGCGGCGATGGAGGCGGTGTTGATGATGACGCCTCGTTCACCGTCCTCCCCCGGCGCGTTCTTCGACATGGCGGCGGCAGCCAGGCGCATCACGTTGAAGGTGCCCACCAGATTGATCTGGATGGCCCGGTTATAGGCGTCCAGATCGGCAGGATTGCCCTCGCGGTCGACCAGCTTGCCGACGCTGACGATGCCGGCACAGTGCACCACCCCGGCGAGGCCACCCTGGCCGCCGAGTTCGACGGCGGCATCCACCGCGGCCTGGATATCGTCACCCGAGGTGATATCGCCCTTCACCGCCCTGGCCGCTTCGCCCAGACGCTCGGCGTGGGCATTGACGGCATCGCTCAGGTCGCAGAGCACGACGCGCCCGCCCGCTGCCACCAGGCGCTCGGCGGTGGCCGCACCCAGCCCGGAGGCGGCGCCGGTGATCAGAAAGGTGCTGTCCTTGATGTGCATAGTCACTCCTCGAATTACTCGTCTGAGGTCTTGTCCACGGCGTCATTACGCAGCTTGAAGCGTTGAATCTTGCCACTCGGGGTCTTGGGAAGCTCGTCGACGAACTCGATCACCCGCGGAAAGGAGTGGGTCGAGAGACGCTCGCGTACCTGCTGGCGGATCTCGTCGGCCAGTTCGTCACTCGGCTCGAAGCCATCGCGCAACACCACATAGGATTTGATGATCTCGCCGCGAATCTCGTCGGGCTGTCCCACGGCGGCCGACTCGGCCACGGAGGGGTGAGTCATGACGCTATTCTCGACGTCGGTGGGACCGACCCGATAGCCGGCGGTGGTGATGATGTCGTCATCGCGACCGGCGAACTGGAAGGTGCCGTCCGCGTTGCGAATCACGACGTCACCGGTGAGATAGTACCCCTCGGCGAAGGGATGCTTCTCCTGCCAAGTGTAGCCGGGGAAGAAGAACGCCGGAGAGTTGGCGATGTCCACCGCCAGCACCCCGGGTTCGCCCGGCGGCAGCTCGTTGTACTCGGCGTCGAGAATCGCCAGCCGGTAACCCGGCAGGGGCATCCCCATGCCGCCGGCGTGCTTGGGATGTTCGAGGGCCTGATGGTTGTTGCAGGTCATGCCGGTTTCCGTCTGACCATAGTGGTCGGTCACCGAACACCCCAGGGAGCGCTCCACCCAGCTCACCACTTCGGTGTTGAGCGGTTCACCGGCGGAGCTGGCCGCACGCAGTTCCAGGGTCTCATGGGCGTCGTCGAACAGGCCGGAGGCCTTCATTAGGCGATAGGCGGTGGGGGCGGCGGCAAAGTTGGTCAGGCGGTGCCGGCGCATGAACGCAAGCGCCCCCTCCGCCGTGAAGCCTGCCTCGCAGAAGTGGGTGGTGGCGCCCAGCAGCAGCGGCCCGGTAATGGCGTAATAGAGCCCGTAGGCCCAGCCCGGATCGGCCATGTTCCAGAAGCGATCGCTGTCGTCCAGGCCCACGGCCAGCTCCATGTAGAGGGCAAAGGCCGGCATGGCGGCAAGCGGTACCGCCACGCCCTTGGGCTTGCCCACGGTGCCCGAGGTAAACATCTGCAGGAAGGGCGCCTCGCGCTCCAGGCGCGGTGGCTGGGTCTCGATCGGTGCATGCGCCAACGCCTGGTGCCAGTCGACATCATCGGGGTGGTCATCGCTGGGGCCACCGATGGCGAGCACCGGCGGGCACTGACTCACCCCGTCGAACTTGAAGCGGTTGGCATGGTCGGTGATCACAAGCCGGGTGCCGGCGCGACCCAGGCGATAGTCGATGGAGTCGGGGCCGAAGGCGGTAAACAGCGGCTGGTAGACGGCACCGATGCGCCAGGTGGCCAGGACCACCACCAGCAGCTGTGGAGTGCGCGGCAGCATGCAGGCGATGCGGTCACCCACGCCCAGGCCACGCGCCGCAAACCAGCCGGCGAGCCTGGCGCTCTCGGCCTCGAGCTCGGCATAGGTCATCTTGTTGACGTTGCCCTGGGTATCCTCGTGGACCAGGGCCAGCACCTCTCCGCGTCCGGCCCGAAGGTGGTGGCCACAGCAGGATTCGAAGGCATTGAACTTGCCATCTCGATGGTCGTCGAGCCGTGCGGTGACGTCATCGATGGAAAAATGCTCCAGGTAATCGCGATACTCGACTCGGCGGGCTGGCGTGCTCATGGCTGTTCTCCTCGGAGGATTTTGTGATTGTCATGATTTACAGTTAACGTAAGCGTAAACCTAACAAGCGCTAGGTCCAACCTAGCGAGTCGAACCGCACAGAACAAGGGCAGGAATGGAGAGAAGGACCTAGACCATAGTCGAGACGGCGCCAAACAGGCGCCGAATTCAACGAGTTGAAGCCGAGCGCGTGATCATGACAACCAGCTCATCGGCCAGTTCGTCGGGGGTGCGGGTACCATCCGGGTCATACCAGCGTACCGTCCAGTTGAGGGCCCCCATCACGAAACGCGAGACGAGGAAACGATCGCCGTGAACGAGCCCGGCGGCCAGGGCGTCATCGATCACTTCCTCCCACAGCGACTCGTAGGCATCGCGTAAATGACCGAGATGGGCACGCGCCTCGGAATCGAGCCGCCGCCACTCGTAAAGGGCCACCACATGGGCGTTACGATCGGTCAGCAGGGTCTCGAGATGAGCACGCGCCATGGCATGCAACCGCGACGATGCACTACTGTCACAGCGTGAGAGGGCCTCTTTCGCGATGACCAGGGCATTCTCGGTGCCCTCTTCGATCACCGCCGCCAGAATCTCCTGCTTGTCGCGGAAGTGATGGAAGAGGCTGCCGGACTTGATGCCCATCTCCTGGGCCAGCATGCGCACCGTGGTGCGATCGAAGCCCTCCTGGACGAACAGCTGGGCCGCCAGGCGCGTCAACTCCTTGCGGCGGGGGGACGCATTCATTACATTCATCGGCATTTACACTAGCGCTTGCTTGGTTGACCCTGAGAGAACCATAGCCCCGTCGATGGGTCAACGCGGCAGGGGGAACCCACAAGCACAACGTCTACCACAGCGCGGCGACACGAGAGCCGTCTACCCTCGGGAGAACTACCATGAGCCAGCCCAACGATATCGTTTTTCTTTCCGCCACCCGCACCCCCATGGGCGGCATGCTGGGCAGCCTCGCCAGCCTCACCGCCCCCGAGCTCGGTGCCGTGGCCATCCGCGCCGCCATCGAGCGTGCCGGCATCGATGCCAACAGCATCGATGAGGGCATCCTGGGCTGCGTGCTGCCCGGCGGCGTCAAGCAAGGCCCCGCGCGCCAGGCCATGCGCCAGGCAGGCATTGACGATGCCATCGGTGCCACCACGATCAACAAGCTGTGTGGCTCGGGCATGAAGGCCACCATGCTGGCCCACGACCTGATCCGCGCCGGCAGCGCCGAGGTCATGCTCGCAGGCGGCATGGAATCCATGTCCAATGCCCCCCACGTGCTGCCCAAGGCTCGCACCGGCTACCGCCTGGGCCATGGTGAAATCAAGGATCACATGTTCCTCGATGGCCTCGAGGATGCCGAGACCGGCAAGCTGATGGGCGTCTTCGCCCAGGACATCGCGTCCCAGCGTGACTACGGCCGCGAACGCCTGGATGACTTCGCCATTGCCTCGCTGGAGCGCGCCATGGAGGCCACCAACGCCGGCCACCTGGACGCAGAAATGGCGCCGGTGACCATCACCAGCCGCAAGGGCGAGAGCGTGGTCAGCCATGATGAGCAGCCCTTCCAGGCCAAGCTCGACAAGATCCGCTCGCTGCGACCCGCTTTCGCCAAGGAAGGCACCATCACCGCGGCCAACTCAAGCTCCATCTCCGACGGGGCGTCCGCGCTGATCCTGGCAAGCTCCGCCGCCGCCGAAGGCCTCGGTGCCAAGCCGCTGGCACGCATGCTGGGCCACAGCACCCACTCCATGCACCCCAGCGAATTTACCATTGCTCCGGTGGGCGCCATCGACAAGCTGTTGAAGAAGCTCGACTGGAGCGTGGATGACGTCGACCTGTTCGAGATCAACGAGGCGTTCGCCGTGGTGACGCTGCTGGCCATGGACGGGCTCGACATTCCCCATGACAAGGTCAACGTCTTCGGCGGTGCCTGCGCCCAGGGCCACCCCATCGGCTCTACCGGTTCGCGCATCATCGCGACCCTGATCCATGCCCTGCGCACCCGGGGTGGCAAGCGTGGCATCGCCAGCCTGTGCATCGGTGGCGGCGAGGCCACGGCGGTAGCCGTCGAGCTGGTCGATTAAGGGCGGCTGGGGGCCTGGATGGCCACCACCACACGCCCACGAATCCTGCCGGCCAACAACTCGTTGGCCGTCTCGATGGTTTCCTCCAGGGCGATGGTGCGGGTAATGGCATCGAGTTTCTCGGGAACCAGCAGCTCACCGAGTCGCCGCCAGGCCGCCACACGATCCGCATAGGGGCGCATCACGCTATCGATCCCCGCCAGGGTCACGCCCCGCAGGATGAAGGGCGCCACACTCGCCGGCAGGTCCATGCCCTGTGCCAGCCCGCAGGCCGTAACGGTACCGCCATAGCGGGTCCCGGCCAGGGCGTTGGCCAGGGTGTGACTGCCTACCGAATCCACGACCCCCGCCCAGCGCTCCTTGGCCAGCGGACGCCCCGGTTCGGAAAGCTCTGCCCGGTCGATGACTCGCTCGGCTCCGAGCCCCTCGAGGTAATCCGCCTCCTCGAGGCGGCCGGTGGAGGCCACCACGCGATAGCCAAGCCGTGCGAGCAGTGCGATAGCGTAGCTGCCCACCCCGCCGTTGGCACCGGTGACCAGCACTTCCCCCTGATCCGGAGTGACACCCTGTTGTTCCAGCGCCATCACCGAGAGCATGGCGGTGTATCCGGCGGTACCGATGGCCATGGCCTGAGCCGGCGTAAACGCCGACGGCAGCGGAATCAGCCAGCGACTGTCCAGGCGCGCCTTCTCGGCAAGCCCGCCCCAGTGGGCCTCACCAACGCCCCAGCCATTGAGTAGCACGGCATCCCCGGGGGCATAGGCATCGCTCGTAGAGCTCTCCACCGTGCCGACCAGATCGATCCCCGGCACCATCGGAAACGTCCGGACCACGGGCCCCTTGCCGGTAATGGCCAGGGCATCCTTGTAGTTGAGCGTGCTGTAGTCGACCCTGACGGTGACATCTCCCTCGGGCAGCCGTGACTCATCAAGGGTCTCGAGCCCAACCTGCTGCTGACCGTCCTGCTTGTCGATCAAAATTGCCTTGAACATCATGCACCTCTCGTCGCTGACGCCTTTTAGACCGATCGTCTATAAAAAGGCCTGAAAATGATTACCTCCACCTAGCGAGGCAAACCCTGCATGTAGGTCGTGATGAAGGTGTCCAGGGGGCGCGGCCCGCGCTCCAGCCTGGCACGCATCACGGCCCCTTCCCAGCCGATCCAGAAGGCCTCGGAGAGCCGGTCGCAATCGGCACTCTTGGCCAGCTCGCCAATCGCCCGGGCCTCGTGTAGACAGTGCGCTAGTCGCCTCTGCCAGTCGGCAAGCGTCGCCTGCAGCCACTCACGGTATCCCTGGGGCAGGCTGCCGGCCTCCTGTCCCAGGTTGCCCACCAGGCATCCGCGCCGAAAATCGTGGCGCGCCATGCCCGCCGCGGCGTCCTCGACAAAGGCCTCGAGGCGCGCCAGCGGCGGCCGCGAATCATCGCCCAGATGACGATCTAGCTTGGCGGCGAAATAGGCGCCGTATTGCTCCATCACGGCGCGTCCGAAGGCTTCCTTGCTGTCGAAGTAGTAATAGAAGGACCCCTTGGGCACGCCGACTCGCTTGAGGATGCCGTCGATACCCGACACGGTGAAACCGTGCTCGGTCAGGACCTCGAGCCCACTGCGGAGCAGTGCGGCGCGAGTATCGGGATCGTCTCGCGCCACCTTCGGGGGCCGGCCACGGCGACGCGGCTTGTCGGTGCTGTCGTGTGTCATGCTGCCAATATAGACCGATCGTCTATTTATTCCAACCCCACCCTGACGAAAAGACGTCATGGCCGGATCCAGATACCGGTGCGGCTCTATACCATAATGCCGCTCACTCCGGTCTTGCGTCGGACCCGCTTCCCGGTGAAGATCGAGGAATGTCTGCCTCCCTCCTGCGGCGCTACCCGCTGCCTGTCATCGTGCTGGCCCAGCTGTTCGGCACATCGCTATGGTTCTCCGTCAACGGCGTGGGGGCCTCCCTGTCGCACTCTCTGGGCCTCTCCGAGGCCGACCTGGGCCACCTGACCCTGGCCGTGCAAGCCGGCTTTATCGGCGGCACCCTGTTGATCGCCACCACCGGTCTGGCCGATCGCTTTCACGCCAGCCGCATCTTCGCCGTTTCCAGTCTTGCCGGCGCCCTCACCAATGCCGGCTTCGTGCTGGTGGCCGATCATATGGCCCTGGCGCTCACCCTGCGCCTGCTGACGGGGCTATGCCTCGCCGGCATCTACCCGCTGGGCATGAAGCTGGTGATCGGCTGGACGCCGAAACACACCGGTGCGGCCCTGGCCTGGCTGGTGGGCATGCTGACCCTGGGCACCGCCCTGCCCCATCTACTGCGAGGCTCCACCGCCGGCCTGCCCTGGGAATGGCCGCTACTGGGGGCGACATTCCTGGCACTGGGCGGCGGCGGCCTGATCCTGCTCCTCGGCGACGGCCCACACCTGCCCGCCTCGAGCGGCAAGGCACGATTGACCGAGGGACTGGCGGCGCTTCGCGAGGCACGCTTTCGCGCCGTGGCCGGGGGCTATTTCGGCCACTGCTGGGAGCTCTATGCCCTATGGACGCTGACCCCCTTCCTGGTCGCCCGGGAGGTGGAACGCCTCGGCGCCTCCCCCGCCTGGGTTCCCTGGCTGTCGTTCGGCATCATCGCCCTGGGGCTTGGCGGCTGCGTGGGCGGCGGGCAGCTGAGCCGTCGGCTCGGCAGCCTGTGGGTGGCACGCTGGGCGCTGGTCGCCTCCGGGCTGATCTGCCTGATCTACCCGCTGGCAACCTGGCTGCCACCCTGGTGGCTGCTGGCACTCCTGGCCCTGTGGGGGCTCAGCGTGATCGCCGACTCGCCGCAATTCTCCGCCCTGGCCGCGGCCAGCGCCCCAAACGAACGGGTCGGCTCGACCCTGGCGGTCATGAACGCCGTGGGCTTCGCGCTCACCATACCCGCCATCTCATTGACCACCACCCTATGGGCGCAGCAAGGGGTCTGGGTCGTGTGGTGGCTGCTGCCGGGACCATTGCTGGGCCTGTGGGCGATGCGGCGCCTGCCCGTACGAAAGGCCCCGTCCGCCATGGAAACCGAAGGGCGCGCAGGCCGTTCAACATAGCGCCGCGCGCCGCTGGGAGCGGTTGTCCATGCGGGCCAGACGCGCCTGAAAAGCCGCAAGGATATCCGCCTGCCCCTCGTCTCAGCGGTGCTATCACATTGGCCGGAGGTTGACGCGGTTTTTTTGCTAAAGCAGCAGCGCCAGGGCCGCCAGGGTACAGAGGGAGAGCGAGGCCCCCTGCAGCAGGCGACGATCGCAGCGATGGGCAACATGATTGGCCAGCCAGGTACCGAACAGCACCGCCGGCGCGAAGCTCAAGGCCATGGCCAGGTGCCAGACAGAGACCCGTCCCACCAGCGCCAGCGTGAACAGGGTCAGCAGCGACGTCACCACGAAGAAGGCCGAGAGGGTTCCGCGCAGACGGTCCGGAGGGAGGCCGTGCAGCAGCAGCACCATGGGCGGCCCCCCGATGGCCGCTACGGTGCCGAAGATACCGGAGAAGACACCGGCCCCGAACAGGGTGCCGCGGTTGACCGGCAGCCGTAGCTGAAACAGGGTCACGGCAACGGCAAACAGCACGCTGCCGGCAATCAGCTTTTCCAGGATGGCCATCGGGGCTGCCAGCAGCAGCCAGGCCCCCAGCGCATTGCCGGGCAGACGCCCCACCAGGGCGGCACCGATCTCGCTCAGCCGCACCTCATGGCGATAGTGGCGCAGGGTCAGCAGCGAAACGGTAAAGCCGAACAGCACCAATACCACCGGCACCAGACGCGGCTCCAGCATCAACAACAATGGCGCCCCTACCACCGCCAGACCGAAACCCGTGGCACGCTGTACGAAGGCCCCGAGGGCCAGCACCAGGGCACAACCCAGCCAGGTTGCGGCACTCATCTCGAATCCGCCGGGCCACCCCCACTCAGCCATGTTCCAGCCGCCCCTCTTCCCCTTCTTCCGGCATGCCCGCCAGCACGCGAATCCCCAGGTTCGCCAGCAGCGTGGCGCCGAGCATGGTGCCCACCATGGGCCAGGCGCTGTCGATCTCGAAGGCACCGACCAGCACCCCGGACAGCGCTCCGCAGGAGAACTGGATACTCCCCTGCAGGGCCGCCGCCGTGGCACTCATGTGCGGGAAGCGGTCGAGCAGCGAGGTAATGGCATTGGGTGCCACCAGGCCGATGGTACCGGCAAACAGCATGATCAACGGCACCATGGTGGCGAGCGACTCCAGCCCCGTGGCCACCACCAGCGCGAGCGCGATTCCCGCACCCAGCTGGATGCCCAGGCCAAACCGCAGGTTCTGCAACGGCGTATAGCGTCTCAGCAGGCGAATATTGAGCCGGTTGGAGGCCACCATGGTCAGGACGTTGACGCCGAACACCAGCGGATAGAACGATGGCGTCAGGCCGAAGTGCTCGAGATAGAGAAACGGCGAGGCGGTGACGAAGGCAAACAGGCCGGCAAACGTCATGGATGCCGCGGTGATAAAGCCCATGGCACGCCGGTCGCGCAGCACGCTGGCATAGTTGCCCAGCATCTGGCGCGGCGAGGTGGTGCTCTCGGCAGGGGCTCGCGTCTCGGGCAGCCGGGTGCCAAGCAGCCACATCAAGAACCCCGCATAGACGGCGAGGAAGACGAAAATCAGCCACCAGTCGGCCAGATAGAGCAACCCGCTGCCCACTACCGGCGCTACCAGCGGCGCCATCAGCATGATGATCGCCATGGTCGACATCACCTTGGCCGCCTCGCGACCGTGGAAGCAGTCGCGCACGATGGCCGCCGAGTTGACCACGGTGGCCCCGCCGCCCAGGGCCTGGACGAAGCGCCACGCCAGCAGCTCAGGCAGTGAGCCCACACTGGTAATCACCAGACTGGCGAGCAGGAACACCACCAGTCCACCGAGCAGCACCGGCTTGCGACCCACCCGGTCGGAGACGGGGCCGAAGATCAGCTGCCCCAGGGCAAAGCCCGCCAGGAAGGCGGAAAGCGAAAGCTCGGTGTGGTGAATGCTGGCACCCACGTCTTCCGCCAGGGCGGCCATCGCTGGTAGATAGGCATCGATGGCGAAGGGCGCAAGTGCGGTATTGGCCGCCACCAGCAGTGCCAGGCGTTGAGGGTTGAGCGTCAAGGCGATTCCTCGCGGATTGCATGAAAACTTTAAATAGCCTGCAAATGATAACCGATTATTCATGCCCTTGCCGGGCGCTGTTCGCTCCCCGGCTGGCTTGCTAGAGTGGGAATCCGATTCACGGAGGAGCCCCTCATGGCCGATAACCTGCTAGCACAACTCAAGGACATGACCACGGTGGTGGCCGATACTGGCGATATCGACGCCATTCGCCGCTTCCAGCCCAGCGATGCCACCACCAACCCCTCGCTGATCCTGCAGGCAGCACAGCAGGAGGCCCGCCGCCAGCGTCTGGCCGAGATCGCCCGGGCGGCCACCGATCTCGACGATGCCCTGGACGCCGTGGCGGTGGAGATCGGCAGCGAGATCAGCGAACTGGTACCGGGCTATGTCTCCACCGAGGTGAGTGCACGCCTGTCCTTCGACACCGACGCCACCCTGGCCCGGGCTCACTCGCTGATCGAGCGCTACGCCCGCCACGGCGTGGGCCCCGAACGCATCCTGATCAAGGTTGCCGCCACCTGGGAAGGTATCCGCGCCGCCCGCCAGCTCGAGCGCGAGGGCATCCATACCAACCTTACCCTGCTGTTCAGCTTTACCCAGGCCCAGGCCTGCGCCGATGCCGGCGTCACGCTGATATCGCCCTTCGTGGGGCGCATCCTGGACTGGCACAAGGCACAGCAGCCGGAGGCCGACTTCAGCGGCGACAATGACCCTGGCGTACGCTCGGTAAAGCACATCTTCGACCACTACAAGGGCCACGGCTACCAGACCATCGTGATGGGCGCCAGCTTCCGCAACAGCGGCGAGATCCTCGCCCTGGCCGGCTGTGACCGCCTGACCATCTCCCCGGCCCTGCTCGCGGAGCTCGCCGAGAGCCAGGGCTCCCTGGAGAGACGGCTGACGCCTCAGGGTGCCGAAACACGCCCCCCGGAGCCGCTGGACGAAGCGGAATTCCGCTGGGCCTTCAACGAGGACGCCATGGCCACCGAAAAGCTGGCCGAGGGAATTCGCAAGTTCATGGGTGACCAGCGCAAGCTGGAAGGCCTGCTGAGCGAGCTAAGAAAGGGCTAGCCTGCAGGCGCCCCTCCTCAACCCACCACTAGGGGCGGGAGGGGTCTTCCTGTGCCTCGAGCATCTCGACGAGGGGCTGAAACTCCTCGCGGTTATGCTCGTTCATGCGCATCAGGATGCGATGCGCCTCGAGGATCCGGCGCCGGGTCTCCTCGACATCGGTGGGAATCTCAGGCAGGTCACAGAGCTCGCAGACCTCGGTGATGGGCGACTCCACCATGGTGAAGAAACGCGAGAACCCCATCACGTCGAGCATGCGCCGAACGTCGGGGCTGTCGACCACGATGGTGGGCCACTCGGCCAGCCGGCCCTGCACCGCCATGGCCACCTTGGCCAGAAAGCCAAGCGCCGTGGAGTCCACATTACTGGCATCGCGCAGATCGATGATCAACGTTTCGAGACCGGGCGTCTGCGCCAGCTGCTGGGCCTGACGGTCCAGGGTAGCGCAGAGAGTGAGCCGTACGTCGCCGCACAGCTTGAGGACGAATACGCCGGCATCGAATGCCGCCTTGATACGCCCTTCATGAATCAGCATGGCCAAATCCGCTCAACATCAAGATCGTCAGGTCGTCGGGCAAGGCTTCATCACCCAACGCAAGGTCAAGGGCCATATTGGCCCGCAGGTCGGCAAGCGTCGTGCTCGCCTGAATCTGCTGCTCGAGTTCCCTGAGCCGCGAGTCGAGCGTATCGCCCGGCAGACACTCCAGTACTCCATCGGAACACAACCACAGATGGAAGTCTTCCGGCAACGAACACCCCAGCGTGGGATACTCGGCACCCGGAAATAGCCCCACCGGCATGCCCTCGCCGGCCAGTGGGGTCACCTTGCCCCCTGCCACCAACAAGGGCATGGGCAGCTGAGCGCCCAGCGAATAGTGCAGATAGCGCTGCTCGAGGTCAATGATACCCACGAACAGAGTGGCGTGCTTGCCAATGCCGGTATCCAGCAACTCCCGATTGAGATCCGCCAGCCAGCGCGCCGGCAAGGTCTCGGGTTGCCGACCGTCCCACTCGGTCTGCCACCGATTGGCCAGGTACTTGAGCAGCACCGTAACGAAGGCCGAGGACGCGCCATGCCCCGAGACATCCGCAAAATAGAACAGAACATGACGCTCGTCGAGCAGATGGAAATCGAGGAAGTCGCCTGACAGATAGAGATAGGGTGCAAACCAGTAATCGCAGGTCACTCCCCCCAGGGTCTGAGGCCTGGACGGCAGCAGCCTGCGCTGGATCTGGCCACCGGCCTGCTGATCGAGACGCAGCATGGCCAGATGCGTTTCCAGGGTTTCGTTGAGTTCCTCCAGGCGCAGCCTGTCGCGGCGCCGGTCATCCTCGAGGGCACGCAGGCGAATCGCCTTGCGAATCATGCGGCGCAGCAGCTGACCGTGTCGACGCGGCTCCACGATATAGTTGACCAGCCCCGCATCCACCGCCGAGAGCAGATCGGGGGCATCGCGGCTATCGCTGACCACCAGAGTCGGCAGATTCTCGCAGAGTGCCGGCCAGTCGGCCGCCGGTACGGCCCGCACGTGCGCCACCGCCAGCGCCACTTCCGGCGGCAACGCACCGCTGTCGGTGACCGCCACTACCGACAGGCCATCGCGCGCGATGGTCTCTGCCAGGGCATCACGCGCCGGGCCCGGCTCATCGATGACGCCGATCAGCTGCTTGGGACGTTCCATGGTCAGGCCTCAGTCGGCAAAAGCGTCGTCGAAATCGCCATCGTCGAAGTCGAAATCATCACTGGCGAAGGGGTCATCTCCCAGCTCACCATCGCTGACCTCGAAGCGTCGCTGCTGCAACCAGGCGTCACGCACGAAGCTGTAGCGATCCCCCTGGATCAGTGCCTCCTGGTCCAGCAGCCCCGCTCGCTTGTCGACGAAACGCAGCGCCGTCAGCCCCAGACGCGTCTTGTCATCCTCGATGTAGGCCGTCGGGTAGGCGTACATGTCCGCGGGCAGCCCACCGGTATCACGGACGGTGCTCGGGCCGAACAGCGGCAATACCAGGTAACGCGACTCATCCCATCCCCAAACGCCGAGGGTCTGGCCGAAGTCTTCTTCCTGGCCGGTAACCTCCATGCGGCTGGCAACGTCCCACAGGCCGGCCACCCCCACCGTGGTGTTGATCAGGAAGCGAGCCGTGGCGACGCTGGCGTTGCGTGGCTTGCCCTGGAGCAGGCTGTTGAGAACGGTACGCGGCTCGCCCAGGTTGGAAAAGAAGTTCCCTACGCCGGTCTCCACCGGGTCGGGGGTAATAAAGCGATACCCCCTCGCTACCGGCTTCAGGGCATAACGATCCAGGACGTCATTGAAGGCAAACATCTTGCGGTTGAACCCCTCCCAGGGGTCGTCCGGGTGACGCTCCTGAGTCGCCCCACTGCTGGCGCACCCCGCCAGCAGCGCGGCCGCCGTCAGCGCCATCGCCCCACGCAGCACTCGCTTACCCTGCCCCTTGGCATTGCTCATCATCATCTCCCTGAAATTATTCGTGTCAGACGCGACGCACGATCACGCTTCCCGCGCTGTAGCCGGCACCGAAGGAACAGATCACGCCGCTATCGCCGGCGTCCAGATCATCACGATGCAGATGAAAGGCGATGATCGACCCCGCCGAGCTCGTGTTGGCATAGCGGTCGAGAATTATCGGTGCCTCGTGCTCGTCGGGATCACGCCCCAGCACGCGACGGGCGACCAGGTCGTTCATGTGACGGTTGGCCTGGTGTAACCACAGCCGCGTCACATCCTCGCTCTCCAGCCCCAGGTCATGCAGGTGGTCGCGAATCAGCGCCGCCACCATGGGGCACACCTCCTTGAAGACCCGCCGCCCCTCCTGCACGAACAGCTTGTCGACGGCCAGCGGATCCGCATCGGTCACCCGATTCAGGAAGCCGGCATTATTGCGAATCGCATTGGAGAAGCGCGTCACCAGGCGGGTGCCGAGGATCTCGAAGCGATCATCGCTGGTTGCCAGGTCATCGCGCTCCAGCACCAGGGCGGTGCAGGCATCACCGAAGATGAAGTGGCTGTCGCGATCACGAAAATTAAGATGCGCCGAACATATTTCAGGGTTGACCACCAGGGCTCGACTGGCGCTTCCGGCACGGATGGCGTTGGCCGCCGTCTCGATGGCAAAGGTGGCCGAGGAACAGGCCACGTTCATGTCAAAGGCATGGCCGCCGGACCCCAGCTCGGCCTGCAGCTCCACCGCCAACGCCGGATAAGGGCGCTCCAGGTTGGAGCAGCCGACGATGACCAGATCGATATCCTCGGCCGACACGCTCGCACGCTCCAGCGCCTCGCGGGCGGCAGTGACACCCATCTCGCACTGAATCGAGGGCTCATCATTGCTGCGCTCGCGCAGGCGTGGACGCATGCGTTCGGGGTCGAGGATGCCCTCGGCGTCCAGCACATGGCGACTGTGGATACCCGACGCCTTGACGATGAACTCACTGCTGGAATACACCAGGCGCTCTGCGTTGCCCGCCTCTTCACGACGCGCATTCTCGGCGTCTACCCAGGTATTGAACGACGCCACCAGGGCATCGTTATCGATGCTGTCCTGCGGAGTGAAGAGCCCCGTACCAGTAATCACCGCTTGCTTCATGACATTCTCCTTGTGACGGCATCGCCGCCGGGGTCGTCACGGCGACCCCTGGCTCCCGCGCGCTCAACCACGCCCGGTAATCTCGGCCCAGCGTTTCTCGAGCCGCTTGGCAGACACGGGAAAGGCGGTACCCAACTGCTGGGCGAAGAGCGAGACACGTAGCTCCTCGATCCACCAGCGAAACTCCTCGAGTTCGGCGGGCACCACGCCACCGCGACGCTCGCTGTCGAGTCGCGCCGCAAGCCGTGCCTCGAATTCCTGGACCTGCTGCATCTGCATCTGGTCACGATTGCGCTCCCTGGCGGCCTTCTCCAGACGCACCGAGGCCGCTTCCATATAGCGAGGATACGCCTCCAGCCATTCCCCTGCTTCACTGATGAAGCCGGGGTACACGAGACGGGCCATCTGCGCCTTGAGATCAGAGTAGACCAGTGCCAGGGCCAGGTTCAGGCTCCCTTTCAGCGCCTTGGTCACGGTCAGGTGCCCCTTCAGGGCGCCTTCCACCAGGGCCAGGCGTCGCTTCGCTTCAGGCAGCAGCGCCTCGCGGCACTGCGTCAACCGCACCGCGAACTCATCCCGGGAGCGCGGCAGCGGCTCCACCGCCAGGATGCCGGCGAACACCGCCCGCACCAGATCATCGGCGAGCTGGCGTCGGCTGCCCACCTTGGCGAACAGCAGCCCACAGGTTTCCACCCCCTTGAGCCGCTCGATCTCGCGAACGACCTGGGGCAGCTCCCGCATGGCCAGGGCCACGAGGCCATCGCGGTGGGCCAGGCGTGCCTTGTCGGGATGGTCGAACAACTCCACCCGAAAGGCCTTCTCCGTGGGCACCAGGGCCGGGAAGGCCTCGACGCGAATACCGGCCTGGGTGGTGGCCCGGGACTCCGGCAACCCTGCCTCGGGCAGGCCCTCGATGTCGTCGGCGGCGCTGGCCTGACGGGCCAGTGCCCGAGCCCCCTCGCCTGCGGCGGCCTCGAAGCGGCGCTCGAGCTCCCGAGCATCGCGGCCCTGGCCCAGGAGCTCCCCCCCATGATCCACCACCCGTAGATTCATCACCAGGTGCGGCTCGAGCTGATCCTGTCGCCAGTCATCGGGCTGCACCCGCACACCGGTCCTGCGCCGCAGGAATTCGCCCAGCGCCTCGGTGAGCGGCACGTTCTCGGGGACCATGGTGTCCAGGGCGGCATCGACCCAGTCGGGAATCGGCACGACCTGGCGACGAATCGACTTGGGAAGGGACTTCATCAGCGCGATACACTTCTCGCGCAGCAGCCCCGGCACCAGCCACTCGAGGCGTGCCAGCGGCAGCTGGGGCAGCATCGCCGCCGGCACGGTAAGGGTCACCCCATCGTCCACGGCCCCGGGCGCGAAATGGTAGTCGAGCGGGTAGCGCACCCCCTTGAGGGTGAGCGCATCCGGGTAGTCACTCGCGGTGACCTCGCTGGCCTCCCGCGCCAACAGGGCATGGCGGTCGAACTTGAGAATGGCGGGGTTGTCCCGCTCGGCCTGACTGCGCCAGGCCTCGAACCCCTTGCCGTTGTTGATCTCCGCGGGGATACGCTCGTCGTAGAAGGCAAACAGGCTCTCCTCGTCGATCAGGATGTCCCGCTTGCGGGCACGATCCTCGAGATCCTCGACCTCCTCGACCAGCGCCCTGTTGTGGGCGAAGAATTCCCCGCGAGTCCGAAACTCGCCTTCCACCAGGGCGCGGCGAATAAACAGCTCCCGGGCCTCGGCCGGTGCGATGGGTCCATAGTGCACCCGCCGACCACTCACGATGGGCAGGCCGAACAGTGTCACCTGCTCGCTGGCCACGACCTGGGCCCGCTTCATTTCCCAGTGAGGCTCGGCGTAGCTGCGCTTGACCAGGTGGCCGGCCGCCGGTTCGATCCAGCGGGGGTCGATCCTGGCCACGGTGCGGGCAAAGAGCCGCGTGGTCTCCACCAACTCGAAGGCCATCAGCCACTTGGGGGACTTCTTGGCCAGTCCCGAGCCGGGATGGATGACGAACTTGCGATTGCGCGCCCCCAGATAGTCGCGATTCTCGGTGAGAAGCCCCAGATGAGAGAGCAGCCCCGGCAACAGCGCGCGATGCAGCGCCAGGCTGTTGCGTCGCTGCGCCTCGCGGGCGGCTTCCGTGGGCTCGCCATCTTCGGAAACCGGGAGAGGCGCCGGCGGCGGCACTTCGATCTGCATGTCGCGCAGCAGCTGGCGAAGCTGGCGGAAGGTATCGTGCCACTCGCGCATGCGCAGATAGTTGATATAGCGCTCCTTGCACCAGCGCCGGAGGCGGTTTCCGGTGAGCTCCTCTCGGGCAGCCTCGAAGCCGTGCCAGAGATTGAGCAACGCCATGAAATCGGACTCGGGATCCTGCCAGCGCCGATGGGCCTGGTCGGCGGCCTGGCGCTTATCCGCCGGGCGATCACGGGGGTCCTGCACCGCCAGCCCCGACACCACGATCAGCACATCACGCAGCCCGCCCTGTTCGGCGCCGGCCAGCACCATGCGCGCCAGGCGCGGGTCGATGGGCAGCCGGGCCAGCTTGCGACCGATGGGGGTCAGACGCTGCGCCTGGTCGACCGCCCCCAGCTCGAACAGCAGCTTGAAGCCGTCGGTGATGAAGCGTGCATCGGGCGGATCGACGAAGGGAAATGCCTCGATGCTGCCCAGCTTGAGCGACAGCATCGAGAGGATCACCGAGGCCAGGTTGGTACGACGAATCTCGGGGTCGGTAAATTCGGGGCGGGCGAGGAAATCCTCCTCGTCATACAGGCGAATGCACACTCCTTCGGCGATACGCCCACAGCGCCCCTTGCGCTGATTGGCACTGGCCTGACTGACCGGCTCCACCGGCAGGCGCTGGATCTTGGAGCGGTAGCTGTAGCGGCTGATGCGCACCAGGCCGGGGTCGATCACGTAGCGGATGCCCGGCACGGTCAGCGAGGTCTCGGCGACGTTGGTGGAGAGCACGATACGCCGCCCCGCATGGGGGGCGAAGACACGGTTCTGCTCGGCATTGGAGAGCCGCGCATAGAGCGGCAGGATCTCGGTGCCACGCAACTCGGCACGCCGCAGGGTATCGGCGGTCTCGCGAATTTCCCGCTCACCGGGCAGAAAGACCAGCACATCCCGGGGGCCATGGCGCCAGCCCTTCTCGCGCTCGATCCGCTCGATCTCCTCCACGGCGTGGAGGATGCCCTCCTGGAGGGTGCGATCCTCCTCGTCATCGGCCTCGCGCGCCAACGGACGGTAATGCACCTCGACCGGATAGGTGCGCCCCGACACCTCGACCACCGGCGCTGGCGTCGGTTCTGCCCCTTCCTCGGGCAACGCGAAGTGTGCGGCGAAGCGCTCCACGTCGATGGTCGCCGAGGTGATGATCACCTTGAGGTCGGGGCGACGCGGTAGCAGGCGGCGCAGATAGCCGAGCAGGAAATCGATATTGAGGCTGCGCTCGTGGGCCTCGTCGATGATGATCGCCTCGTAGCGGCGCAGATCGGGGTCGTGACGCGTCTCGGCCAGCAGGATGCCGTCGGTCATCAGCTTGACCAGGGTGTCATCGCCGCTCTGGTCGGTGAAACGCACCTGATAGCCCACCTGCTCGCCCAGCGGTGTCTCGAGCTCCTCGGCCAGGCGGGTGGCCACCGAGCGGGCGGCCAGGCGCCGCGGCTGGGTATGGCCGATCAGCCCGCGTCGTCCCAGGCCCAGTTCCAGGCAGAGCTTGGGCAGCTGGGTGGTCTTGCCGGAGCCGGTCTCGCCGGCCACCACCACGACCTGATGGTCGCGCAGGGCCTCCAGAATATCCTCGCGACGCTCCACCACCGGCAGTTCAGGCGGGTAGTTCAGCGCCACCGGTCGTGCCGTACGCCGCTCCACCAGGCCACGGGAGCGTGCCATGACCGTCTCCACCTCGGCCAGACCACGATCGGCCGGCTTGCCCTCCTTCACGCGACGCGACAACCCCTTGAGGCGTTTCTCCAGGCCGGGGCGATCACGCAGCAGCACGCTCTCCAGCCCTCGGCGCAGCTGGCGCAGACGATCGGCATCGGACAGTTCTGGGGACATGGCGGCGGGGGTCTCGTCGGACACGGCAACTCCGGTCAGGGCTGACAACAACGCCCGCGACGGAGGCTCCGGCGCGGGCGATTGATTGTAACGCCGCGGCCATGGCCGCGGCCAATCATGGTCATGGAAACTTGGGGCTACTCGCGTAGCTGACGGCGCAACACCTTGCCCACATTGGACTTGGGAAGCTCGTCACGCACTTCGACGGTGCGGGGCACCTTGTAGCCGGCAAGCTCCTTCTTGCACCAGGCGCGCAGCGCTTCCGGGTCGATCTCGGCACTGCCGCGGGGCACCACGAACAGCTTGATCGTCTCGCCGCTGACGTCGTCGGGAATGCCCACCGCCGCCGCCTCCAGCACATCGGGATGCCGGGCTACCACGTCCTCGATCTCGTTGGGGTAGACGTTGAAGCCCGAGACCAGAATCATGTCCTTCTTGCGGTCGACGATGCGAATATAGCCATCATCCTGCAGCACTGCGATATCCCCGGTATGGAACCAGCCCTGCGCATCGATCGCCAGGGCGGTCTCGTCATCGCGGTTCCAGTAGCCCTTCATCACCTGGGGCCCCTGGACGCAGATCTCGCCCGGCTCCCCGAGGGGCAGGTCATTGCCATCGGCATCCACCACCTTGATCCGCGTGCCGGCCACGGGCCTGCCGACGCTACCCAGCTCGATGGCATCCACCGGGTTGAAACTGACGATCGGCGAGGTCTCGGTGAGCCCGTAGCCCTCGGCGATATCGCAGCCGGTCACCTCCTTCCAGCGCTCGGCCACCGACTTGGTCAGGGCCATGCCGCCGGAGATGGTCAGCTTCAACCGGGAGAAATCCAGGGAGCGAAAATCCTCACGGTTACAGAGGGCATTGAACAGGGTATTCAGGCCAATAAAACCGGTGAAGGGCACCTTGCGTAGCTCCTTGACGAAGCCCGGCAGATCCCGGGGGTTGGTGATCAGCACCGAATGGTTGCCGGTCTCGACCATGAACAGGCAGTTCACCGTGAAGGTGTAGATGTGATAGACCGGCAGCGGTGCTATCACGACCTCACTGCCGTGGTCGAGGCCGAGGCCGATGGCCTGGCCGGCCTGGATCATGTTGGCCACCAGGTTGCGGTGGGTCAGCATGGTGCCCTTGGCAAGCCCCGTGGTACCGCCGGTGTATTGCAGCGCGGCAACGTCGTCGAGGTCGCGCTCCACATCCTGATGCCGGCGGGCGCCCCCCTTCTTCAGGGCCTGACGCAGAGGCGTATGACCGGGTAGCCGATAGGCCGGCACCATCTTCTTGACGTGCTTGACCGCCAGGTTGATCAACGTTCGCTTGGGGAAACGGTGCAGGTCGGCAAGCTCGGTCACCACCACATGCTCGATCTCGGTTTTCTCGAGGATCTTCTCGAGCTTGTCCGCCATATTGGCGAGGATCACGATAGCCTTGGCTCCCGAATCCTTGAACTGGTGGGCCATCTCGCGCTCGGTGTACAGCGGGTTGGTATTCACCACCACCAGGCCGGCCCGCATGGCGCCGAACACCGCCACCGGGAACTGCAACACGTTGGGAAGCTGGATGGCGATGCGATCACCCGGCTGCAGATTCGTCTCATGCTGCAGCCACGCCGTGAAATCGCTGGAGAGGCGATCCAGGTCGGCGAAGCTCAGCGTCTGTCCCATGCAGCTGAAGGCCGGCTTGTCGGCATACTTGCCAACCGCGGCATGGAAGATATCGGTGATCGACCGGTAAGCCTCCATGCCGGTAAGCTCGGGACCTTCGAGGATGGGGGCGCTGGCATGTTCGTTCATGGCGTGTCTCCGCAATATCGCCGATGTGGCATCGACGCTTGTTGTTTTCCCGAAGCCAACCTTACTACCGTGCCCTCCATGCTGTAAAACAAGCGATTAAAACTGTCGTTTGCCTGTTTAGGCAGGAAGGCTCGAGGAGGCCTCGTCATGGCCGAAACGCGCCTCGATCTGGCCGTCTCGCCACACCAGAAGCTCACCGGGTGCCATGCGCTCCCAATCCTCGTTGTCGGTGAGGGGCTCGGTGGCAATCACCGAGACAATGTCGCGGCGAGTGGTGTGTTCGGCGAAGTTCACCGTCAGCTCGGCGTCCGACAGGCTGGCCTTGCCGAAGGGGGCACGGCGGGTGATATGCGCCAGCTTGGTGGAACAGTAGGCATAGAGGTAGTCACCATCGGCGAGCAGCAGATTGAACACCCCCAGCCCCCGAAGCCGCTCGCAAAGCGCGTGAAGCAGTTGCCACAACCCCTGGCGCTGCTCCGCACTCTCCGGGCGCTGCGGAAAGCCACGACGCAGCTCGCCGAGCAGCCAGCAGAAGGCATGCTCGCTGTCGGTATCCCCCACCGGACGATAGAACGTCAGGGGCAGGGACTGCCACCCCTCGAGCTGGCCATTATGGGCATAGCACCACGGCTGGCCCCACATCTCGCGGACGAAGGGATGGGTATTGGCCAGCCGCACCTGGCCGACATTGGCCTGTCGGATATGGCTGATCACGCTATGTGACTTGATTGGATAGTCACAGATAAGGCGCGCAATGGGGGAGCGTACCGACGGATGCGGGTCGCGGAAGTCGCGATAGCCGCCCTCCTCATAGAAGGCGATGCCCCAGCCGTCGCGATGCGGTCCGGTGCCACCCCCTCGATGCAGAAAGCCGGTAAAGCTGAAACAGATATCGGTCGGCACATTGGCACTCATGCCCAACAGCTCACACATTCGGGTCCTCCCGGTGAGCATGACGTCGCCGCTCGCGACGACCACGCCATACAAGAAACCACACGACCAGCAGCGCACCGGCGCCGGCCACGCCCCAGGCCAGCGGCCGGGCGGCCACCGCCAGCAGCCGGGGCCACCAGGCAGTGCGCCAACGCTCGACAACGGCCGCGACAAACTCGTTGAGGGCGGCCACGGAACGCTCCACGCTGCCATCGGGCGCCGCTTTCTCGCCACGACCGGCGGAGAGATCCTGATGGAAGCGCTCGGCGGAGAGTTCGCCTTCTGTCGCGGCCAGGTCGAGGCCGGTGGCGGAATCGGCAAACAGCATCAAGCGAGGCAGGCTCAGTTCTCGTGTCTCGTCATTCAGGTCTATCTCGGCCCCCATCAGCAGTGGACGGCTGACGCTTTCATCGAGCCGGGGCAAGGCGAACGCCCAGCGCTGCCCATCCAGCGGTTCGACAGCGAGACGCTCGCCGGCCAGCTCTGCCCAGGGGCGTGTGTTGTCATGGTCCAGCTCGGGATGGCGGGCCCTCAACACCACGCGCTGGCGATCCGGTTCATGACTGGCCACCAGGGGCGCCAGCAGATTGATCGCCTGAACCTGCTGGCGGACAAAGCCTTCGGCTTCGGCACCGATGACCAGGCGGGCGCTACCCGGCTGTGAAGGGGCTGGCAGTACCCCGCGAAAGCGCTTCCCGTCACGGGCAAGCGGCGTCGCTCCCAGCACCTCACCGTCGGCATCGACGAGATCGACACGCAGGGTCAGCCCCTCGAGCTCCTCGGTGTAGGGCACGCCATTACGCGCAAGCCACGCCTCTATCGGCAGCGGGAAACCCAGGAAGGCGGTGGCCGGCAGTTCGCCGGCACGCAGGGTCAGGGCGGAGGCGACCCCGATGCGGCTTTTCGGTTCGAGGGCGCCTTCGACACGCCATTCCCCGGGCATCGGCTCGGGCACTCGCAGCAGATCGAAACGCGGCTCCACCTGCCAGCGTCCGCCCGGGACGGGCGTGGTGGCGCGATACTCGTTGCCTTCCGGCCCCACCAGCACCAGCGGTTCGGCGTCGGGGTCATGAAAGAGCAACGCCGAGAAGGATTCGATGCCAGGCTCGATGTGAAAGCGCCCCGCTTCCAGGGGAATGCGGTCGGCGGGGAAGATCCGTTCGACGATATCCAGAAAGGCTCCGTGGAGACTCTCGGGAGATGCCACCAGGGCAGGCAGGCCGCCGGTGGTGCGGGCGAGTGATTCCACCAGCGTCATATCGGCCTGGTCGGAGAAGGCAATGCCATGCACGACCACTCCGTCATTGGCCAGGCTCGGCGCCAGCTCGTCGAGCAGTTCCCGGCGCGAGGCCGCATCCACTCGGGGCTTGGCCCCACGGGATGGCGGCAGATCGATCACCCCGTCGGTCAGCAACACCAGGTGACGCCAGCCATCGGCATCGGGCCGTGCGGCACGCCGCACCGCGGCCTCGATGTCGGTATAGGGTTGCCCCCCCTCAAGCGCCGGCCCCAGCGCCTCGACCCGCCGGCGCCAGTCGGCATTGACCTCGGCGGGCGGCAGCAGGTTGGTCACGGTCTCGCCGAAGGTCCAGACGCCGGCGGTGGTTCCCTCCGGCAGCAGCGATACCAGAAGCTCCAGGGCGCTGGCGCTGAGATGCTCCGGGTCATTGACGCGCATGCTGCCGGAGACATCGATGATCACTCGCACCTCGGGTGGCTCCGTCACCGCCTGCGCCAAGGCGGCAGGCACATGGACTACCCCCAGACAGACGAACGCCATCCAGATGCCGACACCCCGCGCCACCCTGCCCCGGATTCTGCTGGCCATCCCGGCCTCCTTATTCGATCATCCCGAGTCGATCACCCCTGGCCAAGCACCGGCTCCCGACGCACGGCACCGCGAGGCTCGTCGGTATCATCGTCATGGGCCTCCCGGGTGGCCGGCTGGTGGCGGCGCCTGCCGAGCCACCACAGCAGGAGCCCGAAGAGCACGCCAAGACCGGCCCCCAGCAGCGTCAGCGTCAGGGCCGGCGTCAGCGCTTCGGCGTTGCGTTCGAGGAAGGCCACCGTCGCCACGACCACCGCCGGCGCAAGACCGGTGTAGACATCGCCCTCATCGAGCAGCGGCAGCTGGAAGCGTGCCGGCATCCACATCACACCGGCCACCAGCCAGGTGATCGGCAGACGCAGCATTCGTGGCAGAAATGCCAGGCCCAGGTAGCCGGTGAGCAAGATCACCAGCGACAAGACGCCATAGCTCAGCCATAGTAGGCTCATTGATTCGGTAATAGGCATTGCCACCTCACTTTTCACTTATCCGAGTATGGTACATCTCGCGCCATGAAAGCACAGCCACCACAGCGCCTCGAGCGTTCTTCCGCCTCCCCGGCATTCCACCGCCAACGTCCCGAAGACCCCGAGTGGCACTGGCTGGAACAGCGTGAAGACGCGGAGGTAACACGCTTTTTGGAAGACGCCAATACCGAGAGCGATGCCTGGTTCGCCCCACTCGAGGCCCTGGTCGAACGCCTGTATCACGGCCACCTGGCACGCCGCGAACTCGCCGTCCATGGCCTGCGCACGCCGCTGGACCATTATACCTACTGGAGCGAGACCGCCGCCGATGCCGACTACCCGGTATGGTGGCGCCACCCCAACGGCACGCCCGACGCCGCCGCTCCTTTCCTCGACCTGGAAGCCCGCGCCGCGGCTCACGACTTCCTCGAGATCGGCGATATGGCGCTCTCTCCCGACGAGCGCTGGCTGGCCTGGACCGAAGACACCACCGGCGACGAGGTCTTCGACCTCTTCCTGGTCCTCCTCACCGACGGCGAGCCCCGGTGCCTGCTCAACGGCATCGGCCCGGATCTCACCTGGGCCGAGGACAATGCCACGCTGCTGTTTACCCGCTATGACGCCACCCAGCGCCCCGAGAGCGTCTGGCGCCTGGGCTTGAACGAGGGCGAAGCAGACGCCCCCGTCCTGGTGTTGCGCGAGGAGGACCCCGAGTTCTGGCTGGGCCTGGGCAAGACCCGTTCCCGGGAGTGGCTGGTGCTGGAGAGCGCCTCCAAGGACACCAGCGAATGCCACCTGATACCCGCCCGGGCGCCGGCTACCCCGCCACGCTGCTTCCGCCCCCGGGAGAACGGCGTGGAAATGGCGCTGGATCACCGCCCCGGCCACTTCTACCTGCTGCACAACCGCGAGGCTCCTCATTTCCGACTCGACCGGCTGGATGCGTCATGCCTCGACAAGGCCGCCGATACCCAACGCTGGCGGTCGCTGATTCCCCATCGCGACCACCACACCCTGGAGGGTGTCGACGCCTTCCAGTGGGGACTGGTGGTCACCGAACGCGATCATGACGAGGCCCAGGTACACCTGCGGGTCATGGAGTTTGATCCCGATCACGCCATCACCCGGGACGAGCACCTGCCGCTGCCGGAAACGCCCTGCAGCCAGGCGCTGGGCGATGCGCCCCACTTCGACAGCCGCCGCCTACGCCTGCACGAGGAGTCCTTCGTTCAACCGTCAAGCTGGGTCGAGCATGATCTGGACAGCGGCGAGCGCCGGCGGCTCAAGCAACAGCCGGTCCACGGTGACCTCAAGCCCGAGAAACTCGCCTGCCAGCGGCTCTGGGCGACCTCCCACGACGGCGAGCGCATCCCGGTCTCGGTGGTGATGCGCGCCGACCTGGTCGGCCACCCGCGCCCGACCCTGCTCTACGGCTACGGCGCCTACGGCGAGGTGCTCGACCCCTGGTTCTCGGTGGCTCGTCTGGAGCTTCTCGCCCACGGCGTGGCCTTCGCCGTGGCCCATGTGCGCGGCGGCGGTGACCGCGGCGAACCCTGGTACCTCGCCGGCAAGCTCGAGCACAAGGCCAACAGCTTCCATGATTTTCTGGCGGCACGCGACACCCTGGTGGAACACGGCATCGCCGACGCCGGGCGCATCGCCGCCTACGGTGCCAGCGCCGGGGGACTGCTGGTGGGCGCCAGCCTCAACCTGGCCCCCCAGGCCTTCTGCGCGGCGGTGCTCGACGTGCCCTTCGTGGACGTGCTGCGCACCATGGAAAACCCCGACCTGCCGCTGACGATCGCCGAATACACCGAATGGGGTAACCCTACCGACTCCGACGTGCATCGGCGTATCGAGGCCTATTCGCCGCTGGATAACCTCGGCGAGCGTCTTTACCCCGCCATGTTCCTGCAGGGCAGCTGGCACGATACTCGCGTGCCTTACTGGGAACCGGCCAAGCTCTATGCCCGGCTCACCGAACTCGGCACCGCTCGGGGCCCGGTGCTGCTACGCACCGATATGGCGGCCGGCCATGGCGGAGCCTCGGGGCGCTTCAAGGCATGGCACGACGGCGCCCGCCAGGACGCCTTCATCCTCTGGGCGCTGGGCCTCACTCCACCGGAATGACCGCGATGATATGGTCCTCGTAGTACTCTTCGGGGACCCCGCGACTGGTGACCGCGAAGCTGCGCACGCTGACGCCCTTGCGATGCACCCGCTCCGGGTCGCCGCTGATCAGGGGGTGCCAGGCGGCCAGCTTGCGCCCTTCGGCGACCCGCCGATAGGCGCAGGAGCGCGGCAGCCAGCGAAACTCATCCACTCGCTCCGGCGTCAGCTGAGTACACTCCGGCACCCGCGCCAGACGATTGGGGTAGTCGCTGCAGCGACAGCTCTGGACATCCAGCAGCTCGCAGGCCAGGTTGAGCACCGCCAACTCCCCGGACTCGTCGTCCTGGAACTTGAGCAGGCAGCACTGGCCGCAGCCATCGCAGAGCGCCTCCCACTCCTCGGCGGTCAATTCTTCGAGGAGATAGTGCTCCCAGAAACGTTCTCGCATGGCACCTTGCCTTCCTCCCACACAATGGCGGGCGTAATGGGGCTATCATGGCACTTACTTAGTGCCAGTCGGGACTCTCCCCGGCCGCACTGCCGGAGGCCTCAGGGACTGTCCCCGGCCGTAAGGGACTGTCCCCGGCCGAGCCACCAGGTCAGTGTTTATGCTCGTCGCCAGCATCGGTGCCACTGCCGGGGACAGTCCCTTCTCGCTCGGGCGCAATAAATTAATAACGCGCCTCGGTCGGGGTGCGGTAGAGATCCAGCAGATACTCTTCCTTGGCCGGGGGCAGCTGCAGATAGAACCCCTGATCGCGGATCGCCTGCATCACCTCCTCGGCATTGGCGCGCCCCAGCCGCTTGTCGGGGCTCAAGATCAGCGTCATGGCCGGCACCGGCTTGCCGAAGCGCTCCAGTAGCGGCTCGGGCACCCGCTCCACGCCCTCGCGCTTGTCGACATAGAGGTACATGGCATCCTTGCGCGAGCTCTTGAACACCTGGCACAGCAGGCGGTTGCCGGACATCCGATCATCACTCATCGTGGCACATCCTCCAGAGCCTTCAAGAGTCCCGCATTCAGGCGTTCTCCCCGCCATCCGGCGGGCAGTGCAGGCTCGCTCCCCTCGAGGTGAGACACCAGCAGGGCCTCCAGATCGCGGCGCCGCATCAGCACCTCGGGGGCCAGCCCCAGCGCCTCGGCCTCGGCATTCACCACCGTCTTCAGGGTCTTGATGCCACGCTTGAACGCGGGCTCCATGGGCGACGGCAACTCACCGGGCAAGTCGGCCTCGTCGCAGTGCTTCGCCTCGGCCAACAGCGCCAGCAGTGTATCGCCGTCGCGCTTGATCAGGCTCGGCCTGACGCCCTCGACCCGTGCCAGCTCATGGCGATTGCCCGGCATCGCCTCGGCGATGGCAAACAGCACGCGGTCGTGAACCAGCCAGCCCCTGGGCAGGTTCCGGTCACGCGTCTCGCCTTCGCGCCAGATGGTCATCCGCCGATAGGCCTCGATCTGCCGCGGGGCCAGGCGCCACAGCTGACGCTGACGCAGGTACCACTGGCCATCGGCCTCGACACCGCGTTCAGCCTGATCGAGCATCGCGTCACCATCGGCCTGAAGCCACTCACGACGCCCCAGACGCTCGAGATCGCGACGCTGCTGCTCCCATACCTGCACCAGATAGACTACATCCAGGGCGGCGTACTGCTGCTGGGTCTCGGAGAGCGGTCGTACCAGCCAGTCGGAGCGCGTCTCATCCTTGGGCAGGGTCTCGCCGACCCAGTGTTCCACCAGTTTCTGATAGCCCATGGCGGGATTCTCGCCGAGCAGCCCCTGGGCTAACTGGGTATCCACCAGGGGGCGTGGCGTTACTCCGGCCCAGCGCGTGAACACTTCCAGGTCTTCGCTGGCGGCGTGCAGCAGCTTGACCGGCCCCTCGGCCAGCAGGCGGCGGAAGGCATCGGTGCACGACACGGCCTGGGGGTCCACCAGCCAGGCCGCACTACCGGCAGAAAATTGAATCAGTGCGGGCACCGGGTAAAAGGTGTTTTCGCGAAAGAACTCGGTATCCAGGGCGATGACATCGGCATCCTCCACCGCCTGGCAGGCGGCATCCAGAGCCTCGGGGGTATCGATCCAGTGAATCTCGGGGGTCAGGGGCATCAGGGCTCCGGCAGTGGTAAAGGAAAAAGGGCGAGGCGTGCGGGGCTCACTCGCCCCGGAACGGCAAGCGACCATTGAAGGCCCGACTCAGGGTCCCACCGTCGACATACTCCAGCTCACCCCCCATGGGCACGCCGTAGGCGAGACGCGAGAGGCGCACGCCATGGCCGGTGAGCTGGGTGGAGATATAGTGGGCCGTGGCCTCCCCTTCGACGGTGGGGTTCGTGGCAAGAATGACCTCCTCGACCCCCTCTTCGCCGACGCGCGCCTCGAGATGGTCGAGCCCGAGGTCCTCGGGGCCGACACCGTCCAGGGGCGAGAGATGACCATGCAGCACGAAGTAGCGACCGCGATAACCGCCGGCTTCCTCGATGGCGAGCTGATCGGCGGGGGACTCCACCACGCAGAGCAGGCCGTCGTCGCGACGCGCGCTCTGGCACAGCGTACAGACATCATCCTCGGTGAGCGTCCGGCACCGCCGACAATAGCCGACCCGCTCCAGGGCATCGTCGAGCACCGCGGACAGACGACGCCCGCCATCGCGGTCGCGCTCCAGCAGATGCATGGCCATGCGCTGGGCCGTCTTGGGCCCTACGCCCGGCAGCACGCGCAGCGACTCCATCAGTGTCTCGATGAGAGGGGAAAAACTCATTAGAACGGCATCTTGAAACCGGGCGGCAGGTTCATGCCGTCGGTCACCTCCGACATCTTGGACTTGGAGTTGGCCTCGACCTTGCGGACGGCATCGTTCACCGCGGCGGCCAACAGGTCCTCGAGCAGCTCCTTGTCCTCCTGCATGACGCTGGGATCGATATCCACCTTGCTGACGTCATGACGGCCGTTCATGGTGACCTTGACCATGCCCGCACCGGCCTCGCCCAGCACTTCGGCGCGGGCGACCTCCTCCTGGACCTGCTGCATCTTCTCCTGCATTTCCTGGGCCTGCTTCATGATGTTGCCCATTCCACCCTTGTTGAACATGGTGTGTCCTCGCTTGTCGTCTAATAGTGTGGGTAGTCGTCTAATATCTAATGTAGGCCGTCGGCGGGTTTCACCGTGGACTCGATCAGCCGGGCACCGAAGGCCTGCTGAAGCTTCTGTACATGGGGGTCACTGCCCAGCGCCTCAACCGCCTTGGCGTGGCGTTGCGCCGCCAGGCGCTCGGCCTGCTGACGGGGCGTTTCTACGCCCGAGGGGATCTCGCCCTCTTCCACCACCAGGCGGCGAGTGACGCCGTGCCTCGAAAGAGCCTGCTGCATACGCTCGATGTGAACCTCGGCGCGCATCGCGGAAAGCGTCGGGTCGAGGCGCAGCCGTAGCTGCTCGCCATCGTCTTCCTCGACCACGCAGCCGGCTGCCAGGTTCCGGGTCAGCCCGCCAAGTCCCAGCGTCTCGAATATGGCCAGCCAGTCGGCGTGGGCAAAGTGGCCCTCCACGGCATTGGACAGCGTTGCCGGCTCGGGTTCCTCGTCCGCGATGGGCTCAGCCGGCTCGAGCGGCGCCGGGTCGCCGGCCGACGCCGGGGGCGTTGCGGCCGGAGCCGACTCAACCGGAGGCGCCGGCTCCGGCTCGGGTCTGGAGTCGACCGGCTCGGGTTTCGAGTCCGCCGGTGGCGCCTGCAAGGGCTCGGCTGAGCGTGAAGGTGCGGGGGTGGCCTCGACCCAGGGCGGCGGAGCGACCGTCTCGGCTGGCGGCTGGCTCGGTGGCGGCTGATTCGATGGCGGCTCTCGGGGCGGTGCCTCGGGGGCCGGGGCGGCGGATGCCGCAGGGGCCGGGGATACGGAAGCCTCGCCGGCGGCCCTGCCCTGCGGCGCGTCGCCGCCCGGTGCCGCGCCGCCCGGTGTCGCGCCGCTCGGTGACGCGCCATCATTGTCGGGCGTGCCACGCAGCGGCAGCGGTGTCGTCGCCGGCCGGGGCACGCCCTGGGGCCGGAAGGCCAACATCCGCAGCAGGGTCATCTCGAGCGCGGTACGCAGATCCGGGGCATTGGCCATATCGCCGCGCCCCTGGATGCCGATCTGGTAATAGAGCTGCACGTCCTCGGCGGTAAATCGCGAGGCGAGCGCCAGCAGAGCCTCGCGGTCGCCCTGGGCATTATCCAGGGCCTCGGGAACCATCTGGGCGATGGCCAACCGATGCAGCACGCCGGTCACCTCGTCGAGCACGCCGGCGAAGTCCGGGGCACGCTCGGCCAGGCTGGCCACCTCGGCGAGCAGGCGCGCGGCATCCACGTCGGCCAGGGCCTCGGCCAGGGCCAGCACATGATGCTGGTCCAGGGTGCCCAGCATGGCCGCCACGTCGGCATGCTCGACCCGCCCCTGGCCGAAGGCGATCGCCTGGTCGGTCAGGCTCATGGCATCACGCATGGAGCCCTCGGCGGCACGCCCGAGCAGCCACAGGGCTCGCTCTTCAAAGGGCACCGACTCGGCCGCAAGCACCGCACCCAGGTGCTCGACTATGCGCTCCGGCGGCATATGCTTGAGCGTAAACTGCAGGCAGCGCGACAGCACCGTGGGAGGCAGCTTCTGCGGGTCGGTGGTCGCCAGCAGGAACTTCACATGTGGAGGCGGCTCCTCCAGGGTCTTGAGCAGCGCATTGAAACTGCTGGTAGAGAGCATATGGACTTCATCGATCAGGTACACCTTGTAGCGTCCCTGGGTCGGCGCATACTGCACATTGTCCAGCAGCTCCCGGGTGTCCTCCACCTTGGTGCGTGAGGCGGCATCGACCTCGATCAAGTCGACGAATCGGCCCTCGTCGATGGCCAGGCAGCTGTCGCACTCGCCGCACGGCGTGGAGGTCACGCCTTCGTCGCCGCGACCGCCGGCGGTACAGTTGAGGCACTTGGCGAGTATGCGCGCCAGGGTGGTCTTGCCGACGCCGCGGGTACCGGTAAACAGGTAGGCGTGGTGCAGCCGTCCCTGGTCCAGCGCATTCACCAGCGCACGCTGCACGTGCTCCTGACCCACCAGCTCATGGAAGGTGCGCGGTCGCCACTTGCGGGCCAGAACCTGATAGCTCATGCGGCGCGATATCCTTGCGGGAAAACGGAGGCCGGCAACGCCGGCGAGAAAGGCTCATTCTAGCGCCCAGGGGGCGTCGCGGAAAGCGACCGGCGCGAAGGGACACAGCCAAAAACGCCCGGCCTCAACGTGGGGGCCGGGCGACCGAGGTGGAATGAGGGATTAACCGCGCTCGTCCCCTCCCTCCGTAATACCGCTCAGCACGTTGGCCACGTTGGTGCCGATCTCCTCCACCGCATAGCCGCCCTCCATCAACAGCAGGGTCGGCAGGCCCAGCGCCGCCAGGCGCCGCCCCATCGCGGTGAAGTCATCGCCGCTCAGTCGGAAGGCACTGATCGGGTCACCCTCGAAGGTATCCACTCCCAACGACACGATCAGCAACTCACAGCCCGACTCTCGGATGCGCTCCTTGGCGGCTTCCAGCACATGGAACCACACCTCGGCGCCGCTGCCCTTCGGCAGCGGGTAGTTCACGGTGTAACCCGCTCCGTCCCCCTCGCCCACTTCGTCGGCATGGCCCGTGAAGTAGGGAAAGCACGTCATGGGGTCCCCGTGGATCGAGATAAACAGCACGTCGCTGCGCTGCTCGAAGATCTGCTGGGTGCCATTGCCATGATGAAAATCCACATCGAGGATGGCGACTCGCGATAGCCCCGCATCCAGCGCGCGCTGGGCGGCGACGGCGGCGTTGTTGAAGAAACAGTAGCCGCCGAACTGGTCCACCGCGGCATGATGGCCCGGTGGGCGACACAGCCCGAAAGCCGCCTCGCCGCTTGCCAGCACATGATCCAGCGCCGAGAGCGCCACATCCTTGCTGGCCATGGCCGCCTCGAAGGTACCCTCACAGATCGAGGTGTCCGCCCCCAGGGCGTAGTACCCCAGACGCCCATCGACGCAGTCGGGAATCCGACGCCCCGGCAGCGTACGGGTGGGCCAGACCCAGGCGATGGCCTCGCCATCTCGACCCAGCGCCTGCCAGTCATCCCAGCAGGTCGCCAGGAAGTCGACGTAATCGGCATCATGCACCGCCAGCACCGGCGCGAGCCCATATTCGGCCGGCTCGACCACTTCAGTGAACCCCGCCTCGCCCAGGGCCGCGAGGATCATGTCGACCCGCTCCGGACACTCCCAGGGCACCACCAGCTTGCCGCCGTCGAGCTCGGTCCGGGCGCGCCGCGCCTTGGTCATGTCGGAGTGATAGATACGCATGGCGTGAAAGGGTCCTCGGAGTGGAGACGTCGCAGGCGATCAAGCATGCCATCGATGGCGAGCGGATTCACCCGTTCGGCGCCGTCCATGAGGCCACGCTCAGCCCCGGCACGCACGGTAAGCAGCGGCATGCAGGACTAGTGTGGTTGGTCGGACTGGCAGTAGTCTCGGCTGAGGCGACGTCCCTGCTCGCGAATAAAGGTCAGCGCCCTCCCCTGGCGCCAGTTGTCGCGGTAGGCCAGTCCGAAGCTGAAGCCCATCGCCGGAGTAAAGGGCCGCACGGCCACGCGACACCCGGAGGGCAGCTGATCTTCGGCGGTGATCCGGTTCATCACCGTGATGCCCACTCCGTTGGCCACCAGCGACACGATGGTGCCGATATTGGCCTCGGTCTTGGCGGCGATCGGCACGCCGTGATGCGCTACCAGCTCCAGCAAAGGGTTGGCGCGCACGCTCGGCTGATTGCTGACCACCAGATGCTGGTCGCGCAGGTCGCCGACGTCGATTGAGGGTAATCGAGCCAGAGAGTGACTCGTCGGCAGCAGACATACCGCCTCGGTCTCGAACCAGGGGTCTATACGGATGGCATGGGCCGCCACCGGCAGCGTCACGAAGCCGATATCGGCATGGCTCGACTCCACCGCCGTCTGCACCTCGTGGCTGGCCATCATGTCGAGGCTGACGCTCAGCCGCGGCTGTTCGCGCAGTAAAGACGCCACCAGGCGTGGCACGAAACCGAAGGAAAGCCCCGGCACGGCGGCGATCCGCAGCCGTGACACCCCGAACTCCTTGAGCGCCAGCACGCTGTGTCGCAGCTCCTCGATGTTGCCCATCAACCGCAGCACCTCGTCGTAGAGCTCGCCGGCCTCCGGCGTCGCTATCAGACGATTCTTCTCACGGTGAAACAGGCACAGCCCCAGATTCTCCTCCAGCTGAGCCAGGGAGCGGCTCACGCCTGACTGGGTCATGCCTAGCATCCGCGCCGCCTGGGAGGCACTGCCGGCCTCGAAGAGCGTCTTGAAGACGGCGAGCGCCTTCAGCGAGTGAATCGTGACGTCCACCATGACTTTCTCTCATCGAAATCGCTAAAAACATCATATATTGAAATGTTTCAGTGGGGCTACCTAGACTGAGAGCAGGCTTCACCACACCACGCTTATTTCTACTCGCCACCTCCACCACTAGCGGACCGACGCCATGACGACATCCCCGCTGTTCTATCAGGCCGGCCCCGCCATGCCGGAAGTGAGCCACGGCCAGGGAGTCTTCCTGTGGGATACCCGGGGCAAGGAATACCTGGACGGCTGCTCCGGGGCCATCTCCTGCAACCTGGGCCACGGACATCCCGACATTCGCGCCGCCATGCTCGAGCAGCTGGATCGCGTTGCCTTCACCTACCGCACCCAGTTCGAGAACGGCCCCGCCATCGAGCTCGGAGAAACTCTGGTCGAGATGACCAACAGCGAGCTCGAGAAGGTGTTCTTCGTTTCCAGCGGTTCCGAAGCCATGGAGTCGGCTCAGAAGCTGGCGCGCCAGTACTTTGTCGCCATCGGCAAGCCCCAGCGGCGTCATTTCGTCTCGCTGCGCCCTTCCTACCACGGCAGCACCCTCGGCGCCCTGGGCCTGACCGGCTATCAGCCGCTGGAGGCTCCCTTCGCCGACATCATCACCGGCTCGATCAAGGTGCCCAGCCCCGATTTCTACCGCCAGCAGGACGGCAGCCGCGAGGCTCACATTGCCCGACTGCTTAGCGAGACCCGCGCCCGGTTCGAGGCCGCCGGCGGCGACAGCATTATCGCCGTCGTGGTCGAACCGGTGGGCGGCGCCAGCACCGGGGCACGCCTGGTCGACCGCGGCTATCTCCAGGGCCTGCGCGACCTGTGCGACGAGATCGGCTGCCTGCTGATCTATGACGAGGTGCTGTGTGGCGTGGGCCGCACCGGCAGCTGGTTCGCCTATCAGCAATGGGGCGTGGCGCCGGATATTCTGGCCACGGCCAAGGGCCTGGGCGCGGGCTACTACCCGGTGGGCGCCATACTCAGCCGGGCGCCGATTGTCGAGGCCGTGATGACCAGCGACGGTTTTCAGCATGGCCACACCTATGCCGGCAATCCGCTGGCCTGTGCCACCGCCCTGGCGGCCATCCGCGCCATTCAGCGGGAAAACCTGCTCGAGAACGTGGCGGCGCGCGGTGCTCAGCTGCAGCAAGGCCTACACGCGCTGCAGGCACGCTTCGACTGGATTGGCGACGTGCGCGGCCTGGGCCTGCTATGGGGCGTGGAGCTGGTGAGCGACGCCGACAGCAAGACCGCCTTTCCCGCCGACGCCAACCTGTTTGCCAAGGCCACCGCACTCGCCAAGGAAGAAGGCTTGCTGATCTACCCGCGTCGCACTCTCGACGGCGTGGCCGGCGATCACTTCCTGGTCAGCCCGCCGTTCATCATCAACGAGGGCGAAGTAGAGCAGCTGCTCGAACGTCTCGAACGGGCGCTTTCACGACTTGATGACGATGTCATAGCACCACTGCGCGACGACTCCCACACCCCCGGCATCACAGGCTGAGCCCCCATGACGCGACTCAATGACAAATACATGGACATCGATGCCGCCATCGCGCGGATTGAAGACGGCGCCTCGATCATGGTCGGCGGTTTCGGCTCGCCCGGCACCCCCTTCGCCCTGCTGGACGCCCTGCTGGAGCAGGGCCAGCGCCGGCTGACGCTGATCAAGAACGACGCCAACGAATCCGATATCGGCATCGGCAAGCTGATTGGCGCCGGTCGCGTCGACCGCCTGATCACCTCGCACATCGGCCTCAACCGAGTGGCCATCGAAGAAATGAATGCCGGCCGCCTGACGGTAGAGATTCACCCCCAGGGGCTGCTGGCCGAGAAGATTCGCTGCGCCGGCGCCGGCCACTTTGGCTTTTTGACCGACATCGGCCTCGGCACCGAGATCGGTGAAGGACGCCGCGAGATCGACTTCGACGGCAAGACCTGGGCCGTCGAGCCGGCCATCCACGCCGACGTCGCCCTGGTGCATGCCGACCTGGCCGACCGCTACGGCAATCTCGTGTACCGCGGTACCGCCATCAACTTCAACCCGCTGATGGCCATGGCCGCCGAACGCGTCATCGCCCAGGCCTTTGCGGTCAAGGCGCCCGGCGGCCTGGTGCCCGAACAGATTCATACGCCCTGCGCCTTCGTCAGCCAGATTGTCCAGGTCGACCCTGCCACCAGCGAACAAGGGAGGCGCGCCCATGCCATCTGATCAGCAACGCATCCTGGCCCGTGCCGCCCGGGAGATCACCGCCGGGCAGATCGTCAATCTGGGCATCGGCCTGCCCACCCGGCTGTTTCACTACCTGCCGCCGGATCTCGAGGTGCTGGTGCACTCGGAAAACGGCGTGCTGGGTTGCCAGCTGATCGACAACGGCGCCGAGGCCGACCCGGAGATGATCGACTCGGGCGGCGCCTACATCGGCACCCGTCCCGGTGCCAGCGTGTTCGACAGTGCCCTGTCGTTTGCCATGATTCGCCGTCGTCGGGTGGGCATCACCTTCATGGGCGCCTTCGAGGTCGACCGGCAGGGCAACCTGGCCAACTGGAAGATTCCCGGCAAGTTCTCGCCGGGCATCGGCGGCGCCATGGAACTGGCCCAGAAGGTCGAGCGCCTTGTGGTGCTGTGCTCGCACAATGACAAGCACGGCAACCCCAAGATTCTCGAGCACTGCCGGCTGCCGTTGACCGCGCCACGCTGCGTGTCGCTGATCATCACCGAAAAGGCCGCCATGCGCGTGACCCATTCAGGACTTGAAGTGGTGGATATCGCCGAAGATCTGAGCGTGGACGCGCTGCGCGCCGCCACCGGGGCCGAGCTGATCATCGACGAATCGCGGCTGGGGAGGTTCTGATGCTCAATGCCACCGAACAACGCATTCTCGAGCGCTGCGATGCCCTGATGGACGACACCCTGGCGCTGACCCGTGACCTGGTGCGCGGCTACAGCGTGCTGGGCCAGGAGCACGGCGCGCTTGCCACCATGGAGCGCTGGTTCGGGCGCCTCGAATTGCCCACCGAGCGCGTGGCGCTGGACGCGCCGGGCTTCGCCGACAATCCGCACCGCGCGCCGGCCCGCTGGAGCAGCGAAGGCCGCTACAACGTCGTCTCGCGGCTCAACCCTGACTCCGGCAAGCCCCACCTGGTGCTCAACGGCCACCTGGACGTGGTGCCCGCCGAGCCCACCGACATGTGGACGCGCCCGCCCTGGGAGCCCTGGGAGAAAGATGGCTGGCTCTACGGCCGCGGCGCCGGCGACATGAAGGCCGGCATCGCCGCCATGGTGATGGCGGTGGAGGCCGTGCGCCAGGCCGGCGTGGAGCTCGATTTCCCGCTGACGCTGCAGACGGTGATCGAGGAAGAGTGTACCGGCAACGGCGCCCTGGCCTGCCTGCATCAGGGCTACGGCGGCGACTTCGCGCTGATTCCCGAACCCTTCGGCGCCCAGATATACAGCGGCCAGGTCGGCGTGCTGTGGTTCCGGCTGCGCCTCGACGGCGTGCCGGCCCACGTGCTGGACACCCGCGCCGGCAGCAACGCCATCGAGCAGATCCTGGCCTACTTGCCGGCCTTCAAGGCGCTGGAGGACGAAATGAATGTGCTGCCGCGCCCGGCGCCTTACGCGGCGCTGGATCATCCATTTAACCTAAGCATCGGCAAGATCGAGGGCGGCAACTGGGCCTCCAGCGTGCCGGCCCACGCCATTATCGAAGGGCGCGTCGGCTTCCCGCCGGGCATGAGCACCGACGAGGCCATGACCCGGGTTCGCGAAGCCATCGCTCAGCGCTACGTCGAGCTCGGCGGTGCTGGCCCCGAACCGCAGATCGAGTTCCACGGCTTTCGCTCCGAAGGCCACCTCGTCGACCTGGAGACGCCGGCCATCCGCCTGCTGTCGCGCTGCCATGAGGACCTGGTCGGCGAACCGCCGGCCCACTATCTCGCCACCTGCACCACCGACTTGCGCGCCTTTCACGTCCAGGGCGGCATCAACGGTACCTGCTATGGCCCCGTCGCCCAGCGCATTCACGGCGTGGATGAGTGCGTGGAGATCGCCTCGATCCAGCGGGTGCTGACCACCTATGCGTTGTTTATCAGCCGCTGGGCAAAAGCCGAGCCTGGCGCCAAACGGAGCCTGCCATGAGAGCCGCCTACTTGGCCGACTATGGCCGCAGCGCCTTCACCCGGGCCCATCCGCGCAAGCCGGACGTCGATGCCTGGTCCGCTCAGCGCGGCGACGCCCTGCTAGGCCAGGTAATCGATGCGTTGCTGGAGCGCAGCGACGTTGAGGGAGGCGCTGTGGAAGACCTGAGCATCGGCTGTGCCCTCCCGGTCAAGGAGCAGTGGAGCTTCGGCGGTCGCTATCCCCAGTGGTTATCACGGCAGCTGGCCAGCGCCGGCCAGGCCTGCCCGTCGCGCCAGATCGACCAGCAGTGCGGATCGAGCCTTGCCGCCCTGCGTGGCAGCGTGCGCGAAATTCAGGCCGGTGCCATCGAGGTGGGCCTGGCCGGCGGCTTCGAGAACATGTCTCGGGTACCCATGGGCCCGAGCCTGTTCAAGGAGGGCGTGCTGACGATGCCCGAGGCGCTTGAGCAGGCTGACTGGCTGGAACTCAATGTGGCCATGAACATGGGGCTGACCGCCGAAAGGCTGGCCGAAGAGGCCGGTATCAGCCGCCAGGCCATGGACGCCTTCGCGCTGCGCTCGCATCGGCGCGCCGCCGCGGCAGAAAAATCCGGCTGGTTCGACGATGAGCGGCTGAGCCTGATCACACCCGAGGGCGAACGCGTCGAATGCGATGCCAATATCCGCGCCGATACCACCCTGGAGCGCTTGGCCGAGCTTGGCCCGGCCTTTAGCGAAGACGGCCGGATCACGGCGGGCAACAGCTCGCCGCTGACATCAGGGGCCAGCGCGGCGCTGGTGATGTCCGAAGCCGCACTGGCCCGGCACGGCATGACACCGCTGGCCTGCATGGTGGAGATCGTCGACTGCGGCGTCGCCCCGGAGCGCATGGGCGCCGGCGCCGCGGCGGCTATCCGCCGCGTGCTGGACAAGACGGGCCTCGGGGTCGACGACATCGACCTGTGGGAGATCAACGAGGCCTTCAGCGCCGTGCCGCTCCATGCCATGGCCGCACTCGACATCGATGCCGAGCGGGTCAACGTCTGCGGCGGTGCCCTGGCGCTGGGGCACCCGCTGGGCGCCACCGGCATTCGCCTGGCAGGCACCCTCGCTCGACTGTTGCAACATCGCCAGGGACGCTATGGCTGTGCCGCCGCCTGTATCGGCGGTGGCCAGGGCATCGCCCTGATTCTTGAACGCTGACCAAGGAGGCATTGCCGACTCTACCCCTAACTATTAACTCTACTTTCACATACGCTGATACCGTCATCATAAACAACCAACAACATGCAGGTACCGACATGACAATGCACAAAGTGCCCTTCCACGCTCACCTTCGCTCTCTTCTATATCCCATGGCCGGCGCCGTCGCCCTCCTGGGTGCGGTGACGCTAGCCTCCACGCCGGCCGAAGCGCGCGACCTTCCTGCGATCAAGCAGGACGTGTTTCAGGTGGCCAACTCCGGCGCCTATCCGCCCTTCAGCTACGTCGATACCGACGGCAACCTGGTAGGCTTCGACGTCGATATCGCCAGGGCGCTGGCGGATGAAATGGGCGTTGACGTCAACATTCAATCCTCGCCCTGGAACGGCATCGTCGCCGCCCTGACCGGTGGCCGCTTCGACGCCTGTATCTGCAGCATGAGCGTTACGGAAGAGCGCGAAAAGGCGGTCGACTTCACCGACGGCTACTACATGTCGGGCATTTCCATCTGGGTGCGCGGCGAGAATGACGACATCTCCAGCGTCGAGGACTTCGAAGGCAAGCGGGTCGGTTCGACGCTGGGCGAGACGGGCAACCAGTGGGCCACCGAGAGAACCGACGGGCGCTGGCGCAACCAGACCTTCCAGGGGCTTCCCGATATGCTCAACGCCCTCACCACCGGGCGCATCGACGTGATGATCACCGACGACATCCCCGTCTACGTGGCGCTCAACGAAAAGAATGTCGACATCAAGCAGGTCGACGTCGGTGAGCTTCCCAGTGGCCCCATCGCCATTGCCATCCAGGAGGATACGCCCAAGCTCATGGCGGCGCTCAACGAGGCGCTCGCGGAAATCAAGGCGAATGGTACCTATCAGGAGATCGTCGACGAGTGGATCGGCGAAGGCGTCGAGCTCAACTAGGTACCGATCATGGACTTCAATCTGATGATCGACATCACGCCGCTCTTGATCAAGGCGGCGTGGGTCACAGTCGATATTTCGGCGCGGGCCCTGTTCCTTGGCCTGTTCATCGCCGCGGCCCTGGTGGCGCTGAGGACATCTCGCCTGGCGCCGCCGCGGTGGCTGGCGCGGGCCTATATCAGCGTGATTCGCGGCACGCCCTACTTCGTGCAGCTGCTGCTGGTGTTCTACGGCGGGCCGGCGATCGGCCTGCGCCTGGACCCCTTCACCTGCGGCGTGATGGTGGGCGCCTTCAACATCGGCGCCTACATCAGCGAAGCCATGCGCGGCGCCATCGAGTCGGTCGACAGCGGCCAGAGCGAAGCCTCGCGCTCGCTGGGCTTCGGTCGCCTGGCCACGCTGCAGCATATCATCCTGCCCCAGGCGGCCGGCCTGATGATTCGCTCCATCGGAGTGCTCGCCATCATCCTGGTCAAGAACTCGTCGCTGGTCTCCATCATCTCCGTGGTCGAGCTCACCTATCAGGCTCAACGCCTGATCGGCTCCACCTACAAGCCCCTGGAGGTATTCATGCTCAGCGCGCTGATGTACATCGTGATCATCTACGCGGTCATGGGGATGATCGAGTTCCTGTATCGACGCGCCACGCGCTACACCTACCGCTAGCGCAACCACGCTCAACGACCGAGCGCTCAAGGATCGCCTCATGGAATTCGACTTCAGCCCTGTCATCGAGTACTTCCCCACGCTGGTGCAAGGCGTAGGGGTCACCCTGCTGATCGGCCTGGCCGTCGCCGTCATGTCGATTGTGGGCGGCCAGATCGTCGCGGTGATCTCGCTCTATACCCGCCGTGTCGTGAGCTGGCCGCTGCGCTTCTTCATCTGGCTGTTCATGACCACACCGCTGCTGCTGCAGCTGTACTTCCTGTATTTCGGCCTCGGCGAGCTGATCCTGATTCCCGCCATCGTGGTCGGCATTCTGGGGCTCGGCTTCCACTACATGGCCTATAACGCCGACATCTTCGTCGCCACCATCCGGTCGGTCTCGGACGGTCAGTACGAAGCCTCGCGCTCCCTGGGTTTCGGCCATATCAGGACGCTGATCTACATCATCCTGCC
The DNA here is from genome assembly GCF_000620045.1 of Halomonas halodenitrificans DSM 735. Taxonomy (GTDB): domain Bacteria; phylum Pseudomonadota; class Gammaproteobacteria; order Pseudomonadales; family Halomonadaceae; genus Halomonas; species Halomonas halodenitrificans. The sequence continues at coordinate 86,064 of NZ_KK211059.1, read as the reverse complement.
CCAGGCCTTCTATCGCGCCCTGCCGCAGCTGAGCAACAACATGATCATCATGGTCAAGGATATCTCGGTGCTCTCCGCCATCGGCATCGGCGAGCTGGTATATGTCTCCCAGTACGCCATCAGCGTGACCTTTCGCCCCTTCGAGTTCTACATCACCATCGCCGTGATCTACTACCTGATCAATCTCATGATGGAAGCCGGCCAGTCGTGGATCGAGCGTCGCGCCGCCTATCGCCGCTAACGAGGTTTACGCATGACAACAAGCACGGACACCCCGATGGTCGAGCTCAAGGGCGTCAAGAAGCATTTCGGAGACCTCGAGGTATTGAAGGGAATCGACCTGCGCGTCGACCGCGGCCGAATCATCTCGATCATCGGCCCGTCGGGCTCGGGCAAGAGCACGCTACTGCGCTCGATCAACCATCTGGAGGTCATCGACGGCGGAAACATCCTACTCGACGGCATGCCGGTCAACCGCCCCGACCTCAAGGGGCTGGCGTTCGAGCGGCACATCAATCATATCCGCCAGAACATGGGCATGGTGTTCCAGCACTTTAACTTGTTCCCGCACATGTCGACCCTGGACAACGTGACCCTGGCGCCGCGCAGGTTGAAAGGCATGCAGTCGACAGACGCACGCGAACTGGGCATGGAGCTGCTCGAGCGCGTGGGCCTGGCAGACAAGGCCAAGGCCTACCCCAGCTCGCTCTCCGGCGGTCAGAAACAGCGCGTCGCCATCGCTCGCGCTCTGGCCATGCAGCCCAAGGTAATGCTGTTCGACGAGGCCACCTCGGCGCTCGACCCGGAGTTGGTAGAAGAGGTAAACCGGGTGATGAAAGGCCTGGCCGAGGAGCACATGACCATGCTCATCGTCACCCACGAGATGGCCTTCGCCCGAGACGTCTCCGACTGGACAATGTTCATGGACGAAGGCGTCGTGGTCGAAGCCAACACCCCGGACCGCCTGTTCTCCGACCCCGACCACGAGCGCACCTGCCACTTTCTGCGCAAACACCTGGGGAGCCAGGGCTAGGGGCGGCCTTCCGCCCGCCAGCCCTCAGCCCGACGACCCGCTATCCCAGCAACAGCGAGTCGTCGTCGACCTGCTCGCCCCGGGCACGCTCGAACAGCTTGAGCAGGTCCGGCACATCCAGCCCGGCACGCTCCTCGCCCTTGACGTCGAAGGCGATCTCTCCCTGATCCATCATGATGGTGCGATGCCCCACATCCAGTGCCTGACGCATGCTGTGGGTGACCATCAACGCGGTGAGGCGCTGCTCGCGGATGATATCGGCGGAGAGCTCCAGCACGAAGCTGGCGATTCGGGGATCCAGGGCCGCGGTGTGCTCATCCAGCAGCATGATCTCCATGGGCTGCAGCGCCGACATCAGCAGGCTGACCGCCTGGCGTTGCCCCCCGGACAGCAGTCCGATGCTGTCGTGCAGGCGATCCTCCAGGCCCAGGCCCAGGCGGGCCAGGTTGTCCCGCAGACGGCTGCGCAGCGAGGCATCGAGGGCACGCCCCAGGCGCCGACGCCGGCCACGAGCGAAGGCCAGAGCCATGTTCTCCTCGAGGGTCAGGGTGCTGCAGGTGCCGGCCAGCGGGTCCTGGTAGACACGCGCCACCAGGTCGGCGCGCTTGAAGGCCGACAGCCGAGTGACATCTCGCCCGCCGATCAACACTCGTCCCGGCTGGGCGATGATCTCCCCGGCCAGCACGTTGAGCAGCGTCGACTTGCCGGCCCCGTTACCGCCGATCACGGTGACGAACTCGCCCTCGTCGATGGTCAGGTCGATCCCCTTGAGCACGTGGTTCTCGAGCGGGGTGCCGGGGTTGAAGGTAACGTGAATGTCATGAAGTTCGATCATGCGCTGCGCCTCCTGAGCTTGAGCCGCGGGAGCACCAGCGCGAAACCGACCAGCAGCGCCGTGACCAGGTTGAGATCCTGGGCCTTGAGGCCGATAAAGTCGGCATTGAGCGCCACCGCCACCATCAGGCGATAGAGGATGGAACCGAAGATGCAGGCCAGGGTAGCCACCAGGATGGTACGCCCCGGGATCAGTGACTGGCCGCCGATCACCGCCGCCAGGCCCACCACGATGGTACCCACCCCCATTGTGACGTCGGCGCTGCCCTGGCTCTGGGCGAACAAGGCACCACCCAGCGCCACCAGGGCATTGGAGAGGGCCATGCCGGAAAGCACCATGACCGAGGTGTTGATGCCGTTGCCCGAGGCCATGCGCGCATTCTCGCCCGTGGCACGCATCCCCAGGCCCACTTCGCTGTTGAGAAAGCGGTTGAGCAGGGCCGTGACCACCACCAGGCCCGCGAAGATCGCCAGCGGAAAGATCACATAGCGACTGACCGGCAACGCCTCCAGCGGCGTGAAGATGGTCTCATCGGTCAGCAGCGCAATATTGGGCCGCCCCATCACCCGGAGGTTGATTGAGTAGAGCGCGATCATCGACAGGATCGACGCCAGCAGATTGAGTATCTTCAGCTTCACCGCCATCCAGGCGGTCACCGTGCCGGCCATGGCACCGGCAATCACCGCCAGGCCGGTACCCACCCAGGGATTGCCGCCGCCCACGATCCACACCGCCGCCACGGCAGCCCCCAGGGGGAAACTGCCGTCGACGGTCAGGTCGGGAAAGTCGAGAACGCGGAAGGAGAGGTAAACGCCGAGCGCCACGAAACCGAAGATGAGGCCAAGCTCGATGGCCCCTAGAAAGGCAATAAGGCTCATTACTCGAAGATCTCGACCGCCTGTTCCTCGAACTCGGCCGGGATCTCATAACCGATCTGCTCGGCGGCATCACGGTTCAGGATCAGCTCGAGCTTCTCGACGGTGCCCACCGACAGGTCGCCGGCCTTCTCACCTCCCAGGATATCGGCCATCATCCCGCCGGTCTGGCGCCCCATGTCGTAGTAGCTGAAGCCCAGAGACGCCAGGGCACCGCGCTCGACGGAGGAGTTGTCGCCGGTGAAGACCGGAATATCGGCGTCATAGCCGACCTTCAACACGCTCTCCAGGGCCGAGACCACGGTGTTGTCTACCGGTACATAGATGGCGTCGGCACGGCCAGCCAGGCTGCGTGCGGCTCCCATCACCTCGGAGGTGCGCGAGGCGGTTACCTCGACCAGTTCGAAATCGAGCTCGGGCGCCATCTCATTGAGCTTCTCGGCCTGGGAAACGGAGTTCGCCTCGCCGGGGTTGTAGATGACTCCCAGCCGCTCGGCCTCGGGGAACATGTCACGGATCAGCTGCAGCTGCGCCTTCAGGGGCGGCGCATCCACTACCCCGGTGATATTGGCGCCGGGGGCCTCCATGTCGGTCACCAGCTTGGCGATCAGCGGATCGGTGACGGCGGTAAACACAACGGGGATATCATCCTGCAGCGCCGAGGCCGCGGCCTGGGCCGAGGGAGTGCTAATGGCCAGCACCAGATCCGGACGATCGCCCGCAAACTTGCGCGCGATCTGGGCGGCAATGGACGTATCCCCCTGGGCGTTCTGGAAGTCGACCTCGAGGTTGTCGCCCTCGACATAGCCACGCTCGGCGAGCTCGTCCAGGGCCCCCTGGCGACTGGCATCCAGGGCCGGGTGCTCGACTATCTGGGTGATGCCCAGGTTCACGGTCTCGGCCTGTGCCACGCCGGCCACCAGCATGGAGCCCAGCACCGCGGAGAGAATTCGACGCCGCATCATGGTGTTCCCTCTTCTATTCATTTGAGTTGTTTCGATCGATGAGCTTCTGAACCGCCTTGAAAAGGCCGGCCCTGCACCTTAGCGCGCTTCGCGGCCGCAGCCAATACGACTTTCCAACGAACGTCCGTTTAGCAGCTACTCTGGGGGTTAACACCCGAACGACCACTGAGCCATCAGATCACCGACGTCCCGAAAACGGGGAGTCCGAGAATCGAAAAGAATAGGGGGGAATACAGTCGAGGGGATAAAGATAAGGGGGGGGGGTGACGCTGCCCAAAATGGAGGCGGCCCCGACAGCCACATCCCGGCACACGCGTCCACCACTACCGTTGCTCCCTTCCGGGCCTGGCGGGGTTTGCAGTTTAGCGTTGCGGGAGGACCGACGGGGCCACCACAGCACGGCATCACGATGATGCCAACTCGGCGCGATTGACGTTATCGATCAACGTCTTGCCGAGAGAGTGCGCACTATAACAGCGCCTCGGGATGCAGGCAAGAGCGCACGAACGCTTCGCTACGGGATGTAGACCGGCGTCACGTGCTGTAGCATGCAGAATGCCCTCTCTTACGCCTTCCTTGTCACGGCCTGGAGAGGAAAGTGACCATCGCGAACAACAGGAGGCGCCCCATGAAAAAGGATCCGAACAAGGGCCATATCGCCCTGCTGGGCTGGAGCCTGAATGCCGTCGAAGCCGCCGAGAGTTTCGACCGACGCTACGTTGTGGTGGCGCCCGACTGGGCGGAAGAGTATTGCCAGCAGCATGACATCCCCTACGTCCCCTGGAACTTCGAGCGCCTGAACGACCGCTCCATGGAGATCGCCGAGACCCTCAAGGAAATGGACGTCAACGTGGCCATTCCACTGTTCGAGGAAACCGTGGAATGGGCCGGCGCCATCAACTCGGTGCTGCTCGATAACCCACGGCTCTACGGGCAGTCGCTGCTGCTGCGCGACAAGGCGCTGATGAAGCGTCGTGCCCAGCTTGGCGGCATCCGCGTGGGCATCTTCGAGGAGGCCCACGACAAGGAAGACGTCATCCGCTTCCTCAAGCGGGTCAACCAGACCCTGCTCAAGCTCGATGGCGACCCCAACGACCCCATCCACCTCAAGGCCTTCGACAAGGCTGGCTGCCTGGGGCATCGGGTGATCCGTACCCCCGACGAGGTCGATACCATTCCCGAGGAGGAATTCCCGGTGCTGATGGAGTCGCACCTGGACGGCTGGGAGTTCGCGGTGGAGGCCTGGATCCACAACGGCAAGATCGTCTTCCTCAACATCTCCGAATACGTGACCCTGGGCTATTCGGTGTTTGTGCCGGCCTCCCCGGAGCTTGAGAAATACCGCCCGCAGATCACCGCCCAGATCGAGAAGCTGATCAAGGCCTTCGACATCGAATTCGGCCTGATCCATCCCGAGTACTTCGTCACCAACGATGGCGAAATGTACTTCGGCGAGGTGGCCTATCGGCCGCCAGGCTTCAAGGTCTTCGAGCTGCTCGAGCGGGTCTATGGCTTCAACGCCTACCAGGCCTCGATGCTGGTGTTTGACCCCACGAGCACGCCGGAAGAGGTCGCCGAGTTCTTCCCCAGGGAGGTCGAGGACGCCGATGGCTACGCCGGCTGTTTCGGGGTATACCCACGGCGCCGAGTCGTCAGCAAGCTGGAGATCCCCGAAGAGGTCGAGGACGACCCCTACTTCGAGTCCCACGAGCTGACGGCACCGCTGGAGGAAACGGTCACCAAGCGGACCGCCTTCGGCACGCACTGGGGCCTGGTCTACTTCAAGGGCGATGAGGCGGCGCGCATGAAGGAGCTGCTCAAGCAGCTGGAAGAGACCGACTTCTATGTCTAAGACAGAACATGTCTAAGCTAAAAGTAAGCCAAGGGATGTCTGAGCCAAGATATTCAGCGAGGCATTAGCTTGATTTCTTCGCCCGATCTAGGCGTCATGGGTAGCCATGACGGCCTGACGACAAGGAGTCAGCGTGACAACGCATGACGACACTCAAGCGGGTGGCGCCACGCCACCCGACGATACCAAGCTTCGCCTCTTGCTGGAGAAGCTCGATGCGGCAATCTCCCTGTTCGAAGAGGCGCAAGACTTCGCCAAGCCCGGCAAGCTCCCCCGAGTGCTCGATACCGCACGCCGCGTGCTGCTTCAGGAGGGCGGTGCCGCCGCCGTCGAAGCCCGCGTCCAGAGACTCGAACGGGCCGGCATCTTCGCCGGCTCCGACTGGGAGACGCCCCAGTATCTGGTGCCCTCCCTTACCACCCACGCGCTGAAGAGTGCCGACCCCAACATCGTGGTGATCGAGGCACTCAGCGAACTGCGCCTGCTGGCGGTCGCCAAGGAGGAATACCTCCACACCGCGATTTCCGCGGAGCAGGCCCACCACTATCTGACCCAGGCGATGGCCATCAACCTCTGGCTGCTGTTCGGCGCGCCCAGCGAGGCCGAGCGCGAGACCCAGGGGCGGCTCGCCCAGGTGCCTCGTCACCTGTTTCGGCACCTTGCCGAGCGTATCGGCTATGAGCATATTATCGATCGCCTGATCGAGGAGATCTGGCGCATCCTCGAGCAGCGCCCGATACAGGTCGAGCCGGTCAAGCGGATGATCACCCAGATTGCCATCTGCCAGGCCGATCCCTCGATCGACCTGGGCGCCAGCGGACAGGGGGCCGACCGCCTGGTCAGCTCGCTGTTCGGGCCCACCCGTGCCTGTCGCGAGGACCCCGGCCTGGAGGTCTATCGCGAACGCCTGTCCCGCATGGATGCCACCGCCCTGCAGGGCGAAGCCACCGGGTTTGCCCGCGCCATGCACGATACCGGCCTGGTCTCCCCCTATCACCCCGTGCTGTTGCGCCACCTTCTGGAACACAACGACCACCTGCTGGCGGAGGCGCTGGGGCTCTCCTCCACCGGACGCGACTGCCTGCTCTGCTACCGCGAGCTGGTCACGGCGCTGATTCGCGGCGGCGTACACTCGGCCACGCCCCAGGCCGCCTATGGCCTGGCCCTGATGCTCGAGCGCGGCATTCTCTACCAGCCACCGGTCGCGCCGGCCATGTGGCGCCAGCTGGGCCTGACACTCACCGAATGGTCCCAGGCGAGGCTGAACCTGGCCTTCGGCGAAGCCGTCTCGCCGCGGGCACGACTGCTCGAGGGCGTCCTGTGCATGCTCGGCCAGCCGCTGGGCGTGGGCCAGGGCAACAACCCGACCTGCCAATCCGCCCGGGCGCTCTCCATGTGGGCCTACAACGATCCCGACTACCTGCTGCAGATGGTGGTCTGGGCGGCCCGGGACGACGAAATCATCATTCACTTCGAGGGCATGCCCCTGTCCTCCATGGCCAGCCTCTCGGGTGTGGCCCAGACGCTACCCATGGATCTCGACCCGGTATCCTTGATCGTGGTACCTCACCTGGACCGCATCTATGGCGAGATGGGGCGCCGCTGCATCGGCCGCGAGGGTGACCCGCACCGCTGGGTCAACCCCGAATTCCATGGCTGGTGGTCGGGACGCGGCTTTCGCATCAACGTCGACGTGGCCACGGGGCAGCTGGATGAGCTGGACACCTTCCTGCGCCATTTCTATGCCAGCTATCACCCCTACTACAACGGCAGTCAGCCGCTTATTCATCCGCAACCGGCGGGCATTGCGGTCACCGATAGCGCCGCGCGCTTTATCGGCTGGCACGCGATCACCATGCTCAGGGTCAACCTCGACCCCTCTGACGTGATGCGGGTCTACTTCTTCAACCCCAACAACGACAGCGGCCAGGACTGGGGAGATGGCATCAAGGTCAGCACCTCCGACCACGGCGAGCGCTTCGGCGAGTCGTCACTGCCCTTCGAGCAGTTCGCGTCGAGGCTGTATATCTTCCACTACGATCCCCTGGAGCGCGGCGAGCTGGCCGAGATCAGTCAGGCCGAGCTCGACCGCGTCGCCGACTATATCTACCGGAGCTGGGGGGCGGACCGCATTCCGCCCACCGACCTGCAGGCCGCCGAGGGGCCGGACGAGGGGCCTTGATCCCGGCACACCAACGAAGGCCTCTGGGTGGCTATAATGGCGGCTTCTTTCCCCGACCGGAGCCCCCATGCCTCGCCTCGATATGCTGCTCGTCACCCAGGGCCTGGCCCGTTCACGTACCCGCGCCCAGCGACTGATTCGCCATGGCCGGGTGCGCCTGGCCGACTCCGGTCAAGTGCTCGCCAAGCCCGGCGAAAAGCTGCCGGATAGCACGCAACTGACGGTGGAGGCGGACCCCGAGGAGCGCTATGTATCCCGCGCCGGCCTCAAGCTCGAGGCACTCATCGACACGCTCGGGCTCGCGCTCGCCGACCGGTTGGTGCTGGACGTGGGCCAGTCGACCGGTGGCTTCACCGACTGCGCCCTGTCCCGGGGGGCACGCCATGTGATCGGTGTGGAAGTGGGCCATGACCAGCTCGACCCCAGCCTGCGCGACGATCCTCGGATCACCTGCCTGGAGGGCCTTAATGCCCGCGCCATGACCGCGGATGCGCGACTGAGGGAAGCCATCGCCGACCGCCAGGCCTCGGGGCCCGACCTCGCGGTGATGGACGTCTCCTTTATCTCCCAGACACTGATCCTGCCCCAGGTCGCCGCCCTGCTGCCGTCCGGGGGCGAGCTTGTCAGCCTGGTCAAGCCACAGTTCGAGGTAGGCCCCGGGGGTATCAACGCCCGGGGCCTGGTCGCCGACCCGACCCGCTATGCCGAGGTGGAGAAGCGCATTCGCGCCTGCTGCGCACCGCTCGGCCTCGAGATACGCCACTGGCAGGAGAGCCCCTTGCTCGGCGGCGACGGCAATCGCGAGTTCCTGCTGCATGCCGTGCGCCTGCCGACACCCTGAAGACGCCTCATCGGCCGTCGGCGCCACCACCGCCATCGAGGTCTCCCGGGTCACCCCGGGTGCCTGGCGGGGGGTGCGCGGGGGGCGTCACCGGGCCAGGCGAGGCCCGCTGGACCCGCCTGGCCTGGCCATCGGGGCGGTGTAGCCAGACATCGAACTGGTTGAAGGCAACCTTGATGCCATGGTCGGCAAACAGCTCGCTTACCCGGCAGTTGATCTCATCGGTGGCGAAGAGCCGGTCGCCGAGGCTGTTGACGAAGATACGCAGCTCGAAGTCGAGGGCGTTTTCGCCATAGGCCATGAAGAACACCTGGGGCTCGGGGTCGGCCAATACGCGAGTATTGTCGTCGGCGACCCGGCGCAACAGCTGGTGCACGACGGAATAGTCCGAGCCATGGGCCACGCCGAAGCTGAGCACCACCCGCGTGACGGTATCGCTTAGCGACCAGTTGATCAGCTGATCGGTGACGAACGTCTTGTTGGGGATGATGATCTCCTTGTTGTCGAAGTCGGTCACCGTGGTGGCGCGAATGCGAATACGGCTCACCGTGCCGGTCAGGCTGCCCAGCGTCACGGTGTCGCCGATGCGTACCGGCCGCTCGAAGAGGATGATCAGCCCCGAGATGAAATTGGCGAAGATCTCTTGCAAGCCGAAGCCCAGCCCCACGCCCAGCGCCGCCACCAGCCACTGCAGCTTGTCCCAGGAGACCCCCACGGCTCCCAGGGAGGCCACCAGGCCGGTACCGATGATGGTATAGGAAAGCAGTGACGTGATGGCATAGGCACTGCCCTGCTTGAGCTCGAGGCGCGACAGCAGGCTCACCTCCAGCAGGCCCGGCAGGTTGCGCGCCAACATCATGGTCAGCGCCACGATCAAGAGTGCGGTGAAGATATCGGCCACCGACAGGGCATCGGTGACCAGCTCATCCCCTTCGCCGCCCCAGATTCGCACCTCTTCCAGATAGCCCAGCACGGTCAACAGATCCGCCCATACCAGGTAGAACAGAAACGCAAAGGCGATCAGCAGGAACAGCTTGGCGAGGCGCAGCGACTGCTGGTTGATCTGCTCCATATCCAGCGGCGGCTCCTCGACTACCTCCGGCCCGCCCTCGGCACCCTCCATTTCCTCGGCATGGCGGCGCGCCAGCGCGCGTCGAAATGCCAGGCGGCGTGCCGCCACCGCGAGGCCACGTACCACCGTTGCCTCCACCAGGATCCACACCCCCAACAAATAGAGCGTGATGACAAAGCGGCCGACCAGGCTCAGGGCGGTATACTCATAGCCGCCCACCACCAGCCCGATCAGTACCAGAGGCACGCCGGCCATCGCCAGCCCCAGCACCAGACGGAACAGCTTGAGGCCGAAGAAGGGCACATGGGCCAGGATCAGCCGCGTCATCTTGACGTTCATGACCAGCAGCCCCAGCAACAGCAGGCTCAGCGCCAGCGGGCGATTGCTCAGTTCGAAGTCCGACTCCCTGGCCAGGGTGGCAATGCCCAGCACGGGCACCAGGGCCATCCCCAGCCAGCCCAGCAGCCGGCGCAGGCGGGCGGCATAGCTGGCCGGCCAGTGAAAATGCGTCGTGGCCACGCCATCGGACACCAGGAGCCGACGCGACCATGCCACCACGCCCCATGCCAGGGAGAGCTCCAGCCCTGCCATTCCCAGTGCCCCCGCAGTAACGTCACCCCCGGCCAGCAGCGCCAGACTGGCCGCCGCCAGCAGCAGTGGGCCCGGGGCCGCCATCAGGGCATTGAGGTATATGGCCAGCGGGGTATGCAGCTGGGTATCCCGGCGCAGATGACCGATCTGTTCATGCAGGCCGACGAGGCGCGCCTGGATGCGGCGACGCTTCCAGCCCAGGACCAGGGCCAGCAGCAGCGGCAACAGCCCCACCAGGGCGCCTACCGAGGGAAGGCCCCAGGTCGCCGGCAACGCCTGCCGCCATTCGCCTTCGCGCCACTCCATGGCAAGGTTGGCGGGAAGTTGACGCAGCCAGGCCAGGCCCAGCGGGCGGGTATTGGCGACCCAGAACAGCTGTTCATCGATCGTGGCTCGCAGCTCCTGCGTGGTATCACGCAGCTGCTGCTGATTGAGCTGTAGCTCGATGGCCGAGCTGAGCAGGTTGCCATAGGTCTGTTCGAGCCGGTCGACCAGCTCACGGCGCGACTGATAGAGACGCTGCAAGGAATCGACCAGCCCTTCGTTGCGGGTCACCCCCGCCTCCTCCAGGCGCTGCCCGGCCAGTCGTTCTCCTTCTCGCAGCTTGTCTCGCTGGCGTGCCAGGTCGAACTGGCGCAGACGCAGATCGGCGATCTCATCCTGCAGGTCGCGGCGCGCCTCCACTTCGGGCAGCGCGCGACGCTGCTCGTGAAGTATGCGCGCCAGCAGCGTCGAACCACGGATCGCCTCGATCTGCTCGTTGAGGCTACGCTCGAGCTGGCGCACCTGGTCGAGCATGCTGCGCACCGACAGGCCCTCACGCACCAGGACGCTGCTGCGGTCGTTGGCACGCAGCAGCTCCTGGCTGAGGGTACGGTTTACCTCCTGGGCACTCTCCAGCACCGGATGCCCCGCTTCCAGCAACGGATCATCCCGGACCGCATCGGCGATCGCCTGCTCGGACGCCAGGCGGCGCTTGCGTTCGATGACGCTCTGCAACAGCGCCAGTTCCGCCTGCTGACGAGCCTGCTGCTGCGTCAGCAGTTCCTGGCGCTGCTGGTCCAGCTCACGCAGGCGAGTATTGGTCGACAGCTCACGCTGATGGTAAAGCAGTCGCGCCTCGGCAAGGGCGCGCGCCACCTGGTGTCGCCAGCGTTCGGGGGCATCCGCCGGCACCTTGTTGACATCCAGCTCGTCGAGCTTCCGCCGCGCCTCCTCTACCTGGCGCATGGCCTCGGCTATTGCCTGCTGGGCCCGCTCGGGCAGCGTCCGGGCCGTCAGCAGCTGGGCATTGACCTCGGCGAGGCGGTCCTGAAGACGCTGCAGCGCCACCACCGTCTGCTGCTGGCGGGCCTCCAGTTCATCCAGGGAGAGTTTATCCAGCTCGGCGGCGGAGTCTCGGGGCGCCGAGGCCTCATCCTCCAGTTCGCGCTCCAGGCGCATCAGCTCCTCGGGCGCCTGGTCCACCCGCTCCTCGAGGGCGTCCTGGCGCTCGCCGACCCTGGCCAGGGCATCGAGGTCGGCAAGCGTCGCGCCGAGCAACTCGATGGTGGCCTGTTCCTCATCGGTGGGCCCCGCCTCCCCCGCCCCCTCTTTAAGGCCGGTGAGACGCTCCTCCACGGCGGCGCGCTCGGGCAGCGACGCCTGCTGAGCCAGGGCCGGCCATGTCATGGCCAGGAGCATCAACCCCAGCAGCCAATATATGGCAAGACACCTCCCGCCTTCCCTGACACCCGCGTCCGGTCGTCCGCTCACGCCCCTCTCCCGTTATATGATCCTGGCCGTCGATTCTCCGTGCCCATCCTCGGCAAGGCAATCGCCACGACGCTTCCTGGTTGACTTGCCCCTCGAGCATGGTAGAACGATGGTCCCAACCTTTCTGCCCGGATCCCCGACATGCGTCTGCCGATAAGCATCGCTGCCCTAGCTTCACTCTCTCTGCTCTTCACCGGCATGGCCCAGGCGGCAACGGATACCGAAAGTCGTGCCGAACTTCAGGCACGCCTGGACGAGCTGCGCACCGAGGTCGCCGACGTGGAGGCAAGGCTCGAGACCCTGGAGGAGTCGCCGGACGAGGCCGTACCGAACGCGAGGGAATTCGCCTGGCCTCCGGCCCCGAGGCTCGCCCCGGGGGACGTTGCCGTGGTCGAGGCCGCCGGACGGCGCGAGCTGGAAAAGGCCTCGAACCGCAATCCCTATGCCATCACTGCCTATCGGCGCAATTACCTGTTTCCGCTCACCTATAACCGCAAGCCCAACCATGCCACCTACGCGCAATTGACCGGCGAGGACGGCATGGAGCGTAACGAGCTGAAGTTTCAGTTCAGCGCCAAGGTGGCCATTGCCGAAGGGCTGTTCGGTGATACCGGCGACCTCTACTTCGCCTATACCCAACGCAGCTGGTGGCAAGCCTACAACACCGACGATTCCTCGCCATTTCGCGAGACCAACTACGAGCCTGAAGTATTCCTCAGCCTCGACAATGACTGGCAGGTCTTCGGCTGGGCCAATATACGCAACCGCATCGCCATCAACCATCAGTCCAACGGCCGTTCCAATGAACTGTCGCGCAGCTGGAACCGCCTCTATCTGGAGACCATCTTCCAGCGTGGCGACTGGGCGCTCAGCCTGGCCCCCCACTACCGCCTGCCGGAAACCACCGGCGATGACGACAACCCCGATATCGAGCGCTATATGGGCTACGGCGACGTCACCGTCGCGCGACGCTTCGGCAACAGTGAGCTCAGCCTGATGCTGCGCGGCAATCCCGGGGCCGGGCATATGGGCGGGCAGTTCGACTACTCCTGGCCGCTCTTCGACAGCAAGGTTCGCGCCCATGTACAGTACTATCACGGCTACGGCGAGAGCCTGATCGACTACGATCATACGACCCAGCGCCTCAGCCTGGGCTTCAGCCTCAACCCGTTGTTTTCACCCAACAGCGGCCTGCTGCGCTAGTCGCAGCCGGCCGCGGGCCGGGGCGCTGCCAAGCCGTGCCCCGGCTGCTATGCTAGCCGTGTCACCCACCGTCACAGGAAGACTCAAATGGCGAATCGTACCCACGAATCCACCGAGCAACTCAAGGCAGACCTTCAGCACCTCAGCCAGACCGTCGAGGAGCTGGTCAACGCCACAGCCGACGATTCACGCAGCAATATCAAGGAACTGCGTGAGCGTGCCGAGAAGCGACTCAAGGACACTCGCGAACGCCTCGAATCCCGCGGCGAGCGCTTCTATGGCGAGGCTCGAGAAACTCTCGACCATCAGGTGGATGCCTGTGACCGCTACGTGCGAGACAACCCCTGGACCAGCATCGGCATCGGCGCCGGCGTGGGTGTCGTGATCGGCATGCTGATCGGACGGCGCTGATGGCATCCAGCCAGGGACCGGCTCAGCGGGTATTCACCGCCGGCAGGCGCCTGCTGGGTAGCCTGCTGGCCACCGGAGAAACGCGCCTGCGTCTCGCCGTGCTGGAACTCGAGGAGGAGCGTGCCCGCCTGGTGGGCATGCTGCTGCTTGCCGGGCTGGCAATGATCCTGTTGCTGCTCGGCATCGCGGTGCTCACCACCCTGGTGATCGTGTTTTTCTGGGACAGCTACCGCTTGACCGCCATCGCCGTCAGCGCGGGTGTCCTGCTGGGCAGCGGCCTGCTGCTCTGCCTGCGCGTCATGCAGCTGGCACGGCGGCGCACCCTGCTGGCCAGCACCCTCAAGCATCTTGCCACCGACCGCGAACTGCTGGAGCACGAACGCCGGCACGAGGAGACCCGGCATGGCGGCTAAACACGGCGCGTATGCCAGTCGGTCGGACGAGAAGGCCGCCCTGGAAGAGCGCATCGAACAGCAACGCGTGGATATTCTGGTCGAGGCCAGCCGCTGGCAGACCGCCACTCAACCGCTCGACAGCGGGTGGCACAGGCTGATGCGCTTCAAGACGCCCCTCTACGCTCTGGGGGGGCTATTGGTGCTGAGGCTAAGCAAGCACCGCGGCCGCCTGCTTCACTACGGCCGTCGCGCAACAACCGGCGCCCTGGCGATCAACCGGGTGCGCCGCCTGCTACGCTAAGGCCCTCATCACGCCGACCCATCCATCGCCTGAGGCGGGAGGTCGGGCAGCGCCGGCAATCCGGCCGACGCCTCATCGTTCCAGCCAATCAGCGTGACCAGTATCTGCCCCCGGGCCACCCAGTGCTCGGCGGCATCCGCCATCAGTTCCACGAACGTCGCCATGGCGCCCACTTCCATGGGCGCCGCCGGCACCGCCATCACCCGCGGCCTGCCCGGCGCCCAGGCGAGCTCGGTCAGGCAGTCCCAGGCGGCGTCCCAGTTACGCCCGAAATAATCGGGGAAGGCGAGGCTCGCCGCCAGACCATCGAGCAGCGCCTCGCGATTCCAGCGCGGCGCGGCGGCCAGGCAGTGCCAGTCGACGCCCGAGGCATCGCCCACTGCCCCATGCGGTATATCACACAGGGCCGCGAGCCGGGGTGCCTCCAGGCGATAGACGCCGGCATGGGCCGGATCGCTCACATGGCGAGCCAGGGCCGCTCTCCAGGAGGGCACACCTCTCGAGGAGGTCGCATGTTTCGAGACAGGCGGCTTCATCGACGATCCTCCAGTATCCGAAAGGAGTCGTAATGATCCGCGGTGTAGTAGAAGACCTCGGGCGGCTTTCCCCCGGTCACGATGCGCCGGGGCCCGCGATGGGAGAGCCCCGGCGTCTCCACGGTATATTCGCGATAGTAGCCGCGGGGTTGCTGGGGCAGCCGGCCTTCGCGATTGAAGAAGGTCGTGCCGTCCTGTGAATGGGGGAAGGCCCCATCGCGCTCGATCAGGCGTAGGGTGGCATCGATCTGCGCCTGCCCCGGCAGACGCTGCTCCACGGCGGGCGGCCCGGCCTCTCCAGGCCGCTCCGACTGCTCCTCGAACCAGGTAAGCCCCGCCAGGGCCAACAGCGCTACCAGCAACACTCTTTTCATCATCGTCGGGATCCCATGTACTTAAAGACTCGTACTTAAAGACTCGTGCTTAAAGGCTCGTGCTTAAAGGCTCTGCCCACAGGCCACGCCGCTGGCCCAGGCCCACTGGAAGTTGTGGCCGCCCAGCTCCCCGGTCACATCCAGCACCTCGCCGATAAAGCGTAGCTGCGGCAGCCCCGTGACGGCGAAGTCACGAGAGGATACCGCCCCGGTATCCACGCCACCCAGGGTCACCTCGGCGGTACGCCAGCCTTCGGTGCCGGCGGGCTTCAGCCGCCAGCGATTAAGCGCCTCGCCCCAGCTTTGCAGACGCGCGTTGCCGCATTCGGCCAGCACGCCATCATCGCCCTGCCATTCCACCAGCGCCTGTGCCAGCCGCCTGGGCAGACGCTCGCCCAGCCAGGTAGAGAGGCGGCGCTTCGGCGTGTCCCGCCGCGCCGCACATAACGACGCGAAGGCATCCTCGCCGGGTAGCAGGTCGATGGCGATCTCGTCGCCGGGCTGCCAGTAGCTCGAGGCCTGCAGCATGGCCGGGCCCGACAGGCCGCGGTGGGTAAACAGCATGGGCTCACGGTAGCGCCCCTCGCGGCAGCTGGCCTCCACCTCGCAGCTGACCCCGGCCAGCGCTTCGGCCCGCGCCTTCCATTGTGAGGTCAGGGTGAAGGGTACCAGCGCCGGACGCGTATCGGTCACCGTCAGCCCGAACTGGCGGGCGATCTCGTAGCCGAAGCCGCTGGCCCCCATGGTGGGAATCGAGAGGCCCCCGCAGGCCACGACCAGGGCCCCACCGTCGATCACGCCGGTCGAGGTGGTCAGACGCATGCCCTCCCCGCGCCGCTCCACCGCGTCGATACGGGTCTTCAGGCGGATATCCACGCCCGCCCAGTCGCACTCGGTCAGCAGCACGCGCAGGACTTCCTTGGCGGAGTCGGCACAGAACAGCTGCCCCGGGGCCTTCTCCACGTACTCGACGCCATGGCGCTCCACCAGCTCCACAAAGTGCTCGGGCCGATAACGCTTGAGGGCCGAGATGCAGAAATGGGGATTGCCCGAAAAGAAGTTGGCCGGCGTGGAGTTGAGGTTGGTGAAGTTACAGCGCCCACCACCGGACATCAGGATCTTCTTGCCGGCCTTGTTGGCATGGTCGAGGACCAGCACCCGTCGCCCCGCGTAGCCGGCATTCAGGGCACACATCAGCCCCGCGGCGCCGGCGCCGATCACTATCACGTCGTATGTCACCCTTGAGCCCTCCCGGCTATATCGCGTACCGCCAACGGCGAGGCGCGCATTCTAGCAGCCGCGCTGCCAGGCGCCGAGGCTAGCCTCACATGTACAAACTTTGTACAATTAACCCTCATGGGCCCTCGACGGGTTGTGAAATATTGTCACACTCCGGCGGCTGCATCCGGTTACGCTGTACGACGTCCCTGCCGCTCACACTGCGTTTCACGACAACTTCGCTTCACGACAAGACTGCTCCTATGCCGCCACGCACCCTGTTACGTTCACTGCCCCTGCTGATGGGTCTGCTACTGGCGGTGACCACACCGCTACACGCCCAGCAGCCCACGGCGGTAATCGCCGCCGAGGCCCGCCGGGTCTCCTGGTCCGATCCACTGGCGTCGCTGGGGACCCTGCGCGCCGACGAGAGTGTCACGCTTTCCGCGACGGTCACCGATACCGTGGCGGAGCTGAACTTCCGCGACGGCGATCGCGTCGAGTCGGGCCAGCTGCTGGTACGGCTGGCCGATGACGAGGCCCAGGCCAACCTGCGTGCCGCCCAGGCCCTGAGGGAGGAGCGCCGCAACGCCGTCAATCGCCTGGGCCAGCTGCAGCGTCGGAACCTGGCGCCGCGGGGAGACCTGGAAGACGCCCAGTCGCGACTGCGCCAGGTGGAGGCCGATATCCAGGCCCTGGAGGCACGCCTCGACGACTATCGCCTGCGGGCGCCCTTCGCCGGCCGTGTCGGCTTTCGCAACGTCAGCGTGGGTACCCTGGTGACGCCGGGCACCGAGCTTGTCACGCTGGACAAGCTCGATGTGATGAAGCTCGACTTCACCCTGCCGGAGCGGGCCCTGGGCGAGATAGCCCCGGGGCTGACGCTCAGTGCCACCAGTGCCGCCTATCGCGATACCGTCTTCCACGGCGAGATCGACAGCATCGCCAGCCGGGTCGACCCGGTCAGCCGCAGCCTCACCGTGCGTGCCCTGATCGACAACCCCGAGGGCCTCCTGCGCCCCGGCATGCTGATGAATGTGGTAGTGCAGCGCGAAGCCCGCCAGGCCCTGGTGATTCCCGAATCGGCGCTGATCCCCGAGGGACGCCGTCAGTTCGTGCTGACCCTGGCCCCGGACGACGAGCACCGGGTGACGCGCCGCGAAATCACCCTCGGCGCCCGCCGCAGGGGGGAAGTGGAGATACTCGACGGTCTCCGCGAAGGCCAGCTGGTGGTGGCCCACGGCACCGAGCGAGTACGCGACGGCCAGCCCACCCGACTGCTGGGCATCCTCGACGAATCCACCAGCGTCCCCGAGCTGCTGCGCGCGGATCGTGACACCCCGGAGGCCAGCGGCTGATGCGCCTCTCCGATATTTCCGTCCAGCGCCCGGTACTCGCCACGGTGCTGGCCGCCTTGATCGTGGCCTTCGGGCTGCTCGCCCTGCAGCGCCTGCCGCTGCAGGAGTATCCGTCCATCGACCCACCCATCGTCAGCGTCGATACCCGCTACCCGGGTGCCTCGGCCAGCGTGGTGGAAACCCGGATCACCCAGGTACTGGAGGACCGTATCGCCGGCGTTTCCGGCATCCAGGTGATCTCTTCCTCGAGCCGGGACGGTCGCTCCAGCATCAATATCGAATTTGGCCTCGACCAGGACATCGATTCGGCGGCCAATGATATCCGCGATCGCATCTCCGACGCCGCCGGCAACCTGCCCGACGAGGCCGACCCGCCCGAGGTCCAGAAGGCCGACTCCAGCTCCCAGGTGGTGATCTGGTTGTCGCTGTCCGGTGAGGGCTACACCATGGCGGAACTCACCGATTACGCCAACCGCTACCTGGTGGATCGCTTCTCGATCCAGCCGGGGGTCTCGCGCGTCATCATCGGCGGCGGACGGGAATACGCCATGCGCGTCTGGCTCGATGCCGATGCCATGGCGGCCCGCGGGCTCACCGCCGGCGACGTGGAAGACGCCCTGCGCGCCGATAACGCCGAACTCCCCGGGGGCTCCATCGAATCCAGCGAGCGCCAGTTTATCGTGCGCCTGCCGCGGGGCTTCGCGACGGCGGAGGATTTCCGACGCCTGGTGCTGGACAAGGCCGACGACGGCTACCTGGTACGCCTGGGCGACGTGGCCCGGGTGGAGGTCGGTGCCGTGGAGGAGCGCACCATCTTCCGCGGCAACGGCACGCCCATGGTGGGCCTGGGCATGGTCAAGCAGTCCACCGCCAATGTGCTGGAGATCTCTCGCGAGGTACAGGACGAGATGGCCCGCCAGCAGCCGGGGTTACCCGACGGCATGACGCTGCGCCTGAACTTCGACTCCTCGGTATTCGTCCAGGGCGCCATTTCCCAGGTGGTGCAGACCCTGTTTATCGCCATGGGCCTGGTGGTGGTCGCGATCTTTCTCTTCCTGGGTAACCTGCGCACCACCCTGATCCCCGCGGTAACCGTGCCCATTGCCCTGATCGGCGCCTTTGGCGCCCTGGCCGCCATGGGCTTCACCATCAATCTGCTCACCCTGCTGGCCCTGGTGCTGGCCATCGGCCTGATCGTCGACGACGCCATCGTGGTGCTGGAAAACATCCACCGGCGCATGCATGACCATGGCGAGACACCCCTGGTGGCCGCCTTACGCGGCACCCGCCAGATCGCCTTCGCGGTGATCGCCACCACCCTGGTGCTGATCGCGGTATTCGTGCCGCTGAGTTTCCTCCAGGGCGATATCGGCCGGCTGTTCTCGGAGTTCGCCCTGACCCTGGCCGCGGCCGTAGCCATCTCCAGTTTGCTGGCCCTGACCCTGACGCCGATGATGGCCTCAAAACTCCTCAAGGCGGGCATGCATGAGGGGCCCCTCGCCCGCGGCGTACAGCGGGCCCTGGATTACTCGCGCCGCCTCTACCGCCGCCTGCTGGAACGCGCCCTCAGGCTGCGCCTGGTCGTGATGGTACTGCTTCTCGCGGTAGTCGGCGCCATGCTGTGGCTCAACAATGAACTGCCCAACGAATACACGCCCCAGGAGGATCGTGGCAATTTCTGGGTGATCGTCAATGGTCCCCCCGGCGCCACCTACGACTATATGCTCGACTACATGGACGAGATCGAGGCCCGGCTGCTGCCGATGGTCGAGGCCGGAGAGGTCGAGCGCGTGGTGGTGCGCGCGCCAATGGGCTGGGGCAATATCGAGACCTTCAACAGCGGTTTCGTCATCATCAACCTCGCCGACTGGGGGGAGCGCCGCTCGGCCTGGGCCATCATGAACGAGATCCGTGGCAAGCTGACCGACCTGCCCGGGGTGCGCGCCTTTCCGGTAATGCGCCAGGGCTTCGGCGCCAGCGTCGAGAAGCCCGTGCAGTTCGTGCTGGGTGGCGGCACCTACGAGGAGCTGGAGGCCTGGCGCGACACCCTCTTCGCCCATATCCGCGAGGACAACCCTCGCCTCACCGGGCTGGACAGCGACTACGAGGAGACCCAGCCCCAGCTCGAGGTCGATGTCGATTACCAGCGAGCCGCCGAGCTCGGGGTCACCGTCACCGAGATCGGGCGCACCCTGGAGACCCTGCTGGGCGGGCGTACCGCCACCCGCTATATCGACGATGGCGAAGAGTACGACGTCATCCTCGAGGGCGAACCCGGCGCGCGCCCCAGCCCTCGAAGCCTGGAGAGCCTGCGGGTCCGCTCACAGCGCAGCGGCGAACTGATTCCCCTGGCCAGCCTGGTGACCCTCACCGACTTTGCCGGCCCCAGCACACTGAATCGCTTCAATCGGGTGCGCGCCATCACCCTCGAGGCGGACCTCGCCGACGGCTATCCGCTGGGCGAGGCACTGGAGTACCTGGAAGAGGCGGTGCGTGAACAACTCCCCCCCGAGGCCCAGACCGACGTCAAGGGCGCCTCTCGCGACTTTCAGGAAGCCAGCGGCGCCACGGGCTTTTTGCTGGGCCTCGGCATCCTGGTGGTCTTCCTGGTGCTGGCCGGCCAGTTCGAGAGCTTCATACACCCCTTCGTGATCATGCTCACCGTGCCCCTGGCGATCTGCGGCGCCCTGCTGGGGCTCCATGTCACCGGTCAGTCGCTGAACATCTACAGCCAGGTCGGGCTGGTAATGCTGGTCGGGCTCGCGGCCAAGAACGGCATCCTGATCGTGGAGTTCGCCAACCAGCTGCGCGACCAGGGCTGGGCCTTCCACGACGCGCTGGTAGAGGCCTCGGTGACTCGCCTGCGCCCCATCGTGATGACCGCCGTCACCACCATGGCGGGCGCCATACCGCTGATCATCTCCACCGGCGCCGGGGCCGAGACGCGCCTGGTGATCGGCATCGTCATCCTTTGCGGCCTGGCCGCCGCCACCCTGTTTACCCTCTTCGTGGTGCCGGTGGCCTACGACCTGCTGGCGCGGCACACCGGCTCCCCCGGCGATGTCACGAAACGCCTCGAGCGTGAAATGGAGGCGACCCCGGAGGGGCATTGACCCCACCCGACCCCGGAACGCAAGACGGCCACCCTCGGGTGGCCGTCTTGCGTTGTGCCTAGGGCGAGGGCATCAGCACTCGCCGACACGCTGCCCCTCGACCTCGGTCACCATCTCCATCTCGCCCATCTGCGGCGACTGGATGGTGACCTCGACATGACCCACGCTGGTCTCGCCGAGAAACTCCATATTACCGACGATATCCGCCTGACCACCCTCGGCCTGACAGGCCATGCGGTAGTCCATGCCATCGACGCCCACATTGTGTTCGAGCAGCTCACAGTTCTCCTCTTCCTCGATCATCTGGAAGTCGGGATCATCGAGATCCCCCTGGGCGATACACTGCCGGGACGTCTCGGTCTGGTCGGGAAACGGCAGGTCGCCGGAAACCGAGGTGGTGCTGGTGAACTTCCACTCCCCCGGCACGATATTGGGCGTCTCGGCCAGGGCGGAGATAGGCAGCGCCAGCAGCAGGCCGGCGAACATGGCGGGTAAAGACACGGTTCGTAAAGACATGGTGCGTAAGGACATGGGACTCTCCCTGTCGTGGATTCGGCCCCAGCATAGCGAACCAGTGCCCTCGGGCGCACCCCTGGCCTTCAAGCCCTGGTCCTCACCCGCCGAAGTGCGAAAACTGCTTGCATTCGCATACTTAGGTCGATACTATATGCGCCGTTCTGACGCGAAAGGCAACCGCCCTGGCGTGGGAATAACATTGCGGAGGGGTGTCCGAGTGGTCGAAGGAGCTCGCCTGGAAAGCGGGTAAGCCGAAAGGCTTCGAGGGTTCGAATCCCTCCCCCTCCGCCAAGATTTTTGATCAAGCCGCTGAGAAATCAGCGGCTTTTTCTTTGTCTCTACCTTCCTTAGGCCTTAGGCCATCGTGCAGCCGATATCTGTACCGAGCAGCCTCGAGTCATGGCCGACGACCACCGTCCCCGCTTACGGGTCACCCCCCGAACAACCAACGCCGATGCCCGCTCCATAGCGGGCATCGTGACCTGGGAATCGGTGTCGCGTCGGCTCGCCTCAGGAGGCATAGGCCCCGGCGGAGTAGGTCAGCTCATAGCTGTGGCTATAGATCTCGAGGACGTTGCCGAAGGGGTCTTCCATATAGACCATGCGGAACGGCTTCTCGCCGGGAAAATACTCCCTGACCGGCATCCGCTGCTTGCCGCCGGCCGCGACGATGCGCTCGGCGAGCCCTTCCACGTCGGGGTCCTGGATACAGAAGTGGAAGACACCGGTCTTCCAGTACTCGAAGTTGTTCTCGGGCGTTTCCTGCCCCTTGAACTCGAACAGCTCCACGCCGACTCGGTCGCCGGTGGACAGGTGGGCGATGCGGAACGACTCCCAGCCCGGGCCGAAGACATCGCTGCACATCACGCCGATGGCGGAGTCGTCCTCGACGATGGTGGTGGGCTCCATGATCACGTACCAGCCGAGGATCTCGGTGTAGAACGCGACGGCCGCCTCGACATCGGGAACCGAGATGCCGATATGCGAGAAGGTGCGGGGATAGGGCTGGCTCATGACGAAAGCTCCTGTGGTGTCGTCTGGGGCGATAACACTGGCCATGTTAGGCAGCCCGTGGCATAAACAAAATAATCACTCACTTATCCCGGCAATAAAAAAATCTTATGCTTCATCCTCACTGGCTGCATACCTTCGAGACCGTGGTCGAGCTGGGTAACTTCACCCGGGCGGCCGAGCGCCTGGACCTGACCCAGGCCGCGGTCAGCCAACATATCAAGCACCTGGAAACCCGGCTCGGCCCGCTACTGCTCCGCCAGCCGAGGCGCCTGGAGCTGACCCCCGCGGGCCATGCCCTGCTCGACTATCAGCGAGAGATGCAGGCCGCCGACCAGCGCCTGCAACAGCGCCTGGCCGGCGATGACGCGACCCGGGGCAGGCTCAGCCTTATCACCCCCGGCAGCATCGGCCTGGCCATCTATCCGCACCTTTTGGCACTGCAAGGCGAGGCGCCCGGGCTCACCATCCATCATCGCTTTGGCCCGACCGCGGAGGTCATCGAGAGTGTGCTCGATAATCGTGTGGAGTTCGGGCTCGCCAGCCAGCAGCCGGAGGACCCGCGCCTCGCGGTGTCGCTGTTTGCGCGGGAGGCCCTCGAGCTGGTGGTGCCGGCCGGGGCAGGCGTACACGGCTGGGAGGACCTGATGCGGCTGGGCTTCATTGATCATCCGGATGGCCATGACATGGCCACTCGACTCTTGAGTCGCTGCTTCCCCGGGAATCCGGGGGTGCGCCAGCTGCCCTGCCGAGGCTTTACCAATCAGATCGGCCTGATTCTTGATCCGGTCGCCGAGGGGCTGGGCTTCAGCGTCCTGCCGCGCTTTGCCCGCCAGGCATTCGCGCGCCCCGAGGCGATCCAGGTCGTCGAGAATCTGCCCCGGGTCGTGGATTCGCTATGGCTTCTGCAGCGCGCCGAATGGCCGCTCACGGCTCGCGCCCGTCACGCCATCGCGTGGCTCAAGGCCCGCCTCTAGGCCTCCTGCTCCGAGGGCGGTTGGCTTATACCGCCGGCAGGCGGCGGCGCAGCGAGTGATAGCGCGCCTCTAGGCCTTCGAAGAGGGTCTGGCGCAGCCAGGTATGGCCGGCATCCGCATGGTGGCGTTCATGCCACACCAGCCAGTAGGAAAAGGACGCCACCTCCAGGGGCAGCCGCCGCAACGCCAGCGGCCAGTGCTCCACCACGCTGGCGGCGAGACACCCTGGCACACACAACAGCAAATCACTGTGCTGGGTGGCCGAAAAGCTCGCCAGGAAGTGCGGCTGACGCAGGCTGACGTGTCGCGTCAGGCCCTGCCTTGCCAGGGCCAGATCCACCGCACCGCGATCATCGCCGCCCATGCTGATCAGCTGATGATCGGCCTCCAGGAAGGCCTCCAGCGTGAAGGCCGCCTCGGGCGCCCGGGCCAGCGGATGCCCCTCGCGCATCACACAGACGAAATGGTCGCGACCCAGCTCGCGGCCGTGCACGTTGGCCGGCACATGCTCGCCGAGAACACAGAGCGCCAGCTCGGGGCCGCCCTCGTCGAGCCTCTGCTCGATGCTGCCGCTGGAGGCCTGAACATCCAGGCGCAGGTGGGGCGCCTGCTGCTTGAGGATCTGCCACTGGGGCGCCAGGAAGGCGTGCATGCCATAGTCGGTGGACGCCAGCTGAAAGCGGCGACGGGTACTGGCCGGATCGAACGTGGGCGGCGCCAGCAGCGCCCCCAGCTCTTCCAGCAGGCGTTCCAGGGGTGGCCCCAGCGCCTCGGCCCTGGCCGTGGGGCGCAGCCCACGATGCGTGCGCACGAACAGCGGGTCATCGAAGGCCAGGCGTAGCCTCGACAGGGTGCGTGACACCGCGGGCTGGCTGAGATTGAGGCGCTGGGCGGCCCGAGTGACGCTGCGGGAGTCCAGCAACGCATGCAGGGTCACCAGGGCATTCAGATCGTGGCGGGCGAGATCGGCGAGGTGCATGGGCACGCCTTCATGGTGATGGGCATCGGTATTTCAATGGCAATGATATCAGCTTTTCGCATATTGCTTTTAAGCAACTTGCATTGGCGTGATATCACTCGAATGCCGTAGCATTGATGCATCGCTGATGAGGAACGGGACTTCGACCCGTATGCCCTCCTGCAGAGACCCGAGACACCAAGGAGTTTCCATGCAAAGCCGCTATTTCACGATTCATGAACATCCCCAGGGCATGCCCGCCCCCGAGCTGTTCCAACTCGAAACGACCGAGCTGGCCGCCCTGGCGGAAGGCGAGGTGCGCGTTCGCAACGCCTGGCTCTCCGTCGATCCCTATATGCGTGGACGCATGTCCGGCGTCACGACCTACATCGACCCCTTCACGCTCGGCAAGCCCCTGGAAGGCGCCGCCGTGGGTGAGGTCATCGAGTCCCGGGATGCCCGCTTCAAGGAGGGCGACAAGGTTCGCCACATGGGCGGTTGGCGCGATATCGCCCAGCTCCCCGGCGACCAGCTCGAGCCGCTGCCGACCTTCGATGTGCCGCCCCAGGCCTATCTGGGCGTCCTGGGCATGCCGGGCACTACCGCCTGGGTAGGCCTTAACGTGATCGCCGACATGCAGGAAGGCGACAACGTGCTGGTCAGCGCCGCCGGCGGCGCCGTGGGCTCGCTTGCGGTACAACTGGCCAAGGCCAAGGGCGGCACCGTGGTCGGCATCGCCGGCGACCCGAAGAAGCTGGAATGGCTCGAATCCCACGGCATCAAGGCCGTCAGCTACCGCGACAAGGATGCTAGCCAGCTGAGCCAGGCGCTCAAGGACGCCTGCCCCGAGGGCTTCGATGTCTATTACGAAAACGTCGGCGGCGACTGCCTGGAAGCGGCCCTCGATAACCTCAGGGTCGGTGCCCGCATCGCCATCTGCGGCATGATCTCACGCTACAACGACGAAGGCCCCGCCGCCGGCCCCGCCAACCTGGCGATGCTGCTGATTCGCCGCGCACGCGCCGAGGGCTTTATCGTCTTCGATCACTGGCAGCATCACGGCGACTTCCTGAACGAGTTCGGCCCGCGTGTCGCCAAGGGCGAGATTGACTATCAGGAAACCGTCATGGAAGGGCTGGAGAGTACGCCGGAGGCCTTCCGAGCCCTCTTCACCGGCGGCAACCAGGGCAAGATGCTGGTCAAGCTCTAAGCCTTCCCCCCCGCCAGGCGCCGATAGGACAAGCGCGCCTGGCGGCCGGCTCGTGACCGCCGAGACAACCCGTGGTCACGAGCGCTCCGCCAACACCGCATAGTCACCCCGGGCCTTTAGACAAAGGGTGTCATCGCACCATAGTCGCTGCACCAGGGTGATGCGCCCGCGTCCCTTCTCCCCCAGATGCCGGGCCAGGTTATCGGGGCCCTTCTCTTGCTCGGGCAGGCATTCCAGCCGATAGTCGCCGGTCACCGGCGCCAAAAAGCGCTGACCGGCCTCGGCCACGACGACATCGCGGCTAATGCCGTGTCGGCGCAGCCATAGAGTGGTCCAGCACCAGCCCAGCAGGGTGGTCTGGGCGGCGAGGGAACCACCAAAACCGGTGCCCTTGTCATTGAGGTTGGGGGCGAGCGCCAGCTCCCAGCCGAGCCGGTCGCCCTCGCGGCGCATCTCGCGGATGCCCAGCTGCCGAACCAGGGGAATCGCCTCGCCTAGCCAGGCGAGGAATTCGCCAGGGTCATCCTCGCCGCCCTGGGGCGGCAGGGGGAGTCGCGGGTGGGGAACGCCGATCTCACGCATCTCAGCGCCAGCGCTCGACGAAGTCGTCGATATCATGCTGGGCGATGGGCTTGTGGCGGCCACCCAGGGTGCCGAGATAGATGAAGGCCACCACCTCGTCGTCCTCGTTCAGCCCCAACCCCTTGCGTACCACGGGGTCGAAGGCGTACTTGCCGCTGCGCCACATGGCGCCGAAGCCCTGGGCATGGGCGGCAAGCAGGATGGCGTGGGCCGCGCAGCCGGCCGAGATCACCTGCTCCACCTTGGGTACCTTGGGCACCTCCGGGGTAACCTTGGCGATCACCGCAATCACCATGGGGGCACGCAGGGGCTTCTTGCGGGCGGCGTTCAGGGCGGTATCTCCGACATGAGGGTCCTCACGATACTCCGCCTCGGCAAACAGCTCCCCCAGCCGCTCCCGGCCTTCGCCGGAAAACTCGATAAACCGCCAGGGACGCAGCTCCTTGTGGTCCGGCGCCCGCAGGGCCGCACGATAGATGGCCTCGAGTTGTTCGGCATCGGGCGCCGGGGCCATCAGCTTGCCCATGGAGCTGCGTTCATGCAGCAGCGTCATCGCGTCCATCGTTATCTCTCCCTTGGTCCATCGATCAAACAGCGCGTATCGCCTTGCTGGCACAGTCATTCGGCCATTCGGCCGCGCGCGCGATGAGCGTATCAGCAACGGGATGAAGCCGTCTCGCATACGGCAGTAAAGAAACGGCTGATGGCCCTCGAGGCCATCGCGAAGACAAGGACGTCCTTGACGCTATCGACGAAGTGCTATAAAACTTAACCCACACACAGCATCATGTATAAGATTTGAATAGCTTTTGCTCAGGAGAGACACCATGACCATGAAACTGCCTACAGCACTCGCCGTCGGCGCCCTGATGGCTGCCACGACTGGCACCGCAACGGCCGCCGACAACCCCATGAGCGTACACGTGCTCAATATCGAAAACGGCCTGCCCTCGCCGGACGTCAGCGTCACGCTCGAGCAGCGTCACGACGACGGTGAATGGGAAGAGATCAATAGCGCCGTGACCGGTGACAATGGCCGCGTCAGCGCCCTCTACCCCGAAGACACCGAGCTGGAAAACGGCACCTACCGCGTTACGTTCGATACCGGAGAGTGGTTCGACAGCCACGATACCGAGACCTTCTTCCCCGAGGTGCCGGTGGTCTTCGCCATCGACGGCGAGCTGGACCACTACCATATCCCGCTGCTGCTGAGCCCCTACGGCTACTCCACCTACCGCGGCAACTAAGCCTATCGCCGTCCATGGCGTCCCAGACGAGACTGCCCCCGTTGCCGCAAGGCAACGGGGGCAGTCTTTTTCAGCCGACGAATGCGAACCTGGCCAAGACCCGATGGCAGAGCTTGCGGGCACCCCGCCGGGTTGAACGTGGCGGTGTGGCCGCCCCGGCGGCCTATTGCCTGGCCAGGCGCAGCGGCTCGGGAGGCCGCTGCCCCGGCGTGGCTCGCCAGGGGCTGATATCGAGGCCGCCGCGGCGCACGTAGCGCGCCAGCACCAACAGTCGCTCCGGCCGGGCATGGTGCATCAGGTCCATGAAGATATGCTCCACGCAATGCTCGTGGAAGTCCTGGTGCTGACGATAGCCCACCAGGTAGCGCAGCAGCTCGGCTCGGTCGAGCCGCGGCCCGCGATAGCGGATCAGCACGCTGCCCCAGTCGGGCTGGCCGGTGACTGGACAGTTGGACTTGAGCAGGTGGGAGTAAAGGGTCTCCTCCACGATATCCTCACCGGCGACCAGGCGCTCGCCGCCAACCGGCGTATAGTCGCTGATCTCGATATCCTGCTCGTCCAGGCTCTCCCCGGGAAGGCGACGCGGCATCAGCGCCGCGTCATCGACTCCGAACAGCTCGACGTCGACTGCTGCCCCGGCGACCCGGGCCAGGTCGCGCTCCAGCGTCTCGATCACCGCCTCGGGGCCGTCGAAGCGGGTCTGGTTGAAGCCGTTGAGGTAGAGCTTCCAGGACTTGGATTCGATCAGGTTGGGCGAGGCCGCCGGCAGGCGAAAGCGCGCCACGGCCACCACCGGCTTGCCCCGCGCATTGAGCCAGCTGACCTCGAAGGCGTGCCACTCGTCCTCGCCGACGAAGGGCAAGGCGCCCTCCTCGATGCCCAGCGGTACGCGGTTGGCGGCACGCGGGATCGCATAGAGCAGCGAGGCATCATAGTGCTGGGGATAGGCGGACTCGCGCCCCAGCGGGGCCTCCGCCAGGGTCTCGGGACGCCGGCTCATGAACGGATCCCCTTGCCGCGCTCCAGCATCCACAGGGCCACGGCGAACAGCACCACGATAAAGGCGAAGATGGCGGCCAGGGCCCAGCCCACGGGGATGTCCGAGACCCCGAGGAAACCGTAGCGGAACACGTTCACCATGTAGAGGATGGGGTTGAGCATCGAGACGCCCTGCCAGAAGTCCGGCAGCAGCGAGATGGAATAGAAGACCCCGCCCAGATAGGTCAGTGGCGTCAGGATAAAGGTCGGCACGATGGAGATATCATCGAACTTCTTGCCCAGCAGGGCGTTGATAAAGCCACCGATGGCGAACAGCGCCGCCGTCAGCACCACCACCAGCACGGTCAGCACCGGGTGCGCCACGCTCAGGCGGGTGAAGAACAGCGACACGACCGTCACGATCAGGCCGACCCCCAGCCCGCGCGCCATGCCGCCGAGCACGAAGCCGGAGAGAATCACCCAGTTGGGCATCGGCGATACCATCATCTCCTCCACGCTGCGCTGGAACTTGTTGGAGAAGAACGAGGACGCGACGTTGGAGTAGCTGTTGGTGATCACCGCCATCATGATCAACCCGGGGACGATGAAGTCCATGTAGGTATAGCCATCCATCTCCCCGATGCGCGACCCGATCAGGTTGCCGAAGATGATGAAGTACATCGTCATGGTGATCGACGGCGGCAGCAGGGTCTGGGGCCAGATGCGCGTGAAACGCTTGATCTCCTTGACGACCAGGGTCCAGAGGGCGATGGCGATCTGCTGGGGGCTCATGCGCGTGCCTCCTTGTCTTGGTCGGCGGCGGCGGACTCATCCAGGGCCTTGTTGCCCTGCTCCACCATGGAGACGAACATCTCCTCGAGGCGGTTGGCGCGGTTGCGCATGGACACCACCTGGATCCCCTGGCGGGAGAGCGCCTCGAAGACATCATTGAGGCGCTGGCCGCGATGCACCGCCACGGCGAGCTGCGCCGGCTCCGATTGCGTGACCTCGAAGCCCGGCACGTCCGGCGCCGCATCCAGCGCATGCGCCAGGTCGAACAGGAAGGTCTCGGTATCCAGCTCCATCAAGAGGTCACGCACGCTGGTGTTCCGAATGATCTCGCCGTGGTTGATGATGGCCACGTTGCGACACAGGCTTTCGGCTTCTTCCAGATAGTGGGTAGTGAGGATGATGGTGGTGCCCTCCTCGCGGTTGATGCGGCGCATGTACTCCCACATGCTGCGGCGCAGCTCGATATCCACCCCGGCGGTAGGTTCATCGAGGATCAACAGCTTGGGCCGATGCATCAGGGCCCGGGCGATCATCAGGCGGCGCTTCATGCCACCGGAGAGCATCCGCGCGCTGCCGTTGCGCTTGTCCCACAACCCCAGGTCACGCAGCAGTTCCTCGGCCCGGGGCAGCGCCTCGCGGTGCGACATGCCGTAGTAGCCGGCCTGGGCCAGCACGATGTCCAGGACCTTCTCGAACTGGTTGAAGTTGAACTCCTGGGGCACCACGCCCAGGTGATACTTGGCACGGGCGAAGTCACGATCGATATCGATTCCGAAGATCGATACCTTGCCTTCGCTCTTCTGCACCAGCGAACAGACCACGCCCAGAGTGGTGGACTTGCCGGCACCGTTGGGGCCAAGCATCGCGAAAAAGTCGCCCTCGGCAACATCGAGGTCGATGCCCTTGAGGGCCTGGAAGCCATTGCCGTAGACCTTGGTCAGGCCACGGATGGACAGAGCCGGTTCGGCCATGCGCAATCCTTGAAACGATTCGGGGTTTGAGTGCGGGGCTGCCGCAATCACTAAGCTGCTAACGATATGCGGGCGATGCCCTACCGATTCAAGCGGGCCCTGGCGGTTTTCAGCGGGCCATCGCACCGTGTTGACCCCGTGACGCCGGGGCCCTAAGCTGGCATCCATTCCTAGGGGGGTCCTGACGGACTGAGACTCCGACGCCGTGTCCAGACGACGCGCTGCCGGTAACCCTTCGAACCTGATCCGGGTCATGCCGGCGAAGGGAAGGAAGTGCCATACGGCCACGTTTCTCACCCAACGCAACTGCGTCCTCTCGTAGCGACGCTCGGCATCGCACCGGGCCTTTCCATGCTAGGGAGAACGTCATGCTGTCGACCGCCCACGCCTTCGGGTGGCTAATCGCCTTCTCGGTGCTGTTCGCCGTGCCGGGGATGCTCTATGCCCGCCGCCACAACGAGAGCCTCGAAGACTTCATCATCGCCCGCAACAGCCAGGGCGCCACCGCCACGGTACTGACCCTGATGGCCTCGACGCTGGGCACCTGGATCCTCTTCGGCCCCGCCCAGGCGGCCTCCTGGGGCGGCCTGGGCGCCATTGCCGGCTATGCACTGGGCTCGCTGGCGCCACGGCTGGTGATGATCCCCCTGGGGCGGCGCCTGCGCGAGCTCTCGCCGGGCGGCCATTCGCTGACCGAGTTCGTGATGAGCCGCTACGGGCGCCCCATGTACGCCTTCACCCTCGCCATCATGCTGTTCTATCTGTTCATCTCCCTGGCCGCGGGGATCACCGCCATCGCCAAGATGGTCGGGCTGCTGGCGCCGGTCCCGCTATGGGCGACCAGCTCGGTGGTCATGGCCGCCACCCTGCTCTACACCCTGTATGGCGGCCTGCGCGCCTCGATCTTCACCGACAAGGTGCAGATGGTCGTGATCATGCCGCTGCTCGCCGTGCTGCTGATCGTCGGCTGGCAGGCCGCCGGCGGCGTCGGCCCGACCCTCGCCGGGCTCGAGGCGACGGCGCCGCAGCTGCTCGACATCACCGACCCGGTAGGCCTCAAGGCCGGCCTCACCTTCTTCCTGGCCGTGATGCTGACCGGGCTCTTCTATCAGGGCAACTGGCAGCGCGTCTACGCGGCCCGGAGCAACCGCGCCGTGGGCCTGGGCTTTCTGCTCGGCGGCCTGCTGAGCGCCCCGATGATCTTCGTGATGGGCCTGTTCGGCCTGGCGTTCGTGGGGCTGGGGCTGGCCGGCGATGGCTCGGTCGCACTGTTCAGCGTGCTGCTCGCCGACATCCCCGGCTGGTTCGCCGTGGGCCTGATCCTGCTGGGACTGGCGCTGGTCATGAGCAGCGCCGATACCACCATCAGCGCCGCCTCGAGCCTGATCGCCGTCGACGGCGGGCGCCTGCTGCCCAAGGCCAGTGACCAGCGGTTGATGCGCCTGTC
This sequence comes from Halomonas halodenitrificans DSM 735, assembly GCF_000620045.1. GTDB lineage: Bacteria > Pseudomonadota > Gammaproteobacteria > Pseudomonadales > Halomonadaceae > Halomonas > Halomonas halodenitrificans. The sequence goes on along the minus strand of NZ_KK211059.1, from coordinate 54,465 downwards.
GCGCTGGCTGATCCTGCTGCTGGCCCTGCCGGTGACCTTCGTGGCCGCCCAGGGCTACAGCGTGCTCTACCTCTTCCTGCTGGCCGACCTGTTCTGCTGCGCGGCCGCCTTCCCGGTGTTCTTCGGGCTCTTCCACCGCCGCTTCGACGGGCGCGCCGCGGTACTCGCCACCCTCAGCGGCCTGGTCGCCGGCCTCATCCTCTTCCCGGCCCCGGGCGACGCCTTGAACACCCTGATGGAATCCTTCCTGCTGGCCACCTTCATGCCGGTCGTGACGGGCCTCACTCTGTTGGTCCTGCTGCCGGCGAAGCAGCGCTTCGACTTTACCGCGCTGGGTGCCGGCGCCCGGCGCTTCGAAGGCTAAAAAACGCCCCGTCGAGGGGCGTTTGGCGTCCTGGAGCATCTCTCAAGGGCTCGATGGTGCCGGGTGTTAAGCGCTGGGTGCCAGGTGTTAAGCGCTGGGGGCCAGGCGTGAAGCGCTAGGCGCGCCGCCCCGGCGGCCGCTCGAGGCCGAAGTGGCCACGCAGCGTCGTCGCCTCATACGCCTCGCGGAACAGTCCGCGGCGCTGCAGCTCCGGCACCACCTGGTCCACGAAGTCCTCGATCCCCGAGGGCAGCGACGGCGGCATCAGGTTGAAACCGTCCGCCCCACGGCCATGGAACCAGCGCTCCATCTCGTCGGCGATGCTCTCGGGGGTGCCGACCATGGTGCAGTGACCACCACCGGCGGCGAGCCGACCCAGCAGCTCACGCAGGGTGGGCCTTTCCGTCTCGATGATACGCAGGATGGTGGCATAACGCCCCTGGGGGCCGCGGAACTCGGCCAGCGGTGGCAACGGCGGCACCGGGGCATCCAGCTCCCAGTCGCTGCAGTCCTGCTCGATGAACAGTCCCAGCTGGCGCAACGAGGCCGCTACCGGCAGGCAGTCGTCCAGCTCGCGCTGCTTGGCGCGGGCCTCTTCCATGGTGGAGCCGACATAGGTGACCAGCCCCGGCAGGACCGGCACCGGCGCGGCGCGCCCGGCCGCGGCGACGCGCGACTTGATATCCCCGTAGTAGGCCTGGGCCGCCTCCAGGTCGTAGGCGACCGCGTAGATCGCCTCGGCGAAGTGTGCCGCCAGGTCGCGCCCCTGGGCCGAGGCGCCCGCCTGCACCAGCACCGGATTTCCCTGGGGCGGACGCGGCAGGTTCAGGGGGCCGTCCACCAGGAAGTGTTCGCCATGATGGTGAATCGCCTGCACCTTCTCCGGGTCGGCATAGCGGCCCTGCCGGTCGCGCTCGATGGCGTCATCGGACCAGCTGTCCCACAACGCCAGCACCGCCTGCACGAATTCCTCGGCGCGGGCATAGCGCTCGCCATGCGGAGGCATGGCCGGGTAGCCGTGGTTGCGCGCCTCGCTGTCGAACATCGAGGTCACCACGTTCCAGCCCACGCGCCCGCCGGAGATATGATCCAGCGAGCCCACCAGCCGGGCCGCGTGGAAGGGAGTGTAGAAGGTGCTGGAGAGCGTGCTGATCAGCCCGATTCGCCGGGTGGCCCGGCTCATGGCGGACAGCGCGGTCAGCGGCTCGAGATGCCAGTGAAAACCGTCCTCCACGCTGCCAACACTCATGCCATCGGCGAAGAACACCGCGTCCAGCTTGCCGCGCTCGGCAGTGCGGGCCAGGGATTCATAGTAGACGATGTCGCCGAGCCGCTCGGCACAGGAGTCGGGGTGCCGCCAGGCCGCGCGATGGTGACCGCAGCCCATGACGAACAGATTGAGATGCAGCTTTTCGTGGGCTGTACGTGGCGTCATCATCCCTTCACCAGTCCGCCGTCGACGATCAGGTTCTGGCCGGTGACCGCCCGGGCCCAGGGCGAGGCGAAGAAGAGTGCCGCGTCGGCGAACTCTTCCGGCGTGGTCACCCGACGCAGGGGCGTATTCTGGGCGATCAGGTCGAAGACCGCCTCCGGGGTCGCACTGGATGCATCGGTGGTGCGCAGCAGTCCGCCGGAGATCATGTTCACGGTGATGTTGTCGGGCCCCAGGTCGTTGGCGAGGGTGCGGGTCAGCGAGAGCAGCGCGGCCTTGCCGGCGGTGTAGTCATGATAGGGCACGACGGGATTCTGGAAGAGGTTGGTGCCGACGTTGACGATGCGGCCGCCGCCCCGCTCACGCATGCCGGCTAGCGCCGCCTGGATGGTGTTAAGCGCGCCTCGGTTGACGCCCTCGAGCTGTTGGTGGAGGCGTGCCCAGTCGAGCGTATCGGCGTCGGGGCGCGCGTCGCCGTTGAAGGTGAATTCGGGCAGAGCGTTGTTGACCACGGTGGTGATCGGCGCCCCGAAGTGGGCCCGAGCCTGTTCGAACAAGGCCCCGACCGCCGCGGCGTCACGCACGTCGGCCTGGACGGCCTGCACGCGCTGCGGCGCCTCCCCCACCAGCGCCTCGGCGGCCTCGCGGCTCTGGAAGTAGTTCACCACCACGCGGGCGCCCTGGCCGAGGAAGGCGCGCGTCAGGTGAGCGCCGAGGCCACGGGCACCGCCGGTGATGAGAACGACCTGCTGGTCGATGGCCTGCTGGTCGATGGATAGAGAGGAAACGGTCATGACGACTCCTGGGTACGCGGCAAAGGGCGCCGCGCTGGAGTCGGCCGACATCCCTTCGCCAGTGTGAACTGGATCAGGTTCGACGGGTATCATCTCAGCGGCCGCGGCCGCACCCCGTGTCCAGGAGGCACCATAGCGCACTCAAACGAACAGGAATAGCCGGGCGGACACTACGGCTCATATCTCGAGCCCTGGCCTGACCGGGGAAATAATGCAATCTGTTGAGACAGGAACGCGGTGTGACGGAGTCGTCAGCAACCAGGCTTGTGCCCTGGCCCACGATCAAGAATCTGAAGGGTATTGAGGAACCGATTGGAGCGGGAAAGGAGATTCGACCGGGCTGGCGCCCCAGCTCGTGACTCGAGCCTTGGCCGATATTGAGCAACCGATTGGAGCGGGAAAGGAGATTCGAACTCCCGACCCTCGCCTTGGCAAGGCGATGCTCTACCACTGAGCTATTCCCGCT
>NZ_KK211059.1:0-50880 GCF_000620045.1 Halomonas halodenitrificans DSM 735 | reverse complement strand
TGGCGTCCCATAGGGGGTTCGAACCCCTGTTACCGCCGTGAAAGGGCGGTGTCCTGGACCACTAGACGAATGGGACGCAATGTCTCGCCTCGTCGAGATGGCGCGCATATTATCTTCCCCCTGACCGCGTGTCAAGCTTTGACATGCCTTCCAGATCAGGCAGTTGACAGGCCACCCGTCGATGGATAGAGTACGCGCCGCTGGCTACGTAGCTCAGCTGGTTAGAGCACATCACTCATAATGATGGGGTCCCCTGTTCGAATCAGGGCGTAGCCACCAGCCAACACGAAGAAGCCCGCCCGGTTCGCCGGGCGGGCTTCTTTGGTTTGCGCCTTTCCTGCCTTGCCATGCTCTCCTGCTCTTGCCTTGCCGCCCTGCCCTCTCGGCCATTCGTGGCACGAGAGCACCGGGCAACAAAGCCCATGGCGTCCGATGCAGGCTATTCCAGGACGCCCCGGTTGCAGAAGGCGGTCAGCACTCGCGCCAGATAGGCCACATCCTGGCTCCCCGCCGTCTCACGAATCGAGTGCATGGCCCACTGGGGCACCCCCACATCCAGGGTCGGCACACCGAGCTCGGTGGCGGTGATCGGGCCGATGGTGCTGCCACACCCCATATCGGCGCGGGTCACGAAGCTCTGCACCGGCACCTCGGCCTCGCGACAGAGATCACGAAACAGTGCCGCGGTGGCGCTATTGGTGGCATAGCGCTGACTGGCATTGACCTTGATCACCGGGCCACCATTAAGCGCGGGACCATGGGCCGCATCGTGCTTGTCCGCAAAATTGGGGTGCAGGGCATGGGCGTTGTCGCAGGACACCATCCGGGAGGCCTGGATCAAGCGGATAAACCCCTCCTCGCTGCCGTCGCCGAGCCGCTCGTTGACCCGCCGCAGAACATCCCCCAGGAAGGGCCCCTGGGCACCGCAGGCACTGGCGCTGCCCACTTCTTCATGGTCGTTGGCTACCAGCAGGGCACCCTGGCGGCCATCGCTGGCCAACAGCGCCTCCAGGCCGATAAAACACGAGAGCAGGTTATCGAGCCGAGCACTGGCGATCAGCTCACCGTTGACCCCGACCCGGGCGGGCGGCTGCATATCATGGAGGCCCAGCTCGAAGTCGAGCAGTTCGAACGCCTCGAGACCATGCTGCTCGGCGATCCATGCCTTGAGCAGCCGCGTCAGATCATCGCCCTCCCCGCCCTGCAGCAGCACCGGCGGCATCTGAGTCTGGGCATTCAGCGCCCGGCCGCTGTTGGCCTCGCGATCCAGGTGAATCGCCAGGCTGGGAATGATCGCCACGGGACGGTCGACGTGAAGCAGCCGCCCCTCGAGGCGTCCATCGGGGTGGCGCACACTCACTCGCCCGGCGAGGCCCAGGTCGCGGTCGAACCAGGGCGCCAGCAGCGCCCCGCCGTAGACCTCGACGCCCAGCTGAAGCCAGCCGGCGGTGGTCTGGGCGGCATTGGGCTTGAGCCGCAGCCCGGGACTGTCGGTATGCGCGCCCATCATGCGCAACGCCTCGAGCCGGCCCTCGGGCAGCTGCATGGCGATGATGGATGAATCGTTACGCGTCACGAAGACTCGTTCACCGGGCGATAACGCCCATGCCTCGCGCTCATCGAGGCGCCGGAAGCCGGCGGACTCGAGGCGGGCGGCCATCATGGCGGTGGCATGCCAGGGGGTAGGCGAGCGATGCAGGAAATCGAGAAGCCGCTGAAGGAGATCGTCCTGGGACAACATGGAGTCCTCTGGGTCAAGTCAGGGTGTAGATGATGGGCACAGCGGGTAAGCTGCTACAATGATCCGCCGGCCCGCGCAACTCACGGGACGGATAACGGTCAAGGGAAATGAGTGTACATCAAACCGGGAGAGCTTCATTGATGAGCCCGCTTGCCCATACGGGACGATCCATGGCCCTGCTGGCAGCACTACTGCTGGCCGCCGGCGTCGCCCTGGCTCAGCCAGAACCCACCGACGCCCAGCGCCAGGTTGCCACCGAAATGGCCGAATCGCTGCGCTACGGTCACTATGCCGATATCAGCCTGGATGACGGCTGGTCACGCCAGGCCTTCGAGCGCTATCTCGATGTGCTCGACGGCCAGCGCGCCTTTCTTACCCAGCAGGACGTGGCCGAGTTTCTCCCGCTGGAAGAGCAGGTCGATGACGCCCTGCTCGATGGCGAGCTGGCTCCCTTCTTCGCGCTCTATCAGCGCTACCACGAGCGCGCCGAGGCCCGCTTCGAGTGGCTCCTGACACGCCTCGACGAGGGCCTCGACTTCACCTTCGACGGGCAACAGCGCCTGGAGGTGGACCGCGAGGATGCCCCCTGGGCGGCGAGCCACGAGACCCTCGATGAGCTATGGATGCGTCGTCTCAAGAATGCCGCTCTGACCCTGGCGATCAGCGACCAGGACGCCGAACAGGTCGAGACCAATCTTCGTCAGCGCTACGAGGGTCAGCTCAACCGTCTTCGTCAAACCAACGAAGAAGACGTCTTCGGACTATTGATGGCAGCGGTCACCGGCAGCATCGACCCTCACACCGGCTATCTGTCTCCCCGTCAGGGCGAGTCCTTCGATATCCAGATGCGTCTCTCGCTGGAAGGAATCGGCGCCCTGCTTCAGGCCGACGGCGAGTACGTCAAGGTCGCCAGCCTCGTCACCGGCGGCCCCGCCGAGCGGGCCGGCGTGCTGGAGCCCGCCGACCGCATCATCGGAGTGGGTCAGGAAGACGGCGAGATGGTCAACGTGGTGGGCATGCGTCTGGATGCGGTGGTGGAGCTGATCCGCGGCCCCAAGGGCTCGGTGGTGCGTCTCGACGTGGTCCCCGCCCAGGCGGTGGACATGACGCGCTCCAAGGAAGTCCAGATCACCCGGGACACCGTGAAGCTCGAGGACCAGGCGGCCCAGAGCGAAGTGATCGAGATCGAACGCGATGACGGCCAGCACCGCGTCGGCGTGATCACCGTGCCGACCTTCTATGTCGACTTCGACGCCTGGCAGGCCGGCGAAGAAGACTATCGCAGCACCACCCGGGATGTGGCCCAGGAGATCGAGGCGCTGCAGAGCCAGGGGGTCGAAGGCATGGTACTCGACCTGCGCAACAATGGTGGCGGCGCCCTGCAGGAAGCCAATTCCCTGATCGGGCTGTTTATCGATCGCGGCCCCACCGTTCAGGTGCGCGACGCACGCGGGCGCATCAGTCTCTACGGCGACACCGAAACCGGCGCCGTCTACGACGGCCCCCTGACGGTGCTGGTCAACCGCCTGTCGGCCTCCGCCTCGGAAATCTTCGCCGGCGCCATCCAGGACTACGGCCGCGGCCTGGTGGTGGGCACCCCCACCTTCGGCAAGGGCACGGTGCAGACTCTCAATGACCTTAGCCACGGCGAAATCAAGCTGACCCGCGCCAAGTTCTACCGCATCTCCGGCGAGAGCACCCAGCATCGCGGCGTGGAGCCGGACATCATCTTCCCGAGTCTGATCGACCCCGACCTGATCGGCGAAAGCAGTCTCGACAACGCCCTGGACTGGGATACCGTGCGCTCGGTGCAGTACCGAGAGTATGGCGAGCCGTGGCGGTTCCTGGAGACGCTTCGCGACCGCCACCGCCGGCGCGCCGTGACACAACCCAACTTTCGCTACCTCGAACAACGAGCCGAGCTGAATCGCCGGATGCGCGAGGAAACCACCAGCGTCAGCCTGAATCGAGAGGTACGCCAGGCGGAGACCGAGGCCCAGGAAGCCGAACAGCTCGCCCTGGAGAACCAGCGCCGCGACGAACTCGGCCTGGAACTACTGGAAGAATGGACCGACACCCGCGACGAAAAGGATGAGAGCGACGACGACGAAGAGCCGGTGGAACGAGTGAAGCTTCAGGAAGCCGCCCAGATCCTGCTCGATTACGCCCAGCTCGAGAACAACTTCCGCTTCGCCCACCGAGACTAGCGGCACTCACGCCTCGGCCCGGCAAGCATCACAAAAAGGCCGTCGCCCCAGTGGCGACGGCCTTTTTTTCCGCCCATCGTGCATTAGCGATATCTAGCAGATGGCGACAGCATTGCCGAGGCGGCTAGCGGCGCCCAACAGGCAGACACGCGAAAACGCCGGAACGCGTCCAGGGCGATGATAACGACAGAAAGAATGGAGCACTGCCAGGGGGAAAAGATGGCTCCCGGAGCAGGACTCGAACCTGCGACCCAGTGATTAACAGTCACTTGCTCTACCAACTGAGCTATCCGGGAATAACCTGAGGCGACGATAGTAGGCGGTTGGCTCCTCGAGCAGGACTCGAACCTGCGACCCAGTGATTAACAGTCACTTGCTCTACCAACTGAGCTATCGAGGAATCACGCCGCATCGCTGCGATGTTGATGCCATCTTGGCTCCCGGAGCAGGACTCGAACCTGCGACCCAGTGATTAACAGTCACTTGCTCTACCAACTGAGCTATCCGGGAATGGCGTCGAACACGGTGCGTAGTATACGGATACGGCCAGGAAGGTCAAGGACCCAGGCGATGATTCCTGTTCTGTCGCCCCTGACGCACAGCGCCCGCGCGACGTATGCCGGCGGGCGCTGAAGAAACCTGGTGGCTACGCCCTGATTCGAACAGGGGACCCCATCATTATGAGTGATGTGCTCTAACCAGCTGAGCTACGTAGCCTTTTCACGACATTGCTCGACCTCGGCCGAGCAATGGAGACGTATTATGCACGCGGACTCACCGCTTGGCAAGCCCGCAGCAGCGTTCTTATGACTCGATATCGAGCGCTTCGCGCACCGTGGCCAGGCCGTTGTCGCCGTCGCGAGCCTCGACCCCGTCGAGCCAGCCCTCGAGCACCTCGGGATTGGCCTGCAGGTAGTCACGCGCGGCATCACGGGGGTTCTCGCCCTCTTCCATGATCTCGCCCATCAGCTGGCTCTCCATCTCGAGGGTGAACACGAGATTATCCAACAGCGCCCCCACGTTGCCGCACTCTTCGGTGAAGCCGGCCCGGGTGTTGGTATAGATGGTGGCACCACCGAGGTCGGGGCCGAAGTAGTCGTCGGCTCCGGTGAGATAGGCCATATCGAAATCGGTGTTCATCGGATGCGGCTCCCAGCCCAGGAACACCATCCACCCTTCATCCGGGACCCTGGCACCCAATTCGGACAGCATGCCCGCCTCGCTGGAGTCGACGAGCTGCCAGCCGCCCAGGCCGAAGGCATCGTCATCGATCATTTTCTGGATCATCTGGTTGCCGTCGTTACCGGCTTCGATACCATGGATGTTGCTGTCGAACTTGTCGGCATGCTCATCCAGGTCGGCCAGCGACGTGACGCCGGCATCGTATACGTACTGCGGCACCGCCAGGGTGTACTTGGCCCCTTCGAGGTTGGCGCGCAGACGGTCGACGGTGCCATCCTCGACATAGGGGTCACTGATCGATGCCATGGAGGGCATCCAGTTGCCCAGGAAGATATCGAAGTCGCCATTCTTCATCCCCTGGTAGGCGATAGGCACGGAAACCGTATCGATACGAGTGTCGTAACCAAGCGCCTCGAACACCTCGGTGGCCAGCGCAGTAGTCGCCGTGATGTCGGTCCAGCCCACTTCGGCGAAGCGCAGCGTGCTGCAGCTTTCCGGCTCCTGAGCATAAAGCGGGGAGGCAGCCAGGACCAGGGTGGCGGCGCCCAGGCCAAGGCCCATGCGGCGGTGAGTACGACGAGACAGGCGAGATGCGTTCATGAGAAATCCTCTGGGGAAGAAACTTGAGTATGGCCGAAATCTGCCATCTTTTTATTGATTGAACGTTCAATAAAGAAATGGCAAGCTGTGCCTATCCTAACCGCACATACCGGTGTGGTGGCAAGTCATCCGCATAAAAGAGGGGCAAAACGATGCCCAAGGTCGGAATGGAACCCATCCGCCGCCAGCAGTTGATCAAGGCGACCATGGCGGCCATTGATGAAGTCGGCCTGTCAGATGTTACCGTGGCACGCATCGCACGGCATGCCGGGGTCTCGGCCGGCATCATCAGCCATTACTTCGGCGGCAAGGACGGCCTGCTCGAGGCCACCATGCGACAGATCCTGACTGACCTGGGCGATGCCGTGGCCGCCAACCGCCAAGCGCTACGGCACGACACCCCGCGCGCTCGCCTGGAAGCCATCATCGAGGGCAATTTCGACCGCAGCCAGGTGACTGACCCGGTCGCCAAGACCTGGTTGGCCTTCTGGGCCAGCAGCATGCACAAGCCGCGTCTCGCTCGACTACAGCAGATCAATGACCGGCGCCTATACTCAAATCTGTGCGCCCAGTTCCGCTGCCTGATGCCGCTCGACGAGGCTCGCCTGGCCTCCCGCACCCTGGCGGCGGTGATCGATGGGCTGTGGCTGCGCGGGGCGCTGACGCCGGAGGGGCTGCATGCCGCCGGCGCGAGGCGTGTTGCACTCGCCACCCTCGACCGACTGCTATCCATTTCCGACCGACCGCTTTCCACTTCCGACGCTGCCACCACCGCCTCTTGAAGGAGAGATTCATGACCGCAACAAATGCCCTCCCCCTCTATATCGACGGCCACACGGTCGACACTACCTCGGGTGACACCTTCGAGGTTCACAACCCCTTCGACGGCAGCCTGCTGACCCGCGTGCAGCAGGCCTCCAGCGCCGATGTCGACAGGGCCGTGGCTGCCGCCAGGCGCGGGCAACGCGAATGGGCCGCCATGAGCGGCATGCAGCGTGGGCGTATCCTGCAGCGCGCCGTGGCGCTGTTGAGAGACCGGAATGATGAGATCGCCGAGCTCGAGACGCGTAACACCGGCAAGCCGATCAGCGAGACCGCCGCGGTGGATATCGTCACCGGCGCCGATGCCCTGGAGTATTACGCCGGGCTGGCCGCCGCCATCGAAGGCACCCAGATCCCGCTGCGCGAAGACTCCTTCGTCTACACCCGCCGCGAACCGTTGGGTGTCATCGGTGCCATCGGCGCCTGGAACTATCCCATCCAGATCGCCTGCTGGAAGGCGGCGCCTGCCCTGGCTGCCGGCAATGCCGTGGTCTTCAAGCCCAGCGAAGTAACCCCGGTTACCGCCATGAAGCTGGCCGAGATCCTGACCGAGGCCGGCCTGCCCGATGGCGTGTTCAATGTGGTGCACGGCGCCGGTGAGGTGGGTGCCATGCTCACCGAGCACCCCGATATCGCCAAGGTCACCTTCACCGGTGAGGTCGGTACCGGCAAGAAGGTGATGGCGGCCGCCGGTGGCTCGACCCTCAAGGAGGTCACCATGGAGCTGGGCGGCAAGTCACCGCTGATCGTCTTCGCCGACGCCGACCTCGACCGCGCCGCCGATGCCGCCATGATGGCCAACTTCTACTCCAGCGGTCAGGTCTGCACCAACGGCACCCGGGTCTTCGTGGAGCAATCGGTGAAGGCCGATTTCGAGGCGAAACTCAAGGCGCGCGTGGCGCGCATCAAGGCCGGTGATCCGCTGGATCCGAGCACCAACTTCGGCCCGCTGGTGAGCTTCGAGCATCAGGCCAAGGTGCTCTCCTATATCGAGCTGGGTCGGCAGGAAGGCGCCACACTGCTGGCCGGCGGGGAGCGCTGGGACCAGGACGATCAGGCGAGCATCGCCTGGTCGAAAGGGGCCTGGGCGGCACCCACGGTGTTCAGCGACTGCACCGACGATATGCGCCTGGTGCGCGAGGAAATCTTCGGCCCGGTAATGGCCGTGCTTGCCTTCGATGATGAGGAAGAGGTCATCCGCCGCGCCAACGACACCCACTACGGGCTGGCCGCCGGCCTCTTCACCGAGAGCCTCAATCGAGCCCATCGAGTGATTCATCGCCTGGAGGCGGGCATCTGCTGGATCAACACCTGGGGCGACTCTCCCGCCGAGATGCCGGTAGGCGGCTACAAGCAGTCCGGTGTAGGCCGCGAGAACGGTCTCGAGACCCTGGCCCACTACACCCAGACCAAGTCGGTGCAGGTGGAGATGGGGCCCTTCGAATCGGTGTTCTAAGCGCCGTGCCGCCGGAATCGCCCCTTGTACTGATGTTGCCTTGAGAGATTCTCCCATGACCCAGATCCGCGAATTCGACTACGTTATCATCGGCGCCGGCTCCGCCGGCAATGTGCTGGCCACCCGCCTGACCGAGGACGCCGATGTCTCGGTGCTGCTTCTCGAGGCCGGCGGCCCGGACCACCGCTTCGACTTCCGTACCCAGATGCCGGCGGCACTGGCCTACCCACTGCAGGGCAAGCGTTACAACTGGGCCTTCGAGACCGACCCGGAACCGCATATGAGCGGCCGGCGCATGGAATGTGGCCGCGGCAAGGGGCTGGGCGGGTCCTCGTTGATCAACGGCATGTGCTATATCCGCGGCAACGCCCTGGATTACGACGGCTGGGCCAAGGCACCGGGGCTCGAGGACTGGACCTACGCCGACTGCCTGCCCTACTTCCGCAAGTCCGAGTCCCGCGATATCGGCGCCAATGACTATCACGGCGGCGACGGCCCGGTGAGCGTCACGACGCCGAAAGAGGGCAACAACCCGCTCTACCGGACCTTCATCGAAGCGGGCAAGCAGGCCGGCTATCCGGAGACCGACGATGTCAACGGTTACCAGCAGGAAGGCTTCGGCCCCATGGACCGCTTCGTCACACCCAACGGCCGTCGTGCCTCGACGGCTCGCGGTTACCTGGACCAGGCCAAGGGGCGCCCGAACCTGACCATCGAGACCCGCGCCATCACCGACGTGATCGAGTTCGAAGGCAAGCGCGCCGTGGGCGTGCGCTACCGCCATCGCGGCCAGGAACAGCGGGTTCGCACTCGCCGTGAGGTGCTGCTGTGCGGCGGCGCCATCGCCTCGCCGCAGATCCTCCAGCGCTCCGGTGTGGGCCCGAGGGAGGTCCTGGAGGCGCTCGACATCACCCCGGTGCATGTCAACGACAATGTCGGCGCACACCTCCAGGATCACCTGGAGATGTATATCCAGTACGAATGCAGCCAGCCCATTTCTCTCTATCCGGCGCTGAAGTGGTGGAACCAGCCGAAAATCGGCGCCGAATGGCTGTTTCTCGGGCGTGGGGTCGGCGCCAGCAACCAGTTCGAGGCGGCCGGCTTCATCCGCAGCAATGACCGGGAGGAATGGCCCAACCTGCAATACCATTTTCTGCCCATTGCCATCAGCTACAACGGCAAGAGCGCGGTTCAGGCCCATGGCTTCCAGGCCCATGTGGGCTCCATGCGCTCCGAGAGCCGTGGCCGCGTCCGCCTGACCTCCCGGGATCCCGAGGCGGCACCGAGCATCCTGTTCAACTACATGTCGAAGGAGAAGGACTGGCAGGAGTTTCGCGATGCCATCCGCCTGACCCGCGATATCATCCGCCAGCCGGCCTTCGACGCCTACCGAGGCCGTGAAATTTCCCCCGGCCCCGACGTGCAGAGCGATGCCGAGCTGGACGACTTCGTGCGCGGCAACGCCGAGACCGCCTACCACCCCTGCGGCAGCTGTCGCATGGGCGAGGGCGACGATGCCGTGGTAGACGGCCAGGGCCGGGTGCACGGCGTCGAGGGGCTACGCGTCGTGGACGCTTCGCTGTTCCCCCTGATTCCGACCGGCAACCTCAATGCGCCGACCATCATGCTGGCCGAGAAGATGGCCGACCGCATTCGCGGCCGCGATGCGCTGCCGAAAAGCGAAGCCCCTTACCATGTGGCCGGCGATGCCCCGGCCCGAGGTAAACCCGAACGACCTGCCGCGCACGGCTGAGCCTCTGGCTGCCGGCATGGCAAAGGCTCCCGGGCCGGCAGCATGACATCTTCTCGCGTTGGCCGGCTCCGGTGATGTAAGCTATCCTGAAAGAATTCAAACATCTGTTCGAACTCTTGTCGCTTACTACCACCGGAGTCGCTTCATGTTCACCCTGATTCTGCTGATTGTGGCCATCATCGGCCTGTTGACGGTCATGCGCCGCGAGGCGGGCGCCCTGCCCGCCCTGGCGGTGCTCGTCGTGACCGGCCTGGCCAGCCTGTTCCTCGCCTCGACCGTGCTGGGTACCTTGTTGCTGCTCGGTGCCGCCGGCGTGGCCGCCGCCGGCTTGCCGGCCCTGCGCGGCAAGTGGCTGACCCCGCGCCTGTTCACCCTGTTCAAGAAGGTCTCGCCCAAGGTCTCCGAGACCGAGCGTATCGCCCTCGAGGCCGGCAGCGTGGCCTGGGACGGCGAGCTCTTCACCGGCAAGCCCGACTGGCAGGCACTGCTCGACTACGCCGACGAAGGGCTGAGCGAGGAAGAACAGGCGTTTCTCGACAACCAGTGCTCGGTGGCCGCCGGCATGTGTAACGCCTGGGATATCGCCAAGGAGCGGGCCGACCTGCCCCAGGAACTCTGGGACCACCTCAAGCAGGAGCGCTATTTCGGGATGATCATCCCGAAGGAATACGGCGGGCTCGGCTTCTCGGCCAAGGCCCAGTCTCTGGTGCTGCAGAAACTCTCGATCAACGAGACGCTGATGGTCACCGTTGGCGTCCCCAACTCCCTGGGGCCGGGCGAGCTGCTGCTCAAGTACGGTACCGACGAGCAGAAGAATCACTACCTGCCCCGCCTGGCCGACGGCCGCGAGATTCCCTGCTTCGGTCTGACCGGCCCCCGCGCCGGCAGTGATGCCACTTCGCTGCCCGACACCGGCGTGGTGTGCAAGCAGATGGTCGACGGCAAGGAAGTGCTCGGCCTGCGCCTCAACTTCGAGAAGCGCTGGATCACCCTGGCGCCCATCGCCAGCGTGGTGGGTCTGGCCTTCCGCCTCTTCGACCCGGAGCACCTGCTCGGCGATGAGGAAGACCGCGGCATCACCCTGGCGCTGATTCCCCGCGATACCGACGGCATGGAGATCGGCCGTCGCCACCATCCCATCGGCAGCCCCTTCCTGAATGGCCCGATCCGCGGCAAGGATGTCTTCGTGCCCCTGGATACCATCATCGGCGGCGAGACGATGATCGGCCAGGGCTGGCGCATGCTGGTGGAGTGCCTCTCGGTGGGTCGCTGCATCACCCTGCCCTCCGGCGCCACCGGCACCGCGCGCTACGCCATCGGCTGGAGCGGCGGCTTTGCCCGCATCCGTCGTCAGTTCAACGTGCCCGTGGCCGAGATGGAAGGCGTGCAGGAGCCGCTGGCCCGCATGACGGCCCTGGGCTATATCGCCCAGGCCGCGGTCTACCAGACCGCCAACACCATCGATCGCGGCGAGAAGCCGGCGGTACCATCGGCGATCCTCAAGAGCCAGCTCACCGAATTCCAGCGGATGGTTCTCGGCGATGCCATGGATATCCACGGCGGCAAGGCGGTGACCCTGGGTCCGCGCAACTACCTGGGCATCGGCTACAGCGCCAACCCGGTGGCGATCACCGTGGAAGGCGCCAATATCATGACCCGCAATCTGATGATCTTCGGCCAGGGCGCCATCCGCTGCCATCCTTATGTCCTCGAGGAGCTGGCCGCCAAGGACGCCGACGATATTCAGGCCTTCGATCGCGCCTTCTTCGGTCATGCCGGGCTGATCTTCGGCAACGCCGCCCGCGCCTTCACCCAGGGGCTGGGTATCGGCAAGTCGGCGGTCCCCTTCGATGACGAGGCCGCCGGCTATGCCCAGGAGATCGCCCGCCTCTCCGCCGGCTTCGGCCTGTGCGCCGACGCCGCCATGGCGAGCCTCGGCGCCACCCTCAAGCTGCGCGAGATGCTCTCCGCACGGCTGGGGGACGTACTCGCCAACCTCTACCTCGCCTCCATGGTGATCAAGCAGTGGCACGAGGGTGACCGGGTCGACGATGAAAAGGCCCTGCTCCACTACAGCTGTCAGCTGCTGCTGGGCCGCGCCGAACAGGCCCTGGACGGGCTGTTCGACAACCTGCCCAACCGCGCCCTCGCCGTGGTGCTGCGCCGGGTGGTGATGCCGCGGGGCAAGCGCTTCAAGCATCCCCACGACGACCTGACCCGCCGCATCGCCCAGGCGGTGTCCCGCGACAGCGCCCTGCGCACGAAGCTGCTGGCCAATACCTGGAGCGCCGACGACGGCAGCGAAACCAACTTCCTGGCCCGCTACAACAGCCTGCTGGCGACCCAGGAGCGCGCCGAGGCGCTCTACCGCACGCTCAACAAGGCCTATGCCAAGGGTGAGCTCGCCGCCGAGGCGCTGCACCCCGAGCAGCGAGTGGAAGCCGGCCTGGAGCAGGGCGTGATCTCACAAGAGGACGCCGCCTTCATGCGCGAGCGGGAGGCCCAGGTGCTGGAGCTGCTGACCGTGGACGACTTCGAATACGACGCCTTCGTGACCGACAAGTCCAAGGTCCTGCGTCATAACGCCGCCTGACGCTTATCTTCCCCCTTCCTCCCAAGCGAGAAGGGACTGTCCCCGGCAGTGGCGACGAGCATCAACACTGATCTGATGGCTCCGCCGGGGACAGTCCCTGAGGCCTCCCCACGAATGAAGGGACAGGCACTTACCCCGACAAGGGCCAGACCAGCAGGATCAAGGGCACGGATACCGAAAGCGTCAGCAGCGAGAGTGGCAGGCCCAGCCGCCAGTAGTCGCCGAAGCGGTAGCCGCCGGGCCCCATCACCAGGGTGTTGGACTGGTGGCCGATGGGCGTCAGGAAGGCGCTTGAGGCGCTGACCGCTACCACCATCAGGAAGGGATCCACCGAGGCATCGAAGCCCGACGCCAGGCTGGCGGCGATCGGTGCCATCAACAGCGCCGCGGCGGCGTTGTTGATGATATTGGAGAGGATCATGGAGAGCAGGAAGAGCACCGACAGCGTGACGATCACCGGCCAGTCGCTGCCCCAGGCAAGCATCGCCTCGGCGATCAGCGTTGCCCCGCCGCTGGTCTCCAGCGCCTCGCCCACCGGGATCATCGCCCCCAGCAGCACGATCACCGGCCCGTCGATGGCCTGATAGCCCTCACGCAGCGGCAACACGCCGACCAGCAGCGACGCCAGGGCCGCCGTGGAGAGCGCCACCGCCGCCGGCAGCAGATCCAGCAGCATGGCCAGGATGGCGGCGGCGAAGATGGCGATGGATACCAGCAGCATGCGCGGCTGGCCCAGGGACAGGTTACGACTTGCCAGCGGCAGGCATCCCAGCGTCGACAGGCTCTCGGCAAGCTCGCCCTCATCCCCCTGCAGCAACAGCACGTCACCCGGGCGAAAGCGGATCTCGTGCAGGCGCTGCCTGAGACGCCCGCCATCCCGGGCAACGGCGACCAGGTGCAGGCCGAACTGATTCTGCAGCCGTAGTTGGGCCACCGTGCGATTGATCATCCTGGAGTCGTTACGCACCACCGCCTCGACCAGCTGTAGTCCCTCGGTATCGACTCCCTTGCGCTCCCTGTCGGACTTTCCGTCAGCCTTCCCGTCGGCTTCTGCCGCGGCATGCCTCGGTTGCGGCTCGCCTTCGCTGAGCGCCGTGGCGTCTTGCTCTTCGACACTTTCCCGTTCCTCCGCGGCCTCCTTGCCCAGGCGCAGCCCCGCCTTGTCCTCCAACAGCTTCATCTCCTCGGGGCCCGCCTCCACCAGCAGGATGTCGCCCTCCTTCAACACGCCGAAGAAGGCATGACCCGCGTGACGCTTTTCATCGCGCACCACCGCCAGTACCGGCACCGCCTCATCCAGGCTCTGCTGCAGCTCTCTCAGGGTCAGGCCCCTGGCCTCGGCGTCGTCACCGACCCGCAGCTCGACGAGATAGTTGGCAGTGTCGAACATGGCCTCCGTGGAGGCCTTGCCGGCACGTTGAGGCACCAGCCGCCAGCCAAGCAGCACGATAAAGGCGAGCCCCGCCAGAGCCACCGCCACGCCGATCGGCGAGAAGGAAAACATGTCGAAGCTCTCGCCGGTCACGCTGCCACGATAGCTGGCGATAATGATATTGGGAGGCGTGCCGATGAGGGTGGTCAATCCCCCCAGCAGGGAGCCGAATGCCAGGGGCATCAACAGCAGCGAGGGGGAAATATCGTGCTCGCGGGCCATGTGCATGGCAACGGGCAGCAGCAGCGCCAGGGCTCCCACGTTGTTCATGATGCCCGAGAGCACCACCACCGTACCCACCAGTACCAGCAGCTGGAGGAAGAGCCGCTCTCCTACCTTGAGGACCTGCCGGGAAATCAGGTCCACCACACCGGAGTACTCGAATCCTCGGCTGAGCACCAGCACCGCCGCGACGGTAATCACCGCCGGATGGCCGAAGCCCCGGAAGGCCTGGTCGCCGGGGACCAGGCCCAGCACCACCGAGCCAAGCAGGGCGGCCATCGCCACCAGGTCATAGCGAAAGCGACCCCAGACGAAGGCCGCCAGGGTCGCGCCGAGGACGAGGAAGACCAGGGTGCTGTCGGCCATCGTTTCACCTCCCTGTGAGATCGGATGGTCCCAGCATCGCCAGGCAGGCCCCAGGCGACAAGTGTTATTTCGCCATCTTCTCCAGCATGGCGTTGACTGCCTCAAGGTGTTCCGGCTCGTTGTGGCACATGCCCTGAAACACCGCACAAAGGTCGAGGAAGTCCTTGAGCTCGGTACGCTGCCCCATCTTCATCAACCGCTTGGTCAGCCGGGTCGCCTTGGGCGGCTGAGCGGCAATGCGCCCCGCCAGCTCCCCGACACGCTCCATCAGGGCCTCGGGCTCGGTAACCTCGAGCACGATGCCATATTCCCTGGCTTCCTCGGCATCGATGACCCGGCCCGACAGCGTCAGTTCGAAGGCACGCTGGTAGCCGATCAGGCGCTGCATGAACCAGGCGCCGCCATCCCCGGGGATGATGCCGAGATTCAGGAAGGTCTCGCCGAACTTGGCCCGGGCCGAGGCTATTCGAATATCGGCCATATTCGCCAGGTCGAAGCCGGCACCGATGGCCGGGCCGTTGACCGCGGCGATGATCGGCACTTCCACCTCGGCAAGCGCCAGCGGAATGCGCTGGATACCGCGACGATAGCGCGCCGACACCTCGGCCACATCGCCGGCAAAATCGCCGCCGCGACTGGCCATGTCCTTGACGTTACCGCCGGCGGAGAAGGCGCTTCCCGCCCCGGTCATTACCAGCACCGAGACGTCATCGCAGGCATTGACCCACTCCGCCACGGCGAGGATGTCATCGACCAGGGCCGTGCCGGTCAGGGCATTGCGTACATCGTGACGATCGAAGGTAAGGGTCGCCACCCGCCCTTCCAGGGTCAGGTCGGCATCGGTCAGGTGGGGTCGAGAATTCGACTGGCTCATGACAGGGCTTCCTTGTCGCGACGGAGTTCAGGAACGGATTCACGCTCGACGATAACCCGGGCATCGACCACCGCATAGCCCTCGGCATTGACGATCACCGGGTTCAGGTCGAGTTCGGCAAGATCGGGGTAGGCCTCGACGATACGCGACACCTTCAGCAGCAGATCAACCAGGGCGGCCTTGTCCACCGCCTTCTCGCCGCGTACCCCACCGAGAATCTTCCTGGCCTTGATCTGCTCGACCATGGATTCGGCGTCATGCGGCGATAGTGGAATCGAACGGAAGGCGACATCCTCGAGGATCTCGACAAAGACGCCCCCCAGGCCGAACATCAGTACCGGCCCGAAGATGGGGTCACGGATCACCCCCAGAATCACCTCGACACCCTTCTGTGCCATGGGGGTGACCAGCACGCCCTCGATCTCGGCCGCGGCGTCATGGTCGCGACAGGCGCCAAGGATCCCCCGGTACGCCTCGCGCATGGCCGACTCGCCCGCTACGTCGAGCCGGACCCCGCCGGCATCGGACTTGTGCAGGATATCCTTGGACACCACCTTCATGGCCAGGGGCGTCTCGCCGCTATCTCCTGCAAGCCGGCTCGCCGCCTCCGCCAACTCGGCCTCGTCGCGCACCACCAGTTCCAGCGGTACCTCGATGCCATGATCACGCAACAGCCGTTTGGCTTCGTATTCGAAGAGGTCCCGCCCTTCGGCCTTGGCCTGGCGGAAGATGGCGTTGATCTCGGGCAGCGGCGCCACACTGCCCAGGCGGCTCTCGCCATGGTACTGGGCCAGGTACTGTCCCCTCTCGCCCAGTGCCGAGAGCACCCGCACCGCATTCTCGATGGAGGCATAGACCGGCAGACCCGCTTCGTGCAGGCGGCGCAGCGCCGGCGGCTTGACCGGAGCATAGAGGCTGTAGATCACCAGCGGCTTCTCCGTAGCATTGGAAAGATCCACCATCGCTTCGGCGCCGCGCATCTCGTCGCCCAGCAGCGACTCGGCGAAACGCAGGCTATAACCGCCGAACATGCCCACCAGAAAGACACTGTCGACACCGTCATCGGCGGCAAGGATCTCCATGCAGGTCGCCAACAACGACGGCTCGGCATCGGTGGAGCCTGCCACATCGACGGGGTTGACGGTAGAGGCCTGGGGGAAGAGCACCCCGCGCAGCTTCGCCCGAGTCGCCTCGGAGAGCTCAGCGAGCGTGAGGCCCGCTTCGGTCAGGCGATCGGAGGCGATGGTCGCCTGGCCGCCACCATCGGCAATCACCGCGACACGCTTGCCTCGCGCCTTCTGCAGCAGCCCCAGCCCTTCGGCCACGGGCAGGATCTCGTCGGACTGATGCACTACGCTGACACCGGACTGCTTGAGCAGGTCCACGGTCATGGCATAGCTGCCTGCCAGCGCACCGGTGTGCGAGCTGGCCGCCTTCTGGCCCGCCTCGGTAGAGCCCGACTTGTAGACCACCACCGGCTTCATGGCGGTGACCTCGCGGGCCACATCCAGGAAGCGGCGACCATCACGAAAGCCCTCGACATAGAGGGTGGCCACCCGGGTGTGATGATCCTCACCGAGGTAGCGCAGGTAATCGTTGAAGCCTATATCGCTCTGGTTGCCGGGACCGATATAGGTGGAGAAGCCTACCTGGCCGTTATGTTGCGCCTCCAGCGCCAGCGACAGCAGCATGTTCCCGGACTGAGAGACGATGCCGACATCGCCGGGCCTCACGTTGTCCAGAGCCAACAGGTTGATTCGATGATGAAGATTGAAGATACCCGAGGTATTCGGACCGATCAGGCGAATACCGTGGGCGCGGGCCTTCTCCAGCATCTCGCGCTCGAGGCAAGCTCCCTCATCGCCGATCTCGCTGAAGCCGCTGGCCAGGATCACCGCCCCCTTGATGCCTCGGCGACCGCACTCGGCGACCAGCCCGGGCACCGTCGGCGCCGGAGTGCATATCAGCGCCAGCTCGGGGTTGCCGGGAATCTCGGTCACGCTGGACCATGCCTTGACCCCGAGGACCATGTCGGCCCTGGGGTTGACCGGATAGATATCACCGGGATACCCCTCCTTGATCAACCCGACCATGGCCTTGTAGCCACGCTTGGTGGGATCGGCGGAGGCCCCCACCACGGCGATTCCGCCGGGGGCCAGGATATCGTGCAGTGGGCTGCGGGTCGGGAGATGTCCTTCGATGGGGTTCATTAGGGATGACCTTGGTCTCTAGAGTCGCTGGGTGGCAGCGCAGGGGTGTCGCGAAAGCGGGGATGGTGGCCCGGGTGCTGCCGGGCCTGTCGGCGGGGCATGACGACGCTATTCACCCTGAAAGCGCGGGGTGCGCTTCTCGGCAAAGGCATCGACGCCTTCCTGCCAGTCGCGGGTCGTGCCGACGAACATCATGCCCTCCAGCTCGGCGGTCAGGCAGGCATCCAGGGTGCGCTCCCCCGACATGGTGAGCTGCTCCTTGGCCAGCTGCATGGAAAACGGCGCCTTGCCGGCGATCTGTTTCGCAAACGCCAGGGCGGCGTCGAAAAAGCCTTCCTGGGGATAGTGGCGATTGGCCAGGCCGATGCGCACCGCTTCGGGCCCATCGATACGCTCACCCAGGAAGACCAGTTCACGGGCCTTGGCGAGGCCGACCAGACGCGGCAGCAGCCAGGTGACGCCACCACCCAGGAAGTTGCCAATGGACACCTCGGGCAGGCCGAACTGGGCTGTATCGGCCATCAGCATGAAATCGGCGGCCAGGGCGATCTCGGCACCGGCGCCCAGGGCATAGCCGTTGACCGCGGCGATCACCGGGGTGTTCATCTGCAAGAGGCGCTTGCAGACAATCTGCTCGCCCTGCAGGTACTGGCGGCGATCGAAGGCGGTGCGCCCGGCCTTGTGTTCCTTTAAATCGGCGCCGACACAGAAGGCGCGCCCTTCACCGGTGACCACGACCACCCGCACCTCGGGGTCTTGCTCGGCGACGGTCAGGGCGGCGTTGAACTCGTCATAGAAGGCCTGAGTGACGGCATTGAGGCGATGAGGTCGATTGAGACGAATTTCCTGAACGTGTCCATGACGGCGAGTGATCAGGGTCTCGTAACGGGACGAGGGGATAGCAGCTTGGCTCATGAAGTCGTTGCCTCTCCGAGGCGATGAGATTCGATAACGGCGCGTTGGCATTACTGATCATGGAAACAAGCGTGTCACTGACAAAAAAAAATCAGCACGTTTGTTTTGTCACCATCCTAGCCAAGGCCCCCCTCGAGGTCAACACGATCGTTTTACCCAAAACAACAAAGAGAAACGATTGTTTCGCACCCACCCCGAACACATCGGTTACAATGTCTGACCCACGTACTGCCCTTCAGGAGACCGCCGTGCTGGACAACGATCGCCGAGACGACGCCCCTCTGGAGACAGGTCCAAACCGCTTGGATGCGGTCAACAAGCGACTCGCCGAGGCCTACCCGGAGCTCAGCCCTCAGCTCAAGCTGGCCGCCGGCTACGTGCTGGAACATCCGGTGGAGGTCGCCTTCCAGTCGATCCGCAAATCGGCTTCGGCGGCAAGAATCACCGCCTCGTCACTGGTACGCCTGGCCAAGCGCCTGGGCTTCGATAGCTACGAGCAGTTTCGCGAGGTATTTCAGTCGGCGGTGCAGGCCGGACCGGTGGAACTCTCCGGCCGAGCCAGCCAGCTACGCAACATGGCCAGCCAGACCGACGATCAGATCTTTCTGGATGTGGGGGATGCCGCCTTTGACAATATCGGACGGCTGTTCACTGCGGACAATCAGGTACGGGTGCGCGAGGCCGCCCGGCTGTTGCTGGGGGCCGACAGGATCCCCGTGGTAGGGTTTCGCGACGCCTTCGCCTGCGCCTACCACTTTGCCTACGTGGGGCGTATCGCCATGCCGAATATCCAGCTGATACGCGGTCAGGAAGGCGGCTTGCTCACGGAGCTTGCCCCCTTCGGCGAAGGCGATGTGGTGGTGGTATTCGGCTTCGAACCCTACTGCGCCGAGACCATGCGTGCCCTGGAAATCACCCGGGCGGCGGGCGTCAACGCCATCGTCATCACCGATACCCTGCGTTCTCCCCTGGTGCCGGGCGCGGCGATCACCTTCCCGGTGGCCAACGCCACCCCCCACTTCTTCCCGTCGATCCTCTCCGCCATCACTCTGGTGGAGACGCTGCTGGCCGAGTGCGTGGCCTTCGGCCCCGATGAGCTGGTAGGCAACGTGGCGAACTTCGAGTCGCGAATGCGCCGGATGGGCGCCTATGCGGAGAGCGGCTGACCCCGGGTCAGGGAAGCAGGATGGTGGAACCGGTGGTCTGGCGACCTTGCAGGGCATCCTGTGCCTTGCCGGCCTCGGCCAGCGGATAACGCTGGGCGATATCGACCTTGACCTTGCCGCTTTCCAGCATGTCGAACAGCTCGGCGGCCATCACCTCGAGGCGCTCGCGAGTATCGGCATAGCCGTTGAGGCTGGGACGAGTGGTGAACAGCGAGCCTTTCTGATTGAGGATACCGAGGTTGACACCTTCCACGGCTCCCGAGGCATTGCCGAAACTGACCATCAGCGAGCGTGGCTTGAGGCAGTCCAGTGATGTTTCCCAGGTGTTCTTGCCCACCGAGTCATAGACCACATCACACATGGCCCCATCGGTCAGCTCACGGACCCGCTCGACCACGTTCTCCCGCGTATAGTCGATGGTCGCCCAGGCACCGTTCTGCCTGGCGAGGGCCGCCTTCTCGGGCGAACTCACCGTACCGATCAGCTTCACGCCCAGCGCCCGGGCCCACTGGCAGGCGATGGACCCCACGCCGCCTGCGGCGGCATGCCAGAGCACGGTCTCTCCGGCTTCCAGGCGGTGGGTCTGACGCATCAGGTACTGCACGGTCAGGCCCTTCAGCATGCTGGCCGCAGCAGCTTCAAAGTCGATGCCGTCGGGCAGCACCACTACCTTATCGGCGGGCAGGGTGTGAAGTTCACCATAGGCACCCAGGGGGCCCTGGGCGTAGGCGACACGATCGCCTGCCTTGAGATGGGTCACCCCCTCGCCTACCGCGTCGACCACGCCGGCCGCCTCGGTTCCCAGACCAGTGGGTAGCGCGGGTGCCGGATAGAGGCCGGTGCGAAAGTAGATATCGATAAAGTTGAGGCCGACGGCACGGTTGGCGACCCTCACCTCTCCGGGACCGGGGTCCACCGGGGCGACATCGGTCAACTCGAGGACATCGGAGTCGCCGGTGCAGGACAACTGAATACGCTTGGCCATGGGGGAGTTCCTTATGCTGCCTGCTGAATGAACTCATCAGTCAAGCGTCATACACCGACACGGTCAAGCCATCTCCACGTGCCGCCGGACACGCCCCGCGCTACCGAGCCGTCAAGCCATCGGCGATAGCCCTGTACTCAGAGCGTGGCGGGAAAGGCTTCCAGGCCACGGATAAAGCGCGCCTTGTAGTCATCGAACTGTTGTTGGTCCTGCTTGAAGGACTGAATCACCGAGGCTTCGTCGAAGGTCAGCGCCCGTGGAAGCTCCGCAAGGGTGGTAGCCGGATGCTTCGGGCCCAGGCCGATGCGAACCCCGGCCTTGCCGTCCAGCCAGCGTGAGACACCCGCCTCGGTGAAGCGTGCCTCCTGTTCGGCATCCAGGACATCAACCCGCAAGGGAGCCTTGAGCGCCAGCTCGGCGACCAGGCGCTCGGCCGGCCGTACCACACTTTCCTGATCCAGCTCGGCCAGCAGCGTCACGGTCATGCTGCTGCCCAGCTCATCGAGCACCAGCAGGGCCAGCGCAACCGGGCGAGAGTGGTCATCCACCAGTGCCAGCACCCTGGCCGCTTCCTGCTTGAACAGTACCCCCAGGGTCCCGGCGAAGATGGCCAACGGCCGAAGCCCCGCCTCATGGCCGTAGGCCTCGGCACACAGTCGGGCCAGGCAGGCCTCGCGCTGGCTATGATCCTTGATATTCACGACTCTCATATGACTCTCCTGACACTGACGCCCTGGCACCGACGGCGGCGCGTTAGCTGCGTCGAAAATCGCGAAGCCTACCATATCCGGTAGAGTATGAATGTCGATACGCTGACCAGGACGATGGCCGATGCCCCACCCCGATATCACGCTCCCCCGCCTGATGGCCCACCGCGGCCTCTCCTCCCGGGCCCCGGAGAACACGCTTGCCGCCGTGCGCGCCGCCCACGACGCCGGCTGTTCCTGGGTCGAGCTGGACGTTCAGTTATTGGGCGATGGCACTCCGGTGATCTGGCATGATGCCGGGATACGGCGTTGCTCGGATGGTCGAGGCCGGCTAGCCGACCTGAGCCTGCCCGCCGCGCGGCGGCTGGATGTCGGCGCCTGGTTTTCCGATACCTTTCGTGGTGAATGCATCGCCACCCTGGACGAGATGCTACGGCTGGTTGTCGAACTCGACATGGGCCTTAACCTGGAGCTCAAGGTCAATCGCGGACGCAGTGCCGCGGCACTGGTCGAGGCGGCGGTCCCGGCCACCCTCGAGGCCCTTGCTCCGCAACGGCTGATCGTCTCCTCCTTCAATGACGAGGCCCTGAGCCACACACGCCAGCTGGCCTCTCCATCGCGGCTGGCGCTGGGTGTGCTCTTCGAGGGAATCGGTCGCGGCTGGCAGAATCGCTGCGCCGGGCTCACGCCCTACAGCATCCATGCCGACTGGCGTCGCCTGAACCGCCGCGGGGCCAGGGCCGTCAAGGAGAATGGTTACGCCCTGCTCTGCTATACCCCCAACGACCCCACCGCCTTCGCCCATCGATGGCAGTGGGGTGTCGATACGGCGATAAGCGACGACCCGGGCCGTTTTCAGGGCTTTTTGGATGAGGGGTGAAAGCCCTAGAAGGAAGACCCCGGTTGTGCCAGAAACGCGAGCTCCTCGGGCGTGGAGTCTCGGCCGAGGATGGCGTTGCGGTGCGGATAGCGGCCGAAGCGCCGAATAATGTCGCGGTGGCGTCGCTCGAAGGGCAGGCTCTTCTCCAGGCCCTCCTGGCTGAAGAGACGCAATGCCTGTTCATGAATCACCCCCGACTCGCTGTGCATGAAGGGCATGTAGAGAAAGGCCCGCCGCGTCGGCGCCAGGCGTCGGTCATCGCCACCGGCCACCGCCTCCTGGGCAAGCACCAGTGCCATGGGGTCGGCGGCAAAGGCCATGGGGGTATCACGGTGAATATTGCGCGAGAACTGGTCGAGCACGATGATCTCGCCCAGGCGCCCGGCGGGGGTCTCGCGCCAGCCCCACAACTCGCCACGGCAGGCAGCCGCCAGGCAGGGCCCGAAACGCTCGGCGATATCGGCATCCAGGCGCGGGTCCTTGCGAAACCAATGGGCCGGCCCGAGCTCATCGAACCAGAATGTCAGCACCTCATCGGGGGGCGTCGTCATGTATTATCCTTAGTCGCTGCGCTGCCTCCAGGGCAGCTCTCCTGATACCATCCCCGGCGTGACACCACAAGCGAGGAGCGTTATCGCATGAACCCCGACCCCCTTTGGTCGATGATTACCTACCTGTGCAATATTATCGGCATGCTGGTCTGCCTCGGCGGCCTCAGTCTGGCCCACTATGGCCGCCACCTCTGGCCGGGACGGATCATCGCCGGAGCCGGATTCCTGCTGGCCGCCTCCCCGACCCTCTACGGCCTGATCGCCGGCTGACGGAGTCTCCCATGCGCCAGCCCTTTACCCGTGAGCTCCAGGACCTGCTCGAACGGGGCCGCGACCGCCAGCTTCGCCTAGCCGTTACCGGCCTGTCCCGCGCCGGCAAGACCGCCTTTCTTACCTCCCTGGTCAACCAGCTGCGCCATGCCGGCCTGGAGGCGCGCCTGGATCTGCTGCCCGCCGCCAGGGAGGGGCGCCTGCTGGGGGCCCGGCGCGTGAACCAGCAGGACCTGGGGGTGCCCCGCTTTCCCTACGACCAGGCCATGGCGGCCCTTTCCGCTGCGCCGCCACGCTGGCCAGAGCCCACCCACGGCATCAGCGAGCTGCGCCTGACCATTCGCTACCGCCCGGCACGCCGTGGCCTGCTGGGAGGCGACTCCCGCCAGCTGACCCTGGACCTCTTCGATTACCCGGGCGAGTGGTTGCTCGACCTGCCGCTACTGGGGCTCGACTACCCTGGCTGGTGCGCGCGCCAGCTCACCCTGGAAGGCCGGCAGCGCTCGACCCACTTTGCGGCCTGGCACGACGCCGTCGCCGGACTCGACCTCGCCGCCGACGCCAACGAGGCGCAGCTGGCCGAGATCAGTGAACACTTCGCCGCGGGGCTTCGCAGCGCCCGGGAGGCGGGCTTCGCCGACCTGCAGCCCGGACGCTTCCTGCTTCCCGGCGAGCTCTCCGGCGCCCCGGTACTGCAGTTCTTCCCGCTACCCGGGGTAGGCGAGACGGATCCCGAACGGCTGGCCAACCTGCCCGAGTCGAGCAACTACGCCACCCTGGCGCGGCGCTTCCGCTATTATCAGCAGCATGTGGTGCGCCCCTTCTACCGCGACCATTTTCGGCGCTTCGACCGCCAGATCGTGCTGGTCGACCTGCTGGGGGCGTTGAATGCCGGCCCCGAGCGCTTCCAGGACCTCTCCCGGGCACTCGCCAACCTGATGCAGAGTTTCGATTACGGCCAGCGCAGCCTGCTCTCGCGGCTGTTTGCCCCGCGTATCGACCGCCTGGCCATCGCCGCCACCAAGGCCGACCATGTCACCCCCGAGCAGCACCCCCACCTGGTATCCCTGCTCGAGGCGCTGCTCGCCGAGCCGCTCAAGGACCTGCGCTTCGCCGATGTCCCCGTGCGTGCCCTGTCGCTGGCGGCGATCCGTGCCAGCGAGTCACGCGAGGTCGACACCCAGGGGCGTCACACCCCGGCACTGCGCGGCACCCGCCTGGACGGCGAACCCCTGCTGATATATCCCGGTGAGGTGCCCAAGCGCCTCCCCGACGACGCCTTCTGGGCCCGCCAGGGCTTCGATTTCCCGGCCTTCCGCCCACTGCCCATGGCCCACGGCGCCCTGCCCCATATCCGCATGGATGCGGCCCTCGACTGGCTGATCGGAGACAAACTGACGTGAGTACACCGCGTGACCCTCTCCCCGGTCGGCGCTTTGCCCCCGACGCGCCGGCCGCCTCGTCGACGGTGACGGATCCCCGCCCGCCCGAAGCCTTCGCCCACGACCTGCCGAGCCAGGCGCTGGCGCCTCGGGATGCGCCGCCCGAGCCGGCGCTGGAGGCCAGCCTGGGACGCCCGCGCAAACGACGCTGGGGGTTACTCGTGCTGCTCGGCGCCACCCTGGGACTCGGGGCCGTGGAGGCCGGCACCACCCTTTATGCGGCGAGCCTGGGGGGCAACTGGCTAGACGGCGCCTGGAGCCTGTTGCTGCTGCTCGCCTTGACGCTTGGCGGCTCGGCGCTGGGCCGAGAGCTGTGGCGCCTGCGCCGACTGCGTCGCCATGACCGGCTACGCAAGCGCCTGAGCGAGCTCCCCAGCGCCTCCCGCCGCGAGGCCGACGCCACCGCCGACGCCCTGCGCCGGGCCCTGGGGCTGGATACCGACCATCCGCACTGGCAGGCCTTCCTGGCCGCGAGACAGTCCCACCATGGGGCGGCCGAACTCTATCCCCTCCTCGACCACCATCTGCTGGCCCCGCGGGACCGGGCGGCACGCCGCCTGGTATCACGCATGTCCGGCGAGACCGCGGTCATGGTGGCGGTCAGCCCGCTCACCCTGGTGGATATGGCGCTGGTGGCCTGGCGCAGCCTGGCAATGGTCGACCGCCTGTGCCGCCTGTATGGGCTGGAGCTTGGCTATGCCGCGCGGCTGCGCCTGCTGCGCGAGGTGCTCCACCAGATGGCCTTCGCCGGCGCCACCGAAATGGCCGGCGACGCCGGAATGGAAATGCTCTCGATGAACCTCGCCGGGCGTCTCTCCACACGGGCCGCCCAGGGGCTGGGTATCGGCCTGACCAGCGCTCGACTGGGGCTGCGCACCCAGCGCCTGACTCGCCCACTGCCCTTCGACGAAGGCCAGGCGCCGCGCCTGGCGAGCCTGCGCCGGGAGCTATGGCAACAGCTGCGTCGCCTGGAGGCGGATGGCGAGCGCCGACAGGCTTGATACAGATCAAGCTTGTTTCCGCCGAGCATCATGGAGCATGACCCCGGCGGGGAAAGTGGGTAGGCTCAAAGGATACCCAGATCGATCATCACTCCCAGCCCGCAAGGAGTCTCTCCATGTATACCTCCATCCTGGTTCCCATCGATGGTTCAGAACACGCACAGAAGGCGCTCACCGTGGCCTGCCAGCTGGCTAGCCAGGACGGCAGCACCCTGCACCTCGTGCATATCCCCGAGGAGCTTTCCCACGAGACCACTCTGGTATGGGGCGTCGGCGCCATCGCCATCGAGGCCTCTCGCGAAGAGCGCGAAGAGGCCGGCAAACAGGTGGCCAGCCGCGCCGCCGAGGCGGCTCGCGAACAGGGTGCCACCCGGGTCGAAACCGTGATCGCCCAGGGCGATCCGGCTCGCGCCATCCTCTCCGAGTCGCGCAAGCGTGGCGTCGATGCCATCGTCATGGGCAGTCGTGGCTTAAGCGATCTCAAGGGCTTCGTGGTCGGCAGCGTGTCCCACAAGGTGGCGCATACCGCCGAGTGCACGGTGATCACGGTCCGCTGACCCCGACGTCTACCCGCCTCTCCCACCGGTGCCCGACGGCGCCGGCAGGCGCTTCGAAGCGCTCTTTCCGACCGCGCCGCCCATTCACGACACGCCCGCATGTCGCGTTTGGCGCGGCGCCCGGGAATCCGTATAGTGACCAGCCTATCCCCGCCACACGTTCGTGATCATGCTGCAAAACAACGCCATGCTTGCCCAGCTCAAGCAACAGATTCGCTCTACCACCCCTCGTGTCGAGGGCGTGATCAAGGCCACCGACAAGGGCTTCGGCTTCCTCGAGACCGACGAAGGCGACTCCTATTTTGTCCCCCCTCCCGCCATGAAGCAGGTACTGCATGGCGACCGCGTGGCAGCCGTGCTTCATGAGGAGGGAGAGAAGAAGAGCGTTGAACCCGACACCCTGATCGAGCAGGGGCTGGACCGCTTTATCGCCCGGGTCCAGAAACGCGATGGCCGCCTGGCCGTGGTGGCCGACCATCCCTCCATCAAGAACATCTTCAAGGCACGCATCAAGCGCAGCCTCGATGAGAACACGATCGATGATGGCGACTGGGTGGTGGCACGCCTGGTGCGCCACCCCATGAAGACCGACGACCGCGGTTTCTTCACCCAGATCGATGAACTGGTGGCCAAGGCCGACAACCCGGCCGTGCCATGGCGCGTGACCCTCGCCCGCCATGCCCTGGAGCAGGAATGCCCGGATGCCGGCGACGACTGGCCGCTGCGTGACGAGAGCCTCGAGCGCGAGGACCTGACCGCCGAGCCGTTCTTTACCATCGACGGGGAAAAGACCCGCGACATGGACGATGCCCTGCGCATCGTGACTCGGTCGGACGGCGGCTGGGACCTAAGCGTGGCCATTGCCGACCCCACCGCCTACATCGAAGAGGGCCACGCCGCCGACCTCGAGGCACGCACCCGCGCCTTCACCGTCTACCTCCCGGGGCAGAACGTCACCATGCTGCCCGAGCAGCTGGCCGACGATCTCTGCTCGCTGTGGGCAGACCAGGAGCGTCCCGTGCTGGCGTGCACGCTCACCGTGCATGCCGACGGCAGCCTGGGCGACTATCGCTTCTTTGCCGCCACCGCGATGTCCCATGCCCGACTGGCCTATGATCGGGTTTCCGACTGGCTGGAAGGCCAGGGCGACTGGGCGCCGACAGACAGCATCGGCGAGCAGCTCAAGGCACTACGCGACCTCACCGAGGCGCGCAGCGCCTGGCGCGCCGAGCATGCCCTGGTGTTCAAGGATCGCCCCGACTTCGTCTTCGATCTCGACAGCGCCGGCAACGTGCTGGAGATCCGCACCGAGGAGCGGCGCATCGCCAACCGCATGATCGAGGAATCGATGATCGTCGCCAACGCCTGCTGTGCCGACCTGCTGGCAGCGCATGTGGGCCACGGCATCTTCAACGTGCATCGCGCCTTCGAGGAAGACAAGGCCGATGCCGCCCAGGAATTCCTGGCCAGCCAGTCCATCGAGGTCGAGCGTGAGGCGCTGACCCAGCTGCCGCGCTACAAGGAACTCAAGCGCGAGCTGGAAGGCCGCGATGACGCCTGGCTCGATGCCCGCCTGCGCCGCTTCCAGGGCTTTACCAGCATGTCCGCAAGACCCGGACCCCACTTCGGCCTGGGGCTTCCGGCCTACGCCACCTGGACCTCGCCGATCCGCAAGTACGGCGACATGGTCAATCATCGACTGATCAAGCGGGTCCTCAAGGGCGAGCAGGCGCCGGCGGAGGCGAGCCTCGAGCTCACCGAGCAGCTCACGGAGCGGCGGCGCCTCAATCGCATGGCCGAACGCGACGTCAAGGACTGGCTCTATGTGCGCTACCTGACCCCCGCGGCCGAGTCCCAGGAGACCTTCGACGCCGAGATCATCCAGATCAACCGCGGCGGCATGCGTGTGCGCCTGACGGCCAATGGGGCCACCGCCTTCGTTCCTGCGCCGATGATGCACAGCGAGCGCAACAAGGTCGCCATCGACGACAAGGAAGGGCGTATCCAGATCGAAAGCGAGGAGCGCTACAAGCTCGGCGACTCCGTGCGCGTGGCACTGGTCGAGGCCCGCGAGGAGACTCGCTCGCTGGTGGCACGCCCGGCCAGCTGAGTCGGCCGCCAGGCGGCATTCGACATCTCATCAGGGCGGCCCACGGGCCGCCCTTCTTGTGATCACCCGTTCAAGGACGGGGCCCCACGAGACAGAAAGGGCGCCCCTTGGGGCGCCCTTGCGTCTGACTCTACGCGAGTCGTGCTCGGCTTACCAGCCGGTCACTGCCTTCAGCGCGTCGCCGATCTCGGCCAGGGAGCGCACGGTCTTCACACCCGCGTCTTCCAGGGCGGCGAACTTCTCGTCCGCGGTTCCCGTGCCACCGGAGATGATGGCACCGGCGTGGCCCATGCGCTTGCCGGGAGGCGCGGTAACGCCGGCGATATAGGAGACCACCGGCTTGGAGACGTTGGCCTTGATGTAGGCGGCGGCCTCTTCCTCGGCGGTACCGCCGATTTCGCCGATCATCACGATCGCCTCGGTGGCCGGATCCTTCTCGAACATCTCGAGGATGTCGATGAAGTTGGAACCCGGGATCGGGTCACCGCCGATACCCACACAGGTGGACTGACCGAAGCCATGGTCCGTGGTCTGCTTGACCGCCTCGTAGGTCAGGGTGCCGGAGCGCGACACGATGCCCACACGACCGGGCTTGTGGATATGGCCCGGCATGATGCCGATCTTGGTCTCGCCGGGAGTGATCACGCCCGGGCAGTTGGGCCCGATGAGGCGCACACCCAGCTCGTCACACTTGACCTTGACGTCGAGCATGTCGAGGGTCGGGATGCCCTCGGTGATGCACACGATCAGCTTGATGCCGGCGTTGGCGGCCTCGAGGATGGAATCCTTGCAGAACGGGGCCGGCACGTAGATCACGCTGGCTTCGGCGCCGGTCGTCTCCACGGCTTCCTTGACGGTGTTGAACACCGGCAGGCCCAGATGCTCCTGGCCACCCTTGCCCGGGGTCACGCCGCCGACCATCTGGGTACCGTACGCAATGGCCTGCTCGGAGTGGAAGGTCCCCTGGCCACCGGTGAAGCCCTGGCAGATGACCTTGGTGCTCTTGTCGATCAGGATGCTCATTACTTGCCCTCCGCTGCCTTGACTACCTGTTGAGCCGCATCGGTGAGGCTCTCGGCAGCGATAATGTTGAGTCCGCTGGATGCCAGCTTCTCGGCGCCCAGTTCGGCATTGGTGCCTTCCAGGCGCACCACGACCGGTACGTTGACACCGACCTGTTCGACGGCACCGATGATGCCCTCGGCGATCATGTCACAACGCACGATGCCGCCGAAGATGTTGACCAGCACGGCCTTGACGTTGTCGTCGGAGAGGATCAGCTTGAAGGCCTCGGCCACGCGCTCCTTGGTGGCGCCGCCGCCGACATCCAGGAAGTTGGCCGGCTTGCCGCCGTGCAGGTTGACGATATCCATGGTGCCCATGGCCAGGCCGGCGCCGTTGACCATGCAGCCGATATTGCCATCCAGGGCCACGTAGTTGAGCTCCCACGCCGCCGCTTCGGCCTCGCGCTCATCTTCCTGGGAAGGATCGCGCATGGCCTGCAGGTCCGGGTGGCGATAGAGGGCATTGCCGTCCAGGCCCATCTTGGCGTCGAGGCAGTGCAGGTTGCCTTCGTCGGTGATCACCAGCGGGTTGATCTCGAGCAGCGCCAGATCCTTGTCGTGGAACAGCTTGGAGAGGCCCAGGAAGATCTTGGTGAACTGCTTGACCTGGTCGCCCTTGAGGCCCAGTGCGAAGGCCAGCTCACGCGCCTGGTAGGGCTGTGCGCCCACCAGCGGATCGATCTCGGCCTTGAGAATCTTCTCGGGCGTCTCCTCGGCGACCTTCTCGATCTCGACACCGCCTTCGGTGGAGGCCATGAAGACCACGCGACGGGTGCCACGATCGACCACGGCACCCAGATAGAGCTCATCGGCGATATCGGTGCAGGTCTCGACCAGGATCTTGGCGACCGGCTGACCATTGGCGTCGGTCTGGAAGGTCACCAGGTTCTTGCCCAGCCACTGCTCGGCGAAGGTCTTGGCCTCCTCCGCACTCTTGACCAGCTTGACGCCACCGGCCTTGCCGCGACCGCCGGCATGTACCTGGGCCTTGACGACCCACATCTCGCCGCCGATCTTCTTGCAGGCTTCCGCGGCTTCCTCGGGGGTGTCCACGGCGAAGCCCTTGGACACCGGCAGACCATAGTCTGCAAACAGCTGTTTGCCTTGATACTCGTGAAGGTTCATCGATTCATGCCATTGGTTGCATGTGACTCGAACGGCGCCCCGCCTCGACCTCGCGGGACAGACACAAGGGACGCCACCGTCCCCCTCCGATGCATGGCCGGAGGGGGGCACGCCGCCCGCAGGGCGACGCTTGTTGTCCTTACTTCTTCTTCTTGCGGTTAGCCATATGGATGGCATGGCCTTCCACGGCCAGCGCGGCTTCATGCACCGCTTCCGACATGGTCGGGTGGGCATAGCAGGTCAGCGCCAGATCCTCGGCACTGGAGCCGAACTCCAGGGCGATCACGCCCTGGGCGATCATCTCGCCGGCATGCTGGCCGACGATATGCAGGCCCAGTACCCGGTCGGTCTCGGCATCGGCGATGATCTTGGCCTGACCCTCGGTGGCGTTATTGGCCATGGCACGACCGCTGGCGGCAAACGGGAAGGTGCCCGTCTTCACCTCGATGCCCTTGGCCTTGGCATCCTGCTCGGTCATGCCGACCCAGGCGACCTCGGGGAAGGTATAGATGACGCTGGGGATGGCATCGTAGTTCATCTCGGCCTTGTGACCGGCGATGATGTCGGCCGCCATGATACCCTCTTCCGATGCCTTGTGGGCCAGCATCGGGCCGCGGACACAGTCACCGATGGCGTAGACGCTCGGCACGCTGGTGCGACACTGGTCGTCGACCTGGATGAAGCCGCGCTCGTCGGTTTCCACCCCGACCCCGTCGCCCACCACGCCCTGGGTATAGGGCTTGCGGCCGACGCAGACGATCAGCTTGTCGAAGGTCATTTCATGGTCGTTGTCGCCGTCGCTGTACTTGACGGTGACCTCGCCATCCTTGACCTCCGAGCCGGTGACGCGGGCGCCCAGCTTGATATCCAGCCCCTGCTTCTTGAGCAGCTTCTGGGTCTCCTTGGCGATGGCACCATCGACCATCGGCAGGAAGCTGTCCATGGCCTCGAGCACGGTGACCTCGGCGCCCAGACGGCTCCAGACGCTGCCCAGCTCAAGGCCGATCACGCCGGCGCCGATCACGCCCAGACGCTTGGGTGTCTCGGTAAACTCCAGGGCACCGGCGGAATCGACGATAATGTCATCGGTCAGCGGCGTGGGCGGAATCTCCACCGGCACGGAGCCGGCGGCGATGATGATGCTGTCGGCCTCGTAAGTGGAGGCCTTGCCATTCTGGTCGGTCACCTCGACCTGCTGGCTGCCGGTCACCTTGCCGGTCCCCTCGATGCCGGTCACGCCGTTGGCCTTGAACAGGCCGGCGATGCCCCCGGTGAGGTTCTTAACGATCTTGTCCTTGCGGGCGATCATCTTCTTGACGTCCACCTGAACGTCGCCGGCCTGGATGCCCATGTCGTCGAAGTCATGCTTGGCCTCGACGAACTTGTGGGAGGCCTCGAGCAGCGCCTTGGACGGGATGCAGCCCACATTGAGGCAGGTGCCACCGAAGACGACCTTGCCTTCCTTGCTGATCCACTTCTCGACACAGGCCGTCTTGAGGCCCATCTGAGCGGCACGAATGGCGGCCACGTAGCCACCGGGGCCCGCACCGATCACGATCACATCAAACTTGTCGGCCATATCGGCTCCTGTTGCATGTCTTGGGTTCAGGCGCCGCCGGCATCAACCGGCGGCTCGTGCCGCTCAGATGTCCAGCAGCAAGCGTGCCGGATCTTCCAGCAGCTCCTTGATGGTCACCAGGAACTGCACCGCATCCTTGCCATCGATCATGCGGTGGTCATAGGAGACCGCAAGGTACATCATCGGACGGATTTCGACCTTGCCGTTCACCGCCATGGGGCGCTCCTGGATCTTGTGCATGCCCAGGATCGCGGTCTGCGGCGGGTTGATGATCGGCGTGGACATCAGCGAACCGAAGATACCGCCATTGGTGATGGTGAAGGTGCCACCCTGCATCTCATCGATGCCGAGCTTGCCGTCACGGGCGCGCTTGCCGAAATCGACGATGCCCTTCTCGACGTCGGCAACTTTCATGCTGTCGGTGTCGCGCAGCACGGGGACTACCAGGCCACGATCAGTGGAAACCGCCACGCCGATGTCCTGATAGCCGTGGTAGACGATGTCGCTGCCGTCGATGGAGGCGTTGACGTCCGGGAAGCGCTTGAGCGCCTCGCTGGCTGCCTTGACGAAGAAGCCCATGAAGCCGAGCTTGACGTCGTGAGCCTTGAGGAAGGTGTCCTTGTACTGGGCACGCAGGTCCATCACCGCCCCCATGTCCACCTCGTTGTAGGTGGTCAGCATGGCGGCGGTCTGCTGGGCCTGGACCAGGCGCTTGGCGATGGTCTGGCGCAGACGGCTCATGGGTACGCGCTTCTCGGGACGCTCGCCCTCGACGGCCGGTGCCGGCGCGGCGGCCTGGGTAGCACCGCCGGACGCCTTGGCGCTTTTCGCACTCTTGGCGGCAGAGCCCTCCTTGACCGCGCGCTGCACGTCCTCCTTGAGGATGCGTCCGCCCTTGCCGGTACCCTCGATCCTGTTGACGTCGAGATCGTGCTCGGCGACCAGCTTGCGGGCGGCGGGTGCGAGAATCTTGTCGCCGACCTTCTCATCGCTGGCGCCATCGTCGGCGGAGGCTCCCGGCTCGACGTCGGCGGCCGTGCTCGCCGCACCGCCGGCACCCTCGGCGAAGACCGCCAGTACCGCCTCGGATTCGACCTGACTACCTTCCTCGGCCTTGATCTCGGCCAGGGCACCGTCGGCGGGCGCGACGACCTCGAGCACCACCTTGTCGGTCTCGATCTCGGCCAGCACTTCATCGCGCTTGACCGCCTCACCGACCTGCTTGTTCCAGCTGGCGACGGTGCCTTCCTGGATCGATTCCGGGAAGGTCGGCGCCTTCACCTCATGCTGCTCTCCGCCGCCGGCAGCCGGCTGCTCGGCCTTGGCGTCGCTCTTTTTCCCGGTCTCGGTGCCGCCCTGTTCCTGGCTCTGCTCCGCCGCCTTGTCGCCCTTGGCCTCGCCTTCACCGATGCGGCCCAGCAGCTGCTCGGACTCCACGGTGTCGCCTTCCTCGACCAGCGTTTCGGCGAGCACGCCGGCCTCGGGGGCCAGCACTTCGAGCACCACCTTGTCGGTTTCGATCTCGACGATCAGCTCGTCACGCTCGACGCTGTCTCCCGGCTGCTTGTGCCAGGCGGCGACGCTGCCTTCGGCAACGGATTCCGGAAAGCTTGGGGCCTTGATCTCGGTAGCCATAACGTATCCCTTGTAAGTTCTGTCTCGTCCCGGTGGGCGCCATTACAGATTGAAGGCGTCTTCCACCAGCTGGCGCTGCTGTTCGGTATGCACGGACATGTAACCGGCCGCCGGGGCCGCCGATGCCGGACGCCCGGCAAACTTCAACTTGCCACCCAGGCCGTCCTTGAGCATGTCCGCCACGGCACGCATATGGTGCTGACTCGGGTACCAGGCACCCTGGTTGAGCGGCTCTTCCTGGCACCACACGATATCGGTGACGTTGGTATAGTCCCTGATCGCCGCAAACAGCTCCTCCTTGGGGAAGGGGTAGAGCTGTTCGATGCGCAGGATGGCGACGTCGTCACGGCCATTTTCCTCGCGCCAGGCGGCCAGATCATAGTAGACCTTGCCGGCACACAGGATGATGCGCTCGACATTCTGCGCTTCCAGCTTGGCCTGGTCGGGCAGCACCATCTGGAACTTGCCTTCGGCCAGCTCGTCCAGGCTCGACGTGGCATCCTTGTGGCGCAGCAGGCTCTTGGGCGACATCACCACCAGCGGCTTTCTGACCTTGCGAATCACCTGGCGACGCAGCAGATGGAAAATCTGTGCCGGCGTAGTCGGCACACAGACCTGCATGTTCTGTTCGGCACACATCTGCAGGAAGCGCTCGAGACGCGCCGAGGAGTGCTCGGGGCCCTGCCCTTCGTAGCCATGAGGCAACAGCATGGTCAACCCGCACAGCCGCCCCCACTTGGTCTCGCCGGAAGAGATGAACTGGTCGACCACCACCTGGGCACCGTTGAAGAAGTCCCCGAACTGGGCCTCCCAGATCACCAGATCATTGGGCGCGGTGGTGGCATAGCCATACTCGAAGCCCAGCACGGCTTCCTCGGAGAGGAAGGAGTCGTGGATGGTGAAGCGCGGCTGGCCATCGGCCATATGCTGCAGCGGCACATGAACGCTGCCGTCCTTCTGGTTATGCACCACCGCATGGCGGTGGGAGAAGGTGCCGCGGCCAACGTCCTGGCCGGTAATGCGTACCGGATGCCCCTGATCGATCAGCGTGGCGTAGGCCAGGGTCTCGGCAAAGCCCCAGTTGAGTGCCAGACCTCCGGCCTGCATCTTGCGGCGATCATCGTAGATCTTGGCCACCTGACGCTGCACCTCGACGTTGCCGGGAATCTCGCACATCCTGGCCGCCAGGCGCTGCAGCTTCTTCATGGGCACCGACGTATCGGCGTGGCCGGTCCACTCCTGCCCCAGATAAGGCTTCCAGTCGACGAACAGCGAGGTGTTGGGCTCCTGAACCAGGGCGTTGGCCACATGGTTGCCGGCCAACAGGTCCTCGCGATAGGTCTCGATCATCGCCTTGGCCTCGTCCTCGGTGAGGACGCCCTGGGCCACCAGCCGCTCGGCATAGATCGCCCGGGCGGAGGGGTGATCCTTGATCTTGCGATACATCATCGGCTGGGTGCCGCTGGGCTCGTCGGCCTCGTTGTGACCGCGACGGCGGTAGCACACCAGGTCGATCACGACATCCTTCTTGAACTGCTGACGGTAATCCAGCGCCACCTGGGTGGCATGCAGCACGGCGTCGGGATCATCGCCGTTGACGTGGAAGACCGGTGCCTGAACCATCTTGGCGATATCGGTACAGTACTCCGTGGAGCGCGAGTCCTCGGGGTGCGACGTCGTAAAGCCAACCTGGTTGTTGATGACGATGTGCACCGTGCCGCCGGTCTTGTAGGCACGGGTCTGGGACATCTGGAAGGTCTCCATGACCACGCCCTGACCGGCGAACGCGGCATCGCCATGCACGTTGATCGGCAGTACCTTGGTGCCTTCGAGGTCATCGCGACGGTCCTGACGGGCACGCACCGACCCTTCGACCACCGGCGAGACGATCTCGAGGTGGGAAGGGTTGAAGCCCAGGGCCAGGTGTACCTCGCCGCCCGGAGTCATGGCATTGGAACTGAAGCCCTGGTGATACTTGACGTCGCCGGAGCCACGCTCGATCACCTTCTTGCCGTCGAACTCGTCGATCAGGTCACCGGGATTCTTGCCCAGGATGTTGACCAGCAGGTTGAGTCGACCGCGGTGGGCCATGCCGATGACCACTTCCTTGATGCCGTAGCCACCCCCGCGCTGGATCAGCTCATCCATCATCGGGATGAAGGTCTCGCCCCCCTCCAGGCCGAAGCGCTTGGTGCCGGGGTACTTGGAGGCCAGGTAGTTCTCCAGCCCCTCGGCGGCGGTCAGCCTCTCCAGGACGTGTTGACGAACCCCGTTCTTGAAGGCCGGTGCACTGCGTACCGACTCGAAGCGTTGCTGCAGCCAGCGCTTCTCCTCGGTATCGACGATATGCATGATCTCGCAGCCGATGGAACGACAGTAGGTCTGCTCCAGGGCCTCGACGATCTCCTTGAGCGGGGCCTGGTTCATTCCCAGGAAGAACGAACCCGTCTGAAACTCGGTATCGAGATCGCTCTTCGTCAGCTGATGGAAGGAGAGGTCCAGATCGGGAACCGGCTTTTCGCTGCGCAGCTTGAGCGGGTCGATATCGGCCTTCTGGTGACCGCGGAAGCGGTAGGCGTTAATCAGCTGCAGCACTCTGACCTGTTTGCGATTGGCGTCGCTGTCAGCGGCCGCGGGAGCCAGTGCCGTGCGGCGCTGCTTGGCCAGCTGATGGAACTGATCGCGAACGGGCGCCAGAGGAACATCGTGTTGGGGGCCGTCTTCGGGGCGCGGCAGCTCGTCAAAATACTGGCGCCACTCGTCGGGAACGGCGGAGGGGTCATCGAGGTACTGCTCGTAGAGCGCTTCCACATAGTGGACATTACTGCCACTGACGTGAGAGGAGCGCCACATCAACTCCATTATGCCTTGTTGCATCTCTCGGTCACCCTGCACTGATGGGGTGTAATCGGCGTCACCGCGACGCGGCCACGGCGACATCGGTAGTGCCCTGCCGGCTGGGGCCCATGCGTTTCCGGCGTTTCAGGCCGTCGTTGGCCCGAAACCTGGACTTTCATGGTCAAAAGCCGGCACCCAGGGCACCGGCTTTCAACGCTGTGTCCCCCGTCACCTGCGACTCAGGGCCGCAAGTGACAGCTGCGGCACATGATAACAAGCCACGAGACACGATTTAAGTGCCACTCGCTCAGGTGCTGTCGGCCAGCAGCATTTCGCGGATCTTGCCGATCGCACGGGTGGGGTTGAGTCCCTTGGGACACACTGCCACACAGTTCATGATGCCACGGCAACGGAACACGCTGAACGGGTCCTCGAGCTCGGACAGGCGGTCCCGAGTAGCGGTATCCCGGGAGTCCACCAGGAAGCGATAGGACTGCAGCAGACCCGCCGGCCCCACGAACTTGTCCGGATTCCACCAGAACGACGGGCAGGACGTAGAGCAGCATGCACACAGGATACACTCGTAGAGACCGTCGAGCTTCTCCCGATCCTCGGGCGACTGCAGGCGCTCGATGGCCGGCGCCGGCTCATCGTTCTGCAGGTAGGGCTGAATACGCTCGTACTGCTGATAGAACAGCCCCATGTCGACCACCAGGTCGCGAATCACCGGCAGGCCCGGCAGCGGACGCAGCACCAGCTTGCCACCCTTCACCACATCGGAGAGCGGGGTAATACAGGCCAGGCCGTTCTTGCCGTTCATGTTCATGCCGTCGGACCCGCACACCCCCTCGCGGCAGCTGCGACGAAAGGCCAGGCCGTTATCCTGCTCCTTCATCATGTGCAGGGCATCGAGCACCATGATGTCGCGGCCCTGGGTGTCGACCTGGAACTCCTGCATGTAAGGCGCGGAGTCGGTCTCTGGATTGTAGCGGTAGATGGATACCTGAAGCATCGTGACTCACCCTCGTGTTAGCTGAATTAGTAGGTGCGGATTTTCGGCTCGAAGGTGTCGACGGTCCGGGGCGCGAAGTTGACATCGCGCTGGCCGACCGTCTTGTCGGCCGGGAAGTAGAGCGAGTGCTTCAGCCAGTTGACATCGTCACGGTCCGGATAGTCATAGCGAGAGTGGGCGCCACGACTTTCCTTGCGCTCCAGCGCGGCAACGGCCGTGGCCTCGGCGACTTCCATCAGGTTATCGAGCTCGAGGGCCTCGACGCGGGCGGTGTTGAAGGCGTTGGACTTGTCCGGCAGATAGGCGTTGTCGATACGGCCGCGCAGCTCGGCCAGCTGCCTGACGCCCTTCTGCATGTTCTCTTCTTCACGGAACACGCCGAAGGAGTTCTGCATGATGGACTGCAGCTCACGCTTGAGCTCCGGCACGGTCTCGCCACCTTCCGACTCGTTCCAGCGAGTGATGCGCTTCATCGCCGTCTCGATATCGGTCTCGGAGGCATCGAGGTAATCGATACCCTCGTTGAGCGCGCCCTCGATGAACATGCCGGCGGCACGCCCGAATACCACCAGGTCGAGCAGCGAGTTGCCACCCAGACGGTTGGCACCGTGCACCGATACACAGGCCGCCTCGCCACAGGCGAACAGGCCGTTGACGATCTGATCCTTGCCGTCTTCGCCGCGCATGATGGCCTGACCATGCACGTTGGTCGGCACGCCGCCCATCATGTAGTGGCAGGTCGGCACCACCGGGATCGGCTCCTTGGCCGGGTCCACATGGGCGAAGGTCTTGGAGAGCTCGACGATGCCGGGCAGACGCTTGCCGAGGACTTCCTCGCCCAGGTGATCCAGCTTGAGATAGACGTGGTCGCCGTTCTCGCCGCAGCCACGACCCTCGAGGATCTCCATGACCATGGAGCGTGCCACCACGTCGCGACCGGCCAGGTCCTTGGCGTTGGGGGCATAACGCTCCATGAAGCGCTCGCCGTCCTTGTTGATCAGATAGCCACCCTCGCCGCGGCAACCTTCGGTCACCAGGGTCCCCGCTCCGTAGATGCCGGTCGGGTGGAACTGCCACATCTCCATGTCCTGCATCGGGAAGCCCGCACGCAGCGCCATGCCGATGCCGTCGCCGGTGTTGATCAGGGCGTTGGTGGTTGAGGCGTAGATACGCCCGGAGCCGCCGGTCGCCAGAACGGTGGCCTTGGACTTGACGTGCACCACTTCGCCGGTCTCGATATCCATGGCGATACAGCCCACCACGTCGCCGTTGGCGTTCTTGACCAGATCGACCGCGTACCACTCGTTGAGGAAGGTGGTATTGTTCTTTAGGTTATTCTGATAAAGGGTATGCAAAAGCGCATGACCGGTACGGTCGGCCGCAGCACAGGTCCGTGCGGCCTGGCCGCCGGCACCGAAGTCCTTGGACTGACCACCGAACGGGCGCTGATAGATGCGGCCGTTGTCGAAGCGAGAGAACGGCAATCCCATGTGCTCGAGCTCGAAGACGGCCTTGGGCCCCTCGGAGCACAGGTATTCTGCGGCGTCCTGGTCGGCGATATAGTCGCCACCCTTGACGGTGTCGTACATGTGCCAGCGCCAGTCATCGTCGGGGTCAGCGGAGGCAATGGCACAGGTGATGCCACCCTGGGCGGATACCGTGTGCGAACGGGTCGGGAAGACCTTGGAGAGCACCGCGGTCTTCTTGCCGGACTGGGCCAGCTCGAGAGCGGCCCGCAGGCCGGCACCGCCACCACCGATGATGATGGCGTCGAAGGACAGGCTACGCATGTTGGACATGAATCAGGCTCCCCACAGAATCTGAATGCCCCAGACCAGGAAGGCAAAGATGGCCAGGATGACAAGAATTTGAACGGTCAGGCGAATAGCGGTCGACTTGAGATAATCGGTGGTCACGGTCCATAGCCCCACCCAGGCATGACCCGCTATCGATATAAAGGCCAGCAGCGAGAAGATACGCATCCAGGTCTGGGAAAAAAGGCCGCTCCAGGTCAGATAGTCGAGGTCCGGATTGAACAGCAGGAAGAGAACCATGAAGAGCGTATAAGCCGCCATGATCACGGCGGATACCCGCTGGATCAGCCAGTCGGAAAGGCCGCTGCGGCCGAGGTTCGTGACGTTGGTTACCATACCCAGACTCCCGCCAGAATGATCAGTACGGCGCTGGCCACCACGGTGAACTGCGCCTTCTTGTGGCCGCCCTCGAGGGTCACTCCAATATCCATGTCCATCAGCATATGCTTGATGCCGGCGACAAAATGAAAGGCCAGGGCAGACAGCAGCCCCCAGGCGATCAGCTTGGCCAGGAAATTGCCGGCCAGGGCATCACTGACCGCGACAAAGCCTGCCGGGGAAGCGAGCGACTTGCTCAACGCCCAGAAGGCAAAGATCAGGCCGATGAAGAGGATGACGCCGGTGATGCGGTGAGCGATCGACGTCAGGGCGGGTAACGGAAACTGTATCGTGGACAGATCCAGATTTACGGGTCGTTTGCTATTCACGGCTCTCTACACACTCTCTATGGCACGCTCAGGAAGCTTGGACAAGCTCAGGGCGGGCGGTGGTTTCGGGAAGGCATCGGCCATTGCCGGAAGCGGCAAGACCGGCTGCACCTGCCAGTCGCGCGGGGTGGATTATAGGGGGCCGCCAGCCCCATGACAAACCGAGAGGGCCTCGACTAGACCATGGTGCAAACTCGATTGGCCTCCTTTTTCATCCGGGTTTTACCACAGCGCAGGCAGGGGCGCCGCCCCATATGGTGCTGCGCATCATTTCCTTGACAACCCATGGACAAGAGTAAACAACTTGCACACGCTATAGCGTGCCATCGACTAATTGACAATCGCTGGCACGCTTCTATAGTGGGCGAACCTTATTCGCCGGCACCCCCAGCGAAGACGCCAAAGAATGAATGACTTATCGCCCTAATCACGAACTCGAGAGGAGGCCTTTCATGGCTGACAGGAAAGCGACACTGACAGTTGACGGCCTGGACAAGACAATCGAGCTACCCGTCTATTCAGGCGCCATGGGCCCCGACGTGGTAGACGTCCGCGGCCTCGGCGCCGAAGGCCTGTTCACCTACGACCCCGGCTTCATGGCCACCTCCTCCTGCCA
Source organism: Halomonas halodenitrificans DSM 735 (assembly GCF_000620045.1). Lineage (GTDB taxonomy): Bacteria > Pseudomonadota > Gammaproteobacteria > Pseudomonadales > Halomonadaceae > Halomonas > Halomonas halodenitrificans. Next base: position 10,448 of record NZ_KK211059.1, on the reverse strand, counting down.
GTCCGCCATCACCTATATCGATGGGGGCAAGGGCGTTCTGTTGCACCGGGGCTTCCCCATTGACCAGCTGGCCAAGAACTCGAACTTCGTCGAGCTCTGCTACCTGCTGCTGTTCGGCGAACTGCCCAATGACGCTCAGTACGCCGACTTCGAGTCGCGGGTCAGCAACCACACCATGGTCCACGACCAGATCAACAACTTCTTCAAGGGCTTCCGTCGTGACGCCCACCCGATGTCCATCCTGTGCGGCGTGGCCGGCGGACTGGCCGCCTTCTATCATGACCACATGGACATCACCGAGGAAGAAGACCGCATCATCAGTGCCATCCGCCTGATTGCCAAGATGCCGACCATCGCCGCGATGTCCTACAAGTACAACGTTGGCCAGCCGTTCAACTACCCCCGCAACGACCTGAGCTATGCCGAGAACTTCCTCTACATGATGTTCAGCAATCCATGTGAGGAATACTCGATCAACCCGGTCTACGCCAAGGCGATGGACCGCATCTTCATGCTGCACGCCGACCACGAGCAGAACGCCTCCACCTCCACGGTGCGCCTGGCAGGCTCTACCGGTGCCAATCCCTTCGCCTGCATCAGCGCCGGCATCGCGGCTCTCTGGGGCCCGGCCCATGGCGGTGCCAACGAAGCCGTGCTGAAGATGCTCGACGAAATCGGCGACGACTCCGAAGAGAACATCCAGCGCTTCGTCGACAAGGCCAAGGACAAGGATGACCCCTTCAAGCTGATGGGCTTCGGCCACCGCGTCTATCGCAACTTCGATCCGCGCGCCAAGGTAATGAAGGAGACCTGCGACGAGGTGCTGGCGGAACTCGGCATCGACGATCCTCAGCTGAAGATCGCCAAGCGCCTGGAGCAGATTGCCCTTGAAGACGACTACTTCATCGAACGCAAACTCTACCCCAACGTCGACTTCTACTCCGGCATCATCCTCAAGGCCATGGGCATTCCGACCAACATGTTCACGGTCATCTTCGCCGTCTCCCGCACCATCGGCTGGATCTCCCACTGGCACGAGATGCTCAGCGACAGCTACAAGATCGGCCGTCCGCGCCAGCTCTACACCGGTCATTCCCAGCGCGACTATCCGACCGAGTAAGGCCTGGCCGCGCGATACACCGCCGCACACGCTATGCTGTTGAAAGCCGCCTTCGGGCGGCTTTCTGCATCCTGATAGCGTTCGACCACCCATATGAAGAGAGAGCCATGAGCAATACGATCTCGACAGTCGCCTTTATCGGCCTGGGCGTCATGGGCTACCCCATGGCCGGCCACCTGGCCCGTGCCGGCCTCGATGTGCGCGTCTACAACCGCACTCCCGCCAAGGCCGAGGCCTGGACCGGAGAGCATGGCGGCAGCCATCACGCTACGCCCGGCGAAGCCGCCAGGGGCGCCGACCTGGTCCTGGTGTGCGTAGGCAATGACGATGACGTGCGCGAGGTCACCAGGGGCGAGCACGGTGCCCTTTCCGGAATGTCCGAGGGCAGCCTGCTGCTGGACCACACCACCGCCTCCGCCGATCTCGCCGAAGAACTGGATAGCGCTTGCCGTGAGCGCGGCGTCGGTTTTATCGATGCGCCGGTTTCCGGCGGCCAGCAAGGGGCGGAGAACGCCGCCCTGACCATCATGTGCGGCGGCGAGGAGGACCACTTCGCCCGTGTCGAGCCGATCCTCGATCACTACGGACGGGCGGTGACACTAATGGGCCCGGCCGGCAGCGGCCAGCTGACCAAGATGGTCAACCAGGTCTGCATCGCCGGCCTGGTCCAGGGCCTCGCCGAGGGACTCCACTTCGCCGAACAGGCGGGACTCGACCGCCAACGCGTCGTTGACGTTGTCGCCAAGGGTGCCGCCGGTTCCTGGCAGATGGAAAATCGCCACGCCACCATGATTGCCGATGAATACGAGCACGGCTTCGCCGTGGACTGGATGCGCAAGGACCTCGGCATCTGCCTCGAGCAGGCGCGGCGTCTCCAGGCTCGCCTGCCGGTCACCGCCCTGGTCGACCAGTTCTATGCCGATCTCCAGGTAATGGGCGGCGGCCGCTGGGACACCTCTGCCCTGCTGCGTCGACTGCGTGACATGCGGCTCGACTGACTCCTCGTTGTGGCGGCCTTGACAGGCCGCCACAACGACACTTTTCCACTACGCCCGCGTTTTCCACACTTTCTGTGGATAAGCCTGTTCAAAACCTCTCGAAAAGGTCTCACAATCGCCATGACCAGCGGGCTGGCCTTAGATTGTTCACTTTTTGACCTTCTCTAACCCGTTGTTTTTAAAGAGTTTTATGATAAGACACGGCAGGAGGAGTGCGTCGCGCCTTCTGTGCACAAACAAAGGGCGTGGAACCACGGAAAGTGGACAAGTCAAGCAGGAATAGCCAAAAAAATGGGTGCTCAAGGCAAGCATCCCATAAAGGATCTCGGCGCCACTGGTATCGGCGAGAGAAAAAGAAAGGGCACTCGAAAGGAGTGCCCTTGCTTGGGGAAGGTGGCGTCCCATAGGGGGTTCGAACCCCTGTTACCGCCGTGAAAGGGCGGTGTCCTAGGCCACTAGACGAATGGGACGTGATCTTCACGCGAAACATGTTTGGTGGAGCCTAGCGGGATCGAACCGCTGACCTCAACACTGCCAGTGTTGCGCTCTCCCAGCTGAGCTAAGGCCCCAACGTGCCGTGAAGACGAGGCGTATATTACTGATTCCCCCCGCCTTCGTCAACCCCTTTGTGCTTCGCTCATAAGCCGCCTCTCTTGGGGACAGGCCCCCGAGGAGGGGACACCGTAAGCAAGGTGCGCAAGGCGAGCCGGGGCTGCTTGGCCGGGGCCAGCCCCTGGCAGAGGCCGTAAGCCAGGATATCGCTATCAAGGCTCACGACAAGGGGGTTGCGTATAGCTTACAGCGTATGGCTTATAGCTGTCTGTACTCCTTCTCGAAGCGCTTGGCCTGCTTCTTGGAGACGCCCCCCAGCACCTCGATGGCGTGTCGCAGCCGCGCCCGGGTCATGTCGGAACCGAGTATCGCCATGGCATCCATGACCGAGGTACTCGCGCTGGAACCCGTGATGGCGATAAAGACCGGCGCCAGCAGGTCCTTCATCTTCAGTTCGAAGTGGGTAGAGAGTTCCTTCACCTCGGCGAGCAGTGCTTCCTTGTGCCAGGCAGGCACGACCTCGAAGCGCCATACCAGGAACTGCAGCAGCTTGACGAGATCCTCGCGCCCCAGCTTGACGGCGTCGAAGCTGGCCTCATTGATCTGCGGCACGCCGGAGAAGAAGTGTCCGGCCAGGGGAGCCACCTCTGATAACGTTTCGACTCGCGGGCGCACCTGAGGCAGGATTTCCTTCACGTATTGCTCGTTAAAGGCCCACTCCATCAGCGCCTTGAGGAATCCCTCGTCGTCGAGCTCCTCGCGTATATAGAGGCCGTTGAGCCAGGTGAGCTTTTCCAGGTCGAAGACCGGCCCGCCCAGCGAGACCCTCTGAATATCGAAGTGGGCCATCATTTCATTGAGGCTGAACTTCTCGCGTTCGTCGGGCATCGACCAGCCCATGCGGCCCAGGTAGTTGGTCACCGCCTGCGGGAGATAGCCCATGCGCCGATAGTAGTTGATCGATGTGGGGTTCTTGCGCTTGGAGAGCTTGGACTTGTCCGGGTTGCGCAGCAGCGGCATATGGCAGAGCGCCGGCATTTCCCATCCGAAATACTCGTAGAGCAGCTGGTGCTTGGGCGCCGAATTGATCCACTCCTCGCCGCGAAGCACATGGGTGATGCCCATCAGGTGGTCGTCGACCACGTTGGCCAGGTGATACGTCGGCATGCCATCCGACTTGAGCAGAATCTGGGCGTCGACCTGGGCCCAGTCCACCTCGATCGTGCCGCGCAGCATGTCCTGGACCACACAGGTACCGGTCGAGGGCACCCGCATGCGCACCACATGGGGCCATCCTTCCGTCTCACGACGCGCCTGCTCGTCGGCGGGCAGTGCCAGGTCGGCGGGCTTGAGCGCCAGGTGCATGCCGGCGGCCTTGCGTGACTCACGCAGCTCGTCAAGCTCCTCACTGGTGCGATAGCACTTGAAGGCGTGGCCCGACTCGATCAATTGACGAGCGTACTCGGCGTAGATGTCACCGCGCTCGCTCTGACGGTAGGGGCCGTGGGGACCGCCCACATCGGGGCCCTCGTCCCATTCGAGACCCAACCAGCGCAGCGAGTCGAGAATCATCTGTTCCGATTCCGCGGTGGAACGCACGCGGTCGGTGTCCTCGATACGCAGGATGAACTGCCCGCCATGCTGGCGAGCGAAACACAGGTTGAACAAGGCAATGTAGGCAGTGCCCACATGGGGGTCGCCGGTGGGTGACGGCGCGATACGCGTGCGTACGGTCATGTCGTTGCGGTATCCCGGATCCAGGGGTGGATGGATGAGTGATGGCAGGCATTATACGCACCTGCCGACGCCTCGGCAGCCACACGAGGGCTACTCGACACGCAATACCTCGACCTGGTCGTGGGTACGCCGTGTCTCGCTACCCACCAGGAAACGCTGGCGATAGCGGGCCACCTTCCCCAGACCGTGCTGTGACTGCTGAACCAGAGGCCCGCTCAGATGCTCGTTCTCCTCGCCCAGGCGCTCCTGCACCGCGGCCGGCTGAACGCTGCCCTCCTGGACATCGACGGTGACCCGATAACCGCCATCGGGGAGTCCACTCCCCGGACCGAAGGGGCCTGCCACGAAACGGCCCTCGGCCACCGCTACACGCTCCCGCCAGCGGACACCGCTGAGCTCACGCTCGACGATCACCTGCAGGCGAGTCTCCCCGGGCAGGTTGGTCTCGCCCGCCACCGTCAGGCGACGATCGCTACCCAGGCTGGGAGCCAGATCGAACGTCACCGCCTCGTTGAAGGGCGGCACCTCGGGCGCCTCATCGGATGCCGGCTCGCGACTCTTCGCATCGGTACTCGCCTCAGCCTTGCGGGTCTCGGAGGTACTCGACTGAGCAGTAGTCTCCTGCGTCTCAGTAGACTGGATATCGGTAGACTGGGTATCCGCCTCCTGCTCGCCACCACAGCCTGTCAGCATGATCGCCAACGAACATGCTGCGCACAGCGCCCTTATCATCCGCTCTCTCCAGACAGCATCATCAAGCTTCAGGCTACCACCGCACAGGCCTCGCGTCGTCTGATCGACTGCCTCACCACCTCAGTGGTCGCCCGCCTGGCGGGAGCCTAAGCATGAACGACGCTACCGTCCGCCGCTACCGGCGCCCGGGTTACCGCATTACCTTGGGCAGCACCGACATCACCCCGCGCGTGAACGACCGGCTCCTGTTCACCCAGGCGGGCCAGGCGCAGACAGCCAGCGGCCTGACCATGCCCGGCGTCACCCTGGCGCGCCGCGACGGCGACCAGCACCGCTACAGCACCACCGACCGCGACGCCTACATCGGCGTAAAGGCCTTCTGGAACGACACTGACGACGCCGAGCGCCAGAGCGTGCTCGCCAGCAGCGACGACAACGCCAAGCAGCTACGCCCCACTCACGCCAGCGAGGCCGACGCCCTGGACGCCGCCCGGGCCGAATGGCGCCGCATCCAGCGCGGCCTGGCCGAGTTCGAGCTGACCATGGCCCACGGCCGTGCCGACGTGCTGCCCGAGTCGCCGCTGCGGGTCAGCGGCTTCAAGCCAGAGATCGACGCCACGCCCTGGTTGGTGACGGAGGTGGAGCACTCGTTGGGCGACAACGGCTTCGGCACGCGGGTCCAGTGTGAGGTGAAAACGAACCCTTAACTTGAGAAAACTATTGAAAAACGTTTACCAGCGTAGAGGACAATATCTTTAGCTTCTCACTCCTGATTCAAGTGCAGATATAAGGTACGACCATGCATTTTGAAGAAAGTCAGGAATTGTCACCATCAAGAAAGGCCTGATATCTGTTGGCTCAAATAGCAAGGAAAGTGTCGCGACCACGAGGACCACAATGTTCAGCCTGTTATAGCGCCTTTGATGAGCCTTATCTTCTTGTCCCTCGACATATTGCTGGGAAGCAACTTCCAACTGCTTCCTTAAAACATCCTCCAACCGATGACCTCTTTCATCTCTTGCATCTTCACGCTGTTTCCTTTTCTTTCTTTCAGGATCAACAAAGTCTAATGGTAAAACACTTTCTCTGGGATTAACGCTTGGAGGAGGAAGATCCCGTAGAAGGGCATCATATGGATTATCTCCTTCCTTACCCTCGGTGCCGCCAACACCCAGCGACTCTCTAAAAATTCGATCCTGCTCTTCAACCTGCCTAAATAAATCTGCTGCAGCACCGCTCCCCAGCGTATCATTGAGCAGCCGAGTCTGTTCCTCTGCTTGCCGAAGCACATCTTCCGTAGCACTTCCACCAAGGGTCTCTTTCAACAGGCGATCTTGCTCCTCAATTTGACGAAATGCCTCTGCTGAAGCACCTCCCGCCAGCGTCTCATTAAACAGCCGACTCTGCTCCTCTGCTTGCCGAAGCATATCTTCCGCAGCACTTCCACCAAGGGATTCTTTCAACAGGCGATCTTTCTCCTCAGCTTGACGCAATGCCTCTGTTGCAGCACCTCCCGCCAGCGACTTATGAAACAGCCGACTCTGTTCCTCTACTTGCCGAAGAACACCTTCTGCACCACTTTCGCCAAGAGAGTCTCGAAGCAGACGATCTTGCTCCTCGGTTTTCCGCAAAAACTCTGCTACGTAATCTCCGCCAACAGCTGTATTGAAAAGTCTTTCCTGCTCTTCTGCTTGCCGCATAACTTCTTCTGAGACACCTCCACTGAGCGCCCTTCTTAGAAGTTTATCTCGCTTTTCTTCTTGTCGAAAACCTTTCTCTACAGCGCTTCCTGAGAAAGCTTTTTCAAGCTCATCATTTCTCACATCAACTTGACGACTTATTTCATCCAACGCACTTCTTTTTTCTGAAGGGCTATTGAACGAAAAGTTTTTTAGTTCTATTTTCAAACCTTCCGACCCTTCGGAGGTATTATAAGAGCCTTTTTCATCGCTCATAATATACTGCCCCTCAACCATTAACCTTCTCTGATACACTACCACACCTCTGAGTTCCGACTGCCGGGCCCAGGTAGTTCACTCGTATGTCGTCCCTGCCAATTCGCGATCCTGCCACCAGCCGCGCCATGCCGGGCCCGGCCGCCTACGATCCCGGCGCGTTGTTCATATTAGCGTTTGCCTAGGGGTGTGCTGTTTTCTAATAGCTGTATAAAAAACAGTATTTGACAAGAGACACCGTCATGCGCGATCCCGAGACCCATCATCCGCACCCGGCACCACCGTACCGCGCCCTGCTCCATCCGCTGGCCACCATCCGCGCCGGCATCTTCCGCTTCCCCTCGCCGGCGGAGGACTACGTCGGCCGCAGGCTCGGCCTCAACGAGCGGCTGGTTCATACCAAGGTATGACCCCGATAGGACTCTGATTTGACTTTGACCTTTTGGTATGTAGAGGAAAAGTCGAGTAGTGTAAGACTAGAAATGCCATCAAAAATAGAAACGCAGGGAGGCACAATGGACCTTAGCGAGAAACTGAACGGCATCGCACGCCGCGGTGAAGAACAGATTGACCATATCAAGAACGAGGAAGCGACCAAGACGGCCTTGGTTCTGCCGTTTATCGGCTCGCTTGGATACGATCCTTTTGATACACGCGAGGTGGTCCCCGAATTCACAGCAGATGTAGGTACCAAGAAGGGTGAAAAAGTCGATTACGCCATTCGTGCCGATGGCAACATCTCGATCCTCATGGAATGCAAGCCACTGGGTACTAACCTCGCCAACGTCCAATACAACCAACTCTACCGGTACTTTGCCTGTACAGATGCCAAATTCGCTATCTTGACCAACGGTTTTGAGTACCGCTTCTACTCTGACCTGGACTCTGAGAACAAGCTAGATACTCGCCCCTTTTTCACATTCGACTTGGAAGACTTCAACGAGCAGGATATCGAAGAACTCCAAAAATTCACAAAGCCCAACTTCGACGTAGACGCTATCCTCGGAACGGCAAATCGGCTCAAGTACACCAACCTTGCCAAACAGGCTATTGATGAAGTCTTCAAAGACACACCGGAAGAATTCGTCAAGTTCATCGTGGGCAAGGTCTATGAGGGGCGCCAGACACGTCAGGTAATCGAGGAGTTTACCCCAATCATCAGTGAAGCTGGCAAGCTCTACATCAAGGAACAAGTCGCCCAGCGCTTACGTGGCGCCTTGGCAAGCAACGATATTGATATACCTCAGCCCACCACTGATCAAGAAATCTCCTCGCAGGGCGAAGATACAGAGGATGACGGCATCATCACCACCCAAGAGGAGATCGACGCCTACAACATCGTCCGGTCACTCCTCGCGGAACAGGTCGATGTCAGCAGAATCGCCATGCGGGATGCAAAGTCCTACTGCGCCGTCCTACTAGACGATAATAATCGGAAACCGATCTGCCGCTTTCACTTCAACGCAAAGTCAGTCAAGCGAGTAGGCTTCTTCAACGAAAGGAAAGAAAGTCGCATCGATATAGACTCCGTCAGTGACCTCTTCCAGCACAAGGAGCAGCTGAAAACGACGGTCAGCGAATACCTCAAGTAGCAGCCACTCTCCAATTATCAGTTAAACTGCATCTCAATCAAGCCGGCATCGTCATTGGTCGGCTTGTTCACCCGCGTGCTCACAGGCCTGTGGGTGAGCAGGGCGGCGGGCAAAATCACCACGTTGTAGCGCGGCGTCAGTTCCTCAGGCTCAAGCGGCAGACGCAGGGCCTGGGAGAACTTGGGATAAGGACTATAGAGAGCGAAGCGGCCGCACATTATTCATAACCTAGCCAGACCATCAAATTTCTTCGAATGAGGCGCAGGCTATTTATCAACAACATAACAGTAAACAAAGCTAACCATATACAAAAAACCACCAAGCATATATTAGGGATTAAGCCTATTGAAAACTGAGCCACCGCTGTAAATATTGAAAAAAGAATAGACAAGAAAAGAAACCCTGTTAAGTTAGAGAGCGGCCTGTAGTATTCATTATTAGGAACTTCTTCTCGAGATGAAAAACCATGCCTATTCATATACCTTTCAAGATAGGCATCCGAGTCAAAAAGCTTATCTTTTAAATTTACAACCACGAAGGTTTTAAGCGATAGGAGAAATGACCCAACAGTCAAGAACCCTGAAAACAAAAAACCTCGCAACTTTTGATCATAGAAAACGACAAAGTCATCTATTTTAACCGAATAGAAGGAAATAGAAAACTTCAAAATTATCAAAGAAAAGAGCAGCAAAATCAAAATTTGTAGCCGAAGACTTGCCTCAATATCCCTCGCAAGCTTATCAAACAACAAAAACTTACGAAGCCTTGTCAATCTGCGCAAAAGTGGGTGCATTTTCTTTACTCTCAAGCGTATGTATCAAATCATTTATTATATCATTTTTTTGAAAATCGGAAGCTTTTAAATCATCAACCCTTTGTGCCAGCTCATCAAAGTTTTCTTGCCCAAAGCCTTGAGGACATTTAATAAGATCGACTGTCCTTTCTTCATCAAAATCATTGACCACGACAGCTCGTCCACGCCTAAAACCTGAACGAGAAAGAAGCTGATTAGCTGCTTGCGCAATATCGTTAACTTTCTGCGTAATACCAAATTTGTAGCGCAAAGACACTGTATCCGAGAGTTGTTTAGCTGCAACGGCGGCGTCTGTTGGAGAATCCACTGCTTCAAACGTAACATCCAGCTCTTTAACTTCTTTAAAAGAACGGATTATTTGATCCATGTTCCTTTTATCGAAAAGGATGGCAAAGAAAGGCCTGCCTCGATATTTTGAACTTGCCTTTTTATGTGCTTTTTTGTTGACAAAAAATTCTTCCCCTGGAGCTAAGCTTGCGTACTCATCTTTTATTTTCTCATTTTTGCTAGAATAAAAGAACTTTTTGCACACATCCCCAAAAGTATTAGGACTACAGGAGTTATGGTAATACTGATAAACCCCTTTAAAAGTATCCTTTCTGATAGCAAAGAAATTAAAGTCTACATGTGGGGTACCGGATGATCAAATCGCCTATAGGAGTTATCCTCTGCTAGCCGCGAGGGAGCTTCTTCAGCAATTCATCCGGGAGCAGGTTCATGGACATCAAACTGCATAAACAAGCGACGACGACACCGAAGATCCGTGCCGAGATTCAGGCAGCACCCTCCAGTATCACGGATAGCGAGCTGGCCCGTCAGTATGGCGTCGCCACCGCGACCATCCGGCGCTGGCGTTACCGTGATAATGTCTATGATCGATCTCACACGCGACACAACCTCCTGGCGACGCTCACGTCCGAGCAGGAGGAAGTGCTGATCACGGCTCGTGAGTTCCTGCGCCTCGGCCTGGATGACCTTCTGGTCGTT
>NZ_KK211058.1:65332-184952 GCF_000620045.1 Halomonas halodenitrificans DSM 735 | reverse complement strand
CAGCACTTCCTCCTGCTCGGACGTGAGCGTCGCCAGGAGGTTGTGTCGCGTGTGAGATCGATCATAGACATTATCACGGTAACGCCAGCGCCGGATGGTCGCGGTGGCGACGCCATACTGACGGGCCAGCTCGCTATCCGTGATACTGGAGGGTGCTGCCTGAATCTCGGCACGGATCTTCGGTGTCGTCGTCGCTTGTTTATGCAGTTTGATGTCCATGAACCTGCTCCCGGATGAATTGCTGAAGAAGCTCCCTCGCGGCTAGCAGAGGATAACTCCTATAGGCGATTTGATCATCCGGTACCCCACATCTAGTTGATACGGCAGCTGTGAGGACCGCATCATCCGTTGTTAGACGATATGTCTCTCAGTGGGCGCCGTACCGCGATGCACAATCGAATGAGAGGGGACAAATTGACATAAACTTCGGAGGCACGGGGCTTGGTCGCCATAGTCGGGTTAGGCTAGTACGTACAGCATAGCGATGGTAACGAGCGCGGCTATGGCTAAGACTTGTAAGTCATCTGCTAGCTGGGACGTATTGGGCGACGCGGCAAGCCGAAGGGAGCCGAGGCTGGCAAGCATAGCCAACATCAGTAATTCGCCATAGACAGTGCCCGCCGTGAACATGGCACCGTGTAGCAGCGCCAATATCGCAATAGGCAACATAAGAAGATTTTCACGTTGAAGTCGCTGACCGACCGGCGAGCCAATTGAATAAGCAAGCATGGTCATATATAGGCTCCTCAGGCTAAAAGACTGTCTCCTTCAGACTAACCGGCGTTACTTAACGTCAGCTTAGGCCCTATCTCTTCCTCGCTACATTCCTGGGAGCATCGTGGGGTAATGAACGGGGGGCGGCACTGTGTTCTGGTCATGAGACCTCGATGCAGCGTTGGTCATTAAGGCGCTGGATCATGCCTGGAGATCGCGTGGTAGGCCAGAAGGCCTTATATTCTACTCGGATCAGGATAGCCAGTATGCCAGCTGGTCGTTCCGTCAGCGGCTATGGCGTTACCGAATGCAGCAAAGCATGAGCTGTGGTGGCAACGGCTGGGATAACGCCCCGATGGAGCGGTTGTTCCGTAGTCTGAAAATGGAATGGGTGCCCGCGCTGAGATACACGAATCTGCACAAGGCACGTCAGGATATCGGTGACTACCTGATGGGCTACTACAATCGGCAATAACCCCATGCTTTCAACGATGATATATCGCCTATGGCGGCCGAGGAAAAGATTTAACGTACTGTCCGAAAATAGTGGATCACTACAAGATGATGACAGGTCATGGGGGATATATGACGAGGCTCTTCATGCAGACAGGACAAAAGAGAACAACGCATAATGCATGCTTAAGCAAATCTTAAGCATGCTAGCCGATAATCGAGTCAGGACTCGTGAGGATAGACAATGCGCATACTGCTGATAGAGGATGATTCTCTGCTGGGAGACGGTGTCAAATGTGCCCTAGAGCGCCAAGGTTATGTGGTTGACTGGCTTTCTCGAGGACGCGAGGGCCTAACCGCTCTGGAAAACGAAGACTTCTCGGCGGTGATATTGGATCTGGGACTGCCGGATATCGACGGCCTGGAGGTGCTGGCGAGCGTACGCCGCACAAGCAATGTGCCCTTGCTGATTCTGACCGCGCGAGATGCGATAGAGTCACGCATTCGCGGACTGGATGCCGGAGCAGACGATTACGTGCTCAAGCCTTTTGATTTGCAGGAATTGCTGGCCCGTTTGCGGGTCGTGACTCGGCGCGCCTCCGGTCACAGCTCTTGCGAACTTAAGCTTGGCGATCTGTTAATTGATGAGGCCAGCCACAAAGTGTCCTGGCGTGACCAGGAAGTTGACTTGAGGCGGCGCGAATACGCCTTGCTGCTCGAGCTGGTACGCCATGCCGATAAAGTCCTCTCGCGCACTCGCTTGGAAAGCCTGCTCTACGGTTGGGGTGAGGGAGTGGAATCCAACGCTCTGGAGGTTCATGTGCACCACTTGCGCAAGAAACTTGACAAGCGACTGATTACCACCGTGCGTGGTATCGGCTATCGCCTGGACAGCCGGGCGACATGATTTCAATACGCCGATATCTGGTCCGCACGTTGGCCATTACCCTGATAGCGGTTAGCGCGCTGTCCGTTGTCGCGGCGTACTTGATTTCCCAGCACGAGCTTGAAGAAATTCTTGACGCTCAGCTTAGCCTCGAGGCGCGTATCATGGCGTCTTTTCTACCAGACTCACCCAATACCGAGGTATACCGTGCACTGTCTCGGCAGCTGAGCCAGCCAGACCATCCGGCGCAGCTGTATGACGACCTGCTAACTGATACGACAGCGCAGACGTCGGCAGCCGCCCTTTTCCATCATGAAGAAAAAAAGGTGGGCCTGGGCTTTTGGAACGCGCAGGGCCGCCCGCTCATGATGGGGCCTCGCTGGCACGAAACGTCCGCCTTCCCCGCGCCGCGAGAAGAAGGTTTTCGCTGGGTCGACTACGAGGGTCGGCGCTGGCGAGTCTTCAGCCTGTTTGATAGCAACAGCGAGACTTGGCTGCGTATCGGTCTCCAGCAGCGCTTCCATCAGTCCATCGTCAACCGCATCACGATCAACCATCTCTGGCCGATGCTGTTGATGATGCCACTGGCACTGTGGCTGATGATGCGCGCGATTCGTCGCGGACTCACGCCCATCGAACAATTGTCACGACAGGTACGTGGCCGGGATCAAACGGACCTGAGCCCCATCAGTCTATCGGTACCGCGGGAGCTTGACGGGCTGCATCGCGCCCTCAACGATTTTATCACCAGGCTCGGTGAAGCTCTGCAAAAGGAGCGCCGCTTTACCGCCGACGCCGCTCACGAACTGCGCACGCCCTTGGCCGGACTGAAGATCCAGTTGGATAACGCCGTCGAGGGTGAAGCGGCATCGCTGGATAAGGCCAGGATCGGTATCGAGCGATTACAGCGCGTGGTCGAGCAGCTATTGATATTGGCACGCCTGGACCAGCGTCAGCAGCATAATGTCGAGAAGATTGATGTAGGGCTGCTGGTGGAAGACCTGGCGGCGGAACTTTGGCCGTTGGCCGAGTCGCGCGGACAGACGTTGGAAATAGCCGGGACTACTCGTGCCTGGGAAGAGCCATGCTACGTGACGGCCAATGCCACCGAGCTTGGCATCCTCATACGCAACCTGTTGGACAACGCGATGCGCTATACGCCGGATGAAGGCCGCGTCACGGTCTCCCTCGACAAGGTGCCCCAGGGACTCCAGCTGATCATACGCGATACCGGCCCGGGAATACCCGAGGCTTTACTGGGATCCGTGACCCAGCGTTTTCGACGTGCCTCGTCGCAGAGTATCAGCGGTAGCGGCCTGGGACTATCGATCGCCGTCGCGTTGGCGAAACGACAGCATGCCGAGTTGAAGTTGCGAAACCATGAGCGAGGGGGGTTGGAGGTGCGACTTGAGTGGCACGATCCTTCCTCGTCCTGATGGCTTTCTCGGCATAGTCTTCAATGCCTACCTTGACGACCTAACCCCCAGGCTGGGACATGCCAACCGCGTTTGACGATGCTGGTGGCCATCGCCAAGGCGCGCTGGCAAATCGAGCGCCACTATCAGGAGCTCAAGCAGGAGTTCGGCTTGGGTCACTATGAGGGGCGCAACTGGCGAGGCTTTCACCATCACGCCAGCCTCTGCATCGCGGCATACGGGTTTCTGGTCGCTGAACGCTTGTCTCTTTGTGGTCAAAAAAACGAGCGATTCTCGGCGCTTACCTTACCCACAGGGTATTGCCCTCGGGGTCATACAAAGCGCCCAACGCTATGTAAGTGATTCCATCATCACTCTACGCTGGCACGCGGCCCAAGGCCTTATGTTGATCTTGCATAGTCGATGGCGATATTTGTGACAAGTAGTAATAAATAGGCGAGGTGTCGGACTGCGCCAGCGCTGAAGTGGCAAGCGATAATATGGCACTCAGCGACACGGCGACAGCAGCTAGAACGGGCGACTTCTTCATCGCAGGTTTTCCTCTCTAGTCTGGACTTCTACAATAACCTTGCACACACTCAAACATTAGTTAGCGAACAAATGTTCTAGCTTGGCTTACATGAAGTGATCTGTGGCTGAGCAGTGACTATGAGGGGCTTGCGTGACTCGGTTGAACGTTCACTATTGCCAGTAACATGTGTCTTGGCACTGGCCAGGTACGCTCAAGAGGGGAGCGATAGACGGGCCTCGAAGCCGTCCGTCCTGCCCGTCACCGGCGACTTCAGCATCAGGGTGGCTCCCGCTCCTGCCGCGATCGCTTGAGCGATGGCGAGCCCCAGTCCGGAGCCGCCAGCCCGGGTATTCGCTCGCCGAAAACGATCCGTCAGCCGAGCGAGGATCTCCGCCGGCACCATCGACCCCGCATTGATCACCCGCAACAGGCCTTCGCTCGACACCGCGACCTCGACGGGGCGATCTTCCTGTCCATGCTTCAAGGCGTTTTCGATCAGGTTACGCAGCAGGATCGCGAAAGCGTCCGGATCGATCGATGAGAGCACCGGCGCCTTCTCGGGCAGCGATACTTCGAGGCGCGTCTTGGCCGCGTGACGGAAGTCGTCGACGACGTGGGTGACGATCGGCAGTACGTCCTGGGGCGTCTCGGCCAGGAGCCCGCCGCTCTCCGCCTTGGCCAGCTGCATCAGCTTCTCCGAGAGCCGCGATAGCTCGCGCAGCGAGGCCTCGATGCGTGCCGATCGATCCTGCAGCGGCCCTGGCGGCGCCTCACGGCGCAGGCGCTGTAGCTGCGCCAGGGTCGCGGCCAGGGGCGTGCGCAGCTCATGGGCGCTGTTGGCGGTGAAGCTGCGTTCGGCCTCCAGGGTGCGGCGCAAGCGCGCCATCAGCTGATCGACTGCCTCGGCGACGGGCACGAGTTCCGTCGGCAGGCGTTGCGCCTCGACTGGCGACAGATCCCCAGCATCGCGTGCCTCGAGCGCCTGCCGATAGGCCAGCAGGCCGCTTAAGCTGTGGCGCACCAACCACCAGATGCCGATCAGGCTGAGCAGCACTAGCACCGCCAGCGGCAACAGCAGCGCCGCCAGCATCTCCCAAGTTGCTTGGCGGCGATAAGTCAACGGCTCGGCAACTTCGATGAAGAAGGTATCGCTAACCGCGGAGGTGCCGTAGAGCCGATGCGTCGCGGTATTGCGCAGCCCCATTCGAGGCGTCTCGGGGAAGATAGCCAGGTCGACATCGTGGGACACCAGCAGGGGCGCACCGTCCGCCCCGCGTACCACGTAGGTGATGTACTCCTCATGAGGTCTCAGGGCGGCCACCTGCTGGAGCAAGTCGGAACTTTCTCGATTGAAGATCTCGACGACGGCCAGGGACAGGATGCGCTGCGCGGTCTCTTCCAGGGAGCTGTCGAGGGTCCTGTCGATGGTATGTTGCACGATAAACACCGTCAGCGTGGTCGCGACGAGCCACAGCGCCACCACGCCGAGCGTCAGGCCAAGGCCGAGGCGACGCTGCAGGCTGACCGACCTGCTCACGTTCGCCCCAGCCGATAGCCCATGCCACGCACCGTCTCGATGGCTTCGTGCCCCAGCTTCTTGCGCATGCGGCTGATATGGACCTCGATAGTGTTGCTCTCGATCTCGGCGCCGAAGGCGTACAGGCGGTCTTCGAGCTGGGACCGAGACAGCAGCGCCCCCGGATGCTGCACGAGCGCCTCGAGCAGCGCCCACTCCCGTCCCGTCAGGTCGACGCTGTACCCGGCCCGGCGCAGCGAATGATCCACCAGATCGATCTTCAGCTCGCCCACCTGGATCAGCGGATTGGGGTTGCCACTATAGCGCCGTGCCACGGCGGCGATGCGCGCCGACAGTTCCGCCAGATCGAAGGGTTTGACCAGGTAGTCATCCGCGCCGGCGTTCAGTCCTTCGATGCGGTCGGAAATCTGATCGCGCGCGGTCAGGATAATCACCGGTGTGCTGTCACTCGCCTTGCGCCGACGCCTCAGAAAGTCGAGTCCCCGGCCATCGGGCAGCATCAAGTCGAGCAGGATCAGATCATAGGTGGTCGTCGCAACGCTGGCGTCGGCGTGCTTGAGGCACTGCATCCAGTCCACCGCGTGGCCGTCTTCAATGACCTGCTCACGCACCGCCTCGCCCAGGGAAGGCGCATCTTCGACCAGTAATATCCGCATGTCCCATCTCCTCCGGCACCACAGGCAACCGAAGTTTAACGAGTCAACCTGACGGCTACCTGAACAGCGGCAATCTCTTCTGCAAGTGGGCCTAGGTGCGCCGCCTTCAGGCTGCTGTCAGGAGATCGGCCTAGTCTGACAATGTGACCCTAATCTGGATTCACCTGGAGAAGACCATGAAAACGCCACTGCTTGTCACCACCGCACTGGCCGCCACCCTGACGGCCACAATGACCCTCGCCGATGACGACTGCCGTGACACGGTCGCCGACTGGCAGCCTCGCGACGTCCTGCGCCAGAAGCTCGAGACCAAGGGCTGGGAAGTACGCCGCATCAAGGTCGATGACGGCTGCTACGAGGTCGAGGGCCTCGATCAGGACGGCAACAAGGTTGAGGCGGACTATACTCCGGCATCGCTGCGCCTGCGCAAGCTGGAAATCGAGTACGAGGAGGATGCGGCGATACCCGACAGCCTATACAGCGGCGATAGGGATAGGGATTATGACGACGATGACGACAGAGAGGATAGCCGTCGACGCTCGAGTACCCGCACCGTCCCCAACGGCGACATCGTCAGCGGCCGGCCGTCCGTGCGCATCGAATAATTCGTCGCCTACACCTCACACTGGCGCCCCTTCCTTGCACGCCTCCCGGGGCGCCACAGCCCCCTGGCCGACGGCAGACTGAACGGATTGTCTTCCAGCCTTCAGGTGGCCGTCAGCCACCGACGTTAGATTGCCCCTACCGATACGTCATGGAGAACAGACGATGAAAAAGCGCACCCTTGCTCTCGCCCTCGGCCTTGCCGCCGCAATCGCGTTGCCGGCTCTGGCACAGGCGCGCGAGGTGACCTTTACCACCGAGTTGAAAGACTACGGCGGCGATGGCGCCTATGTAGCGCTCTACCTTACCGATGCCGACGGCCGCTATCAGGACACGCTCTGGATCGCCGGAGAGAAATCGAAATACTACAAGCACCTTCGCGACTGGGCACGGGGCAGCGGCCAGCGCAGCGCTGAATATGACGGCCTGACCGGTGCCAGCGTCGGCAGCGGACGCTCCCTGACCCTCACTCTCGATCTTGCCGATGAGCTGATCGATGCGGGGTACGAGGTGCGCGTGGACACCGCCGTCGAAGACATGCGCGACAATCGCGCCGACGTCGTCGTCCCGCTGACCACCGCGGGCGCGGGCCAGCCGGTCTCCGGCCGTGGCTATGTGCAGTCATTCCACTACACCTTCTGATTCTGACCGAACAGGGAGCACAAATACCATGCTACGCCAGCTTCATTCGCTACCCGGCTTGGTCGCGGCGCTGTTCGTCATAGTTCTCACAGTGACCGGGGCAATTCTGTCGCTCAACCCGGCCCTCGAGCGGGCGGAGACCACGGTGCTCGCCGCCGGGCAGATCAGCGTCGCCGAACTGGCCGGCAGGGTAGCGGAGTATTACCCGGGGGCCGAGCAGATCGAGCGTACGCCCTCGGGCACCCTCATCGTCTATTACACCCGAGACGATCAGGTGGGAGCCGATCGCGTGGACCCGAGGACCGGACAGGCCATCGCAGCCTATGAACCGTCGTCCTTCTCGCGCTGGGTGAAGAACCTGCACCGTTCCCTGCTGCTCGACACGCCCGGCCGCGCGGTGGCGGGCATCACGGCGCTGGCGATGGTCGTGCTGGCAATCTCCGGTGCGCTGCTGCTGACCGCTCGCCTGGGTGGATGGCGCCAGCTGCTGCGCCCGGTGCGCGGCACCCTGAGCCAGCGGCTGCATATCGAACTCGGCCGAGCGGCGCTTCTCGGCCTGCTGCTGTCGGCGCTGACCGGGACCTATCTCTCCGCCACCACCTTCGGCCTGGGCTCGGAGGGCGTGGAGGCCGAGCCCGAATTCCCGCTGGAGGTCAATGGCGGCCCTCCCGCCGCCATCGATACCCTGTCGGCCTTGAAGACAACGGACTTAAGCGACCTGCGCGAGCTGGTCTACCCCTACCCGGACGACCCCACGGACATGTATTCTCTGGGCACCGATCAGGGCGCCGGCTATATCGATCAGGCCAGCGGCGAGTGGCTCTCCTACCAGCCCCATGACGCCACTCATAAGTTCTATGAATTCATCTATATGCTGCATACCGGCGAAGGCCTCTGGTGGCTTGGCCTGATCCTCGGCCTGGCCGCCCTGACGGTGCCGGTGATGGCCGTGACTGGTTCGATCATCTGGTGGAAGCGTCAGCGCTCGAAGCCGAAGCTCGCCGCCAACAGCGGGCCGAACGCCGCGGACAGCGTGATCCTGGTCGGCAGCGAGAGCAACACGACCTGGGGCTTTGCCAAGACCCTGCACGACAGCCTGGTTCGAGAGGGCCACCGTGTGCATACCGCCCCCATGAACCGTCTGGCCTTCCGCTATCGCGGCGCAAAACGGCTGTTCATCCTCACCGCGACCTACGGCGATGGCGATGCGCCGGCCTCGGCCAGCCGCTTCCTCGCGCGGCTCGAGAAGATCACCAGGGCGCCGGAGCTCCCGGTCGCCGTGCTGGGCTTCGGTGATCGACAGTTCCCGCAGTTCTGCGGCTTCGCGAAGGAGGTCGAGACGGCGCTCACCGCCAAGGGCTGGCCGCAACTGCTGCCGCTCGACACCATCGACCGGCAGTCAACCCAGGAGTTCGCTCGTTGGGGCAACACGGTCGGCAAGGTGCTCGGCATCGAGCTGACGTTGATCCATACTCCAGTGCGTCCACGCACCACCGCGCTGGAACTCGCCGAGCAGGTCGATTACGGCGCCGACGTGCAGGCCCCCACCGCCGTGCTGCGCTTCAAGGCACCTGAAAGTGACGGCAAGAACGGCCTGCTGAGCCGTTTGCTGGGGCGCACCGGCCTGCCGCACTTCGAGGCCGGCGACCTGGTCGGCATCCTGCCGCCGGATAGCCCGGTGCCGCGCTTCTATTCGCTGGCCTCGGCCTCGAAGGATGGCACTCTGGAGATCTGCGTGCGCCAGCATCCCGGCGGCCTTTGCTCGAACTTCCTGCATGCGTTGCCAATAGGCGGCACCATCGACGCCTTCATCCATCCCAACCCGGACTTCCGCCCCGCCTCCGGCAAGGCGCCGGTGGTGCTGATCGGCGCGGGCACCGGCATCGGGCCGCTGGTCGGTTTCATCCGCCACAACACGTCGCATCACCCCATGCACCTCTACTGGGGCGGCCGCAATCCGCGGTCCGACTTCCTCTATGAGCCTGAACTGAACGCCTATCTCGCGGACAGGCGGCTGACGGAGCTGAACGCGATCTTTTCCCGCGTCGATGAGGGTGCCTATGTGCAGGACAAGATTGCCGTGGATGGCGCGGAACTGCGCCAGCTGATCGAGAAGGGCGCGCAGATCCTAGTCTGCGGTGGCCGAGATATGGCGGCAAGCGTCATGGCGGCGCTGAACGAGGTCATCGCGCCGCTAGGCATGGACGTGGCGACGCTCAAGGCCCAGGGACGCTATCGTGAAGACATTTATTGACCTCTGGATGGATGCAGGGATCCCAGGATATAGGGTCCCGAGAAAATAATATCCCGAGAAATAGGAGCAGGATCATACAGGTAGTTCCCGACACATCCTGCTGGTAAAAAGAGCTTTTCGAGATTAAGATAGTAACTGATTACTATCTTTTGGAAGATGCTCATGGCAAGAACCCATCATCTACCCGCGGAAGAACGCAAGGAGCGGACTGTGCGTGCCATGGTGGAGCTGTGCGCTGAACAGGACCCCGCCCGCATCACCACCGCCACCATCGCCGAGCGCATGAAGGTGACTCAGGGAGCGCTGTTTCGTCATTTCAGCGGCAAGGACGAGATGTGGCAGGCGGTCGTGGCTTGGATCACCGAGCGGCTCATGCGGCGTCTGGAAGCAGCCGTCGACCGCCGCGCGACGCCGTTGACGGCCCTGGAGGCCATGTTCATGGCGCACACCGATTTCATTGCCGAGCATCCCGGGGTGCCGCGTCTGATATTCGGGCAGCTGCAGCACGCGGAGCCGACAGATGCCACACGACTGTTACGCTCCATGCTTGCCAAATACCGCGAACGACTCGCGGCCATTCTGACAGAGGGCAGGGCGAGCGGTGAGCTGCGTGCTGACTTGAATATCGAGACGGCGGCCACCCAGTTCATCGGCACCGTGCAGGGGCTGGTGGTGCAATCCCTGATTGACGACGATGTCGCGCGCATTGCTGAACAGGCGCCCGAGGCCTTTCTGCTCTATCGACGCGCCGTCCAGGCCAGGGAGGAGACATGAGCTCGCGACTCAAGCGTTGGGGGCGTGGCCTGCTGATCGCGTTGGGGCTGGCGATTGGTATCCTGCTGATCGTGGTCTTCGTCATCAATCGCCAGACACCCTCGCGCGGCAAGGACGCCTTGAGGATACCCACGGTGCGCGTCGTTGCGGTCGAGTCGCTACCCTTCGTCGTCGAGGCGCGGGGCTACGGCACCGCGCGGCCCGCCCGCACCTGGGACGCCACTGCCAACGTGCCGGGACGTGTCGTCGAACGCCATGAGGATCTGGAGAGCGGCACGCTACTGGCAGAGGGCACCCTGCTGCTGGAGATCGATCCCAGCCGCTATCGGCTGGCCGAAGCCGAGGCCCAGGCGCAGCTGGCCAGCCTTGCCGCGGAGCAGGCGCAGCTGAAGCGGGAAGCGGAGAATACCCGGCACCTGGTCGCCCTGGAGCGTGAACGCCTGGAGCTGGCGGAGCAGGAGCTGGCGCGCATCCAGCGCCTGGCCAGCAGCGGCTCGGTATCCCGCTCGCGGCTGGGCGACGAGCGGCGCGCGACCCTGGCCCAGCGTCAGACCGTGCAGTCGCTGGAAAACGAGCTGCAGCTCATCCCCTCGCGCCGCCAGCGCCTGGAAGCGGAAGTCGAGCGTACGACCACGCGCCTGGATCAGGCGCGCCGTGATCTCGAGGATACGCGCTTCGAAGCGCCCTATGACCTGCGCCTGGGCGAGGTCGAGGCCGAGCTGCATCAGTACATCAACGCCGGTCAGCGCCTGTTCCGCGCCGAGGGCATCGAGGCCGCCGAGGTGGTGGCCCAGGTGCCGATGGACATGCTGCGCCGCCTGCTCGGCACCCAGACCGTTCGCGATGCCGAAGACGGGATCCTGGACATTGCCCAGCGGCTGGATTTCTCCGCCATCGATGCCGAGGTGACCCTGGTCGCCGGGAAGAGCGCGCGCTGGCCGGCCCGGGTCGTGCGCATCGCCAACGGCCTGGATCCGGCCACCCGCACCGCCCGGGTCGTGGTGCGGGTCGAGGAGCCCTACCGGCAGGTGGCGCCGCTGACGCAGCCTGCGCTGGTGCGCGACATGTACGTGCAGGTACGGCTGGCGTCCAGAGCGCCGAACCCGCGGATGGTGGTGCCGGCGACGGCGGTGCATCAGGGTGAAGTCTACGTGGTCGATAGCGATCAGCACCTCGTGCGCCGACCGGTGCGTGTCGCCTTCGAACAGCACGATCTGGCGGTGGTGACGGAAGGGCTCGAGGAAGGTGACAGCGTGATCGTGGACGACTTGGTGCCGGCCATCAACGGCATGGCGATCGATCCGCGACGCGATGAGGAATTGGCACGGCGTCTTCGTCGCCAGGCGTTGGGAGAGAAGTCATGATTCGCTGGTTCGCCGGTCATCCCACCGCCGCCAATCTGTTATTGATTCTGCTGCTGGCGGTGGGGCTGTTCGCCGTTCCCAACCTCAAGCGCGAGACCTTTCCCGACTACCGGCCCGGCGAGGTGGGCATCGAGGTGAAGTATCGCGGCGCTACCGCCGCGGACGTCGAGGATCAGATCTGTCGTCGCCTTCACGATGCGCTGACTGGCGTGGACTTTCTCGACGAGTTCGTCTGCGTGGCCCAGAACAATCTGGCCAGCGCTACAGTCACCATGGAGGACAATGGTGATATCGGCCGCTTCCTGGACGATATCTCTACCGAGGTTGAAGCCATCACCGACTTCCCCCAGCGCGCCGACCCGCCGGTCGTGCGCGAGCTGCACCGCAGCGATCTGGTGGCGGCGGTGGCGGTAGGCGGCGACATGCCGCTGTCCGACTTGGAGGATTACGCCAAGACGCTGGAGGATCGGCTGCTGCGCCTGCCCGGCGTGGCCAGGGTCGATATCCAGGGGCTTTCCCAGCGCCAGTGGCAGATCGAGATTCCCCAGCAGGTGCTGGGGCAGTACGGCCTCTCGGCAAGCGAGCTGGCGGCAACCCTGGCGCGCCAGAATATCGATATGCCGCTGGGCATTCTGGAAACCTCGAGCCAGGATATCCAACTGCGCTTCACCGACCAGCGCCACTCCCTGCGCGAGCTGCAGGATGTGGTGGTCGTCTCCGGCGCCGACGGGGGCGAGCTGACCCTGGGCCAGATCGCCACCCTGCGGGAGACACCCGAGCGCGAGGAGGAGAAGGTTTGGTTCGACGGCCAGCGCGCCCTGGTGCTGGAGGTGCACAAGACCCTGCGCGACGATGCCCTGGACGTGATGAAGGGTCTGCAGGCGGTAGCCGAAAGCGAGCGCCAGCGCCTGGACGGCGATGTTTCGCTGACCCTGACCCAGGACATGACCAGCATCGTGCGCGACCGCCTGCAGATGCTGGTCGAAAACGGCGTCATGGGGTTTGCGCTGGTGGTGCTGGTGATGAGCCTGTTCTTTCGGCCGCGATTGGCGCTATGGGCGGTACTGGGCCTGCCGGTGGCCTTCCTGGGCGCCTTTGCGGTCATGGGACTGGCCGGATTGACGCTCAACATGATCACCCTGGTGGGGCTGCTGATGGCGATCGGTATCGTCATGGACGATGCCATCGTGATCACCGACAACATCGCCACTCAGGCTCGGAAGGCCGCGACGCCGCTGGAAGCGGTAGTCGCGGGCACCCGGGGCGTACTCCCCGGGGTGGTGTCGTCGTTTCTGACCACGGCGGCGGTCTTCGTGCCGCTCGCCTTTCTGGTCGGCGAGATGGGCGAGGTGCTCAAGGTGCTGCCGGTCGTCCTGATTGCTGCCCTGGCGGCGAGTCTGATCGAAGCCTTCTTCATTCTGCCGCATCATCTGAAGGGCAGTCTTCATCGCCTGCAGGCCGAGCCGTCACGGCTGCGCGCCGGCTTCGAGCGCCGTTTCGAGCGCTTTCGCGAGGGCGTCGGACGCCTGGTCGAGGCGGCGATTCGCTGGCGCTACGCCCTGCTGGGCAGCGTGCTGATCCTGCTGCTGGGCTCCGGCGGCTATCTTGCCGGCGGCCATATCGGCAGCGAGGCGATGCCCGAGATCGATGGCGACGTGCTCGAAGCACGCATCCTGATGCCCCAGGGCACGCCATTATCACGCACCGAGGCGGTGGCTTCCCGGGTTGAGAACGCCCTGCGCGAGATCGACGAGCGGCTGACCCCCGAGCAGCCGGATGAGACGCCCCTGGTGCGCGCCGTTCAGGTACGCTTCAACCACAATCCCAGCGCTCGCGAGGCCGGTGCCCATGTGGCCACGCTGATCGTCGATCTGCTTGGCGCCGAGCGGCGCCGCCTGAGCCTGAATGAGCTGACCGCGGCCTGGCAGAAGGAGATCGGCGATATTCCCGGCTTGCTCAGCCTGATTATTCAAGAGCCGGGATTCGGGCCGGCGGGCATTCCCATCGAGGTGCGTCTGCAGGGGGAGAGTCTGGCTGGGCTGAAGACCGCTTCGCGGGAGCTCGGCGAGCATCTCGCCGGCTATGCGGGCGTCTACAACGTCATCGATGACCTGCGGCCCGGCAAGCCCGAGCGCCGCCTGTCGCTGGCCGAAGGCGCCCACGGGCTGGGGCTGAGCGCCGAAGAGATCGCCGCGCAGCTGCGCGCCGCCATGCTCGGGCAAATCAGCGACACCCTGCGCATCGGCCAGCGGGACGTGGACATCTTGGTGCGCCATGCCGAGCAGGATCGACAGAGCCTGGATGACCTTCAGGATCTGACCGTGCAGCTTCCGGGGGGAGGCCGGGTGCCCCTTGAAGTCGTCGCCAACATCGACAAGGCCCGGGACTGGGCGCGGATCACTCGGGTCGATGGCCAGCGTACCGCTACCGTGACCGCCGACGTGGATGCGACCTTGGCCAATGCCCAGGCGGTTGTCGACGATATTCGCCGGCACTGGCTGCCCGATTTCCAGACGCGCCATCCCCAGGTGGCGGTCGCTTTCGAGGGTCAGGTCGCCCGCTCCGCGGAGACCGGCGGCTCGATCCGGCGCGCGCTGCTGATCGGTCTGCTCGGCATCTTCGTCATCCTTTCCTTCCAGTTCAGAAGCTATGTCGAACCGCTGATTGTCATGCTGTCGATCCCGCTGGCCTTCGTCGGCGCGCTCTGGGGCCATGTGGCGATGGGCTTTTATCTGTCGATGCCCTCGATGATCGGCGCGGCGTCCCTGGCCGGCATCGTGGTCAACAACGCCATCCTGCTGATTCACTTCATCAAGAGCTACCGCGCCGCGGGGCAATCCGCCATCGCCGCGGCGGGCCAGGCCAGCCGCGACCGCCTGCGCGCCATCCTGATTTCGACGAGCACCACCATCGCCGGGCTCCTGCCGCTGCTGGCCGAGACCAGCGCCCAGGCGGCGGCAGTGCAGCCGCTGGTCATTGCGGTGGTGTTTGGCCTGCTGACTTCCACCGTGCTGGTGCTGGTAGTGATTCCGGCACTCTATGTGATCTTCGACGACCTGGGCTGGGCAAGGGTAGAGGAAGCTGCGTCCGACGCCAGGCTTTAGGCAAGAGAGGCGAGTTGAGACGTCTCGATGTGCTGCCCGGTGAATGCAAGCAAATCAACGTGACCGTGAGGTAGATCATGAGTAAACGACAGACACACCGCATCATTGTATCGGCTGCCGCGCTGGCTGGCCTGACATTGAGCGCTACCGTTTTCGCGGCGCAGCCGGTAGGTCCTGATTTGACCGAGAAGCTGCGTGGGCTGCTGGTCAAGGAGATGGTCGAGGTCGAGGCGGCGATGCAGGAGACCTATAGCGCTATCATCCAGGGACGGCATGATGAGGTGGCGCAGAAGGGCCTGGCCATTCACGACAGCTTCATTCTGGAACAGTCCTTGACCAAACAGGACCGTAAGGACTTGAAGGCGGCGGTTCCCGAGGCGTTTCTGCAGATGGACACGCGCTTCCATCAACTGGCGGCGTCTCTGGCCGAAGCGGGCAAACAGCAGAATACTCAGGCTCAGGTCAATACCTTCAACCGCATGACCGAATCCTGCGTGGCCTGTCACAGCCGCTATGTGACGGACCGCTTCGAGGGTCTGGAGGAGCAGTCATTCTCCGAGGCCTGGGGGAATAACGCAGGCGAAGAGCGCCCAGAGTGATTTGCAAAGGCCATCGGTCATGTGAATAGGGTCTTGACACCTTTAGCTGGAGCCGGGCGCAGGCCGAAGTGTTTTCAGCCAGTTAAGGCTCAGTAAATGGCAACGATGCGCTGTTCTGCGGCCATGGCGGCCTTATCTAGCTCAGAGAGGGAGAGCTACGAACCCATCAGCGATGTGCTGGCGACTCGACGTATACCTCAGGAAAGACCGGGAGCAGACACTCAAACGCTATATATGGCTGTAAAATCACCTTATCTCGCAAAAAGTACTGCACCATCAATTGCCGATTACTGCGATGAAAGCATGGCAGAGCCAGCGGTCTGAGTTATTTACCAAACGAATTGTCAATCACACTGGACCCGACAGCTAAAGGGTTAGGTACAGGAATGGTACTGGCGTTGATTATTGGCAGTGCCGGGGCCAGCCTAACTGAGCTGATCTTTATCGCGATCTGCCCACGATGGCCAGAAACTAGGTGGTCAACGACAGATGCGTGGCATGGGAGATGGTACCGGCGGTCAGCGAGGTTTGATGATAGCAGCGATGGCACTGGTAGAGCCCCCGCGACAGCCGGCAGCCAGTGTTGTTGCCACAGTCGGAGTGATCCCCATGGGTTAGCGATAAGAGATCTGCTTGGCACTGCGCTTCCGCGTCCTACTGCTTGAGAAATGCTGGCACGACAGGTCGGGTTGGAACTGGATAGAATTGCGTGCCATAACGCCACCTCCTGTACTAGGCATAACATCAGTATAGGAGGGACTGACGGGATGGTGGTTGATTAACATGAGTAATCAGGTAGAGCTTTCCAGCACTTAACCCTACCAGTGATATAGTCTACTGATTGTAAAAGAAATTTCAGATTCCCTTCATATACGGAATATAAGGTGACATTGTTCAGAGATGGAAATTACGTGATGAAATAATAAAAAGTTACCAACTTTATTAGTATGGAAACTGAGTTCTGGAAGAGGTGCGTTGGTTTTAGTTACCATCTTTATTTTTTAGCATGAATATTCTTTGCCGAAAAATGAGGCTTCCAAGAGTGATTTGTTACCAACTTTTTTACCATCCCACAGCCGCTCCATCTGGGGTTGCCCATGTGGGCCAACCCCGACTGGCGCGGCGGGCTCTATCCCCCTCACGGTGCCGGCCTCGAGGAGTATGCCCGAGTCTTCTCCGCCGTGGAGGGCAACACCACTTTCTATAGCGGGGCGCCAAGGCCGGAGACCGTGGCGGCTTGGGCGCGCCAGGTGCCGCCTGACTTCCGTTTCTGTTTCAAGCTGCCCGCTACCCTGACCCATGAGCGTCGCCTGGTCGGCATCGACGCCGATCTCGAGGCCTTTCTGGCGGCACTTGAGCCGCTGCACGATCGCTTGGGTCCATTGATGATCCAGCTTCCCAGGGATTTTGGTCGCGATGAACTGCCCCGGCTCGAAGCGCTGCTCGCGTGCTGGCCGGCAGGTATTCCTTGTGCCGTTGAGGTTCGGCACGGCGATTTTTTCCACAAGGGCGTGGCCGAGCGTGATCTCAACAGGATGTTGATAACTTACGGTGTGGATCGTGTAATGCTCGATGTCCGCCCGCTTTTCGCTACCCCTGCCGGTGAGCATCCTGGCCTGCGGCAGGCGCAGCGCGAAAAGCCGAAGTGTCCATTACACGTGCTTTCCACGGCGAGTCGTCCCCTGGTGCGTTTTATCGGTCACCTGGATACGGCCATTAACGAACACTATTTCGAGCCCTGGATAGCGCAACTGTTGCTGTGGATAAGTCAGGGGAAAACCCCTTTCCTGTTTGTGCATACTCCAGATAACCGACAGGCCCCTCAGTTGGCGCGACGGCTCCACGAGCGATTGGCATTACCCTCCTTGCCGGCTTTTCCCGGCGAGGTTCAGGCCAGTCTGTTCGGATCTTGAAGTCTACACCTAAAGGTGAAGCCTCGGGCCGAAGATGAGGCTGGTCATCAAGCGTTTGATCGGATAGTTTTATGGGCCGGAGCGCCATTATTCATGGATCTTGACCGGATCTGGCGCATAACCTGCGTCGATCTTGCAACTTCCTGCGCTCCGGCGTCCTGGACAGCCGGCCACCCGCCGGCTGTCTTGGGCGTAGCGGCAGTGATCCTGCCCGGATCCTGTCATGCTCTGGACGGTGTCATGAGACCCATGATGCTCTGGACGTGGCAATGACAAGCACAAGCCGCCACCGCGCCGGATCGGCCGCTGGCGACACGTACATACAGGGTGAAACATGTCCAAACTCTCCCATGCTCAGTGGTCATCGAAGATGGCCTTTATCCTGGCAGCCACCGGTTCGGCGGTGGGGCTGGGTAACATCTGGCGCTTCTCCTATATGGTGGGTGACAACGGGGGCGCCGCCTTCGTGCTTATCTACCTGGCCTGTGTGGCCCTGGTGGGCCTTCCCATCCTGGTCTCCGAGTGGCTGATTGGCCGGCGTGGTCAGATGAACCCGATCAACTCCATGCTCGACCTGGCTCGCAAGAGTGGTCGCCTGCCGGCCTGGGCCCTGGTCGGTGCCAGCGGCATCCTGGGCGCCTTCCTGATTCTCTCCTTCTATAGCGTGATCGGCGGCTGGTCGCTCTTCTACACCCTGGGATCGGTCACCGGCCAGTTTACCGGTCAGGACTCCGATAGCGTGGGCGCCATCTTCAGTGGCCTGCTGGGTAATGCCACCGCCCTGACCCTGTGGCATACCGCCTTTATGGCGCTGGTGATCTTTATCGTTGCCCGCGGCGTGACCAAGGGCCTGGAAGGCGCCGTCAAGATCCTGATGCCGGCGCTGGTCATCCTGATGATTATCCTGGCGATCTATGGCATGACCACCGGTCACTTCGGCGAGGCCATGGCTTTCATGTTCAGCCCCGACTGGAGCGCCATCAGCGGTGAGGTCGTGCTGGCCGCCATGGGACAGGCCTTCTTCACCCTGTCGCTGGGCATGGGCATCATGCTGGCTTACGGCTCCTATCTGGGTGAAGACGTCAGCCTTATCGGCACGGCGCGCACGGTGATCATCCTGGATACCGCCATCGCGCTGCTGGCCGGCATGGCGATCTTCCCCATCGTCTTCGCCAACGGCCTGAGTCCGGGTGAGGGACCGGGACTGATCTTCGTCACCCTGCCGCTGGCCTTCGGCAATATGGCGGGTGGTACCATTCTCGGCCTGGCATTCTTCCTGCTGCTGACCTTCGCCGCCCTGACCTCGGCCATCTCGCTGCTGGAGCCCACGGTAGAGCTGCTCGAGGAGCGTACGCCGCTGTCTCGCGTTGCGGCGACCCTGGTGGCCGGTGCAGGAGTCTGGGTGCTGGGCATCGCCGCACTGATGTCGTTCAACGTCTGGGACGAGTTCCTGATCATGGGGCTGAACGTCTTCGACTTCCTGGATACCCTGACCAGCAAGTTCATGTTGCCGCTGACCGGCCTGGGCGCGATCCTGTTCGTGGCCTGGCGTCTCGACCGTGACAGCGTGATCGGCGAGCTGGGTCTCTCCGCCGGCCAGGCCCAGGCATGGCAGGTGGTGTCACGCGTGGTGGCGCCGATTGGCGTCATTGTGGTGTTCGTCTATGGCTTGATTTCGTGACCTAGACCATCAAGACAGCACGCAAGCCATAACGAGCCCCGCACCCGCGGGGCTCGTTGCATGAGGAGGGTGGGTTCAGTGCATGGTATCGTCGGCCAGGTCCTCTTCCGGCAGCTCGGCGATGTCTCGAGTCAGCTGCTTGAACTCGCCGTGGAGCTCGATGCCGCGCCGGGCGCGCAGGTGGCGCTGGGCGGCGGTGCGGCTGCGTTGTTCGTGTTCCTGGACTTCCATGCTCATGAAGATGTCGAGGAGTTCGCTCTTCAGGGAGGTTAACCGTTCGGTCTTGTACATGATCGACTCTCTCCTTGGACGCTACGCGACACTGCATTTATTATTATACCTCACTTGACAGAATGGCGGCGACGTGAGCCTTTTGCCATGGTGCGGCGTCAACGTTCTCCCGGAAGGTCGTGCTGCCCATCCGACCCTGCTTTCGGGCATACTGTAGGCAGATAACATGATCCCCCCGCCAAGGAGTTTCGCGTGAGTCGTGCCCTGTTCGATGAGATGAGACGACGCATGGAGCACTTTCGTCGCTCCGAGCAGAAGGTGGCACGCTTCGTGCTGCGTAATCCCGAGGAAGTGATACATATGCGCATCGTCGATCTGGCGACCGAGGCCAAGGTCAGCGAGCCTACGGTAGTGCGCTTCTGTCGGGCGCTGGGTTGCAACGGCTTCCAGGATTTCAAGCTCAAGCTGGCGCAGATGCTGGCCTCCGGTAGTCAGTTCGCCCAGTTCTCCATGAACGACAGCGACTCGGTGGCGGAGTTTTCCCACAGCATCTTCGACTCCTCGGTGGGCACCCTGCTGTCGGTGCGCGACCGCCTCGATAACGAGGCACTAAGCAAGGCAATCAATGCCCTGGCCATGGCCAATCGGGTCGAGTTCTACGGCTACGGGGCCTCCGGCGCGGTGGCCTTCGATGCCCAGCACAAGTTCTTCCGCCTGCAGATCTCCACCGCCGCCTATGCCGACCCGCATATGCAGAACATGTCGGCGGTGACTCTCGAGGAGGGCGACGTGGTCGTTGCCATCTCCCAGACCGGCCGTACTCGGGCGCTGGTGGCCAGCGTACGGCTGGCGCGGGAGGCCGGTGCCACGGTGATCGGGCTATGTCCCAGCGGCTCACCGCTGGCCGAGGAGGTGACTCTGCCGCTTTATATCGATGTCCATGAGGACACCGCGATCTACACGCCCATGACCTCGCGCATCGCCCATCTGGTGCTGGTCGATGTGCTCGCCGTGGGTGTGGCCAAGTCCCGCGGGCCGAAGCTCGCCGAGCAGCTCCGCGAAGTGAAGAAGAGCCTGACGCCGCTGCGTTTTCCGGAGCCGGACGCTTAAGCTTGAAGAGCGTCGCTTCGCTCCTGGAAGCTGAAAGCTATGGACCAAGGGGACAGTCCCCGGCCAAACCGTCCCAACTTACCTTGATGCACCTTTCTTACGCTGTTCCCTCCGCCGGGGACTGTCCCCGAGAGGGGGACGGCATACGATGCTCCCTCCGTCGGGGCCTGTGCCCAAGAGGATTATGCTAAGCTATTCGCCCATTTTCCGAGCAGCGATGCCTTCCCATGGATGACGTCACGGCGATTCTCGACCACCTGAATGCCGCCCAGCGTGAGGCGGTCAGTGCCCCTCAAGGCAATATGCTGGTGCTGGCCGGGGCCGGCTCCGGCAAGACCCGAGTGCTGGTACAGCGAATCGCCTGGCTGATGCAGGCCGAGGGCTTATCCCCTTACGCGGTGCTGGCCGTGACCTTCACCAACAAGGCGGCGCGCGAGATGCGTACTCGTCTGGAGGTGTTGGTGGGCATGTCGTTGCGCCACGTCTGGGTGGGTACCTTCCACTCCATCGCCCATCGCCTGCTGCGCACCCATTGGCAGGACGCCCGCCTGCCCCAGCATTTTCAGATCATCGACAGCGACGACCAGCTGCGTCTGGTCAAGCGCCTGGTCAAGGAAAACGATATCGACGACGAGCGCTTTCCGCCGCGGCAGGTGCAGTCGTTTATCTCCGGCTGCAAGGAGGAGGGGCTGCGTCCCCATCAGGTGAACGTGCACGGCGACGCCTACCTGGGACAGATGGTCGAGCTCTATGAGCGCTACCAGCTTACCTGCGAGCGTGGGGGCCTGGTGGACTTCGGTGAGCTGCTGCTGCGTAGCCTGGAGCTGCTGCGCGATAACCCCGCCCTGCTGGC
The DNA here is from genome assembly GCF_000620045.1 of Halomonas halodenitrificans DSM 735. Classification (GTDB taxonomy): domain Bacteria; phylum Pseudomonadota; class Gammaproteobacteria; order Pseudomonadales; family Halomonadaceae; genus Halomonas; species Halomonas halodenitrificans. Next base: position 163,631 of record NZ_KK211058.1, on the reverse strand, counting down.
GCACTACCAGGAGCGCTTCGCCCATGTGCTGGTGGACGAGTTTCAGGATACCAACACCCTGCAGTATGCCTGGCTCAAGCTGCTGAGCGGCATGACCACGCCGATGACCGTGGTGGGCGATGATGACCAGTCGATCTATGGCTGGCGCGGCGCTCGCGTGGAAAATATCCGCCGCTTCGAACGCGAGTTCGCGGAGACCAAGACCGTGCGTCTGGAGCAGAACTATCGCTCCACCAGTGCCATTCTCGAGGCCGCCAACGCCCTGATCAGCCACAACGCCGAACGCATGGGCAAGATGCTGTGGACCGCCGGCGAGCGTGGCGAGTCGATCTCGGTCTACAGCGGATTCAATGACCTCGACGAGGCACGCTTCATCGTCGATACCCTGCGTGAGCGCGTCGAGGAGGGCGTCAATCGCCGCGATATCGCCATCCTCTACCGCTCCAATGCCCAGTCGAGGGTGATCGAGGAGACCCTGATCCGCCAAGGGGTGCCCTATCGCATCTATGGTGGTCATCGCTTCTACGAACGCCTGGAAATCAAGAACGCCCTGGCCTATCTACGCCTGCTGCTCAACCGTGACGATGATGCCTCCCTGGAGCGGGTGATCAATGTGCCGGCTCGCGGCATCGGCACGCGTACCGTGGAACTGCTGCGCCAGCGGGCCCGGGAGGGCAGCGTCTCGCTATGGCAGGCACTCCACGATGGTCTGGCCGATGGAACCCTCAAGGGGCGTGCCGGCAGTGCCCTGCAGGCCTTTGCCGACCTGATCGATGGCCTGGACAACGATAGCGCCGGCCTGGCGCTCCACGAGATCATCGACCATGTGATGGCCCGCACGGGGCTAGTTGAGCACCACCGTAACGAAAGAGGCGAAAAGGGCCAGGCTCGGGTCGAGAACCTGGAAGAGCTGGTGACGGCGGCCAGGGCCTTTACCCAGGGCGAAGTCTTCGAGGCACCGGAGGCCGGCGAGGGCGGCGCCGCCCTGGAGGCCTTCCTCTCCGAGGCGGCGCTTAACGCCGGCGAACATGAGGCCGATGAGTTCGAGGATGGCGTCCAGTTGATGACGCTGCATTCCGCCAAGGGGCTGGAGTTTCCGGTGGTGTTTATCGCCGGCGTGGAGGAGGGGCTCTTCCCTCATCGCATGTCGGTGGAAGAGCCGGGGCGTCTCGAGGAGGAGCGCCGCCTCTGCTACGTGGGGCTGACCCGGGCCATGCACAAGCTCTATCTGACGCATGCCGAGATTCGCCGACTGCACGGCAAGGAGACCTTCCAGCGTGCCTCGCGCTTCTTGCGCGAGATTCCCGAGGAGTACCTGGAGGAGGTGCGCCTGCGCGGCCAGGTATCACGCCCGGTCACCGCCTCGCGCCCTGCCGGGCTTCGTCAGAGCGAGGTCAACGGTGGCGATGACCTGCCCTCGCTCTCCCTGGGCCAGCGGGTCAGCCATCCGGTCTTCGGTGAGGGCGTGATCCTCAATGCCGAGGGCGAGGGGCCCCGGGCGCGGGTGCAGGTCAGCTTCGAGGGCGAGGGGGACAAGTGGCTGGTGCTGGGCTTTGCCAAGCTGACGCCGCTGTAGTTTTAGTCCTGGATATTGCACCAAGCTTCCCAAAAGCGGCATGACTTCGGTCTCGCTGGGCATGATGACACTTCGGGCCTGGAGTTGGCTCTTTCTTGAGTAGCTTCATGGGTCCGGAAACACCTTTCCCCTTCAAGCCTTATTTTCTCCATTCCGAGAATAGTACGCCGCGGCGTTACTCCTGCACCAACTGATTGGCCGGCTCCAAGAGGAGATCCGGCTCCGGGTACTGTCTGCTCTGGCATCAGCGGATGGTGCACGTGATGACGACACCGATTTGCAATGGCTTTATGACCCTTTCCCGAAGCTGGGTTGTAGTACTTTTACCGGCTTTATCTGATTAACGTTTATTCAATGAATGAGGAGGCAGCCCCGGGCCTATGGTGTTTGATGGTGAAAAAACATTTTGTGACAGTGCCAAAAATAGAGATGTTTGATATACGTCAATTAATTCTCACACAAGGTTTTCGGCCGCTAGAGTTTGGACTAAAGTCGTTAGCAGGTTAGCAAAAGCCGTACTCCGTCTATTGCGGCACCGATCGGGAGCAAGCTATGCCAAGCAAACGCAAGAAGATTTCCATCTCAGTAGCGGCCGTCGCCGCTGTCGGTGCTGCCGGTTTTCTGGTACTGACCTCGCCCTGGACCTGGTCGCTGACTCACAGCCTTCCACCGACGGCCAGTACCGACGGTCCGGCGGATATCGAGAACGGCAAGCGTGTCTTCGTCGCCTCTGACTGTGCCACCTGTCATGCCACCACCGGCCAGGACAGCCACGAGCTGCTCGGCGGCGGCAAGGTACTCGATACCGAGTTCGGCAAGTTCCATATGCCCAACATCTCCCCGGACCCGGAACACGGTATCGGCAACTGGACGCTCGAGGAGTTCGACCGCTCGGTGCGTGAGGGCGTCAGCCCCGATGGTCTTCTGCCGGATGGCAAGAACCTTTACCCGGCGTTCCCTTATACCTCCTATCAGCGGCTGAAGCCGGAAGACGTGCGGGATCTTTACGCCTACATGATGACGCTGCCGGAAAGCGGCAAGGTCGTGCCGGATCATGAGCTCAAGTTTCCCTACAATCTCCGCCGCGGCATCGGCGTCTGGCGCCTCGTCTTCCTCGATGGCAAGAGCGCGGCGGAAATCGGCGGGGATATCGCCGATCTCCCCGAAGACGTGGACCATGCCAGATACGAGCGCGGCCGTTATCTGGTGGAAAGCGCTGCACACTGTGTGGAATGTCATTCGCCGCGCACCTTCATGGGGAATATCCCAGGCGGCAAACGCTACGCCGGCGGCCCTGACCCGGAAGGGCATGGTTACATTCCTAACATCACGCCGGACGAGACCGGCATTGGTTTCTGGTCGGCGGCGGCGATCGCCAATTACCTGCATACCGGGGTTAACCCCATTGGTCGCGAGTCCGGTGGCGACATGGCGGAGGTCATCGAGAACACCTTGCAGCTGCCATGGGAAGACCTGCAAGCCATGGCGACTTATCTCAACAATATCCCGGCTGTAGACGCGCCTGCCCCGGGCATGCCCGAGCCAAACTTCACCGAAGAGGTGGTGATGCTCGATACCGCCGTGGATAATCGCCCCCCTCTGCCAACCAGCGATCCGCAACAGATTGATGAGGGTGATACGGTCTTTGTCGCCGGTACCAAGTCGCTTTACACAACCGCCGAGCTGGAGAAGGCCGAAGGCGAGGACGGTAAGCTTCTCGGAGGAACCCAAGCCAGGGTAGTTGCCAGGCAGGGCGACAAGCTACAACTCGAGATTGATGGCTGGCAACCGGAAAATGCCCCCTCGGTTATCTATCAGGCGATCGGCCAGCGCGTGATCATGGCGGCCCTCGGTGATGATGCCGTCGCCGCCACCGAGCACGGTGAAGTGGAGGTCGATCCCAACACGGATCAGGTCTGGCGCCCGGTTACCCTGCAAGCCTGGAGCGATGCAAGCGAGCTCAACCTGGATCAGGAGGTGCTCTGGAGCTTCAGCGAGAATGCCTATCAGGAAAGCTGTTCGTCTTGCCATACCCTGGCAGAGGAAGATCACTTCACTGCCAATCAGTGGGTCGGCACCCTCAAGTCCATGAAGCGTTTCACCAGCTTTACCGACGACGAGTACCGGCTGATTCTTTCCTATCTGCAGAATCATTCCAGTGACCTTGGATCCGAGAGTGGCGAAGCAGTCGTCGAACATGCCGGTGAAGGAGTGCCGCAATGAATCGCGACACTAATGCCGAAAGCCGTGTCACCGGTCCGGATACCAGCGTGCTGATTGTCGTCGCCGAATGGCTGAGCGGTATCTTCATGGCTCCGATGTCATCGCAGCAGGTGATGCAGGCAGGCACAAGGGCGGGCCAGGAGGCGTTGCGCTGGATGGGAGAACAGCTGGAAGTGTCGGCAGCAGCCGAAGCCCTCTGTCGCTCCCTAGGCCAGGATGACGCCGAAAAACTGGCCGTTCATCTACAGCGCCGTTACACGGCGCTGTTCGAAGGTATCTTCCGGCATCGTGCCGTACTGCCCTATGAAAGTGCCTGGCAAGGTAGTGAGAGGCCGGCGCTAGGCGGTGAATCCGTAGTCGAAATGAAGGCAGTGCTGCGGGCGCTCGATCGTCATGTCAGCAATGACTGCTGTGAGCCACCGGATCACCTTGCCATAGAACTAGCCGCACTATCGGCAGCGCTTCATGAAGGTCAGGATACGATCGCTACAGACTTGGTGTATCGGCTGCAAGGCTGGGTACCAGCATTCACTGAAGCGTTGTTTCGGCAGGATCCAGATGGTTTCTATGCGGGCGCCGGCAAGCTATTGCTCGCCTTGATTCACGAGGCGTCTGCCGTACTGATGGTGGAGCAACCCGCAGCGACTTTTGTGCCTGAATTTGTGCTTGAGCAACGTGAAGGAGAATTTGCATGAGTAAGAAAACTGACGAACTGCATGTTGTCTCCGACGCAGACGTTGAATCCCCAGGTCGGCGTCGTTTCCTGCAAGGTTCCGCCGCCACCGCCGCCTTGAGCGCCATGCCGTTCTCGCTCTCGTTCTTGAGCAAGGGTGCGCTTGCCCAGAGTGCCTCGAAAGAAGTCATCTCCGGTTGTCACTGGGGGGTGTTCAAGGGGGTCGTCGAGGATGGTCGCGCCGTCGAATTCAAACCCTGGGGAGGTGATCCCCAGCCTACACCCATGCTTCAGGGCGTACGGGATTCGATCTACTCCGCCTCGCGCATCCGTTATCCGATGGTGCGTCGCGCCTGGCTCGAGCAGGGGCCAGGAGCCGATCCTGACGGCCGCGGCGACGGCGATTTTGTGCGGGTCACCTGGGACAAGGCGATCGAGCTGGTGGCCAATGAAATTACTCGGGTACGCGAGCAGCATGGGCAGCAAGCGGTCTATGGCGGTTCCTATGGCTGGAAGAGTCCGGGCAAGCTGCATAACTGCAAAACCCTGCTACGCCGCATGTTGAATCTGACCGGTGGCTTTACTTCCAGTATCGGCGACTATTCAACCGGGGCGGCTCAGGTCATCTTGCCTTACGTTACCGGTTCGATCGAAGTTTACGAGCAGTGCACCACCTATCCGGTACTGGCCGAAAATACCGACCTCATGGTGTTCTGGGGCTGTGATCCCCACAACAATTCTCAGATCTCCTGGCAGGTGGCGGACCATGGCGCCTTCGCGGGCACCGAGATGCTCAAGAAAGCCGGCGTGAAGGCCATTTCCATCGATCCGCTCAAGACCCTGACCTGTGACTATCTCGACGGGGAGTGGATCGCGCCCAAACCGCAGACCGATGTTCCTCTGATGCTGGGTATCGCCCATACGCTGCTGAGCGAAGATCTGCACGATCAGGAATTTCTTGATCGCTACACCAGTGGCTTCGAGGAGTTCAAGCCCTACTTGACCGGCGAGTCCGATGGCCAGCCCAAGGACGCTGAGTGGGCAGCGGACATTTGTGGTGTCGACGCGAATACCATCCGTGATCTTGCCCGGCGTTTCGCCAATAGTCGCACCATGCTGGCGCTAGGCTACTCCATGCAGCGTCAACATCACGGCGAGCAGTCCACCTGGATGCTGGTCACCCTGGCCTGCATGCTGGGCCAAATTGGTCTGCCCGGCGGCGGTTATGGCTTGAGCTATCATTACTCCTCCGGCGGTGCGCCGACCCACAATAGTCCTATTCTCAAAGCGATCGGCGATGGGGCAGGCGGTGGTAGCGGCGGGTCGGTCGATGAGTCAGGTAGTGATGTCATGATCCCGGTCGCGCGTTTTGTCGAAACGCTGTTGAACCCCGGTAAGACCATGCAGTTCAATGGCAGCGAGATCGAGTTGCCGCAGATCAAGCTCGCCTATTGGGCGGGGGGCAATCCCTTCGCTCACCACCAGGATCGCAACGAGATGCTCAGGGCCTGGCGCGAGCTTGATACCTTTATCGTCAACGATTTTCAGTGGACGGCCACCGCTCGTCATGCGGATATCGTGCTGCCGTGTACCACTTCCTACGAGCGCAATGATATCGAGCAGGTCGGTGACTATGCACTTTCTCATATAGTGGCAATGCGGCAAGTCGTCGAGCCTCAATTCGAAGCGCGAGATGATTTCGACATCTTCGCCGCCATTGCGGACAAGCTGGGCAAGGGGTATGAGTTTACCGAAGGTCGCTCGGAAAAGGACTGGATTCGTGGGTTTTACGAATCTGCCAAGATCGAGGCTCGGGCCAAGGGTATGGAAATGCCGGTCTTCGATGTGTTCTGGGAATCCAACAAGCCGCTTGCGTTTCCGCTGGAGGACGAAAAAAAGAATTTCGTTCGCCATGCGTCCTTCCGCAAGGACCCGATTCTCGGAGCGCTGGGTACCGCCACCGGCAAGTTCGAGATCTACTCGCGAGCGATCGCCGGGTACGCTTACGATGACTGCCCGCCGCATCCGACCTGGCTGGAGCCCATCGAGCGCCTCGACGGGCCTGACACCCAGTATCCACTGAGCATCGCCAGCAATCATCCCCGCGGCCGGCTGCATTCGCAGCTCTGCGGCACGGAGTTCCGCAATACCTACGCGGTGCAGAATCGTGAACCCTGCTGGATGAATCCACGCGATGCGAAGGCTCGGAATATCAAGGATGGCGATGTGGTGCGAGTCTTCAATGACCGCGGGCAGATCCTCGCGGGTGCGGTGGTAACCCAGGACATCATGCCTGGGGTAATACGGGTGTCGGAAGGCGGTTGGTTCGATCCGCTCGATCCCCGGGAGATCGGCAGCCTGTGTTGCTACGGTGACGTCAATAACCTCACTCCGGGGATCGCCACATCCAAGCTCTCCCAGGCCAACTGTGGCCAGACCGGTGTAGGGGACGTCGAGAAGTTCGAGGGCGAGCTGCCCGAGGTGCTGGTCTTCTCGCAACCTGAAATCAGGAGCGGTTCCAGCGAGGCCAGCTGACAAGTAGTGTTTCTCAGGACTGAATGGGCCGCTAACGCGGCCCATTTTTTTGAGCACATTGCCGTGAGGCTGCCTTGTGGGGGGTACTCTGCCGGATAGTTTTGGTGGCATGACCTTTCGTTGACGTTCACGGCAGGCCCGCGGCTTGTGAGTTTGTTCGGGTCTGAAGCATACTTCGAGGTGGACACGGCCGTGCGACAGGCGCGGCACTCGCATAATAATCTGCACGGAGTCATGCCTGCATGCAACGTCGCAACTTTATCAAGACGCTGGGCGCCGGCGCCGCCGGTGTCGTCGCCGCCCCCTTCGTATCCACCGCCAAGGCCCAGGAGACCATCACCTGGAACATGGTGACCTCCTGGCCCAAGAACTTCCCGGCCCTGGGTACCGGTGCCAATGAGTTCGCCAAGCGCATCGAGGTACTCTCCGGCGGGCGCATGCGCGTCCGTGTGCACGGTGCCGGTGAGCTGGTACCGCCGCTTGAAGTGTTCGACGCCGTGGCCGCCGGCACCGCCGAGATGGGTCACTCCGCCTCCTACTATTGGCGTGGCAAGGTAGCGGCGTCACAGTTCTTCACCGCCGTGCCCTTCGGCATGACGACCCAGGAAACCAACGCCTGGCTCTATTACGGTGGCGGCCAGGAACTGTGGGACGAGATCTATGCCCAGCACAACCTCAAGCCCTTCCCGGTGGGCAATACCACGACCCAGCCCGGCGGCTGGTTCAAGAAGGAAATCAATTCCCTGGAAGACCTGCAGGGGCTCAAGCTACGCCTGCCCGGCCTCGCCGGCGAGGCCATGAATCGTATCGGCGTCACCACCGTCAATATGCCGGGCTCGGAGATCTTCACCTCCATGCAGACCGGCGTGCTGGATGCCGCCGATTGGGTCAGTCCCTACAATGACCTGGCCTTCGGCCTGCATCAGGTGGCCGACTACTACTACACCTCGGCCTGGAACGAACCCAGTGCGATCCTCGAGGGCACCGTCAACCTGGACGCCTGGAATGCCCTGCCCGATGACCTCAAGGCGGTGGTGACCGAGGCGGCGAGTGCGGCCAACCTGGCGATGGTTAGCGAGTTCACCTTCCGCAACGCCCAGGCCCTGGATACCCTGGTCAGCGAACATGGGGTCAAGCTGCGCACCTTCCCCGAGGATGTGATGAAGGCACTCTACGATGCCTCCCAGGAGGTGCTCGCCGAGCAGGTCGAGAATGATCCGGCATCGAAGAAGGTCTATGACTCCTATGTCGCCTTCCAGAAGCTGGTGAGGCCCTCCAGCGATGCAGGCGAATTCGCCTACCTCAAGGCCCGTGAGGCGGTAGGCGTCTGACGGCTGGCGTCATGTTTCGCGATGCACCGCGCGTATGCGTCCCTTGTCATCCATGGCCACCATGACGAAGCGGGCCTCGGTGACCTTGTGGAGCTCGTGGGAGTGGCGTTCATGGGGCTGGCGGATCCATACCTCGACGTCGATCCGGATGGAGCTGTGGCCGACCTCCACCAGGCGAGTGAAGATATTGACCATGGAACCGACGCGTACCGGGCACAGAAAATCCATGGCCTCGATGGCCACGGTGGCGGTGCGGCCGCTGGCTTCCCGGTCGGCGGCCAGTTCGGCGGCTTGATCCATGCGGGCGACCAGCCAGCCACCGGCGATATCGCCGTGGAGGTTGGTGTCCTGGCGGCTGGCCAGTAGCTTGAGGGTCAGCTCGCCCCGCGGGCGAGGGCTGTCATCGAGGTCTGTCATGAAGGTGTCGTCATCCTGGTTTGTTATTGGGGGCAAGAACCGAGCCCATGGTAAACTGACCCCGGTCCACCCTCCAGCCCCGCCCCGTCCTGTCAGCCCCGACGACCTGAATGCCCCTTGATCTCGACAGCCGCAAGAGACGACAGAATGCTTGATGCCCTTACGGCCCTGGCCCGCGGTACCCGCCTGGTCTACGGCGCCGGCCTGCGCCGCTATGTGTTTGCCCCTATTGCCGTGAATCTGCTGGTCTACATCGCCATGCTGTGGTTCGTGCTGGCCAACTTCGGCAGCTGGCTGGACCACTGGATGACGCTGGTACCGGGATGGCTTGCCTGGCTGGAGTGGTTGATCTGGCCGCTGTTCGTGGTCAGCCTGGTGCTGGTGGTGTTCTTTACCTTTACCCTGGTGACCCATCTCGTCGCCGCGCCCTTCTATGGTTTTCTGGCCGAAAAGGTCGAGATCGTGGCTACCGGGCGACAGCCGCTGGACGATCGTGGCCTGACGAGGACCGCCGTGGATGCGCTGGGCCGTGAACTGGTCAAGCTGGTCTATATCCTGCCACGCATGGCGGTACTGTTCGTACTCAGCTGGATTCCCGTGATCAACCTGGTGGCACCGCTACTCTGGGCGCTCTTCTCGGCGTGGATGATGGCGATCACCTATCTCGACTATCCCATGGACAACAACAAGGTCAGTTTCGTCGACATGCGCCGTCGTCTGAAGGCGCGATGGTGGCCGACCATGAGCTATGGCGGCGCGGTGACCCTGATTACCTGGATCCCGCTGGCCAACCTCTTCCTGCTGCCCGGTGCGGTGGCGGCTTCGGTACTGATGTGGGATGGCCACTACCGCGACCTGCCTAGCGTGCCTTCGACTCGTCGCTGAGGCGTGCTCGGTGATGGCCCGATAACGCCCGTCCGACTACGAGATATCTGGCCACAGGCTCAGGGCAAGGCCGGCGAAGACCAGCAGGCCCGACCAGAAGTTGTTGAGAAAGGCCTGGAAGCAGGGCTCGCGCTTGCGTTGGCGAATCAGCCAGTGCTGCCAGACGAAGGTGGCCGCCATGGCCGCCAGCCCCAGCCAGAAGAAGCCGCCCAGGGCGAGTCGTGCGCCGACCCAGGACAGCAGCAGAAGCGTCACGATCTGCAGCAGGCCGATCATGAAGCGGTCGGCGCTGCCAAACAGCACCGCGGTGGACTTGATGCCGACCTTCAGGTCGTCGTCGCGGTCGACCATGGCGTATTGGGTGTCGTAGGCGATGGTCCACATCACATTGGCCGTGAACAGCAGCCATGCTTCGACGGGCACCTGGCCCTGCACCGCGCCGTACGCCATGGGAATCGCCCAGGAGAAGGCGGCCCCCAGGAACAGCTGTGGCAGATGGGTATAGCGCTTCATGAAGGGGTAGATAAACGCCAATATGACCCCGCCGATGGAGAGCAGTATCGTGAACAGGTTGGTAAACAGCACCAGCACGAAAGCGCCGGCCACCAGCATCAGAAACAGGGCCTGGGCCTCTCCCTCGCCGATACGCCCGGTGGCCAGGGGGCGGTCGAGGGTGCGCTTGACGTAGCCATCCACATGGCGGTCGGCGTAGTCATTGATCACACAGCCGGCGGCGCGCATCAGGTAGACGCCGGCGACAAAGATCAGCAGCAGGCGGCGGCTGGGCAGCCCCTCGGCGGCTATCCACAGCGCCCACAGGGTGGGCCACATCAGCAGCCAGGTGCCAATGGGGCGGTCGAGGCGCGTCAAGCGCAGGAAGTCGGGGAGTCGGGCCAGGCCCGTGGGGCGCATCAGGGAGCGGTCCATCTCTACCTCGTGGCGTGTGGGAACATCAGAGCCTAGCGCGAAGGCAGGCCGAGGTCATCCGCCATGGCGTCGAGGAACCACTCCTGCACCAGCATGCGGAAGGTGCCATGGTAAAACATCGAGCGGCGCCCCCAGGGCCCATGGGCCGAATGGAAGCCCGCCGGGTCGCGAGTGACCTCGATCTCGCCGCGTTCGAGGTCGGGCTGGCGAAACAGCCAGCTGCCCAGTGAGCGTTCGCCGAGGTGCGCCAGGTCGTCGGCAGGAAGTCCCTCGAGTGGGGCGACCGAGCGCGCCGCCACCCAGGGCCTTCCTCCCAGGCACAGCGCCACCTCGCGTAGCCAGGCCCGACGTCCCGGCGGCAGGTCGAGCGCCCGGGCCTCGTCGTGCCGCGGCGTATCGATACGCTGGTCGAGGAGCTGGACATGCAACGGGCGTGGCCGGCCCGCGTCGGTGAGGCGCAGGGTCAACGAGTCCCGGGAGCCCACCCATTGCTGCCAGGCAGGGCTCATGCCGGGGCGAACCGCGGCCAGCGGCGACCAGCGTGTCGGGCCGTGTAGTGCTTGGGGTCTGGAATCGGACACCGTGGACTCCCTGTCCATCCTCGGGAGCAGGTAGTGTACCATGCGCTACGATTCCGCTTCCTCGACGAGGAGACCCATGATCGCCCCCCTGACCATTATCGGCAGCGGCATGGCGGGCCTTGGCCTGCTGCGCCAGCTGCGTTCCCTGGACGCCGAGCGGCCGGTGACCCTGATTACCGCCGACGACGGTGATGACTACTCCAAGCCGTTACTCTCCACCGGCTTCGCCAAGGGGCTGCCCCCCGAGCGGCTGGCGGCCCGTGATGCCCTGGCGGTGGCCGATTCGATGAATGCACTGGTGCGTACGCATACCCGAGTCGAGGCCATCGATACGGCGACTCGCACCCTGCATCTCGGCAAGGAGCGGTTGGCCTATGGCGAACTGGTGCTGGCGACCGGGGCGACACCGATGGCGCCCTTTCCGGTGCCGGAGGCCCTGGCCGGACGGGTGATGACGGTCAATAATCTGGGGGATTACCGGGCCTTTCATGCCGCGTTGAGTCGCCTTGGCCGTCCCGCTCGTGTGGCTATTGTCGGAGCCGGCCTGGTGGGCTGTGAGTTCGCCAATGATCTGTTGGCCGGCGGCCATCGGGTGACCCTGGTGGCCCCCGAAACCGCGCCGCTGCCGCGCCTGCTTCCCGAGCCACTGGGGCGAGCGCTGGGCGAGGCATTTCAGGAGGCGGGCATGGCCCTGTGCCTTGGACGCGGCGTGACCGGACTGGGGGCCGAGGGTAGCGATGCCGTTATCGGCCTCGATGACGGAGAGTCGGTAGTGGCCGACCTGGTCCTGCTGGCCACGGGCCTGAGACCGCGAACGGCCCTGGCCGAGGCGGCGGGCCTCGAGGTCAGTGCCGCGGGCATCCACACCGATCGCCTCCTGGCGACCTCGGCGCCCGGGGTTCATGCCCTGGGCGATGTGGCCTGTGTCGATGGCGTCAACGCCATGTATGTCCAGCCACTGCAGGCCGGCGCCAAGGCCCTGGCGCGCACCCTTGCCGGGACGCCCGCGCCGGTGCGCTATGGCCCCTGGCCGGTCCTGGTCAAGACGCCCTTGCTGCCGGTGGTATCGCTGCCCCCCGCGTCACCTCCCGCACGCTGGCGCATCGAGGGAGAGGCGGGGGATTTCAGCGCCCTGGCCGAGTCCGAGGACGGACGTTTGATCGGATTTGCGTTGACAGGAAGCTGCGTGCGTCGGAAAGTCGAACTGGCGCGGGCTGCACCGGCGTTGCTAGGCTAGATCGGCGATGGCGGCTCCGCGGTCGCCCGAGCGTGCCTTTCGATGTCGCTCGCCGGTTCCCGGCAAGACAGTCGGGGAGGCGAGTGACGTCTCCCATGACAACCACATTCCGGTCCATTGGCCGGGATTCAGTGTCAATACCAGGAGGGTTGTATGCGTAAGCCAGAACTCGCGACGGCTATTGCCGAGCGTGCCGATCTGTCCAAGGACAAGGCGGGCCAGGTTCTCAACGTGATTCTCGACGAGATCACCGGTAGCGTCTCCCAGGGACAGGATGTCTCCTTGATCGGCTTCGGCACCTTCGCCGTGCGCGAGCGTGCCGCGCGCACCGGAAAGAACCCCCAGACCGGTCAGCCGTTGACCATACCGGCCAGCAAGACCGTGGCCTTCAAGCCGGGCAAGGGCCTCAAGGACGCCGTGGCCAAGTAACTCCGGGGAATTGACCCCCGGGCGCCTGGCCCCTTTCCAGTGCCAGGCGTCTTCTCTTCTATTCCCCAGGGAGCCGGTGGTGATGACATGAAGCTGAAATTGATGCTCTGGGTGCTGGGCTGGCTGCTCAAGCGAGCCCTGCGTCGCAACCCACGCTTCCGCGAGTTGCTGGGCGAGATGCGCGGCCTCGACTGGGGCGTGGCCACCGAGGACCTGTCCATTGCCCGGCACTATCGTATGTCGCCCCAAGGCATCGAGCACGGGCGTGGCCTGCCGGTGGACCTCGACCTGGAGCTGCGCTTCGAGGATGCGACTACTGCTATCGAGGTGCTGCGCAAGCCGAGTCAGCAGGTCTTTCTCGATGGCATGATGGAAGGGCGCGTGCGTCTGGTGGGCGATGCCGCCGACCTCCAGCGCCTGCAGAAACTGCTGCGCCACCTCTGACGACGGCCAGCATGTCCCTGACACTGGTCCTGCGGCGTTTCTGGACTCACGAGTCTGCCGCCTACAGCCTGCGTGTGTTGATTGCCCTGGCTGGCATCACCCTGCTGTGCTGGTGGATCGAGGCCCCCGCCAGCCTGATTCCGCTGTTTCTTGGCGCCATTGCCTGCGCCCTGGCCGAGACCGATGACGACTGGCCAGGCCGGCTCGCCGCTTTGATGGTCACCCTGGTGTGTTTCGCGCTGGCTTCGCTGGCGATGGAACTGGTGTTCGCGCACCCCTGGCCCCTCGTCGTGATCCTGGGGCTGTCGGCCTTCGGCATGACCATGTTCGGCGCGGTCAGCCAGCGCTACGCCACCATCGCCAATGCCACCCTGATCCTGGCCATCTATACCCTGATCAGCCTCGAGCAGCGTGGCAGCCCGGCGCTGGGCGAACTATGGCGTGAACCCGGGTTGCTGGTGGCCGGTGCCGCCTGGTACGGGGCGATCTCGGTCGTCTGGTGCGCCCTCTTTTCCCGTCAGCCGCTGCAGCTTGCCCTGGCGCGAGTCTACCGCGAGCTGGCCCGTTATCTCGCCCTCAAGGCGGCGTTGTTCGAGCCACTGAGGGAGCTGGATGTGGAGGGGCGGCGCCTGGCCCTGGCCCGCCAGAATGGCGTGGTGGTCGGTGCCATGAATGATGCCAAGGAACGCCTCTTTCGACGCCTGGAGGGGCAGCGCGAATCGCCGCGGCTGGCACGCTATCTGCGTCTCTATTTCATCGCCCAGGACATTCACGAGCGCGCCAGCTCCTCTCACTCTCCCTATGCGGAGCTTGCCGACGCCTTCTTCCACCATGATGTCCTGTTCCGCATCCAGCGGGTGCTCTCGCGACAGGGCGAGACGTGTCGGGCCCTGTCCCAGGGCCTGCTGCTCAAGCGTGGCTTCGACGAATCACCCAGCGAGCAGGCACAGCGCGATCTGGAGGCCTCCCTGGCGCACCTGCGCGGCGAGCTGTCCGCGGAGCGCAGGGCGTTGTTGCCGGCCCTCGAGGCCGTGGCCGATAACCTGGCGACGCTGGAGCAGGCCCTGGCCAGGGCTCGGCAGCCGGAGCTCGGCGAAGACCATGATGCGGCGCTGCACGACCGCACGCCCCGTAGCCTGGGGGAGGTGGTCGAGCGCCTGCAGGCACAGCTGACCCCGCGCTCGCCGGTCTTTCGGCATGCCGTGCGGCTGGCCGCCACCCTGGTGGCGGGTTTCGGCCTGCTGCATTTGATTCATCCGACCCAGGGCTACTGGATACTGCTGACCAGCCTGTTCGTCTGTCGACCCAGCTTCGGGGCCACTCGGCGCTTCCTGTGGCAGCGTATCCTGGGCACGGTGCTGGGCCTGGTGGCAGGCTGGGCGCTGATCAGCCTGTTTCCTTCGCCGGCCCTTCAGGCGGGCATTGCGGTGGCGGCCGGGGTCGCCTTCTTCGCCCTGCGCGGGCGTCACTATACCCTGGCCACGTCGGCCATCACCCTGATGGTGTTGAGCTGCTTCAATCAGGTCGGCGACGGCTTCGGGCTGATCTGGCCGCGCCTGGTGGATACCCTGCTGGGTGCCGCCATCGCCGGGCTGGCGGTGCTGACCATCCTGCCCGACTGGCAGGGCAGGCGACTGCATCGCCAGGCCGCGGCCTCCCTGGCGGCGGGACGCGACTATCTGGCTGCCCTGGTCGAGCAGTATGCCAGCGGCAAGCGCGATGACCTGGCCTACCGCCTGGCGCGGCGCAATGCCCATAACGCCGATGCGGAGCTTGCCGCCATGCTGGCCAATATGCAGCAGGAGCCGGGGCCCTTCCGCCGCGACGCCGAGCGAGGGTTACCCTTCCAGCTCCAGGCCCATATCCTGCTCAACTATCTATCCGCCCTGGGCGCCCACCGTGGTGACAGCCCCGGGGTCTCCGCGGCGGAGAGCGCGCTGGCCGAGACGATCCTCGCGGAACTGGACGACCTGTCCCGGGCACTGGAGCGGCGGGAGGCGATCGCGCCGGCCGCGCCACCGGAGATCGCTCGGGGAGAAACGGACTCGCTGCTGGGGGCCCAGCTGGCACTGATCGCCCGCCAGCTGGTGGCGTTGCGAGAAGCCGGAACCGCGCTTTGCGCGGAGCGGTAAGCCATATGCTGTACGCGATACGACCCCCCCTTGTCGTGAGCCTTCGGCGAGAAGGGACTGTCCCCGGCATTGGTGCCGGTGCTGGCGAAGAGCATAAACACTGATCTGATGGCTCGGTCGGGGACAGTCCCTGTGAGCTTCCTGTGAGCTTCGACTGAGCCGGAGACTGTCCCTGAAGGCCTGTGGGGGCTCCAGCTTACGGCTGTCACACCTGCCCGTAGCGTCCCGCTTCTTCGCCCAGCCAGCGCCGGATCAGCGGCTGGCTGGCCTCGGGGTGGCTGGCCATCAGCGCCTCGGCCAGCGGCGCGATGCGGTCGAGCAGGTCGGCGTCACGCTCCAGGTCGGCGATCTTCATCTGGGCGAGCCCCGTCTGGCGCGTGCCCAGGACCTCGCCCGGTCCCCGCAGCTCCAGGTCCTTCTCGGCGATGCGAAAGCCATCGGTCGTCTCGCGCATTACCGCCAGACGCTCCTTGGAGTGGGCCGATAGCGGCGGGTGATAGAGCAGCACGCAGAAGCTCTGGGTGGCGCCGCGCCCCACCCGGCCGCGCAGCTGATGCAGCTGGGAGAGGCCCAGGCGCTCGGGGTTCTCGATGATCATCAGGCTGGCATTGGGGACGTCGACCCCCACTTCGATTACCGTGGTGGCGACCAGCAGATCCAGCTCTCCGGCCTTGAAGGCCTCCATGACAGCGGCCTTCTCGGCGGGCTTCATGCGGCCGTGAACCAGGCCGACGGCGAGTTCCGGCAGCGCCTCGACCAGCTCGTCCCGGGTCGCTTCGGCGGCCTGGCATTCCAGTGCCTCGGATTCCTCGATCAGGGTGCAGACCCAGTAGGCCTGGCGCCCTTCGGCGCAGGCGTGACGAATGCGTTCGACCACTTCGGGGCGGCGTTCGCCGGGCATCGCCACGGTCTTCACCGGGGTGCGGCCGGGCGGCAGCTCATCGATCACCGAGACGTCCAGGTCGGCGTAGGCACTCATCGCCAGGGTGCGGGGGATGGGGGTGGCGGTCATCACCAACTGATGGGGGGTGAGGCCGCCGGCCTCGCCTTTTTCGCGCAGCGCCAGCCGCTGGTGGACCCCGAAGCGGTGCTGTTCATCGACGACCGCCAGGCCCAGGCGCTGGAAGTGCACGTCGTCCTGGAACAGCGCATGGGTGCCCACCACCATCTGGGCACGGCCATCCTGGATCGCCGCCTTGGTGTCGAGACGCGCCTTGCCCTTGAGCTTGCCGGCGAGCCAGGCGACGTCGATGCCGAGCGGTGTAAACCAGGCCTTGAAGGCCCGGTAGTGCTGCTCGGCCAGGATCTCGGTAGGCGCCATCATCGCCGCCTGACAGCCGCCGGAGATGGCGGCCAGGGCCGACATGGCGGCCACTACCGTCTTGCCGGAACCCACATCCCCCTGCACCAGACGCAGCATGGGGACTTCCCTGGCCAGGTCGGCACCGATCTCGTCGAGCACTCGGCGCTGGGCGGCGGTCAGGGAAAAGGGGAGCTGAGTCAAGAAGCGAGCCTGCAGGCCGCGTCCCGAGGCCAGGGCCGGGGCGCCATCTTCCTGGATACGCAGGCGCACCGTCTGCAGGCTGAGGCGGTGGGCGAGCAGCTCTTCCAGTGCCAGGCGACGGGTGGCCGGGTGGTGTCCGCTGGCCAGTTGTTCGGGGTCGATCTCCGGCGGTGGCTGATGCAGGGCATGCAGGCAGCGGTGCAGTTCGGGGAGCCTGAAGCGGCTGCGCAGGTCCGGTGTGATCCAGTCGGGCAGCGCCTCGGGGGCATCATCGAGGCGCGCCAGGGCCTGCTCGATCAGCGCCCGAAGGCGGGTCTGGTGCAGGCCCTCGGTGGCGGGATAGATCGGGGTCAGATGGTCCTCCACCGGCGGGGCATCGGCCTTGAGCAGGCGATACTCCGGGTGGTAGATCTCGAGGCCGGTGGCACCGGCACGCGCCTCGCCGAAGCCGCGCACCCGGCTACCGGGCTGGAACTGCTGCTGTTGGGCCGGCGAGAAGTGAAAGAAGCGCAGGCTGAGGAGTCCCGAACCATCACGCAGGCGCACCAACAGGCTGCGTCGCCGGCCGCTCACAACCTCGGCAGCCACTACCTCGCCTTCTACGACGGCTTCATGGCCGGCGCGCAGGGTGCCGATGGGCGTAATGCGGGTACGATCCTGGTAGCGCAGCGGCAGGTGAAAGAGCAGGTCGGCCACGCTGTCGATGCGCAGTCGGGACAGCTTCTGGGTCAGGGCCTCGCCAACGCCCTTGAGCGAGGAGACCGGCGCGTCGAGGGCCTTGTTCTCGGCGCTCATGCCGGGACGGAATCGGCCTGGCGGCAACGGGCGACGGCGTCGGTAATGGCGTCGATGGCCTTGGGTCGCGGGAAGCTGGCGCGCCAGGCGATGGCGACGGTGCGTTGCGGGGCAGGAGCCACGAAGGGCAGGCTGGTGAGCAGGCCACTCTCGTAGTGGGAGGTACCAATGGCCGAATGAGGCAGTACCGTGATGCCAAGCTTGGAGGCCACCATGTGGCGAATGGTTTCCAGCGACCCGCCTTCGGCGGTGAGCGTGTTGCTGGGGCTTGCGAGTTTCTGGCTGATCGCCGGGCAGGCCTCGAGGATCTGGTCGCGAAAGCAGTGACCCTCACCGAGCAGCAGCAGGCGTTCCTGGAGCAGCTCCTCCTTGTGCACGCTGTCGCGGCCGGCCCAGGCGTGATCCGCGGGTAGCAGCACCTCGAATTCCTCCGCATAGAGCGCCTTGGTCAGCACATCGGTCTCGGTAAAGGGCAGTGCCACGATGATGGCGTCCAGTTCGCCGCTGCGCAGCTTGCGACGCAGGTTGCCGGTGAAGCCCTCCTCGATGTAGAGCGGCATCTGCGGAGCGCTGCGGGCAAGCTCCGGGACCAGATGCGGGAGGAGGTAGGGCCCGATGGTATAGATGGCACCGAGGCGTAACGGCGTGGCCAGCTGGTCACGGCCCGCGGTGGCGAGTTCCTTGATCACGCTGGTCTGCTCCAGCACCCGCTGGGCCTGTTCGACGACCCTTTCGCCCAACGGAGTGACCTGGACCGTGGACTTGGAGCGCTCGAAGAGCGGTACGCCCAACTCTTCCTCGAGCTTCTTCACCGCCACCGACAGGGTCGGTTGAGAGACGAAGCAGCGCTCGGCAGCACGACCAAAGTGGCGCTCCTGGGCCAGTGTCACGATGTAGCGGAGTTCTGTTAGAGTCATGGGTGTTGCCTGGATGGCATCCTTGTGCATTTCCAATAGGGACGTTTTATCAGGGGGCGAGGCAAAGGTGAAGACAACGACACTGATTCTGGGTTGCGGGGACATCGGCACGGCACTGGGTCGGCGCCTGCAGGCTCAAGGGCAGCGCGTGATTGGTGCGCGTCGCCGAGCCGAGTCACTCGAGGATACGGGCCTGGAAGCGGTTGCCGCCGACCTCGCCGATCCGGCAAGCCTGGCTGGCTTGCCGGATGCCGATATCCTGGTCTATGTGGCCAGCGCCGACCGCTTCGAGGAGGCCGCCTATCGTGCCGCCTACCCCGAGGGGCTGGCGACCGTCCTGGCCGAATTCGGCGCGCGGGATAAGGTTCCGCGCCACGTCTTCTTCGTGTCCTCTACCAGCGTCTATGCCCAGTGTGACGGCGAGAGCGTGGATGAATCCAGCCCCACCGAGCCGACCGGCTTTTCCGGCCAGTTGATGTGCGAGGCCGAACGGGCGCTGAGCGATCACTCCCTGCCGGGTAGCGTGGTGCGTTTCTCGGGGATCTATGGCCCGGGCCGCGACCGGCTGATTCGTCAGGTCGGCGAGGGGCGGATTGCCCCGCCAAGCCCCGCCATGTACACCAACCGCATCCACCGAGACGACTGTGCCGGGGTGCTGGCGCACCTGATCGACCGGGTACTCGCCGACAAGGCCGTCGAGGCGCTCTATCTGGCGACCGACTGCGAGCCGGCGCCGCTCCATGACGTCATGTCCTGGCTCGCGAAGCAGCTCAAGGTGGAGGCCACCGATACCATCCAGTCTCCCCTGCGCCGCCGTGCCAGCAAGCTCTGCAGTAACGCCCGGCTGCTGGAGAGCGGCTACGTCTTCCGCTATCCCAGCTTCCGTGAGGGGTATGCCCAGGTGCTTAAGGAGGGGGGCTTCCTGCCGGAGAAAGCCTAAGCTGTCCGTAGAGAGCTTAAGCCGTCCGTAGAGAGCTTAAGCCGTCCGTAGAGAGCCTGAACTGTCCGTAGAAAGACTGAGCTATCGGAGAGGGCCCGAGGGTAAAAGCCCTCGGGCCCTCATGCCGAGTGAGTCGGGGCCGCGTAGCGTGCCCCGTCCTGCTCGGTAAAGGCGAGCCGTCGCGTCAGTCGCCGATGATCATCACACCCTCGGCCTCGAACTGCGCGCCCTTGGGCAGTGCCTTGACGCCGATGGCGGCCCGCGCCGGATAGGGCTTCTCGAAGAACTCTTCCATCAGGGCGTTGACGACCGCGAACTGCCCCAGGTCGACCAGGTAGAGGTTGAGCTTGACGATGTCCTGCAGGGAGCCCGCGGCTTCCTCGCAGACGGCGCGCAGGTTGGTGAAGACCTGGCGAGCCTGGGCCTCGAAATCATCGGACACCAGCTCCATGGTGGCCGGGTCGAGGGGGATCTGGCCGGAGAGGTAGACGGTATTGCCGGCCTTGATGGCCTGGGAGTAGGGACCGATGGCGGCGGGGGCCTTCTCGGTATTGATCACTGCCTTGTTGCTCATAATGTGCTCCATCATGTGGTGGGTGTTCGTCAATGATAAACGGCCCGCTCGCCCCCAGGGGGGCGAGGCCGGGCCGGTCGGGAAGGCATCAGTTGCCGAGGCGGTGAATGCGCTCGACGTGCATGAGATTGCGTAGTCGCTTGATGATGCGCGCCAGATGAACGCGATCGCGTACCGCGAGTACCAGATTGACCGTCGCCAGGCGGGCATCGCGTTCCTCGATGCCGATGCGCTCGATATTGGCCTCGGCATCGGTGATGACGCCGGCCAGCTCGGCCACCAGTCCACGGTGACTCTCTACCTCGAGACGCAGCGCTACCAGGAAATCCTCATCGATGGAATCGGCCCACTCCAGTGGGAAGAGTTTCTCGGGGTCGGCCTTGAGCTCACCCAGGTTACGGCACTCGGCGCGATGTACCACGATGCCCTTGCCCGCCGAGAGGTGTCCCACCACGGGGTCTCCGGGCAGCGGATGGCAGCAGCGGGCAAACTTGATAATCATGCCTTCGCCGCCGCTGATCATGATGGGACCGAGCTGGCGGCCCTCCTGGGTGTGCTGTTTCGTGGCATCGCCGTGCTGCAGGTCCATCAGGCGCCGGGCAATGACGTGGGCAACCCGTGAACCGAGGCCAATGGACTCCAGCAGGGCCTCCTCGTTCTTCAGGCCCAGCTCCCCGAGCAGGCCGGACAGCAGGCCTTCGGGCAGCTCCTCCAGGCTGGTCTCGAATTCACCGAGGGCCTTGTTGAGCAGGCGACGACCCAGCTGCACCGCCTCGGTATGCTGTTGATGCTTCAAGGCATGGCGGATCGCCGAACGCGCCTTGGCGGTGATCACGAAGTTGAGCCAGGTGAGGTTGGGGCGTGCCCCGGGCGCCGTAATGACCTCCAGGGTCTGGCCGCTCTCCAGCCGGGTCGAGAGCGGCGCCAGATGCCGGTCGATACGACAGGCGATGGTGCTGTTGCCGATGTCGGTGTGCACGCTATAGGCGAAGTCGATCACCGTGGCGCCCTGTGGCAGCTCCATGATGTCGCCCTTGGGCGTGAACACATAGATATCATCGGGGAAGAGATCGTTCTTGACGTGCTCGATAAATTCCAGCGAATCGCCGGCATGGCGCTGCATCTCGAGCAGTCCCTTGATCCAGGAGCGGGCCCGGGCGCGGCTGCCCTCGGCGATGGGATGGTCGGTCTGGCCCGCCTTGTAGAGCCAGTGAGCGGCGATGCCATTGTTGGCCATGGCCTCCATCTCACGGGTACGGATCTGTACCTCGATGGGCATGCCACCGGCGCCGAACAGGGTGGTATGCAGGCTCTGGTAGCCGTTGGCCTTGGGGATGGCGATATAGTCCTTGAAGCGCCCGGGCACCGGCTTGTAGAGGTTATGTACCACCCCGAGGATGCGATAGCAGCTGTCGACGTCGTCGGTCAGGATGCGAAAGCCGAAGACGTCCATGATCTCGTTGAACGACTTTCGCTGGTCGCGCATCTTGCGGTAGATCGACAGCAGATGCTTCTGGCGCCCGACCACCGTGCTGGGCAACTCCCCATCGTCGAGGCTCTGCTGGAGGGTGTTCTGGATCTGGCGGATCGCCGAGCGTCGATGGCCACGGGCGCTGGAGACGGCTCGCTTGATGCGTTCGGCGCGCATCGGGTGCAGGGCATGGAAGGAGAGGTCCTCCAGCTCCACGCGGATGGTGTTGATTCCCAGCCGGCTGGCGACGCGGGCGTAGATCTCCAGGGTCTCGCGGGCGATGCGGCGCTTCTTCTCGGGGCGCAGGGCACCGAGGGTACGCATGTTGTGCAGGCGGTCGGCAAGCTTGACGATGATCACCCGGATATCCCGGGACATCGCCAGCACCATCTTCTGGAAATTTTCTGCCTGGGCGACCGCCTTGTCCTCGAAGGCGATCTGGGTCAGCTTGGAAACGCCATCCACCAGCTCGGCTACCGGTGCGCCAAACTGCAGGGCCAGGGCTTCCTTGTCGACGCCGGTATCCTCGATCACGTCATGCAGCATGGCGGCCATCAGGCTCTGATGGTCCATATGCATGTTGGCGAGGATGTTGGCGACCGCCAGGGGGTGGGTGACGTAGGCCTCGCCGGAACGCCGCCGCTGGCCGTCGTGGGCCTGCTCGGCATAGTAGAAGGCGCGCTTGACCTGCTGGATCTCGCTCTGAGGTAGATAGCCGCCGAGACGGTCGGCCAGGTCATCGATGGTGAACATGCGGCGCGCCCTGACTCCTGGGTGAGTGTCCGGAAGGGGAGAACGGCGCCGGAGCGCCGTCGGGGATCACTCCTCGGTAAAGCTGCCGTATTGCGGC
Source organism: Halomonas halodenitrificans DSM 735 (assembly GCF_000620045.1). Taxonomy (GTDB): domain Bacteria; phylum Pseudomonadota; class Gammaproteobacteria; order Pseudomonadales; family Halomonadaceae; genus Halomonas; species Halomonas halodenitrificans. Next base: position 141,190 of record NZ_KK211058.1, on the reverse strand, counting down.
TGAGGCGGGCGGACCAGGGCCTCGATGGGCTCGTCGAGCACACTGGAGTCGACCTGACCACCGGCGATCTCGCGCAGGGCCATGACGGTGGGCTTGTCGTTATCCCACGGCAGCTGGGCGTCGCGGGAGCCGCGAGCCAGCTGGCGGGCGCGGTGGGTAGAGATCATCACCAGCTTGAAGCGGTTTTCGACGTTTTCCAGACAATCTTCGACTGTGACTCGCGCCATGGATGCCTTCCTGAAATGCTGACGGGACCCCCGATATCAAATCACGCGGTAAGCGTGTGACGAGTGTCCGCTATGGGTAGACAGGATAGGTTACTCGACGCCTGGCAGCGCTGACAAGCGCCACGAGCCTGGCTCTCAGGCGAGGAGCGCCTGGAGCAGGGCGGCGTGGGTGGCGCCGGCGCGTTGGCGGGCCAGGCGGCGGGACACCACCAGGGCGCGCAGTTCGTCCAGGGCGGTGGTGAAGTCGTCGTTGATCAGCAGGTAATCATACTCGTCGTGATGAGACATCTCGCTCACCGCATCGCGCATGCGCCGCTCGATCACCGCGTGCTCGTCGGTGCCGCGCCCGGAGAGCCGGCGTTCGAGCTCTTCCCGCGAGGGCGGCAGGATAAACACCGATACCGCCTCGGGAAGCTGCTCGCGTACCTGGCGGGCACCCTGCCAGTCGATCTCCAGGATCACGTCCTGACCGGCGGCCAGTGCCGCCTGTACGGCCGGGCGCGAGGTGCCGTAATAGTTGTCGAACACTCGGGCATACTCGAAGAACTCGCCGCGTTCGATCATTGCCTCGAAGGCCGGCACGTCGACGAAGTGGTAGTTGACGCCGTCGATCTCGCCTTCGCGGCGGACACGTGTCGTGTGAGAGGTCGACACCTGGATGCCGTCGAGACTCTCGACAAGCTCGCGTACCAGGCTGGTCTTGCCGGCGCCGGAAGGGGCGGAAACGACGAACAACGTACCTTGCGACATGCGCATCTCCGGATTGGCTAACGGTCTGCAGACCGGGATGAGGCCGATAGTGGAAGGTGGCGGAGTATCGCATACCCGCGTGGTGCCTGCATCCGACTACCCAAGGGTGCCAGAAGAGGCGGGGCGTCGTCGCTCGAGGCGGCGTCCCAGGGTGAAGATTGCCAGGCCACCCAATGCCAGGCCGGCACCCACCAGCCCGGTGGTCGACCAGACGGCGCCGTTCTTGACGGTGACGCCGCCCAGCCAGGCGCCGAGGGCGTTGGCACAGTTGAAGGCGGCATGATTCATCGAGGCGGCCATGGTCTGGGCATTGCCGGCGACATCCATGAGACGCGCCTGTAGTGCCGGCCCCAGGGCGATACCGGTACCCACCAGAGCGACGAAGAGCAGCCCCGTCAGCAGATGGTTGGCGGCCACATAGAAGCCCAGCTGTACCAGCAGGCTCCACACCAGAATGCAGGGGATCGCCCCCACCGGATGGCGGTCGGCGAGCCTGGCACCCATCAGGTTGCCGACAATGCTGCCGAGGCCGAAGATGGCCAGTACCCAGGGGCCCAGGGCCTCGGGCATGTCCGCCTGGTCGCGCAGGGTGGGCACCGCGTAGCTGAATACCGCGAACATGCCGCCGAAGCCGATGGCGGCGACAGCCAGGGTCGCCAGTACACGTTGACTGGCGAGGGCGCCGAGTTCACGGCGCGGGCTCGCGGCACGATCGCCAAGCTGGAAGGGCACGAACAGTCGAATCATGAGCATGGTGGCGATGGCCACGCCGCCCACGGCGAAGAATGCGAAGCGCCAGCCCAGTAACTGGCCGGCCCAGGTGGCCAGGGGGGCGCCCACCACGATGGCGACGCTCAGCCCCAGCATGACCCGGCCGACCGCGCGGGCGCGTTGATCCACGGGTACCGCCGCCGCGGCCACCAGGGCGGCGACGCCGAAGAAGGCGCCGTGGGGCAGGCCGGCGACGAAACGCAGGGCCACGAAGGAAACGAAGTCGGTGGTCAGGGAGCTGGCCACGTTGCCCAGGGCGAACACCAGCATCAGGCTGATCAGCAAGGCCCGGCGAGGCACGCGTGCCGCCAGTGCCGAGATCAGGGGGGCGCCTACCACCACCCCCAGGGCGTAGGCGGAGATGGCATAGCCAACGTCGGCGGTGGCCACCTCGAGGTTGGTGGCTACCTGTTCCATCAGGCCCATGATCACGAATTCACTGGTGCCGATGCCAAAGCCCCCGAGGGCCAGAGCGAGTTCCGCCAGGCGCGGATGGCGCGCCGCGGCGGGTGAGGGGGTGGGCATGGGGCTCTCCGCGCAAAAAGGCGACCCCGGCGGATGGCCAGGGTCGCGAGGGGAAACGAAAGTCAGAAGAACGTCAGTATAGAGCAGAGTGATTAGGAGGCGAAGCGCCCTCGCTTACTCGATATTCTGGATCTGCTCACGCATCTGCTCGATCAATACCTTGAGCTCGACGGCGCAGCGGGTGCTCTCGGCCACCACCGATTTCGACGACAGGGTGTTGGCCTCGCGGTTGAGCTCCTGCATCAGGAAGTCGAGGCGCCGGCCCACCGGGCCCTTCTGATCGAGCTGGCGCCTTACCTCGGCGACATGAGTGGCCAGACGGTCGAGCTCTTCGTCGACGTCGGCCTTGTTGGCCAGCAGGGTGAGCTCCGCCTCCAGGCGCTGAGGGTCGAGGCCGGAGGCGACTTCTTCCAGCCGCTCGAGCAGCTGGGCGCGCTGACGCTCGAGGATCTGTGGCATCAGGGTGCGTACCTCGGCCACCTGGGCCTCGATGCCGGCGAGTCGATCACCGATCAGCTCGGCGAGCTTGTCGCCCTCCCGGGCGCGGCCGGCGATAAGGTCGTCGAGGGCGCGTTCGAACAGGGCCATGGCGGCTTCCTTGACCGTTGCGGTGTCGGGGCCGCGATTCTCCAGTACGCCGGGGTAGTCGAGTAGGGCCAGGGCGTCGGGTGGGGTCGCCTCCTCCACCGCCTGGCGCACCTCACCGAGGGCCCGGGCGAGCTCGGTGAGCCGTGCCCGATTGACGGCGAGTCCGGCGCTGTCGCCGGAGGCCTCGAAGCGCAGGCTGACCTCGACCTTGCCCCGCGCCAGACGGGTGCGCAGCGTCTCACGGAAGGTCGGCTCCAGGTCGCGCAGGCTCTCCGGCAGGCGAAAGTGGGGCTCCAGGTAACGCTGATTCACCGAGCGCAATTCAAGCTGCAGGCTGCCCCAGGCGGCGGCGTGTTCCTGGCGGGCGAAGGCGGTCATGCTGTGAACCATGGCAGGGCTCCCGGGATGGCTGGTCTAAGGGGTGGCGCGTGGAATGAACAGGCAGGAGTGTAACCGATTCGCCGTCAGCTCCGGGCCAAGCGTGTAGAATGGCTGCCAGCCGAAACCCAGGCATTTCTTATTTTCTGTCAACGACGAGGCACCATGGCCAACGATTTTCGACGCCCCAGCGGGCGTGCACCCGAAGCCCCCCGCGAGATCCGCCTGACCCGCGACTACACTCGCCATGCCGAAGGTTCGGTGCTGGTGGAGTTCGGTGATACCAAGGTGCTGTGCAACGCCAGCGTCGAGCCCGGTGTGCCGCGCTGGTTGCGCGGCAAGGGACAGGGCTGGGTCACCGCCGAGTACGGCATGCTGCCCCGGGCCACTCATACCCGCGGAGGACGTGAGGCCGCGCGTGGCAAGCAGGGCGGTCGCACCCTGGAGATCCAGCGTCTGATCGGTCGCTCGCTGCGGGCGGCGGTCAATCTCAAGAAGCTGGGTGAATTCACCATTACCGTGGACTGTGATGTGATCCAGGCCGATGGCGGCACGCGCACCGCGTCCATCACCGGCGGTTGTGTGGCGCTGATGGATGCCATTCGTTACCTGCAGCGCAACAAGCTGATCAAGGGGGATCCCTTCAAGCAGCTGGTCAGCTCGGTATCGGTGGGCATCTTCAAGGGAGTGCCGGTGGTGGATCTGGACTACCCCGAGGACAGCGGCGCCGACACCGACATGAACGTGGTGATGACCGAGGGAGGCAGCCTGATCGAGGTGCAGGGCACCGCCGAGAAGGGTGCCTTCAGCCGCACCGAGCTCAATGCCATGCTGGAGCTGGCCGAGAATGCCGGCGTGCAGCTGTTCGACCATCAGCGCGAATCGCTGGGTATCCCCCGCTGATAGCGGCGACCTCTCACTAATGCACAGTGCCGGCCAATGATGGCCGGCACTGTGCGTTTCGATAGACCGGAACGGCGACGGAGAGGGGCTTAGAGCGGCAGGTCGTACTCGATGATCAGCGGCGCGAACTCCGAGAAGGTGGCATCGTAGTCGATCCAGGCATCCACCACGTGACGGCGGAAGTTGGGCCCCACCACCTGGTAGTCGACGCGCCAGCCCTCCTGGCGAGACCGCGATATTTCCTGGTCGAGCTTGGGCCACCAGGTATATTCACCGGCATCGCGGTTGATCTCGCGGAAGGTGTCGATAAAGCCGGTGGGGCCGAATACCTGGTCCATCCAGGCGCGCTCCTCGGGGGTGAACCCCGGGGTTCCCTGGTTGTCGGCCCAGTTCTCCAGGTCGATGGTCTTGTGGGCAACATGCCAGGTGCCGCAGATGATGTACTCGCGGCGCTTGCGGGCCATCTTGCTCAGGTACTCCTGATACTGGGCCATGAAGGTCTGCTTGGCGGCGGGGTCGCTGCCGTCGGGCATCAGGAAGCTGGCGATGCTGAAGCGGTCATAGTCGGCCTGCAAAAAGCGCGCCTCATGATCGCACTGGGGAAAGCCCAGCCCGTACATGATGGCCTTGGGAATCTTTCGGCAGTAGAGCCCCACACCGGAGAAGCCATCCTGCTCGGCATCGAGGAAGTATCCCTCGTAGCCTTCCGGGTAGAGGATGCTGTCGTCCAGTTCGAAGCTCTTGGCCTTGAGATTCTGGACACAGACGACATCGGCGTCCTGATTGGCCAGCCAGTCGAGAAAACCGCGTCCCACGGCCTCACGGATGCCGTTGACGTTGATGGTTGCTATTTTCATACGTGGTCCCTTTTCCGTCGCGCGTGTATGATACCCGACGTTTCGACGTATGGGTAAATGGCCAAGGCCAATAAATGTGATAGGAGGCCCCGTGGCAAATCAGCACATGCAGCCCTACCAGCGTGAGTTCATCGAGTTTGCCATCGACCAGGGCGTGTTGCGCTTCGGTGAGTTCACCCTCAAGTCCGGCCGCGTCAGCCCCTATTTCTTCAACGCCGGACTATTTCGCACCGGCGCCGCCCTGGCCCGCCTGGGACGCTTCTATGCCCGCGCCATCGCCGAGCGTGCCCCGCAATGCGATGTGCTCTTCGGCCCCGCCTACAAGGGCATTCCCCTGGCTGCCACCACCGCCGTGGCGCTGGCTGACCACCACGGTCGTGACCTGCCCTATGCCTTCAATCGCAAGGAGGCCAAGGCTCATGGCGAAGGCGGCACCATCGTCGGTGCCGAGCTGGCCGGCAATATTCTCATCATCGATGACGTGATCACTGCCGGTACCGCGATTCGCGAGGTGATGACGCTGATCGATGGGGCCGGGGCCCGGGCCGCCGGGGTGGTGATTGCCCTCGACCGTCAGGAGCGCGGCAGTGACAAGGTCGACGACAAGGGCCTGAGTGCCATTCAGGAAGTCGAGGCTCGCTATGCCATGCCGGTCGTCAGCATCGTGACGCTGGACATGGTCTTGACCTACCTTGAAGAGCATGCCGGTGATTCGCTGCGTGGCTACGCCGCCGCCATTCGCGACTACCGCTCTCGATATGGCGTTTCCACTGTGGCGTGATCGCCGATTGCGCTAAGCTCTACAAGAGCCATACAGGATGTGCCGACGGCACAGGACAGGATAAGCATGATGAGATCGAGACAGACGCTGCTGGCGTGTCTGGTGCTGATAGCCAGCTTCGGCGCCGTTCAGGCCGCTAGCCTGGACCTCAATCTGGGGTCGGATGCCGTTCAGTTCGAGGCGGCTGGTGAGCTGGTGAAGGGCATTCAGCTCGGCGGCGGCGTGACGAACAGCGATTATCGCGAGGATGCGACCGTCTATCACGCCCAGTTGATGGGTAGCCAGCACACCTCACGCCGTGAGTTGGGCGTCGGTGCCCGCTGGACCCAGTATGACACCGATATCGGCGATGGCGGCGGCCTGGGTCTCGGTGGTTACGGGTATGTCTACCTGCCCAATATGCCGGCGGTCTCGCTGGGTGGTTATGGTTACTATACGCCCGACGCCATGACCACCAGCGAGCTGGAGGAAGGCTATGAAGTCGGCCTGCGTGCTCGCTATGCCTTCACCCCCAACGTGGATGGTTATCTCGGACTGCGTCAGCTGGATGCCGACTTCGATGAAGAGCGTGGCAGCCGTACCCTGGATCGCGGTGCCCAGGCCGGTGTTCGTCTGCGTTTCTGATTGTCCTTCTGCGCCGATGAATGCGGGCCCCGGCATGGGGCCCGTCTGCATTCCATCGGGTCTCACAGCGGATAAGCCATGCTCCATGTCGTCCTGTTTCAGCCCGAGATTCCCCCCAATACCGGCAATCTGATTCGGCTGTGCGCCAATACCGGTTTTCACCTGCATCTGATCGAGCCACTGGGCTTCGAGCTCGATGACAGGCGCCTGCGCCGCGCCGGTCTCGACTACCATGAGTGGGCGGCGGTGCGCGTGCACCGTGACTGGCCGGCCTACCTCGAGGCGGCCGGGCCCGAGCGTGTCTTCGCGGTATCGACGCGTGGGCGCCGTGGTTACCATGAGCCCGATTATCGGGCCGGCGATGCCCTGGTGTTCGGCCCCGAGACTCGCGGTCTGCCCCGGGAGATGCTCGATGCCCTGCCCGACGCCCAGCGGCTGCGAATCCCCATGCGGCCCGACAGCCGCAGCCTGAATCTCTCCAATGCCTGTGCGGTGCTGGTCTATGAAGCCTGGCGGCAGCTGGACTTCGCCGGCTCGGCAGAGGTAGACATCATGAGGTAAGCCCCTTGAGTGCCCCCAGCTCCATCCAGCAGCGCCTCGCCGGCCTTAACCCTCGGCAGCAGGAGGCGGTGCGCTATATCGACGGCCCCTGTCTGGTGCTGGCCGGCGCCGGTTCCGGCAAGACCAGCGTGATCACCACCAAGATCGCCTATCTGATTCAGGTCTGCGGCATGAGCGCCCGCCGCATTGCCGCGGTGACCTTTACCAACAAGGCCGCCCGGGAGATGAAGGAGCGGGTAGGGGGGATGCTCAAGGGCAAGGAAGGGCACGGGTTGACGGTTTCCACCTTCCACACCCTGGGACTCAATATCATCCGTCGCGAGCTCAAGGCGCTGGGCTACCGCCCCGGTTTCTCGCTGTTTGATCCCGAGGATGCCAAGGCGCTGCTACGCGACCTGATGCACAAGGATGCCCAGGTCGATGCCGACCAGATCAATGCCGTGCAGCATCGCATCTCCGAATGGAAGAACGACCTGATACTGCCGGGCCAGGCGATGTCCCATGCCGCCGACGAGGACGAGCTGTTTGCCGCCCGGGTCTACGAGGCCTATAACCGCCACCTCAAGGCCTACAATGCGGTGGACTTCGATGACCTGATTCTGCTGCCGGTAGTGCTGCTGCGCGATGACCCCGAGGCCCTGGCGCGCTGGCGCAAGCGCATCCACTACATGCTGGTGGATGAGTACCAGGATACCAATGTCAGCCAGTACCAGCTGGTCAAGCTGCTGATGGCCGAGCGGGCCACCTTTACCGTGGTGGGTGACGATGATCAGTCGATCTACGCCTGGCGCGGGGCGCGCCCCGAGAATCTGGTCACCCTGGGTGAGGACTTTCCGCGCCTGGACGTCATCAAGCTCGAGCAGAACTATCGCTCCACCGGCACCATCCTGCGTGCCGCCAATACCCTGATCAGCAATAACCCCCATGTCTACGAGAAGACCCTGTGGTCGGACATGGGCGAGGGCGCGCCGATTCGTGTGGTGGTCAACCGGCATGAGGAGGCCGAGGCGGACCGGGTGGCCAGCGAGATCCTCACCCGGCGCATCAAGGAGCGCGCCGAGTGGCGTGACTTCGCCGTGCTCTACCGCGGCAACTTTCAGGCCCGGCTGCTGGAGCTCAAGCTGCAGCACTACCAGATTCCCTACAAGCTCTCGGGGGGCACCTCCTTCTTCTCGCGCAACGAGATCAAGGATGCCATGGCCTACTTGCGGCTGCTGATCAACCCGGCGGATGACAATGCCTTCCTGCGTATCGTCAATGTGCCGCGCCGGGAGATCGGCCCCGGTACCCTGGAGAAGCTGGCCAACTACGCCAATGAACGCGGCATCGCCCTGTTCGCCGCCTGCCATGAACTGGGCCTTGCCGACCAGCTGCCGGCCAGGGCCGTGGAGCGCCTGGGGCGGTTTACCCACTTCATCGATGGCGTGCGCCGGCGCATGGATGGCGGCGATGCCATCGCCGCCATTCGCGACATGCTGGGTGAGATGGACTACGAGGCCTGGCTCTATCAGAACGCCAGCGCCCCGACCATCGCCGAGCGGCGCATGGCCAACGTCTGGATCCTGATCGACCAGTTGGAGAAGTCGATGGAAGCCGACCCGGAGGAGAGCACGGCCTCCGAGGAGACCGAGACCGATAGCGTGGAGGCGGCCATCTCGCGGCTGGTGCTGCGCGATATCCTCGAACAGCAGGCCGAGGAGGACGACTCCGATCGCGTTCAGCTGCTGACCATGCACGCTTCCAAGGGCCTCGAGTTTCCCCATGTCTACCTGATGGGCCTGGAGGAGGAGCTGCTGCCCCACCGCAATGCCATCGAGGCGGGCACGGTGGAAGAAGAGCGGCGCCTGGCCTATGTAGGCATCACCCGGGCGCGACGCACCCTGACGTTGACCCTGGCGCGCCAGCGCAAGACCTACGGCGAACTGATGGACTGTGCCCCCAGCCGTTTCCTGGACGAGTTGCCCGAAGCGGATCTGGAGTGGGAGGGACGGTCGGACCGGGAGGATCCGGAGAAGAAGCAGGCCCGGGGGCAGGACGCCATCGCCGGGCTGCGCTCGCTACTCGGCTAGCCGGGTCGTTATCGGTAGCCGACGCCACCCAGGACTGTGCATTCAAGCCTGGGTGGCATCGGCGCCGGGGCGGCTTAGCGCGGCTGCTGGTTGTAGTAGTTAGCGATGTCCGTTATGTCTTCATCGGACAGGGAGGCTGCCATCGGGGTCATGACTGCCGACATGCCGCCCTGGCGCTGGCCATCGCGATAGGCCTTCAGGGCGTTTACCAGATAGTCGACATTCTGGTCCGCGAGGTTCGGATACATCGGTGCGGTGCCGTGTCCGTCCTGGCCATGGCAGGCCACGCAGGTACCGATCTTGTCGGCACCGGGAAGGTCAGCGGCAGCGACTTCGGTTGCCGTGCCATCGGCGGCGGCGTCATCGGCAGCAGCAGCAGCGGCGTCATCGGCAGCAGCAGCAGCGGCGTCATCGGCGGAGGCGTCATCGGCAGCAGCAGCGTCATCGGCGGTGGCGTCACCGGCCGACTCGGCACTGGTCTCTTCTTCCGACTCGGCGGTGGTGGCGTCTTCCTGGGCAGCGGCGTCGGTCGCCGAATCGGTATCCTCTTCGGAAGAGGCCGCCTCTGTCGTGCCTTCCTCGGCCGGCGATTCCTCGGTAGATGCCTCGTCACCACCACCCAGCTCCGGTACGTCCATCACCGGTTCCACCATATAGGCGGTGACGGCCTCCATCTCGGCGTCGGAGAGGTTGGGGTTGCCGCCGCGTGCCGGCATGGCGTTGAAGCCGTTCATGGAGTGGTCCAGCAGGGTCGCGAAGCCCTTCTCCACACGATCGGCCCAGGCCGCCTCGTCGCCGCGGACCGGGGCACCGGCGGCACCGGTCTCGTGACAGGCCATGCAGACGTTGTTGTAGATGCCGGCACCGTCGATATCGCCGCCGCCACCGCTGGATGCGCTGTCGTCAGCGCCGGCGCTGGCACTAGCGGAGCCGCAGTCTTCGCCCTGTACACAGAGCTCGCCCACCGGCTTCAGGCGCTCGGCGATGGCGTCACGCTCGGCGTCGTCTTGTGCCAGGGCCGTAGCGGCGCTGGCGGTCAGGCCCAGGGTGGCCAGACACCCCATGATCAGCTTGCTGGTTTTCACGTTCACTACCTCTATGACGGTCTGTAATCGATCTCGCTTCTGATGCCTCACCGGCGCTATGGCGGCTTGGGCAGCCTAGATTTGTAGAATGGGGCTTAGTATACCGACAACGCAAACCTCAGGAAAACGCCGAGCGACCCGTTTGTCGCTCCCGTGGCAGAAGACGGCGACGAGCGGTGGACACGAGTCCTTACCCCGGTTACGATACCGACCGCTTCATCAAGCGCTATGCGCCCGTAGCTCAGTTGGATAGAGTATCGGCCTCCGAAGCCGAGGGTCGCAGGTTCGAATCCTGCCGGGCGCGCCAGACAAGACAAGGGCCTACAGCAGTGCTGTAGGCCCTTTTTTCCTGACGCCCAAGCCCATGCGCCTCGATTATTCCGGCCCAATTCCCGAGCTCGTCGGTTTCCTGCTTCTGCCACACTTCTCGATGATGGCCTTCTTTTCGGCAGTCGAGCCGCTGCGAATCGCCAACCGTATCAGCGGTCGCCCGCTCTTCGACTGGCGGCTGATCAGCGAGGATGGTGGCCCCGTGACCGCGTCCAATGGCATGACGCTACTCACCGATCAGAGCATCGATTCGATACACCACCTTCCGTCGCTGGCGTTATGCAGCGGCTTCGATCCCGAGCTTCATCTGAGCCGCGCCCTGAAGCGCTGGCTTCACCGTCTCGACGTCGCCGGCTGCGCGCTGGGTGGTATTGATACCGGGTGCTTCCTGCTGGCGGAAGCGGGGCTGCTGAACGGCGAGCGCGTCACGCTGCACTGGGAGAGTCTCCCGTCCTTCAAGGAGCGCTTTCCGTCGATCGCCACCTCAAACGAGCTGTTTGAACTCGGTGCGCGACGCTTTTCATGCGCAGGAGGCACTGCCTCCATGGACATGGCCCTGGACGTGATCGCTCGCCGTCACGGGCAGCGCTTGGCCATCGACGTTTCCGAACAACTCGTCCACGAGCGTATGCGCACGCGTCACGACCAGCAACGAATGACCGTGGCGCGACGGCTTGATACCCACAATGCCCGGCTGGTGGAAGCGGTTGACCTGATGGAGCGTCACCTGGAAGCGCCACTGGCACTGGCCGATATTGCACGACGCAGCGGGATATCGCTGCGTCAGTTGCAACGTATCTTTGAACAAGAACTCGGCCGCTCGCCTCACGACTGGTACCTGGGGTTACGCTTGCAGCGAGCGCACTACCTGTTAACGGAAACCGACCTTGATGTGCTGACGGTCGGCCTGGCCTGTGGCTTCACCTCGAACTCCGGCTTTTCCCGGGCGTTTCGCCAACGCTACGGCTGTTCGCCCAGGCAGCTGCGATCAAGCTGAATCAACGCTGTTTCGGTATCCCGATACGGCGTCCGGCAAGCGGCGGCCAGGCGTCATGGGCAGCGCTAGGAAGCCTGCCAATGGCCTCCTCGACGGGTGCCGGAAAGGACGCTGGCCGACCGGCCTGGCTGTCGATGCCCATCAGCATCTGCTCGCTGGTCGCCAGCAGGTTGCCTTGCTCGTCGCTCAGCTCCAGGAATATGTGCAGCCGCTTGGCATCGCGATCCAGCAGGGTCACGGCGACGCTTAGCGGCTGCCCTTCGTGGGCCTCGCGGCGATAGCAGAGGTGCGTTTCCAGGGTGTAAATCGTATAGCCGTGGCGTTCGCGGCCGGCGGCGTCCAGGCCGACATGGTCCATCAGCGCTTCCAGCGCCAGGGAGAACACTCGAGCATACTCGGCGTCGTTCATGTGGCCGTTGTAGTCCACCCACTCCGGCGCGACCCGGGTTTCCAGCAGCGCCATCAGATGCGTCCTTCGAGGCCTTCGGCCTCGGGCCAGTACTTCTGCACCAGGCCGAGCAGTTCGACCAGGAAGTCGTCGCGGCGGCGGTCGAGCTCGGCAACAGGTCGGTCGGCCGCCTGAAATTCGCAGCCTTCGACGACCTTGTCGATCAGCTCGTCGGTAAGCTCCGGGGCTTCGAGCTTGGTCCACGGCAGTTTCAGCGCCGGACCGAACTGCTCGAGCATGTGGCGCATGCCCGCGTCGCCGCCGGCCAGGTGGAAGGTCAGGAAGGTTCCCATCAGCGACCAGCGCAGGCCACAGCCGTAGACCACGGCGGCGTCGATTTCCTCGGTGGTGGCCACGCCGTCGTTGACCAGATGCAGCGCCTCGCGCCACAGTGCCTCCATCAGGCGGTCGGCGATGTGCCCTTCGATCTCGCGACGTACCACCAGCGGCCGCATGGCCAGTGCCTGGTAGAGCGACTGGGCGCACTCGATGTGCGCCGTCATGGTGGTGGCCTCGCCGCCTACCAGCTCCACCAGCGGCAGTAGATAGACCGGGTTGAAGGGGTGAGCGACGATCACTCGTCCGGGAATATTGGTGCAATCCTGTTGAAGATCGCTGGGCTTGAAACCCGAGGTGGACGAGCCGATGATCGCCTCCGGCGCCGCAACGGCATCGATGTCAGCGAGGATCTCGCGCTTGAGCTCGAGACGCTCGGGCACGTTTTCCTGGATCAGGTCGGCGCCTTCGACCGCCGCTTCCAGGCTGTCGACAAAGGTCAACCGCTCGGGACTTGCACCCTCGGCCAGCCCTGCACGAGTCAGTGAGTGCCAGGCGTTGGCAACGAATTCCCGGGTGCGCACCTCGGCCTCCGGGGCCGGGTCAAAGGCGATCACGTCCCAACCCTGGGCCAGCGCCCGGGCGATCCAGCCGTTGCCGATGACGCCGGTACCGATAACGCTCAGTTGCTGGCTCATGCCTCACCTCCCGCGATCTTGCCGGTGCTCGGGTCGCGCAGCTTGAGGTGCGCGCGAGTTTCGGCCGGAGTCATGACCCGTCCGCCGAGGTTTTCGATGATGCCACCGGCCTTCTCGACCAGGCCACCGTTGGTCGCCAACTCACCTTTCTTGAGCATGAGGTTGTCTTCCAGGCCGACCCGGGCATGGCCACCGAGCAGCATGGCCTGGGCGACCATGGGCATCTGATGACGGCCGATGCCGAAGGCTGCCCAGTTGGCGTCTTGTGGCAGCTTGTTGCGCATGGCCAGCATGGTCTCGGTATCCGCCTCGGCGCCCCAGGGAATGCCCAGGCACAGCTGGTAGAGCGGATCGCCGTCGATCAGCCCTTCCTGCTGCAGCTGGCGGGCAAACCAGACGTGGCCCAGGTCGAAGCATTCCAGCTCCGGCTTGACGCCGGCCTGTTGCACCAGGCGCGCATGTTCGCGTAGCCAGTCGGCGGTGTTGACGTAGACCATGTCGCCGAAGTTGAGGCTGCCGCAGTCCAGAGTACACAGCTCCGGCAGCAGCTCGCCCACCGGCTCGTGGCGCTGGGCCGGGGTCTGAATATCGGTTCCCGGACCGCCGCGTGTCGGGTCGCTGGGGTCCGGCGTCCAGTCGCCGCCGCCGCCGGCGGTGATGTTCATGACAATGTCGGTATCCGCCTCACGGACCCGCTCCATCACCTCACGAAAGTGATCCACGGAATGGCTGATACCGCCGGTTTCCGGGTCGCGTACATGGATGTGCGCGATGCTGGCACCCGCTCGAGCGGCTTCGATGCAGCTGTCGGCAATTTGCCTGGGCGTCACCGGGACATTGGGATTCTTGCCGGCAGTATCGCCCGCGCCGGTAACGGCGCAGGTCAGGATGACGTTACGGTTCATAGGGACCTCCTTGCGAAACATTGCAGAGAGTGTCCCCTAGATACGTGATCGATAAAGCACAAAAGGCGACTCTTAGTTGTCGAAAAGCGCCTAATGTGACAATGGTCTTGCTCTCGCCATCTTGACCCGACTAATTCGCCAGCCAGCCCTTGAGCGCCGCTTCCAAAGGGGGCAGGCTGGCGCTCACTCTTCTTTCGACAATCCCTGGAGGCTTCGCATGGCCATCACCAACTTCTCCGATTTGCTCAACGAGGCGCGTCTGCAGCCCGACGCTCAGCGCCTGCTGTTTGTCTTCACGCGTGCCGAGTTGCCGGATAATCCCACCGCCGAGCAGCGTGAGCGCTTCGAGCAGGGTGAAGGAGGCGTGCTTACTCCGGCGCTGTGTGTCGACAAGGCACCCGAGGAGCTTACCGACATGACCGGCCTGGTGACGGAATCGCAAAATACCGGTGTGGAGTGGGATATCGTCTTCGTCGGAGCCCTGTCCGGACAGGGTGGCGAAGCGCCGAGCGCCGAGCAGGCCGAGGCGCAGCTCGAGCGCATGGTCGAGTCGCTGAAGATGGGTAACGTCGACGCCTTCCTGGCGCTGGACCGCCGGGGCGAGGCCGTGAGCATCGGTTGACGCGCCCCACCATCGCCATAGGGTTGAGTTATCAAGCTGATGCCCCCATTCAATTTATACTATCGAGCAATACGGGCTAACATGCCTGTGTATTCCAGCCATCCCAAGGCAACATCAAAAAGGAGCATTACCGAATGTCCCTGCTTAACACCGAAATCAAGCCGTTCAAGTCCACCGCCTATCACAACGGCGAGTTCGTCGATCTGAACGAAGAGCAGATGAAGGGTCAGTGGAGCATCTTCTTCTTCTATCCGGCCGACTTTACCTTCGTCTGCCCCACCGAGCTGGGTGACCTGCAGGACAACTACGAAGAATTCAAGAAGTTGGGCGTCGAGATCTACAGTGTCTCCACCGACACCCACTTCACCCACAAGGCGTGGCACGACAGCTCCGAGACCATCGGCAAGCTGACCTATCCGATGCTGGCCGACCCGACTCACACCATCTCGCGCAACTTCGAGGTGCTGATCGAGGAAGACGGCATCGCCGAGCGTGGCACCTTCGTGGTCGATCCCGACGGCAAGATCCAGATCATCGAGCTGAACGCCGGCAACATCGGCCGTAACGCCGAAGAGCTGCTGCGCAAGGTCAAGGCCGCTCAGTACGTGCGTGCCAACCCCAACGAGGTCTGCCCGGCCAAGTGGGAAGAAGGCGAAGAGACCCTGGCGCCGTCACTGGACCTGGTCGGCAAGATCTAAGCCCCTCCCCGTGGCGAGGCCCCTTTCTCGGGTCCTGTCACTCCACCCCGGGCACTCCCCGCCCGGGGTCCCGTTACGCATCACGAGCCCCATGGCGCTGCCAGCCGGCAGCGGCACGCCGAGCTCGTGACCTCAAATCCCGAACATGAAGGAAAACGCTGTCATGTTGGACGACAATCTGAAAACTCAGCTCAAGGCCTATCTGGCCAAGGTCACTCAGCCCTTCGAGATCGTTGCGTCCCTCGATGACGGCGCCAAGTCGCAAGAGCTGAATGGCCTGTTGAACGATATCGTCGGTCTGACCGACAAGATCACCCTCAAGCTGGATGGCCAGGATGCACGCCGCCCCTCCTTCGCGATCAATCGCCCCGGTGAGGAAACCGGCGTGGTCTTCGCGGGCATTCCCATGGGGCACGAGTTCACCTCCCTGGTGCTGGCGCTGTTGCAGGTGGGGGGGCACCCGCCCAAGGCCAGCAGTGATGTGATCGAGCAGATTCAGGGCCTGGAAGGCGAGCTGACCTTCGAGACCTACTTCTCGCTCTCCTGCCAGAACTGCCCGGACGTGGTCCAGGCGTTGAACCTGATGGCGATCCTCAATCCGGGGATCCGGCACGTGGCCATCGACGGGGCACTGTTCCAGGACGAGGTGGAAGAACGCCAGGTGATGTCGGTACCCAGCATCTACCTCAATGGCGAGCCCTTCGACCAGGGTCGCATGAGCATGGAGCAGATCCTGGCCAAGGTGGACACCGGTGCCGCCGAGCGTGAAGCCGCCAAGCTCAGCGACAAGCCGGCCTTCGATACCCTGATGATCGGGGGTGGTCCCGCCGGTGCCGCGGCGGCCGTCTATGCCGCCCGCAAGGGCATTCGTACCGGCGTCGCCGCCGAGCGCTTCGGTGGTCAGGTGCTGGATACCATGTCCATCGAGAACCTTATCTCCGTTCCCCATACCGAAGGCCCCAAGCTGGCCGCGGCGCTGGAGGAGCATGTCAAGGAGTATGAGGTCGACATCATGAACCTGCAGCGTGCCGTCGAGCTGGCGCCCGGCCAGCCGGGTGAGGAGCACGAGGTACGGTTCGAGTCCGGTGCGAGCCTCAAGAGCAGGACCCTGGTATTGGCCACCGGTGCCCGCTGGCGCGAGATGGGGGTGCCCGGCGAGGCCGAGTATCGCAACAAGGGAGTGGCCTATTGCCCCCACTGCGATGGTCCGCTGTTCAAGGGCAAGCATGTGGCGGTGATCGGCGGCGGCAACTCCGGCGTCGAGGCGGCCATCGACCTGGCCGGTATCGTCGGCCATGTCACCCTGATCGAATTCATGGACGAGATGCGCGCCGATGATGTGCTGCAGAAGAAGCTGCGCAGCATGCCCAACGTGGAGATCATCCTGGGGGCCCGTACCACCGAGGTGAACGGTGATGGCAAGCGCGTCAACGGCCTCACCTTCGAAGAACGCGCCAGCGGCGAGATCCGCAAGATCGATCTGGAAGGGGTATTCGTGCAGATCGGCCTGGTGCCCAATACGGAATGGCTCCAGGACTCGCCCATCGAGCTCTCCGAGCGTGGCGAGATTGTCGTCGACGCCCGCGGCATGACCTCGGTGCCGGGCATCTTCGCCGCCGGCGACGTGACCACCGTGCCCTACAAGCAGATCGTCATCGCCATGGGCGAGGGTTCCAAGGCCGCCCTGGGCGCCTTCGATCACCTGATCCGCAGCTGATTCAGGGAGCCCCTGGCTTGCGCTTCACGCCCCGTCGGCCATATGGCCGGCGGGGCGTCGTCGTATGGGGGGCCAGGTATCAGTCGATCAGGCCCAGGAAGGGCAGCAGGGTAAGGGTCAGAATCACTGCCAACGCCAGGGAAACCAGCAACATGCGCGCGGGATGTTGGCGCAGGCGGCCCCACAGGGTTGGTACTTCACCGCGCTCGGCCAGTTCGTCGCGCTCCTCGCGAATCCGCTCGGAGAGCTCCTGTTGATAGGTGTCCAGTATCTCCCTGGCGGCCTCGTAGTCGACCTTGTCGCGCAGCCAGATGGCCGCTACGCCCAGCCCCCAGAAGCCGGCACGGCTCTCGAAGGTGTCGAAGCCGTGTTGCTCGAGCAGGTGACGTACCTCGTCGGCCTCCTCCTCGGGCACGTTACCCAGTCGGAACAGCAGTGTCGCCACGCCGGCCCCCTCCTTTAGCGCTCGCCGACCACGTCGGCGCCCTCGATGACGACCGGCGTCCTGGGCACGTTCTGATGCGGCCCCTGGTTGCCGGTGGGCACGCGCTTGATGGCGTCCACCACCTCCATGCCGTCGATGACCCGGCCGAACACCGCATAGCCCCAGGTGCGTCCCGATTGTGTGCTGACATGATCCAGGGAGGCGTTATCGGCGACGTTGATAAAGAACTGGGAGGTGGCCGAGTGGGGAGCCCCGGTGCGGGCCATGGCCAGGGTGCCGCGACGGTTCTTGAGGCCATTGTCGGCCTCGTTCTCGATCGGCTCGCGGGTCGGTTTCTGTTCGAAGTCGGCGTCGAAGCCGCCGCCCTGAATCATGAAGCCGTCGATCACCCGGTGAAAGAGGGTGCCGTCGTAGTGGCCTGATTCGGCGTAGGCGAGGAAGTTCTCGACGCTTTGTGGCGCCTGCTCCTCGTAGAGCTCGATGCCGATGTCACCCTCGCTGGTATGCAGCACCACATCGGGCTTGTCGGCGGTTTGGGCCAGGGCCAGGCCGGGCAGGGTGGCCGTCAGGAGGGCTAGGGCTAGGCGTCGCATGGGCGGTCCTCGGGATATGTCCAATGATGATGGCACCCAGCATACGGCGCCTTGGCACCGCTGTCAGCGGGCGCTTATTCTCGGGGGCGACAGGCTTGCATCATGCGATCCATGGCCTCGCCGGCGCCGTCGAGGGAGAAGACCATGAACCAGGGATCGTCGGGGCCGCGCATCAGGCGCAGGCGAAGAATCTCGCCCCGGCGCATCTCGTCGAGCAGCAGCGGCTGCTCCGGCAGGTCGAACTGCACATAGAAGCCATCGTCGCCGCGTTCGGTGCGAAAGTCGGCCTGCCCCGAGTGAATGGTCTTTTCATCGACCCGGATATCGGCGGCCACACGGTTTACCCGGCGGCTTTGGGGCTGGTATTCGCCGAGGTCGGCGCGTAGCTCCAGCCAGGGGGCGTCGCAGGCGCCGGGGCCGACATTGACGCTGAAGTGGGCGTCGGCGTAGTTATCGCCTTCCAGGGCGCGGTAGAGACGCTCTTCGCCGAGGCTCAGGGTCATCGACTGCCAGGCGCCGTGGCGTTCGACCTCGGCGACGTTGAACTGCACGGCGGCGGCCGGCCCGGCCAGGACCAGGCCTGTCAGGGCGGCAGCGAGACGAAGACGGCGTGACGGCATCCTGGGGTTCTCTCCTCGGGTGACGGTGCACCGAGGCTAGCATGCCGGCCCCCACCGCGCAGCTCGCGAGGACCGTGGCTCGCTCTACTTAGTGTGCGTGTTGCATGTCGCCCATGCCGTCTCCGAGCTCGCCGCGACCCAGGCGGCCCAGCAGCTCGAGGTCGATTTCGTCGAAGCCGACCAGCTCGCCGCCGTGCTCCTCGCGGAATGTCTCGGCGTCGGCTCGGTCGGCGAACGAGGCGAGGGTGTGGCCCATGGCGCCGCGTTGGTCATGGCCCACCAGGTACCACGCCTCGCTGGCCAGTACGAAGGCCTCGTCATCCGGGGTGGCCCAGGGGGCCGCCGCCACGTCATGCACATAGGCGTGGGAGACCCGGGTCTCGTTCTCGGGCTGCTTGAGGAAGGCGAACAGGTCCATGGTGGAGCAGAACTTCAGCGGCTGCTCCTGCTTGTCCATGAAGGCCTCGCCCTTGGGGCCCGGTTGCTCGGAGATCAGCATGCCGCAGACGTGGCAGCTGTCACCGGCCTCGATGGGCTGGGCGGTGGCCAGCGTTTCGGGCTCGGATTCGCCGCAGGCGGAGAGCAGCAGGATGGAGAGCAGCAGGAGTGGCAGGACGAGTCGCTTCATGGCGGTGTCTCTTGTCGGCAAGGTGGTGAAGAAAGCATGGGACGATCTAGGCGGCGCGCCGCCGGAAGCGTAGCAGTGCCAGCCCCAGAGGCACCGCGATCCAGGCCACCAGGATGGCGGTGACCATGGCGGGCCGGAAGGCGCCGCCCTCGGCGATGGCGGTCAGGCCGCTATAGCTGCGGGCGGCCTCGAAGCCGGCCAGGTTGATCAGTCGGAAACACTCGGTGGGGTTGAGCAGCAGCAGCCAGGGCAGCCAGTCGCCGCCCCGCTCGACGCTGACCAGCAGCGCCAGCAGGCCCAGGTCGAAGACCAGCACGAACAGGAACCACACCACCAGCGCCAGGCCGGCGGCGCGGGCCTTCTCGCTGACCCAGACGCTGATCAGATAGGCGAAGGCGATAAACACCCAGCCGAGCAGTATGCTGCTGCCGATCAGCAGACCCATGCCGGCGGCCAGTTCGCCGAGCGCCACGCCCTTGGCACCCATCGCGATCACCGCCCCGGCGAAGGAGAAACCCAGCGCCGTGGCGGCACCCAGGATCAGGCCGTGGCCGAGGAACTTGCCGAGCAGCAGCTGGGTGCGGCTGATGGGGTAGGTGAGCAGCAGCAGCAGGGTGCCGGCCTCCTGCTCGCCGACCACGGCGTCGTAGGCCAGCAACAGGGCGATCAGCGGGATCAAAAAGACCGCCAGGGTGGCCAGGCTGACCAGGGTCGTGGCCAGGGATGTGAAGCCCAGCCCGCCGCTGGCGGCGGCACCGAACCAGGCGATCCCCACGGCGAGGAAGGCCAGTACCAGGGCGATGGCCAGCACCCAGCGATTGCGCAGGCCGTCACGGAACTCCTTGCCGGCGATGGTCAGGATGGCGTTCATTCGGCATCTCCTCGTTGCTCGGGCGAGAGTTCGGCGGAGAAGTGGGTGTAGAGGTGCTCCAGGGTCGGCGGCAGCAGCTCGATATCCTCGACCCCGGCGGTATCGGTGATTCGACGCAGGACGGCGAGCTTGGCGTCCGGGGGTACCGTCAGTGCCACCTCATGGCCGTTGAGGGAAGACATCTCGATGCGCGGATCATCCCAGCCGGCCAGGCGCTCGGCGAGGGCACTCCCGGCGTTATGACTGCGGGCGCGTACGGTGATCGGCAGGGCCGCCTCCCCGCGCAGCGCCTCCAGGCTGCCCAGCGCCAGGCGGCGGCCGCCGCCAAGAATCAGCGCACGGTCGATATAGGGCTCCACTCCGGGCAGCACATGGGAGGAGAGCAGCACCGTACAGCCACGATCGCGCAGGCCACGCACCGTGTCATAGAAATCACGGGTGGCGGCCGGGTCGAGGCCGGTGGTGGGTTCGTCGAGCAGCAGCAGGCGTGGGTCGCCGAGCAGGGCCTGGGCAAGGCCGAGGCGCTGGCGCATGCCCTTGGAATAGGTCTTCACCCGGCGATGGGCGGCATGGCCCAGGCCGACCCGGTCCAGCAAGTCGCCCACCTGTCCAAGGTCGACCCGCTTGAGGCGGGCGAAGTACTCGAGTACCTCCTGGCCGCTCAGCTGTTCGTAGAAGCTGACGTTCTCGGGCAGGTAGCCCAGGCGGCGGCGCAGGGTCTCGGCATCGGCCCCGTCGGGGGCACCTCCGAACACCGCCACACTTCCCTCGCTGGGCGAGAGCAGGCCGAGGATCAGGTGCATGGTGGTGGTCTTGCCGGCGCCATTGTGGCCCAGCAGGGCCAGTATCTCGCCTTCGTTTACCTGGAGGTCGAGGGCATCGAGGCGTACGAGTCCACCGTCGCGGCGGGTCACGCCCTGGAAGTCGATCACCGCTGTCATGCGTCGGCATCTCCGATGTTGTATTGATTCGAGCCGGTATCATTCATGTCGGGTTCGTCCATCAGCGGATGGCTGTCCTTGACCCCCTGGGGGCGGAATACCGGGAACTGGCGCTGCACCCAGCGCAGCGCCAGGACGGCGGGGCTGTGCATCAGCAGCCGCGCCACCGGATAGCGCCACAGCAGGCGGTCCATGGCATCGTTGGGCTCGTAGGAGGTATCGCCCACGCCATCGCCGTCCAGATCCCATCCCAGGTAATCGCTCCAGTAGTTGCCGTGCCCCGCCTCGGACCATTCCTGGGAGCGGGTGGCCACGTACATCACCTGCTGACGGTTGTCGACGAAGGCGTTGCCGACCAGCTCGTTGTCCTCGGAGCCGGCGGTGAGATGGATGCCGATATCGCTGTCGGCCAGGCGGTTGGCTTCGAAGCGGTTGTACTGGGCGTTGTAGACGAACAGCGCCTTGCCCTCGGCGCCGCTGACCAGCCCCTTGCCCTGGGCATCGCGACGCTGATGCACCCGGGTGATGTGGTTGTCGCGCAGCAGGGAGTCGGTGATGTTGTTCAGCAGTATGCCGTAGTTGCGATCACCCTCCGAGCGATTGCCGATGACCCTGAGGCGCTTGGACTGCATCAGGGCGTAGCCGGTACGGGTACCGCGGGTGGTGTTCTCCTCCACGCGGTTGTCGTAGGCATACATGTAGTGCACGCCGTAGCGCAGCGCCTGCATGTGATTGCCGCGCAGCAGGCACTGGCTGCTGGTGTCGATATAGATCCCGTCGCGGGTGTGGCGGATATCGTTGCCCTCCACGGTGACATTGCGGGAGTTGAACAGGTGCACGCCATTGCCGCGGTCCTGGGAGCGTAGTGCGGTGTCGCCGCGAATCACGTTGTCGAGCACCCGGACGTCGCTGACGGCATCGAGCCAGATACCGAAGCCCGGGCCGGCGAGGCGTGAATCACGGATCACGCTGCCGGTGGCGCTCTCTTCGACGAAGATGCCGGCATCCATGTCGGTGAGGTTGGCGCCCCAGTTCTCGATGGTCACGCCCTCCAGCACGCTGTCCGGGGCGTCGAGTACCACGGCATGGCCGTTTCCGCCGCCGTCGATCACGGCACCGGGCTCTCCCGATAGGGTCAGCGTGCGGTCGATTAGCAGCGGGCCCGGATAGTGGCCCCGGGGCAATATCAGGCGGTCGCCGCTGGCGGCGCGTTCGATCAACGGCTGCAGCGGCTCGCCCGGGCTGGCCGTCAGTTCGGCGGCCAGCAGTCCGCCCGGCAGCCCACCCAGTAAACACAGGAGCAGCCAGGCGACGAGAAGGAATCGGGGGACGACGCGAGGTTGTCGTCGGGTCATGCGTTTCTCCGTGAACAAGCGGGGCCGGGCGTCTGCCCGGCCCCTCAGGGTGCTATCAGGCCTTCTCGACCAGCATGCGGCCGGTCATCTCCATATGCATGGCGTGACAGAACCACTGGCAGTAGTACCAGTGCACCCCGGGCCGGTCGGCGGTGAAGGTGACACTGGCGGTCTGCTGGGGGCTGATCTCCATGACGGCGCCGTGGTTGGTCATGGTGAAGCCGTGGGTGACGTCCTCGACCTGGTCGAGGTTGGTGACCACCACGGTGACCTCGTCGCCCTGCTTGACCTTGAACTCGGTGATGCCGAACTGCGGTGCCACCGAGGTCATGTAGACGCGCACCTGGTTGCCGTCGCGCACGATCTTGTTGTCGGTCTCGAGGGTGACGCCGTCCTCCTTGGCCATGGCCACGGTCTCGGCGAAGAAGGGGTCGTCACGGTCCCAGACCTTCTTGGGATTGATCTGGTCGGCGCGTACCAGGATGCAGTCGTGGGGCTCGGCGAAGGCGGGGCCATCGTGGACCAGCTTCATCTCCTCGCCGGAGATATCGATCAGCTGGTCGTTCTCGGGACGCAGCGGGCCCACCGGCAGGAAGCGGTCCTTGGAGAACTTGGAGAGCACCACCAGCCACTTGCCGTCGGCGTCCTTGGTCTCGGTGAGGCTGGCGTGGTTGTGCCCCGGCTGGTAGTGAACGTCCAGCTTCTGGCGCAGATAGTTCACCTCTTCGCCGTTGTAGGCGCGAATGGCGTCCTCGATGTTCCACTTGGCGATCTGGCTGTCGATAAACAGTGTGGTGTAGGCGTTGCCGCGGCCGTCGTAGGTGGTGTGCAGCGGCCCCAGGCCGAGTTCCGGCTCGCCGACCACGGCGTCGCGCGGTTCGATGGCGTCGTCGAACAGCTCGGGAAGCTTGTCGATGGCGATGATCGAGCAGGTCGGCGAGAGCTTGCCGTTGGCGATGAAGTACTTGCCGTCCGGCGAGGTGTTGAGGCCGTGGGGGTTCTTGGGAACCGGAATGTAGCGGGTCAGCTTGGAGCCCTTGCGGCCGTCGAGGACCGGCACCTCGCTGTCGCCCAGGGTCTCGAAGTCACCGGCTTTTGCGGCGGCCTCGATCGCCTCGACGTCGAACACCACGACCCAGTCGCGCTCGGCGCGCATGGTGTCGGCCAGGGTCATGCCCTTCTCGGAGTTGTAGCAGGTCGAGGCCACGAAGCGACCGGTATAGTCGGCATCGGTGTTGTCGAGGTTGCCGTCGACGATCACCTGCCACGCCACCTCCATGCTCTCGGCGTCGATGCCGTTGAACATGGTGTAGTAGTTCTCCGTGTCTTCCAGGCCGCGGCCGTCGTTGACCTTGCCATCGCTGTGGTGGGGGATGGGGAATTCGGCATTGGCGAAGACGTACTTGGTGTGCGGCGCCTTCTGCAGGCGCAGGCCATGAATCGCCTGGACGTTGGGAATGGTGGTGATCCTGTCCGTCTTCATGATGTCGAGGCGGATGCGGGCCACCCGGGTATTGGCCTTGTCGTTGATGAACAGGTATTTGCCGTCGTAGCTGCCATCGGTCATGGAGATATGCGGGTGGTGGGAGTCGCCGTTGATGAACTTGACCGACTCGCCCAGCACGCGCCGGGACTCGTTGGTGATGCCCCAGCCGGTGGCGCCTTCCTGGTTGAACACCGGGATGCGCATCAGTTCGCGCATGGAGGGGATGCCCACCACGCGAACCTCGCCGGACTGACCGCCGCTCCAGAAACCGTAGTACTCATCGAGCTCACCCGGGGCGACCTCGATGCTGCTTTCGCTGGCGGCCTGGGCCTTGCCACTGCCGCCGAGCAGGGTGCCGGCGCCGAAGCCGCCGGCCAGGCCCGCCCCGGCAACGCCGGTTACCGCGCTGTTGCGCAGGAAGTGGCGGCGTCCGAGATTCTCGATCTCTTTCTTCTTGTCACTCATGGTCAATCCTCCTGGTAGGTCGGAATCCGCTGCAGCCGAGCGCTGGCGGGGTCGTGGGTCTCGACGCCTCGCTTGCCCGAGGACAGTCGCGACGCCTTTTCGAAGCGTTTGCGTCGCTTGATCATCGGCGGGCAGCGCTTGTCGTCGTGATAGGTGATCTGACAGTCGAGGCAGTAGTGGCACTCGTTGGCGTTGATGCGTCCATCCGGGTGGATGGAGGCGACTTCGCATTCGTTGGCGCAGATCTGGCATGGGGTGCCGCAGTCGCCGCGGTGCCGCTTCAGCCAGTCGAACAGACGCAGGCGGGCGGGAATCGCCAGGCCGGCGCCCAGGGGGCAGACGTAGCGGCAGTAGAACTTGTGGTTGACGGCGGAGATCGCCACCAGCACCAGGGCGTAGAGCAAGAACCCCCACTCGCGCTGGAAGCGCAGGGTGATGGCGGTCTTGAAGGGCTCCACCTCGGCGTAGCGCTCGGCGGTGCCCAGCGAGTGCAGGGAAACGGCGAACAGCCCCAGCAGGATGATGTACTTCAGCGCCCAGAGACGCTCGTGGAGGCCGAAGGGCGGCTCGAACTGCTTCACGCCGAGCCAGCGGGCGGCCTTGTTGACCAGGTCCTGGAGGGCACCGAAGGGACATAGCCAGCCGCAGAATACACCGCGGCCCCACAGCAGCAGGCTTACCGCCACGAAGGACCAGAGGATGAACATCATCGGATCGATCAGGAAGGAGCCCCAGCTGAAGTCGGTGATCAGGGCGTTGGTAAAGGTCAGGATATTGACCACCGAGAGCTGGGCCAGGGAGTACCAGCCGATAAATACCAGGGTGTAGACCAGAAAGCCCAGGCGCAGCGGCCGCAGGATGCGCGGGTGCTTCACCAGTACGTCCTGGAACAGCATGATGCCTGTCAGCACGAGCAGGCCGGCGATGAGCACGGCGATCTGGAAGGCCTTGTCGTGCCACACCTCGACCCAGATCGGCACCTCCTCGGGCGGTTCGGGACGCTCGATATAGGCCTCGGGGACGCTGTAATCGGCGCTGAAGCGGCTGAATTCAGTGTCCAGGGGGCCCGAGGCGCGGCGCACCAGCAGCTCCAGCTGCCAGGGCTGGCCGGGGTCGAAGGCGGCCGCGTCGCGAATGATGAAGATATCGCGCTCGTCGAAGGCGGGGGCGCCGTCGATGCCCAGGTTTCCCAGGCGAAGGTGATCGCGGTCGTGAAAACTGATGGCGTTGCCGTTCTGGGAGAGTTCGAGGCGATCGAAGATGCCGCCGCGCACATAGCCTGACCCCTTGAAGGAGTAGTCGCCGCGGCCCATCACCGCGATGGCATGCTCGCCTGGATCAAGCCGCTCCATCAATTGATCGTAGCCGTTATCGCCAAGCAGGTTGCGCCCGGCGGTAGGCGGGTTCAGGTAGGTGTAGAAGAGCTCGATAAAGGGACGATCCGCCGGCCGGGGCGTGTGCATGTAGTCCTCGGCTGGGGTGCCGACGAAGGACTCATCCACCTCGCCATGAGTCAGGTGCAGTCGGCGAATGGTGCCGTCGCCGGTCAGCGTGGCCCAGTCGGCGGGTGAGAATACCTCCTGACGCACCGTGGCCGGTGGTGCGGCCGAAGGGTCGGCGATCAGTCCCTGCTCGGCTGCCACCTGGCGTGCGGCGCGCATCACGGTATCGCTGACCACGATCACGGTGACGGTGGCACCGGAGATGGCATCCAGATTGTCGCCTACCTTCATGCGATCGTTGACGTGGGCGCCGACGTGGTCATCGGCGAAGCCCTCGAGCTTCGACTCGGGGATGCCTACCAGCATGATAGGTTCTTCGTGACTGATGACGTCGGCCTGGACGATGTTGCCCTCGAGATCGAAGCCCACCAGCATGTTGACGGGCTTGCCGGAGTAGGCGGGGATCGGCGCCATGTCGACGCTCTCGAAGGCGTAGCCGAGCAACTCCTCGCCGGCCATCACCCGGCTGACCGGCCATTGGGATTCGGCGGGCTCCAGTCGGTCGGCGGCGGGGAAACCCTCGCGCACCTGGCCGAGCTCCAGGGCCTGGAGCGGCAGGCTGATCAGCAGGCATAACAAGGCCAGCAGCAAGCCGATAAAGCCGGCTGGCCGAGGAGAAGATTCGGGCATGGGAGGGTCCTTGTGGGCGAAAGCCTCGGCGGCGATTGCCGCCGCCCATCAGGAGAGGGGCCGGCTCGGTGCCGGCCCCTGGCCTTTACTCCTGACTTGAATAGTACGCGGCGATATCGGCGATATCCTCATCGGAGAGGCCCTGGGCCATGGGCGTCATCAGCGCGGCGTTGCCGCCCTTGCGCTGGCCGTCACGGTACGCCTTGATGCTGCTCTCGAGGTAGGTGGCCGACTGGCCGGTCAGGTTCGGGTAGATGGGAGCCAGGCCCTGGCCATCGGTGCCGTGGCAGGCGACGCAGGTGCCGATCTTGTCTTCACCGGCGGCGGCGTCACCGGCGGCCTGGGCGTCCATGGCCAGCAGGGCGCCACCCAGCAGGGCGGTCGCGAGAATCAGTTTCATAAGCAATCTCCAGAATGCATCTTCATTTGTTTGATAAGGCCCGGTAGCGACAATCGGCCTCACCGGGCAACTATTGCCATCATGCCAGCCGGCGCGCTGCCCCGGATTGACGTGTGTCATATACATGCTAGACCCACGAAAAGAAAAAGCAAAAGAAATGCCTAATAAAGTATGAGAGAGAGCATTGTGAAGAAGTGCCGGGCGATGGGGTGCCGGTGCGATGATCGTCCGGGATGGGCCCGGGTGCAGCCGCTTCAGACTTGGGCCATGCAGAAGGCGGGATAGGTCGTCAGGCGGCGGGCGTATCGTCCAGGTTCAGCAGGCTGATCAATGGCTGGCGTTGAGGGCCCAGGAGATCTTCCAGAGTGTAGTCGTCGAGCACCGCCATAAAGGCCTCGAGGGCCTCGGCGAGGACATGCTTGAGGCGACAGGCGGAGGTGATCACGCATTCGTTGCCGTCGCCGAAACACTCTACCAGCGTCAGGTCACGCTCGGTTCGGCGTATCAGCTCGCCCAGCACGATGGTATTCGGCTCGCGCCTCAGCAGCAGGCCGCCATGCTTGCCGCGGATGGAGGTGATATAGCCGTGGTGACTGAGATCCTGAACCACCTTCATCAGATGGTTGCGTGATATCTGGAAGCGTTCGGCGATCTCGGTGATGGTGGAGCGACGCTCGCCCTTGACCGCCAGGTAGAGCAGCACGCGCAGCGAGTAATCGGTGAAGCGGGTCAGGTGCATGAGAGAAAGCATCGCCTCGTGTTGTGTTTCGAATCAGTTTTGGGCCCTGGAGTGGAGCACCTTGTCGGGAAGCGGCGTCGTGTCATTAGGGCGGGTCAGCACGAAGCCGGCTACCGCAACAAACAGCAGCCCCGACGCCATCAACCCCGGGGTCGGTACGCCGCCGGCCCACAGCATCGCCCAGCTGACGGTCAGCAGCATGACCGCCAGTGCCTTGGCGCGTCGTGGTATGGCGCGCCGCTCGCGCCATGCCAGCAGAATGGGACCGAAGCGCCGGTGGGTGTGCAGCCAGCGGGACAGCCGCGGCGACCCCTTGGGTGCCGACCAGGCGGCCAGCAACAGGAAAGGAGTGGTCGGCAGCAGTGGCAGCACCATTCCGGCAGTACCGAGTCCGATGCAGCCGTAGGTAAGGCTACACCAGGCAATACGTGAGACAGCTCCTGCCATGTGATGACCTCCCCGGCCCGGGGGCGTAGACTGTGAAACGGTAATCTACATACATCTTAGCACTACGCGCAATGCGGGGGTTGCGTCATGTCAACAAAAACCGACGTCTCGCACCCCAAGACGCTGGCCTGGCGGCTGTTCTTCCCCTTGGCGGCGCTGCATGCGGCCGTGATGGTGCCACTCTCACTGCTGGCATTTTATCATGGGGCCCCTCTGGGGTTGCTCGACTCCCCTGCGGCACATGGTCGCGAATTGCTGTTTGGCTTCGCGCTGGCGGTGATCGCCGGCTACCTGCTGGGGCCGATGCCGCATCGTCGGCTGCTGGGGATGGTGGTGCTCTGGCTCGCCGCCAGAGGCGG
The DNA here is from genome assembly GCF_000620045.1 of Halomonas halodenitrificans DSM 735. Taxonomy (GTDB): domain Bacteria; phylum Pseudomonadota; class Gammaproteobacteria; order Pseudomonadales; family Halomonadaceae; genus Halomonas; species Halomonas halodenitrificans. The sequence goes on along the minus strand of NZ_KK211058.1, from coordinate 112,899 downwards.
CGGCCTGGTCTGGCCCGAGGCACTGCCGGTGCTGCTGGCCGATGGTCTGTTTGCACTACTGCTGGCCTGGCGGCTGGTGCCGCGCTTCCTGGCCGCGAAGAAATGGCGCAACCGAGTGTTATCGCCGCTGCTGGGACTGCTCTGCCTGCTTGCCGTGGCAAGCCTGGTGGGCCGGCTTGTTCAGCAGGACGCGTTGCCCTCCGCGCTGATGCATCACGCCGTGCTGTGGCTGGTGCTGTTGATGGCTCTTATGGGCGGTCGCGTGCTGGCGCCGGCGATCAATGGCCATCTGATGGCGAGTCGACGCCAGACCGGCGCCGGTGTTCAGCCGCGCCTGGAGGCGGCACTGATCATACTGCTGGTGGCGGCCCCGTTGTTGGCACCCTGGCCGGCCACCGCCGGCCTGGCAGCCCCCCTGACGGCGGCGGCGGGGCTGCTGGTGCTGTGGCGGCTATGGCGCTGGGGCCCCTGGGCATGCCGGCGGCGTCCCGACCTGCTCGGACTGCTGATGGGCTATGCCTGGCTGGGGGCCGGGCTCTTGCTTGCGGCACGGACGCTTTGGCTGGGCCTGCCCCTGAACGGTGTGCTGCATGCCTTTACCGTGGGGGCCCTGGGTACCCTGGCAAGCGGGATCATGTTGCGCCAGGCCATTCTCAGGGCCAAGGGCCGGCCCGAGAGGGAACCGGTATTGCCGCTGTTGGCGTTGCTGTTCACCCTGGCCGCCGTGCTGCGCCTGATGGCCTTTCCCGCGGGCGGGGCCTGGCTATCGCTGCTGTGGGCCTCTGCCCTTGTCTGGAGTGTGGCATGGCTGCTCGCCGCCTGGCGGTTGGTCGTGTGGTCCCGGCGTGGGTCGAATCGGCCCAGGATTTGATCGGGGTCAACTACCTCCACAAGGGTACCGACGCGCCGGCTACGGGCTGGCATACTGCGCACCATCGGGCATCGCCAGGACGATGCCAAGGCATTCAACGAGGCCGTTTGATCATGCAAGACCACCAGCTCTTCAACCGTCCCCTGGTCGAGAAATATGACCGCCCCGGGCCACGTTACACCTCCTATCCCACGGCGCCTCAGTTCCATGCGGCCTTCGCCGAGGATGATTATCGTGCGGCCGCCCAGCGCAGCAACGGGGCCGCCGTGCCCAAGCCGCTGTCGGTCTATGTGCATATTCCCTTCTGCAAGAGCCTCTGCTACTACTGCGCCTGCAACAAGATCATTACTCATAATACCGAGCGTGCGGCGGAATACCTGGCCTGGCTTCAGCAGGAGATCCGTGTGCAGGGAGCGCTGTTCGACGAGACACGGCGCATGACCCAGCTGCACCTGGGCGGGGGGACGCCGACCTACCTGAGCAATGCCCAGCTGGGCGAACTGATGGCGAGCCTGGATGATGCCTTCCACTTCGCACCGCCAGAGGAGCGCGAGTTCTCGCTGGAGGTGGACCCGCGCACCGTCACTCCCGAACAGATCCATGAACTGCGTGCGCTGGGCTTCAACCGCCTGAGCTTCGGGGTGCAGGACTTCGACCTCGACGTCCAGAAGGCCGTCAACCGTGTGCAGAGCGAGGAGGATGTCATCTCCCTCATGCACGCCGCCCGCGAGGCGGGCTTCGAGTCGATCAGCGTCGATCTGATCTATGGCCTGCCGCTGCAGACGGTGGCCAGCTTCGATACCACCCTGGACAAGATCATCGCCCTGCGCCCGGATCGCATCGCCACCTACAGCTATGCCCACCTGCCGGAGCTGTTCAAGGCCCAGCGTCTGATTCGTCCCGAGGACATGCCGCCGCCGGAGCGCAAGCTGGAGCTGCTGGAGCTGACCATCCGTCGGCTGACCGAGGCCGGGTACGTCTATATCGGCATGGACCACTTCGCCCTCCCCGAGGATGAGCTGACCCTGGCCCGGGAGAACGGCACCCTGCAGCGCAACTTCCAGGGTTACTCGACCCATGCCGACTGCGACATGATCGGCCTGGGCATCACGTCCATCGGCAAGGTCGGCGACACCTACAGCCAGAACGTCAAGGAGACGGCCCAGTATCAGCATCGCCTGCAGGAAGGGCGCCTGGGGGTATTCCGCGGCTACCGGCTCAGCGACGATGATCGCCTGCGTCGCGACGTGATCAACGCCTTGATGTGCCATAACCGCATCGACTTCGCCGCCATCGAGGACGAACACGGCATCGTCTTCCGTGACTATTTCGCCGATGCCCTGAGCGAGCTTCAGGAGATGGCCGATGACGGCCTGCTGGCGATCCACGAGGCCGAGATCGAGCTGCTCCCGGCGGGTCGGTTGATGATGCGTAACGCCGCCATGGCCTTCGATGCCTACCTGGCCCACAGCAAGGGGCGCTATTCGCGCACGGTATAAGCAAAAAAGCCACCCTCCGAGGAGGGTGGCGCAAGACCGTGACTAGCAATGAGGAGGGAGAAACCAGGGCAGGAGACTGGCGGGTCCTGCCCGGTGACGGCGCCTCATCAACGCCGACAAGGAAAGAGTAATCGTTCTCGTTTGTTTCGTCAACACAAATGCGAACGTTTTTTATTAAAGCGTCTCTCAGGCTCCCGCCAGGCGCAGCCACAGTGGCAGGGTCGCCATGGCCAGCAGGGTCTGGCCGGTAATCAGGGCGGCCATCATCTCGGCGTCTCCGCCCAGCTGGCGGGCCAGGATATAGGCCGAGGTCGCGGTGGGTAGCGCCGCGAACAGCAGCACCACATCGCGGCTCACTGGGTCGAGCCCTAACAGCAGGGCCAGGATCAAGGCCGTGGCCGGCATCAACCCCAGCTTGACCAGATGGCTGGCCCAGATGCCACGGTCGCGGCGAACCAGGGCGGCGGGACGCAGCGCTACCCCTACCGCGACCAGGCCCAGGGGCAGGGCCGCGCGCCCCAGCAGCTCCACCGTGGCTTCGCTCCAGCCCGGCAGGCCGATGCCGCCGATATTGAGCCCGATGCCGACCAGGCAGGCCAGGATCAGCGGGTTGCGACTCAGGGCCGCCAGGCTCTTGCCCAGGCTGCCGCGGCCCAGGGTGCCCGCGGCGATAAAGCTGCCGACGCAGAGGACGTTGACCACCGGCACCATCAGCGCCACGGCCACCGCGGCCACGGTCGCCCCCGGCGCTCCATGCAGGGCGGCGGCGCCGGCCACGCCCACATAGGTATTGAAGCGCAGTGCGCCCTGGAAGGCGGAGGTGAAGGCCGCGGCCTCCATGCCCAGCCAGCCGCGCATTCTCCACAGCAGTGCGGCGAAGGTCACCATGGCGCCCAGCAGGGCGATTGCCACCCGGGTGACCGGCACCTGGCTGACATCGGCGGTGGCCAGGGTCGCGACCAGCATGGCGGGGAACAGCAGGAAATAGATCAGCCGCTCCAGTTGTGGCCAGAAGTCGGCTCCTGGCTGACGCAGCCAGCCCAGTACGCTGCCCAGCAGGATCAACAGGAACAAAGGCCCCAGTGCACCCGCAATCTCCGCCATGTCGGCCTCCTTGGTCTTGTTGCCTGCGACATCGTTCCGCAGTCTGCCACAAACGAATGCTGGTAAGCTTGCCGATATTCGTTCTCCAGCGTGATGACCACGACCCCCCCATGGCAGATTCCACCATGACATCGACTCCACGTCCGCCGCTGTTGCGCCTGCTGGTGCTGTTTACCCTGGGCACGGTGATCGTGGCCCTGTTCTTTTTGGTCAGCCATCAACTGCGTGACGTGGGGCAGGTACGCTGGTATCCCGAAGTGCCCGAGTGCGAGCTGAGTGCCGGGCCCTGCCAGGCCGAGTTGGGTGATGGGCGTCGGCTGACACTCGACCTCGGGGTGCGGGGCCGGATTCGAGCCCTGCAACATATGCCGCTCGAGGTATCCCTGGAGGGCGTGAATGCCGAGCGCGTGGTGGTGGATTTTGTCGGCCATGACATGGACATGGGGCTGCATCGCTACCCCCTGAGTGCCGACGACGACGGGCGTTATCGCGGCGTGGGGCAGATACCGATCTGCACCGAGGCGGTGATGCCCTGGCGGGCGCGTGTCATTGTCGAGACGGCCGATGGTAAGCTGGGCAGCGGGTTCGATTTCGAGGTAGAGGAGGACGCGCCATGAAGCGCAAGGGAGTCTGGGCCGGCATCGCCCTGATCGGGCTGCTGCTGGCGCTGGGTGGCGTCGGCTGGTACCAGCAGCAGTTGGGCACCGGAGCCGACGGCGCGCCCGTTGGCGGGCCGATAGAGCTGCCCTCGACCCGGGGAGGGGACTTCAGCCTCGAGCGCCTGGACGATGATCAGCTGGCGGTGGTCTTCTTCGGCTACACCCATTGCCCCGATGTCTGCCCCATGAGCCTGGCGGTGGTGCGTCAGGCGCTGGCGGAGCTCGAGCCCGCCCAGCGCGAGCGGGTCGTGCCGCTGATGGTCTCCGTGGATCCCGAACGCGACAGCCTCGAGCGGCTGGACGAGTATCTGGCCTTCTTCGGTGAGCGCTTCATCGGCGCTACCGGCAGCCCGGCGCGGCTCGAGGAACTGGCGGAACGCTATGGCGTCGTGTGGCGCCGGGTCGAGGCGCCGGACTCGGCCATGGATTACTCCATCGACCACAGCTCGTCACTCTACCTGGTGGATAACGAGGGCGAGATTCGGCGGCGGGTGCTCTACTCTCCCTCGCATCAGGGCCTGCTCGTCGCGCTGCGCGAGGCGCTCTAGGCTCTTTTCCAGTCTCTCGCACGGAAGCCTGCGCGGCACGAGGCGTCCTGGATAGGCCCTCGTGCAGCGCCGCCGATCAGCGTGTCCGGGGCGTGTCCTGAAGCCGCTCCAGCATGGCCATCAAGGCACGCGTCTGGGTGCCCTGACGGCTATCGTGCATGGGGTCGATCTGCCAGGTGCTCTCCGCATAGCCCCACCAGTCCCAGCACGCCTGGGGGTTGCCCAGGCGAGTCTCGGCCTGGGGGTAGACCACGATACGGCGGTTCTCCGCCGCCCAGGCATTGAGCCCGGAGTGGCGAACGAAGGCCTCGCCGATCTGTTCGGCGGCCATGCTGCAGCCATGCAGGGCCATGCTGACCCGACAGCCACCCGCCTCGCATCCTTCCGGGACGAACAGATAGCCGGTATCGGCAAGCCCCTTGGCGTCGTAGTCGCCCTGGTCGAAGCGTTGCAGCTCGCCGGGAGGCGCACCGCCCGTGGGGGCGGTTTGGTCACCGTGCAGCCAGTGCAGGGCATCACCGGCGATATCCAGCCCGCAGGCCAGCAGATGGGGGGGGCCGGCGTCATGGCAGTCGGCCAGCTCGTCGCCATCGGCATGAGCCACCGTGGTGTCGACGGGCCAGCCATGGCCCACCTCGGCATCCTGGCGCAGCTGGAGCTGCGAGGGGTCCTTCAGCCAGCCGCGGAACTGCTCGGCCAGCGCCTCTCCCAGCCGTGGTTCGACGACCTCGTCGGCGCCGCCATGCCAGACATAGACCCTGAGTGCCTCCAGCGCCTCGGCCTCGCCGACCAGGTCGCGCTCACGATAGCCTGCAAGGCGCTGTGTCAGCGCCTGCATATCGGGCATGCCGCGCCGGGTGGACATGCACTGACCCAGCGCCAGCCCCAGTGAGCCCTGGGCACAGGACCAGGGGCCGGCGGCCAGGACGCCAAGCCCGGTGAAGCGTTCAGGCCAGGCCACGGCCAGCTGAGTCGCCATATAGCCCCCCGAGGAGACGCCGAGCACGCTGGTCTCTGCGGGGCTGGCGGCCAGCGCCGGGAGTGGCTGGGGGGGCGGCGTATCGGCGAGCAGCGAGGCCGCGGGCAGCGCGGCAAGCATGGCGAGGGCTGCCCGCGTGCCCGACCGAGGCTTACTCACTCGCGTCGCTAGCGTCGGCGGCATCCTCGTCGCCCTCGTCAACGCTCGCGTCGGCGCTGTCGCCGGATGACGTCTGGGCGTCGTTGATGCCCAGCAGCTCGACCTTGAACGTCAGGGTCTCATAGGGTCCGATGGGCCCCTGGCCCTGGGCGCCATAAGCGAGCTCATGGGGAATGGTGATCTCCCAGGTGTCTCCCACGCTCATCAGCTGCAGGGCTTCCTGCCAGCCTTCGATCACCTGGTCGACGCGGAAGCTGACCGGCTCGCCACGCGCATAGGAGCTGTCGAAGACGGTGCCGTCGATCAGGGTGCCCTCGTAGTGCACCTCGACGCTGTCCTGGGCGCCGGGGCTGGCACCCTCGCCGGACGCCAGTTCACGATACTGCAGGCCGGAGTCGGTCGTCTCGACGCCGTCGCGCTCGGCGTTCTCGGCCAGATAGGCCTCGCCTTCGGCGCGGTTGGCTTCGGCGGCGGCCGCGGCTTCTTCCTGGCGTGCCGCCGCGGCCTGCTGCTGGAAGGTCATCAGCGTCTCGGCCATCTCCTCGTCGCTTAGCTCGAGGTCATCGCCGGCGAAGACATCCTGAATCGCCTGGGTGAAGGCGTCGACATCGAGGCTCTCGACATCCTGCTGGATGCTCTGTCCCAGGGTCACCCCCAGGCTGTAGCCCAGTTTCTCTTCGTCACTTTCCGGGGCACCGATCGCCAGGGGCGCGGCGCCCATCAGGGCGGCGAGGGAGGCGGTCGTCAGCAGTCGTTTCATGAAACTCACTTGTGATTCCGGCGCCAACGGCGCCTGACATGAATGGAAATAAAGCGTGAAAACCTCAGACCATAACAGGGTCGGCAGGGTTCCGCACCCCGGTGCAGAGACCCGTGACAGGACGGCGGGCCGGGCATTATGGCACGCCGACCGGGGGCGCCCCCGGCTTGACATGGGGATGACTTTGCTCTTCTCTAAAGTTACATCAACAAGAGAGGAACGACGCATAATGAACATGAAACTGAGCAAGATCGCCCTCGGGGTTGCCGCCGTTGGCATGATGAGCGCGGCGACATCGGCCAGCGCCGAGACGTGGCGTTTCGGCCTCGAGGAAATCGAGGGCAGCGTTCAGCACGGCTATGCGGTGGAGTTCAAGAAGCTGGTCGAGGAGAAGACCGACGGCGAGGTCACCGTCGAGCTGCTTCCCTACGGCTCCTGGGGTTCTACCTATTCGGCTCTCTACGATGCGATCCAGGGCGGCTCGATCCCGCTGGGCTTTGGCTCGGGTGCACTGGGCGGCACGGTTCCCGAAAGTCAGCTTCTCAGCCTGAACTTCGTCATGCCCGCGGATCAGATGAAAACGGTGGAAGTGCTTAACTCGCCGGAATTTCTCAAGAGCGATCCCTGGCAGGAAGCCTTCCGCGAGCGCGGTCTCGTTCCACTCGCCGAACTGGCCGAAGGCTACCAGGTGTGGACGACCAACAAGGCGATCGAAGAGCCGGCCGACATGGACGGCCTGCAGATTCGCGTCATGGACAACAGCCTGCTGCGCGAAGCGTACAAGGCTTACGGAGCCGCTCCCATCTCTATTGCCTACGGCGAGCTCTACAGCGCCCTGCAGCAGGGTCAGGCGGAAGGCAATATCCAGCCGGTATTCGCCCATGAAGAGATGGGTTTCTACGAAGTTCAGGACTACATGATCTTTGCCAAGCAGGCGCAATTCGTGGCCACGCTGATGGGCAACAGCGACTGGTATGAAGGCCTGGACGACGAGCACCAGGCGATGCTCGACGAGGTGACTGCCGAGCTCGTTGAGACGGGTCACGACATTCAGAGCGAGTTCAACTCGACTCGTCTGGATACCATCAAGGAAAACAGCGACATCAATATCATCGAGCTGAACGACGAGCAGCGCAAGAAGTTCCGCGAAATGGCCGACCCCGTTCGCGACACCTTCGCCGAGGACGTCGGCGAGCGCGGCAAGAAGGCACTCGATATTCTGGTCGAGGAGTTCAACTCCGACGACGCCGAATAAGGTCGCACCCTGGTCGAAGGGCCCAGGCACTTCGACACGGTGATACCGGGTGGTTGAACGGACAGGGTTCCGTGAAACCGCCCGGTTTTTTTGTGGTTCAGCGCCGATCAGCGTGACGCCGCAGGATAGGTGGAATCGGTCCGCCGCAGCAAGCGTCTGCGCATCGCGACCGGAAGCCACTCGCCTCCCGCGGTAGCCGCTCAAGATCAGGCAACGTCACCGAGGCGCCTAGCGGCGCCAGTCGTCCGGTGTGCCCGGTCGACTACCGCTTCACGCCAGTTTACGAAGAACCCAAAGAGAGGGGGAGGCTGCATCAGCCTCCCCCGTTTTCCATTCCGGGTCGCCCGGGATTGTCGCCTAGTTGCTGCCCAGTGAAGGCAGCAGCAGCGAGATCTGTGGAAACAGGATCAGAATGAAGGTAGCCAGCACCATGATTGCGATGAACGGCGGCGTACCGCGCACAACGTCCATGTAGGGCCGGCGGAAGACGGCAATGGCGGTGAAGATGTCGCAGCCGAAGGGCGGGGTCGCCGAGCCGATGGCCGCCTGTAAGGTCACGATCACGCCGACGTGAATCGGATCCAGCCCTGTGGCCATGACCAGCGGCTTGAAGATCGGCACCAGTATCAGGATGACGACGATGGGATCGACGAACATACAGCCGATGAAGAAGGCCGCGGCGATCAGCATCAGCGCCAGTATCTGGCTATCGCCAATGCCTTCGATGAGCGGGCTGAGAAGCTGCTCGGGAACGCCGGCCGTCCCCAGGGTCTGCGAGAACGCGGCGCCGATGGCCACCAGGATGAAGACGACGGCGGTAATCATGCCGGTCGAAAGTGCCAGGCCGCCGAGATCGCGAATGGAAACCTGACGGTAGATCACGACCTCCAGGATCAGCGCATAGGCGACTGCCACCGCGGAGGCTTCGACCGCGCTGAAGAAGCCGCCGTAGATGCCGCCGACCACCAGTACCGGAAAGCCGAGCGGCAGGATGACCTTGCGAATGGCCTTGATGCGTTCCTTCCAGGGCGCGCGTTCCTCCGGCTCGATGCCCTTGAGCCGCGCATCGATATAGCAATAGGCCGCGAACATCATCAGGATCAAAAAGCCGGGCAGGATGCCGGCGAGGAAAAGATCGCCGATCGAGGTCTTCATCACCACGCCGTAGATGATGAAGCCGATGCTGGGAGGAATCAGCAGGGCGATATCGCTGGCGTTGATAATCAGCGCAAGGGTGAAGTGATCGGTGTAGCCCTTGGCCAGGAGGCGAGGGCGCATGGGGCCGCCCATGGCTACCACCGTCGCCTGAGTGGAGCCGGAAACGGCGCCGAAGAGGGCGCAGGAGGCGGCCGTCGTGATGGGCAGCCCGCCGCGGATATGGCGGGTGAAGGTGTCGACCACGTCCAGCAGCCGGTTAGCGGTGTGCCCCTTGGTCAGGATGTCCGCGGCGAAGATGAACATCGGCACCGCGGCAAGCACCCAGCTGCCCACGCCGTTGATCATCCAGCTGACGGCCTGATCGGGACCGAAGAAGGTCATGTCGGTGAACATCATGTACAGCGTACCCGCCGCCAGCGGAACCATCATCGGGAATCCGAGAAGCAGCAGCACGAGCATTATAATACCTAGCCAAGCCAGCATGCGGTTATCCTCAGCGTTGTTTTTGCTATGTCGTTAATCATGACGCGCGTCTCCCCCGGAAGGCGGCATCGGAGATATGCGGCCCGACCGTGCTGCGGCTGTCAGTCGTCCGTTGGCACATCTGAGTACTCTTCCTTTTCCCTGAAGTTGCGGTAGATCTCCTTGCTGATCAGGTTGCGTGTAGCGGTCAGGAGGTACTGAATGCCGGCGAGGCTGAAGCCGATGGGCAGTGCCGTATATACCATCCACATGGGGATATGCAGCGAGGAGCTGGTGCGCCCGCGCTCGTGGAGTACCGAGACGTAGCCGATGGACTTGTAGGCAAAATAGAACATCAGGACGGCCGTGCCGACGCAGATGACGATCAGAAGAATCTTGCGGAGTCGCCCGCTGAGCTGCTCGTAGAGGGCGGACATGCTGATGTGACGCGCGTGGCGTGCCGCGTAGCTTACCCCCACGAAGGTGATCACCACGATCAGCATTTCGGTGACTTCGTAGGTTCCCGGAATGCCCTGCTGGAAGACCAGGTTGCTGACCACGTGGGTGCTCATCAACAGTGCCATGGCGAGAATACTGCCGGCCAGGATGGTCTTTTCTACCGCACCCAGCCACCAATCAAGAATATTAAGCATGCCTAGCAGGCTGTTTGGACGCTTTTGGGGCTTGCCGCTGGAGGAGGTTCGATTCATGTTGCACGCTTTCCTTGTTGTATCAGGACGACGCGAACCGGACCGCGTTCGCCTTGTGCCTGAAAGTCATAGACAGCATTGCTCGTGCATCAAGGGTAGTCCTTCACTTTTGAACTTACAGGCTTTGTGAACGCAGTGCCACATGCTGGCGGACCCGAAATGGCTAGAGGAGTCAACGCGAAATCATCGCGGCAGGCGATTCGCCAGCGCTGTCAACGAGCCGACAAGTGCGGTATCGAATGGTGCCAGATGCCGGTATAGACGGGTGTAGAGGTCGCCATCCTGCCGGCGCCAAAGGCGCACACCTTCTCCGCGCTCGGTTATCGCCTGCAGGCGGGCCAGCGCCTGGCGTTCGGCGGCCAGTTCGGCGCGCTTGAGGCGTTCACGCCACTCCTCCAGCGGTGAACCAGGGCGGGCGATGGGTTTCAATGCGCGCCGCCGAGCGCGCAGAGGACGAGTCCTGCAAGCCTGATGCAGACGAATCGGAGCCAGGACCGCGGCTGCATCGGCGTCCGGTACCCGGCCGAGATGATCGAGCCAGCCCAGCCACAGCAGTTCGCATACGTCGGCACCGGCGCGATCCTGGAGCTCGAGGCAGGCATCGGCAACCGTTGGGTCGCCATATCGTGCCAGGGCGTACTGCCAGAGAGCATCGGGGATGCTCAAGGCATAGGGTGATTGGGTAGAATCAGCTGTCATGACACGGTTGTCGCCTTTGCCGAGGGGCAGCCTTACATATTGTCGAATGGAGCCTGCATGATCTCACTGCGTCAAGTTTCCCTGCAACGCGGCACCCAGGCCCTGCTGGAGGGCGCTGACCTTACCCTGCACGCCGGCCACAAGGCGGGGATCGTCGGCCCCAACGGCGCCGGAAAGTCGAGCCTGTTCAAGCTGCTGCTCGGCGAACTGATGCCGGATCGCGGCGATGTCGAGATGAGCGGCGGCCAGCGCATCGCCCATATGGCCCAGGAGGTGGAGGCGCTGTCGCGCTCGCTGCTCGACCATGTCCTCGACGGCCACGCCGAACTGCGCCGTGCCGAGCAGGCTCTGGAGGCGGCCCGCCAGGCGGGCGACGACCACCGCGAGGCCGAGCTGCATGGGGTCATCGAGGCCCTGGACGGCTACAGCGCGCCGGCCAAGGCCGCCCAGCTGCTGGTGGGCCTCGGCTTCTCGCAGCAGGATCTGGATCGACCCCTGTCGTCTTTCTCCGGGGGCTGGCGGATGCGCGTCAACCTGGCGCGCACCCTGTTCATGCCCTCCGACCTGCTGCTGCTGGACGAGCCCACCAACCACCTCGACCTCGATGCCCTGCTGTGGCTCGAGCAGTGGCTTGCGCGCTATCCCGGGACCCTGCTGCTGATCTCCCACGACCGCGACTTCCTGGACGCGGTGTGTGACTGCATCGTGCATTTCGATCGCCGCTCCCTGGAGCTCTATCGTGGTAACTACACCACCTTCGAGCGTACCCGGGCCGAGAAGCTGGCGCTGCAGCAGGCCGAGGCCGCCAAGCAGCAGGCGCGGCGGGAGGAGATCGAGCGCTTCGTGGCACGCTTCCGCGCCAAGGCCACCAAGGCCCGCGCGGCCCAGAGTCGCCTGAAGATGCTCGAGCGCATGGGCGATATCGCCGTGGCCCACGCCGATTCGCCCTTCCACTTCAGCCTGCCCGCCGCGGACAAGACGTCCCATCCGCTGCTGGTGCTGGACGAGGCGCGGCTGGGATATCGTCCCCGGGGCGAGGCGCCGGGGACAGAGAAGGTCCAGCTCGACGGCGTCAAGCTGACGCTGCTGCCTGGCCAGCGCATCGGCCTGCTGGGCCCCAATGGTGCCGGCAAGTCGACGTTGATCAAGACTCTCACCGGGGAGCTTGCGCTGCTCTCCGGCAAGCGCATCGCGGGCGAACACCTCAAGGTTGGCTACTTTGCCCAGCACCAGCTGGAGGGGCTGGATCTCGCCGCCACGCCCTTCATGCATGTGCAGCGCCTGTCGCCTACCGCCAGTGACCAGGAGATCCGCAACTTCCTGGGTGGCTTCGGGTTCCCGGGCGACGATGTCTTCGGTGAGGTGGGGCGCTTCTCGGGGGGAGAGAAGGCGCGCCTGGCGCTTTCCCTGGTGGCCTGGCAGAAGCCTAACCTGCTGCTGCTCGATGAGCCGACCAACCACCTGGACCTCGAGATGCGCGAGGCGCTGACCGAGGCCCTGGCAGGCTTCGAGGGCACGGTGATCATCGTCTCCCACGACCGCCATCTGCTGCGGGCCAGCGTGGACGAGTTCTGGCGGGTGGCCGATCACCGGGTGGAGCCCTTCGACGGCGACCTCGAGGACTATCGCGCCTGGCTCAAGGCGCGTCTGGAGGGTGAGCGGCGCGAGGCTCGAGGCGACAAGGCGGAGCGTCAGGCCGAGGAAGGCGCGCCCCGGGAGGATCGCAAGGCGTCGCGTCGCGCCGCCGCCGAGTTGCGCGAGAAGCTGCGCCCGTTGAAGAAGCAGCGCGACCGCGCCGAGCAGGCCATGGAGAAGATCCAGGCCGAGCTCGCCGGGGTGGAGGAGGCCCTGGGCGATGCCGAGCTCTATACCGACCCCGCCCGCAAGGACGAGCTCACCACGACCCTGGCCCGCCAGGGCGAGCTAAAGTCCCGGCTCGACGACCTGGAGGCGGACTGGCTCGCCGCCGAGGAGGCCCTGGAAGCCATGGAGGCCGAACTCGGTGGCTGAGGTGTCTGTGTCTGTGTCTGGGAGAGCCGGGCAAGCACGAAAAGCGACATATACCCCGGGTTGCTGGCGCAAGCGAAGCGACGTCCGGCGATCGCCAGGGATGGCGAGCGAGGGTCACCCGTGAGGGATTATGTTGTGACCCGACGGACAAGTCGCGAGCGAGGCGGCAGGGTTTCAACCCGGGGGTCGCGACTCGTGCTTGCCCGGCGATGCTCAGGGGGCTGGCCTTCGGCCCCCGTCAGCTTTCCAGCAGGAAGGTCACCGGGCCGTCATTGACCAGTGCGACCCGCATGTCGGCGGCGAATTCCCCGCTGGCGACCTTCGGCCAGGCGGCCTCGGCACGCTCCAGCAGTCGATGGAAGAGGCGGTCGCCATCGGCGGGCGGGGCCGCGCTGGAGAAACCGGGGCGCAGCCCCTTGCGGGTGTCGGCGGCCAGGGTGAACTGGGACACCAGCAGCAGGCCGCCGTCTACCTGCTGCAGGTTGAGGTTCATCTTGCCTTCGGCGTCGCCGAATACCCGATAGTGCAGCAGCTTGTGGAGCAGCCGCTCCACCGCGGCCTCGTCGTCGCCCTTCTCGACTCCGACCAGGGCCAGCAGGCCGTGGTCGATGGCGCCCACGACGCGGCCTTCCACCTCGACGCTGGCGTGGGTCACTCGCTGGATCAATGCCTTCATTCTTGCCTCCTCTTCTAGCCTCCTGTTTATTCTTGCCGCCCTGGAATCATGAACGCCGCGCAGCGTCGCACCGGCCGAGCGGATCGTCGGGCTGGAGGCTACCACCAGGCATGGAAGTGGTGCACCGGCCCGCGCCCACTCCCGACATCCAGCCGAGGGCTCGCGACCAGCGCCGCGCCCAGCCAGCGCTTGGCCGAGGCCACCGCTTCCTGGAGGGATTCGCCCCGGGCCAGGCGTGCGGTGATCGCCGAGGAGAGGGTGCAGCCGGTGCCGTGGAGGTTGGCGGTATCGACCCGGGCGCCCTCGATCCAGGTGGCCGCCTCGGCGGTGACCAGCAGGTCGGGGCACTCCTCGCCGCGTAGATGCCCCCCCTTGAGCAGGGTGGCCCCGGCGCCCAGTTCGCGCAGTGCCGGGGCCATCGCCAGCATGCCGGCTCGGTCGACCGGGGCCGGGGCGTCCAGCAGCACCGCGGCTTCGGGCAGGTTGGGAGTGATCAGATCCGCCATGGGCACCAGCACCTCGCGCACCGCACGGATACCGGCGTCATCGACCAGGATATCGCCACTCTTGGCCACCATGACCGGGTCGAGCACTATCCAGCTCGGGCGGCGTTGCACCAGGGCATCGCGGATCACCTCGGCGACCTCACGGCTGGCCACCATGCCGATCTTGGTCGCATCGAGGCGGACGTCGTCGAGCAGGGCCTCGAGCTGGGCGGCGATAAAGTCCGCGGGTACCGGATGGACCCCGCTGACGCCGCGAGTGTTCTGGGCGGTCAGGGCGGTGATGACGCTGGTCGCATAGGCACCCAGCGCCGAGAGGGTCTTGAGGTCGGCCTGGATGCCGGCGCCGCCGGAGGGGTCGGAGCCGGCGATGGTCAGGGCGTTGGGAATCGGGTCGGAGAGAATCATGGCTTCCTTGTCGTCACTGGATCTATGGAGCGATATCGGAAGATTACACCACCGAGGGTAGCCAGGTGGCGAGTTGCGGGAACAGTGCCAGGGCCAGCAGCATGCCGAGCTGGATCAGGATGAAGGGGATCACCCCGCGGTAGATCGCCGAGGTGGGCACCGACTCAGGCGTGACGCCGCGCAGATAGAAGAGCGCGAAGCCGAAGGGTGGTGTCAGAAACGAGGTCTGCAGGTTCACCGCGATCATGATGCCCAGCCAGATGGGGTCGAGCCCCATGGCCAGCAATACCGGGCCGATGATGGGGACCACCACGAAGGTGATCTCGATAAAGTCGAGAATAAAGCCGAGAAAAAAGATTACCAGCATGACCACCAGGGTGGCGCCCACTACACCGCCGGGCAGCGAATCGAACAGCTCGACGATCAGTTCCTCGCCGCCGAAGGCGCGAAATACCAGCGAGAACAGGGCGGCACCGATCAGGATCAAGAACACCATGCTGGTGACCTGAGCGGTGGAGTGAACCACATCGCGCAGCATCCTGAGGTTCAGACGCCGATTGGCCAGGGCCAGCAGGAAGGCGCCGAAGGCGCCCACCGCCGAGGCCTCGGTAGGGGTGGCGAAGCCGCCGAGGATCGAGCCCAGTACGGCGACGATCAGCAGCACCGGCGGCAGCAAGCCCTTGAACAGCAGTGGCCAGATGCTGCCACTGTGACCCAGCTCCTCCATCAGTGCCTGGCGGTCCACCGGCGGGGCCAGATCGGGCTTCAGCCAGGCGGTAAGGGTCACATAGAGCATATAGGCCGCCACCAGCAGGAGTCCCGGAATCAGCGCACCGATAAAGAGGTCACCCACCGAGAGAGTCTTGGGGCTCCAGACGCCCATCGCCAATTGAGCCTGCTGATAGGCATTGGAGAGCACATCGCCGAGCAGCACCAGGGCGATGGAGGGGGGGATGATCTGCCCGAGGGTGCCGGTGGCGCAGATGCTGCCGGTCGCGAGTGACGGCGAGTACCCGCGCTTGAGCATGGTGGGAAGCGACAGCAGCCCCATGGTCACCACGGTGGCGCCGACGATACCCGTGGAGGCGGCCAGCAGGGTGCCGACCAACACCACGGCGATGCCCAGCCCACCGCGCAGGGCGCCGAAGGCCAGCGCCATGGCATCGAGCAGCGTCTCGGCGACACGCGACTTCTCCAGCAGAACTCCCATCAACACGAACAATGGGACTGCCAGCAGTGTCTGATTCGTCATGATGCCATAGAGGCGGTTGGGCATGGCGCTCAGGTAGCCCGCCTCGAAGGGAACGGGGACTCCCAGGTGAGTCAGCGTCACGCCGAGGCCGGCAAAGAACAGGGCGGTGCCCGCAAGCGACAGGGCCACCGGATAGCCGAGCATCAGTACGCCGCAGATAGTGACAAACAGCAGCAGGGGAAAGAGTTCAAGCAGCATCGTCAGCATCATGACTCTTCCTCGTGGTGCGGAGCCCCAGAAGGAAGCCGGCTGCGGCGGACCAGAGTCTGGCGAATCAGCTGGGCGATGCCCTGCAGTATCAGCAGTGTGGCCATCACCGGGATCAGGCTCTTGAGCAGGAAGACGCCGGGGATGCCGCCGTCCGGAGATCGCTCGAGGATCGCCCAGCTGCTGCCGGCATAGCCCAGGCTGCCGAGCAGAATATAGAACGAGACCGGCAGCAGCAGGAAAAGAGTGCCGAACAGATCGACGCCGGCACGGCTACGCGGCGAACGCTTGCGATAGAAGATATCCACGCGCACATGGCCGTCGTGGTGAAGGGTCCAGGCGGCGCCGAGCATGAACACCATGGCGTGCATGTACGTCACCGACTCCTGCAGGGCGATACTGTGGATACCGAAGACGTAGCGCATCACCACGATGGCGAACTGCACCACCATCATCACCAGTACCAGCCAGGCGGTAGTGCGCCCTATCAGGTCGGTCACGGCATCGAGCCCTCTGAGCAAGGCCGATGGATGATTATCAGGCATATCGCCTCCTGCAGGATGGTCAGGAGGCGCATCTTCGCCGATTCGACATCAGACGTCACCCACTGCCGGCTCCTGGGCCTAGCCGGTGGTGTCTTGCGGCCGCGCGAGAAGCGTCTCCAGGCAGGCGGCCGGCAGGCGAACGTCCACGGCGATCGGCAGGTGATCCGAAAACAGGTGGTCGAGCACGCGAACCTCATCGGCCTCCAGGGAGTTGGAAAGCAGGATATGGTCCAGGGCGCGGCGCGGCTGCCAGGAGGGGTAGCTCAAGGGGGGGCGCACGGGGTGAAGCGGCAGCGAGGCCGAGAAGCGCTGATGGCCACGGAGCTGCTCGGGGGTGCAGTTGAGGTCGCCCATCACCACCACGTGGCGTAGCGGCTGGATGATCTCGGAGAGATAATCGAGCTGGCGAACCCGGCCTCGATGACTGAGGGCCAGGTGGGCGACGAACAGGTGGAGTGCGTCGGGACCCTCGCCGAAGCGGGCGTGGATGGCGCCGCGCCCGGGTAGGGTACCCGGGAGCTGGTGCTCCTCGACATGGGCCGGGGGAAGCCGCGACAGCAGGCCATTGCTGTGCTGAGCGATGCGACCCAGATTGCGATTGAGCTGCTGGAAGTGGTGGGGGAAGCCGCCATGGGTGGCCAGGTACTCCACCTGGTTGACGTGGCTGGAGCGGAAACTGCCGCCGTCCACTTCCTGGAGCCCCACCACATCGAAGCGCCCCAGCACCTCGCTGACCATGTCCAGGCGATGCAGCCGCCGAGGATGGGGCAGCAGATGCTGCCAGCTACGGGTCAGGTAGTGGTGGTAGGCCGAGGTCTGAATGCCCACCTGAAGATTGAAGGTGAGCAGCTTGAGGTGGCCGCCCTCCAGGGGCGGCATCCTTGCTTCGGCCAGTTGGAGCATCTTAGTTTTCACGCTCCTCGCGAACTTTATCGACCAGTGCCTCGGCGATCTGCGGCATATTGGCCAGGCTACCGGCGCTGCTCGGGGTCACCAGATAGCGGCCGTCGACCATCAGGGCGGGCACGCCCATCAGGCGCATGCTGCGCATGCGGGCATTCGCCTGGTTGACGCGGCTCTTCACCGCGAAGGAGTTCAGGGCCTGTTGGGCCTCGTCCTCGCTGACGCCGTAGTCGCTGAAGAAGTCGGCAATGGCGCCGACGTCGGTCAGGCTGCGCTTCTCCTCATGAACGGCGTGGAAGAAGTCACTATGGGTGTCATCGAGGATACCCAACTCGTCGGCGGCGTAGAAGGCCAGGGCATGTTGGTTCCAGTCACCGCCCATGGTGGCCGGCATGCGCTGGAAGTCGATATCGTCGGGAAGGTCGGCGATCCAGGCGTTGAGCGGCTCTTCGAGGTTGTAGCAGTGGGGGCAGCCATACCAGAAGGCCTCGGTGACCTCGATCTGCCCCTCGTCCACCTGGGTTTCCACGGCCTCGGGCAGCACCTCGTAGTGCTCGCCCTCCACCAGGTTCTGGGCGCTGGCCAGGCCCGGTAGTGTCAGGCCGGCGAGCACAAGCATAAGGGGCTTCAACATGGGCATCTCTCTCCTTGGGATGAGTCACGTTCCGGGGTATCCGGGTATCGCTGCCTTTGAACGTGGCGATGAGCCAGGGTTCCCGACAGGCGTTACGATATATATGACAGGGGCGGCCCGAAGGCCGCCCCGAATGATGTCTTGCAGGCCAAAAACGGCGGCCTCAGTTCAGGTCCGGCACCTCAGTTCAGGCCCAGTACATAGTTGGCCACGGCTTCCATGTCGCGATCGCTCATCTTGGAAGCGATATCACGCATGATACTGGCAGGATCATTGGCGCGATCACCGGCGGCGAAGTCCTGCAGAGTAGCCATGGTGTAGTCGGTATGCTGGCCGGAGAGCGCCGGGTAGACCGCCGTGCCGATACCCTGACCGGTCGGTGTGTGGCAGGCGGCACAGGCCGGGATGCCCTTGGCCATGTCGCCGGCACGGTAGAGCTCACGGCCGTGCTCGACCAGCAGTTCGTCGGAATCGGCCTGGCCCAGGGCGGCGTTCTTGTCGGCATAGAACTTGGCCACGTCCCAGGCATTCTGGTCGGAGAAGCTGTCCACCTGGCCGGCCATCTCGGGCACCACGCGGTTGCCATCGCGGATATCCATGATCTGCTTGGCCAGATAGGAGGCCTGTTGGCCCGCCAGGTTGGGGAAGGCGCCCGAGGGGCTGATGCCTTCCTGGCCGTGGCAGGCGGCGCAGGCCACCGCCTTTTCCTTGCCCGCTGCCGCATCGGCATCGGCCTCGAGGTCCGCGTGGGCGGCGCCGACGGCGCCCATGGTGATTGCCAGGCTTGCCAGTAACTTTCTCATCGCTAATCCACTATGCCGTTACGTTGTTGACCGGTACGTACCCTGGGTGTCGCCCGGATCGCGACGCCGACCGGCCTCTGTTCTATCCTGAGCGGGCCAATCGCGGACGTCGTGGGCGCGGTGGTACACTAGCGTGCCCCGGGTCGCAGACAAAAGACACTGTATTATACCGAATCACCCCGTCGGCGGGAATGCAAGCCGACGGGCCCTTGATCAATGTCAGGAATTCTTGCCCATGGCGCGACTCAACTATCAGACCGCCCGCTTCCTCATCAGCGCTCCCACCCTGGCCCACTGCCCGGATAACAGCGGCGCCGAGGTAGCCTTCGCGGGTCGTTCAAATGCCGGAAAATCAAGTGCCATCAATGCATTGACGCGTCAGAAGGCGCTCGCAAGAACCTCCAAGACGCCCGGCCGCACCCAGTTGATCAACTTCTTCTCGCTGGGTGATGACCGTGACCGGCGCCTGGTGGACCTGCCTGGCTATGGTTACGCCAAGGTGCCCGAGTCGGTCAAGCTGGAGTGGCAACGCCACCTTTCCGACTACCTGAGGCGTCGTGCCTCCCTGCGCGGCCTGGTGTTGTTGATGGATGTTCGCCACCCGCTCTCGGAGTTCGACGAGACCATGCTCGGGTGGGCCGATGAGCAGGAGATGCCGGTGCATATCCTGCTGACCAAGGCCGATAAACTCAAGCGTGGCCCGGCGGCCGGCGCCCTGCAGCAGGTACGCTCTCGGCTGCGTGAGTGGGAGGACCTGGTGACCATTCAGCTGTTCTCGTCGCTCAAGGGCCAGGGCGTCGAGGAACTCGAGGCGCGCCTCGATGGCTGGTTGCTGGACTAGTCCCGCGCCTCCAGCCAGTCGATCAGCTCGGGTAATTCGCGAACATGGCTCAGGCGATGGATGCCGGCAGGCAGCGAGCGATCATCGGGGCCGATCCAGGCCGCTTGCATGCCCAGGCGGTGAGCGGGCAAGGCATCTTCTTCCCAGGAATCTCCCACATGGAGTGCCCGCTCGGGGTGTGTGCCCAGGTGGGAGAGGGCCAGCAGGAAGGGGCGCGGATCGGGCTTGGGGGCAAGCAGCTCGCCGGCGGCAATGGCCACCGGGAAGTGGCGCCCCAGCGCCAGGCGGGTCACCTCGACGTTGCCGTTGGTGATGCTGGCCAGGCCATAGTGTCGGGCCAGGCCCGTGAGCAGTCGTTCCACCTCGGGGTGCGGCTCGACTTCGTGGCGTAGCTCCATGAAGCGTTCCATGGCGCGCTGTGCCCAGTGTTCGGCGTGCTCCTTCGCCAGCCCGTATTCTCCCAACAGCTCGGTCAGTGCTCGCTGTCGCAGCCAGGTGAAGTCGCCGCGACGCGGGGGGTGAGCGATGGCCAGGGCCTGGCGCCGTGCCACGAACGCTTCCAGTGGGAAGCGGGCGGCGAAGCGCTCGGCAGACTCCAGGGCCTGCCATTCGGCGAGTGCCGCATCGAGCCAGGTGTAGTGGCCGTGCTCGGTCCGGTGCATCACGCCGCCGTTGTCCCACAGGGTGTCATCCAGATCGAAGGTGATTGCCTCGAGATTCATGTCGGGGTCTCGTCGCTGCGTCGACGCCGTGCACGAGGGTGTGCGGCATCGTAGCTGGCCGCCAGGTGCTGCCAGTCGAGGTGAGTATAGACCTGGGTGGTGGAGAGGTTGGCGTGACCGAGCAGCTCCTGAACGGCACGCAGGTCCTGGCTGGACTCCAGCAGGTGGCTGGCAAAGGAATGGCGCAGGCGATGCGGATGCAGGTGCTCGTCGAGGCCGCGGCGGCGAGCAATCAGCGCCAGGCGTTGCTGGATGGCACGATGACCCAGCCGTGTCCCGCGGTTGCTGATGAACATCGCCTGCTCGCCCGCGGCCGCCATGTTCATGCGCAGTTGTAGCCACGCCTCCAGGGCCTGACGGGCCCGCGACCCCACCGGGACCTGGCGTGGCTTGCCGCCCTTGCCCAGCACCCGCACCCGCTCGCCGTGTAGATCGACCAGGTTCAGCCCGGCCAGCTCGGCCAGGCGCAGGCCACTGGAGTAGAAGAGTTCGAGCATTGCCTGGTCGCGCACCGACAGGGGGGAGCCGTCGTGGGGGGTGTCCAGAAAGCTCGCCAGGCGATCCACGTCTACCGGACGGGGCAGGTGGCGCGGCTGGCGAGGGTTGCGCACCAGCGCTACCGGGTTGTGCTCGAGCAGACCCTTGGCAAGCAGGTGGTCCGCCAACTTCGAGCAGGCCGAGCGGCGCCGGGCGAGGCTGCGCGGGCCCAGGCCCCGGGCTCGCTCGCCGCCCAGGAAGCGGCGCAGCAGCCCGGCATCCAGCTGGTGCCACGACGCGATCCCCTGCTCGTCCATAAAGTCGAGCAGGCCTGCCAGGTCGCGCCGATAGGCATCCAGGGTGGCGGGGCTGGCGGTGCGCGAAAGCTGGGCCAGGAAGGCCTCGATCTCGGTGCCGAGTGGCTCCTGGCTAGACATGGTCGGGGCCGAGGCTTATCAGCAGCCGTGCCACCACATCGCCCACGTATTCCGTGAACAGGGTATCCATGCTGGCCCTGAAGTGCTCGGGGTCGGGACTGGCGAGCACCAGATACCCCAGTGGTTCTCCCAGGCTCAGCCGGGTGATGGCGCATGACCCGGAACGACGCGGTGCGCCGGCGTGTGGCAGCAGCCGTTTCCAGTCGGTGGGCGTCAGGCGAGTACAGCGGCTGGTGCGGCCGTCGAGCAGGGAGGAGAGCCGTGAGCCGGCATGTTCGTCGAGTACCTGGCGAGGCGCCTGGGGCGGGTGTGGCTCGTTATCGGAGAGGCTGGCCGGGCACCATAGCGCCACCGCCGGCGTGGAGAAGTGCTCGCCGAGCTGGGTCGCCAGTGCCTGCCCCAGGGCGTCGCGGTCCTGGGCCGCCACCAGCGCCAGCACCAGTTCCCGCGTGCGTCGATACTGGGCCTCGTTGTGGCGCGCCGACTCCAGCAGCTGCTCCAGGCGGCCCTCGGCCTTCTCGGCACGGGCCCGCAGGTCGTGCACCAGGCGCTCCAGCAGCGAGGTAGCCCCGCCCGCTTCGGGATGGGGAACCTTGAGCTGTTGCAGCAGGCCCTCACGGCCGACGAAGAAGTCGGGCTGGGTGGCCAGCCATTCGGCGACCCGATCCGGGTCGAGGGTCTTGAGCGGTTCTGGTGCGACTCGTGACATGCCATCTCCTCGCGGAATCAGGAATTAGTAGAGCAGCAGGCGGCCATCGAAGACGCGTTCGGCGGGGCCGGTCATCGACAGGGGGGTGCCGGGGCCTTGCCACTCGATGGTCAGCTTGCCCCCTGGCAGGTGTGCGGTCACCGGACTGGCTAGCCGCGCCTGGCGAATGCCGCTGGCCACGGCGGCGCAGGCACCGGTGCCGCAGGCCAGGGTCTCCCCGTTGCCCCGTTCGTAGACGCGTAGCCGAATCTCGTGCGCCGACACCACCTGCATAAAGCCCACATTGACCCGCTTCGGGAAGCGTGGATGGCACTCGATGGCCGGCCCCAGGCGTTCGACCGGGGCGCCGTCGACATCGTCGACCGACAGCACCGCATGCGGGTTGCCCATGGACACCACGCCCATTTCGACGGGCTCGCCGTTCACGTCGAGGGTGTGTAGCACCCGGTCGGCCTGGGCGTCGAAGGGCAGCGTGGCGGGGGCGAAGCGTGGTTCGCCCATGTCGACGCGGATGCGGCCGTCGTCTTCCACCTTCAGCACCAGGGGACCGCCAGCGGTCTCCACATGGATCTCGCGCTTGTGAGTGAGTCGCTGATCGCGCACGAAGCGGGCGAAGCAGCGCGCACCGTTGCCGCAGTTCTCCACCTCGCTGCCGTCGGCGTTGTAGATGC
The DNA here is from genome assembly GCF_000620045.1 of Halomonas halodenitrificans DSM 735. Lineage (GTDB taxonomy): Bacteria > Pseudomonadota > Gammaproteobacteria > Pseudomonadales > Halomonadaceae > Halomonas > Halomonas halodenitrificans. The sequence goes on along the minus strand of NZ_KK211058.1, from coordinate 90,238 downwards.
GATAGCGGAAGTCCATGTCGGGGTCGCGAGGCGGCTCGACCACCAGCAGCTGGTCGAAGCCGACGCCGAAGCGGCGGTCGGCCAGGCGGCGGACCTGGTCATCGGTGAGGCGGGCGCGCTGGGTCACCAGGTCGACCACCATGAAGTCGTTGCCGAGGCCATGCATCTTGGTGAAGTGCAGCAGCATCAGCGTGGGCCCTCGGCCAGGGAGGCTTCCGGCAGCAGGGCCTCACCCGCCCACAGCTCGGTGAGGCGCTCACGGCGACGCACCAGATGGGGTTGGTTGTCGTCCACCATGACCTCTGCCGGACGCGGGCGGCTATTGTAGTTGGAGGCCATCACGAAGCCGTAGGCGCCGGCGGAACGCACCGCCAGCAGATCGCCGGGGACAATCGCCAGGTCGCGTTCCTTGCCCAGGAAATCGCCGGTTTCGCATACCGGGCCTACCACGTCATAGGTCGCGCTTTGCCTGGCCTGGCGGGTATCCACCGGCAGGATCGCCTGCCACGCCTGGTAGAGGGCGGGGCGGATCAGATCATTCATGGCGGCGTCGACGATGGCGAAATTCTTGGTCTCGCCGGGCTTGAGAAATTCCACGCGGGTCAGCAGGACCCCGGCATTGGCCGCGATGGAGCGGCCCGGCTCGAACAGCAGGGTCAGCCGTTCGCTGCCCTGCCAGCCCGAGAGTCGCTCGAGCAGGGCACTGGCATAGTCGAAGGGGGCGGGGGGCCGCTCGTCGCGGTAGGGCACGCCGAGTCCGCCGCCGAGGTCCAGATGCTCCACCTCGATGCCGCGGCGGCGCAGGGTCTCGAGCAGCAGCAGCAGGCGGTCCAGGGCGTCCAGGAAGGGGGCGATCTCGGTGAGCTGGGAGCCGATATGGCAGTCCAGGCCGGTCACACGCACATTGGGCAGCGTGGCGGCCAGTTCGTAGACGCCCAGGGCCTCGTCGACCGGGATGCCGAACTTGTTGTCCTTGAGCCCGGTGGAAATATACGGGTGTGTGCCGGCGTCCACGTCCGGGTTGACCCGCAGCGACACCGGGGCCACCTTGCCGAGTCGCCCGGCCACGGCGTCGAGACGCTCGAGCTCCGGGCGCGACTCGACGTTAAAGCACTTGATGCCCACTTCCAGCGCCCGGGCCATCTCGGCTTCCTGCTTGGCCACGCCGGAGAAGACCACCTTGGCCGGGTCGCCGCCGGCAATCAGCACCCGCTCCAGTTCACCGACCGAGACGATATCGAAACCGGCGCCCAGGCGAGCCAGCAGCCCCAGCACCGCCAGGTTGGAGTTGGCCTTGACCGCATAGCAGATCAGGTGCGGGTGGCTGCCCAGCGCCTCGGTGTAGGCGCGGAAGTGGCGGGTCAGGGTCGCCTTCGAATACACATAACAGGGCGTACCGAACGACTCGGCGATGGCGGTCAGCGGAACCTCTTCGGCGTAGAGCACCCCGTCGCGATAGTTGAAGTGGTCCATGGCTACTCCTCCGTGTCCTGGGGCGCGGTATCGTCGCGCTCATCGCTGCTCTCGGTTTGGGCATCGCGAGGATCATACCGCTCGGCCGCCTGCTCGTCGCCGGGCAGGTATAGCGGTCCCTTCTGGCCGCAGCCGGCCAGGCCGATGGCCAGCATCAGGGCCAGGGCGGCGGGAGCCAGGCGGCCCATCAGGCACCTCCCGCGAGGGCCGAGAGCGTATCCCGAGCCCGCTGGGCCGCGGCACGCACCTGGTCGGGGGCGGTGCCGCCGATATGGTTTCGAGCCGCCACCGAGCCTTCCAGGGTCAACACCTCGAAGACGTCCTGCTCGATGGTGTCGGAGAACTGCCGGAGTTCATCGAGGGTCATCTCGGAGAGGTCCTTGCCTTCCGCCAGGCCGAAGGCGACCGACTGGCCGACGATCTCGTGGGCGTCGCGGAAGGCCACGCCCTTGCGCACCAGGTAATCGGCCAGGTCGGTGGCGGTGGAGAAGCCGCGGCGGGCGGCCTCGGCCATCTGCGCCTTCTTCGGCTCGATGGCCGGCACCATGTCGGCGAACGCCTTGAGGCAGTCCTTGACGGTGTCCACGGCGTCGAACAGCGGCTCCTTGTCCTCCTGGTTGTCCTTGTTGTAGGCCAGGGGCTGGGACTTCATCAGGGTCAAGAGGCCCATCAGGTGGCCGTAGACGCGGCCGGACTTGCCTCGGACCAGCTCCGGGACGTCGGGATTTTTCTTCTGCGGCATGATGGAGGAGCCGGTGCAGAAGCGGTCGGGCAGGTCGATAAAGTCGAACTGGGCGCTGGTCCACAGCACCAGCTCTTCACTCATGCGCGACAGATGCATCAGCAGCAGGCTGGCGAAGGCGGTGAATTCGATGGCGAAGTCGCGATCGCTCACCGCATCGAGGCTGTTCTCGGCGGGACGCTCGAAGCCGAGCAGCTCGGCGCTGACATGGCGGTCGATGGGGTAGGTGGTGCCGGCCAGCGCCGCGGCGCCCAGGGGCATCACGTTGACCCGCTTGCGGCAGTCGAGCAGGCGCTCGTGGTCGCGGGCCAGCATCTCCTGCCAGGCCAGCAGATGGTGGCCGAAGGTCACCGGCTGGGCCGTCTGCAGATGGGTGAAGCCCGGCATGATGGTGTCGGCCTCGCGGTCGGCCAGCTCGATCATGCCGGCCCGCAGGCGGGCCAGTTCCATGGCGACCCGGTCGATCTCCTCGCGCAGGAAGAGGCGAATATCGGTGGCGACCTGGTCGTTGCGCGAGCGTCCGGTATGCAGCTTCTTGCCGGTGATGCCGATCTTCTCGGTCAGGCGTGCTTCGATATTCATGTGCACGTCTTCCAGCTCGACGGACCACGGGAACTCGCCGCGCTCGATCTCGCCGCGAACCTCGTCGAGGCCGTTGATGATGACATCGCGCTCGGCTTCCTCGAGCACGCCGACCCGGGCCAGCATGGTGGCATGGGCGATAGAGCCCTGGATGTCGTGGAAGGCCAGGCGGCGGTCGAACGCCTCCGAGGCGGTGAAGCGGGCGACGAAGGCGTCGGTGGGCTCGCTGAAGCGGCCACCCCAGGACTGGTTGGTGCCGGGGCTGGAAGAGTTCGAGGTCATCGGCTTGGGATCCTGCATGACGGGTTGCGATTGGCTGGGGCTGTCGCCCCCGCGGCCACCGGTCTCGCGGCGGCCGGCGCGATATGGCAGGAGTGTACCAGAGTCGCCGTGGCAGGCGAGGGCCGCACTGCCTCAAATACGGCCTTTCAGGCCTGGGCTCGACGGCTCGTGAGTTTTTCCTCTCTGGCCGGGTGCTTTATGATGAAGGTTATCGTGCGTGATGCATGCCAGCTTCGCCGGATATCGGCGCTGGCTCGAACCGGTACAGGGAGAATTTCGTGCAATCCATCACCAAGCTGCGTATCGCTACGCGCAAGAGTCAACTGGCCATGTGGCAGGCCGAATACATCCGGGACCGGTTACTGGCTCTACACCCCGGCCTCGAGGTGGAGCTTGTGGCGATGTCCACTCGCGGTGACAAGATCCTCGATACGCCGCTGGCCAAGGTGGGCGGCAAGGGGCTGTTCGTGAAGGAGCTCGAGGAGTCGATGCTCGACGGACGTGCCGATATCGCCGTGCACTCCATGAAGGATGTGCCCATGACCTTTCCCGAGGGGCTCGGTCTGTCGGTGATCCTGGCCGGTGCAGAGCCCACCGATGCCTTCGTGTCCAACGCCTATTCCAGCTTCGAGGAGCTGCCCGAGGGGGCAAGGGTCGGCACCTCCAGCCTGCGCCGCGGCCTGCAGGTCAAGGAGGCACGCCCCGACCTGGAGATTCTCAGCCTGCGTGGCAACGTCCAGACGCGCCTGGGCAAGCTCGACGATGGCGAGTTCGATGCCATCATCCTGGCCACTTCAGGTCTGCGTCGCCTCAAGCTCGATGCGCGCATCGCTCAGGAGCTGCCTCCCGAGGTATGCCTGCCGGCCTGCGGTCAGGGCGCCCTGGGCATCGAGTGCCGCCTCCATGATCCCGAAATGATCGGCCTGCTGGCGCCGCTGGATGACCCCGACACCGCGACACGGGTGCGCGCCGAGCGAGCCATGAACACGCGTCTCGAGGGGGGGTGTCAGGTGCCGATCGGCGGCCATGCCATCTTCGAGAATAACGGCGAGACCCTCTGGCTGCGTGCCCTGGTCGGCCGGCCGGACGGCACTCGAGTACTGCGTGCCGAGGGCCGTGGCTCGATCTACGAGCCGGAGGCGCTGGGCATCCGCGTCGCCGAGGACCTGCTGGAAATGGGCGCCGGCGATATCCTGGCCGAGGTCTACGGCGCCGACTGATGGCTACCTCGGCGCCGGTGATCATCACTCGTCCGGGCGAGCGTGGCGACATTCTCGCCGAGGCGATCGAAGCGTGCGGCCATTCGGTGGCGCGCCTCGAGATGATGTGCCTCGAGGGGCTGCCTGAGTCTCCCGAACAGCGCGCGGCCTGGCTCGATTTCGACCAGTTCCGGCGCGTGGTGGTGGTCAGCCCCTTCGCCGTCGAGTGTCTCGCCGCGGCGCTTGATCGCTTCTGGCCCCAGCTGCCGGTGGGTGTGGATTACTATGCCGTGGGGCAGGCCACCGCCTCGGCGCTGAATGCGCACCTCGGCGTGCGGGTTCATGTGCCGCCGGCGAGCGTCGGTGAGGATACCAGCGAGGCCCTGCTGACCCTGGGCTCGCTGCATTCACTGGATAACGAGAAGATCCTGCTGGTGGCCGGCGAAGGGGGGCGTACCCTGCTGGCCGAGACGCTCGCCGCACGCGGGGCCCGGGTGACTCGCCTGGCCCTCTATCGGCGCACTCTTCGGCCCCCCGTACCGGCCATGGCAGAGCGCCTCGCCACCGGCGACTTTCGTGCGTTGGTGGTCAGCAGCGGAGAAATGCTCGAATATCTGGCAAGATGGTGCGCAGGCGCCGCCTTGAACCAACCGCTAATCGTTTCCAGCGCCCGGTTGGCTACACTGGCCGGCAAGCTGGGGTTTCGCGACGCCGTCGTGGCGCGTGGCGCCACCCCGGCGGTTCTGGCGGCGGCTGTGGCCAATGCCTGTGACCCGCAGGAAGCCGATGTCGATCAAGACGATCTCGAAAAGGGCTAGCGACAAGATGAGCAAGCAACCACACGAGCAGGAAGAACAGAAGGCGTCTGACGGCGCGCAATCGGCGACCTCGGGTGACGAGGCCAGCAGGGGCAGTAGCTCCGGCAAGCGCCGTTCACGCCGGCATGACAAGACCCACCAGGGTGGCGGCACCGCCAAGGGCGAGACCGCCCAGAACGGGAACGAGGCCGCCAAGGCCGATACTGCCCAGAGCGATGCTGCCCAGAGTGATACCGCCAAGCCGGCGGCGAGCCAGGCATCCGTCGGGCCGTCTGGCCCCGACAAGGCTCCCAACAAGGCGACGTCAAGCAAGCCGGATGCCGGCAAGAAGGCCGACAAGAAGGCCGCCGCCGGCAAGGCCGAGTCGATTCCTTCCCGAGCCGGCAAGTCACAGCCGGGCGGTGGAGGCGCCAAGGGTGGCACCGCCGCCGGCGGTGGCGGTGAAGGGAAGGGTGGCAAGGCCGGTGTGACAGCGATCGTGCTGGTCATCCTGCTGGCCATCGCCGCCGGTCTGTTCGGCTGGCAGGCATGGCAGAAACTTGACGCCCAGCAGGCCCGCATCGCCGAGCTGGAGTCACGGACCAGCCAGGCCGCGACCACCGGTGACCTGAACCAGCTGCAATCGCGCTTCGAAGAGGCCGAGAGCGAGCGTCAGGCTGCTCTCGAGGAGGCCGTTACCTCTCTGGAAAGCGAGTTCGCCGATTACCGCGGTAACGTCGACGAGACCCTCGACCGCGTGCTGGCCGAACTCTCCAGCGAGCAGCAGACCGATGGACGCGACTGGCTGCATGCCGAGGCCGCTTACCTGCTGCGCCTGGCCAATCAGCGTCTGCAGCTGGAGCGCGATGTCCAGGGTGCAGCCGCCCTGCTGCGCACTGCCGACAAGCGCCTCAAGGAGGCCGATAATCCGGCGCTGGTGCCGGTGCGTCGTGAAATTGCCAGTGAGCTCTCCAGCCTGGAAGCGGTCCCCCGGGTGGATCGCACCGGCCTGTGGCTGACGCTCAATGCCCAGCAGGAGCAGATCGCCGGACGCCCGCTTTCCCAGGACATCGACGAGATCACCGCGAGCTCCGAGATGGAGGAGGCTCCGAGCGGCTCCTGGCAGAAGCAACTGTCCAGCTTCGGCCAGGAGCTGAAGAGCCTGGTGACCGTGCGCAAGCACGATGAGGCGCTGGAGGCGCTGATCTCTCCGGAACAGGAGTCCTATCTTCGCCAGAGCGTGCGCCTGGTGATCGAACAGGCCCAGCTGGCCCTGCTCAAGGAAGAGGGCGAGCTCTTCGAAGCCAGCCTCGACAAGGCCATTACCCTGATCGAAGGCTACTACGATACCGATGACAGCGGCGTACAGTCGGTGCTCGACCGTCTGGGCGAGCTGAAGGGTGAAGCGGTTCGCCCCGAACTCCCCGACATCAGCGGTTCCCAGCAGGCACTGGCGACCTTCATCGAGCGGCGCTTCGAGTCGCGCCAGGGAGATGAGGCATGAGAAAGCTGATACTGATCATCGTCCTGGGCCTGGCCATCGGTGCGCTGTTCGGACAGCTGATGATGTCGGTGCCCGGTTACTGGCTGGTGCGGGTGGGAGGCACCTCCTTCCAGACCTCCTTCTGGTTCGGCCTGGTGCTCCTGCTGGCGGTTTTTCTGGTCTTGCACTTTGCGCTGCGCCTGCTGATGCGGCTGTCTCGCCCGGTGTCCCGGTTCAAGGTGTGGAACAGCCGCACTCGCAATCGCAATGCCATGAAGCGCACCGTGCGTGGCCTGGTGGCGCTGGCCGAGGGCCGCTGGAAGCGGGCCGAGAAGTCACTGGTCAAGTCGGCGGATGATTCCAGCACCCCGCTGGTCAACTACCTCTCTGCGGCCCTGGCGGCCCACTACCAGGGACGTTTCGACCAGGCCGACACCCTGCTCAAGCGTGCTCATCTCAGCACCGAAGGCGCCGATACCGCGGTGGGGATGGTACAGGTGCAGCTGCTGCTCGACCGCCAGCAGTTCGAGGAAGCGCTGGCGATCCTCACGCGGCTCGACCGCCAGTTGCCGAATCATCCTCAGGTGCTCAAGCAGCTCAAGCAGGCGTATCTCAGCGTCAGCGACTGGGATGGCCTGCGTCGCCTGATGCCGCGTCTGGGTGCCCAGCAGCTGATTTCTCCCGAGGAGCGCGGCCAGCTCGAGCGACGCGCCTACCGTGAGCTGATCGTGCGTGAAGCTCGGGAAGGCAGCGATATCGAGACGGTGCGTAGCCTCTGGGCCGACATGCCCGACCACCTGCGTGGCGATGTCGAGCTCATTGTGCTCTATATCGAAGCACTGGTACGCGGTGGTCAGGACCCGATCGCCGAGCGGCTGTTGCGTCACTCTCTCAAGGAGAACTGGGACAGCCGCCTGGTGCTGCGTTATGGCCTGCTCGATGTGGATGCCTCGCGTCAGCTGGTCACTGCCGAAAAGTGGCTGCAGGAGCGACCCAACGACCCGGACCTGCTGCTGACGCTGGGGCGCCTGGCGCTGCGTAATGCCTACTGGGGCAAGGCCCAGGAGTACTTCGAGGCGAGCCAGCGACAGCGGTCCAGCGGGGTGGTCTGTGCCGAGCTGGCACGGCTCTTCGCCAACCTGGGCGAGCACCAGAAGAGCCAGCTCTACTATCGCCAGAGCGTGGAGCTGCTCGACAAGTCGCTTCCCTCGCTGCCCCAGCCCAGCGAGGACAGGGATGTGCTCGACGAGAAGCGGGCGAAGAAGGCCTCCTGACGGCAGGTCTTCTCCATGACGGAAGGGGGCGCTTCGGCGCCCCCTTCGTGTATCTGGGGCTGCCGGCGGGCACCAAAGGGCTACTTGCCAACAGTGTGACGCTGCCTTGGAGAGGGTCGAGGCCACGAGTGAGTGGTGCCGATCGGCACTTGGGTGACGTTGTCTGATCCCGAGCGATTGCCGCGAGGGGCTGCGACCATCAGTTGTGATGCAGAGTCGAACGCCCTCATCTAGTTGTGATCTCTCTATAGGTTGTTCATCCGGAACCAACCCGGAAGACTGGAGATGCGAACCAACCAACCGCTCCAGGAGGCCCGGATGAACACCCATAAGAATGCCCGTCTCACTCCGCATGGTCGAGCCCTGCTGGCCGCTCGCGTCATCGATGAAGGGTTGCGGCCCAGAGAGGTTGCGCAAGCTCAAGGCGTCAGCGTGAGAACAGTCTATAAGTGGGTGCGTCGTTTCCGAGAGGAAGGACAGGAGGGGCTCCAGGACCGTCGGTCACGCCCGGCCCGAAGCCCGTTGGCGACAGACGCAACGACGGTGGAGCAGATCGTCGAGCGTCGTCAGCGACGCCAAACCTATCGCCAGATTGCTCAGGCGCTGGGGGTTGGCCAGAGCACAGTGGCGCGCATTCTCAAGCGCAAAGGGCTGAATCGTCTGGCGGCGCTGACGCCGCCAAGGCCCGATAATCGCTATGAGCACGCCGCCCCCGGGGATCTCTTGCATCTGGATATCAAGAAGCTCGGTCGCTTCGAGCGCCCGGGCCATCGGGTCACCGGCGATCGCCAACAGGCCACGCGTGGCGCAGGGTGGGAGTATGTCCACATCGCTATCGACGATCACTCGCGGGTGGCCTTCGGCACCCGCTATCCAGATGAAACCGGCTGGAGCGCGTGTTACGCGCTGTTGAAGGCCATACGCTATTACCGAGGGCTGGGGACGCGCTTCACGCGGGTGCTCACCGACAATGGCGCCTGCTACCGATCCAGGATATTTCACCGCCTGTGCCGGCGGCTGGGGCTGAAGCACAAGCGCACTCGCCCCTATACGCCCCGCACCAACGGCAAAGCAGAACGCTTCATTCAAACCGCTCTGCGCGAATGGGCCTATGCCCGGTCGTACAAGAGCTCGAAGGAGCGGGGCCAGCATCTGCTCGCCTGGCTCCATCAGTACAACTGGCATCGACCGCATGCCAGCCTGAATTATCAGCCTCCGGTGAGCCGGTTGGGGCTTTCCGTGAACAACCTGGTGGGTTTACACATCTAGTGAAAGCGCTTTACGTCAGTCTGCCAAGAATCGAAAAAAGCGGGGCCGCCCTAAGGCGGCCCCGCTGCCGTGCTACACATGGACTATCGCGCCGAGATCAGGGCTCGTCGACATCGCTGCCGCTGGGCTTCTTGTTCTCGGGGTCCACCTGCTCATGACGTGGATTGATGCGCTCGCTCGCCGAGGTGGTAGCGCCTTTCCGGACAGGGATGAAGCGGTCGTCGGTGGCCGTGTCATCGCCTCTGGGCTGCCCGGCCGGGCTGCCGTCGATGGTGAAGTCCTGCTGCATGACGCGCAGGTTGGCGGGCGGTGCGGTACCGGACTTGTCCTGTCCGAAGTAGAGCGTGGTGTGCGGGAAGGGAATCTCGATACCGGCCTCGTCGAAGCGCAGCTTGACCAGGCGGTTGTAGGCGCGCCCCACGGCCCATTGATCTCCGGGGGTGGTCTTGATGATCACCCGGATATTCACCGAACTGTCGGCCAGGGCGGTGACGCCTGCGACATCGAGGGGAGCCAGCAGCTTGTGGCCGTGCTCGTCGCTGGCCTTGAGGTCCTGGTAGGCGAGCTGCAGCTGTTCGATGGCGGTGTCGATATTCTCACGATAGGCGATGCCGTATTCGCCGACATGGTTGCCGAAGCCGCGCATATAGTTGGAGACGGTATCCACGCTCGAGAAGGGCACCAGGTGGTAGGTGCCCGAGAGGTCGCGAATGCCCACCGAGCGGATATTGAGCTTCTCGGCGGTGCCGGTGATGCCGCCCACCGTGACCACGTCGCCGGTGTTCATGGCGTTTTCCACCTGGATGAAGATGCCGGTGATGATGTCCTGCACCAGCTTCTGGGCGCCGAAGCCGATGGCCAGGCCCAGAACCCCGGCACCGGCGATCAGCGGGCCGATATTGATGCCGATCTCGGCCAGCACGATCATCGCCGTCATGGTCACCAGGGCGATGGCCAGGGCGTTGCGGAACAGCGAAAGCAGCGTCTGGGCACGCGCCGAGGGCATGCCGCCACCGGTGTCGGGGTTGAGCTTGTGTTCGATCAGGCTTGTCAGGGCCAGCCATACCATGAGTGCGATGGCCAGGATCGTCGCCACACTGACCAGCTTGCCGACCAGATTGCGACCCACTTCCGAGGCATACCAGGCGGCAAGGTCGAAGGCGCCCCAGGCGTTGAGCACCACCATGATGATCAGCACCACGATGAGGGTGCGGATCACCCGCAGGGCATTGGGTACATAGCTGTTGAGGCGTGGCTCGAGCAGCGGCAGCTTGCGGCGCAGGTCATCGGAGAGGCGGATGCGGCGACCGATGGTCTGGGTCAGGAAACTGGAGAGCAGCAGGCCCACCACCACGGCGCCGATGCTCTTCAGGGTGGCGAAGAGCACAAAGGGCAGGGCATCTTCGGGGCGTGCTAGAGTCAGTACCAGCACCATGGTGAAGTAGGCTAGGGCGAAGAGGTGCCAGGTGCGTGCAAACAGCTGCAGCGAGACGCGACTGGCGGCCATGGTGGTCTGGTGGGCCTTGGCATCGAAAGCGTCACGCAGACGCTTGCGATTCTTGAGCACCACCACCACGGCATACAGAAAGGCAGCGACCATGATCAGGGTGCCCAGGCCCTTGCCTACCGCCGGTGACAGATAGACGGTGACCAGCGGCACCACGACCATCAGGCCGTAGCCGACCAGGCCGATCAGCCGGGCGATCCAGCGATTCCAGTAGGAGGCCTCTTCCGAGGAGATGGGCAGCAGCCGCAGGCCGTCGTAGCGTGAGGCAAACAGCATGCGCACCCCGGCCTTGAGCAGCTCGATCACCAGGAAGGCGTTGAGGAACAGCGAGGCCTGGGTGGAGAGCTCGCCGGTCTGGCCGATGGCGAAGGTGGCGATCAGATTACCGCCCAGATACGCGAGAGACACGATCAGCACATCGACCACGGCGGCCAGTGCCACGCAGATGATCAGGCGCAGGATCGGGGTCAGGCCGCGGCCGTTCAGCGACCACTGACTGATGCTGGTGAATAGCGGCCTGGCCAGGCGTCTAACGGCGATAAACAGCAAAAAGGTCGCCAGGATCACCAGACCCAGGTTGATGGCGGCGCTGGTGAAGGCCCCCATGTCGAAGGTGCTCTCCAGGTCGCTCGCGAACATGCCGCCAATGGCCGAGGCGATGGCCTCGAGCTGGCTGCCGATATCGCTGGCGACACGGCTGGTCAGCTCTGCCAGCTGGCGTGGCAGCGAGGGGGCGGCGCTGGCGGCTTCGCCGGGGGTCGATTCGGCCACGTCGCCGGCCATGCCGCGCAACTGGTCGATCAGCTCCTGTCGGGTCTCCTGGTTCTCGAGCAGGTCGGCCAGGGTCGAGTAGGCGGGTGGCTCACTGCTACCGCTCGCCTGCTGTGCCTGGGCAGGAGCTGCCAGCATCAGCAGTGCCAGTAACAGCCAGCCGAGCATCAGGGGTAGGGCTCGCTTGGGGTTCACGCTGTGACCTCCATCTCTTGGCGTGTGGGCGGTAAATTGTCTCAGGATAGCCATGATACGGACTTTCGCGCAGGGTCACGAGTCCGGCGCCGTGCACGGTTTTCATGTACAGCCATTGTACGTGTGAGCTGGGGTGTGTCACATTTGTCGAGACGGCGGAACTGCTGTCGGTACGGCAAGCATGCGATACTCGTTCGCCACCTTCGGGTGGCACTTTTCGTTCACGGGAGATAGCCAGGCATGCTGGAAGCACTGTCGGTGCTGGTCGGTGGGGCCCTGGGCGGCATGCTGCGGCTCACCATCGGCGATGCCGCGGGGAGATGGCTGGGCCTGGGCTTTCCCTGGGGTACCCTGGTGGTGAACGTCAGTGGTGCCCTGGCCATGGGGCTGCTGGCCGGCTGGCTGGGCTTCCCTGCCGAGGGGTCGCCCTCCGGGGCCTGGCTCCTGCTGGGTACGGGGCTGCTGGGCGGCTATACCACGGTGTCATCCCTCAGCCTGCAGACGCTGTCGTTATGGCAGCAGGAGCGCGGCCCCGCGGCCATCGGCTATATGGCGGCGACCCTGGCCGCGGGGCTTGCCGCCCTGGCGCTGGGTGCCTGGCTCGCGGGAGCTCTGGCATGAGCGCCTGGCGTGCCTATGCGGCCGTCGGCCTGGGCAGTGGGCTGGGTAGCCTGGCGCGCTTTCAGTTCGGTGTATGGCTGGCAGCCCCCGGCTTTCCCTGGGCGACACTGCTCGTGAACCTGGTGGGCTCCGGGCTGATCGCCCTGCTTGCCGCCTACGCCGCGGCTCGCCCTCATGGAGGTGTGGCACGCCGGCAGCCCTTCCTGGTCGCCGGCTTCTGCGGTGGCTTTACCACCTTCTCGCTGTTCGGCCTGGAGACCCTGACCATGTTGAGCCAGGGCCATCTGATGATGGCTCTGACTTATATAGTGCTGAGTCTCGTGGGGTGGCTGGGGGCTGCCTGGATCGGCCATCTTGGTGGAGGCCGGCTGGCCACGCTGCTGGAGTAGCGGGGCTCGACAGCCCTTCAGTGTGGCGGCTTCACTGGTCCTCCTGCGGGGATATCCGGCCCGAGACCCAGGCGCCGGCGTCGGGAATGTTCATCGTGTAGTCCCGATCGAGCCATGGCGAGCTGATCATAAAGTCGGCGCTGGCGGCGTTGCAGGCCACCGGGACGTTCCACAGCGCCGCCAGGCGCAGCAGTGCCTTGACGTCGGGGTCGTGGGGTTGGGGCGAGAAGGGATCCCAGAAGAAGATCAACAGATCGAGCCCCTGCTCGGTGATCAGGGCGCCGATCTGCTGGTCACCGCCCAGTGGGCCGCTCATCAGGCCCTGGACCGGCAGACCAAGGGTTTTCGATACCCGACTGGCGGTGGTGCCGGTGCCGATCAACTCATGGCGAGACAGTGTCTCGTGCCAGCGTTGTGCCCACTCCAGCAGCTCCGTCTTCTTGCCGTCGTGGGCGATCAGGGCGATGCGCTTGCGTGCCGGCAGAGTGCGCTGGACGTTGCGGCTGGGGCGAGGATGGCTCATGGGTTTATACCTCCAGAATCTTCAACGTGTTGGTGCCGCCATGGGCGTTCATCTCGTCGCCCCGCGTCAGCATCACGTGGTCTCCCGGCTCGGCGATGCCCTTCTCCACCAGCAGCGCCAGGGCCCGGTCGTTGAGCTCCTCGGCCGTCATCTCGCTGGTATTGAAGGGCAGCGACACCACGCCGCGATAGAGTGCCATGCGTCGCTGGGCGATGGCGCTATGGGCCAGGCCGATGATGGGCAGCCCCGAGCGGATGCGCGAGGCGATCAGCGGCGTGTAGCCGGTCGATGTCATGCAGGCGATGGCCGCCACGCCGGAGAGGTGGTTGGCGGCGTACATGGCGGAGAGCGCGATGGTCTCGTCGACCTGGGTGAACCCCTCGTGGATGCGGTGGCCCGATTCCTGGGCAATCCTCTCGCGCTCGGCGCCCAGGCATACCCGGTCCATGGCCTCGATGGTCTCCACCGGGAAGTCGCCGGCGGCGGTCTCGGCGGAGAGCATCACCGCATCGGTGCTGTCGAGAACGGCGTTGGCGACGTCGAACACCTCGGCGCGGGTGGGCAGCGGCGACTCGATCATCGACTCCATCATCTGGGTGGCGGTGATCACCGCGCGGTTCAGGCTGCGTGCCCGCTTGATGATACGCTTCTGGGTGCCGATCAGCTTCTCGTCGCCGATCTCCACGCCGAGATCCCCGCGGGCCACCATCACCGCCTCGCAGGCCTCGATGATGCCGTCCAGGGTCGCATCGTCGGCCACCGCCTCGGCGCGTTCGAGCTTGGCCACCAGGCCGATCTCCTTGCCGGCCTCGCCCAGCAGCTCCCGCGCCTCGGTCATGTCGGCGGCGTGGCGGGGAAAGGAAACCGCCAGATAGTCCACGCCGATGTCGACGGCGGTGGTCAGGTCGGCCCTGTCCTTGTCGGTCAGCGCCGGCGCCGAGAGCCCGCCGCCAAGCTTGTTGATGCCCTTGTTGTTGGAGAGCCTGCCGCCCACCGTCACCGTGGTGTGGATCTCCTGACCCACCACGGCGGTGACGTCGAGCACCAGCCGGCCATCATCGAGCAGCAGGCGGTCGCCGGGGGCGACGTCGTCGATCAGCTGCTGGTAGTCGCAGCCCACACGCTCCGCGTCGCCGTCATCGCTGCCCAGTGCCATGTCGAGGATAAAGGAAGCGCCCTCGGCGAGCTCCACCGCGCCCTCGCGGAAGCGGGCGGTGCGGATCTTGGGTCCCTGCAGGTCGCCCAGGGCGGCGACGCTGCGGCCCTGTCGAGTGGCGATCTCGCGGACCCGCTCGAGGCGGCGACGATGATCGTCGGCGCTGCCATGCGAGAAGTTCAGGCGCACCACATCGACGCCGGCGGCGATCATGGCCTCGAGCACGCCGTCGTGGTCGCTGGCGGGGCCCAGGGTGGCCACGATCTTGGTGCGGCGGATGGGGTCATGGATGAGCTGTGTCGACATTGAGCGGGTCTCCCGTTGCGTGCGTGTTGCTAGACTACCAAGAATAGTGACTAAAAAGTATTTTTACTACGAATGGGGCGCGGCAACTGGCTCTTCGAGTCGGTTTTTTGGTGGTTTCTACGCATTTTCCGCCGGATTTCAGGAGGGGTTTGTTGATTCTAGTGATTCCGGGAGGCCGATTTGTTCAAAATTGTTGTAAAATTACTTAAAGACCTTGAGTCTCTGACCGGTTTGCGTCACATTGTGGTACATGACACGAGCCGCAGGTCATGGAACCTATTTCGGAACAGTCCGAGACCTCTGCCCAGCGGGCTCGATTGATATTCCCACTCGACGCCATTTGGAGGAGTAGAGGAGATGACGCTCAAGATTGCCATCAACGGATTCGGCCGCATCGGCCGTAACGTGCTGCGAGCCATCCACGAGAATGGCTACCGTGATCGTGTGCAGGTCGTGGCGATTAACGACCTGGGCGACCCCGCCCTCAATGCCCATCTGCTGCGCCACGACACCGTCCATGGCCACTTCCCCTTCAAGGTCGAACACGACGAAGAAAGCATGAGCGTGGACGGTCAACGCATCGCCATCCTCTCCGAGCGCGACCCGAAGGCCCTGCCGTGGGCCTCGCTGGGCGTTGACCTGGTGATGGAATGCACCGGCCTGTTCACCAAGCGCGAGGCGGCGGCCAAGCACCTGGAAGCCGGTGCCAAGCGGGTACTGGTCTCCGCGCCCAGCCCCGACGCCGACGCCACCGTGGTGTATGGCGTCAACGAGGAGGTGCTCACCGCCGAGCATCGCGTGGTCTCCAACGCCTCCTGCACCACCAACTGCCTGGCACCGGTGGCCAAGGCGCTCAATGATGCGGTGGGCATCGAGAACGGCCTGATGACCACAGTGCACGCCTACACCAACGACCAGAACCTCTCCGACGTTTATCACAAGGACCCCTACCGGGCCCGCAGTGCGACTCACTCCATGATTCCCACCAAGACCGGCGCCGCCGCCGCGGTGGGGCTGGTGCTGCCGGAGCTGGCCGGCAAGTTCGATGGCCTGGCCGTGCGTGTGCCGGTGATCAACGTCTCGCTGGTGGATCTGACCTTCACCGCCGGCCGCGATACCTCTCCCGAGGAGATCAATCAGATCGTGGCCAAGGCCGCCGAGGCCTCTCCGGTGCTGGCGGTCAACGCTCAGCCGCTGGTCTCCATCGACTTCAACCACGATGCCCACTCCTCGACCTTCGATGCCAACCATACGCGGGTCAACGGTCGCCTGGTCAAGGTAATGGCCTGGTATGACAACGAGTGGGGCTTCTCCAATCGCATGGTGGACACCGCCCTGGCGATGCACGCTACCGGTTAAGCACTACGCGAGCACCATCGAGGCTTGGAGATGACGCCGGGGCGGGAAACCGCCTCGGCGTTTCTGTTCGATCCTGTTACTCTGCCGCCCTTGCACCCCACCTCCCTACCACCCCACCACCCAAGGATGCCATGACGCTGCCCGACTACTCCTGGCTCGCCTGGAGCCTGATCATCGCCTCCGTGTATCTCACCGGAGTTTCGAAGGGCGGCTTTGCCGGCGGCTTCGGCACCCTCTCCGTCCCGTTGATGGCCCTGGCGGTGGGACCCATCGAGGCGGCCGGGCTTCTCTTGCCCCTGTTGCTGGTGATGGACGTCTTCACCGTGAAGGCATGGTGGGGGCATCACGATGCCAAGGAGCTGTATCGCTTACTCCCGGGGCTGCTGGTGGGTGTCGTCGTGGGTACCCTGCTGGCAGGCACCCTCGATGAAGACGGTGTGCGATTAGTACTGGGCGTGCTTTCCCTGCTGTTTGCGGCCTACATGTTGATCAAGCCGGCGGCAGGGCGACCCATTTCGCCCCGTTGGGCGCTGCCGGCGGGCATGGGGTGTGGTTTCACCAGCTTCCTGGCGCATGCCGGGGCCCCACCGCTTAACCTCTACCTGATGCCGCGGCGTCTCGGAAAGGAGGCCTTCATCGCCACCAGTGCGCTGTCCTTCGCCGCGGTCAACCTGATCAAGCTGCCGCCCTACCTGTGGCTGGGCGAGATCAACCTGACCAGCGCCTGGGCCTCACTGGCGCTGGTGCCGGTGGCCTGGGTCGGAGTGAGAAGCGGGTTGTGGTTACAGCACCGTGTCAACGAGACGCTCTTCTACCGGCTGGTCATCGTCGCCATGGCCATCGTTGGCGTGCAACTGCTGGTCAAGGCGACGATATAGGCAGTGCCGAGCGGCGTCAGCTCAACCGCTGCCTATAGTCTTCATAGCCGAAGGTCTTCACCGTGCGGATCGCGCGGCTGGTCTCGTCGATACGGCAGATCGAGGGCAGGCGGATGCCGTTGAAGGTGGTGGTCTTGACCATGGTGTAGTGGGCCATGTCGGTGAACACCAGGCGGTCGCCGATGGCGAGGGGCGCATCGAAGCTGTACGCGCCGACGATATCCCCGGCCAGGCAGGTCTGGCCACCCAGACGGTAGGTATGGGCCTTCTCGCCCGGCTCGCCGCCGCCGATGATCTCGGGGCGGTAGGGCATCTCCAGCACGTCTGGCATATGCGCCGTGGCGGAGGTGTCGAGGATGGCGATGGGGCCGTCGTTGTCGACGATATCCAGCACCGTGCAGACCAGGTAGCCGGTATTGAGGGCGATGGCTTCGCCCGGCTCCAGGTAGACCTCCAGGTGTGGGTGGCGCCCACGGAAGTCACGAATCACCCGCACCAGACGTTCGATATCGTAGTCGTCGCGGGTGATATGGTGGCCGCCACCGAAGTTGACCCACGCCAGGTCGGCGAGATACCCACCGAACTTGGCCTCGAAGGCCGCCAGGGTCGACTCCAGGTCGTCGCTGTTCTGCTCGCACAGGGTATGAAAGTGCAGCCCCTCGAGCCCCTCCATCGCCTCGGGGGAGAGCTCCCGGGCCCGAGTGCCCAGCCGGGAGCCCGGCGCGCAGGGGTCGTAGAGCGGCACGTCGCCGGTGGAGTGCTCCGGGTTGACCCGCAGCCCGCAGGAGACCCGGCGTGGCGCCGCCGCGACCGTCTCACGGAAGTGTTGCCACTGGCTCGGCGAGTTGAAGCTGAGGTGGTCGGCGTAGCGCAGCACCACGCCCATCTCCTCGTCCCCGAAGGCCGGTGAGAAACAGTGCACCTCGCCGCCGAAGGCCTCAAAGCCCAGGCGGGCCTCGTCCTGGCCGCTGGCCGTGGTACCCACCAGATACTGGCGCACCAGCGGGAAGGTGTCCCACATGGCGAAGCCCTTCAGCGCCAGCAGTATCTTCGCACCGCTCGCCGCCTGGACGTCGCCGAGGCGCTCCAGGTTACGGCGCAGCAGGGCGTCGTCGACCACATAGGCGGGCGAGGGGCAGGCGCGAACGTCGAAATCGAGCTCGGCGTTCGAGGCCGCATCGTGAGTGTTCGCCATGGTTCAGGCCAGCGGGTCGTGGTCGGGGTCGAGTTCGACCACCTGCCAGGGCAGGCCCATCTCGCCGATGCGCTCCATGAAGGGGTCGGGGTCGAGCTGTTCGACGTTGAACACGCCGTCTCCCTTCCAGATGCCTTCCAGCATCAGTATGGCGCCGGTCACCGCCGGCACGCCGGTGGTATACGACACGGCCTGAGACTTGACCTCCGCATAGCACTGCTGGTGGTCGCAGATGTTGTAGATATGCACCTTGCGACGCTTGCCGTCCTTGATGCCGTCGGCAATGATGCCGATGTTGGTCTTGCCCTTGGTGCGCGGGCCCAGCGAGGCCGGGTCGGGCAGCACCGCCTTGAGGAACTCCAGCGGAGCGATCTCGGTGCCGTTTACCTCGACCGGCTCGATTCGGGTCATGCCGACGTTCTCGAGCACCTTGAGATGGGTGATGTACTGGTCGGAGAAGGTCATCCAGAAGCGGATGCGCTCCAGTCCCTTGATGTTCTGGCACAGGGATTCCATCTCCTCGTGATACAGGAGATACAGGTCCTTCTCGCCGATGCCGTCGAAGTCGAAGGTGCGCTTCTCGGCCAGCGGCGCGGTCTCCTTCCACTCGCCCTTTTCCCAGTAGCGACCCTTCGCGGTGATTTCGCGAATATTGATCTCCGGGTTGAAGTTGGTGGCAAAGGGGTAGCCATGGTCGCCGCCATTGGCGTCGAGGATATCGATGCGATGGATTTCGTCGAACAGGTTCTTCTGGGCGTAGGCGCAGTAGATATTGGTCATGCCCGGGTCGAAGCCGCAGCCCAGGGTGGCCATGTTGCCGGCCTCGGCATAGCGCTCCTGGAAGGCCCACTGTTCCTTGTACTCGAACTTCGCCTCGTCGGGATGCTCGTAGTTGGCGGTATCCAGGTAAGGCACCCCGGTGCGCAGGCAGGCCTCCATGATGGTCAGGTCCTGATAGGGCAGGGCCACGTGGATCAGCACATCGGGCTTGAAGGACTCGATCAGCGCGACCAGCGCGTCGACGTCATCCGCATCCACCGTGGCGGTCTGGATCGGGCGATCCAGCTGTTCGGCGATGGCCTGGCACTTCGCCTCGTTGCGACTGGCCAGCATGATCTCGCTGAAGACTTCGGGGTGCTGGGCGCACTTGTGGGTAACCACACCGCCGACGCCGCCGGCGCCGATAATCAGGACTTTGCTCATGGGTACGAATCCAGATCGAGTAAAGAGGAAGTGTCTTGGCCTCGCTCGATTCCCCGGCAGGGAGTGACGAGAGGGCGCTGATAATGGCGCCCTCAGAGGCTGGTATCAAGTGGTTTTCGCGTCAAGCTCAAGGCGAGAGTCATGAAGTGGCCTTTACCCTGATATGGACGGTATGCAGGACCGTTGCAGCGTGTTTGCGGCAGTAGCCTTCGGTGCCTCCGCATGCAGTGTCATGCTCGATCGCCACGGCGTCTCAGCCGTCTTTCTGGTCGGTGGCCAACTCCCTTTAGAATAGCACCTGTTTGAAAGCAAGAAATGGATGTTTCTTCTTGAATATAATGGTAATTGCCTAACGGTCTGTTAACCTTGGCATAGTAATGAAAGATTAATGATAAGCACATGCGCCATGACGTGTGTCGCAGTCGTGTCAGTTGGCCTGTGAGGGGGATGTATGGCAGAGGGCAAGAGCGAATCGGGCTCTGTGGGCAAGCGACGCGAGTGGCTTGCCTTTCTTTTTGTGGTGGCGATCGGCGTACCGCTGCTGACGATCGCGGTGGTTGGCGGTTATGGCTTCGTGGTGTGGATGCTGCAGGTCTTCGTGCTGGGGCCGCCCGGGCATGGCGGTTGACCCCTTAGTGACTGAGAGAGACGAGACATGAAGATCATCGCAATCCTGTGGAATACCCTGAAGAAGCCCCCGGTGCATATCAGCCTGGGGGTCATCATTATCGTCAGCTTCCTCGCCGGTATCGTGTTCTGGGGCGGCTTCAACACGGCCATGGAGTACACCAATACCGAGAAGTTCTGCGTCAGCTGCCACGAGATGGAGGATAACGTTTATCAGGAGCTGCAGAGCACCGTGCACTGGTCCAACCGTACCGGGGTGCGTGCCATCTGCTCGGACTGCCACGTGCCCCACGACTGGACGGCCAAGATCGCTCGCAAGATGCAGGCCAGCAAGGAGGTATGGGGCGCCATCTTCGGCACCATCGATACCCCCGAGAAGTTCGAGGCCAAGCGCCTGGAACTGGCCCAGCACGAGTGGTCACGGTTCAAGGCCAACGGTTCCCTGGAGTGCCGTAGCTGTCACGATTACAACAGCATGGACTGGGACAAGATGTCCGACGAGGCGCGGCGCTTCATGGAGCCCGCCGCCGAGCGTGACCAGAGCTGTGTGGACTGTCACAAGGGTATCGCACACAAGCTGCCCGACCAGATGGGCAGCACGAAGGACCCCATGCTGGCACGCCTGGTGCGTGAAGCCACCTCGGTCAGCCTGGACGAGGGGCAGCAGTACTATAGCGCCAAGTCCGTGGACCTGTTCACCGACTCCGAGCTCACCGAGCGCGCGGGCGTCCTGCAGGTGGCCACCGAGGTCAATATCATCGAGACACGGGGCGATAGCGTAAGGCTGGAAATACCGGCTTGGCGCAAGGAAAAAGGCTTCGGGCGCGTGCTCTACGAGGACTTTGGCCAGAATATCAGCAGTGCCGTTCTCGACAAGGAAGTCGCCCAGAACGACTCCCTGATCGAGGTCCGGGAGACCGAGGTTGTCGATGACATGACGGGCCTGCCCTGGGGCAACGTGGACGTGACGCTGTGGGCCGAGAAGGGCGCCTATCTCGAAAGTCGCGATGCCCTCTGGGAGACCGCCGGTCAGACCTATCGTGATGCCTGCAGCGTCTGTCACACCGAGCCGGCGCCCGAGCACTTCGATGCCAACACCTGGCCGGCGATGTTCTCCGGCATGGTGGGCTTCACCAACCTGAGTGCCGGCACCCAGGAACTGGTGCTCAAGTACCTGCAAATGCACTCCTCCGACTATGTCGAAGGCGCTCACTGATATGCCCAAGGAGCTCTCATGACTATCAGCCGTAGAAGTTTCCTCAAGGGAGCCATGGCCGGCTCCGCTGCTTCGCTGGTCGGCCCTGGGCTACTCACCAGCACCGCGGCCGCCGCTGCTGGTGTGACCGAGCAGGGCGTCTGGAAGACAGCCGGATCTCACTGGGGCGCGATGAACGCCCTGGTGAAGGGGGGCAAGGTGGCCGAGGTGAAGCCGTTCGGTGCCGACCAGTATCCCACCGAGATGCTCAACGGCATCAAGGGGCTAATCTACAACCCGTCGCGCATTCGCTACCCCATGGTGCGCCTGGAGTGGCTGAAGAATCGCCATAATGGCGATCGCACCACCCGTGGCGACAACCGCTTTGTGCGCCTGACCTGGGATGCCGCGCTCGACCTCTTCCACGAGGAGCTGGAGCGCGTCCAGACCGAATATGGCCCCTGGGCACTCTATGCCGGGGCCACCGGCTGGCGCCAGACCGGCCAGATGCACAGCTGCGGCAACCATATGCAGCGAGCGGTGGCGATGCATGGTCACTTCGTCAAGAAGGTGGGTGACTACTCCACCGGCGCCGGACAGGTCATCCTTCCCTACGTGCTGGGCTCCACCGAGGTCTACAGCCAGGGTACCTCCTGGCCACTGATCCTCGAGAACAGCAAGACGGTGGTGCTGTGGGGCAACGACCTCTACAAGAACCTGCAGGTGGGGTGGAACTGCGAGACCCATGAGTCCTACGCCTATCTGGAGCAGCTCAAGGCCAGGGTGGCGGAAGGCAGCATCCGCGTGATCAGCGTGGATCCGGTGCGCACCAAGACACAGAAGTATCTTGGGTGCGAGCAGCTCTACGTCAATCCGATGACCGATGTGGCCTTCATGCTGGGCATGGCGCACACCCTCTACAACGAGGCGCTGTACAGCCAGGCGTTTATCGACGCCTATGCGCTGGGCTTCGATGACTTTATCGCCTATGTCCAGGGCGAGGCCGAGGATGGCGTAGCCAAGACGCCGGAATGGGCGGCGGAGATCTGCGGCGTTTCGGCCGAGGATATCCGCGACTTTGCCCGCCTGCTGGCGGCCGACCGCACCCAGCTGCTGTTCGGCTGGGCCATACAGCGTCAGCAGCACGGCGAACAGCCCTACTGGATGGGCGCCGTGCTGGCCACCATGCTGGGCCAGATCGGCCTTCCCGGCGGAGGCATCAGCTACGGCCACCACTATAGCTCCATCGGCGTGCCGTCATCCGGGGCGAGTGCACCGGGAGCCTTCCCGCGCAACGTGGATGCCGGCAAGACGCCCGTGCATAACAACACCGACTTCCAGGGGGCCGCCTCGACCATTCCGGTGGCGCGCTGGATCGACTGCCTGCTCAACCCGGGAGACACCATCCAGTACAACGGCGCCGAAGTGACCTTCCCGGATGTTCGCATGTGCGTCTTCAGCGGCTGCAACCCCTGGCATCACCATCAGGATCACAACCGCATGAAGCAGGCGTTCCAGAGGCTGGAGACGGTGGTGACCGTCGACTATGCATGGAACGCTACCTGTCGTTTCTCCGACCTGGTGCTGCCGGCCTGCACGCAGTTCGAGCGCAACGATATCGATATCTACGGCACCTACTCCAGTCGCGGCGTGCTGGCCATGCACAAGCTGGTGGACCCGCTGTTCCATTCCCGCAGCGACTTCGACATTTTCACCGACCTGTGTCGTCGCTTCGGGCGTGACGAAGAGTATCGCCAGGGCCTGGACGAGATGGGCTGGGTCAAGAGGCTCTACGATGAGTGTCGCGAGGCGAACAAGTCCTTCAGCCCTGCTTCCGGTGACGGGGAGGCGTCCTCGCCGATGCCCGAGTTCGCCGAGTTCTGGAAGGAAGGCTATGTCGACTTCGGCCCGGGGGAAAACTGGGTGCGCCATGCCGATTTTCGTCAGGCGCCCGAGGTCAATGCGCTGGGCACGCCCTCCGGCTTTATCGAGGTCTCCAGCCGCAAGATCGCCCGCTATGGCTACGATGATTGCCGTGCCTACCCGACCTGGATGGAGAAGGCGGAACGTTCTCACGGGGGGCCCAATTCGGATCGCTACCCGCTATGGCTGCAGTCGGTGCACCCCGACAAACGCCTCCACTCCCAGATGTGCGAGTCCGAGGAACTGCGGGCCACTTACGCCGTGCAGGGGCGTGAGCCGATCTACATGAGCCCGCAGGATGCCTCGGAGCGCGGGATTCAGGGCGGCGACCTGGTGCGTGTCTTCAACGACCGAGGACAGTTGCTGGCGGGGGCGGTGGTATCCGATGACTTTCCCCCCGGCGTGGTGCGCATACAGGAGGGGGCCTGGTACGGGCCCGTCGGACCGGAAATCGGGGCCCTGGACACCTACGGTGACCCCAACACCCTGACCCTCGATGTGGGCTCCTCCAGGCTCGCCCAGGCGCCGAGTGCCAATACCTGCATTGTGGAGATGGAGCGCTTCGAGGGCGAGGTGCCCGAGGTCACTGCCTTTGGTGGGCCGAGCGTGGTGGAAATATGACGGAACCAGCATCGTCCCTGGCCGCCGCCCGCCCGGAGGCGGGTGGCGGTTCGCCAGTCGACGGGGAGTCGGAGAGCCTGCTGTGTCGTTGGCTGGCGACCGTTCTCGGCGCGGAGCTGGATGAGGCCTCGCTGGAGCGTTACCGCCAGGGGGAGGCGGCCCCTTTCCTGGATTACCTGCGCGATGCCCACGGCATCACCGATGAGGTGGAGCGTCTTCAGGAGGCGCTGTCACGGCTGGTGATGTTCACGACCCCGCGTCTGGAGCTGGCGGCGGACTTCACCGAGCTCTTCCTGGCGGATGCACGGAGCGGGGCGCCGCCCTATGCGTCCTTGCATGCAGGCGACAAGCAGGGCTTTCACGGTAAGGCGGCAGAACGCATGGAGGCGAGACTCGCCGCGGCGGGGTATGCGGTCAGGCGTGATGTGGCCGAACCCGCCGACCATCTGGCCGTGATGCTCGACTACCTCGCCACGCGCCTGCAGATACTGGCCGAGGCAAAGGCCCCCGACCGCGAGGGTTGGCGTCAGGATCTCGAAGCATTCGTGGAACATGAACTATGCAGCTGGCTGCCCCGGCTAGTCACCAGAAGCGCCGGCGTAACGACCGCCAGCGATTTCTATCCGGCGCTGCTGGCCCTGCTCGAGGCCTACTGTCGCCGCCTCGTGGAGGAGCTGAGGCCCGCTTAACCGGGCCGCGTAATCTCTCGGCCGGTGTCGGCGCATCACGCAAGGTCGAGCGGTCATTCCACCTGGACTACCGACCGGCCGAGCAGTTCCTGGCCGGCAATATCCAGGAACCGGACCTCATAGACCCCCGCCTCATCGGGCATTGTCAGCTCCATGGTGTCGGCGTCGCCGATGGACTGGACGCTGATCCAGCTGAAATCCGGCTGATTCTTCCGGGCCAGGGCGATTCGCTGGTCGGCGCTGTCGTTCCCTCCGGTCCAGCCGACGGTGATCGTGTCACCCGGCGCGGCTGATGGCGGCACCGAGAGCCCGGCACCATCATCCAGTGGCGCGTCGGTGCCGACGACTTCGAGGGGTATGCTGGCCAGGGTCTTCCTGCCTTCGTCCAGGATATAGCGGATCTCATAGAGCCCCGTTTCGGCCGGGGCGGTCAGTCGAGTCTCCGTCATCTTGCCGGTGCGTCGGTAGTTGCCGCGGGAGCCCTCGTCGGCGCCGGCCGGCACGATGGCGACCATATCGCTGGGGTGAACCGTAGAAGACCACGAAATATCCACATCGCCCTCCGCTCGAACGATGTCGGGTCCGGAAATACCCACTTCCGGGGCGACGACCTCGATAGGGGCCGTGGCCAGGGTCTTCTTGCCCTC